>NZ_FNPL01000053.1 GCF_900107305.1 Thermoactinomyces sp. DSM 45892
ATTTGTTGTACGGGTTGATCATCTATCTCTTGGATTACAGTCCGTAGCGACTCATGACGTTCTAGAAGCTGATTCCATCCCTTTTCTAGGGATTCTATTGCCCAGTCCCCTGTGAGGCGCCATACGGCGGGAATATTATAGAGAGCACTATTAGGCGTGAATCGATCGATAAACCATAAGCGCTGCTGCGCATAGGATAGCGGGATTGCTTCGCCACGCTCCACTGGTACAAGTGGGGGTAATTCTCTCTTTTGATCCCCCTGACGCAATTGGCCAATTCGCCTTGCTAACGTCTCCACTGTCGAATGCTCGAACAGCTCACGTAACGGAAGTTCGATTTGAAACGCTTCTTGTAGACGAGAAACCACTTGGGTTGCAAGCAGTGAGTGTCCACCCAGTTCAAAGAATGAATCTTGCGCTCCGATGTTCGAGACACCTAATACCTGACTCCAAACAGACGCAATGAGTTCTTCTACAGGAGAGAGATGATTCTCTTCCCCGCTTGCTTGCTCTTCTGGAATAGGTAAGGCTTTGCGATCAACCTTCCCATTAGAAGTAAGAGGTAAGGTTTCCATCTCGACAAAATGCGATGGAACCATGTAGCTCGGCAATTGAGCCTTGAGATGCTCCCGCCATTCTGGCGTGCTTCCTCCGCCCACCACGTAGGCTACTAATCTCTTATCGCCAGGCTCATCTTCTCTTACCAACACTACGGCCTCTTTTATAGATGGGTGCTCTTGCAAAGCCGCTTCAATCTCCCCAAGTTCAATCCGGAAACCTCGGATTTTGACTTGATGATCGATCCGGCCCATAAACTCCAGATTCCCATCTGGAAGATACCTTACAAGGTCCCCTGTCCGATATAAGCGTTCTCCTGCTTTAAATGGATGCGGAACGAAACGCTCCTCGGTCAACTCCGGCCGGTTTAGATATCCACGGGCTAGTCCTGCTCCGCCGATGTACAGCTCCCCAGCTATCCCGACTGGGACGATTTGCTCATTGCGATCGAGTACAAATACTTCTACATTCGCAATCGGACGCCCAATCGGAGGAGT
>NZ_FNPL01000050.1 GCF_900107305.1 Thermoactinomyces sp. DSM 45892
ATCTTTCCCGCCAATTGCATCGAAGCAAGATAATGACCTGTATCCTGCTGTTGTACAGCTACACAGTCCTTGAACTTCATTAATAATGGCTCGATCTTCGGCCATGCAAATGTAAGTCCTGTTACTGCAACCGCACCGGCTGTCGTGGTAGCAAGGATTCTCTTGCCACTACCGAATAGATTATCGCCGAATGACTTTACTTTGTCACCCAACCCGGTTAATGAGTCCGAGATTGCATCAAAAGCTTTACTTGTTAAAGGAAACTTACTAGAGAGGCCACCTGACTTCGAAACAACGTTGCCTGCCTTCCCTGCTTTATCTACACCTTTTAACCCAAGAAGTTGTGAAAATGCATATCCGAACCACTCTGAACGTGAATTCCCATCACCGTTGATTACCATACGATCCCATGACTCGCTTATCTCTTTCCAGATCCCTCCTGCCGCATTGGATATATTATCCCAAACTTCGCCCGGGTGTGTAGCCCAATGCTTGAGCTTGTCCCATGACTCCCTAGGGTTTAGAATGACATACCCTAGAAGTCCTACAGCTCCTAGCGCTAAGTCAAAGATCCCGATGAGCACGTCTAGCAATCCTCGTAACACACCTTTAAGGAAGGATGCCGCCCATTCCAACACTTTTAACATTGGAAACTGCTTCTTTAATATAGCCCATGCTAAGGTCACACCAGCCCCGATTGTCAATCCCCATTCCCATAAATTATCCTTAATACTTTTAATTTTAGCACCTAGATCGTCCAAGATATTATTTACATCATCCCACAGCTCACCGCACCAATCCGTGAAACCATTCCATTTGTCACTAACCCAATCTCCTGCCGACTCTAACCAACCTTTTTCCGTAGTGGTTGATGTTTTCGCTATCTCTGTATCGAACTCTCCCGTGATCGGAGTGTTATCAATGTTGAAATCGACTGCATGGGTAATTCCTTGTCCTACGAATCCAAATGTGAATAACACAATCATCAGAATAAGTAAGGATCTCGATATTCTCTTCATGTTCTTGTTACTCATAGATGTCCTATCTCCTCCACCATCCAACGAAAAAGGGTAGCGATATGCCACCCCATTCGTTTATTCATGCTATTTTCGGTTTACATGCCAAATATAAATTTATCTATTATAATATTATATAACAAAATTAGAGTTTTTTCAATATTTTTTGAGTGATAATCCATCTCTGTCCTCTTCTAAATATAGAGAA
>NZ_FNPL01000047.1 GCF_900107305.1 Thermoactinomyces sp. DSM 45892
TCTCCTTGCGGACCCGTTACTCCCGTGGCTCCGGTATTGGCTGCCGATCCGGGGGCTCCGGTAGGGCCTTGCGGGCCCGTTTCTCCTTGCGGACCGGTTACTCCCGTGGCTCCGGTCTCCCCTACTCCAGTAGCCCCGGTGAAACCTGGTGGACCCGTTTCTCCGGTAGCCCCAGCAAATCCAGTGGGACCCGACGGACCTTGGGGGCCGGTTATTCCAGTGGGACCCGGCCCCCCTTGCGGGCCGGTTTCTCCGATGGCCCCAGCAAATCCCGTAGGGCCTGTCGGACCTTGGGAGCCCGTTTCTCCGGTAGCTCCAGCAAATCCAGTGGGACCCGGCAGACCTTGGGGGCCCGTTTCTCCTTGCGGGCCAGTTACTCCCGTGGCTCCGGTATTGGCCGCCGATCCAGGGGCTCCGGTAGGGCCTTGTGGGCCCGTTTCTCCTTGCGGACCCGTTACTCCCGTAGCTCCGGTATTGGCTGCCGATCCGGGGGCTCCGGTAGGGCCTTGCGGGCCCGTTTCTCCTTGCGGACCGGTTACTCCCGTGGCTCCGGTCTCCCCTACTCCGGTAGCCCCAGCAAATCCAGTGGGACCCGACGGACCTTGGGGGCCGGTTATTCCAGTGGGACCTGGCTCCCCTTGCGGGCCGGTTTCTCCGATGGCCCCAGCAAATCCCGTAGGGCCTGTCGGACCTTGGGGGCCCGTTTCTCCTTGCGGGCCAGTTACTCCCGTGGCTCCGGTATTGGCTGCCGATCCGGGGGCTCCGGTAGGGCCTTGCGGACCCGTTTCTCCTTGCGGACCCGTTACTCCCGTGGCTCCGGTATTGGCTGCCGATCCGGGGGCTCCGGTAGGGCCTTGCGGGCCCGTTTCTCCTTGCGGACCCGTTACTCCCGTGGCTCCGGTCTCCCCTACTCCGGTAGCCCCGGTGAAACCTGGTGGACCCGTTTCTCCGGTGGCTCCAGCAAATCCGGTGGGACCCGGCAGACCTTGGGGGCCCGTTTCTCCGGTAGCCCCAGCAAATCCAGTGGGACCCGACGGACCTTGGGGGCCGGTTATTCCAGTGGGACCCGGCCCCCCTTGCGGGCCGGTTTCTCCGATGGCCCCAGCAAATCCCGTAGGGCCTGTCGGACCTTGCGGACCCGTTACTCCGGTAGCTCCGGTATTGGCTGCCGATCCGGGGGCTCCGGTAGGGCCTTGCGGGCCCGTTTCTCCTTGCGGACCCGTTACTCCCGTGGCTCCGGTATTGGCTGCCGATCCGGGGGCTCCGGTAGGGCCTTGCGGACCCGTTTCTCCTTGCGGACCCGTTACTCCCGTGGC
>NZ_FNPL01000040.1 GCF_900107305.1 Thermoactinomyces sp. DSM 45892
AAGGTCCGACGGGCGCGGATGGCGCGGACGGCACTACGGGGCCTCAAGGTCCAACGGGCGCGGATGGCGCGGACGGCACTACGGGGCCTCAAGGGAACACTGGGCCTCAAGGTCCGACGGGCGCGGATGGCGCGGACGGCACTACGGGGCCTCAAGGGGACACTGGGCCTCAAGGTCCGACGGGCGCGGATGGCGCGGACGGCACTACGGGGCCTCAAGGGGACACTGGGCCTCAAGGTCCAACGGGCGCGGATGGCGCGGACGGCACTACGGGGCCTCAAGGGGCTACCGGACCCACTGGTGCCACAGGGCCTCAAGGTGCCACAGGGTCTACTGGTGCTAGCGGACCCCAAGGTGGCACTGGACCCACAGGGGCTACCGGAGTTGCAGGCATTACCGGACCGACGGGAGCTACCGGGTCGACAGGCGCCACAGGCATTACTGGAGCCTCAGCTGAAAACCAAACACCTTTCATCTATGTACAAAACAGTAATTCAAATAACGTCTCAGTCATTAACGGACGAACGCTACAAGTAGTGGCTACAATCCCTGTAGGATCTGCTCCTTGGGGTGGCTCTATCAATCAAAAGAACGATCGGGTATATGTTGCCAATTCTGGATCACGTAATGCCTCTGTCATCGATGCAAGAACCAATACCATCATCGCAACCCTTACTGCTGGTACCACCCCTAGAGGTGGAGCGGTAAATCCTAATAATGGTCGAGTATATATTTCAAACTTCGGCAGTAATAATGTATCTGTCTTTGAAGAAAATAATACTTTCGTCACAACCATCGCCGTTCCTGCTCCTCTAGAAGCAGATGTAAATGTAATCACAAATCAAATTTATATCTCTTCGAATAGCGGGTTCGTTTCTGTCGTTGACAGCACCACGAATAGCATCGTCGCAACCATTACGACAACATCGGGCGATCATCAGTTAGCTGTGAACCCAGCATCAGGACTTTATTATGTAGCTCTAAATAATGGAAGTGTTGTCAATGCTATCAATTTCCCTAGTAATACCATAGCGGCTACCATTCCACTCAGTGGAGGGCTAATTGGTGTAGATATCAATACGTTAACCAACACACTCTATGTTAAACCACAAAATAATTTTGTTTATAAAGTCGATGCAAGCACCAACAACACTCTCGCTACGATTACGTTAGCAGGAAATGGGCGAGAACTTGCCGTCAACTCGATCCCAACGGAGTTAATGCTTGATAACTTCACCTCATCCTACGTTGCCGCGGTGATTGGTGGCAATCCTGGACGTGTTGCGTTAATCGATCAAATATCCAACAACATCTTTAGTACGATTACCGTTGGAAACGACCCTCGATGGTTACAGTTCTTTTATCTATAAAAGATCGTTCTCTTTGAATAAATAAAACCGTAAGAATATATGTAATTATGCATATCTATACTAAGAATATTGTATTAAGGAGGTATAACATGTCTCAAGCCAACATCCCTAATATTTCACCTAATATCTCCATTACAAGAGAAGATGCAGTAAATTTACTACTATCATCGATTGCCTTAGAAGAACTAGGATTAAGTCATATTATTAATGCTGAGGGCGAAAAACTCCAGTACGTTCTCGGAACGCTTCCCGGAGTCTCAACATCCTTCCAACCTTCTATTAGCGATTTACTCACGATAAATAATAGTGTTCGCGACACGATTAATGTAATCGGGAAAAAAGAATGGATCCTAAATGAAAAGTTAGAAAATGTATTAAACACAGACGTCACGAGGGGACCGACGGGGTCTGCCGGAGCCACAGGGCCTACAGGTCCATCAGGAGGACCTCCCGGACCTGCGGGGGCTACCGGGCCTCAAGGTCCAGCAGGGCCGACGGGGGCAGTTGGAGCCTCAGG
>NZ_FNPL01000003.1 GCF_900107305.1 Thermoactinomyces sp. DSM 45892
ACCCCTTGTAGACGACGAGGTTGATCGGTCTGAGGTGTACGCACAGCAATGTGTTCAGCTGACAGATACGAATCGGTCGAGGGCTTATCCTACACGCATGAAATGGTTGGTTAATCAACTTTCGAAATGCAACTTTCTTTCTCTCATTTCTGATCTAATTTTGAAGGTGTTTCATCTTCTACAACTTAGTCTGGTGATGATGGCGGAGGGGATCCACTCGTTCCCATCCCGAACACGACCGTTAAGCCCTCCAGCGCCGATGGTACTTGGACCGCAGGGTCCTGGAAGAGTAGGACGTCGCCAGGCATACATAATAAAAGAAGCATTCAGTTAAAACTGGGTGCTTTTTTTATTATGTAAAGAATGATAAACATAGGTTTTGATACAAGCGTATTATATAGTATAGTAGTGAATAAGGTTAGGAAATTCTGAGTCGCTAAGATAGGATGATTTCAGAAGTTATTTTCATGATTGAACCCCTACTTAGATCAGATTTATGGAGCGGGGATAGGTTGACTCGTGACTGTGAGAAAATAAGGGTTTGTATGTGATCATTACATGATGTTATTCTGTACTGGCTTAGCGAGAAATAGCTTGTTCTACAGCTGTTTGCGAATGGAGTGGTGTACTATATTTATGCCTAATGCAAAAATTAACTCGATCAGAGTCAAAAGAAAGGCGTTTAAATGATCGTTCAGTAGAAAAGATGTAATGCTTTTCTAGATAACTAGATGTTAGCTTAGAACCGACTACTATTGGTGACCAGGTACTGGAAAGGCATTAGATGTGTTTCTAAGAATAATATTAATGGTATATTCATTCAGTTTCCGCAGGTTTGATAACGTTGGTTAAGGACTTTAGAATGTGGAAAAAAACTTATCTTACTAGCGATAGTGTAGAAGTTATTCTTGGATATGTGCATCCTGTATTTTTATATAAAGTTTCTATTTCTTGTTGACATTATCCTTAAATCACAGTACTATATTATTTGTGAGTTGTTACTGGATTTCAATCAGAGCACAACTAACGATTAAGATGAATATGATAATCTGGAGAGATGTCCGAGTTGGTCGAAGGAGCACGATTGGAAATCGTGTAGGCGGGCAAAACCTGTCTCGAGGGTTCGAATCCCTCTCTCTCCGCCAGATGGTTCGGTAGCTCAGTCGGTAGAGCAGAGGACTGAAAATCCTCGTGTCGGCGGTTCGATTCCGTCCCGAACCACCATCAAAATGTGCTGGCATAGCTCAATTGGTAGAGCACCTGACTTGTAATCAGGGGGTTGTGGGTTCAAGTCCTATTGCCAGCATCCTTTATAATATTGTAGTACAAAGGGAATAAAATGTACTTGTGTGGTGAATTAGTTTCGTCTCGATCACCATCAGAAATGCGCTGGCATAGCTCAATTGGTAGAGCACCTGACTTGTAATCAGGGGGTTGTGGGTTCAAGTCCTATTGCCAGCATTTTGTAGGGGTGTAGTTTAGTGGTAGAACAGGAGTCTCCAAAACTTCTAGTGTGGGTTCGATTCCTACCACCCCTGCCATTTTTATTTGGCGACATAGCCAAGTGGTAAGGCAGAGGTCTGCAAAACCTTTACCCCCGGTTCAAATCCGGGTGTCGCCTCCAAATAAAAAAGTTTGCTCGTGACTGTAAGTGCCACGAGCAAACTTTTTTATTGCTTATACAGATAATACTTTCTGATAGGAGGCATTTAGTTTTTTTACCTGTTCTTGAAATAACGATACCAATTGATCAATTTCTGTCACTAATTGATCCGAGTTGTCAGTGGGAAGGGGTTTACTCTTGATAATGGCCTGAATTGCTTCTGATTGATTTTGTAGGAGTTCTTCATACTTTGTTGCAATAGATAACTCCGTCTGAATACTTGTTTCAAAGTCTGTAAGGAATCGCTGAGCAGGTTGCTGGATAGAAGGATTTGTGAGTTTGTTTACTTGTTGTTTGACCTCTTTGAATCTCTCTTGCACACTTTCCACTGCTTTTTTATATTCTGCAATTTGAGATTTGGCTTGGTTTACTTTAGGGATCATATTTTGTTCTAGATCTGTTACTTTCTGATTGGATATGGTTTTTAGTTTTGCCTCTTCTACAGATGCAGCCATTTTCTGAAGCAATGTATCATTTTGATTTTCCTGTTGGATCATTTCATTCATACTTGAAACAACAGGTTGTATAGAAGGTGTACGTTTCATTGCCTCTTGGGCGGATTGACTTGTTTCGCAACTGGTTGCTGTAATAAGAATGATATTGAAAATAAGTAAAAGGGAAAGAGTTTTTTTCAATGTGATTAGTCCCTTCTATGTAATTTGTACTCAGCTTGTCATTGATTTATAACAAGCTTGACTCTGTAATGAGAGTACCTTATCTACGAGTGTATGAGCGTAAATCGAATAGATTCCTCTTTTGTAATAAAAGTAGAAAAAGATATTGCATTGTATTTTGTCATGTGGTAAGATTATTTTCGTTGACAAGTTATATGTGCCCTTAGCTCAGCTGGATAGAGTGTCTGACTACGGATCAGAAGGTCGAGGGTTCGAATCCTTCAGGGCACGCCATTTACTCTCTTAGAGTAAGGAATTGAATCATATAATGAGATGTGCCCTTAGCTCAGCTGGATAGAGTGTCTGACTACGGATCAGAAGGCCGTGGGTTCGAATCCTTCAGGGCACGCCATTTACTCTCTTAGAGTAAGGAATTGAATTATATAATGAGATGTGCCCTTAGCTCAGCTGGATAGAGTGTCTGACTACGGATCAGAAGGTCGAGGGTTCGAATCCTTCAGGGCACGCCAAATTATAGAAACCCCGTTTATACCGAGATCCCTTGGTACAAGCGGGGTTTCGCTATCTATGTAGTTAAAGGAATAGACTGTAAACCCTTTTTCATTTCCCTTTTTCTGGATAGGTGTGCTATTTAGTGTTATCTAATTCTATCTAATGTTATTAAGTGCGTGATCATTTCGTGATCAAGAGTGTGATCGAACCCGTGATCAATAGGTGATCAGTTTCGTGATCACTTAGTGGTCAATCAGAAACTCATATGGATAAAGGAGCCAAAATTAGCCCCCACTTGGCTGTGAATCGAGGCTAACTTTTGTCTGAATGTTGTCTGTTTGAGTGGCCTCAAAATAGAACCCATCTAACATGCTACTTTTTGATAATATACTATGCAAGCATATAAAACGATCATCAAGGAGAAGACATATGGATATAGAAAAGTACATATTTGAAGACTATATTATTTGCCCGATTTGCAAAGCGAAAAAGAGAGCCCTTACATGGATGCATCTAGGTATGCATGGATATGAGAGTGTACGAGAATTCAAAATCAAAAACAATATTCCCCTTGGAGTGGCTCTCCTATCGCATGAAACTCAAAGAAATAGCCGGAATCGGGCAATGAAGAATGCAGAGTGGTTTAAAGAAGAAGTGGTGCCAAAAGGGATTCAACTGGCAAAGGAGCTTAGGGCTCCCCTTCCTAAGGAATCGTTAGAACATGCCAGAAGGATGAAAAAGGGAAAATCATGGACGAGAGCGTATAAGGAACAGATGAAAGAAGAAGGATGGATTAGTTTAAGTGATGCAGTAAGTGGATTGGGGCAGAGGAATGGGTGGAAGAGTGGAGACTGTTACTCGAGAAAAATAAAGAGGAGTACCTCAAAAGACGAAGCAAAAAATCTAATTAGATTTATATATCCAAATTCTTGTTAATTATATGTAGTATATTGTAAGATTAATGGAATGTAGAAATATTATATAAAATTTATGAGACGAGAGGAGTTTGCAAAGATCATTATTTCTTTGCAGTAGTTACGTGTATGCAAAACAAAAGAATACTAAAAACCTTGTTCATCATGATGATGATTGTGCTTTTCACATTTGGATTCGTAGGACAAGGGCTTACCTATGCAGTGGACTTCAATATTGATAACACCCCAATCAACTCTGAGTTCGATACGGAAATAGCGAAAACATCCACTACTACGGAAAAAGGTTGGTTAAAATCGGCGGGAGACTGGCTAGAGGCCAAATGGGATCGATTCACCAAGTGGTGTAAGGAAATATGGGATGAGATAAACAATATATTGGATGAGCTAGGCGCGAAGATCAAAGAATTGAAAGATAGCTTATGGAAATGGGCCTTAGCCGTTGGTTCCGCGGCCACATTAGCATGGGCCATATTAAAGAAGCAGTTTCCTATACTAAAGGTAGTAGAATGGGCAGCATCCTTCCTGAAAGGTGTGTTACGAGGGCTGGCGGACATGGTCATAGGCGTCATTGACCTAGTGGTGGGAGCGGGTGAACTCATCCTATATGCGATCCTCAATCCCGGTGAGGCATGGGACAAGCTCGTGTACTGGATTACCCATCCCGGTGAAGTATGGGACAACATACGTAATGGAGTAAGCGGTGTCTGGAATGAGATCACGGAGTCCTTTGTGCGAATGGTGATCAATGGAGATGGAAATTCACGTGCAGAATGGCTAGGATATGCGGCCTCACAAGTTCTAGGGTTAAAAGGTTTAGATAAAGCAGGGAAGGTAGGCAATGGTGTTTCGAAGGCAGGTGGCCTCTCTAGTAAGTTTCCTCTAGCCAGCAAGGCATGGGGGAAACTCTCTGATTCGCTTACAGGATTGGGTGATAAGTTCAAGTCACTGGGGGCCAAATTATTTGGTAATGCCAAGAAGATACTCGCTACCACGACAGCCGGTGCGGTTACCGTAGCGGGACTCACCTTTGCATTTCCGAAGATTGAGCCGTTCATAATGAAATTGAAGGACTGTATCGCTGTACAACAGCAGGATACAGGACATTATTTTGCTTCGATGCAGTTGGCAGGGAAGCTTGATTGTCCAAGTGGGAAAGCAGAAACGGGCACTAAACAATTTTCCAAAGGCGGAACTGAGAAAGTCCCCAAAGAATTACTAGAAACCAAACCAAAAAATTCACCAGTACCTGAAAAATGGCTCAATAAAGGTGGTAGTATAAGTATAGATGAAAATAAAGTCTGGACTTATACCAATAAAGATGGTGTTTCTATAAGGTATCCTAATGGATATCCAGATTTTTCGGAACATGTACATCCAATAATAAAGTCTGTGGAGATTGATTTTGCAAATCCAGCCCACCGACCAACAGATTTCAAAGAATCCAATTTAAAGGCAGGACTAGATGTCAACTCAGACCCACCGCTACACGAACACAATGGGCTAAGAAGATCTCCTATAGGTTACACATGGCACCATCATCAAGATGGGAAAACAATGATGCTCGTGGAGGAAGATATTCATACTGAATTTAAGCATAGGGGCGGAATTTCGATAATAGAGGGAGAGAATAAAAAATAAGGGGGAATTGAGTATGGTTAAGGTAATTAGTAAGGATTCCAAACTAGGAACTTCGGATATTGAACGATTGGAAGCGGAGATCCAGATCCAACTGCCTAAAGAATATAAGAGTTTTTTGTTAAAGTTCAATGGAGGCTATACAGTTCTTCCACTCTTTCGAATTTCGGATGAACAAGGCGTAAGTGTTGTAAATAATCTATTTGGAACGGGTAGTAGTCATCGTAATCTACAAAAGGTTATTGATATACTGGAAGATCGTATGCCAGAGGGATTTATTCCGATTGGTGATGATCCTAGTGGTAATATGATATGCGTAGGAACTAAAGCTCCTTACTATGACCATATCTACTTCTGGGATCATGAAGAAGAAGCAGAAGACGAGCCTGATATGAGCAATATGTATTTCTTGGCAAATAACATCTTTGAGTTTTTGGATTCACTGTATGATGATCCATCTGTTTATGAGTAGAAGTTTATTGTAAGCAATGCGTTTAACCAGTTCTTGAATGATATTACTAATGTTTGATGAGTAAGTGAAAAATAGCCCAGATCACATGCAGTGGTCGGGGCTATTCTATGTCTAACTTCTATCTTTATGGCGTAATCTTGATGAACTGCTTAGCGTATTCAGCTCGCTTTTCTTTGTTGTAGACAAATGGATCGATGATTTTACTGATCCATGCGTTATTCTCTGTTACTTCACTTAATTTGACGCCGAAATAGTGTTCTACTTCTGTACGAGTGATTGTAACCGTGTACTTTTTTCCTTGAAATGGAACTTCGATATGTACCTTGTTGAATGAATCACTTACACGTAAATAACGCGGTGGATTAGACATCAGATTTTTTGTGATGGCATCTCCTGTACCCCAGTACTCATTGTACAGTTTTAGATCCTTTTTATCTTCTTTGTACGTGATGGTTAAGGTGTTGTTTTCGATTTTTACATTGTCTACGAATGGTCGTCCACCAATTTCAGCTTTAATTTTCTCGATGAGCTGTTTATCAGGTAACTTTTCTGCCTTTGGTATAGTAGAAGCCTCGACTTGAGCTTGAGGTGGTTTTTGTGGTTGTGGTTGTGCGGATTTCTCTGAACTACACCCAACTAATGATACTAACAGAACTGAACAGAGTACCAATCTTTTCAAAGTTTAATCCCCCTTTGAAACAATAGTACACTATTTCCGAACTTTCTTTCTATATATAGTTTGTTGTAAGTGAAAACAACCTCGACTATTGCGAGGTCATTTACCATTTCTATCTTACGCTTGAGCAGTTTGAAAGGCATTACTAAAGTTTTGGGCTGCATCTTCCTGAATGCTCTTCATGACATGGCTATATACATCTAGCGTTATGCTCGTCTTACTGTGACCCAATCTCTCGGATACCACCTTTGGATGCTCCCCTAGAGTCAGCATAATGGTGGCGTGGGTATGGCGGGTATCGTGGAAGCGGATGCGAGTTACTCCAGACTTTTCTATCGTACTCCAGAAGTGTCGTCGGAGGTTGCTAGGGCCTATAGGAGTCCCTTTTTTGGTACAAACCACTAGGTTATTTTCTTGATAAGCTTGTCCAAGCCGTTTTTTGTTTCGTTTCTGTTCCCGCTGTCGCTTTTCAAGTGCGTCCACTATGTTTTCGGTAATAGCGATCGCTCTTCGGGAGGCTTTGGACTTAGGGTCTTCGAAAATGGTTCCTTCGCTGGTACAGGACAGTCCTTGGCGGATGCGAATCATCTTATTCTCTAGGTCACAATCTTCCCACCGTAGCCCAAGTATTTCGCCCATCCTCATTCCAGTGTATATGGCGAGTAAGTAGGCAATATGGAGGGGATGCTGTTCCGTATGACTTAGAAATATCTTTGCTTCTTCAATAGACCAAGTTTTTTGTTCTTTATGAGAAATTTTCGGAGGGCTAGTGAGTTTCACAGGGTTGGAGCGGATCAGCTTCCATGCTACTGCTTGCTCGAGGGAGCTGGAGAGAATGACATGCATGTGCTTGATGTATTCTGCGGAGAGTCCTTCAGAGGACTTTTTCGCATAGAAATTCTGGATGTGCATGGGAGTGAGTTTGTCGAGTGGGATGTTACCTAGCTCAGGGATGAGTTTGTTATCAATAATGTACTTATAGGAGTCGTATGTTTTCAGTCGTACTCGTTGCTTGGCGGTGCTTTCGATCCAATCCAGTAAATAGGTCCTCAGAGTACATTTGGCTGGTTCCACAAAAGTTCCCTTCGTTACCTGATGAATGATTTGGTTACAGGCTTCCTCGGCTTCCTTTCTTGTTTTGAAACCCCGCCTAGTCGCTTGTCTCCTCTTTCCTCGTTCATCGAGTCCGATATCCACCCGGAACATCCAAGTTTGTCCTTCTCGTTTACTTTCTTTTTTGAAAGATCCTTTCATCTAAGAATCACTCCCTTCATATATTGCATGGTTATTGTAAAATTAAAATACACATATGTCAAACATAAAATACAGACAGATGCACAAAAACGACGTGAACCTAGACACATCGTTTCGTTTTAAAATGATCGTTTATCTTTATGAACAGTGCGAAAGAATGGATCTTGCATACATATGTATTTTCCATTGTATGAATAAGCTTTTGGGAATTAAGTGGGTGCTTCTTCCACAGTTGGGACAAAAGTATGTATCTTCGCTATAAGCGGCTTCTATACAGTCTGATACGGAGGGAGTGGGAAATGGTTTAAAAAACGGATAGGATAATGACGAAGATGAAAGTCCTTCCCGATTGAACGTATCAAATCCAGAAGCATCTAGCCGATTAGAACACACGGAGATCAGTTCTAAAGAGTCACTATAATGGGAGTAGATCTGCTGATCTTGCTCGATATGGGCTTTTTCATATAGATGATAGCTACGTAGTGTTTTGATTCTTTTTTTTGCTGCACGTTTTGAAAGACCAAAAAGCTTTTCAAGTGTCTTACTGTCGGGGACTCGATGAAATTGCTTCGTAATAGCATAGGGAGCAAGAACCTCTCCTGCGAAAAAATTAGCTTCTACCTCTAAAACACGTCGCTCCGTTTCGGATAGATCGGTTAACCATTTCGTATTACTATACTTTAAATGATGTAAAAACAGATGACCCAGTTCATGCATGATCGTCCAATTCATTCTTTTTTTACACGTAATCTTGTCGTTATAAGCGATCACTAAACGACCATCATAGGAGATAATCATGCCATCAAGAAGCTTTTTCGGGAGTGGATGATCAAGTTGACCATAAGGTATGAACTCAACCCCGAATTGGGGAGCTATTTCAAAAGCATTGATGGGAAAAGTGCCTAACTCCTCGTCGATCAGCAAATTCCTTGCGACTTTTTTTACATATTCAAACCTGCATTCAGTTGGTATCATGTAACTCCTCCTACTTATCGTCCGGGATAGCACCTGGAAAAGTTCGTTTCAAGATGTTGAGTAGAAACTCTTTGTCACTTTCCGTTAGGTTTTCAACCGCTCGAAAGATGACTCGTAAATCGGGATCTCTACTGAGCTTCTCTTCAATCCGTTCTGAATCAAACTCATCTGGAAGATAGCCAGCCATTTTCAAGAGGACATCATACGGATAGTGAAAAGCATTACTCAGTTTTTTCAGAGCTTCTGGAGAGGGTTTTAGTGGACTTCCCGTTGTTTGTCTAATTCCTACTTCCATGTCTCGAATATAGGAATGGCTTAATCCTGTTTCCTTCGCTACATCACGCAAGGATCGTTTCCCTCTTAATTGCCGTAAAAGCTCTCCCAATTCATTGGGCTTCATATGAATCACTCCTTCGTATTTGTTACTGAAAACTATTATACCCTTTCGTGTAAACTATAGAAACCATTTAGTTATTTCATGATGACAAAAAAATAAGGTTTATATCCAATCATAGAGGTTTTTGTATTTAATAGTTGACTATAAAGTAATTTAAGTATACTATAGATCATATCTTCATGGTAGAAAGAGGTGATGAGATTGCGGAACCGAATCAAGTATCTTCGGAGAAGTGAAGGATATGATTTGACGCAGGAACAATTCGCTAAGATACTTGGAATCTCTAGAGTACACTTGGGTTATATCGAGAGGGGTGAAGTGATTCCTTCTGGTATGATCATGCTCAAGATTGCGGATTTTTTTGATCGAGATCCACGAGACATTTTTTTTTACTCTTAATGTAAAACGAATTTACATTAATGTTAACAAAAGAGGTGGATAACTTGCAACCAGAATCCTATCCAATGATTCTAACGGTTGAACATGTAGCTGAGATACTAGAAGTATCGAAACGGAAAGCTTATGAAGTCATGGAGTATCGAGATTTTCCACTGATTCGACTAGGTCGAACGAAACGAGTGGAGCGAGAAGCATTTTTTCAGTGGGTCCAAACCGATGCGCAGATTAGACAAGAGGAAGAAGGGGTCTGGGGAAAACGAAAAAGAACCTGCTAGAAAAAGCAGGCCACAGATCAGTAGCAAAATAAATCATATATCCACGACCAGCGTACCATGTAAGGCTGGTTTCGTAAAGGAGACACACAAGATGTCCACACTTGGTAGATCGACCTTAGTCAGTACTGAGATTGATGAGTTACTCGATCAATATAAAAAACGTAAGAAACTAGTAAGCCAATATGTCGAAGAACGAGATGAACTAGTAAAGAAAGCCAATCTCTGGATGGAAGATATGTGTCTGGATCATGTAGTGGCGATGAGCACAATGGAAGAAATCCTCAAGCAGTACTATATCGACCAGTTAAGTAAAAATCCACGACTGTTCACGATCCGAAGACCACTGGGGCGATTTGGTCTATTCCATGAGGAAGACGGCGGAACCTTTCAGGTCAAGGTCTACGAAGAAGAATAAGAATGACATCTCAGAAGGGACGATTCGTGTATGTATAACAATCAACTCGTATTCATCGAAAATAACAAAGTTGTAACGGATTCGCTGATGGTGGCCGAAGTCTTTGAAAAGCGTCATGGCAATGTAATCCGTGATATTCGTGAGCTGGATTGTAGTCATGATTTTAACGAACTCAATTTTGAGTCGGTTAACTATCTAGACAAAAAAGGCGAGTTTAGAGAAAAGTATATCCTCACCAAAGACGGACTCATGTTTCTTGTCATGGGCTACCGAGGTGCAAAGGCAGCCGAGATGAAGGAACGTTATATTGAAGAGTTCAATCGCATGGAGCAGTACATTAAAAATGGCGGTTTCCGTGTTCCGAATACCCTGCAAGAAGCCCTACGTCTGGCGGCCGACCTTGAGGAAGAACGCTTGTTACTGGAAGAAAAGGTAAAGGAGCAAGAGCCGAAAGTGGAATTCCATGATAAGGTTCTTAGGCCGGGTGGACTATTGACTACTACGACTATCGCTAAGGATTACGGTACAACAGCTGTCCGATTCAACCGCCTGTTGCACGACTTGGGAATCCAATATAACCAAGGTGGCCAATGGCATTTATATAGTAAATACGCAGACAAGGGTTATACCGACTATGAGACTTATGAAGATGGTTATACCCAAATGAAGTGGACACAGAAAGGACGGAAGTTTCTCTATCAATTATTACAGGACCGAGGTTTCGTACCAGTGAGTCAAGTCGAAAAAGAAGAGGTACATACCAGAAAGGGAGAGTTCATTGCTCTTACTGCCTACTGAAAAAAAAGAACCCAAGAAAAAATTAGAGGATTATTCAATTCTCCTGTACGGTCAGCCCAAGATTGGGAAATCCACCTTCTGCAGTCAGATGGACAACCCCCTCTTCCTCGCAACCGAGCCGGGTCTGGAGGCATTGTCGGTATATGAAGCAAAAGTTCCAGACTGGACTACCTTTTTGGGATACTGCTCCCTTTTGGAGAAGGGAGATCATTCGTTCAAAACCATCGTCATCGATACTGTGGATAATGTGTGGAAAAGTTGCTCGGAGTATATCAAAGAACGACAAGGAATCCAACATGAAAGTGATCTTGCTTACGGAAAAGGCTGGCAAATGGTAAAGGACGAGTTTTTTCGGGCGATTCGAAAATTATCTCTTTTGCCATATGGTCTCGTGTTTATTAGCCATGTCGATCTTATCGAAGTGAAGACGAGAGTTTCTACTATTAATAAAGCAGTTCCATCCATCCCGAAGTCAGGCAGGGACTTGGTACTGGCTATGGTGGATCTCATCTTGTATGCGGAATCAGTAGTGACGAATGAGGGAGAGATTCGAGTACTACGAACAGGGCCATCCGAGAATTGGGAAGGCGGCGACCGGACGGAGCATGCTTTCGGTCGTAAGCTGCCACACACTCTTCCTCTCGATTTCGGGCAGTTCCAATCAGCATTTTACAATCAAACCAATCAGGAGGAATCCGTATGAGTCAAACATGGGCGGAATACCTAAAACAGTTTCAGAAGAGCTATGAAGAAGCAGAAGTAATGGATGTGTATGAGGATATCCCAGATGGTGTCTATGCAGTACGAGTAAATAGCGTTCGCATCCGAATGAGTAAAACCAATCGGCCGATGCTGGAGTGGGAATTAGCCATTATCGAAGGAAAATATGTGGGACGCAAAGAGTGGAAGTATCATTTCTTAGATCAAGAGAATCTCATTGCTTGGTTGAAACAGGACTTATTCCGATTGGACGTACCGTTACAGGATTTAAGCAAACTGGAGGAAATCCTTCCACAGTTGTTAGATCAAGAGATCCAAATCAAGATCCAGACGAAAGAAAGCAATGGAAGAAGTTATCGGAACCTTTATTTCCAGAAAGCACTGTCTAATTCCCCTCAAGCGATGCCCAAAAAGCAAGAGCAACCAACCGCACCTTGGATGACGAATCATCAAAATCAATTCCCATTTTAATGGATGAAATCAGATCGAAGAGAGGGGCGAAAGCCCTTCTTAAAAGGAGGAACGATGGATCTGTGACAAACGAAATACATCTTCGACCTTATCAACTAGAGGCCCACGACGCTTGGGAAACCTTTTGTCAAAGTGGAGGAAAACGAGGATTAATCAACTTACCCACAGGGTGTGGAAAAACGATCACGGCTCTTGCTTTGGCGCAGAAGATGATGCAAGAGAAACAAGGACGGATGCTCTGGTTAGCACACAGAGAAGAGTTAATCGAGCAACCGATTCGTTCTCTCCCTCTTCTCTGGCCAGAAGCTACACATGGCATTGTGAAAGCGAACCGAAATGAGATGGATAAACAATGTGTATTTGCGAGTGTACAGACCGTTTATCGTCGATTAGATAAGCTTCCCACATTCGATCTCATCGTAGTGGACGAAGCCCATCACGCACTTGGAAAAACCTATCTGGATACCTTGGAGGCGGTTGGTGCTTTTGAACAGAATGGACCTCCCGTTGTAGGACTGACTGCTACCGTTGAGCGTGGAGATAAGAAGGGACTCGATTCCGTTTTCGAGCAGATTATTTACCAATATCCTTTCTTACAAGCCATTCGAGATGGCTATTTGGCAGACCTACGGACACAATTCGTTAAACTGGATGCTAATTTCGATGAGATTCGTACCGTGGCAGGCGACCTTCACAAAGGAGATCTAGAAGAGGTTCTGTTGAAAGCAGATGTGGCGAAAAAGGTAGCCGATGCTTACATCCAATACGCATCAGATCGGAAAGCCATTGTTTTTACCGTGAGTGTGGATCAAGCGAAGAGAACCGCAGCGGAACTGCTCGCCAGAGGAATCCCTGCAGAATGGCTCTCTGGACAAGTACCGTCGGATGAAAGAAAGGCGATTTTGCATCGATTGAAGACAGGTGAAACGAAAGTATTGTGTAACTGTGCTGTTTTAACAGAAGGATTCGATGAGCCAACCGTTGACTGTATTGTGATGGCCCGTCCTACAAAATCGAGATCCCTTTACATTCAAATGATTGGAAGAGGTACAAGGAAAGCACCACTAAAGAATGATTGCCTAGTGTTAGATGTAACAGGAGTATCTAAACGTCACAAGCTGATTACAGCCCCCGTTTTATTTGGTATCGAAGAGAACGACAAAACAGGAACCATCACAGAAAGGCTAGATTGGCAAAGAGATCGTAATCATGAGATCTCTCGTTTGCAATCCATTTTTAAACAAAGTCAGATTGAAAATGAAGAGGTACAGCCAAACCTTCAATGGCTGGAGGCAGAACCGGGTGTGTTTGCCTTATCAGTGGGAGGTGTGGGTACAGCCGTGATGGTTCAAGAACAAGATGGCTGGATGGCCAAGATCCTGAAATCCAATCATGGAACGGAACGTTTGACCCATCATCCTGTCTGGAGAGAGCTGGCACAGGGGATTATCGAAGATTATGTCCGCAAGGCAGGTGCACTTGGACTCGTGAAACAGGACGCTTCTTGGCGCAAGAAACCAGCCAGCGAAAAACAGATGTGGGCATTGAAACGATGGGGAGTTCGTTTGAGTAGGTGGCTCACCAAAGGAGAAGCCGCAGATGAAATGACCAAGGCTATCGCAAGAAGAGGAGTGGGAGCTTGATCGACAAATCAGAAGAATATACCTTATCTCCATTGGAGGAAGCCTTCAGACTCGCATCCTTTGGATTGAAAGTGATTCCCTTACACGCCCCTGTAAATGGGGAGTGTACGTGCGGAAGAAAGCCTTGCAAAAGTGCGGGGAAACATCCGTTGTGGAATGATTGGGCCAGTCTTGCTACAGATGACATAATCGAGATACGCAATATCTGGAAAAAGCACCCGCATGCCAATGTGGGTGTTCCTATGGGGAAGGTGAATGAAATCTTTGCACTAGATATTGATGGTCCAGAAGGAATGAATACCCTTCAAGAGTGGATTGCCTCTTATGGAGAGATGCCAGCTACGTGGCAGATCGCCACAGGTGGTGGCGGAATGCAACTCTGGTATAAGATGCCTGCTGATATGGATATCCCGAATAGTGTTAAGAAAATGGGAGTCAATATCGATGTCCGAGGCACAGGGGGTCAATCCGTCGGACCGGGTAGTTTGCATGCGAGTGGCAAGCGATATCAATGGGTTCCAGGTAGAAGATCCGATGAAATGGAACTAGCGGAAGCTCCAGATTGGCTTCTCCAGAAGATTCAAATGGTAATGAAGGATCAAAGAAAAGTGGATCAGCACATGTTGAATGCTACCGATATCTCCTTCCAATTGAAATCCGATACCAGTTCGATCATGGAGAAAGCGACCGGGTTAATGGAGAAGTCTTCCGCCTTTCGGGAAGTCATCATGGGACAAAAACCCTTCCCAAGTGCATCGGAGCGAGATCTTTCGATGGCGAACATTACTGCCATTCGTGGTTGGTCGGATCAGGAGATTGTGGATCTGTTGCTTCAGTACCGTCAGTTCCACGGAGAGGATCTGAAGCATCCGACTTACTATCAAATTACCTTGACCAAAGCAAGAGAGTGGGCGAATGAGAACGGGTGGAAGGAACCAGATTCAATAGAGACCGAAGTAGATCCGATTCCACTTCCGCAGTCGCCTGTGGTGGAGCCGTTCCCCGAGGGTCTCTTTCCAGAACCTATGGCGAACTTTCTCCGTGCTGCGTCCACTTCCCTCGGGCTACCAACAGACTATGTGGGCGCTCACGCTCTGACCTTTCTTGGAACCGCCATCGGGAGCAGTCGAATGATTGAATTGAAGCCGGGATATCAGCAACAACCTAACTTGTACACCTGTATCATAGCCGATACAGGGACTGGTAAATCGCCCGCGCAAGAACAAGCCTTTTCCCCCATTCTCTCCTTTCAGAATCGGTATCATGATATTCACCAACAGAAAATGCAAGAGTACGAAGAGGCGCATCGTCAATATCAAGCGCAATTAGCGGTGTGGAAAAAGAAGTCCAAGGATGAGGAAATACCCGAGGAACCAGAAAAACCTCAAATGAAAGAACTGTATATCGTCCAAGCCACCATAGAAGCACTCATTCGTGCACTAAAGGAGAACAACCGAGGATTGGTACTGAAAGCCGACGAATTGTCGGGCTGGATCAGAGGAATGAACCAATATAAGGGAGGCAAGGGAGATGACCGAGAACAATATCTCTCCCTCTGGTCTGGAACGGATATTAAGGTAAACCGTGTGCGAGACAATGGAGAACCCATCTTTATTCCCAAACCATTCTTTGCAGTAACGGGGAACATTCCCCCAGATATCGTACCTACCCTAGAAGATGAACAAGGGAGTGAGGATGGATTCATTCACCGGATCTTGTTTTCGTATCCAGATGCACAAGATCCTGCAGAGTGGACATGGACTGGAGTATCGCCAGAAGCCGTACAAGGATATACCTCCATATTAGAACGTCTGTATAAGCTAAACCATATTGAAGTAGGTACGAAGCAGAAGGCCAAAATTCTTCCTCTAAGTAGAGAGGCCAAGAAATGGTGGGAAGAGTGGTATTCGATTCATATAACCGAGATGAAGGATGAAGATTTCCCGCACAAACTCCGTGGTCCTTGGGCCAAGATGCCAAACCAAATGGCCCGAATTGCACTCATTATCCACATGGCTCGTGTGGTGTGCGATGAGGCAGAGGACGAAGAAGTCGATGAAATCAGCATCACGCGCGCGGCACAAATGGTGAAATACTTTAAAAGCCATGCACGGAAAGTATATCTCCATCTGAAGAAAACACAGGTAGATAAGCGAATAGAGGAAGCGGTGGAGTGGATTAAAAAACGCGGCGGAACAGTAAAACGAAGAGAGATACAGAAAAACAATGTGGCAGGATGCAAGAAAGCGACAGAGGTAGATCAGCTATTTCAGGAGCTTTCCGATTATGGATATGGTCATATAGAGGAAATAAAAGGTAAAGGAAGATCTACTTACCAATTTTCACTTCATGAGACTTGTTAATGTCGGGTAATGTCGGGTGCCATCCGACATCTTACCCGACATTAAAACCCTTGGTATGACTGGGATTGACCTTGATGTCGGGTTTGTCGGGTATATAGGGAGAATAAGTGTTAAAATATATTTCTATTATTTACCAATTATCCTTTCTCACTGTCATTTTTTCTTTTTCTCTCTTATAGGGACCCGACAACCCGACATTAAACACAAAATCCTTGTCATTACTGGGTTTAAGCCCCTTTTTAATGTCGGATTTAATGTCGGAGAGCACCCGACATCACCCGACAATAAGAAAAATAAGAAAGGATTTTCTGAAATGAATCCAATTACACGGATACAAAATGAGCAAGAATTAGAAGAAGTACTATCTAGGCTCCGAAAGGGAGCTGAATATATCGAGAGTCCAGAGTTTCAAAAGAAATCCGAAGACTATAAGCGAGCAGCAAATGCATATTACGATCAACTTGCCGAGCAGGTACATCGATATAAAGGATGGATATAGACATGGGGAGATCACAGAGAGACAAAGGATTACGTGCGGAACGAGAGTTTGCCAAACTCATTGGTGGAGAACGCGTCCCACTATCGGGGGCAGCAGGTGGAAGTTATACAGGTGACGTGATCGGATTAAATTGTCGGTGGGAATGCAAGGTTCGTGGAAATGGATTTAAGCAGATCTATGGTTGGCTAGAGGGGAATGATGCCCTTGCCATCAAGGCAGATCGCAAGGAATGGCTAGTGGTTATGCCCATTAGTCAATTCAAAGACATGCTCAATTCGGAGTCCTAGGACAGGGAGGCTGTGGAGATGAACAACAAGAGAGAAATTGATTCCGTACAAATATGTGCAACATGTCCCGGAACCCTATGGGGTGCAAAGAGTATCTGCCGAGTATTCCAGAGGCACATCTCCGAAATCGATCACTGTGAGGAATGGGACAAGCCTTATTTAGAGACAGATCCTATTGATTTAGAACCAGCCTTGGAGATCCTCCAACGTGTGGATGAGGATTTACGAGATTACCATTGGATGGTGAAAGAGGTAAAGAGATTGGAGTCTCGTTTGCAGGTAGCAGGGAATGCCCCCACCAGCATGTATGGAGTGGATAGCACTCTACCAAAGCCAACAGGTAGATATAACGATGTAGTAGGGAAAGAAGTCTTGCATCGAATGAGAAAGATCGAGAGACTATCCAAATTGAAAGAAAAAGTACAGAAAATCGAGCAGGCAGCCGGGACGATTCAGGATGAGAAAGAACGAACCGTATTAGAATGTATTCTGGATGGTGATCGCATGGGAATTATCGCCCATCATGTGGGACTCTCTAGGCAGAGGCTAAATGAGGTCAAGCGAGAGATCCTGAAAAAGATGGCATGGGAACTCTATCAGAAAGAATTAAGGGGAGCATAGAATTAAAAATTTGTCAAGTTGACAGATCTGACAAAACTGACAAAACGGACAGATCTGACAAAATGGACAAAAGTGGTGGTGATCTCTTTGTTTCTGTTACAATGGGGTTGCAAGATCCGGAATGAGGGTGGGCCAAGTGGCTCGCCTTTTTTTATTGGCACTATTTGTAAAGGTGATGAACATGGAGATAAAAAAGATTTCGATAAATGAGATTAACCCTGCTACATACAATCCAAGGAAAGACTTACGTCCCGGAGATCCAGAGTACGAAAAGCTCAAGCGATCGATTGAGGAGTTTGGATTTGTTGAGCCGTTAGTGTGGAATCAGCGAACTGGACGACTCGTCGGAGGACATCAACGCTTCAAGATTCTTCTAGAGCAAGGAATGACAGAAGTAGAGTGCTCGATAGTGGATCTGGATGAATCAAAGGAAAAGGCACTTAATATTGCCCTTAATAAAATAGATGGTGACTGGGATACTCATAAACTAGCAGAGTTACTTGAAGATATTCAATTGATAGGACTTGATGTGGAATTAACTGGCTTTGACTCTACTGAAATAGATAAGATTATGAGCGATTTCCTCTATGAGATGGAACCCGAGGAGGATGACTTCGATCTAGAAGTAGAACTAGAAAAGATCGAGGAACCGATTACTCAAAAAGGGGATCTTTGGATTCTTGGGAAGCATCGTCTCCTTTGTGGAGATGCAACTTCTAGTGAGGATCTGAATCGACTCATGGATGGTCAATTAGCTAACATGGTGTTTGTAGATCCGCCTTATAATGTGGGATATATTGGAAAAACAAAAGATGCTCTTACCATTCAAAACGATAAGATGGGAAATCAGCAATTCTATCAGTTTCTATTTGATGCATTCTCGAATATGTATGCCGTCACTCACCCGGGTGGCGGTATTTATATTTGTCACGCAGATAGCGAAGGCATTAACTTTCGCACTGCCATGGTAAACGCAGGATGGGATCTCAAACAATGCATTGTCTGGGTGAAAAACACCATTGTGTTGGGACGGCAATATTATCAATGGAAACATGAACCGATTCTCTATGGCTGGAAACCGGGGAAAGCCCACCAATGGATGGGGGATCGCAAACAATCCACCGTCTGGGAGTTTGACAAGCCATCTCGAAGCAAAGACCATCCAACTATGAAACCTGTGGGGATACCGATGCAAGCGATTAAGAATTCGTCTCCAGTGGATGGAATTATTTTAGATTCTTTCTTAGGGTCTGGTTCGACTTTGATTGCAGCAGAGCAGACAAATCGGATT
Organism: Thermoactinomyces sp. DSM 45892; assembly: GCF_900107305.1. GTDB lineage: Bacteria > Bacillota > Bacilli > Thermoactinomycetales > Thermoactinomycetaceae > Baia. The sequence goes on from NZ_FNPL01000003.1 coordinate 18,917, forward strand.
TGCTACGGACTAGAGCTAGATCCGAGATATTGCGATGTGATTGTAAAGAGATGGGAAAAACACACAGGGAACAATGCGGAGAGAATACCGAAGATAGAAAACTAGGATCAGTGGAATAGAAGGTGGTGAGGAGGAATGGCAGGTGGTAGACCAGAGAAGCTAACTCCAGAGATACAGCAGAAGATTGTTGATGCATTACGTATGGGTAACTATATCGAAACCGCCTCAGCCTTTGCGGGAATCCATAAGTCGACCTTGTACGATTGGCTCAAGAAAGGGGCCAGATCCACGGATGAAAATGACAAATATAGGCAGTTTTCCGACGCAATTGAAAAAGCAATGGCCGAAGCTGAAATGAGAGATGTAGCGGTCATCGCTCAAGCATCCAAGGATAACTGGCAGGCAGCTGCATGGAGGTTAGAGCGGAAGTATCCGAACCGATGGGGCCGGAAGACGCAGCACGAGATTAGCGGTATAGATGGCAAGCCGATAGAGATTGCACCTAAACAACTATTGGCAGATAAGTTGGAGCAGTTGGCCAAGAAACGAGAAGAAAAGCCTTAGCCTGTGGATGGCTAGGGCTAGGCCTGTGATGATTTATAGACCTTTGATAATTGCTTCTAGTATTCCAATGTGGTCACAAAGTTCATCCGTATCGATAGAAGCCACATAGTTTCCACGATTTAGAATGAACATGGTTGGAAGCCTTAGCGGATAGATGATGATGATATCTTTAAAGGTATACACATGGTGCTCTCCTTCTACGATAGCTTCGATGAATTCTTGATAGTTGTTGCATTCGCAAACCTTGGTTTCCATTTTTTGATTTCCCCTTACTTTTTAGTATAGTAGTTACCCCTAGCTGAGTAGGGATTGTTTGGCTTTGTACTATTTGATTTCTACATACCGCCTTATAGTGGCTAGGGCTTCGTTGTAGCTACCGCAAGCTTGTACCTCCCGCTATTATGGCGGAGGCTTGGTCGTCTAGTCCGGCCTTTTTTAGTGCGCGGTAGGCAATCCCCATTAGGTTAAAAATGTTGACGTCTTCCTCTAGTAGCTTTGCCATTGGCTTGCTTGTATTCATGTTTGTATCCTCCTAGTGGTTTGTTGTTCTTGCAACCACATGATAGCTCGATACATATCATAAATCAACTTAATTTATTGATTAAAATAAAAAACAATCTTAATCTATTTATATAGATTGACTTGACACAATGAAAAGGCCCCAACCGAATGGTGGGGTTATCTGGAAAATACTGATTTAATAAAATGCCAGTAGGTCTACCCCTCCTATTAGATCTACTATAGCTGGAATATATTTAAACTAATTAACGCATTAACGTATCAAAACAGTTCTTTTGTTACGTTACATTTAACGTTTATAAGTGGGATGGAGCTTCTAAAAATGAGTGTAATTACCTTGGGATAATAGAAATAAAAAAGCCACCCGCTTTGGATGGCTAGTCGTTGCCTATATTTCTTTTTCTAGTTCAAGGCGGAACTCGTTCAGTTCGTACCGTGTATCGCTATAGGTTTCCTTATACTCCTCGCCTAGTAGGTGGGGGCAGTGGCCTAGTAGGTGGTTTAAAAAAGTTACCTGCTCCTCGGTAAGTTTCCAAGTTACGTACTTTACTCCATTTTCGTTTCGCATGCTGTATTCCTCCTTTGTAGTTGTACCTTCTTGGTACAGTCACATCATAGCTCGACGTGTATAGTTAATCAACTCAATTTATTGATTTTATATAAAAATAATCTTTATATTATTACATAAGGTGGTGGAAATAAATGGGTCAATCGTTAGCTATATCAGTCAGTTCCCTAACGGAAGACGAGAGACATGAGCTACTTTCCTCGCTATCAGCCGAAGAAGCCCAAGCTCTCCTTTACGATTGGCGATTCTGGGCTCGTCCAAATCAACTACCACCAGAAGGTAGCTGGAGGACATGGCTATTACTTGCAGGCAGGGGATTTGGAAAGACACGAACGGGGGCAGAGTGGGTACGGTTCTTGGTAGAAACAGGACAGGCGAAACGTGTGGCTCTCGTTGCTCCCACGGCGGCCGATGCCCGGGATGTCATTGTAGAGGGAGAGTCGGGGATATTGGCTATATCCTCCCCTTGGTTCCAGCCCATCTATGAGCCTTCGAAACGACGTATTACATGGCCGAACGGAGCTATTGCCACCTTATACTCAGCGGATGAGCCTGAAAGACTTCGTGGTCCACAGCACGATGCCGCTTGGTGCGACGAACTCGCTGCATGGAGATACCCAGATAGTTGGGATATGTTGTTGTTTGGATTGCGATTGGGAGCCGATCCAAGAGTGGTGGTAACGACCACTCCCAAGCCTACCCCTATTATTAAATCGCTTGTAAAAGTTGAAACTACAGCAATAACCAAGGGTTCCACCTTTGATAATGCCGAAAACTTGGCCCCTGCCTTCTTGAAGCAAATTCTATCTAAGTACGAAGGAACCCGGTTAGGGAAACAAGAGTTATATGCGGAAATCCTCGACGACAATCCCGGAGCCCTCTGGAATCAACGGATGTTGGACAAGCTCCGAGTCAAAGAACACCCCGATCTCATCCGGGTAGTGGTAGCTATCGACCCGGCCGTGACCAGTCATGAGGAATCGGATGAAACGGGAATGATTGTGGCAGGAGTAGGAGTAGACGGACATGGATATGTACTAGAAGATCTTTCTTGCCGGAGTACACCAGACGGATGGGCTCGAATAGCAGTGGAAGCGTATCATCGTCACCGGGCAGATCGGGTAGTGGCGGAAACCAATAATGGTGGAGATATGGTAGAGCATACCATTCGAACGGTGGATGAATCGGCGTCCTACAAAAAGCTCCATGCCTCCCGGGGGAAATTAACCCGAGCTGAGCCTATCGCCGCCTTGTATGAACAAGGGCGTGTCCACCATGTTGGAGATTTAGGCGACTTGGAGGATCAATTGTGTTCGTGGACTCCGGGTGAAAAGTCTCCGGATAGAATGGACGCTTTGGTGTGGTCGCTAACGGAGTTAATGCTGGATGATAAACCAGAACCAAGGATTAGAGTTTTGTAAGGGAGGTGGATTCGATTCTTCGAGAAAAAATTGCAAGGTGGTTATTAAAATCAGCATCAGGTGGAGCTCCTATCTTCATTGGTAATCAACATGGAGTTCCGCAGTTTAATTCTTGGGATGCGGAAAAGGCAATAAGAGAAGGCTACCAATCTAGCACATGGGTGTATGCCTGTGTTAAGAAATTGGCAGATCAGGTAGCTTCTGTTCCACTGGTTGTATGGAAGAAGTCTGGAGTAAAGAAGTCAGAGTGGATACGAGCGCCTGAGCATCCATTAGAACAGCTATTACAAATGCCGAATTCACGGATGACAGGAATTCAAATGAATAAAGCGATGACCACCTATCTCCACCTCGCAGGAAATCACTACTGGTACATCATTGAGATAGGAGGTGTTCCCAGAGAACTATGGCCACTCAGACCAGATAGGGTTCGCCCCATTCCATCGAATACCGATTTCATTGGAGGATATCAGTACAACCTTGATGGAGTCAGTCTGTGTTTTGATGTGAATGAGATTTCCCACTTCCGCTTCCTAGATCCCTGCAATGATTTTTTAGGTATGAGTTCCTTGCAGGCTGTGGCTAGGATTGTGGATACAGATCATGAAGCTGTAGATTGGAATAAGAATAGTATGGAAAATCGGGCGGTTCCACCGGGAGCCTTGGTTGCGGATGGAAACTTAACAGAGGACCAATTCACTCGCCTCAAAGGGGAAGTCGAACAGAAAATAAGTGGTGTAAGGAATGCTAGAAAGCCTCTCCTATTAGAAGCAGGATTAAAATGGCAGTCTTTTGCTATTTCTCCAACCGATATGGATTTCATCGAGGGTAGGAGGATAAATAGGGAAGAGATTTGTGCGGCATTCGGAGTTCCCCCAGTATTGGTTGGTATTCAAGATCAATCTACCTACAACAACTACGAAACAGCGAAGAGGGCCCTTTGGGAAGATACGATTATCCCATATTTAGAGGACATTGTGGCCCAAATCAATCAAGATCTCACACCCCGCTTTGGGGATAACCTGTGGGTGGAGCCAGATCTTACAGAAATTCCAGCTTTGCAGGAGAAGTTTGATGATAAAGTAACCTCTGCCCAGAAGCTATGGTCCATGGGGATCCCATTCTCAAAATTGAACGAAAGACTGGAATTAGGAATGGATGATATTCCCGATGCAGATACACAGTGGGTTCCGAGCAGTATGGTTCCCGTTCAGAAAGAAGATCCATTGGAAGGGGAGCCGGAAACCCTGAAGCCAGAGCGAGAGGAGAATCATTCCAAAGGAATGCATTTTGTGAACGGATTCCAGTTGGAAACAGAAGAACAGAGAATTCTTTACTGGAAGGCAACTGATCAACAAAGAGAGAGATATGTGGCTCCTGTTATAAAACGATTGAGGAAACAATTTCGATCGGAAGAGCAAAAGGCAATCGAGTCACTTAAGCGAAATCATGGGGATATAGGTGAGATTAATTCAGTCATTCGTAGTCAGAAAAGCGAATGGGAAAAACTCCTCAAAAGCATCTATCTAGCTGTTATGAAAGATTTTGGAACCTCTACTTGGGAGGGACTGAAATCTTCTTTCTTTTCCTATGAGACCAAGGAAGAGAACTTTGATGTGTGGAGTACTGAGATTCAAGAATGGATCTCCACTGTAGTAGGAAAAAAGATTACGCAAATCACTGACACTACATTGGAACTGGTGCGAAAGGAGCTAGGAGAAGGTGTGCAAGAAGGAGAGGGGATTCCACAACTAGCTAATCGATTAAGACAGGTATACGAAGGTTTTTCCACACACCGATCTGTTACTATCGCGAGAACCGAAGTGATTTCATCCAGTAATGCGGCGAGTCGCTTTGCCGCCAAACAGTCTGGATTGGAATTAGAAAAGGAGTGGATCTCCACACGCGATTCACGCACCCGACCTTCCCACCAACATCTAGATCGAGAACGAAGAGCGATGGATGAATCCTATTCGAATGGTCTCCTGTTTCCCGGGGATCCATCGGGAAAAGCGAATGAGACGATCAAATGTCGTTGTACCGAGGGTTATATTCTAAAGGAACGAAAGGAGGAATCCCATCATGCAATATAAATCTTTTCCAGTAGAGTACAAAGTAAATGAAGACAAACGAGAGATTGAAGCCTATGTTTCGATTTTTGATTACGTGGACGCAGGGAAAGATCGAGTCAAAAAAGGAGCATTCTTGAAAACACTTCAAGAAGAGCGAACCCAATCGAGAGTGAAAGCTCTCTACCAGCATGATCCCAAGAGCCCAGTGGGGAGACCACGAGTTATGGAGGAAGATTCGATTGGGCTATTCACTGTGACTCCCATCTCCAGGACGACACTCGGAAACGATCTTCTCATTTTAGCAAAAGACGGAGTCATCACCGAGACGAGCATTGGATATGCCACTGTCAAGGAAGAGTATAACCAAGATGAGGGAATTCGGGATCTAGTGGAGTTAAAGTTGTGGGAGTATAGCTATGTTACGTGGGGGATGAACGATCTCGCTCTTGTAACAGGAGTAAAGTCGTTAGATCAATTGTGGAACTATCTCGATGTGATACATGAATACCAAAAAGAAGTGAAAGCAGGGCGGGTGTTATCTGAGAAGAATCGATCACTCATCCAACAAGCCTATGACGCACTAGGCGACCTCCTTCTTCAAGTAGACGATTCATCCAAGGCTACAGATGACCAGAAGGATATGGGGGATTCTTACATGGCAGAAGTAAAACGATTGGCTGAAGAGATCCAGCTGGAAGTGGATCTAACCAACATATTAAAAGAGGTGTCACGCTAATGGCAGATATGCTAAAAGAACTGTTAGAAGGAATTAAACAAAACACAGCAGGGCTTCGCTCCGAACTGGATGAGCTGAAAGGAAAACATCCATTGGAAGATCCACTGGTGAAAGAGAAACTGGAGCGATATGATCAAGAGTTTGTCGAACTGAAAAAGTCATACGAGGAAGAGAAAAAGGCTCGTGAGCAGGTGGAACTCAAACTGCAACGGGCTAAATTTTTGCCCGGAGATCCTCAGAATATAATCAATGAGGAACAGAACTTGCAGAAGAAAGCCTTTGAAAAGTTCATTCGTTACGGTGTTGGGGAATCTTCCAAGGCTTCTTGGGCTCCAGAAGAATGGAAAGCATTGTCTTCTCTTTCTGACCAAGACGGTGGTTTCTTGATTCTTCCTGATTTCGAGAATGAAATCTTGAAAATCGCGCAAGATTCGGCAGAAGTTCGTCCTGTTGCTAATGTGGGAACGACCAACCGAGATCGCGTTCAAGTCGGGAAGATTACACAGAGGGCTGTGATTGGTTGGGGAAATGAAAATGTAGCCGTTGATCCTCAAGACTTAAAATTTGGGCTAGAAGACATGCCAATCAATGAGATTACTGCTCTTGTATTGATCCCGAACTCTACCTTGGAGGATGCTGGAGCCAATATTTTTAGTGAGTTGTCCATGATTTTTGGTGAGGATATCGCAGCTGAGGAAGACGATCAGTTTATGATTGGCCATGGGGTTGGGCGACCAGAGGGCATTTTGTCCAATACGGAAGTACAGTCGAGATATGTAGCATCAGGAGTGGCTGGAGCTTTAACTGATGCCTCTCACAATGGTGTGGATGCCTTGATCCAAGCACAATACAAGCTCAAAAAAATCTATCGAAGAAGTGGAACATGGGCATTCAATAGTTCAACAGAGAGTGTCATTCGCCAAATCAAAAATGGAAATGGAGACTATGTATGGCAACCCCCAGTGCAAGCAGGGGCTCCAGCAACTTTATTAGGGAATTCGATTATTAATCCAGAGGGAACCCCTGACATCGCAGCAAACTCTTATCCAATTTTGTTCGGGGATTTCCGTCGTGGATACCGAATCAGAGATCGGAAAGGGATGACCATTCAGAGATTGGTAGAGCGTTATGCGGAGTATCGTCAAACTGGATTTCTCATTACGAAACGTGTGGGCGGACAAGTTGTGTTACCTGAATCATTCGTTCCGATTAAAATTGCTACTAACTAATTGTGGTTAGTGGCTTATTCTTTCTTCTAGGAGAGTGGCAATATGCATGATGTAAAAAGTAATCTGAAACTAATCGAACATATACCAGCTGGATCTCAATCGGCCGGAACCGTAAACGGTGAACCCCTAGATCTTCAAGGTTTTACGAATGCTTCCTTCTTTATTTCTTGTGGGACGGTTGGAGCCAATGGAACGGTTCAAGCCAAAATCCAACATAGTGACAACGGATCAAAGTGGACAGATTCCAAGTTAGTCGATACAGGAGATACAGTTTCGATTCCGAATCAGTCAGCAGCTTTTGCAGAGCGACTTCATGTAACGAAGCCGACCCATCGTTATTATAGAGTGGTCCTTACCATCGGAACAGCCACATCCGTTGTAGGAGTAATGGCGGTTGTAGGAGGTGCTCGTCATAAACCAATCTCCTATTAAAGAGCGATCCAGCATGAGAATTCGGATGATCCGCACTATGCCGGGAAGCCCGGATGGAATGAAGATTTACATCTATGAGGCAGATCAAGTATACGATCTGCCTTCTTCTTTAGCACGCACCTTCTTAGAAGAAGGATGGGCAAGAGAAGATAAAGCAATCGATAAAATTCCAGAGGTGAAAGCAAGTGGGAAGAAACCAACTCGTAAACGAAGTCGTAACGTTGGAGGAGGCGAAGCACCACCTCCGAGTGGAGATCAATGAGGATGATGCGTACATCGAGTCTCTTATTCAAGTAGCGAGCCAGCAAGCGGAATCATATACTCGTCGTCCCTTTTCTTACTATGGAAAGAATATTCCCCTTCCGATCAAACATGCGATTCTTCTCATCACGGGACATCTGTACGAAAATCGCGAGAGTCAAGAGATTCCTGCACAGGCAGAGTACCTCCTTCAACCTTATAAGTTGTGGAATCTATGAAATCCGGACGACTTCGCCATCGGGTGACGATCCAGCGATTGATACAGGGACAAGAGGATGGACTGGGTGGAACGACTCAAAGGTGGGAAGGTATTACCTCTGTGTGGGCTAGAGTTACTCCCTTAAATGGAAACGAAATGGCCATTGCACAGCAAATTCAACCTAGCACAACGCACCGTGTGGAGATGCGATATCGCAAGGGTGTTACATCCCATATGCGACTCCTCTTTCAAGGAAGAAGGTTGGAGATCTTATCGGTACAAAACATTGAGGAATTGCAAAAAGAAATCCACTTGCTTTGTAAGGAGGTAGGAATGGATGAGCTATCACAGTAATCTATCCAAGATCGTGCAACAGATGAAACAGAATGAAAAAAATGCACTCGAAGCAGTTGGACTTTTTGTTACGAGCGAGACCAAGATCCGAGCTCCGGTCGACACAGGGAGACTCCGCAGTAGTTATCGTCATCGGGTCAATTCGGGTAAAAAGAATGTCACGATTGGAACGGATGTGCAATATGCGATCTTTGTGGAGAAAGGGACAAGGCATACACGATCTCAGCCCCATCTAACTCCAGCTATCGAGGAAAATCAGGCTCAGATTCAAAAGATCATCGCCACACAGTTAGGTCGTGGATGGACATGATTGAGCTACAACGATTCCTTGTGTCACAGCTGAAACGAATTCATCCCCGTGTTTATCTAGAATGGGCGGTGCAGGGGGCATCTTTTCCTTATTTGGTCTATCAGTTGCCTACTAGTAGCGAGATGAATCGACGTGAGGATTTTGTTTTGGAAGTGGATGTGTGGGATCAACCATCAGATGGATCGACCCTTTATCTTCAAACACTAACAGATCGAGTGGATCAACAATTAAATCGATTGACTTACACAGATGCAAGCGGGTGGAATGCCCGTTTTTTCCGTGTTTCTCGGTTGATGATCCCCGATCCAGACCCATTGATTCGCAGACGTCAATTGCGCTATGACATACGAACGTACAGGAGGGATACCTAAATGGCTCATCAAACTCATGGGATTACAACCGAAACCGTGCATAACATGATCCTAGATGCAGGTGCGATTTACTTGAATTATGCAGAACCAGATGAAAAGCTCCTCGGAGCTACATCCGGTGGAAATAGTTTTACTGTGGAAAGAGAAGTAAAAGTGATCGAGATAGACGGAGCAAAGGGAAAGGTTAAAGGTGCTCGCCGAATTACCGAAGAAAATGCTTCTTTGACCATCAATTTGCTGGAAATGTCTCCAGAGAATTTCAAACTCATGCTGACGGCTGCTGATATTGAAGATGTTCTAGACAAAGATGGCACGACTAAGATAGCAAAAAAGATTAAGCCTCGCGGTCAAATCTTGGACTCGGATTACATGAAAAACGTGGCTCTTGTCTCCACCGTCTCTGGATCGAATCGCCCGTGCGTCATCGTTTTATATAACGTTTTGGCCGATGATGAGTTAGAAATCGAACTGGAGGACAAGGAGGAAGGCAAGCCAGAGGTCGTCTTATCTGCCCACTATGATCCAGCCCATATAACTGAGCCGCCTTATGAGATCCACTACCCGGAGGTTTCCTAATGAGAAAACTACAAACACAAGACATTTTTAAACTAGCGAGTATTATTCGTAAGCTCGATATGAAGAAAGACATTCAAGCTCTTCTGGTATCAAATGGAGATCTGGAAGATCCCAATGAATCGAAGAAAGTGGGATTTGAGATTCTTCTTATGATCTTTGAATATATGGATCAAGCAGAACCAGAAATCCTTTCTTTCTTTGCCAGCATTGCCGAGATGGAACCAGAGGAATTCCGTACCTTAGGCATTGATCAGTTAGGACAATTCATCCAAGACCTACGGGAGCAGAGTGGGATCACCGATTTTTTTCAATTAGCTTTCAAGACAGCGAAGCCGACATAACCGACTTACTTTACAAACGATATGGAAGTGGAATCGACCGCTTGATGCAGATGAATGCAGAAGAGGGTCTTTTTTTGATTCGAAAAGCTGTGGAGAAAGAACAAGAAGAGCGAGCTTGGCAGTTTTGGATCAGTATTTATCCACACGCGGATCAGGATCGCTTTCCTTCGTTTGAACAGTTTCTATCCAAGATACAAAGGGGAGACTCACAGAAGAGACATTCTCCTATGACAGCAGAGATAGCCATTGCCAAGGCGGAAGCAATTAAACGGGTCCACCAACGAAAGGAGGAATAACCCATGGAGATTTTTCGGATGTTCGGAGAGGTTGCCCTTCGAGGTGGACAAGCAATGATTACAGGTCTAAAACGGGTCGAGCAAACGGCAAGGGACGTATCACAAACGTTGGAACAAGTAGGAAATCGGGCTGGTGAGATTGGTTCAAGCATAGGTGAAGGACTTAGTCTCCCATTAGCGGTTGTGGGAGGAGCCAGTTTGAAAATGGCAGCAGATGTCGGATCTGGACAAGCGAAGATACAGGCTTCATTAGGTACGACAGCAAGTAAAGCAAAGGAATTACAATCGGTTGCGACAGAAGTATGGAAAAAAGGCTGGGGCGAAAATCTTGCGGAAGTAAGCGATGCAGTTGCCAAGGTGACAAAAGGATTAGGGAATTTAAGTCAGAGCGATCTTTCGAGTGTGACTCAGTCTGCGCTCATGCTAAGTAAGGTATTTGATGCGGATGTAAAAGAAAGCACCCGATCGGCTAGTGTGATGATGAAAAACTTTGGTACCAGTGCAAGTGACACCATGGATCTCATGACATATGGGTTCCAACAGGGCGGAGACTTTGCAGATGATCTATTGGATACGCTAACCGAATATTCCCCGCAGTTTGCTTCGATGGGTTTACGAGCCGATCAGTTTATGGGGATTTTAATAGAGGGTTCTAAAGCAGGAGCGTTCAATATGGACAAGATCGGGGATTCGATGAAAGAGTTCATAATTGAAGCGGAGAAAGGCGGTAAAAATGTAAGCGACGGATTTAAAGCACTTGGTTTCAATGCTTCCAAGATGAATCAAGCGATTGCCAGTGGAGGTCCAGAAGCGCAAAAGGCCTTTGTTGCTACACTAGCTGCCCTTTCCAATGTAAAGGATAAAGTGAAACAGAATACGATTGGTGCTCAAGTTTTTGGTCTTCAATGGGAAGATGTGAAATCGAAGGTCATTGGTGCGATGGAAGAGGGGGTGAAAGGAATTGACAACTTCAAGGGATCGGCCAATCAAGCAAAGGAAGCCATGTCCACAAGTCCGTATGAACGGTTTCAACAAGTCATACGGAAGATGGGTGATTCCCTTACCCCATTGGGAAATGTCCTAATTGATCTAGCAGATCGATATGGTCCTCCATTTGCTGATTTTTTATCGAGCATCGGTCTTTTATTTCAGTCTCTGCCAACTGGAGTCCAATCTACCATCGCTATTTTGGGGATTCTTCTGATTGCCTTAGCTCCCTTACTCATGACATTTGGCATGATGGCAACAGGTCTGTCATCACTCCTGACCTTGTTTGGTGGATTTGGAAAGATACTCGGTGGAAGTGGAGAACAGGTAGGACGCTTGGCTACAATCCTACGTTCCATAGGAGTAGCTTCACTCCATGCTTTGAAAATGGGACTTTCCAATCTCCTAATCGGTTTGAGGATGTTTGGACAGTCACTGCTGAGTCTGGGTCCGACTATCTTACAATTTGTTACGGGTCTCATTCCGAAGTTGGTAAGTGGCTTCATGAGATTCATGCAAGTTCTCAACCTTGTTCGAGTGTTTCTATTTACGAATCCACTTGGTTTGATCATTACAGCGGTTCTTGCAGTGATAGCAGTGGGAGTCCTTCTGTATCAAAACTGGGATCAGGTGAAAGGTTGGCTAATTAGCGCATGGACGACCATGAAAAATGGGGCTGTGTCCGTATTTAATAGTCTGATAGCCTTCTTCAAACAGTGGGGTTCCACCATTCTAGTGGTACTATCTGGACCGATTGGATGGATCGTCGCTCTGGTTGTGAAACATTGGGATAAGGTAAAATCGACCACGATTCAAGTCTGGTCAGCGATCAAAAATTCGATTTCAAGTGTGCTATCGGGCATTAAGTCAGCCATCAGTAATGGAATTCAAGGGGTTTACAATACGGTGAAGAGCTTTGCTAGTAGCTTCTTAAACGCAGGGGAAGCGTTGCTTGAATCATTAGCCAAAGGGATTAAAAGTGGGTTGTCCAACGCACTCCAAGCTGTCAAAAATGGGATGAAGAAGATTCGAGAATACTTGCCATTTTCTCCCGCAAAGGTGGGGCCTTTATCTGATTTGGATGAGTCCGGTGAGAGTTTTTTTCCTACCTTTGCTTCACGGATGCGTAATGGATTAAAGCCTGCTCTGTCGACGATTTCAGATGGTTTGAATCAGACTCAAGGATTGCTAGATACGAAGCAGAATTCTATGTTCAACAACACTTCGGGATTAAGAGAGCAAGGAACTTCCATTCAAAACCATATCAATATCCAGTTAAATGGGAATGTCAGGAGCGAGCAAGATATAGTCCAACTGGCTAAACAGATCTCAGAAATCTTATACCGACAGCAACAACGACAAGCTCGAGTGTAGGGAGGTGAACGAGGTGGTTTCGTTTCAATTCAATGGAGTATCATCGGTGGAATTTCCATGGCTCATTGTAAATCGAGTGGAGAGTTCCATGCTTCCCAATATCGAAAATAAATTGATAGAGGTTCCTGATAGAGTAGGAGCTTGTTTCTATGGCCAGAAGGTATCTAGTCGAATTGAACAAGTGAAAGTCACAATCCTAGCTGACAGCTTAGAAGAGTTGTCGGATCGAAAAAGAGAGATTGCAGGTTGGTTGTTCACGTTAGAGCCTAAGCCATTCCGCTATTCCTATGAGGATAAGGAGTACCAAGCCATCATAGATGGATCGACCGATCTAGAGAAAACAGTAGCGGATGGAGAGGTGACCCTCTCATTTCTGATTCCCGATCCCCATGCATGCGGGATCGAAGTCAAATCTCAAATAATCATAGGAGCTCCAAGAGTGACAGAAGATACTCATACTCAAGGATCGTGGTCAGAAGGTAGCTTAGTTGGAGTCGAAGCAACACCCAATGGATTACAGCTTCAAAAGATAGGAATGGATCAGGAAAAATCGATTTCTCAATTTGATATAGGTGAACATCATCAAACACGGGGAACTTCTAGCAAACTCACGTTAGATGGAGTCAGTGTTCCTACTATGAAATCCTATCAGGATGACTTTCTTACAGGTGGTGAGAATCGTAATGTTCAAGTGGTGGATGGAGGATTGATAGTGAGTCAACTTCCCAAATGGGACGAAATGGATAACATGGAGAACTGGGCAACGTCCGGCTGGGAACCAAAGCTGACAGCAAATGCAGTTTCCCAGACACAAGATGGAGCCAGAATCCATTGTTCCGGAGTGAGTGCTGCCTTGGCAAAGGAGTATGTAGGACTTACTTTTCCTCAATCCGTTGAGTTTGTATATAGATTGAAACCCTCGATCCCTTCAACTACTGGATATCTGAATAAGGCTAGCTTTCAAATGATCGAGACTCGCGACGGCAAAAACTATCGATTCTCCATTACCTTAGACGAGACATCTGAATGGAAATGGATTCGAGTCGTCTTAACGAGTCCGATCGCAGGTGATGTATATGTGGATGGCGTCCATGATCGAACCATCACTTCTCCATCGACCACAGCCCTCACACCAAGGATGCAATTTATAGTCGATCATGCCTTGAAAAATCAAGCAGATATCGAGATCATTCAATTCTATCGAAAATCAGGCGTTATGCATGAAAAGATAGAGAGGTTTGATTTTCCATATCTAGGTGAGAGAATTTCCCCACCCATTGATTTAGCTCATTTGGGAGTCTACCAATCGGGTGAGATTCAACTATCTGCTCTAACCCCTACTGGGTTTAATGGTTTTGATTCGAATGTTCGTTTGCAGGTCAGCTTGTTTCGAAATGGCCAATGGTCTATGTATCAGGATTGGAAAGTGGGTGAAGGATTACCTGGACTTTCAATTGATACTTCGTTAGATGGGACTCAAATAAAGATAAAAGAAATCCTTACTGTGTATGACATTGAACGCATTCCAAAAATCACATCAGTGGGATGTACCATACAGGGGCATCGTTTTACCTATCACACAGATGGAAGATATATCACACTAGCGAATGATGATATACAGCCTGTTGGAAAAGCCAAACAAGCCACTTTATCTTGGAAGGAAACTAAACCTACTGGAACGGAAATCAAATGTTATGTGTCCTTAGAGATTGATGGTGTTTTAGGCGAATTTCATGAGATAACAAATGAAGCGAACATTCCACAGATTGCTCCAACGATGGATCTCACGAAAGCCAAACTCGTCGTTCGATTTGATCTACACACAACCGATCCGAATGTTACACCCGAGATAAACAGCTACAGTTATCGTTTCATGACAGCCTATCAGACACAAGGAGAAAGAATTAGTAAAGGCGTTTCTCTCTCTTCTCTCAAATCAATTGGAGAATCATTTATCACATGGGATATCACACCAAACATTTCTCCTGATGTGGGAATCTATGTGCAATTGGTAGAGCCAAGTCAAGATCCTACACCGAGTGGCTGGAACTTGATCAGGGATAACTCATCCACTGTTCCAGATTTGGATCTCACGAAAAACTTATACACCAAACAGGTCATTACGAGTGATGGTATGAATACACCAATCCTGCATCAGCTTTTGTGGGAGGTCAAAGAGAAAGAAGCGAATATTGTTTTTTATGAGGGAACTGTCAGATCCTATCCGAAGATAAGAATTACGTTCAACAAGGCAGTTCGTGAACGTTTTCAGCTTGTTCATCAAGAGATAGGCAGTCAACTTATTTTGAACCGATCCTTTCAAGCAGGGGATATAGTGGAAATTCAAAACCAAATAGGAAAGGTTACCACAAACGGTACTTTAGATATGGCTTCCTTGTCCATACAAAGTACCTTTTTCTATTTACTTCCGGGAAGTAACACATTTGTTGTACAACCTGAAGATGTTTGTAGCGTTTATTTAGAGTGGAAGGAGCGATTTTTATAGCAGGGCCAACACTATATGTTTTTAGAAGAGAAAAATTGAACCAAGTGATGTCGAACGATCTGCCAGAAGGGTTACCTTTACACTCTTGCGTCCTGAAAGAACAAATCAATGGTGAGGTATCTCTCACCTTTTCTATCCCTTCTGATCATATAGACTCCAAGAACGTTCAGATAGGAGACCACATTGTCCTGAAAGATCTAGATGCGATCTTTCGGGCTTTTTTTATTGTGGATGAACAGGAAACACACAGTGACACGTTTACTCGTCAGTTTTATGCCGAGGATCTTGGCGTCAATGAACTGAATGATGAGATTGTAACTGATATTCGCCCTCAAAATACAAATGCTGAGACCGCTCTTTCTCGTATCTTGAAACATACCATTTGGAAAGTGGGACAAGTAGATAACCTAGGAATCAATAGTATGAATGTATATTACGAATCGGTCATGTCTGGAGTTAAGAAAATGCTCCAGACATGGGGAGGTGAGTTGAGATTTCGTGTCACCATGAACAGTCAGAACCAGATTACCGGACGATATGTGGATCTGTTATCGCAACTAGGCCGACGAACGGGAAAGCGATTCGAATATGGAAAAGACCTCACGAATGTGGAACGTGTGGTTGATATCAAAATGATCAAAACGGCCTTGTTTGGTAGGGGGAAGGGAGTAGAGGATGAGAACGGTACAGGATTTGGTCGTCGACTTAACTTTGCGGACGTGGAATGGTCGCAAGAAAGAGGCGACCCTTGCGACAAGCCCTTACATCAGGAGTGGATTGGAGATCCAGAGTCATTGGGTATTTGGGGACATGTGAGTCCAGATGGTTCGAAGCGTCATCGATTTGATGTCTTTACAAGCGAGGAAGAAACGGATGCAGAGAAACTCTTGCAGAAGACATGGGAAAGACTGCACGAGATCAAACAGCCCATGATTACGTATAAAATGGATGTCATTGATTTAGAACAAGTGTCCGCTCAAGAATACAAACATGAAGCGATTCGCTTAGGAGATTCTGTCTTTGTAATTGATCGGAAATTCTCTGTTGATGTCCAGTTGGAGGCTCGGATAATTGAGCTGGAGAGGGATTTGATCTCCCCAGAAAATACAAAAGTGACCCTAGGCAATGTACTTGGGGATATAGGTTCATATGTAAAAGAGCTTCAAGATGAGTTGAAAAAGAAAGTATCCATAGGAGATCCGATCGGTTGGCTAGAGGGAGCTCGGGATATAGAGAATATTGAATTCGAGCGATCTGGAGCCTATGTGTATATGAACGATGTGGATGGGTTATTGACTACAAACCGACCTAAAGGAAACATTGATCATCCACCAGATGCAGCTGTACAAATCAAATCAGCGGGTGTGCGTATAGCCAATAGTTTAAAGCCCGATGGTAGCTTTGATTGGAAGACATTCATGACGGCGGGTGGAATGATTGCCGACAACATCACTAGCGGTAAGATCCGAACCAATGATGTGGAGATCGGGGACGACGATGGAAAGGTCTTAATTAGTAGAGGGAGCGTCATAATCAAAGGCGGAGAGCTTGAGGTCTACTCTACTCCTAACGCCACCGATACTGGAGTAATGATCAAAGGAAATAAAATTTCCACAAACTTCGTGAAGAATCCAGAGTTCTTATTTCAGCCTAATGGAGAAGTAGACTGGTATCTGCATTCAGGTGTGAAATATGACACTTCCAAAAAAGTGACTGTCGATTGCTCAGAGAACATGAACTTTGTAGGAGTAAGTCAGTATCTGGATATCTCCCATGAAAAAGCCACATTCCAAGCCTTGTTCAAGACGAATCAAATTGGAGGTTCTACTCCCAAACGGGCTCGGATTGTCTTGTACAACTTTGATGAAAATGGAAACCAATTGGAAAGCCGAACTCAGGTAGAAGAATTCTCTATTTATCAGGAGAATCTTCTTTTAACTATGTCAGTTGTTTTTCCAAAGGGTACGGTTAGATGCAAGTTGTGGGTACAGGTAGAGTTGAAAAAGAACGTGGAGAAAGGAATGGAGCTTCTCTGGGTGAAGGGAAATTATGATGACATTGTGACCCAACAACAAATGTCTATGTATCCACGAGATGTTTACAATGTAGACTCAGTCCCGGAAATACAGATATTTCGGGCGAGTGTGGATCATTCTGGACTGGCCGCTAATGTATACAGAAACTGCGGAAGAATCCAATTTGATAAGCCATTCTCTCCACCTGAAGAAACGGGTAGTGTTTCGGTTTTATTAACCCCTAGCGAATCGAAATCAGTGGATTATCACGCCTCAGCCTACAATATTGATCGAACTGGATTTAATTTATTTATTAGAACGTTCACGGCTATTCCGGCTGGAACACTAGAAGTCTCCGGGCTGGCTTACCGGGCGGGTTATATGGCCAATATTGGATTATCGATTTAAGGAGGTGAGGAGGGGTGTAAATATGGGAGAGAATCAGATTCAAGAACTAGTTTCAAAACTAGATCGACTGGATGAAAGGTTAGACCAGATGCAGACTGATATAGCAGTAATTCGAGAGAAACAATCCAATGAAGTCTATCGCCTTCAGATGGACATAGAGAGATTGGAAATAGATAGCAGGGATATACGACAAGAGTTGAAACAACTTCATGAAAAAATATCAAACCGAGATCGAATGCTGGTGGGAGCTTTACTGGCAGCAGGTCTCGGTCTTTTTGTGTGGATCATTCAACGAGGATAAGAGAGGGATATGTATATGAAAGATAAACAGAGGTGGAAAAATAAAGGTTTGTGGGTCAGTCTATTATCTGTGGTTCCGATTATTTTAGGAGCGGCAGGTGTGGATGTATTACCAGAACAATTGGCATCAGGAAAAGAAGCTGTAATGTCTATTCTTGGTTTTCTTGTTGTTCTTGGAGTTTTGAGTGATCCGACAACTACAAATCAAGGATTTCTAGATGATAAGGAGGATATTTAATATGGCATACTTGATAGCATTAGATGATGGTCATGGGCTTGGACCCAAACCAACATTAGGAAAAAGAACCCCCAACATTTCTGGTGTTGGGGTTATCTATGAAAATCAATTTAACCGAGCGGTCGTTAACTATTTAGATACAGAGTTAAAAAGGTGTGGATTTCGTACCATTCTTGTGGCACCAACGGATGTGGATACACCGTTATCTACTAGAATAGCAACAGCGAATAGGGCTAAAGCAGATGCTTATATCAGCTGTCACTATAATGCTGGAGGTGGCGCTGGAGTTGAAACTTTTTATCACACTGGATCGAGTAGAGGTAGACGTTTAGCAACTTGTATTCACAACCAAGTGACAAAGGGAACACCGCAAAAGAATCGGGGACTAAAGTCGGGTAACCATCTTTGGGTGATCCGAAAGACAAATATGCCAGCCACTCTCATCGAATTTGGTTTCATGGATGATCCGGGTTTAGTTGAGGCGAAGCGTATGATTGATCCAGCATTCCAAAAAGAGTGTGCAGTAGAGACGGCAAAAGGCATCTGTGAATACTTTGGAGTGTCGTACTCAACCAGTTCATCTAGTGCTTCCTCCACATCTATGCCATCATCTTATCCGGGATCTCTTATCCGAAAGGGATCACGAGGAGAATATGTAAAGATGATTCAGCGTGCACTGGGTGGACTTTCAGTTGATGGGATCTTTGGACCCAAAACTCAAAATGCTGTGAAGGTGTTTCAAAGGAAGAATGGGCTGTCTGTTGACGGTATTGTTGGACCACTGACATGGAATAAGTTGTTCCCCTAAACATATAACCCGCCGAGCTAATGCCTGATGAGTAAGAAATAAAGGACGATTAATCGACAAACAAAAGCAGGGACAATTCATCCCTGCTTTGCTCATAAAACATATTGATAACTGCACAGTATCCATATTCATTCATTTACGTATCATCGTCATCTCCATACATCCAAGTAGATGGAGAAATCAGATAATTATACTTCATACAGGACCACCTCACTCTGCACAGGTATGAAGAAATCTTTTTGAAGGTGATGCATCTTCTCCAGACAATCACGTTTCTGTTTACTTTCATTTAGTTTATCAAAACAATCAACCAATTTCCATAAAGCTGCATATTCCCTCTGTCTGAAGTTGTATTTTTCGGAGATTGTAATCGATTTTTGATAGTAATTAAGAGCTTCTAAGAGTTGATCCTGCAACAAATAGACATCTCCCATTACTATGAGTGTTTGAGACAATCGGAATGGGTCAGGATTCTCTTGCTCGAGTTGTATGGCTTTGTTTAGATGATAGATAGCCTGTTTCCAATCTTTTTTTGAGCTGAACAAAATACCTAAATAAGTATGGGCATCCATATGCCTGCGTGGGGAGTGGAGGTCTGAATCTGAATCGATGGCAAGTACCAATCGATCGAATGCTTTGTTAAACATCTTTTGTTTCAAGTAAATGCTACCCGAAATAATGAGAAAATCAAGATAGTGACCAATCATGCTATTATTAGATCGATTTCTAGCAATTTGCATTCCCTTTCTACAACATTGATGAGCCTCTGCATACATTTTTGAGTCACGCAAGAGGATAGATCGATGTTTGTAGAGGTTGAACACGGAGGTATCTTCGTGGCTACTGTCTAACTTCTCCACTTCGGGCCATATTTGGTCCAGTAATCGGGAGGCTTGTTCATTTTGAGAGGACTTTGATAAGTACATGACCTTATTGCCCAAGAGATGATATTTGATTTCTTTTCCCTCTTTTGTTTCATCATAAGAGTCCAATCCTAAGTCTACATATTGCAATGTTTGGTCGAGGTTATTGGTTTTATAGCTACATCGAGCTAGTTCTTTATAACATCTAGCTATAATATTGTCCGATGGATTGTGATTGTACTTCTTTTTGCAGAGCTCAATTGCGAGAAGATATTTTTCCTTGGCCCTATCATAATCTTTCTCTTCATAGAAGATTCGGCCGTATAGAAACACAACACAAATCATTAAAGGATGATATTCCTCAAATTCAAATCTCCCTAGTTGCTTTAAGGCAATAGATTGATACCCTAGGTCAATGATATGTCCAACTGCATCTAATTGATCAGAGTACTCTACTAAATTTCTCCTCACTTCTTGGGCTTTTTTGAGGATCTCGTCCTCCGTTAGTCCCAATTTCTCCAGATAAATCTCAATGGTTCTTGAGGCAAACTTCCCTTTCGCTTTTTCGATATTACTAATGGTTGATTTTGAGATTAGGTAGTCTTCCAAATCCCCCATGCTTTTACCCAGTTCCTTCATTCGTCTCCTTCTCAACACATACCGAATGGCATCATTTTCTAGCTGAAAATCCATATAACTCCACCTTTCATCGATCTTGTTAACAACATACAAGAAATTGATTGATAAATCAAACTGTTTATTCAGTTCAGTAAACAAAGTGTGGTTTTAAGTGAAAAATGAGAGGAGTAAGGTCATAAAAGTCCCCATATATGTTCCACCGTGCAAAGTATAACTTACACAGTAGAATCATAGATTTATGGTTCTGATTTAATCTATAATTCGGATAACAGAATTAGAAATGAGGTGATTTATTGTTAAAACTGAGACTGGAAGGTCCAGACAAGCAAATTGATGCGTTTTTGTATGAGTTGGATCGCAATCCGAGCGTGGAAATACATGAGTCAAAAGACGATTGTGAAATACAAAATGGAGAGATTAGCTCTTACTCACAATGCTCGATCAGTCACGCTCCTCAAGAGAGGGTGGACATCATCGAAATGGAAACCGTTGATGGCTTGATAATCCGTCTTCCATTGCTAGATGTAATGAGAGTAAGGATTGGAGATGATGTAACATTTTTTTGCGGGAAGAGTTACGACATTTTCGCAGACAACAAAAAAGGCCACCGCACATGGCCTGAGTGAATACAAAATCAGATACATAGGAGGTAGACAAAACAGAGTTATTCTCCTATACGTTTAGTATATCATGGATGTAAAAAACGAACTGCATCCAACACGGATGCAGTTCGTTTTCAGTGCGCCCGGCATGGGTGATAACTTGGTGGTGAAAGTCCACTACAGGCTTGGCAGTAGGAACTGTTAGCTCAAGGCAAGGGTGTCCACCGTGAGGTGGAATCTGAAGGAAGCCGGCGGCAAAATCCCGAACCGACGTACAGAAACTACATAATAAGGCTGATGACGAGCGGACGAGTTTGCTGAACAAAACAAAGTCCAATACTGCCCGAGCTCTATTCAGTAAATGTAGCGGTTACATGGGACGAAGGTTATCATTCTTACCCGGGGAGATCTGGACGGTATGCTCTAGCAGGGAATCAAATGTATCCCCATGAGTAACCCATACCGTGAGGTATTGCTGAACGACCAGAAGTCAGTTTAAGTCATAGTACTGTTGATCCTACCGAAAGGATAGGCTAGGGAAGGACTTGACGGTAAATCATAATCTTGCGTTAAGAGGGCAATTCATGGTGAAAGCAGATAACCCGTAAGGGGCTACCCAACAGAAAATAGGGTGGAACCCGAAGATAAAAGTTGGGAGCGCTGAGTGAATCCTACGCTTAACAATACGAAGTTGATACTTCCATTATTGATTTACCGAACCGCCGTATACCGAACGGTACGTACGGTGGTGTGAGAAGACGGGGGTTAGTCACCCCCTCTTACTCGATTGACTATTTCTTACTGAAATCCTACTGTAAATACTTCCATAATCGATCTACTAGAGCTCTGTAACCATTACATTGCCTCCTTGGGTGAAGAGCTGATTGACCTTCTTAGAGATGCTCAGCTGACTATCAGGATTCTAGCCTGGAAATTATATTGATGTTTTTGGAGTGTTGAATGTAGATTGACAGCACACAAATTAGCGGTAGATAATTTGCAAAATATTATCGTATTGTTTAACAAAGTCCTCAATATGCAATTGTTGTGTAGTGGGGAGTTGACCAGTTACTATACAAAAATAATCAAGATTCAAATCATCTTTTAAAAGAACAGAGCCTGGTGCTATGTGACAAAATACATCTAAGATCTCTGGCCTATTTCTTCTTAACTGATCCAAGCCGTTGACTTCTTGAATTACTCCAGAGCCTTTATGTGGTATATAATACTTAAAAAATAGTTGTTTAGATAGTACCCTCTTGTCCATTTTTTCTTTCGCTTCCACTAATATTTGTTCATTTTTGCTGATAAGTGCAGCGTAGTATACACTGTAGAAGTCGATTCCGGTTGCTCTACTAAATAAATCATAACTGTCTCCTCCACCCCCAGGACGACAGGCTGTTTCTAAAATATAAGGGATTGCTTGGTGGAATCTAATCTCTGTATGAGTAGCACCACTCCCTATTCCAATAGCCTTAACAGCCTTGATCGATAGCGATATAATTTCTTGTTGCAGCAATGTATCTAATTTAGAATCTATATAATATAAACGATCAGAAAAATAGGGGCCTAGCAGACTGCCTTTAGAAAAAATACATGAACAAATGGGATTACCGTTATACCAAATTGTGTCCACAGAAAACTCTTTTCCATCCAAATATTCTTCAACAATAAAGCCTGTGTCTTTTTGGCTCTCTTTGGCCATTAGAGTCAAATTAACAATATTTATTTTTTTAAGTTGTTCTCTAAGGTCTTGTTCGTCAATTACTTTTTTTACTCCACAGCTTGAATAACCTAGCGATGGTTTTAGTATTACTGGATATGATAGCTGTTGAATTTCGCTTGCAAGTTTGTAATATTCCCCTTGTGGTGTACGAACCCCTTTTTGTCTCCATATATCTTTCATTTTAAATTTGTTTCTAAAAATATCAGTAGATTTAGGAATATTTTGGCTGATATTAAACTCAGTTGCTAACAAAGTAGCCTGTGTTACAAACATTTCTTGAGTGGTAAAAATTACAGAAGGCTTTCCTATGTTTTTTTCTATTATTTCCTTCGCTTTTGAATACTCACTGCGGACATCAACGTTAAAGGTATAGTAGTTGCAACACCGCTTTTGATCGCTGGTTAATAAGAATAGTTCATCTTGGTTTTGATCAGCTATAATTTTCAATTTATTGAATGTAAACTCCGGTACCTCAATACAGATAATTTTTTGATTCATAGTGTTTACCTCACAATTTTTTTGATATCTTTAGTATTAGTTTGGGTCGATGTGTTATTTGTATGGTTAGATGTTACCACATACAAACACCGTGGTCCTAACAGAGGGATCAAGCACTGCGAAAAGAGCTATTCCAATTGTATTATGGGTCATTTTATTTATCCACTAGAATTTTTACAAAATAAGCATAAAACAATATTCCTTATATATAACAAAACAGGCCTATTGATTAACCAGAAACTGGAATAACCAGAAGGGATTTTCCCTAGAATTGATGCTATGATGCTCCTGATATACAAACGATATTCTGTAGAACCAAGAAACCCTCTACTTTCTAACGCCGAAGCGATTTCCACGGCTCTATATATACGCTGTTCTTCAGGCACATCATAAACGATTGCTTCTCTTGTTTATAGCGGTTTATTGCCCCTTTTTATCAAATAAAGGTGCATTTTTATTCCGTTTATTGGTTAATCAACAGGCCTGATAACAAAAAGACATTTGAAAAAAAATATCTTGTATGTTAATGTGTAATAAATTTAAACAAGGATGGTGGGAAATGAAAGCTAAATTAAGTGGAATAGTTAGAAAAGTTGTCGCAGACTTAAGTGTAGAAGACTACATTGAGAGTATTGCGCTTGTTGGTTCTATTAATATTAATAGAACATTTAATGATTATGACTTATTGGTGTTGCATACTGGCGATCAGATTTACGATCGAGTGGCACAATTGTTTAGTGAATATTATACGATTATGTGTGATGATAGTATTAGAATTGGTGTAGAGAATGAAAAAGATATTAATATTGCTTTATTTACGTTAGATGAGTTTCACAATAAAATAGCAAATATATTTAAACCAGCTCAGCCCATTGGAGAACATAGAGAGTGGGCAA
The DNA here is from genome assembly GCF_900107305.1 of Thermoactinomyces sp. DSM 45892. Lineage (GTDB taxonomy): Bacteria > Bacillota > Bacilli > Thermoactinomycetales > Thermoactinomycetaceae > Baia. The sequence goes on from NZ_FNPL01000003.1 coordinate 43,026, forward strand.
TGGGATACTGGATACCTGAAGTACTTATTCAAGATATTTTATACAGTAAAATACTGTATGATAAAAAATCTGAATTTGAAAGTATTATACAATATGTCAAGACGAATATGACAAGTTATAGAGAAATGATTTTGGCTAGATGTGTAGAGGAAGTTAATTTAAAGATTCTGTATATGTCGAAAACTGAAAACCTCCTTGAAATTGCTATGTTACGAAATGACTTGCTCTTGGTGTTTATGAGAATTTATTCACTTAGAGAGTTTGACTTCCTTTCTGGTTTCAAAAGATTTAAAGAAGGGATGGAGAGTATAGGGAGTTTTGAATTGTACAATTTATTCGAAACCTATGCTATGGCTAATGAAAAAAGTGAAGTACTTAACTTGACAAAAGAAATGCATGAGAAAATAGTTGGGGGGCAAATCATTGGGATTAAGTAAGCTTTGTTATGGTACATGGCAGTTTGAATCAAATTTCAATAAGGTCTCAAGAAGCGAGGCCATTTCGTTAGTAGCCTATGCCATTGAGCTAGGGATTGAGAGTTTTGATACTGCTTTAGTGTACGGTCAAGGTGATGTAGAGAAGATTTTGTCAGAGTTTGATATGGGCAAAAAAAACGTTATAACCAAAATTCCTGCTAAGCGAAAGCCTTTTTTGCAAGAAAAGGGGCATATCAGAGATTTTTATGATGAAGCTTGGATTGAGGAATGTCTTACAAAATCTATTCAAAATTTAAAGTGCAATCCTAAAACAGTTCTTTTACACAATTGGAGCGATAATTGGAGAGAGGTTGCATGCATTCTTCAATATTTAGGGGAATTGAAAAAGCAAGGTGTATGCCAAAAAATCGGTCTATCGTTACCTAATTCTTATAATGGAGTCCTTAATTCTGAAATATTATCCCTTATTGATATTTTAGAGACTCCTTACAATGTGGATGATGTCTGGATTGAGAATAATTATAGATATCTAGAATCTAATGGTATTGAAGTCATAATACGAAGCTTGTTCAAACAGGGAAATTTTTTGTTGGATAAGGAAGATAAAGAAAAAATTGTTAAAGAAGCATTTACACAAGCTTCGCTTATATCATCTTATATAGCAGTAGGGATGACATCCAAAGAACAAATAGAGAGAAATGTTGAGATTTTCAAGTGTATTTAATGTTCAACTCATAAATTGTAAGATGCACTATCCATTGCATTTTCTGGACTATATAATTCACTACAATAAATTGATAGGGGTTTTAAATATGTCGAATCAAATGACTTTAACTAAGAAAGAATATTTTGAGTCAGCTAATATAGAAACATTCGTTCCTGTAAAAGGTTTAAGGACTGGAACAGAATATATGATGAGAGAATATATGTATGCTGTATTGATTCCAGATCGTTCGCATCCACTTTCTTGTGTGAGTGTGTCAAATAACTCATTTAGTATAGATCTTTGGACTGGTTGTGCTTTGCAGTGTAGTTATTGTCACGTCCAAGGAATGGTTGAAGATATGCAGGGCGAGGGCAAGATGCATGTGAAGCCAGTCAAAAGGAATAGTTTTACAGTCGATGAAATCGTTGATAGTCTGATAGAACATCCATACTTCATTAGTGATAAAAGTATCATTAGTATCGGAACATCTAGTACGGAACCATTTGCAAGAGGTGAAGTTTGCAATAGTACATTTGATCTGATGAGAGCTTTTACTAAAAGAGGATTGAAAAATCCGTTCTGGATTGTAACTAAATTTGGAATTCCGGCTGATAAAATTGTCGACTTTGAAGAGATTGCACAAACAAATAAAATTATTATTTCTTTATGTTGGTCGAATGCTCCAAAGGAAATTGAACCTGCTAGAAATAATAGATTCGCTCACCTTGAAAAAATCCGACATATTAATAATATTTCTGTCAATTGGTATATGAGGCCGCTAGTTCCAGAATGGAACGGTACAGTTGAAAACGTGGCGTATATGATAAACTTTGTAAAAGAAAACTATAGTGGGTGTATTGATTCCATTGTGCCAGGTGGACTCCGCTGGACAGAAGGTATTGAATATGGATTGACAGAGGCACGTGATTTGGAGATGCCTCAAATTATCAAAGAGGATAACATTAAGAGCATGTCAGATGAGTTATGGGAATCTATTGTGGAAATGTGCAATGAATCATTCCCGGGAGTTCCAGTTTTCTACCACTCTTCTTGTGCATTGACTCATGCTCTCGAAGTGCCGAGTATTACTCTTTTACAATTTGAAAAGCCTATGGATTGTGGTAGATCTGTATGTCCAGATTCTCAAAGGAGTATTTGTACAAATTGTTCTATTTCTGAACAGAGTGTTTTTAAAGTTCAAAGCAAATTAGATGAAATAGGGATCCCAGTAAATGTGGTATCTTTGGATGAGAAGAATCTGCAGCTGGAGACTACTCCATCTTTAGATACGTTTACACCAGCAGTGAGGCAGACTATTTTACGAGTTATAGCTGATGCTATTAACAACTGAAAAGGAATGCAACATTAAGAATACTATTTAAATATATAATGGGGTATCAGAGATGAAAAAAGAAGTATTGGGAATATTGGAAAAGAATATTACAGAAGGTGTGTATGAAGCTATTGAAAAAAATTATGAAGAATGGAGGGATTCTAGTTTATTTGAGCTAGGAATAGATTCATTAAACTACATGGCACTTCTTGTTGATTTAGGAGAGAGCTATAACTTTACCATTGAAGATATTGAAAGCCTGAATACACTTAAAAGCATAGAAGTGATCTTAGAAAAATATGGTGAGCGAAATGCTTAGTGTTAATTTAGCTAGCTTTCCTAAAGAAGTTCAAAAGCTGATTTTGGAGCTTTATAAGCAAAAATATTGTAATGAAGAAATTAGACTTGAGGATGAACAACTGCACCTTAATGATGGGATTCATCAATTGATTAGCAGAGAAGTAAGTGCCCTTCAAGCGATATGGAGTAAGAACAAAGATCTCTATTTTAAGGAAAAATGTATTGATTGTGATCCAGAAAAACTAGACAATCTGGTCGGGAAATATGGATTAGAGAGAATTAAAAACTCTGTTAATCAACTGATGCTGAGATATAAAAATATCGGTAACCAGATTTCTACTTTGAATGTATTGGATGAGTTTAATAGAGGATTATCTAATATTCTATTAGAAATATTTCAAGTCGATAAGACAATGCAACCTATAGATATACTAGATGAGTATTCCTCAGAAAAGTTAAGATTAGATAGTAATCAAGGGGCGTTGCTAAGTGGAAAGATCAACAAAACATTTTATAACTATGCCTTGTGCCATCATTGCTATTCAAAAGTAAAGAGCCATACTATACAAATGGTAACTGGAAATTGTTACCGAAATGAAAAAGATTATGACAGATTTCGTCTGCCAAAATTCAAAATGACTGAACTTGTTTTCTTTGATTCAGATAATCAGCTCGCTGTACTGAAAGAGAAAATCATGGCGCTGTTTAAGATAATGGGTGATAGTATCGGATTAAAGTACAGAATTAGAATTGCTAATGACTCTTTTATTACTAATGATGTGGAACGGATTCTATATCAGGTGTTAAATAAGTCAAAGATTGAATTAGAAGTGTATACTCCTATCGAAGATAAGTATATTTCTATTTGTTCGTCCAATTATCATGGTAGCTATTTTAGCCAGAAATTCTCTATTACAAGAGAAGATAAGTCGTATATACAGTCAATGTGTGTTGGATTTGGCCTAAATCGTATCATTGAGATACTTAAGGATGCAGGTGAGTTATGAAAAAAGGGATAATTATAATAGATCCAACGGATTTTTTTTTGGTAGAGTGTGTAAGGTTCATTGAAAGATACGAAATTTTTATTGTCACTAATGATGAGAGAATCATTAGTGACTTCCCTCAATTTAACGATATCAAATTAGATGTCAGAGCGGATTATGATAAAGTAGTTGAGGAGATTGAGAAAATTGTTGATTGTGTAGATTCGATCTTTACCACCAGAGAAAGGAGCGTAGTTTTAACAGAAAAATTGAACCAACACTTCAATATGGGTGTAAATCAATATACTGATCCACATGTTTTAAGAGATAAATCACTTATGAAACAAATCTGGTTAGAGAATGGATTTCCTACTAGCAAGTATTTATTACATGAGAATGGAATCGACACTAGTGAACTTTCTTATCCATGTATTATAAAGCCGATTGCGGGATTTTCAAGCACAGGAGTTAAATTGGTTGATAATGAAACAGATCTAAACAGTCAACTTTTACAAATTACAATGTATAACAAGATTGCAAAAGATGATAGTAATTTTATGTCCGTTTTGCTAGAAGAATATTTCGCAGGTGAAGAGTATTCAGTAGATACTTTTTGGTTTAAAGGCGAACCTCATACCTCTTTTGTTATGAAGAAAAGAGGTAGTAATCCACCATATTTTCAAGATAGACTTTATTACACTCCTCCTAGAGATGAAAGTAGTCTCTCAGATGAAATTATCTCCTTAGCAAATAACGCAGTCTATAGTCTTGGGATGAGGAGTGGAGTTACCCATGTGGAAGTTAAGTATAATGGTGCTTCATTCTCACTTATTGAAGCTGGTTTTAGACCAGGAGCAGGTGGCCTATTTTATAAAGCATTTCAACAGCGGGTTAGTTTCGATATTTTTGAGCTCTATTTTGCCATTATGACAGGAGATGAAAAGATATTATCAACTCTTAAAGCTCCACAAGACGCTAGGAGTGAGGAAGTAAAAGGATTATCATTTTCGTATACTCTTTCCTATGAAGGACATGGATTTATTGAGAAGATTGAGGGAGTGGAAAGAGTGCAAAACCATGATAATTATGATTTAATACTACTAGCCAAAGAAGAGGATTACATTCCTCCTGAACATCTAAATGGAGCCAATCTCTTAGGGTTGATTATTGGAAAATACACTACTCTTGATGAATTGTTTCAAGAGGCTGACTGTAATTTTGGAGTTAAATTAAAAATTGTAGGATCTGGAAATCCATAAAAATATTTGTTGTTTGCTTGCTTAGTGAGTACTATATGAGAGGACTGGATAATAATGCAGCAACAATACCTATTAAATAGGGATATCATTAGTAATGAAGTTGAATATAGTAGATCTGTATATCCTGTTCACTACAAGTATATCCAATATGAAAATATTCGGGAATGGTTAGTTCCATATATTTGCTTTTTTGAGACAGGTAATCTAGACATGATGATTAGGAATGTTAAAGAAATTATCCGAAAGAATGATTTATTAAGATCTAGCTTTAATAAAACAGAAGATGGCCAAATCAATCTAAATGTCCATAAATACAACGATGATGTGCATATTCCAGTGTATGAGTCATCTGAAGATAGCATAGAGGATTATTTTGTTCATCTGTCTAATGATTTGAAGAAAAGGAATATTTTTGGAGATGCTCTATACAATATTGCATTCATTAAACATGATGATAAAAAAACTTACTTTCTAGGTGTTTTTAATCACATGTTGTCGGATGGAGATTTTGATTTTAAGAATAGGATCTTACATGGCTGTACAAAAGATTTAATTACTTTGGACAAAATCAATCGCTATATTGATAATATAGAAGCTAAGAATTTTAGTTATTTTGAGACATATTGTAAGTTAAAAGCTGACATATATTCAAAGTATAAAATTCCAAGCAATGAATCGATGATGATTTCTTTTTCTAGCTTATTCTTTTTCAAACATAGAAACTATACTGTAGAAGAGTTTTGGTATCATATTGTTTATTCTGTACTGTTTAGATTATTCCCGATGTATGATGAACTACCAATTTGCGTATTGACCAATGGTCGAAGCTTTGATGATGTTGTTTATGCAAAGGATTTTGGAGATTTTCATGATGAAATCATGTTGACTCAGCATGTATCTTCAACGAGAGAAAAAAGAATTGATGATTATCGGGAATATCGAAAAAATCCTTTTAAAAATGCTAAAGAGTATGTGACATTCTTGCAGAAGACCTCTATTAAAGAAAAGCAGACTACGGATTATATGGAACCACTTGTTCTGTTGATTAGTGGCCAGTCACCAGACTCTGATTATCGAATTGGATTTAAGAAATACCTTCCTAGGGACAAAAGACATTTTTTGAGTATTAAGGTTGTTTGCGCACCATCTCTTACTAGTTTTAAAGTTTACTTTTTGTACTCTCCAGAGATTTCTGATCAAATGGGTAAATTTGAAGAAATTATGCTGGATGAAATTGAAAAATTAACGCAAGAACTAGATGAATTGACATAGTATATCGTAACTTCAGCCAAAAGTATGGCTTTATTGGTTTGAGATGAGTAATTGGTTAATATAAATTTCCTAAATGTTGCAAGTAACTATTACCCTTTAGTTTAATTACTCATCTCAAGTCTATTTAGATATAAAACAGAAAAGGGTGGTGAGAGTGCATGATTAGATATTTATTTAGCAAAATTGATTGTTTGCTTGAATTTGAAAATGGATTGAAAGAAACTTTAAATAAAGATTTCAAAACAAATAAGATAGTTTTTATTCCATCAACCCCAGATGAGCATCTCAAGACAAGAAAATACACAACTGAAATTCTGGACTATTTTAGAAAAGTTGATGTCGTATTTCGAGATTCAGTTATTTTATATAGTGAAGTAGAAAATGAAGTCATGCGGAAAGAATTAGAGAGCGCAGATGCTATATGTTTGATGGGTGGAGATACATTGCAACAATATGATTTTATTAAAAAAAATGACCTTCAGATCACTCTAAAAAATTGCAAAGGTGTGATAGTGGGAATTAGTGCAGGCGCGATAAATATGTGTAAGACAGCTGTATTAACTCAAATTCATGAGGTTGATCAAAACTATGTTTATTCTGGTTTTAACCTGGTCGATATCACGGTTGAGGTTCATTTTGAAAGAGGAAATAAAGTGCAAGAAGAAACAGTTTTAGATGTCGCCAAAAATATGGATCACTTTTACTGTATTGCAGATTCCTCTGCGATTCGTTTTGATGATGAGAATAAAATGAGGTTGTTTGGAGATGGGATATATAAGGTATCAAGCCATGGATTTATGCAAGGTTAGGGACCTGTGAGTAGAGCAAGTGATGAGCTCTTTATTATTGAGCGCTTCAGACTACAGATAAAGTCCTACTTTAAATGGTGTTAACTAGGTAGTTTGTAAACGAAGAAGCAAAAATAGTGTAGGATACTTCTGATATTATATCTCTATAATAATGAAACATCTGTTGACTCATTAAATTGTTATAGAAACGGATGGAATAGTAATGAAATTTGCTGATTTTCACGTTAATGTTAAAATTCGTATTTTTGAAAAGTTGCTTAGTGGTTTTTTAGGGAACATGATTTTTCCATTTATGACAATATACTTATCGCAGCATTTTGGAACAAAGATTGCTGGGCTATTACTTATGTTTAATGTTTTAATTGGGATAGGGACTAATTTTATTAGTGGTTATTTTTCTGATCGTTATGGAAGAATAAAGATTATAAGGACTGCTGAGCTCTTAAGGTTTGTTGCATTTTTTTCTATGATGATCTGCAATTCACCGTGGTTCAATTCACCAGTAATAACATTTTTTATGACAACAATAAACGCCGTTTGTTGGGGATTAGTAAGTCCTGCTAATCAAGCAATGCTAATTGATGTAAGTAAGCCAGAGCAGCGTAAACTGATGTATTCAATTATTTATTGGACCAATAACATATCTATCGCAGTTAGTGCAATGATTGGTGCGCTTCTGTTTAACAAATATTTGTATGAATTATTGGTCGCTCTATCCTTTGGTTCCTTATTAAGTATAATTTTAATTGTATGTTTTATGAAGGAAAGCTATTTCCCGACGCAAAAGAAGAGTTCTTCATCACACATAATTGAAATCAAAAACATATATTTCGGGGTTTTTAAGGATAGATTGTTTATTTTGTTTACTCTTGCTGGAATATTAGTTCTTTCTATGGAGTTTCATTTAACTAACTATATCGGTATTCGACTAACTGAAGAGATATCTATACAAAAAATACTATATTGGAATATTGATGGATTAGGATTAATTGGTATTTTAAGAATGGAGAACACATTATTAGTAGTAATTTTATCACTAATTACTGCTTATTTAGTAAAAAAACTTAAGGATAGACATGTTTTAGTTGGTGGTGCTTTCTTATCTGTGATTGGTTTTGGGATTATGACATACTTCAACAATATTTGGATATTAATCATTGTAATGATAATAGCAACAATTGGTGAGGTAATAAAAGTTCCTGTGCAACAGTCGTATTTAGCCGCACTTCCACCGGATAATTCTCGGAGTTCTTATATGGCAGTAAGTGGGCTATCGTTTAATATGGCGATGCTAATCTCATCAATTATTGTTACAATAAGCTCGTATGTAGCACCACTTTTGCTATCAATAATTATTACAGGTATTGGATTAATAGGTGTAGGTATTTTTTACCTTATTTTACCTAGAATCCAAATAAGATTAGATAAAAAGAATCAATCTGGTTAATGCTTGTCATTAGTATGCATGACCCTCTTGATCAAATATGACTCAACAATCTACCATTTACTGATCAGCGCAACCATTTACTTTTCGTATTTCATCTTTACAAGGAAATTGAGGAAGATAACCTTGTACGATATCCATTGAGATAATGAATAGAGATCCGAAGATGAGAAAAATCGAGATGATGAGTATGACTATCCAAACAATAAGTAATGTTTTCCTGTGTCCGTAAATGGATATTCTTTACCACTATTTTTTACCTGTTTTTACAAAGACGCAAGCAAGGAAGATGAAAATTAATAGAAAGACTACATGTACTCCAAACACAACAACAGATCCCACAGTATCAACTCCACATAATCATTGTGATGTTGTGTAGTCTTTCCCAAAAAAGTAGGTGTGATGTGATTGTATTCCGGCTGTAAAAAACGAGTTTCTTCTATATATATATGTAATTTTGTACAACAAAAAAACAGAGGTAAATACCCCTGCCGAGTGTAGACTATTCAGCTGCCACATATACAAGTCCTTTTATTAACTTCCGTTGCTCGGGAGAAAGAATACGGTTTCCCCACTGGAGGGCTTCTGCATTCTCTAATATTTTCTGTAGATCGATCATGGGAAGTGTGTCAGTGTCTTGATAAGAGGAAGTTGTGGAGGTTATACCTAGAATAAAGTCTGTGCTGGTATTTAACACTTTTGATAGGTTAACAAGTTGGATAGGGGTTGGCAAAGTGGCTCCAGTTTCAAGATTGGTCACAACTTGCCATGATACCCCTATTTGAGCAGCTAGATCTTTCCTTTTCCAGCCTTTGGCTTTTCTCAATAATACAATACGGTCTCCGACTGCTTTTTTGTCCATATATAAACACCTCCTAATTATATATTGAAAAATAATCTTAATATATTGATCTGATTATAGTATCATTGAGGAATAAGATCAATAACAGAACGCACTGTTCTAGGTGCTGATAAAAATCTGCCTGTCATTGAACGTCTGAATAAATAAATTATGAATACCGTCAATGAACAAGAAGGAGTAAACGCTTTGGTAATCACAAACAAAAATAAAAACACAGTCGAAATCGGTTTCGAACAGCAAATCTGGGCGGCAGCTGATATTCTACGTGGAAATATGGACGCAGCTGAATACAAGCATGTTGTACTGGGGCTTATCTTTTTAAAATACATCTCCGACCAATTTGAGGCTCGCTATCAAAAACTGCTTGCCGATGATGATGATGTGGAGGATAAAGATGCATACGCTGAGGTCAACGTCTTCTTTGTCCCACCTTTAGCGCGATGGAGTGTCATCTCCGAAGCTGCACACAAAGAGGAAATCGGTACGGTTATTGACGACGCGATGCGAGCTATTGAAAAGGAGAACAAGAGGCTGAAAGACATTCTGCCGAAAAACTACGCCCGTGCCGAACTAGATAAGCGCCGTTTAGGAAATGTGGTTGATCTTTTTACCAATATTAAGATGGTTGAGCACGGTACGGACAAAGACATCCTTGGACGGACCTATGAATACTGCCTTTCCAAGTTCGCCGAGCAGGAAGGAAAGCGTGCCGGTGAATTCTATACTCCTGCCTGTGTGGTTCGGACGCTTGTTGAAGTTTTACAGCCTTTCCAAGGACGTGTATATGACCCTTGTTGCGGTTCTGGAGGTATGTATGTACAGTCGGCGCAGTTTGTCGAGAGCCACTCCGGCAACATCAACAACCTTTCGATCTATGGACAAGATTCCAATCCGACGACTCGCAAGATGGCTCTGATGAACCTCGCCATTCGTGGGATTGAAGCTGACCTCGGAGGATACAATGCTGATACGTTCCATAATGACCTGCACAAGACACTGAAAGCCGACTTTATCCTCGCTAATCCACCATTCAATCTTTCGGACTGGAACGATGGGAGTCTAAATGAGGACCCACGTTGGAAGTATGGTCTTCCTCCGAAAGGAAACGCAAACTTTGCATGGCTTCAACATATGATTTCTCACCTTGCACCAAATGGAAAAATTGGAGTAGTTCTTGCCAATGGATCTCTCTCTTCTCAGAGTGGAAGTGAGGGGGAAATCCGCAAGGAGATGGTAGAAGACGATCTTGTGGAAGGTATTATCGCGATGCCCACACAGTTGTTCTACACTACGCAGATTCCTGTGTCGCTGTGGTTCATCAGTCGAAATAAGACACAGAAAGGCAAAACTCTGTTCATCGATGCTCGCAAGATGGGATCAATGGTTAGTCGGAAGTTACGCGAACTGACCATGGAGGACATTGCTAAAATTGCCGATACATTCAAAGAGTTTCATCAAGGAACCTTGGAAGACGTGCCAGGATTCTGTGCTGCCGCCACCATCGCTGATATAGCCAAGCAGGACTATATCCTCACACCGGGGCGCTATGTAGGCATCGAAAAGCAGGAGGATGATGGCGAGCCATTCGAGCAAAAAATGACTCGGCTGACGAGTGAACTCTCTGAGATGTTTGAGCGTTCCCATGAATTGGAGAATGAGATTCGAAAGAGACTGGGGGCGATTGGATATGAAGTCTGAGCGCACTTCTTATCAGCTAGCCGATATTATCGATCTCTTTGGTGGTGGGACACCAAAGACCAGTATGCCTGAATACTGGGACGGTAATATTCCGTGGCTTTCAGTCAAGGACTTTAACAATGACGACCGCTATGTGTATGAAACCACAAAGACCATCACACAAGCAGGTTTAAATAATAGTTCTACGAAAATGTTAATGCGCGATGACATTATCATTTCTGCTCGCGGTACAGTTGGCGAGCTTGCAATGATTCCGTTCCCAATGGCGTTCAATCAGTCGTGTTATGGAATTAGAGGTAGGAAGGATATTGTCATACAGCCCTACCTTTATTACTTGCTGAAGGATAGTATCCGACTGCTGAAAAACCAGACGCACGGCTCGGTGTTTGACACGATAACAAAGGCTACATTTGCCGGTATCAAGGTTACTGTGCCACCAATAGACGAACAACAGAAGGTTGCCGATACTTTGACTGCTTTAGATGATAAGATTGCTGTCAATAAAGCGATAAACAATCATTTAGAACAGATGGCACAGGCCATTTTTAAATCGTGGTTCGTGGACTTTGAGCCGTTTGGAGGAATGATGCCGACCGATTGGCGGGAAGTGAAGTTTTCAGCTTTTCTCACTCCACGTATTGAGAAAAGCAATGACCCCAATATTCCGCTGTTTTCGGTCACCGACAACGGAATATTCCCGCGTAGCGAGAAATTTAACAAATCTCTCTCTAAGACAACAACTATGAATAAGATTGTACGAGAAACAGATTTAGTCTTTGGAATGAGTCGTGAAATCCTGAACTGGGGAGTTATGCGCTCACCAATCGGTGGGGTGAGTTCTGCATACAATATTTTCGCCGTTGAAAGTAATATTAACTCAAAGTATCTTGAATCATTCATTAAGGCTTACTCCTTTTACTTCAAAGACTTAATTCGTCCAGCGACTCGAGAGGGTCAAGGGGTTGATAAAGAAGCGTTGATGATGAAATCGATTTACTTGCCGCCTGATGATACATTGATGAAATACTACGCAATTGAGGATTCCTTAACGGGGATTATTTCTGCAAATAAAGCTGAAAATGTTTGCCTTGCCGCTCTTCGTGACACGCTCTTACCCCGCCTGATGTCAGGCGAGTTATCCGTCACCGACCTGGTTACTAACCGATAGTTTATCATCTAGATACAGGGGGAATGCTCGATGGCATATACGGAAGCAAACTACGAAAACGCAGTTATTGAAGTGTTCCGTGACACCTTGGGGTACGACTATGTCTATGGGCCGGATATGACTCGTGATCATAATGAACCACTTTACATGGACGAGCTGCTACCCTCTTTAAGACGGGTCAACCCGAAGTTACCCGAGTCCGCCCTGACCGAGGCAGTCTACAAATTGCGAAACATTGAGAGCGGTACGGTATTCCAGAAAAATTTTCTCTTTATGGAATACCTCCAAAACGGCATATCTGTAAACTTCTTTGATAAGGGAAAGCCAAGGGCCGATCTCGTTCGACTTGTGGATTTTGAGAACATCAACCGTAATACCTTTACTGTCGCCAATCAGTGGGAGGTGGTCGAGAATAGCAGGAAACGTCCTGATGTCATTGTTTTCCTCAATGGTCTGCCTATAGTCGTATTTGAGTTGAAATCTCCATCGCGTGAAGAAACCGACACTTCCGAGGCGTTCCGACAGCTTCGCAATTATATGATAGAGATCCCGTCCCTTTTCACTTACAACGCATTCTGTGCGATGAGTGATCTCGCTATCTCCAAAGCTGGTACGATTACGGCGGACGAAGACCGCTTCATGGAGTGGAAAACGAAGGATGGGAACTACGAAAACACACAACACGCCCAGTTCGACACCTTCATCGAGGGAATGTTTGATAAAGCAAGACTACTTGATATTATCCAGAATTTCATCTGCTTTTCTGCTGATGTAAAGATTCTCGGTGCTTACCATCAGTATTTTGCGGTGAAGAAAGCGGTTGCTTCCACGGTAAAGGCGATCAATACTGACGGCAAGGGCGGAGTGTTCTGGCATACTCAAGGTAGTGGTAAGTCTCTGTCGATGGTGTTCTATGCACATCTCCTTCAGCAAGTGCTTCACTCGCCAACTATCGTTGTGTTGACTGACCGCAATGACCTAGATGACCAGCTTTTCGCTCAATTCGCCATGTGTGCAGACTTCATTCGTCAGACTCCGCAACAAGCGGAAAATCGTAGCCATCTAAAAGAATTGCTTGCAGGACGGCAAGCGAACGGTATTATCTTCACCACAGCGCAAAAGTTTGAGGAGAGTTCGGAGTGTTTGTCCGAGCGTCGAAATATCATTGTCATAGCGGATGAGGCGCATCGTAGTCAGTTCATACACGAACGTATAGATAGTAAGACAGGGCGCGTCAAGAAAACTTTTGGTTTACTTATTCGGGAGAGCTTGCCGAATGCAACCTACATAGGTTTCACAGGAACACCGATTTCAAGCAAAGATCGCTCGACTAACGAGGTATTCGGCAATTATATCGACATCTATGATATGACTCAATCTGTGGAGGATGGGGCAACTCGTCCTGTTTACTACGAAAGTCGCGTCCTCAATCTGAAGCTGGATGAGGACCTTTTGAGGAAAATTGATGCTGAGTACGATCTAATGGCACAGAATGCTGAGGAACACGCTATCGAAAAGAGTAAAAAGGAACTCGGTAATCTAGAGTCCATTCTTGGAGCAGATCAAACAATTACAGCTCTCTGTCAGGACATCATTCGTCACTATGAGGAAAACCGCCAATATGAACTCACAGGAAAGGCAATGATTGTCGGCTATTCTCGTACCATCGCGATGTCCATCTATCGCAAACTAATAGAATTTCGCCCAGAGTGGGTAGAAAAAGTCGGCGTGGTGATGACAGAAGACAACAGGGATCCCGAGGAGTGGCGTAGGGTTATCGGCAATAAACGTCACCGCAATGAAATGGCGAAGCGGTTCAAGGACAACGACGATCCTCTGAAAATTGCCATCGTTGTGGATATGTGGCTGACTGGTTTTGACGTCCCCTCACTAGCTACCATGTACATTTATAAACCAATGTCGGGTCACAACCTGATGCAGGCAATTGCTCGAGTCAATCGGGTCTACAAGGATAAAGAAGGCGGTTTGGTAGTCGATTATGTTGGTATTGCTTCCGCCCTGAAACAGGCGATGAACGACTACACGAACCGTGACAAGAATAACTACGGCAATACGGACATCGCTGAGACTGCTTTACCGAAGTTCATTGAGAAACTGGAAGTCTGTCGTGATCTCTTCCATGGTTTTGACTATTCAGGTTTCATGCGGGAGGATGCTACAGACCTTTCTCGTGCCAAGGCGATTAGTGGTGGCGTGAACTTCCTGACAGCAATCGGAGCGGAGATCGGGTATAACGGGATGAGTCGCAAGGATGTCTACATCAAAGAAGCAATGCTTCTGCGTCAGGCTCTATCCCTTTGCCGTTCTCTTCTCACACCGGAACAGCGTTACGAATCCGCATACTTCGAGGCTGTACGAACATTGCTGACTCGTATCACTAGTGAAAGTAAGCCACTCTCCCTGAAAGAAATCAATACCCGTATCAATGACCTGTTGAAAGCGAGCATTCAGAGCCAAGGTGTGATTAACTTATTTTCAGATGTGGATACAGGATTCTCTTTATTTGACCCGAAGTTTCTTGACGGCATCTCTAAGATGAAGGAGAAGAATCTCTCACTGGAGTTGTTGAAAAAGTTGCTCAGTGAGCAGGTATCTCAGTATCGTAAAACGAACCTCGTCAAATCAGAAAAATTCTCGGATAGGCTTTCTCGTGCGATGAAATCGTATATAAATGGTATGCTTTCCAATGAAGAAGTCATCGCAGAGCTGATGAAGATGGCCAAAGATATGGCGAACGCCCAAGAAAAGGGCGATGCTATGGGGCTGGACGACGAGGAGTTGGCGTTTTATGATGCCCTTACCCGTCCAGAAGCAGTTAAGGACGTCTATCAGAATGAGGAACTCGTGGCAATGACTCGCGAGCTTGCGGAGAAGCTCCGCAAGAACCGTAACATCGACTGGCAAAAGAAAGAGTCCGCCCGTGCTGGAATGCGTCGAATTGTTAAGAAACTATTGAAGAAATACAAGTATCCACCAGATGGCATGGAAGATGCGCTTGAGACTGTTATTGGTCAGTGCGAGATGTGGGCAGATCATTAACAGAGGGATTTCGAATGAATTCATAGTTGTGGATATTTGTTTTCAAATGCCCTTTAGTGTCATTAAGTGCGTGATCAATCCGTGATCATTTGCCTATTTCTAAGCGGATTCCATTGTACTCCAATCGTCCAACTCTATATGTATCAAAGGATTCAGTGGTTGTAGTTATCGTGACTATGCAGAAAGCACTCTGACTACGGATCAGAAGGTCGAGGGTTAGAATCCTTCAGGGCACGCCAAATGTTAGAAGCCCCGCTTATGCCAGAATCCCTTGGTATAAGCGGGGCTTCGCTATGTTTGTAGGCTTGTGATAGTTGTAATAATATACTGTATAATTCATATTATTTTTTATATTTCTGGATAGATGTGCTATTTAGTGTTATCTAGTTCGATCTAATGTTACTAAGTGCGTGATCATTTCGTGATCAAGAATGTGATCGACCCCGTGACTAGGGAGCAAGAAATGAATTGGAAAGGTGAACTACTTTCGTACGAACGCTACTACATAGCTAATGTCAAACAAAGCAAAATCAATCTTGATAACTTAACGAAACAAGAGCAAGATGTTTTTCGTGCGCATAACTGGTGGTCATTAGATGAGATAGATAAGTCAGATGATACATTTATTCCTGCAGGCTTTGTTCAGCTACTACTTCCGATTTTGGCCGGTACTTTACCATCTATACCTATATGTATTAAATAGATTTTACTAGGTAGTTTCCGGGCATTCGGTAATTTGAAGATTATATCATTTGCCCGATTTGCAAAGCCAAAAAGAATGCCCTTACATGGTTGAATCTATGAATGCATGGATATGAGAGTATACGAGAATTCATAGAATAAATAAGCTGTATAGGTGTGAGATGGACTGCTGTTTGAAGCAATCAAATGTCATGTAGTTAAATCGAATCCGCTTGCCTCTTTCTAAGCGGATTCGATTTAACTACAACTGCCGAACCCACATGTATCAAAGGGTTCGGCAGTTGTAGTTAGCGAGACTATGAGACTACGGATCAGAAGTCGTAAGGACTCAGGTTGTTTTGTTTCTTTTACTCTCAAGGTCTAGACAAGCTGTATACTCCTCTTTGCTTCTTGTATCTAATAATTCTTTGATGTTGTCTAATTCTCGCCTAGTTGGGATTACGGATACTTGAATCACGGGTATCTCCTTCTTTCCTAACGGGACTGTTGTTACAATCAGGTCTATCCCCAGGTTTTGGAGATCGCATGTCTGGATATCTAATACTTCTTCCTGCGCAATGGATAGTGTATTTCCAAACTCGCTATACAGTACCCCGTATATATATCGCTTCCACATGATACTATCTCCTAAATACAATAATGCTTTTTTCTTATAGGTTTGCGATAAATGGAACGAAGCTTCTACTTGTAGCGTAATA
The DNA here is from genome assembly GCF_900107305.1 of Thermoactinomyces sp. DSM 45892. Classification (GTDB taxonomy): domain Bacteria; phylum Bacillota; class Bacilli; order Thermoactinomycetales; family Thermoactinomycetaceae; genus Baia. The sequence continues at coordinate 59,760 of NZ_FNPL01000003.1, forward strand.
GCTAAGATATCTTCTTCATTGGCAGGAGGAAGAAATGAGTATTGTTGTGTCCAGTTTGTATAGATACGGCTGACTTTTTGAAAGGTATGGTAATGTTTGTGTTTCACTGGCTCATGCCATTCAGATTTTGGTGATGTAATGGTAGGTATAAATTGATATCGATACGCAATTTGCCTGAGGTATTGTATTAGATGAAAAAGAAATTCTTCATCCTGATGAAACGCTACCCCAAACTCATGCCCGAGTTTGTCTACTAAATCTTGAGTACATCGATAGACGGTGGATGTACCTCTATAGTAGAATTGTAAAATTTCTTGCTTATAGTGTTTCTGATTCGTATAGATAAACATAGAACAACTGACTGCAATCGTAATGAAAACCTGATCTATGTTTGTGAGTGAAATATCACACAGTACTTGAGAGGTGGTTTTGATTTTGGGATAAAAGGGTGTTTCAGCCACAATCTTTTCATAGATGAGCAAATTTGTCAGGTTGTGCCCTTGCTTTTTTCGTTGTACAAAAATGGCAAGTAAATAGGCCAATCTTTGTTTATAGTTTGGATAAAATTGAATAGCTAGCTTTTGTTCCATATGAGAAATGTAGGTGAATATCTCTTTCTGATTTGGAAATGGCCACTCTTGGTCTAGGTACGTTGTATAATACAATTCATAAAACATATATATGATATGAGTTTCTTTCCCGACGATACGTAACGGTCTTTTTTGCAATGTTAATTCAAAAAGATCAAGATGTTGTTGAATACGCTGAAGGACAGGTGATAACGCAGATACTTGTACATACAGCGTATCGGCTAACTCTGAGACGGTACGAATGTTTCCTTGTAGTAGTTGATTGAGTACTTGAAATTGCATATCTTGTTGCTTAAAAAAAGAGTACATGCTTGTATGAGAGGAGTGGGGGGGCTTGTATAGCTTTATCCCTCTTCCTTTGATGCACTGTATTTGCCAGTCCGGGGGTAAGCGTTCTTTCAGATAATCTAAGTCACGCCGAACTGTCTTGACTGAGCACTGTACATGACAAGCAATTTCTTCTAATGTATACCATTTTTCATCTTGTAATAGTACCTTAATCATTTCTTGTTGTCGATAATGAGGGAACATAATGATATGATCCATTTCTCTATAAAAGATAGAAATGGAACTCTCCTTTCTATGGTTATTTCGTAATCAAATGGACGAAGAATTCCTTGTTTTTTGCCATGTTGCACAAGGTTAAGGAATATCAAGTTTTTACGTAAACGTTAGAACAATTCTTCTTGGAGCCAAGTATTGATTAACCAAATAAAATAAAAGGAGAAAGGCTTCTTGATAAATAATTGTTGTAGACAATGATAGAGATTTTATTTTTATGAAACAGAGTAACATTCTTTATGTAAATTTACAAGACTTCTGCTTTTCTTAGGTGTTTCTTCTTATCATTCCCGTCTACTGTGAATTGTCCCCGATCTACCTACCTTACCTGAGGTTACCTCCATGACGGTATTTCAAAGTGTCTGACCTGGTTGTTTTCTGCTATCTCAATCGTTAGTTAGGTGTGGAAAATGTTAACAACAAAAATGTCCTTTATCAAAGGGCTTAATCGTTAATGACATTTATCGTGACGATATACTATATTAAAAATGGAAGAGCGACTTCTAGATTGCAGTAACGTCACATCCATTCGGGGGAAGGGGAGGAATACACGAATGACTAGTACAAGCGATCCTCATATATCTAATTATTATAAAAAAACAGTTGATAATGATCAGTTTATACAAGTAACATAAATTTTGCTTTTTTTAGTTAGTAAGTATCTATTTAATTGAAATCTATTATTAAAGTTTTATTTTTTTATTTTAAATCAAAGAAGCGAGGTATTCTGATGAGGAAAGTATCTTTAGTCACAGGGTGTGTCATTACAGCTATGATGGCTAGCCACGTATTACCATCACAAGTAGTTGCTGCTGAAGAAAAGCAAGCGATTGAACTAAGTGTCAGTAAAAGCAATGCAGATGCTGCTCTGACACTTCAAGAATTAGGAACACAGACCATTCTATTAAAAACCCAGGCCTTAACGTTGTTAAAACAACCAACTGTAGTAGCAACAACTATGCCAGATTTGAGCACATATCAAGATAAGGCAAAGCAACATGCTAGTTACTGGCTAGATGTAGTTCAACCTAGCTTTATCGATGCAAACCAGCAAATCATTTCTTTTCAACAAAAGTTTCAAAGTTACTACGATAAATTAATTGAGCTATCATCAAAAATGGATACAGATCCTCAGGCGAAACAAGATTTTATAGCTGGTATTAGGAAATTGCAAGAGAGTGTAAGCAATCACCAGTACCAAATGCAAACTATGTCATCCAATTTACAACAATTCAAAGATAAGTTTGATGTAGATGCCCAAAATTTCATAAATGCAGCTACCAATGCTCAAAAATCCTTAGCAGATAAAAATGGGGAAATTGCAGCTCTGACCAAACAAATTCAATCTATTAATGCAGATATCACTGCCACTACAGGGCTCATTGTAGGTGGAGTCATAACGATGGTAGCAGGTATAGGAGGTATTACCCTTGGCACTATTGCTCTATTTGCCACGACGGGGGGCACAGTAGCAGTTATCATACCTGCACTAGCTGGAATAGTGACTGGTACAGGTGGACTTCTGGGTGGTGGATTGACTGTAGGCTTTGCTGCGAAAAAGTTAGACAATAAGCGCAAAGAATTACAGGAAACCACACAAAAGTTAACAAGTGCGCAAACCGAGGCGGCGTCTCTAACGCTTTTATCAGAACAAGTTAATACATTCAAGGATACTGTAACAAAGGGCGAAGATAGCTTGGAAGGCTTCCATGACAATTGGTATACATTACAACAAAACTTCACTAAATTGAAAAAAAATGTGGATCAAGTTAACCCTGACAGCAGTGTGTTACAAAGTTATTTAGCGCAAATCAAAAAATCAGTCGATGACCTAGCTACTCAAGCTAAGCAACAAGAGCAGATAATCACAGGTATTTCTTACCAATAACCTAGGGGGATTTATATGAAGACGACTTCAGTTAGATGGCTGACATGTGTTACATTAGCTGGGACATTATCTACGGTAAGTGTTTTACCATCTTATGCCACTTCTGCTGTAGCAAAGGCAGATGAAGTGAGCAATGAAAAACAACCAAATATTCCAGATAAATATTTAGGCCCAGAAGGACTTAAAAAAGCATTGGAGGAGACGGGGTCACATGTGATCGTGTTAGATGCGTATGCATTAACCTTAATAAAATCTCCTGACATCAAGCTGGATAAGAACTTATTTACTGATCAAAAAGATAAGGATTTGGTAGATAGTGTATTAGCATCACAGAAAAAAGCACAGGGGAATGCAAGGGGTTGGTTAGATAATCTAAAGCCAAAATTAATTGATGTGAATGAAGGGATCGTTAACTACGGCACGAAATTTGATAACTATTATAATACCATTGCTGCAGCTGTTGACTCAGGTGACAAACAGACAATAAAAGATGGTGTGGGGCGCTTATATAAAAGCGTACAAGAGAACCAAAATGGGGTGAATCAACTAGTTAAGGATTTAAAAGGTTTTCGTGATGCGTTAACAAATGATACTACGAGCTTTCAAAATGAAACCGATCGAATGCTGTCAAATTTAGAAGGAAAAAACTCTATTCTGCCGTCCCTAAAGCAAGAAATTGATGCCTATAATTCTCAAGTTAGTGCTTCTATCGCTATGATTGCAACAGGTGGGGTGCTATCTCTTATGGGAATAGGATTTGGTGTACTCACGGTGGTATTAGCAGTAAGCGGAGTCGGACTTCCATTTGCCGCTATTACGGGTGCTGTGGGAGCAGGAGAAATTGGGGGTGGAGTTGCTCTCATTATTACAGGAAGTAATAAGCTAAAAGAAGCAAATAACCAAATTGCAGAGCTAACAACGCAATTAAAGGAAACCGAGTTACAAGCAGCAAGTTTAAAAGTGGCAAGTGGTCAAACCAAAACATTTGTAGATACGATTAATTTAGCTATCGATTCGGTACAAGCCTTATCAGATCAATGGAATACGATGAGTTCCAAGTATCAATCGCTGCTTAGGAATGTTGATGATATCTCGCCAGACTCTCTTGCATTTGTTAAAGAAGACTTGGAAACGGCAAAGGAAAGTTGGCTAAATATTAAAGCCTATGCAGATACGCTATATGCCAAAATTACGATTAAATCGTAAAGCTTTCTAATAAGGTAGGGCTACTCCTTCTACATATGAATCATACGGGGGGGCCCTCTTATGTTAGGAGAGGGGATGTATTGATATGGCATTTATCCGAAGAGTAGTTATCTCTTGTTTAATCGGTATGGGTATTTTATTTCCAATTTCTTCTTATAATGTTGTATTTGCTCAAGACGAGATCCCAACAGTTATGGATGGATTAGTAAATCGTGTGATCGATCTACATCCATCTTTTTTAAATCATATAGCAGGGGCTAGAAATACAGATATTGATATAAGTGTACTAGAGTCAACTACCAAGCACGAAGGAAAAATATATGAACAAGCGCAGCAATGGAAAACGGAAATAAAGCCTAAAATGGAAGATTCAAAGAAAGAGATTTTGAATTATAATAGTGAATTTCAAAGTACGTACGACGAAATTCAAAACCAAATTACATCTAAAAATAAGGACGAAATTCTCAAATTACTGGAAGTCATGCAGTCTCGTATTACAAATAAGAAACAGAGTGTTACGGAATTTTTAGCTACATTAAAGGATTATATGAAGGACGTAACGACAAGTTCCCAACAACTACAAAATGATCGTATGGGGGTTCAGGCTACTATGGATGGCTATCGCGCGTCGTTGGACTCCTTATACGATCAGCTATACAATACGACATCTGATACTGTACGAGAACAATTAGAAAATCAAACTGCAGAAATATCTATCAAATTGTATGATAACCTAGAACCATTGTATAAAGATGAAAATGTAATGATTGATAGTATAAATGGAGTGAATGATGGGGTATTGAATGTAGGGTGGATCATCTCATTGGAAGATATGAATACGAACTGGACCATTTTAGATACAAAGCTAAAAAAACTGATTCAAAATATGAAAGATGCTTCTGATATCAATTGGACATTCATTACAGATGATATGAGCACTGTAAAAGAGGCTTGGGATAATATTTATAAGAGAACAGAGGAGTTATAGGAGGGCCTTATAGGCACTCTAAGGCAGATGGCAAGTAGAAACGAGGTAAAATCTATGTATAAGTATTTGAAAATAGTGGTCTTCATCTTGATCAGTCTCTTATGTATAACAGCGTGTAGTAATGAAAAGGTAGTCACGTCGAAAGTGGGGGACATCACACAAGAAGAATTAGCCACAGATTTGAAACAACAATTTGGCAAATTAATGGCGTATCAAATGATGATTAAGAAAGTGTTGCTGCATGAGGCTGAGGTCTCCGATAAAGAAGTAGATCAAAAATTGGGGGATATGAAAAAACAGACAAACCAGACAGTTGCTGACATGGTGAAACAATTTGGTTTGGCAGATGAAAAAACGTTAAGAGAGCAGGTCAAGGTTCAATTAGCGTTAGAAAAAGCAGTGAAACAGTCTATCACTGACCAAGATCTTAAAGAAAATTATAAACCAGAAATCAAGGCTAGTCATATTTTAGTATCAGATGAAAAGACAGCAAAAGAGGTAGAAGAAAAGGTAAAAAAGGGAGAGGACTTTGCTGCGCTTGCTAAGCAGTATTCCATTGATACACTTTCTAAAGAAAAAGGAGGAGATCTAGGTTTCTTCGGGCCGGGTACGAGACAGAAAGCGTTTGAAGATGCTACTTATAAACTGAAAGTAGGAGAAATTAGTCCCCCTGTCAAAACGGATATGGGTTACCATATTATTAAAGTAACAGAAATGAAAGAGTTAAAACCATTTGAACAAGAAAAAGATCTTATTCGAGGCAAATTAGAGAAAAAAAGACTAAGTGATCAAGCATGGCAGCAACAATTTTTACAGTCATTGCTCAAAAAAGCTGATGTTCAAGTGAAGGATTCTACACTTAAGGATGCATTTCAACCGAAGCAACCAGCCACACTTCCTTAGAAGTATGAGTATTTTATAATGGATCGACATAAGTTCCCTCGGTGGTTTTCATTTTCAAGCTGAGCAGACACAGCCCCGCTTATGCCATAATTCATTGGTATAGACGGGGCTTCTATATGGATAAAGGGATCCAAATGAGCTTCTATATAGGGAAGCGGGGCTAATTTTGGTCCATAAAATGGATTTCTCATGAAAAGTTATTCGACAAAAGGAGTATTGTAAACCCTAATATTTGAATAATATAATGTACATATGTCAATATATCAATTATATGGAAAAGAAGGGTTCAATACATCATGGAAGGCTCACTTTTTAATCGGTACAGAGGGTATTCATGGAAACATTTTCGTAAAGATCTTCTCGCAGGAATGATTGTAGGTATCATTTCTCTCCCACTCGCTATGTCTTTTGCTATTGCTTCAGGTGTGAAGCCTGAGTATGGAATTTATACTACGATTATGGCGGGTGTATTGATTTCATTGTTAGGTGGTTCGAGATTTCAAATTGGAGGTCCGACGGGGGCTTTTATTCCGATTCTCTTAGGGATTGTGCTCACATATGGATATGAAAACTTGCTGCTGGCTGGCTTGTTAGCGGGAGTGATCCTTTGTTTGATGGGGATTTTTAAGCTGGGTTCATTTATTAAATACATTCCACAACCCGTTATCGTTGGATTTACTGCAGGAATTGCGGTTATTATCTTTACAGGACAAATTGCTGATTTTTTAGGTTTGACGGGAATGGAAAAGCATGAGCAATTTATTGCCAATTTCGCAGAAATCATCAATCATCTTAGTTCAGTTAATCTATATAGTGTCACTACTGCTATGATTTGTTTGGGGGTTATGTTGCTTACAACCAAGTTATTTCCCCGCGTTCCAGGGTCATTAATCGGTTTAGTCGTTTCCACTGCTATAGCAATGTTATTTTTTTCAGGCCATGTTCCTACGATTGGTACTGTATTTGGTGCGATTCCGAGTACTCTTCCATCCTTCCACATACCGGAAATTACGTTAGAACGAATTCAAATGTTGTTGGTTCCTGCTTTTGTGATTGCTATCTTGGGTGGAATTGAGTCTCTCTTATCTGCCGTTGTGGCAGACGGAATGACACACACAAAGCATAACAGTAATCGGGAGTTGTTGGGTCAAGGGATCGCAAACATCGTTACACCTTTAATCGGAGGAATTCCAGCTACCGGCGCCATTGCTCGGACAGCTACTAATATTAAAAGTGGAGCTGTGTCCCCCATCTCGGGAGTCACTCATGGTTTATTTGTTCTGTTGACGTTGCTATTACTGGCTCCTTACACAGCACATATTCCGCTAGCAAGTATGGCTCCTATCTTAATGGTAGTGGCTTGGAATATGAGTGAACGAAAACATTTTATACGAGTGCTGAAAACAAAAACGGGGGATTCTCTGGTATTACTAGTAACCTTTTCCCTTACTATCTTCACAAGCCTGACTACAGCGGTCGGCATCGGGCTTCTTTTGTCTATTCTTCTGTTTGCCAAGCGTATGAGTGGCATGCTGGTAATGAATAAAGTACTTCCGGATCATAGTAACAATCATGAAAAAGTGTTGCCTCATGTGGTCAATGAAACTCATGACTGTCCACAAATTAGTATTTATACAGTGGAAGGTCCTATTTTCTTTGGAACGGCTCAGTTGTTTGAAGACAGCGTTATGAAAGCCGTTTGCTGTAAACCGAAAGTCTTTATTTTACGCTTGAGACAAGTTCCTTTTATGGATGTAACGGGGGAGGAATCCTTTCGACTCTTTCTGCATTCATTACAAAAGCAAGGTAGCTTATTGTTAGTATCAGGAGTGATCCCCTCCTTAAAAGAAAGCTTGCAAAAAAATGGATTGGTTGACGAAATTGGAAAAGAACATTTCTTTGATCATACAGGAAGAGCGATTGATTATGCTTTGGAACAAATTGAGCTAAATAAATGTATAGGGTGTAAGCATTTTGCTTTTCATGAATGCGCAAAATTCTCCCGCAGGAACGAGAATGCATCGTAACCATGAGACAAGATATGCTCTCCGAATGGTGGACTGTTGAGATAATAAAAACAGTTAACAGAGAAAGGAGACCCACTTGTGATTATTACGCCTGATGTGATCCTACTGCCATGTACCGTCAAAAATGGAGTGAAACATTTTGAGTTAGTTGCTGAGCCTGTCCGTAGAGAGATCTTACCGGGCGTTTTTATCAATGCGTTAGGATACAACGGCTGTCTTCCGGGACCGACCATTTTGGTCTATCCTGGGGACTGTGTAAATATTCGCGTGGTCAATCGACTGTCAGAAGGAACTAGTGTACATTGGCATGGGCTAGACATCCCTAACAGAATGGATGGAGTGCCGGAGATAGAGCCTTCACCACTCATCGAACCAAATCATTACTTTGATTATCGATTTAAGGTGACCAACCCTCCAGGTACCCATATGTACCACTCTCATTATGATGCAGTAACACAGGAAATGTCTGGTCTTAGTGGGGGTTTTATTATTGTAGATCCCAAGAGTACCCAGTTTGATCGCGATTATTTTATCATGCTACACGAGTTTCATTTGATAGGACTAGAGCCTGGCGTTGTAAAGAAAGGAATATTTGACATTAATCCTAGGGCACATGATTTTAATTTTTTTACTATGAACGGGCGTTGTTTTCCTTTCACGACTCCTCTTCATGTAAAACAAAACGAACGGGTACGGATTCGATTAGGTAATGTGGGAATGAGTGCCCATCCGATCCATCTTCATGGGCACCAATTTAGGGTACGGGCTGCGGATGGTAACACTATACCGAAACAGAATCGACTTAAACGAAACACGATATTAGTTGCTCCCGGCGAGACTTACGATATAGAATTTAAAACCAATAATCCAGGAATTTGGCCATTTCACTGTCATATCCCCCACCATATGTCTAATAACCTAACGAAACCTGCTGGGGGAATGTTCACGACTGTTGTTTATCAGGAGGAGGATTAGAGACGTAATCCGTTTTTTGGTTTCGGGACGAGTCCTAAATCTTACGCAAGAGTAAGGTAGATGTAAGTTTACTCCATATCTTCGAATGAATAGATTGATTATAATATTCCAATACTATAACGTCACAAGGAGGACGATTCATGACGTTTTGGCAATTTGCATATCGAAATGTTTCGAGAAATATACGAAATTATCTAGCTTTCTTTTTTAGTAGTGCGTTTTCAGTTATGATTTTCTTTTCTTATGCTGCTTTTATCTTTCATCCTCGTATCACCCAAGACGAAACGATTGGAAATACCGTTCAAATCGGGATGATAGTAGCGGAGTTTATTATTTATTTCTTTTCCTTCTTGTTCGTTATCTATTCCGTAGGTAACTTTTTGAAGATCAGGAGTAAGGAGTTTGGATTACTAACCCTGATGGGAGCTCCTTCTTATAAGCTAAGTCGACTTGTCTTTTTAGAAAATATCATCATTGGAACGCTGTCGATCGGTACGGGGATATTAGCTGGACTATTGTTTATGCAACTATTCTTCCTTGGGGCAACGAATATCATCGATATGCCTCCACTCCCGTTTTACTTTCCGGTCACAGCCTTTCAGGTTACTGCTGGAGCGTTTTTTCTTTTGTTTCTCATCGTTTCATTCTTCACTCGATTTATGATTAGAAAGAACAGCATACTTACTTTGATTCAAGGGTCTGTAAAACCAAAAAAAGAACCAAGAATCTCTATTTTTCTAGCCCTACTATCGGCTGGAACGATTTGTAGTGCCTTGTTTCTGGCAAGTTTTGGGATTAATACAATAAGCATTGTACTTACTCCACTTCTACTGATCATTGGTACGTACTTTTTATTTTCACAATTAAGCGTCGTCATCATACGTTTGTTAAAACAAAAACGGTCTTTCTTTTGGAGAGGCACTAAGCTGTTATGGCTATCCGATCTCTCATATCGGATTAAAGATAACGCTCGTCTGTTCTTTCTGGTTACGATTGTCTCCACCGTTGCTTTTACGAGTGCGGGCGGATTCTTAGCCATAAAGGAATTTATTATAGATTCCCTGGATAGTAGTTTTCATTTTCAAGTTACTCCATTTGAAGATAAGAATGGAAAAAAAGAATCAACCCTTGATAAAAGAGTAGGTGAAGAATTAAAAAATGCGGGTGTTTCCTATTTGAAGATGACGACTACTATTCTAACTATCCGTGATCGTCAATTAGATAAGACCTATGATTTTATGAAGCTTTCTGAATATGAGAACTGGGCAAAACGTAATGGGATAGAGAATATCCCCACGTTAAAATCGAGCGAGGTGATTCTTCTTACTACTAGTAGGATGGAAGAAGAAGCCCTCTCCCCTTCCTCTATGCAGGTAGGAAAGAAAAAGTTCCATATTCAAGAGCGAAAAATGCTCCCTAAAAAAGATCATGTCCGGCCTCAAATACCATATGAATTTGTCATAAACGATACGGACTATAACGAGCTGCTAGTCTCATCGAAAGAGAATAAGACGTACCTTACAGAAGAGACACTTCATAACTATTTTGTCTCTTCGTGGAATGATGATATTCCGAAAAGAGATTCGACTGAGGTGAAAATAGGGCAGAAATTGCAACAAGAAGCGAAAGGGATTAACGAACATTTCATAGCGAGAGGCGCCCAGCTTGTTCAGGCAAAACAAGTGTTTGATGTAATGATGTTTATTGGTATTTTCATTGCTATGATATTCTTTTTAGCTGCTGCCAGCTTTCTTTATTTCCGACTATACGCAGACTTAGAAGAGGATCAGCGAAAATACTATGCTATTTCTAAAATAGGGCTTACTTTATCAGAATTACGATCTACTATTACGATTCAAATCGCTGTCCTGTTTTTCTTACCTTTTTTTGTATCTGTCCTCTATTCTGGATTCTCTATACTCGTGATAAGTAGACAATTAGGCGTAAATCCTTTTGTTGTTTTTAGTGGAATAGGCATGTTTTTCATCTTCCAGCTTGTCTATTTTTTCTTTGCGAATTCACGATATATGAAGCATATGAAGCGTCATATAGTGTAACGACGACACATACTTGAAAGCTAGAAAATGTGTTAAACACAGACGTTACAAGGGGACCCACTGGATCGGCAGGTGCCACAGGACCGACAGGACCATCTGGAGGACCTCCTGGACCAGCAGGGGCTACTGGACCTCAAGGACCAGCAGGGCCTACGGGGGCGATTGGAGCCTCAGGGGACACTGGACCTGCAGGGTCTACCGGGCCCCAAGGACCGACGGGAACTTTTGTTACAGGTGATTTCTTATTTGTAATTCAAGGAAACTCAGGCGCGAACGGTACGGTTCCACTCAGCTTTGGAGATACCCTCAACTTTATATCTGATACCTTAGAAATCACAGTAACGCCTGGTTCTGCCATCGTGAAACTAGAAGTGCCTACAGGCGCTAACGGGGCTACGGGGGCTACCGGAGAGACTGGGCCTCAAGGACCCACGGGCGCAGATGGTGCGGACGGCACTACTGGACCTCAAGGGGAAACTGGGCCTCAAGGACCCACGGGTGCAGATGGTGCGGACGGCACTACTGGACCTCAAGGGGAAACTGGGCCTCAAGGACCCACGGGTGCAGATGGTGCGGACGGCACTACTGGACCTCAAGGGGAAACTGGGCCTCAAGGACCGACGGGTGCAGATGGTGCAGACGGCACTACAGGACCTCAAGGGGAAACTGGACCTCAAGGACCCACGGGTGCAGATGGTGCAGACGGAGCTACAGGACCTCAAGGCGATACCGGGCCTCAGGGACCTACAGGGGCGGATGGTGCAGACGGAGCTACAGGACCTCAAGGCGATACTGGGCCTCAAGGACCGACAGGCGCGGATGGCACGGACGGCACTACTGGACCTCAAGGACCGACAGGCGCGGATGGCACGGACGGCACTACTGGAGCTACGGGACCAACTGGAGCTACGGGACCAACTGGAGCTACGGGCGTGGGATCTCCAGGCCCAACAGGTCCAACTGGGGTGACGGGACCGACGGGACCTTCTGGGGCTACCGGCCCGAGCGGATTTAATGCTGGAGTAGCGAATCATGCTATCTTTACTCCGACAGGTGCTACATTAACAAATAGCCTGCAAAATATTATTCTCACCCAAAGATTGAATACTAATCCTGCCATGATTAATTTTAATGGGACGAATACGATTACTCTGGCTCAAGGTGTATACTTTGTATCATATGACATTCGCACCACACTTACTCCCGGTAATGTCAACCTGGGTAAATTAGAGATTTTTGTGCCTGGTGCTGTTTTTACCGATTTAACTGCGCAAGTGTCTGCAGTTGCAGCTGTTTCAGCAAACCCAATTGGACGAAATGTTGTTTCAAGCGGATTAATGAATGTACCTGCAGGTGGAGCGAATCTTATGTTCCAAGGAATAGCTGGTGATTTTAGTAATCCAGGTGGAGGAGCTACAGCGGCAGGTATTGTGATAAACCCTATTTTCTCTAATATTTCAATTATGAGAATCGTGTAAAGAAGAAAACTTTACTTCAAAAAAGAACCCTTGATGATTCTTTCAGACGATAGAGACGGTCTGAGGAATTCTCTCGGGCTCTTTTTTATTTATTTTGTGGATATTCCATTCAGCTTCTTGCCAATCGTCGTAATGGGCTCGATCTGTGTGGAGAATGGAAGTCCACCCACATTTTTAAGTGTGGATTGTGTAGTGGGTTTATATAGGACTAGCTTCTTGTTTGTCTGTTGGATGGTCTGGTGTATGAGGGAGGTGAAGATGGTCTTGGATGTGCTTCCCTCGGGTTCCTTTTGTCCATCCATTATGAGAATGTGAATCTCTGGGTAGGTACCTTGAGTGATCCATTTTTGGATATTTTGTACTTGCAAGAAAAACGAGTCTAAACGAGTAGGAGGTTCGATTTGAATGAATGGAATCGAATTACTCTTTAACGGGTCTTTTAATTCTGTTGTTTTTGTTGAGAGTAGTGGCAATAGCTTGCCTGCTTGGTTTAGTAAGTAGGGTTCTAGTTGAAAGGGATGTTTTGGTTGATTGGATGTGTTTTCTTCTGGGTTGTTAGGGACAATCCATTGAATCGATTTATCTGCGTTGTTGGACGGTGAAGTCCCTTCGTCAGTGATGGAGGTTTGTTTTTGATCATCTGGTATCATTTGTTGCATCATTTTCGGCTGGTAATGGGCTTGAGGTGTTATGGTTTGACTGTGTGTGGTAATGGGCTGTTGTTTTTCTGGAGTTGTCATCTGTTGGATGGTAGGTTTCTTGGATGGATTTCCTTCATGTTTTTGAGTGGGTGTGACTATTTGTTTTTCTGAGTGCAATGATTTTTGTTTGCCTTTGTTTTGATTCCCTTCGTTGCTAGTAGGAACTTGAGTAGAAACGTTTTGTTTTTCAGGGTTTACTGCTATCTGGTCACGTCTTGTTTCTTTACTTAACTGATTTTTTTGCTTGGGTGTATCAGGCCCCTTTTGTTTTTCAGTTGTAATGTTCTGATCAGGGTTTTGTTCCTTTATAGGCGGATTCCCTTTATTTGTATTTGAATCATCGCTCGGGACATGGGCGATCAATTCGGGAAAACCAGCTTGATCTCCTCGATATGGTTCAACTAAAGCAGGTTCAGAGGGTTCTGTCTGGGTACTAGGGGCTGCTATCGGTTCCTCGACAGGCTCTGGTTGTGGCTTTGATGACTGGGCTGTAAGTGTACTGGAGGATGGCTGAGTTATGAAATACGTGATGGCAGACCCTCCAGCGATCACCAGGACTATAAGGAAGAAGATAAAGCCCGGTCTCCATCTTCGTGGTTTCGGTTGTTCAAATAGGTTTTGATCTGGAGCGTGATCTTCTAGAAAAAATTCATTTCGCAAATTTTGATCCTCCTCGACAATATTTGGTAACATCTTACTATAATTTACAAAATTATGAAAGATAAAATTATAGAAAAGAGATAGCTTTATTCGCTATCCCTTCGAAAGTGTGTGCCGTTCGTTTCTCTTATACATAAGTAGAGTCGATAATACCGCCACCAAGGCAGACTTCACCATCATAAAATACAACCGATTGACCCGGAGTGACAGCACGTTGCGGTTCATGGAATTGAACATCCCATGGGCGATTTGTGTCTGGGATGACGGTCACATTTTGGTCTTTTTGTCGGTACCGAAACTTGGCTGTACAAGAAAAAGGCTTTGTTGGTGCTTCGGTGTCTGCTAACCAGTTTACATCCGTTGCCATTAGTCTATTTGTATAGAGTGCGTCGTGATCATGTCCTTGAGCAACATAGAGGATGTTCTGCGCCACATCCTTCTTGATGACAAACCAAGGCAATCCTCCTTCACCAGCTCCACCACCGATACCTAAACCTTGCCTCTGGCCGAGCGTATAATACATTAAGCCATCATGCTTTCCTACGATTGTGCCATCTAAGGTTTTCATGTCACCAGGCTGTGCAGGCAAGTAATGGCTTAAGAACTCTTTGAAGTTACGCTCTCCAATAAAGCAAATGCCAGTGCTATCCTTTTTCTTTGCTGTATATAATCCAGCCTCTTCCGCTATTTTGCGAACTTCCTTTTTCTCTAGATGTCCAAGGGGGAAGAGTGTGTTCTTGAATTTGTCTTGTGGTACTTGGGAGAGGAAGTATGTTTGATCCTTGTTCGGGTCTACACCTCGACAAAGCTGTCTTGTTCCGTTTACTTCTTTTAGTTGGGCATAGTGGCCTGTGGCAAGGTAGTCGGCTCCTAATTGCTCAGCCTTCTGAAGAAATTCACCAAACTTGATTTCCCGATTACACATAATATCAGGGTTGGGAGTGCGCCCCTTGCGATATTCATCTAGGAAATAAGAAAAGACTTTTTCTTGATATTCTTTTTCGAAGTTAATGGAATAATAGGGAATGCCGATTTGGGTTGCGACCCGGCGCACATCTTCATAATCTTCTGTGGCAGTACAGTGACCGAATTCATCGGTATCATCCCAGTTTTTCATAAACAAACCGATTACATCATAGCCTTGTTGTTTTAGAAGCCAAGCAGTCACAGAAGAATCTACTCCACCTGACATTCCTACAACTACACGTTTATTTTGATTCGTCATTATGCATCTCTTTTCTATGGGTCTTCCCTGTCAATCGTATGTCATTTTATTATAAACGATTAAGTCAAGAATGAACAAAAAGGACTTGGTAAATCTTATCATCTAAGGGGTTTTAGGAAGAAATCAAAATGTATATAATAGATATATTAATATGAAATTTACTCTGCGCTGTGGCAACTATGAAAAGTCTTCGATAAAACAAGGGAATTCGTTGTCAAAGGGGATTGAATCAAGTAAGCTTTAAGAACAACATATTAAGTATATGAGCCGAGGGATAGGAGGATTTATGAGGAAACTACCACTCAAACAAGCAATTTGTGTGACGGCTGCTACAGTACTCATGAGCGGTTGTTCTACAGTCGTACAGCGAATTCAAGAGACAACCGGAAATGAGATTCGTAAAGTGGAAGAATCTAAAGCCTCTGCAACGGAAATTAAATCAAAGCAAGTGATGAAAGAGATCGATGCGAGCCCAGGGCCCTATACGAAGATTGAAGATATTTTGCAAGATCCAGGCAAAGGGTCTTTTTCTGGTAATAAATATAACCAATCTAAGGTATATCAAGCGTTGGATCAGATGCCGATTGGATTAGAGAGAGATGCTGCCTTTCAATATCTACTCGGTCTGCTGGGAGAAAATTATAAGCAACTCGTAACCGTTTATGATGATGTAGAGATGGTTGACTTGAAAGAACAGGCACGAGTACTATCCGAGATTGCAAAAGACCATCAGGCGAAGCCACCCACGGCCGAACAAGCTGCGATTCAGGCAGGGGCTGTGAAAAACAACCAAATTTTGTTCCTCGTTGATGCAAGTAGTTCGATGGGAAAAGACTTACAGGGTAAAAGTAAAATGGAATGGATCAAAGGTGCACTCACTCAGGTGACGAAAACGATTCCAAAAGGTACTCAGGTTCATGTGAGGGTGTTTGGAAAAGAAGGTGGAGTGAATGCCAAAGATCCAGGAGAATCTTGCAAAAATACGTCTTTGTTGTACTCAGGGGTTGAATGGACTGCTCCAGTGTGGTCAAAGTCGATGAACCAACTAGAATCAAAAGAAGGATGGAATCCGGCTGGTTTAGCGATTCAGGAAGGTGCTAAAGACTTATCTGCCCATAAGGAGAAAAGTCGTGAAAATCGTGTGGTTCTTATCACCGATGGTGTAGATAAATGTAATGCAAATCCAGCACAGCAAGCAAAGCAGTTGAGCGATTCTGATTTACATGCAGCCATTAATGTGATTTCCTTTGGTTCGAGCCTACAAGCAGAAAAGCAGATTTCCTCGATCGCAGGTCAATCAGGGGGGGAATTTATCTCCATCAAAGATGGGGAGAAACTTACTCAGGCTCTCCAATCCATTACAAAAGAAATCAGACAGATGGACACACCGTGGCAGGTACGTGCTTTGGAAAAATCAGCTAAGACCCTTCAAAACACGCGTGAGCAGTTAAAAGATGGGCACCAAAGTCTGAGCGAGACGACGAAAAATGAGCAAGAGCATCTACAAGCCGCCAATGAATACATTTTTAATCAATCTAAGATTGAGAAGACAGATTATGAACGAATCGGCCGGTGGATCGATCAGAGATATGAACAAGTAGATGGGCACATCAAAAAACAGTATCAGAAATCGGATAAAAAGCTCCGCAAAGATTGGTTAACTCAAGTGGATAACTTAGAAAAATCATGGGATAAAACGAGTCCCAAAAATACGCCCAATACATTTGCAGAAAAGAAAACAGAGATTTTGGGTGATGCGAAATGAACCGCGATTTAAACAAGTCATATGAGATGATTTATGATGAACGACTACAGATTCATCGCCCGATTCTCCACGTCGATTACGATGAGTTAGATCCCGACGTACAGGCAGAGTTTGAACTTCTTTGTCAACAAGTATGTGCTTGTATTCCAGAGCAGATCAAGTGTTTCGAGATTGAATATCTCATAACTTTTGATTCGCTTAAAGAAGTAGAGGATGAAAGATTGTTCTTTGCGATTAATGAACAATTAAACGATCTTTCTAGTCGAATTAGCGATTTAAATATCTTATTTCTCCATATTGAAGGGTCTTTTGTGACTCAGAGTGTTCATTCATGACATACAAAGAAAGCCAGTTTTGGTTACGAGCCAAACTGGCTTTCTTTGTATGAATTTAAACGTTTCATCTCATAATAAAGACAGCAATATGTCCCTAACGGGAGAGTGTTAAGGTTTTGTAAAGTTTATTTTAACTTAGATTAAATTTATTCATGCATAATTAACTTTTCTCTTTTCAATCACTAAATAGTAAGAGTAAGATTAGCCTTGTTTAACGGCAATTTAGTACAGGAGGGGTAATGGTGATTTTTAATCGTACAAAAGATCGTATCTTCTATCAAACCCTTATTGATGCGGCAAGCAACATTGTGGAAGCGGTACAACTTTTCCGTGAAAATGTGGAGACATTAGAGGAAAAGGAGAAATACGCAGAACGACTTAAGGAATTAGAGTCTAAAGGGGATGCTTTTACCCACCTGTTGATTAAAGAATTAAATTCTACGTTTGTTACTCCGTTAGATCGCGAAGATATTTTAAATTTAGCAGTTAAATTAGATGATGTATTAGATGGTATAGAAGCTTGTGCAGCTCGATTTGTCTATTTTCATGTTAATAAATCAGCTCCGTATTTAGTTCAATTTGCTGAGATTATTGTAAGCTCTGCCCAATTGTTACAAGAATCGTTTATTGCACTAGAGAAAAAAGATTTCCAGAGCATTCGAAAGATCTCAATTGAAATTAATGACCTTGAAAACCAAGGTGATAAATTGATGAGAGATAGTTTATATACTCTATTTGAAAATCCGAGTGATGGACTAGAACTATTTAAGATGAAGGAAATCATTGAGAAACTAGAACGTGTTACTGATTTATTTGAAGACTTGATGGATGTTATGGAAGGTGTGATTTTGAAGTATGCTTGATCCATTTTGGCTCGTCGTAGCTGTTATTGCCTTAGCGTTAATTTTTGATTTTACTAACGGCTGGCATGATACGGCAAATGCGATTGCGACAGTCGTGGGGACGCGTACGTTAAAACCATATACAGCCATTTTAATGGCCGCAGGTCTTAATCTAGTAGGCGCATTTTTCTCGACAGCTGTTGCAAAAGCGATCGGTAAAGATATTGTAAATCCGAAAGCGGTGACGTTAGTAGTGTTGGTAGCAGCACTCTCAGCTGTTATCATTTGGAATGTAGTCACCGTGTTAATGGGTCTTCCAACAAGTTCGTCACATGCATTGATCGGAAGTTTAGTAGGTGCGGCCGTTGCTTCAGCAGGATTCGATATTCTGCAAAGCAAAGGGCTTATTACAATTTTGATTGGTTTGCTTATATCACCGGTATTAGGTGCTATTGTTGCATATATTTTTATGAAGATTATTCGAGCTCTATTTGCGAATCAGCCTGCTTCTCGTGTGAAAAGGGTATTTAAGCCTTTGCAGATCTTCTCGTCTGGGTTTATGGCATTTAGTCATGGTGCGGCAGATGCTCAGAAAGCAATGGGAATCATGGCTCTTGCTTTGCTAGTAGGGGGTTATCAAACTGAATTAAATATCCCCACATGGGTTAAGATTTCAGCAGCCTTAGCAATGGCATTTGGTACAGCAATCGGTGGATGGAAGGTGATCCAAACGATTGGTTCCCGTTTGAGCCGCTTGGAGACACCACATGGCTTTGCTGCTGAGACCGCGGCAGCTACAATCTTGACGACAGTCGCAGGGATGGGTATTCCGGTTAGTACAACGCATACAATTACAGGGTCGATTATCGGTACAGGGATAGCGGAACGAATTCGTAGTGTTCGCTGGACGGTAGCGAAAAAAATCGTATATGCATGGGTTCTTACTCTACCGGGAACTGCCATCATGGGTTATGCTTTGTATACCGTGCTCAGTTTCTTGGAACATTAAGCCTGGAGTCGTTTGACTTCAGGTTTTTTCTATCCTCGAATCGGTGTATTTTTTTAGATAACATGCTATGATATGTGGCATATAGGAAGCTAAGAGATATCTATCGTTTTTGGTGTACATAAGAGGAGGATTTTCTTTTGGAAAAGCAGATCAATTGGTTAGAAGAAGTTTCGAAGAGAGAAAGCCAATTATTAGAAGATACAAAAGGATTATTATCGATACCTAGTATTTTAGATGAATCAACTGCTCACGAGGGAGCACCATTTGGCGCAGCGGTTGCAAATGCGATTCAATATGTAATCAATCTAGGAACCAGAGATGGCTTCCAAACGAAAAATGTAGATGGCTATGCGATGCACGTGGAAATGGGAGAGGGTTCTGAGCTGATTGGTGTGTTAGCTCATGTGGATGTTGTACCGGTTGGCGAAGGCTGGACATCTCCCCCATTTGAGCCAGAGATCCGAAATGGAAGGCTATATGCTCGGGGGGCCATTGATGATAAAGGACCTGCGATGGCGGCGTATTATGGGATGAAATTGATTCAAGAGTTACAGCTACCTCTATCGAAGCGTGTGCGCCTCATTTTAGGAGGGGATGAAGAGTCCCTATGGCGTTGTATGAAATACTATTTCTCTAAAGAAGAGATGCCTTCGATGGGCTTTACGCCTGATGCTGATTTCCCGATTATCAACGCAGAAAAGGGATTTTATGATATTCAAGCAAATGGAACGACAGCTGCTTCGGTGACGGAAGCTGCCGCAGGTGTCTGGACGTTGGAATCGTTCCAATCCGGACAACGTGTAAACATGGTTCCTGATTTAGCTACGGCTGTGCTGGTAGGGGACGAAGATGTGTTTGAGTTAAAGGAGCAATTCCAAGATTTCCTTTTACAAAAGGGAATTCAGGGATACGCGGAAGAGGCAAATGAGCATGTAACTTTAGTTGTTCGCGGAATTTCTCATCATGGATCGGAACCAGAAAAGGGGTTAAATGCCGCATTAGAATTGGCTCGTTTTTTAACGACGATCAAGTTGGATGCAGTAGGTGGCCGTTATATTAAGCTAATCGATCGTTACTTGGTAGATAGCTTTTTTGGCGAGAAAATGGAAATTGCTCAAGAGGATGAGAGAACAGGCGCTCTTACTGTAAATGCTGGAGTCTTCAACTATACAATGGGTGAAGGCGAAGGGATACGACTTAACATTCGCTACCCCATTTCGATTGATGATGATCAATTACTTGAACAACTTCGTGAGAAACTAGCTGTGTATGATCTAGAGATTGATCATTATGATCGTAAACGAGGACATTATCTTTCGCCAGACCACCCACTTGTCTCCACATTGTCCAGCGTTTATGAAGAACAGACAGGAGAGCCCGCTGAACTGATGGCAATCGGGGGAGCTACTTATGCGCGTGCAGCACAAAATTGTGTAGCATTTGGCCCTTTGTTCCCAGGTCGCCTTGAAGTAGCACATCAAAAAGATGAGTTTATCGAATGGGATGATATGGTTCGCGCTACGGCACTTTATGCCCAAGCGATCTACGAATTAGCGAAGTAATCTTTGCGTGAAAACGAGGGAAAGACCTATAAGCAATTAAGCTGCTTACGGTCTTTCTTTTTGTTTTTGCGCGAGTTGATATATTTCTGCTAGCAATGAGTCTGGATCAACACCTTCTTTTGGCAACGGACGAGCTATTTCGATCGGGACTCCGTGACTGGCTATTCTTTCGTAGATAATGAGAAATTGGCCTTTTTTATAGAGCGGAGAATTATAATTATTTAAGTCAATGGGGTCACGATCTTTGCTATCCACTACAAATGTAAGACGATATCTGCCTTTTCCGGTGAATGACTGTTCCTTACTATAGTCTAATGTTAGTTTCTCAATACTGGACCATTCTTCGATCTCATTTTGATTTACACTCATAAACGTGTTGTATGTAATTCCCTGAGGTGTGGCTAGCAAATAGTTATCAAAAGCTAAAACGACGATTGGAGCCATGATCAGATAAAAAGTCGTAAACAGGTAGAAGCTACGTTTGAGCGCTTTTATTCTTTTGCGATTTCGAAAGATGTTATACAGGAATATAGGTAGAAAAAGCGCAAATATAAAAAAGAGAGTGTATGAGAGATGGGTGCTCATGAGATAGCTTTGATTGGGTACATGGTAATTAATTTGTTGAGCGTACAAGAGTAAGACCCAAATTCCCCCGGTAAGGATAGCGAATAGGGATAGTTTAAAGAGCCATCTGGCTAGTTTCATTTTGTAAGAATCCCTCCGTTCTCTAAAGTGAATGGGTCATCCATCCTTTGTTATATGAACAAGGAGCGTAAGTAGGTAAGCACTTGTGAGAGATGGTGGATCATGAT
Organism: Thermoactinomyces sp. DSM 45892; assembly: GCF_900107305.1. Taxonomy (GTDB): domain Bacteria; phylum Bacillota; class Bacilli; order Thermoactinomycetales; family Thermoactinomycetaceae; genus Baia. The sequence goes on from NZ_FNPL01000003.1 coordinate 81,344, forward strand.
ATCGATATCTTCTTTTGTCGTATCTTTTCCTAGGGTGATACGCATACTTTGGTGAGCGACATCATCTGAGCGGCCCATGGCACGGAGCACGTGAGAAGGGCGATGTTTTCCGGCGCTACAGGCAGAACCGCTTGATACGTAGATTTGTTGACGATTTAGCTCTAGAAGGATGGCCTGCCCCTCTACCCGCTGAAAACTGAGGTTGATGTTGTTAGGGAGGCGCTCGGTTGGGTGTCCGTTTAAGTCCACGTCGCCGATTTCCTGATGAATACGTGACCAAGCATACTCTCGTAGCGTGGTTAAGCGCTCAGATTCTTGCTGAATTTCCTTTACTGCAAGTTCAGTTGCGACTCCAAAACCGACGATAGCTGGAGTATTTAAGGTAGAGGGCCGAATATCTCTTTCCTGCCCACCACCGTGGAACAGAGGTTCAATTCGGACGCCTTTCCGGATATAAAGAGCACCGATCCCTTTCGGGCCATATAGTTTGTGGCTTCCGATAGAAAGGAGATCGACTCCTAGATTTTCGACTGAACAAGGAATCTTTCCTATATATTGTACCGCATCTGTGTGAAATAAAATGGAACTATCTTGTAACAATTGACCGATTTCCGCAATCGGCTGAATCGTTCCCACTTCATTATTTGCGGACATAATCGTGATAAGGATCGTTTTTTCGGTTATTGCATTTGCAACGTCTTTCACTTGTACTTTCCCATATGAGTTCACTGGTAAATAGGTCACACGAAAACCTTCTTGTTCCAAATAACGGCATGCTTCTAAAACAGCTGGATGTTCGATGGAACTGGTAATAATATGGTTACCGAGATGTTTTCTTTTTCTCGCACCACCTATGATAGCTAGATTGTTGGCCTCAGTACCACTACTGGTAAAGATGATTTCACGGGAACTCGTTGCTCCGATTGCTTTTGCGATCTGGACACGTGCACGTTGGATTGCATCGCTTGAACGTTGTCCCAAATCATGGATGCTTCCCGGATTGCCATATTCTAATTGAAAATAAGGCATCATAGCATGAAGGGCTTCTTCGCGGATGGGACTTGTTGCACCGTAGTCTAAATAAATGGTCTTCAATGCGAAATTCCCCCTTTATAAGGTACGTTTTATTATTCATTATACCGAATTCGAGATCAAACTCATCCTCTTCAAAGGTTGAAATGAGAGGATTTGTGGAATTGGTTATTGACATTATTTGATTTCCTGAGAAAATGAAACTGAAGTAAATTGTTAACATTTTGTGAAAGAAGGATGCCTAACGATGTCGATGGTACAAACTGATTATATCGTTATCGGCAGTGGAATTGCAGGTCTTACTACTGCTCTGTCTCTTGGTCGTACTGGTCATGTGATGATTCTCACAAAGGCAAAGCAAGAAGAGAGTAATTCTTGGCGTGCCCAAGGTGGAATTGCCGCTGCTGTTGGAGAAGACGATTCTCCTACATTACATCAAGAAGACACGCTGCGAACAGGAGTAGGGCTATGTAATGTCGAGTCCGTTAACATGTTAGTTCAGATGGGGCCGAACACCATCGATAAGCTGTCTGAGTGGGGAACCCGTTTTGATCGCTCAGATGACGGTTGGTCGTTAGGTCGAGAAGGATCTCATAGTGTCTCGCGGATTTTGCACGTAACAGGAGACTCTACGGGTGCTGGAATTACCTCGTCCCTTTTAGAAAAAGTACACGAACAATCAAATATACAATTATATCCGCACACAGTGGTACAGGAACTAATCGTAAGGGATGGAATTTGTTACGGTGTCGTCATGATGGATGCAGAAGGGATCAGACAAGTTCTCACCGCCCGTAAAGGAGTAATCTTGGCTACCGGTGGTTGTGGACAGGTTTTTCGTTACACAACCAATGATCTTGTTACCACAGGTGATGGATTTGCATTAGCCCATCGGGCCGGTGCGAAGCTAGTAGATATGGAATTTATCCAATTTCACCCGACTGCACTCGCAGTGGAACAAAATCCGATGTTTCTCATCTCCGAAGCGGTTCGAGGAGAGGGGGCCTTTCTCGTGAATGATGTGGGGGAGAGGTTTATGAAACGTTATCATGACTGGGAAGATCTAGCCCCTCGTGATGTCGTATCTCGCTCTATTTATACAGAAATGCAACAAGGTCGCTCTGTATATCTAGATGCTACGGGAATAGGAGACTCCTTTCCGGAGCGATTTCCCAAGATTTTTGGACATTGTATGAAGCATGGAATTGATCCTCGCACGGATTTGATCCCTGTGACACCGGCTACCCATTTTATTATGGGAGGAATTCAAACCGATCTAGATGGTAGGACGAATATTGAAAGACTATTTGCCTGTGGAGAAGTGGCTTGTACAGGGGTTCACGGCGCAAACCGTCTAGCAAGTAATTCCCTATTAGAAGGTGCTGTTTTCGCCCAACGAGTGGCGGATAGCGTCTCGATTCTCCCTGATCTTACTACGCCGGAAATCGATTTTCCAGAGTATGTTCAAGTTCAAGATTACGCAGATCCAGAGCAAGCAAAGATCTGGAAAAACGAGATTCGTGTGATTATGTGGGAGTATTGTGGGATTGTGCGAAATCGAGAACGTTTAGAAACAGGATTGGTACACATTAGACAATTACGTGATAAAATAGAACGTGGCTTTTTTGAATGTAGAAATATGTTAATTACTGCACAAATCATCTTAGAATCTGCGCTCGCTCGAGAAGAAAGTCGTGGGGGGCATTATAGGGAAGATTTCCCAGAAACGAAGGATAAATGGGCAGAAAAACATCATGTAATCTAGGAGAATAAAAAGATGAATTCCATTCAATTGCGTCAGTTTATTCGTGATGTATTGAACGAAGATGTAGGATCGGGGGATTTAACGACTGAATCCATCGTGCCTGTGAATCATAAAAGTGTCGCGATTTTACTTGCGAAACAAGAGGGCGTGATAGCAGGATTGCTGGTGGCAGAGATGGTTTTTCAGGAGTTAGATCCAAGCATTCGCTTCACCATGTTAGTAAAAGAAGGAGAGCGAGTAAGTAAAGGAACAGAAATCGCTCGCATAGAGGGTTTGACCCGTACGATTTTAACAGGTGAACGCGTTGCACTCAATCTTCTGCAACGGATGTCAGGAATAGCAACGTTGACTCGTCAATTAGTCGACTTAGTAGAGGGGCTTCCTTGCCACGTATTAGATACGCGGAAAACGACCCCCGGTTTACGACAGCTTGAGAAGTACGCTGTGCGCATGGGCGGTGGAACAAACCATCGCTTTGGACTTAGCCACGGTGTGATGCTAAAAGATAATCATATTGCGATGGCGGGAAGCATCCAAAAGGCAGTAGAAGCCGTTCGCAAGCGTGTTGGCCATATGGTTCAAGTGGAAGTAGAGGCTGATACATTGGAGCAAGTGAAAGAGATTCTTATGGTAGATGTAAATGCGATTCTACTTGATAACATGTCTGTAGATACCCTGCGAGAAGCCGTTCGTATGATTGATGGCAGGGTGTGGGTGGAAGCTTCGGGGGGAATCACACCTGAAACCATTCGAGGGATTGCAGAGACAGGTGTAGATGCTGTGTCTCTCGGATTCTTAACCCATTCAGCACAGGCACTCGATATTAGTTTAGACTTTGTGGAGGAATTGGAGGGAGACTCATGGCAGTAGGAATGATTCCAAATGTGACTGACCAACTACCCGTAGAGTACCGTAGCTTATCGGATGAAGAACTAGATCGTCGGATTCGCGTAGCTAAGGCACAGCTTGGAGATGATCTCGTCATCCTTGGACATCACTATCAACGGGATGATGTTATCAGGCATGCTGATTATCGTGGGGATTCCTTAAAGCTTGCGAGGATTGGCGCAGAGCAAAGAGATGCGAAATATATTATTTTCTGCGGAGTTCACTTCATGGCAGAAACAGCAGATACCTTAGCGGCAGATGAACAAATCATCATTTTACCCGACCTAAAAGCAGGTTGTTCGATGGCCGATATGGCTGATATCGAAGATGTAGAGGAAGCATGGGAAGTGATCACCGAGAAATTTGGTGATACTGTGATCCCTGTTACCTACGTCAACTCAACTGCAGCGATTAAAGCTTTTGTAGGGAAGCACGGCGGAACAACTTGTACCTCTTCTAATGCGCACCAGGTGCTTACATGGGCGTTTGAACAGAAAAAGCGCATTCTTTTCCTGCCTGACCAACATTTAGGGCGTAATACAGCCTTTGAAATGGGAGTTCCACTCGAAGAGATGGTCATCTGGAGTCCAGGAGGTGGCGAGTTCGAACAGCAAAAAGGCAATTTAGAAGATGTTCGGATGATCCTCTGGAAAGGTCATTGCTCCGTTCACCAGAAGTTTACTGTTGAGCAGATCGAGCGCTTGCGTAAACTAGACCCTGAGATAAACATTCTCGTTCACCCAGAGTGTTGTTTTGAAGTGGTTCAAGCATCGGACTACAACGGGTCGACCGATTACATTATCAAAAAAGTAGCTGCAGCCGCTCCGGGAACGAAGTGGGCGATTGGGACAGAGGTTAACCTTGTGCAACGTCTTGCACAAGAGTATCCAGAGCAACAAATCCAGCTCCTTAGCACGACGATGTGTCCTTGTCTTACGATGAACCGGATTGACCGACCCCATCTACTTTGGGCACTCGATAGCATCATCGAAGGCAATCCAGTAAACCAGATTGAAGTGGATGCCGATACGATTTATTGGTCAAAAGTGGCGTTAGATCGGATGTTAGCTGTGTGATTTGGCTAGTAGGCAAGTGGAAACAGCGGCTGTGACAGAAGGACATCCCTTCGTTATAGCCGCTGTTTTACTACGCTTTCTTTAAATAGAAATAAAATAGCACGCCATCTTCTGTGTTTCGTACACCATAGGATGAACCATGCAATTCTAATATTTTTTTGGATATAGCTAGACCTAATCCGGTGCCACCAGTTGAACGCTTACGCGCGGCATCTATGCGATAAAAACGATCCCAAATTTTATCGATTTGCGATTGCGAAATATGGGCCCCTTTATTTTCTACACACACTTTTACCTGCTCGTTTTCCTCTATGATTGATACGATAATTCGTTCTTGCTCTGGGGTATACCGAATGGCATTTGTGATAAAGTTGGTAAGTACTTGTTCAATCCGATTCTGATTGGAGAGGACTTGAACGTGTTCTAGCTCTCTAACCAGTTGCAATTGCTTATCTACCATCTCCCATGATAGCTGATCACAAACTTGTTCCACTAATTCATCGATATAAAAGGACTGCATATCCATTTTATATGTGCCCGATTCAAACTTGGCTAACTCGAGCATATCCACGATCAGCATATCCATCTTATCCACTTCTTTTTCCATCGCATAAAAGTAATGACCACTCTTGTGAGCAGCAACCCCATCTTTGAGTATGGAAACACAGCTTTTCATAATACTTAGAGGGGTTTTCAGTTCATGCGAGACACTGGCAATAAATTCTTTTCTAGTCTCCTCTAACTGTTTTTCCCTTTCGATATCATCCTGTAATTTCTCGATATATGACTGTAATTTACTCGATAGCTCATTAATGTTTTTTGATAAATCCCCGATTTCGTCTTTCGAATGAACGGGTACCATCTCTGAAAAATCAAGGTGTGCTATCTTTTGCGTCGTTTTATTGATTTGAAGGAGAGGGCGTGCAATTCGTTTTGAATAATAAAAGGAAAGAAGCATCGTAAGAAGGAGTACTAAGATAATGAGATAAATATAATACCCTTCCAACATTTGAACCGCTTCGCTAACAGGCTGCAGTGAAGTCATAGCGCTAATGTAATACGTTTTTCCTTCGGGACCTTTAAATGGTTGTGTTAAGAATTTATACCTAACACCATCCCCGTCTACGTTTTCTTCCGCTAATTCGGTGGACTCTGTATACATACGGGGTGGCTTTTTCATGGCCATGGTTCCTTGAAAAGATACGATTCTTTCAAGGAATAGGCTGTTTGAGTAAATATAACTAGATGACATAGTCGGAAATTCTACATGACGGATAGTCCCGATTAATGTGGTCTGACCGTCTATCTTTCTTGTGTCTTGTTGTAATTTCTTCTCTAACAGTTCATTCCGTTTCGCCTTCTGGTCTTTATTTCCGATTACGACCCATGTGGGAATAAAAGTGTCGTTTTTTTCGAATCCACCCAGGTTGATTTCATTTCCTACTTTTACAGATTCTTCATTCCTTATCTCGTCTACCGTAAAAAAATAATACAGGGGTAGCTTCAAGACTCGTGATTCTTTCTTAGCATGGTTCCGTTTGTCATCCACTTGGACTTCTAGGGTAAAGTCATCGGAATATACCATCTTTCCTTGATCATCCAAGATGGTCACCCAAGTGCCATCACGATAAAACTCTTGTTTAAGGTCTTTAATATTAGAGAAGTTTGCTGCCTCGAATTTCTTCTGTAAGGCTACCATACGTTCTTTCGTATTTGCTACTTTTTGATTTTCATAATACTTTTTAAAGAAGACGGTTTGCCCGATAAAAATCGTTGCGATAATCAGCATGCACAATCCTGTTGTAAATGAAAATAACTTGAATACAATTCCGGTTTTCATAACGTATTTTCTCCAATGTTTGTATTCTTCCTCTTATGATAACCAAAATACTTGAGTTTCGTGTGGATCTTGTGTCGTTTTATTATTTTTTATGCAACTTTGCGAACTGTTTTAAGTAAATATGATTCGTTATATTGAATAGAGGTTTCACCATATATTAAGAGGGAGTGATTTAGTTGAAAAAGAAACTTGTACTATTGGCAATGGGATGTTGTACGGTAATAGGCATGGCAATGGGCGGACAAGCATTTGCTAGTGAGGAGCCGGCTCCTTATGAACCGATTCTATATACAGGGAAAGATCATACGTGTACACGAGCTGATATCCAGTTTAATGCAACGATCAAAAAAGAAGTGGCTGATAAAGGTGGGGTTGTCTCTCTAATGGCTCCGTCCCTTTCTTCTAAGCCTCATGAAAGTCTGCCAACGAAGCTATTTTATGGTACGCATATGTTTGCAGGTGCTGTTAAGGGTGAAATGGTAAACGGATCAGATAAATGGTATGTGGTTCATAATTGGTGGGCAGATACCTATATGCATTCTTCTAACTTTGAAGACAAGATTGAGTGTAATGAGTAGACTATTTGCATGATGTAAGAGCTATCCACGAGTAGAACGTTACTTGTAGATAGCTTTTTTTAGAGAGATTCTGCTACTTCTTTGGGTGCTTCTTCTGCTGGGCTACGAAGTCCCAGAGATAAAAGGTAACATAGCTTGCATATGGTCCCCAATCTCTAGCTAGTATTCTCACGTCGGCTTCATTAGGCCGTGTTTTCAGGTTGTATACCATTTGAAGTGCATTGCGAAGCCCGATATCAGCGCCTGGCAATAAGTTAGATCGACCGTATCCGAAGATAAGGAGGCATTCTGCTGTCCATCTCCCGATTCCTCGAAATGATAGTAAGTAGTCCATCACTTCTTCATTCGATTTTTTACGGAGTAATGATAAATCCATTTTTCCTTCTACTATAGATCGAGACAGATCGATAATATACTCTGCCTTTCGTAGAGTCATTTGCAAATTAGTAAGATCTTGATAATGTAAACCTGCTATCTGATCCGCTGTTGGAAATACAGGGAACCACTTATCCATATATAAAATCTTTTCACCAAATTGATCAATGAACCGATTAATCAGAGTACCTGCGAATGCAAGGTTGAGTTGCTGAGAGATAATGGTTCGAATGAGACATTCATATAAATCGGGATCACGAACAATATGTAAGCCGATGCGTTCCTGAACAATGGTAGAAAGTACGGGATGTTTGGACATCTTCATATAAAAGTCAGATAAATCTACATCCGTAGCCCAACGATATGTCATCCATTTCTCCAGCTCTATTTTCTCAGCCGAACTTAAATCATCATGAGATTCTATAAGCAAATGTTTGCCTTGGTTATAACAGACGCCTGCCACAATTGACCTAGAAGAAAGACGAAGGGCTCGCCATAGTTTTCCATCATGTTCTATCTCGGTTGTTTTTTCAAATTTCTTTACTCGGTGTGCTGTTTTTTCAAAGGAATAGTCCTTCGGTAATGGTATGGCGATATTCAAGTTAATGCAGCCCCCCGTTTTTTAGAATCAACATGTAAGATTAGACCTGCATTGTGGGAGTAGGGAAGGTCTATTCGACCACTGCTCAAATACCGATCCGGCAAGGAAGTGGAGACTGTCCGCTCCGCAATCCGTAGCTAGGGCAGGTGCAAAACTCGCACAAAACGCTCAGACAAGTTGCACCAAAAGCGCCCTACGCTAAGTAGGATTGCTAACATCGCAATGGTCGAATAGACTCTCCCTGCTCTTGTTCAGTTTGTTGGCTATAGTAGATAACTTTGGGATATCGTGAGTAGGAAGATTGATCTACATTAAGAAGGTGCTATCCTCAGTGGTAGCACCTTCTTAATGTAAAAGCTGAATGAATTATAATATAAGATATAGTCAGATAGATAAGCTGGTTATATCTTATATTTCTAGCCTTCTGGCGGATCACCAGAGTTGTCTTTAATATTCATCTCCCATACCTTCTAGTTTCAAGAATTAGCCGATTTAAGCCTCTGGTGGATCACCAACGTTATTTTTTCTAGCATTCATCTCATCTTCACCCCCTATAACTCCTCTTAATGATTTTTTTACATTGGAACGAAAGAAGTTCAACGCATATTTTTCAAACTGAGGATCATCAGTTGCATCTAAGCAATGCCCCAAGAGTAGGTTCAAACGCTCTACTTGATCAGTAAATGCATGTTGCTCAGCTAGTGAGAGAGCTTTCTTTAACAGGGAGGCAGATTGTTGATACTTACCGTGCTCTACGTAACACTTACCTAAAGAGATAAGCGCTTCAGTTTCCCAGTAAGCATCATCAATTTCTCTACTATACTTTACAGCTTCTTTAAAAGCATCCTCCGCAAGTTGTATTTCTTTACGTTTATCGTACAACATTCCTAATTGCGTGTAAATATAAGCGAGAAGGTATTTCCGTTGAATATGCTTTTCTAATTTTAAGGCAGTTTCAAAGCAAATTTGAGCTAGGTTTAACTTATTGGACTCCATATAGATACTTCCTAAGGTGGTAAACAGTTCAAAGGATCGTTCATACATCTTATCCAGACGAGCCATCTCAATTCCCTTTAAAGCATATTGAATGGCTAGTGTCCGTTTGTTTATTTTAGCGAGCACAGAAGCATTTAACTCAAAGATATTCAAGTTAATTTCATTGCTTTCACTTAATGGGAAATAGAATTCTGCTCTCTCGTCAGGCAAACTAGCGATTTCCTCTAACTTGAGTTGTGCCCCTTCCCAGTTTTTTAATTTTTGATTGAAAATGACTTGTGAAATGAGCACCAACTTTCTTAGATATTGTCTTTCACCTTCTGAAAGGAAATATTTAAGTGCATCCTTGGAGTATTTGATTGCTTGATGTAAATTATTTTGCAGATGTTCAATCCTGCTTAGTTCATGATAACAAGTTGTTTTTAAATTGCTCTCGAGTTTGTCCGGATGTTTTTGATTAATAAGCTGAATTGCATCAAAGAAATTTTTGTGAGCTTTTTTCCAATTTTTCTTTTTGGAATATGCTTTTCCGCGTAAGTAGAGAAGGTCTACTTGTATAGGGTCATCAGCCGAGATTTTGAGCTCTGCCAGCTTCTTAAGCCCTTCATTCGCACCAACTAATGAAATAATGTTTTCTACTGAGATTAATCGCAAACGAATTTCCTCTTCTTCTGTTGTATCGACTGTTTGGTTTTCGAGTGGTTGAAACGATGATTGCCGAAAGCGTGAGACATCTTCTAATGTCAGATCAAGTTGCTGTAAAATCAGGGATAGGTGCCCCTCATTAATGGTTTGTTTCCCTTTTTCATAACTACATACAGTTGAAACAGATAGCTTCCCTCGAATCGCCAAGTCGTTCTGGCGCTTTCTTTTTGCCTTTCTCGCTTTTGCTAGAAACTTGCCTAGTTCAATCCGGTCCCATTGGTTGTTCATCGTGTAATCTCCTTTCAGAAAAAAAATTTTTGTCGATTTATGCTTGTCGCTACTCAAATTCGCTTCCAATTTGCGAATACCTGCTGCAATTGTTTGTTAATTCGGTAATATATCTAACGGTTATCTCTTATAACTTCGAAAAAATACCGTAGATCAGGCTAATTTCAGATATTTGACTATTTTATCTGAAAATTATAAATTAACTTTGGAAAGTAGATGTATTTGCTATCAACATAGGGAGGTGCTTGTTTGCTATCTATTCAAATTGAAGGGCAAAAGGTAGAGCATGTGATCCGTTACGCGAAAGATGACAACGAACAAAAGAATATCCAGGTCTCGCTATTTTATGAGCCAAAGGCTGTGTATCACAAAGTGGTCTTGTACACGACGGATGACAAGAAGTTGATAATCCCGATGAATCATATTACGTATGTCCAGTCGAATGGCAAGTCGGTGATTAAAGGGAAGTCATATGATATTTTCACGTGAAAGGGGTGCCATCTATGAAGAATTCTCCTAAAGTCCCCATTCATCTCTTTACTATCTATGCGATTGTAAGATCGAATCGAGATATCCATTATGCTCAGATCGTGTGTAATGGTGTTGAAATCAATTTGCCTGATATGGTACTGGAGCACAATAATTCAGCTTGTGCCTGCGGGAACATAATCGACCCGGATATTTCGGTCCATCAATGCCCGCAGTGTCGAAAGCGTTCCTTGCCAACTATTACAGATATGAAAGGAGGAGATCATCCTACTAGATAGAAAAAACCATTTTTACTAAGGGGGATGTTTGTTTATGGAAGTAGGACAAGCAATGGAGAGAGTAGATGAGGATTTCTATATAAAGCAAGATGGGAAGGTTCTTCAACAGTCGACAGCCCGATTTGCGATACAGGGTGACTTGGAACTACTTGCTGTGGAAGAAGGAAACAAGGTTTTAGAATTAGGAACGGGTTCAGGTTATACTGCTGCTCTTTTGCTGGAGTTGATAGGAGAGACAGGAAAGCTTGTATCTCTTGATATAGAGCCAAGTTTAACGGAACGAGCGAGAGGGATGTTTGTTGGGCGTAATGCTGAGTTTCATGTGAAAGATGGTAGATTAGGATGGGCGGAAGGAGCTCCTTATGATCGAATTGTTGCTTGGGCAACACCAGATAAAATGCCTCAAGCATGGGTGGATCAACTAGTTGAAGGCGGGATTCTTGTCTCTTCTTTCTTGATGGCAGATATGGCGGATACAATGGTCACAACCCAATTTAGGAAGGAACAAGGAGTCCTTGTAGGAAAGCAGATCGAGCGAGGGTCTTATATCTCGATGAGAGAAAAGCCCGACGATTATGATTTGCTAGGACCTGCTTTAGAAGCTGATTTTGTAGAAAAAGGTCCAGATCGGTCGTTCTTCTGGTTTAGCACAGATGATCCGTCTCTTGATCCAAAAGAGCATTTCCTTTATATGAAACAAGCGGAATATCAAGAGCAAGTTTTTAAAGAGACAGAATATGAAGATTTTCGCGCCTATTTTATATGGAAGCGAGCAAAGGGTAGATTTACAGGTTCAATTGGTGAAATATCAGGATTCGGACTCGTATCTAATGGACTAGCTTTTGTAGATCGATATGGAAAAGCCTATTCTACCAGTCAGCCAGCGTTACTACATCTCAAGCAGTTTGTGGAGCAATGGGGAGAAGACGGTAAAATTGGAATAAGTCAAATGAAACCAGTTCTTCAAGGATTAATCGTTACATTGGAGAGGAGGTGAAAACAGATGAAAAAGCAAGAAAAGAAGGTTTATCAAGCTCCTAAAGTAGTGAAGATTGGCTCTTTTGAAAAACTGACTTTGGGAAGTGAACAATTAGACACTGCTGACATGAAAAAATACTACAGCTAGTTCCTACCCTAGGTGTGCAAATACAGCATTTGCACACCTCAGACTGTAGACAACCTTTGATAATTGGCAGATGGTCTACAGTCTGAGGTGTATCTCAAACCTTTACAACAAATGGAGCGTGATTACAAAGATGTTAGCCATAGTGACCAAGCATGGAGAGGCGAGAATCCTGATTCCTGCCCAAGAGATCGAAGTGGATATACGTGGATCAACAATAGTCGTAACCCCTGATCTCGCAAATTTCTATCCCTTGTTTGTTGCCGGAACAGAGGATGCCTTATATATTTCTACTCGCCAGATTTGGCTCAAGAAGATTCTCGGTGCAGAGCTAGACCAACAGGCAGTAGCCACATATCTACAGTCTGGCGGGAAGTCGTTTTCTCTATTTAAAGGAATTGAATATATCAAGCCTGCTCATGGAGTTATTTTGTCCTCTGATAAAGTAAAGATATTTCCTTTATCGATATCACAACCATATCTCAATCTAGAAGAAGGGACTTCTTTGTTTCGTCAGTCATTACTAGAGGTGATCGAAAAACTTCCTCACCAACTTAGTAGCGATTGTAGTGGTGGGCTCGATTCGACACCACTTACGATTCTAGCAACCAAGCAGAAGCAAGTGACCGCCTTTACTTTGTCTTATCCCAATGAAACAGAAGATGTTCGGATTGCTAGGCTTATTTGTCAACAAAAGGAGATTCCGCAAGTGATTGTAGAGGATCATCCGTTACACTACTCAAATGTAGAACTTCCTTTAACGGATGAACCAATCGATTTCTGGTTTTCATCTGCCGAAACGATGCATTATTTGAGCCAAGTCTCTCTACATCATGTAAGTGGAGAAGGAGGAGACGCTGTGCTATGCTCACCTCTCTCGTATCTAAGGAAAGCTCCTTTTTTCATTGCTTGGAGTCATTTTTTTCGCTGGTCTCGGAATAAGAAGAGATCTCCTTTATCTCTGTTTCGTTCGATTAGAAGACCATCATATTTCCGTGGAGACTGGATTACGGAGAAAGTTCCGTACAGAGTAGAACAAAGTAGCTGGATCGATTTATGGGATACGGCGAAAACTTGTCGTCTAACTTCTCAATTAGCTGAGTCAATCGGGAAGACGATTTATTTCCCCTTTCTGGATGATGATGTCGTGAGAGTTTGTTTCTCTATTTATGAATATGAACGCATGAATCCTAACTGTCTAAAACCCTTAATCAAACAAGCCTTTCCAGAACTTCCAACTGTGCTATTAGAAAGGAATACCAAAGGAAATTACACAACGGACTTATATCGAGGCTATCAACAAAACTATCAACTTCTCCGAGAACAGATGGATACGATGATTTTAGCTGATATGGGGGTTATACAGATACAGCAATTTCATGAAGCGATGGAGAAAATGAACATGGGGCTTTATGTTCCGTTATGGGAATTTGACTTTACGATGGCAGTCGAGATGTGGCTGAGGACTTTAAGGAGGGAAAAGGATGTTCCAATCCCATGTGATCAAGAGTCAGGTAGAGGGGACAACCATTTTATTAGACATGAAGTCGAACGAATATTATGCTCTAAATGAAACAGCATGCGAGCTAATAGACCTTATGGATAATGGGTTTAATAAGGATGAAGCTTGCAAGGTTTTAGCCGAAAGATAAGGGCTTTGCTTTCTGAATAGCTCGCCAAACTTGTAGTGCTTCTTCTTCTGTTATAGATGATAAACCTTTTCTTTGTGCGAGTTGCTTGTCTAGAAGAATCGTTAGCATTTGTGTTACTAGCTTTCATGAATGGAAAAGCAATTGATTGGTGTGTAGGAGTGAAGCTAGCTCCTTTTTCGTCTCATTCATGGGTAGAGGTGAATGGTGTACCGTTTCAAGAATCGGAGGATATCAATCGATATCAGAGGATTTTGGTTGTTTAGATCCTTACAGAAAGAGGCTCGGTTTTTTTGTATTGTAGACATTGTCAACTATGTGATATGGTTTCAGCAGAGGATTTTTTCGAAGTGGATGCAACATGGAAAAAGAGAACGAAAAACAGAAACACAACACGTGATACTGTTTTATATAAGAAATGAATGTCTTATCCGCAATATGAAGATTTGTTAGTAAAAAGGAGGCATCAATGAATGGATAAATTCCAAGATGTTTTAGACAAAATTCTTTCGCGATTGGATAGTATGGATTCTCGTTTTGATAATATGGAAGTAAAAGTAACGGAGGGCCTAGACAAGATGGGCGCGCGTTTTGATAAAATGGACACCCGTTTTGATAGCCTTGAGTCTAAGGTGGATGAAATCAAACTTGAACTGAACTCTGTAAGAGAACAGGTAATCAAAAACAGCGAGGGTATTGCTGATTTAAACGTAAAAGTCGATGAGGTTAAAGAGGATATCGCATCCTTCCAAGAAAACATGGAGTTTCTTAACGATCAGCAAGTGGAAATTAAGAAAGATGTCTGGAAACTCAAGAGAAGAGCATGACAGTGAGCGATCCTGCCCGGATAGGGGAGGATTTTTTTATAGAAAAACAGTAGACCCGCCCATAAGGTCTACTGTTAGATTGCTAGTCATCGCTAACTAACGGCAACTCTTCATTACTCACTAATTTTGAAGAACTGATATTCTGAATTCTTCTTCTCACCATACGGGAACTTCACGATTTTACTAGGATCAATCTTTTCAGGGAACTTAACGTATTTAAACGTAACGCTGTCTTTTAGTTGATCCATCATCGACATGTCCCTTTTGCATTGTTCAAGTACCTGAACGACTCGTTCATCCGTGATAAGCGGTTGTTTTTTAAGGTCCGAGTTAATGCGTTTATTGATAAAAATGAGTAAAACACTCAGACAGACGACACCAGAAAGCCAGACATATAAGAGAGTGATATCGCTAGGAGCACTCGGGATATAATAAGAAATACTGTATGGGTTTTGCTGTTGCCCCCCTATCACTGGAAGCATAGCGTTCTTTTCGGAAAAAGACATAGCTTTCTCGGATGTTGAGACATCTGTTGTTGCGGTTTCTTCACTAGGAACAGCACGATCGAACAAGGAAGAGACATCCTGAATCGAGGGAAGAAAGTTGTAAATGCTGTACGAACTCTCTGGTGCCCATGGGAGAAGCAATCGTACCATGACGATGGTCCATAACAGATACTGCCACCGTATTGTTAACTTGTCTCGTAATAGCCCCTTCATCAATAAAACGAGGACAACTAACACACTCGCCATGATCGATGCATCTAATACCCAATCAAAAAAGTACTGGAGATAGGTGTACATAGTGTTCACAATGTTTTTTCCCTTCTTTCATTACTGCCGATGCTACTTGTCAGCCTTTTCATCGAGAATCTGTTTTAGTTCGTTAATCTCATCTGTGGATAGTTTTTCTTTTTGTAGAAAGTTCACTAGGAACGGCTTTAGTGCTCCACCAGAGACGCGCTTGAGGAACGAGGTTGTTTCTTCTTGGACACATTCTGCTTGCGAAACCAACGGATAGTACGCATAGGAACTACCGTGTTCCTGATGGTACGAAATCGCTTCTTTTTGAACCAATCGATTGATTAACGTTCGAATGGTTTTCGGTTTCCAGTCGGTATGTACCGCAAGAGTCTCGATTACTTCATTGGCTGTCAGCGGTGATCTTGCCCAAAGAACCTTCATGATCTCCCACTCGGATTGAGATATCTTCGGTAAATCTCCCATTTGTTTTTCTCCTTTCTGAGATTACTGTTGTAATCCTTGTTTATGATATTACATTAGTAATCCACCCTAGTCAACTAAAATATTAAAAAAAACGATAATTTTTTTCTGTAATGGATAAACCTATTATATCGAGGAACGTATATTTGTAAAGAAGAATAAGATACATAGAATGAGAATGATGATGAAGAGAGGGTATATGCATGGATCAGTGGAAAATAAGCTTTCCAAAGGTGAGTATCTTAATCCCCACCTATAATCGTCCTCATTATTTGAAGTTGGCCTTAGATAGCGCATTGGCCCAAACGTATCCGAACATCGAAATTATTATCGGTGATGATAGTACGAATAACGAGACAAGCGATATGTTACAACCTTATTTAGAGAAGTATCCAACTATTAAGTATCTAAAAAGAACTGCTCGTTTGCCTTTTGATAATATGGCAGAATGCTTTCAATTAGCATCTGGAGAATTTATTAATTTTTTAATGGATGATGATATTTTTTATCCAGAGAAGATAGAGAAAATGATGGGCTATTTCTTCAGAAATTCGAATGTTTCATTAGTTACTTCATACAGGGACTTGATAGATGAAAATGGAAATATCATTCATATACCGGGTTTTCATAAACATATCGCCCCGCAGGACACAGTGTTTAACGGGAAGGAATTAGGAACGATTTTTATGAGGAATGGAGTTAATTTTATAGGCGAACCCACGACTCCGTTATTTAGAAAAAGGGATCTTTCGGAAGGTTGGGCGAATTATCAAGGGATTCAATATGTTGCGCTGGTAGACATGGCTAGCTGGCTTACCTTACTTACTAAGGGGGATTTTGTATATATTGTAGAACCATTAAGTTGTTTTCGAATCCACTCGGGTCAAGGCAATCATAGTCTACAGTGGCAGCAGGGGGCCTATTATGAATTAGGAACGTTGATTCATGATAGTCATTTTCTTGATGAGTATCATGCCGAACGAGCGGCTTTAATCGATGCGTATATCCAAACACATGGAGAGCAGTTTGTGTATGGCATATCTGAATGCATCAATCCGTATATCACAGAAGAGGTGCGTGTGAGGTATCTAGAAATATTTAATAAGAATTCAAAAAAATAAGAAATCGCCTATTGTAAAGGACGGCGGATATCAAGCCGCTTTTACGATAGGCGATTTTTAGTTCTGTATGTTAATTATAGAAACCACTAGGGAAACCAGTAGGAGGTTGTTGTTGTTGTTGTTGTTGTTGTTGTTGTTGCGGTTGCGATTGATTAGGACTTACTGTGGAGCGCTCTTTTGTTTTCCGCCAATAAGAACCAGATCCATCGATATCGATCAGAGGGTCTGTTATGTTGAATTGATTTCGGAAATCATGTACTGCTTCCTGACAGAAGGGTAAGAAGTAATCATCAATAATCACATAGCCACCTAGAGAGACTTTGTCATAGAGATTGCTTAAGGCATCCCAAGTCGAGGCATACATATCTCCATCTAGTCTAGCAATCGCAATTTTTTGGATCGGAGCGGCTGGCAAGGTGTCCTTAAACCAACCTTTTAAGAATGCAACTTGACTGTCTAGTAAGTCATATTTTCTAAAATTCTCAAGTACTTCTTCCAATGAAACCTTTAAAAAGTTCATCGTATGGAAAGAAACGCTTAAGGAGTGTTGATCAGCAGGATAATTTGGATCAGCCATTGGTAATCCCTCGAATGAATCAGCGGCCCAAACGGTTCTGTCTGTAATCTGATGAGCTTTTAAAAATCCTCTCATAAAGATACATGATCCGCCTCTCCAAACTCCTGTTTCAATGAAATCACCTGGAATGCCTTCTTTTATTACGGAATCCATACATTGATGTAAGTTATTCATACGCTCTCGGCCAATCATACTGTGCGCAATGGAGGGCCAATCTAACCCTTTTTGCCGTTTTTCTTTTGTAGGGTCAAATACGATGTTATCTGGGTTGTAAAAATTTCTTTCAACTTCAAGCCAAATTTCAAATAGAATCGTCTTTTTTAATAACTCGAGATATAGTTCTGCATTCGAATCTGTATTTGACTGATCTTTATGCGTGTATATCATTTTCAAGCCCCTCTCCATGAAGTCACATACCACATAATATGGGGGAATGCTGTGGAATATGACCCTTAACATGGGTTTAAGACATAAGAGAAAAGAACCATCTATATACATGATAGGAGAGGCTCGAGATGTTGATCTCAAAGGGGGCATGGATATGGATTTATGGAAAGATAAGAGTCTTCCGAAGGTGAGTATTTTAATACCGACCTATAATCGTCCGGAGTATTTGAAACTAGCTTTACATAGTGCACTTTCTCAAACGTATCCGAATATCGAAATTATTATAGGTGACGATAGTACGAATGACGAAACAGAAAATATGTTGCGACCCTATTTAAAGCAATATGATCACATAAAGTACTTTAGAAGAACAGCGGGTGTGCCTTATGATAATATGGCGGAATGCTTTCAATTAGCTTCAGGGGAGTTCATTAATTTCTTGATGGATGATGATATTTTTCATACAGAGAAGATAACCAAAATGATGGACTATTTTTTAAAGTATCCCAATGTTTCGCTGGTTACCTCCTATCGGGAACTTATTGATGCAAATGGAAATGCCTTGCCTACCGAAGGATTTAGTAGGCAATTATTTTCTCATGACACTATCGCAAATGGAAAAGATTTTGGGGCCTTTTTCATGAAGCACCGCGTCAACTTTATTGGAGAGCCTACAACGGCTTTATTTCGGAAAAGTGCGTTATCGCAAGGCTGGGCGAACTATCAGGGGATTCGATATTTTGCACTTGTCGACATATCTAGCTGGTTGACCTTACTTAGTAACGGAGATTTTATATACATTGCAGAACCACTAAGTTTTTTCAGGAGACACGCAGATCAGGGGAATAATCATGAAGCGTGGAAAGAAGGAACTTATTATGAATGGGGTATCTTGATTCATGAGAATCAATTTATCGATCAAGCTGAGCGTGATTCCCAAATCGATGGATACATCAAAGAGCACGGGAAACAGCGCCTGTTAGGAATATCTGAATGTACAAATCCATATCTATCCGAGGATGTGCGCATAAGACACATGGAAATATTTCAGAATCTATTGAATTGATGTGGCTGTTGTGGAAGATGCCATTTAAAAAGCTACTGGTAGAAAAAACACCAGTAGCTTTCTTTTATCCCTTTTTTGCCACGCTCTTATGGACATAAGCAGTAGTACCGGAGGATGTTTTGATTCGATACCATTCATTACTAACCCCTGTGAGGGTCATTGTGGTACCTTTGGATACTCGCTGGATGACGGAAGCGCTTAGCGAAGGATTGGACCGGACATTCACGATATTCTCTATGGCTACAACCTTGCCGGTTGCATCGGTAAAGTTACTGGACGGTTTCGGGTCTTCCAGTTTTGTGGCAAAGGAGCTATTGATGAAGCCAACTTTTCCTGATTGAAGACGCACTTGATACCAGTCTTTGATGTATCCGATGTTTTCTAAAACGAGCCCATTGCTTACTTGCTCCATGGTAAATGATCCTGTAGAAGGGCCGGTTCGTATATTAACCTTATTTCCTTTTACTTTTACTTGTCCAGAAGAGGGTTGAACGGCATAGGAAGAATCTCCACGCCATTTCTTTGTATATTTTCCACTATGAATCCAAATCGGTGTCCCTTCTGGAATCAGTTTATAGAGTTCAAGTAGATTTGCTTCCCCCATACGGACACAGCCGCTGGACGCATTTGTACCAATCGATGCAGGTTGATTTGTTCCGTGAACTCCGTAGGTACGACCTGAGTCACCATTAACTGAAAAGCCCATCCAACGCTTGCCGAGTGGGTTTTCCGGTACACCACCTGGTATCCCTTTCCAACCGGGAGAGACAATCTTAACTACCATGGTAAAAGTGCCTTCTGGAGTAAGGTCCTTGGTTCTACCTGTTGCGACAGGATATGTTTTAGTAACTCTTCCATCTTGATAAAGATATAGCTTATTGGTCTTTTTATTGATCTCCACTTGATAATCCGGCGTTGCAGCTTGTGCCGTTGAAGCTGGGATGAAACCTCCTAGTAAAACGGTAAATGCTAGTGCGAATGCGAGTAACCATTTTGTGAATTTCAATTCTGTTACCTCCTAGATGATGAGAAAGATAAAGCAGTCTAAGATATTCACTGTACAATACAGAAAATCCTTTTTAGAGTGAAGAATGCAACAATTACGTGACATTTGACGGGGGAAATGGTCACTTGGCTACCGTTTTATGCAAATAAACAATCTTCCCATTCGACAACTTGACTTGATACCAATCACCTTTCATACTTATCTTCGTAAAAGAAGTACCCTGCTTTGCTTTTCCTACTATCGCGCCTGACATAGACGGTGCTGAGCGGATATTGGCGACATCCACAAATACGGTTACTTTTCCGTTGTTAGGGGGCGTGGGGGTAGAGACTGTGCTATAGTTTTTATGAACAAACACCTTACGACCGTTTGATAACTTTACTTGGTACCAATCACCTGATTTTCCGATGAGGGGTAGACTCATTTTCGATTTTAGTGTTGTAACAATAAATGATCCTGTAGTCGGACCTGTACGAGCATTTACCCTTGTGGTTGTTTTTAGCGTTCCAGAGGCTGTTTTTAACCCAACGGATGCATTGCCACGCCAGATTTTATTGCTTTTTCCACTGTGAATCCATACCGGCGTTCCTTCATAGATACGACTGTACAAATCCATGACATCACTATTTTTCATGCGCACACAGCCACTTGAGGCGTGAGTGCCGATCGATTTTGGATTATTCGTTCCGTGGATTCCATACATACGGCCATTATCACCATTTACACTGATTCCGTTCCAACGTTCACCTAAAGGGTTGTTCGGAACCCCACCCGGAATCCCTTTCCAACCAGGCTTCACAATTTTGACCGCGAGAGGAAATGTTCCTTCAGGGGTAAGTGCTTTCGTCTTACCAGTGGCGACTCGATATGTTTTGATGACGGTTTTCCCATTGAACAAATAGAGGTAGTTTGTTTTTTTGTTAATCTCAATTTTATAATCGGGAGCTGATGCGGCTTGAGCT
The DNA here is from genome assembly GCF_900107305.1 of Thermoactinomyces sp. DSM 45892. GTDB lineage: Bacteria > Bacillota > Bacilli > Thermoactinomycetales > Thermoactinomycetaceae > Baia. The sequence goes on from NZ_FNPL01000003.1 coordinate 102,136, forward strand.
TCGGTGGGCTGATATAGCCCGATGATGAGGGTGAAAATGAGAGCAAGCGTTACCCAAGAATACCAATGACGTGTTTTCATTCTGTTCCTCTCCTTATCTTTGCTATGATTCCATAATACCCGATTATTTAGAATAAATAAATAATTATATTAGAAAATAGGATGAAGTTATGAAGAATACTTGTCTAGGCATATGTGTTTCATTACAATAAAGCGATATAGCCTTAAAATAATCATTCCATGGATAGGGTGTTTACATGATATATGATCTCGTATTGTTTGATGTAGATGGAGTTTTCTTAAGTGAAGAGCGTTGTTTTGATACTTCAGCCTTAGCAGTATGGGAATTACTTTATGGATCTCATTTTTTAGGGATGAGCGGGGAATATTTTACTGTAAATCCGACGGAAGAAGAGATTCGCCGAATTCGTCGAGAAGTTTTTTGTGATGATCAGGTGCTAACATGGATGAAGGATCGCGGTATTAATGCGAATTGGGATATGGTATATCTCACTTTTACTGTGCAACTATGTTTGTTACTTAGGGATGTAAAGAAAGTGGAGGAAGAGAAGGTTACCTTGTGGCTACGCGAGGGAATCGATGAAAATGTTTTACGAGAATGTGGAAACCTAATGAGACAACATCGTCTACCTTTTCAACCCGATTTTAAAAATTTCCTTCATTTCTTTGAAGAAAACGAGGCTAAGTTAAATCGACAAGAGTTGTTGTGTTACTTTAATCTATTTTCCAAGCAAGGTTTAGGTGTTGAGACAAGGCTATTTTCTCGCAATAGTGATTTGTGGAGGATCGGACATTCTGTGTTCCAAGAGTGGTACTTGGGTGAGGAGTTATCTACACAAGTGCCGAGGGTGAGAGGGAAGAAAGGGTATGTATATCAAGAGATTGCTTTAGCTGAACCGGCAAACATTCGTAGTACGATAGAAAAGTTAAAGAAGCAAGGGGTCGGGCTGGGAATTGGAACGGGTCGCCCCACGATAGAGACGGAAATTCCTTTAAAAGAACTGGGTCTATATGATTATTTTGAAGAAAATCGCATTGTTAGTGCAACGGATGTAGTGGAGGCTGAACAAGCTTATCCACACTATGCACCTCTGGGAAAGCCAGGCCCCTTTACATATGTGAAAGGATATTTAACGAAGCAATCGACAGTGGAGGAGTGTGTACAGTTATCCCTTCCACTTCCTCCGAAGCAAGGGAAACGAATCTTAATCGTAGGGGACTCGATTGCCGATTATTTAGCGGCTAGAAAAATGGGATGTGATTTTGCTGCGACGTTAACAGGACTTACGGGAAAAGCTGCACGAAGTAAGTTTGAGGAGCTTGCGGCAGATTACATTTTGAATGATGTGACGGAAATTCTGGATATATTCAACATTGACTAACGGAAATCATTTTAAGCATAATAGATATGGGCAGCTTGTATGTTGTTTCAACTGTTCAACAATGAGTGAGGCATAAAAGGAGGACTTATTATTATGGCGAAACATGAACTTCCAGCGTTACCTTATGCTTTTAACGCTTTAGAACCACACTTCGACGCTCTAACCATGGAGATCCACCACGATCGTCACCATGCTACATATGTAAACAACTTAAATGCAGCATTAGAAGCGCATGAAGAACTATCTTCAAAATCGGTTGAAGATTTGATTGCTTCATTGGATTCTCTACCAGAATCGATTCGTATGGTTGTACGTAACAATGGTGGTGGCCATGCAAACCACACATTGTTCTGGGAAATCTTAAGTGCAAACGGTGGCGGAGAGCCAGTTGGCGAACTAGCAACCGCTATGAAAGAAACATTTGGTAGTTATGAAGAGTTTAAAAAGCTCTTTGCAGATGCTGCAGTGAAACGTTTTGGTTCTGGGTGGGCTTGGCTCGCATTTAAAGATGGTAAGCTATTTGTTACCAGCACAGCGAATCAAGATAGCCCGATTATGGAAGGTGCAACCCCTATTATCGGTTTAGACGTTTGGGAGCATGCTTACTACTTGAAGTTCCAAAACAAACGCCCTGACTACATCGGTTCTTTCTGGAATGTAGTAAACTGGGATGAAGCAAATAAACGTTATCTTGCCGCTCGCGGTTAAGATTCAATCATCATAAAAAAACGGTTTCCTATGAGATGTAGGAGGCCGTTTTTTTATTTGTCAATGGAAATGGATTACAGGGAATGACTTCCTATTGTTCAGGTATAGTTCGTCTCATATAATGAAATACATGTTTTGAACAAAGACGACCGAATTTCGTATTTGGAAGGAGGAACTACGAATGGATATCAAACGATTCGTTCGCAGATGGGGTCTGTTCAGTTTGGGGATGATGATTGCCCTGACCTGTACCACTGTTTTTGCCAAAAAAACATCTTCTAATGTTTTTCATATAGAGTCTGATGTGCCTTTTTCGATGTCGGTTCCTACTGATGTTGTGCATCAAGAGATGAGCGAGACCATTGCGAAAGCAGCACCAGAGAAGAAGATCACCACTACGTCTACGCATAAAGACCAAAAGATAAATAGAGATCGTAATAATAGTAAAATAGATAATAAATCCAACGTAGAATTACTTGCTCGTGCTGTGTATAGTGAGGCTCGTGGTGAAGAATTTCAGGGCCAAGTTGCGGTTGCATCTGTCATTATTAACCGTACTGAATCAGGGAAATTTCCACGAAGCATCCGTGGAGTGATCTTTCAAAAGAATGCTTTTACGGCTGTTTCGGATGGACAGTTCTGGTTGAAGCCAGATGCTGAAGCTTATCAAGCGGCCAAGTTGGCATTAAATGGATCTGATCCAACAGATGGAGCTTTGTATTATTACAATCCTAAGACAGCTACTTCTAAATGGATGACAAATAAGGCAGAGAAAAGTAGTACGAAACGCATTGGTAATCATGTTTTTATGAAGTAATCGCTGTTATTTCGAGCCATTCCTTTTGTGGAGGAATGGTTTTTTATGTACTCATGAAAATTCTCTAGATGACACACAATAACGAAAAGGGAGGAATGTTTATGGCGCGCAAAAGAAAACGCTTGTTAGTAGGGTCAGCTAGGCCTGAGATGGATCAGCTCCAAACAGATGTGTTAAATCGCAAGTTAGGAACCGCCTTTACCAATAGAGAGGATCTCAAAGTGGAGATAGCGAGGCAACTTGATATTCCTTATCAAAGCAAAGGATCGAATCGATCGATGCGGGCGGAGGATGCAGGTAAGATAGGTGGAACGATGGGTGGAATTCTGGTAAAAGAGTTAGTGCGGATGTCGATGGAAGCGCTTTCAAAGAACCGCTGACTTAAAAAATAAAGAAAAACAGCAGTTTTTTGAGTGGAAACTAGTATAATGGGGGTAGCATATTTAAGGGGGAGTCATCCAAGATGGAGCGAGTCTTACTGCTTACCATGGGCTTTGGTACAGGACATAACGCCGCTGCCCAAGCGTTGGAAGCGGAATTTAGTAAAGTGCCGGACGTGGAAGCGGAGACAGTTGACCTATTACAGTTGATTCCTAAGTCCCTTCATCCCCTAGTGCAATCAGGCTATCACGGGATGTTGGCAAAGGTTCCATTTTTTTATCATTATCTTTATGACTGGACTTATCAATCGAAAGTGATACGGCAATTATCTAGTGAAATTATTGAAAAATTGGGGCGCACAATTCGGAAGAAAGTCCTGTCCTTATTAAATGAATTTAATCCCACACGGATTGTGACTACGCACCCATTCTCTCTCTTATTGCTACCACCAATATGGAGGGATATTCCCACAGTAGGGGTGGTTACGGATTATGAACTTCATCCTATGTGGGTGGTACAGGTGCCAGATGTTTTATGTGTACCGAAAAAATTGTTAGATGAGCAACAGATGGAGCAACTTACATGGAAATCAGGATGTAAAGTAATCGAAACCGGAATTCCTATCCAGCCTAGGTACTATCAATCAATCCCTCGGGAGCAAGCACGCCGGGAACTGGCTTTATCTGCTACGAAACCAGTCGTGTTGGTTATGGGTGGCGGAATGGGGCTCGGGCCTATGGAGCAAATGGTGATGGAGATGAGCTCGATTTCTGGTATTCAATTTGTTGTGTTTACGGGACGAAATGAAGCTTTATTGGAGCGGCTTAGTAAACGCCTGTTTGCATCGCCAGTCCGTTTGCTGGGATATTGTGATCAGGTGGATCTGTACATGTCGGCGGCGGATTTACTTGTGACGAAGCCGGGTGGCATCACGATTACTGAGGCAATCGCCAAACGTTTACCTATGTTTTTATTTCAGGCTTTTCCGGGTCAAGAAGAAGCAAACCAAGCATACTTAGTGAAGCATCGTGTAGCCGTCATCACACGTTTAGCTACAGTTTGTTTGCAGTTGGACAAGCAATTTTTAACAGGTTTTAACTCCCGTCAGTGTGTGGAGCGTTTTGAAGGGATTATATCTTCTGATTCAGCGACAAAAATATTAGAAGCAACTTTTGCATTAACGCCTAATAAAATTTATATGCTGTAAGTGACGAAGTTTCTAGATATTAGAAAAAAGGGGAGGAAACTTCTTTGCAAATTGTAACTTACAAGATAAAGGCGGATGAATTAAATATCCAAACCCATGATGTAGCGAGTTCCCGCTTGGGCTTCATGCAAGATGATTGGGTTGTAGATGCGGTATTCGCTCAGCAATGGCTGATTCAGGAACAGCAGGAAGTGTTTCCACATTTACTGCCAACGGATTTACTAACCTTGTTAGAAAGAGGTAGGAATGAGTTCCGTATCTTGGAGAGTGTTGTACACAAAGTGGCGCAGTTTGATGTCTCCAAATGCAAAGTGGAGGGAGAAGGGATTGCTCTAGAATTAGATGAGCTTCTGATATTGCCTCCACTCCCTGTACCAGTCAGCTTTCGTGATTTTTATGGTTTTGAGCAGCATGTGAAAACATGTCGTGAGAAACGCGGGCTGGACATGATTCCAGAATGGTATGAGCTTCCTGTATTTTATTTCTCTAATCATCGAGCCATGGTGGGGATGGATCATAAAATTAAAAAACCAGACTATACATCTTGTTTAGACTTTGAGCTAGAAGTTGCCTGTGTAATTGGAAAACGTGGAAAAAATATCGCGGTAGAGGATGCACGTGATCACATAGCCGGTTTGATGATTTTAAATGACTGGAGTGCTAGGGATATCCAGCGAAAAGAGATGGCTGTAGGGTTAGGTCCTTCTAAGGGAAAAGATTTTGCTACATCGATGGGACCTTACTTTGTTCCACTTTTTGCACTAGAGGATAGGCGAAGAGGAGATCATTGGGATCTGAAAATGGCTGCCCGAATTAACGGGAAGCAGGTATCGAAAGGGAACTTGCGCGATTTAACTTGGACATTTTCTGCGATGGTCGCCCATGCTTCTCAAGATTGTGAGTTGGTTCCGGGGGAAGTATTTGGCTCTGGGACAGTGGGTACAGGTTGTTTATTAGAATTAGGTATAGAGGTACATCGCTATCTGGAACCAGGCGATATCATAGAGTTAGAAGTTGAGCGGTTAGGTGTACTCAGTAATCGGATTAGTAGGAATTAGTATCTATTACCTTCTCCATCGATCGGAGAGGGTTTTTATTTCTTAGAGAACTGGAGCGATGGATCATTCGAAAACAACAGCAACAACAGCAAATGAGAAAAGAAAAACGGCAATCGAAGGAGAGCCGCTTAGAAGTAGGGCAGGTTGTCACGATTCCGATTCGGAAATTAGGGATTAATGGTGAAGGAGTAGGACACGTTCAAAAGAAAGTGGTTTTTGTAGAGGGCGCGATACCGGGAGAAGAGGTTCAAGTTCGCATAGGACAGGTTGAGGATCGGTTTGCCTATGGTGAGTTAATGAAAGTAATCAAGCGTAGCCCTTATCGCGTGGAGCCAGAGTGTCCTGTGTATGATCGATGCGGGGGATGTACGATTCAACATATTCATAAACGTTTCCAAGCCCGGTTGAAAAGAGAACAGATTGAAGAATCATTTCGGCGTTATACTTCATTGACTGAATTACCGATAGAGCCAACGATTCGCATGCAGGACCCGTGGAAATATCGTAATAAAGCCCAGCTTCCTGTAAAGCAAATCGGAAGAAAAGTAGCGATGGGGTTGTATACGGCTGACTCAAATCATCTGGTAGATGCAAGTGAATGTAAAGTGCATCATCCAAAGCTAAATGATATCTTAGAGCGTTGTCGAAGAGTTGTGGAGCGCCTGAGAATCCCTGTGGTTGACGGTGGGAAGCGGGGTAAAGGGATCAGGCATCTAGTGGCGCGGATTGGGTTTCGCACAGATGAGGTTCAGCTTGTTATCGTGTCGTCAATCCGTCAATTGGAGCAAGAGGCACAGCTTGTGGAAGAGATTCGTAAGCGGGTACCTGAGTTAGTCAGTATCGTGTACAACTGGAATCCAGAGGATACCTCGTTGGTATTTGGAGAAGAGACACGAGTGTTGTGGGGAGAAGAGAAGTTACAAGATCGTCTTGGGGATTATATGTTCAATCTATCTGCACGAGCCTTTTATCAATTAAATCCACAGCAGACAGAAGTTTTATACGACCAAGTGAAGAAAGTGGCATCCCTTACAGGAACAGAAATGGTTATCGATGCTTACTGTGGAGTAGGAACGATCGGGATTTGGTTAGCTGCGGATGCGAAGAAAGTGATGGGGATTGAGAGTATTGAAGAAGCAGTGGCAGATGCAAAAGAGAATGCGGAGATCAATGAGGTTGATAATATCGAATTCTATTTTGGACAAGCTGAGGAATTGATTCCTACATGGGTAAAGCAGGGATTGGAGCCGGATGTGATCGTCGTTGATCCTCCACGTACTGGATTAGGGCAGGTTATGGTAGATACTCTGTGCGAAGTGAAAGTTTCACGATTCATCTACGTATCTTGTAACCCGGCCACACTAGCTAAAGACAGTGAGCAATTATTGAAGGCAGGTTATGAGTTAGAAAATATTATTCCAGTGGATCTTTTTCCGCAAACGGCTCATATTGAGGCAGTTTGTCGGTTTGTGTATAAGAAGTGATGGGTCTACTATTAGAGCAAGCCCGGGGCATATGCATCTGACCACAGTCCACTAACCTCGCTGTGGTCAGATGCGTAGTCTCTAGTCTGTTCTCCCTAGTTAATCAACAGATCTTGGTGAGGGAGTTGATTTGGTGAAGAAGTGTTTGATATTCGGGGGAAGCGTGTTTGTGGGGAAGGCGATTGCGGAAGGGTTTGTTCGCGAGGGGCATCAGGTTTACGTGTTAAATCGCGGGAATCATTCCAATGTTAATGGTTGTATTCATCTACAAGCAGATCGAAATGATGGGGACCAATTGGATCGAGCTTTGGAAGGCATTAACTTTGATATCGTTGTAGATGGATCTGCATATGAGCCATTTCAGACGAGACTTGCGATTCAGTGTCTTTCAGGGAGAGTCAGTCATTTTATTCATATTAGTAGTGCGGCGGTTTACCAGCAGACAGAGGTGTATCCACTCACAGAAGAGAGTCCTGTTGGCGTCCATAAGCTTTGGGGTGATTATGGTAGAGGAAAGTACCTTTGCGAGCAGGAATTAATAAAGAGTTTTCAGGAAGATGGTTTTCCGATGACGATATTCCGTCCCTTTTATATCTATGGACCGGGGAATAATCTGGACCGAGAGATGTATATATTTCGCCGTTTAGTCAAAAGAAGACCGATCATCGTCCCTGGAAACGGTTCCTCATTGATCCAATTTGGCCATATTGATGACTTGGTAGAGGGATTGGTGCAATGTATGCTACAAGAAAAGAGCTTTGGTCAGATTTATAATATTGCTGGAGATGAGGTTGTTACATTAAAAGGATGGGTCGAGGCTTGTGCAGAAGTGGTCGGGATGACACCGAAAATGGAATTGGTAAGAGGAAATGTTGGATTTGAAGCAAGGCAGTGGTTTCCTTTTCGGGATGTCCATCTCTTCGGTAGTTGTCATAAGTTGAAACAGCATCTGGGAATTCAACCTCGATTCTCTCTATTAGAAGGATTACGAGATATGTATAACAAAATGGATAAGGAGCTATTCACCCAACCAATGGTTTGTTCGGAAGTAGAGCGTGCTATTTTGAAAGATGTGACGGGAAGAGTGGAAGGTGACTCACATTGAAAACGACTTCAAGAGCATCCCATATTTTAGACCAGTGTCTTGAGAAATATCATTCAAACCAGCCGTTTTTATTAGGAATCGATGGTTTGAGTGGATCAGGGAAAACAACTCTTACAGCACAACTGCAGGAACTGTGTTTGCTCCGCAACATCCCTGTTACCATTATTCACATGGACGATCACATTGTACCGAGAAAGCAGCGTTATGATACTGGTGAGGCTCAGTGGTGTGAGTACTATTATCGACAATGGGATCGCCTTCGATGGAGAAATCTACTACAAGGATTTCGTAAGCCCATCGACCAATTGATCCAGCTCGAATATTACCAAAAAGAGTGGGACGAGTATGTAATTCGAAATGTTTCCCTTTCTCCACAAAATATTGTGATGGTGGAAGGGGTTTTCTTACAACGAGAGGAATGGCGCTCTTTTTTCGACTATGTGGTTTATCTAGATGTTGATCGCATTACTCGTAATGATCGGGTATTGGAACGAGACACGTATATCGGGGATATGGATGAGAGGCATGCTAAGTACTTGCTGCGATATTGGCCAGCAGAAGATTATTATGTAGAACATGTTCAGCCTAAGGCATTGGCTGATATGGTGATATCGTAGTCCCCCGCATTCTTTATAAGTTTTACCACTTGCCACTGCTACGAAGGACGAAGTAGGCTTAATACATTTCAAAGGAGGTAGCGGGTACAAATGGAACGCATAATCCTTGAAAACGGCATCATTACTACGCTCGACCCCAACCTCCCATTCGCCGAAGCCATCTATATAGAGAATGGGAAAATAAAAGCAGTCGGAACGAGGAAAGATATCTGTTGTAGGTACGATGGAGCTAATGTGAAAAGAATAGACTGCAAAGGAGCCTACGTATACCCTGGATTCGTCGATAGCCATATGCATCTTTCACTCGTAGGACAAAAGCTACAGATGCTCGACTTTCGAGAGATTTGTTCGAAAGTGGAGATGCTTCGTCTGATTCGTGAGCGTGCGGAGGCACTACCTAGCGATGAATGGATCGTAGGGCAAGGATGGCAGGAATCGATGCTGGATGAACTCCCTAGTCTCGAAGAATTAGATGAGTTCTCATTAGGCAGACCCGTATTACTGAGTCGAGTCTGCTTTCATAGTTATCTCGCTAGCGGGCGGGCGGCAGAGTTGGCGGGAGTTTGTCCCCATCAAGAAGAGCCAGAAAAAGGAGCTTATGGACGTGACTCAGACGGGCGGTGGAACGGAAGAATGTATGAAGAGGCATCCCTCCCTTTTCATCAAGCACAGCCGAAGCCAACCTATGAGCAGAAGAAATCCACGTTACGGCAAGCGATGGAGCTTGCATTGCAATACGGACTCACAGCCGTACATACGGAGGATTTGCGTTTTATCGAAAGCGTAGCCGACTTAATCCAGATTCATCGTGAACTACGCCAAGAAGGAACCTATCTACGAACGCATCAGCTCATTTATCAGCCATACTTTGACCAGCTAGGGGAGCTAGGATTACATTTTCAGGATGGGGACGAATGGTTTCGTATTGGAGCGATGAAATTATTTGCAGATGGGTCACTCGGAAGTTGGACTGCTTGGTTACAAGAGCCTTATGCAGATAATCCAACGACAAATGGGATTTCAATTCATACCGATGATCAACTCCTCCACTTCGCAGAACACGCTACAACAAGAGGTTATCCCATTGCAGTTCATGCGATCGGAGATGCCGCAGCCGACCAAGTCATCAGTACCATTGAACAACTCAAGCGAAAATATGGAAGCGAAGATCCGCCTCGGCATCGTCTGATCCACGCCCAAATTTTACAACCGTCTATGGTAGAGAGAATCAAGAAAGCGAAGATTTCTCTCGATTTACAACCTATCTTTGTACAGGGGGATTTTCCATGGGTAGTGAAGCGAATTGGTGAGAAACGATTAACTACTTCCTATTCTTGGAAAACATTGATCGAAGCGGGAATTCCGTGTGCTGGGGGAAGTGATGCGCCGATAGAGCCATTATCGCCTCTTCAAGGTATTTACTCTGCCATGACACGAAACCATCATCCAACTGATCATGTTTATTATCATGATTCCCAAAAGATAACGGCTGAACAAGCCCTTCGATTATATACACTCGGAAGTGCTTACTTAGCAGGTGAAGAAAAAGAGCGTGGATCGATTACGCCTCATAAATATGCAGATTTCACCATCTTAGATCAGGATCTCCTACAATGTGCACCGGAGGAAATTCGCGATGCTACCGTATTAGCTACGATTGTAAATGGAAAGGTAGCTTATACAGCCTCGTCTTTTACAAGAATAACTAGATGACTTCAAGTAGGGAGTCATCTTTTTTATGTTCTAACTGATCGGGTGGAATCATAGGCTATGCATGAGGTGATCACATGGCCGTGATTCGCACCAACTCAGAACAAATTAAATTATTAGCTAGATTATTGCGTGCCGAAGCCGAAGGAGAAGGCGAGCAAGGTATGTTAATGGTGGGGAATGTGGGAGTCAACCGAGTTCGAAGCAACTGCTTGGACTTCAAAAATATCCGTACCATTCAACAGATGGTGTTCCAAAGTCCAGGAGGATTTGAATCTACACAGAAACCGTATTTCTATCAGGCAGCTAGAGAACGAGAAATTCGCCTAGCTCAAGATGTGGTAAATGGAAGGCGAATCGATCCTGCTAGAAATGCGTTATGGTTTTTCAGGCCAGTTGGGGCTTGCCCACCGAAGTGGTATAACCAAGCGAATAGTGGCCGCTTTAAGGCTCATTGCTTTTTTGTTCCTACACAAGCTGATTGTCCTAGAGTATACACTTAGCAAAGGGAAAAGGGGTAGGAGGCTATGTACTGGCAATATCCGTACCAACAGTATCAATATGGTGGTAATGTTTTACAAGCAGGAAATATTCAACAACGAACAGAACGTTATTATTCCGAAGACTTATTGCAAAAAAACATAGGGAAGACGGTTACGGTGTATCTCACATTTGAAAATAATAAACAATGGAATGCAAGGCAGGTAACTGGAAAATTACGTGAAGTAGGAAGAGATTTTATCCTTGTTAAGGATCGTCAGACAGGGAAGGATCAGATGTATCTAAATATAAATGTCGACTATATTGTATTTGATGATGCACCTGCAACGATCGCAGATGGATATGATCCAGACTGACGAATGAAATACAGCAGGCTGAAAGACTAGGATCTATGTGATCACTAGTCTTTTTTCTGGTTAAGCAGTTAGATAGCGTTTAATCAATGGTTTTATATTTTCTGTCGGGATTGCAAAACCGAGACATTGTGAAGGGTAGATAATCAGTGTATTTACGCCTATCACGTGACCATGAAGGTTGATAAGAGGACCGCCGCTATTTCCTGGATTGATCGGAGCATCGGTCTGAATCACACTATGATAGTATCGATTTGATAATTGAAGAGGACGATTTTTTCCACTGATAATCCCTGTGGTGGCAGTTTGATCTAGTCCAAAAGGATTACCAACCGCAAGTACCCATTCCCCTACTTGTGTTTGTGTGGAATCGCCTAGTTTTAACGCATGGAGTGGGTGAGAAGTTTTGATTTGTAGTACAGCAAGATCTTTTTTGGGTTCTGACCAAACGACTTGTGCTGTTACTGGGCTACGAATGCCATCTAGTTTGATATAAATTCGCCTAGCGTTTTGAATCACATGATAGTTTGTTAAAATGTATCCTTTACGTGAAATGATGAATCCACTACCAAATTGCCGTTCCGGCTGTTGCTGATGCCTAGGTTGCTCCATCATAATGCCAAATCGATGGGTTGTAGTAGAAGTATCTTCCGTCTGGATTGCAACAACTCCTTTTCGTACAGAGCGAATGAGCCGCACAAAATAGTTAGAAGGGTGATGGGCAGCTAGTCGATTTGTATAGGATCGTTGCATTTTTTTGGATGACATCTCGATAATCACTCCGTTTCTCTCGTGCTACTCCAATCATTTTATGTTTGAAAATGATGACGGTACAGGCTGATAACTAGAAAATGAGGGATTCATCATAACTTGAAACGTTTGTCCATATATTGAAGTAGAGGAAGATGATACGGGAGGAATGGGGATGAAAATATTTATTCGTAAAAGCGGAGCAACTTTAGCTTTAATAGCAATTTCGATTCTAGGTACGTTCCTATATATGAATTATATCGAGGATAAACAGGCAAAAACGTATGTTGAAACCTATGTCCAACTAGGTGGTAGCCAGATCGTGAACGAGATGACAGAGACCTACTCCCAAATCATGGAGCAGTATTCTAATTATAAATTGAACCGAGATACAAAAAAGAAGTTAGTGGATCGCCTTCAACTATTAACGAAAAAGCTTCAGCAAGTAGAAAGCCAGCTAAATACAAAAACGGACTCTCAGAAACTAGACTTCGCCTACTTGTATCAAGATGCTAAGTTGGTTTCCTTAAGCTTGTCGGACCCAACCAAAGATGATATTGTTCCAGTAGTCGTTCTTCACGCTTCTGAAGGGGTTGGAGAGTGGAAGAAACAGGTTGTGAATATGGAGCAAGGGGATTAAAACGTTGTAAGGCAGAATAAAAGAGAATGAAGCATTGTCAACTGAAATCTATAATTGGTTGACAATGCTTCATTCTCTTATTATGATTTTATAGAAAAGTTAAATATAATAAGGAGAAATCATTGTGACTCATAAATCTTTTTTATCAATTCGTGAGATGACCTTATGTGCTATGTTTGTAGCGCTTATGACGATTGGAGGACAGATTAAGCTTGATTTTACAGGGGTTCCCTTTACCCTGCAAACCTTAATTGTGATGTTAGCGGGATCCTTACTAGGAAAACGTTTAGGGACGGTTAGCATGTTTGTGTTTATTGCGTTGGTAGCTGTGGGGGCACCTCTTTTAGCCGGCTTCCAAGGTGGCATCGGCCCTCTATTTGGACCAACTGGAGGATATATCTGGTGTTTTCCACTAGCAACGTATCTAATTGGATTCATGATCGAAAAGCTAAAAAGAGGTCAGAAATCGAAGTATTGGCATGTTCTATGTGCCTATCTGTTAGGAGGGATCGTGGTTGTTCACTTAATCGGATATATCTGGTTTTGTAGTTATATGAATGTGCCTTATGGGAAGAATCTAGTTCTTGGACTGCTTGTTTTTATACCTGGAGATGTGATGAAAGCGCTTGTAGGTACGGTGATTAGTTTGGGTGTGTATAATGCGATCCCTAGTTTGATCCCAAGTAATGAAAAGCGGAACAAGGCGTAATAAGTCCACGACAGCAATTACTAAAAGCCATCTAGAATACATTTTCTAGATGGCTTTTTCTCTGTTACAATCAAATATAGAAACTAGGCTAAAATCAAGCTAACATGTAGTTAGGAGAATAATATGAGTAAAACAAAAACCTCTCGTTTAGATAAAATCCTTGCTAACACTGGATTTGGAACTCGCAAGGAGATAAAAAAGCTTTGCAAACAGGAACTAGTCCTCGTAAACGGTCAAACGGTGAAAGATCCATCTACCCACGTAAACCCGTATCAAGATGAAATATTTGTGGGAAATGAAAAAGTTTTTTATAGTGAGTGGATCTACTTGTTGATGAATAAACCAGCAGGCGTCATTTCTGCTACGGAAGATCATCAACATGAGACAGTCATTGACATAATCGATGAAAAGTACAAGAGCTTTGATCTGTTTCCTGTAGGTCGTCTGGATAAAGATACAGAGGGCTTTCTATTACTAACGAACGATGGAAAACTGGCCCATCAATTGTTATCGCCTAAAAAGCATGTAACGAAAACGTACTATGCTGAAATAGACGGGGTGGTTACAGAGGCAGATATTGAGGCGTTTTCTAAGGGAGTTACGTTAGAAGATGGGTATCAGACACTCCCTGGAAAATTAGTTATCTTAACTAGTGGAATGCTATCTGAGATTGAACTTACGATTACAGAAGGAAAGTTCCACCAAGTAAAACGGATGTTTGAAGCAGTAGGGAAAAAGGTAACGTATCTTAGGCGGATTTCAATGGGTCCTCTCGAATTAGATCCCTCTCTTGATTTGGGAGAATACCGAGGGCTAACCCAGGAGGAAGTTACTCTACTCCAGCAAGCAAATCATAGCGAGTAAATTTGTAGTTGGAGTACATGTTAGGGAGGGACCATGTCCATTACGACTGTGGCCTTATTAAAAAAAGTATCATTTCGTGTTTTCCCAAAAAATCTACCCGTTACAGATATTCATATTCCACCTGAGCTTCGTCTGATCGGTACTGGAACAGATGCTATCGTGGTGCAGGATCCTCGGGACATATCTGTCGTTTATAAACTTTTTCATCCTGATCGATTATGGAAAAAAGATAATGAATGGACATCTTATCAAAAACTAGGTGAATCACCCTATTTCGCTAAATGCTATGGAAATGAAGAACACTATCTTATCTTAAGTTATGAATCTGGATTGACCCTATTAGAATGCTTGGAACAGGGTGTTGAGATCCCAGAGCAAGTGCTAGAAGATGTAGACGAAGCTCGTGCCTATGCGCGATCTGTCGGATTAAATCCACGGGATATTCACTTAAAAAATGTTTTTCTCCAAGAAGGTCGTGCAAAGCTGATCGATATATCCGAGTATGTGATTCCTGGAAATGATCATCGGTGGGATCACTTGGTAGAAGGATATCGGCAATTTTACCCACTGATCCGAGGGATGAAAATTCCTAAATGGATGATTGAATATGTAAAAAAATTATATCTTGATCAAAACGGCAAAAAGAACTCTTTCTCTGTATCAGAATTTGGAAAAAGATTGTTTCGGTTGTTTAGTGCATAATGATGAAAAAGAAAAACGAAGGGAGTTTCGTTTTTCTTTTTCTACCTAAACGTTGAATGATACAATAAAAGGGACAATAATAGGAGCGGCTTGTAAACGTTACAAACGAGACGAGGGGGAATACGTGATGACAAATTCGATTGTAGATTCATCACTGTTATGGATTCGTGGCACTCGGATTCCTGCAAGTCAATACAAACGCATTAAAACGAGACTGGAAGAAAATCTTCAAGGTGAACCATCTCGTACAGATTATTTAGAACTAGCCCGATTAGAGTTGCGGAAGCAGAATTATGGCCTTGCAATGGAGGCAGTAGAAGCGGCCTTACAGCTAGACCCTACTGATGCAGAGAGCCAACTATTATATGCAAACATTCTAGAGCTTACGGGTGAATGGGATCGTGCAAAATCGGTATATCGTACGAATATTATGCTACATCCTGTCTCTGCTGAAGGATATCGCGAGTATGGACGATTTTTGCTGAGTATGGATCATGATGATTCGATCCTTCATATACGATCATTGGTTCTAAAGGGTTTGGAACTAGATCCGAAAGACTCCTATGCACATACAATTTTGGCGGAGATTTACTGGAAGCTAAATCAAAGAAGTCAAGCAGAGCTACACCTAGAAATCGGTCTGCGCTATTTACAGGAAGAACCATGGATTCATCAGCGACGTGCTTCTATCTTGGCAGAATTAGAGCGGTTTGCTGAGTCAGTCCATCATTATAAGCAAGCTTTGAAAGAGGATAAAAAGAATATCTATATAAGGCATCAATTGCAAAAAGTAGAGAGGTTATCAAAACAGAAGACGGTATAGTAAATGATGTGAGTGATGGCCTGTTCATGAATCAGTAAAGTACATATACATGCTGAACAGGCCTACGGTTAGCGAACGAATATAGCTTATGATAGTTGTCTGAAATATCGACAAAATTCGATAGCTATGTTACAATGTTTCCCGTAGGTAAGGTTGACCTTCTTACTTATGTTACTTACTATGCTTCTTTTTAACTCCTGAATCTTAACCCACTTTTATGACCAGGGTGGAACCTGTACCTGGTCTTTTTTATTTGTTACAATAACGAAGAAATTGCTCATTATAGAATAAGGAGGGGGTAAGGATGTCGTTTCATCCACTCTATCTCCAATTTTTTGACTTATATCATGCAAAAGAGTATTGGGAAGCTCATGAAGCATTAGAAGAACTATGGCAGACGGAAAGATCGAATGATTTTTACCATGGATTGATTCAAATTGCTGCTATCCACCATCAGTTAGAGCGCGGAAAAGTTCGTGGAGTACGAAAGCTAGCCACTTCGGCGCTACGATATTTAACCCCTTATGCCCCAGAAAATGATAGGGTGCAGCTTACATGCATTTTAGAATGGTTACAGATGTGCTTGGACCGTTTACCTGGGGACATACAGCAAGTACCTGCGGAAGATATGGCTAAATTTTCCATACCTATTTGCTCATTGCCTACTTCGAAAGAGTTGCAGGAAACAAAATAAGATAGATAGCCCAACGACTTTGGGTATAACAAGTCCTATTTAGGGCTTTTTTTATTGCTTTCTTACATAATTGAATCACTTTCTGACTAAATACATATATAAGAGCCTAGAAAAAGTGATAAGCACTAGGTGGATGATGTTTTATAGAAGGAGAGGACTGAAATGAAGGGGAGACGTTGGACGACAGAAGAAGATCAATATTTGAGAGAGAGAGTATTACAGTCTATAAGTAGCGGTGGTAGCCAGTTAGATGCATTCGATGAAGTGGGTAAGAAAATGGGACGTACTGCAGGGGCATGTGGGTTTCGATGGAATGCAGTATTGCGCCAACAAGATCCAGAGTCGTATTCAGATGCAAAGAAACAACGGGTATATACACAGCTCCAGAGGAAGAGACGTCCTCGTTTTGAATCATTGTCTCGTATTGGAGAATCACTAGCTGAAGTGGAAAGACAATGGTTTTATAAGAAGAAGCACGTTGAACAATTAAAGAAAAAAATCCAATATTTAGATCAGGAGATTCAAGCATTAGAGAGTGTTTTGAGATCTTCGCCTGAGAGAAAGTCGGAAGAACTGACACAAAAAGAGTTGGAGGAGCGCTATCAGGATTTGTTACATTTGGTAGGTGAGATTCAACAACAGCCTGCCTTTGCAAAGTTTTTTTCGGAGATGAAATTTGAGATTCCCGTGATAGATGGGAAGTCAGATAGAGACACCTCATCATAAGATATAGCAGTGGTTGTAGGGAGAGGTGAGAACTATCGCAGAGCAAGATCCATCCAAACGTATGAATAAGCAAGAAATGATGAAGTATATGGAACAGCTTGAAAAACGGGTCGGATTGGTACAGTCTGAGATTACACGTTTAAACCATTCCCATGAGAAGATGAAACAAGATTTACGCTTTTTAGAGTTAATGTTATTAGAAGAATATCATATGCTACTACAAATTATGGATCGGAATCAAGGTACATTGCGAATTCATTCAGAATAAGACACTGTTTTATCGGTGTCTTATTTTGTTTTTGAAAAAACTTCTGGACCGGTTTGCAATTCGTTTGCAAATCTAATTTCTTTTAGAGTTGGATTCACTGATATCACTGGTGTTAGGGCTTTTTTCATATAAAAGCGCCCTCTGCCAGAGAGGACGCAACCTTTTTGTTCTTATTTTTGTATTAGCAACCCCATCCGCAAACGAATACGAATATGGTAGCAATGACTAGCAAGAAAATGAGAAGGCTTCTCCAACCGAATCCACCACCGCCGTAGTAGCTTCCACAGCCGCTCATAGATCTCACCTCCCTTATAGGTTGCTGATGATCATAAGATTAGCATTTATAATCATCACAACCCCATCCGCAAACGAATACGAATATGGTAGCAACAACGAGTAAGAAGATCAAAAGACTTCTCCAACCGAATCCTCCGCCACCATATCTTCCGCAGCCGCCCATAGATTTCACCTCCTACCAGAGGGAATTCTTTCTAGTGATTAGCAACCTCTGTAACCGCCGCCCCATCCACATGCAAATACGAAGATAGTAGCAACGACGAGCAAGAAGATTAGAAGACTTCTCCAACCGAATCCTCCGCCACCATAGCTTCCACAGCCGCTCATAGATCTCACCTCCCTAAACAAGTAATGTTCCTTTATTTATTTAGCAGTCAAATCCACCGCAAACAAATACGAAGATAGTAGCTGTAACTAATAAGAAGATGAGAAGGCTTCTCCATCCAAATCCACCTGCATATGCACCCATGTAACACCCTCCTATTTGTTTAGATTGCTGAAGAGAACGGTTTGCAGTTGTACCACGATTTGTTTGACAAGTTTTATCGGTTCTTCATGATCTCTTAAGCTAATTTACTGTATGCGCCTCAAGGTTCCCGTGTACAGGCATGAGCCTGTATAAAAGAAATTGGGTAGATGCTTATAGAGAGAGTACAAATACGAATATGGTTGGTATCAATAGCAGAAATAAGAGAAGTGCGCGCCAGATACTCATGGATCATCACTCCTGCCTTGGATAGATATTTGTTTTTTACCATATGTAAAAACTCCTCATCAGGAGTGTCCATTTATTGATTAGATAGAAAAATAGGCAGCAGAAAGAGAATAGAGTGTGACCGAGCAATGAGCGGATTCATACAGTAAAGAAGAATCAGGATAGGAGGGGGACCTATGAATCAAGGGCCATCGATGCAGAGTTTAGTAAAAATGATCAATAATATCATGGGACACAACGTTCTCAGTGAACAGCAATTAAATAAGATTTTAGAAGGGGCGAAGAAGATATACGAGAAGGGTGGCATGCCAGCTGTTATTCAATACTTAATGAAGGTCACACAGGCAGATGTTGACGCCCAAGAACTTACCCAATTTGCAGAGAATGTCAAAAACAACCCACAGATCGGAATGGACATCTTAGAAGGTAAAAAAAGCATTCGCCCACAAAAAAAGAAAAGGTAGTAGGAAAAAAGAAGCAAACTATACGTACTTTGTTTGCTTCTTTTTTTGTCCAAGGGATCAAGAAAAGACCAAAAGGAGAACCAATTAATGCCAACTATTTTGGTTACACTATGTAGCAAGTAAAAGGAAAGGTGGAAAAGAAATGTTAAAAAAGAAGTTTTTAGCTGTTACGTTATCGATGGGCTTACTGGCAGGTGGGGTATTTGTATTTAACCAAAAGGCATTCGCGGACGAGCCCACCTCGAAAATGGGAGAACAAAAAGGGCATGAGAAGAAAGAGAAGATGTCAAAGGAACAACGTATTGAACAGATTTCAAGCAAGGTTAGTACTTACTTAGGAGTTCCGCAGGCAGAAGTACAAAAGCTCGCCCAAGATTCGAAAATCGGTGTGAAAAACGTAGTCTTTGGTGCAGTGATTGCGAAGAAGACGAATCAGCCACTGGCACAAGCTATAGCTGAAAAGGAGAAGCTAGGTCATTGGAAGCAAGTGATGACAGCTCATAAGCTGGAGTGGAAAGATATTTATCCTGAAATGAAGAAAATCGCCCCTCATTTCGGTAAAAAGCTTAAGTTGATCAAAAATCCAACGATGATGTATGAAGTACTATCCACATACACAGGAGAAAGCACAAGTACTTTAAAGGGATTAAACGAGAAATATAATATTCATCCCAAAGGTTTGATGAAGGCTTCGGTTCTCTCCAAAGCGAGTGGAAAGAAGCTGGAAGACGTACTTAAACTAAAAACAAAGGATAATAAGTGGGAAGATGTTGCTACGAAGCTAAATGTGGATAAACAAAAACTTAGTGAAGCGAGAAAAGAATTATTTGCCAAGCTTCGGGCTGAAAAAAAGGAACAGAAGCAAGAACAAAAACAAGAACAAAAACAAGGACTTAACCAGTAATGGAAACAGGCTAAGATTTGATGTATCTACCTACTGTGCTAGTGAGGCTCGCTATGGAGCGACAGATAGATACATAGACCCGTTTAGCTCCTCCATCGTTGAAACAAAAGAACAGGCCGACTGTGTGAAGCAGTGGGCCTGTTTTTCTATGAATATGGAATCATCGCTTAAAAACCAGTTAGCGTTTTCCAAACTTCAATTTTTGTTTGTACTTTACGAATCACTTCATTAGTAAACTCCGTTGTGGTAGCACTTCCGCCTAAATCGGAGGTACGGATACCTTCTTTTACGGTTTCAATCGTGGCTTCATAGATGGCACGGGAAGCATTGATCGCGCGTGGGTCATCCATGTAGGTAAGCATTGCAGCCCCTGCTAAAATCATGGCCATCGGGTTCGCAAGGTTTTTTCCAAATAAGGATGGGGCTGTTCCGTGCGGAGCTTCAGCCATTACGATATCAGGTTCAAAGTTGTCATTAAAGCTCATGAGGATTGATTCGGAGCCAGCGATGGTTCCAAACATTTGAAGAACCAAATCACTCAAGCAATCCCCATCGCGGTTTAAAGCAGGAATAACCATCGGATCACCCGAATTATTCAGCAATAATGCATAGGTTGCATCAATTAATTGAGGTTCGTATCGAACGCCAGGATAACGTTTTGCTGCTTCATCCATCTCTTCTTTCAACATACCTTCATATACAGGGCTAACGGTATATTTTGGGCCGCCAAATACTTTCGCTTTGGTTTTCTTTGCATGCATAAAAGCAAACTCCGCTACAGCACGACAGGTTTTGCGATCAATCGTTTCAGTACGACAAGCGACTTCGTCTAAACCGCTTCCTTCACGCCATTCTTTCGCGCCGTATGCATCACCGACTGCCATACGAATAACAGAGATGGGAGAATAAGTCCCTGCTACTGGGCGAACTCCAGGAATACGACGCCCTGTACGAATGATTACTTTTCCATCGATTTCTCGGCGTAAAATTGCATTCGGGGAGCCCACATCTCCTTTTATCTCTGGAGTAACAGTAGCTGCTTTTATTCCGTAACCAGTTCGTTTCATCGCTTTTGCCGCATCATGGACGACTTGGTTATTGGTTGCCCGTCTATTTTCTAAACTCAGATCAAACTCTTGGAATTCTAAGTCTAGACCAATTACGTTTGGATCCAGTACACGAAGAGCCTCATCTAACAACTCTTGACCTGTCTGGTCTCCTTTCATTACAACAATCACTTTTTGATCACTCAATATCATTCACCCCATTTTAAAAATACCACTTTCTTATTATACTCGTAGATAATTTCACAAACTAGACAAAGAAAATTAAGAATATTAAAGAGCCTTGTATAGATTTGCGCGAACTGTGGTATGATCAAGATTGAACATATAACCTATATTTAGTTTGTTCCAACCATTATCAAGGTATGTAGAATGAGGTGGAGTTCACGGTGATTTATCAAATTTGTGCGGGTATAGCAACATTTTCCTTCTTGCTTCTAGTGATTTACATCATTCGCACACTCATAACTATGAATCGTACATTACGAAGTGCTTCATCTAGTTTGGAAGAGGCGACATTGTCCTTACAAACCATACAAAAAACGATCCAGGATTTACAACCTCAGGTTCAGTCCGTGCTTTCCGAAACAGAGAAGGCTCTTCATGTGACCAATGAACTTGTAGCAGACGTCCGACATAAAGCGGCACAAACCCAAGAAGTATTTGACACGATTCAAAACCTCGGAAAATCCATTGACCGTGTTTCACATACGATTGTTGAAAGTGTACAAACTCATAGAGGGACGATTGGAAATGCGGTATCTTATATGGGATTAGGATTAGAGTTAATACGTAAATGGAAAGATCGAAATCAATCATAGCTGGAGGCGGGCAAAGATGAGCGAGAAAAAAGGAATGAATGTAAGCGAATTTATGGTTGGTGCAGTAATCGGTGGCATCATTGGAGCAGCCGTAGCGTTATTAACCACACCCAAGACAGGCAAAGAGATGCGAGAGGATTTAAAAGAAGGATTGGAAGTAGCGAAAGATAAGAGTAGTGAGTTGGTCCATGCTGTAAAGTCCCAGACAGGCGATGCGTTTGAAAAAATGGGTGATGCAGGGACTAAAGTTCAAAGTAAGTGGATCGAAATCAAAGAATCAATGGATAAAGATCGCATTTAGAGGACAAGCGTAGTAATGCTCATATAACACCTTAGAGAGGGGAGGAGCAGAGTTGAGTGGCAGAGTAGACGAGATTCGAGTGCAATTAGATCGATTAAACTTGCAGATTTTAGAACTTCTAAATGAACGCGCAAGGTATGTACAAGAGATTGGTGAGATGAAGCAGAAGCAAGGGACTAAAAAGTTTGATCCTGAGCGTGAAACGGATATGTTGAACAAAATTATTTACCATAATCACGGTCCTTTTGATGATCAGACGGTTCAGCATCTCTTTAAGCAGATCTTTCAAGCATCCTTGACCTTAATTGAAGATAATCATAATAATGGCTTACTCGTTAGTCGAAAAAGAAAATCTGAGGATACTGTGATCGATTTAGGAACCGTTCAAATTGGGGATGGGATTCCTAAGATTGTGGCAGGTCCTTGTTCGGTGGAATCAGAGGAACAAGTCTTCCAAGTGGCCGAAGTATTGGCTAGACAAGGCGTGAAGATGATTCGCGGTGGAGCATTTAAACCGCGTACATCTCCTTATGATTTCCAAGGTTTAGGGTTGGAAGGTCTCCAGATATTACGGCGTGTTGCGGATCATTTCGGACTAAAAGTAATCAGTGAAATTATGAATCCAGCCGATGTTGAAATGGCTACTCGATATGTGGATGTCATTCAAGTCGGCGCTCGAAACATGCAAAATTTTGATCTACTTCGAGCCGTGGGCACTGCTCCTACTCCGGTTCTTTTAAAACGGGGACTCGCCGCTACGATGGAGGAGTTTTTATTTGCCGCCGAGTACATTGTCGCAAATGGGAATGATCAAGTGGTCTTGTGTGAGCGTGGGATTCGTACATATGAGAAATGGACGAGGAACACATTAGACATATCCGCGGTTCCATTAATCAAACAAGAAAGCCATCTGCCGGTTATGGTTGATGTAACGCATTCGGCTGGCCGTCGGGATTTGCTTCTCCCGCTAGCGAAAGCGGCTTTTGCAGCGGGGGCGGATGCGGTGATGGTAGAGACTCATCCTAACCCAATCGTTGCCTTATCTGACTCACGCCAACAGATTGATTTACCAACGTTTGAGCAATTTATGACTCAACTACGTGAATCGCGTTTTCTTCCAGAATTGCTGGGAACTAGATAAATCATTACAGAAAAGCGAACAGATGCGAATCTGTTCGCTTTTCTACGAAAAAGTTTGTTATGATGATTAAATATAGAGAAGTTGATGGGAGGAGTTCCCTATGAATGCAAGGGAATGCTTAGAACTTGCTAGTCAAAATCAGATTAGTCCTGATCGTCTGTATGATTTCTTTTCTCAGAATGTACCCAGGCTAACCGTTGTATATCAAAATTCAGAAGCTGGCAGAAAGCCTTTATTAGCGAAGAGTAATCACCCAAATGGGAAAAATGTGATTGCGTTTACGGATGTCGATGTTGCGCGATATGTAAGAGCTACGAATCCAGAATATCTAGTAATTCAAGAAGAACCAGCCCTACCTTTTTTACTAAAGGCATTTCGTTCGGATGCAGAGGGCGTTTTATTTAACCCCGGATTGCCTTCTAGGTTGTATATAGATAAAGGACGCCTTATGGCGCTTATTAGTGCATACGCGGTACATATACTATCCCACTCAGCAGGTGCATGGCTTCCTTCGAGGGGAAATGAATTATTATTAGCTCCGTACGAACCGGGCAAATTTACAGTGGTCATCTACGTAACAGAAAAAGATGCTCGTCACGTAAGTGCACAACAAGGCGGAGAGGTGAGATTAGCTTCATGGGACG
This sequence comes from Thermoactinomyces sp. DSM 45892, assembly GCF_900107305.1. GTDB lineage: Bacteria > Bacillota > Bacilli > Thermoactinomycetales > Thermoactinomycetaceae > Baia. Next base: position 126,006 of record NZ_FNPL01000003.1, read on the forward strand.
ATATTTTTGGGCGTGTGGCGAAATTAGGTGCACCGGCTCCCCTATTTCATTCGGGCCTCCCTGAGCAGATGTTATTAACGCCAAGTCAAGTAGTCGCCATCCAGCAGGGTCCGAAGTTAGGCTATGTTGAACCTGAAATAACTCAACATCCATTTATCCCTGTAAGCGATCCAGCCTCAGAGCAGACTGAAGATGCAGGTGTCACGCAAGAAGTGAAGCCAGATGAAAGTGTGTCCCCGTTTGAAGAAGTTGCGACTACCACTATAACAGATCCCACGATACAAAATCGTCAAGAAGAAGAGAACGACCTAAACCCGGTACATGATGGGGCCGCAGATGAAAATAGAGAAGAAGAACCTACTGGAGAAGTGGCTCAAACAGAAACGATCGAAAAGGATAAAGGTCCGAAAGAACCACTCTCTGTTGAAAAAGATTCATCATCAAAGAAAGTGGATATGGCTCCATCTGTTGCAACCCCAACATCAGAACCAACCCCAACACCGGCAAAAGAACATGTTGTCCCTGGAAATCTCTCCATCCCACCCGAATTAAAAGCTCAATTAGAACAATTAGAACGGGCTACGATGTCGGGGCAAGGTGTAGCGAATGGCTGGGAAGTATGCCGGCTTTTAGCAGATAGCCGCCGGATCTGGGTAATTACCGATCATAATGGAAATATGGTCATTTTGGCGGGTCAAGATCAAAGTCCGATTGTTGATTTCTTTACTTCTGATGCTCATGCAGAGCAGTTAATACTAGAAGCAAAGAAACAAAACTCCAGTCTTCCCGAAATGATGCCAAGACTTGTATCGACGAAGAAACTTTTCCGGGCACTTGCTAGTCGCCAACCTATCGTGTGGATTAACCGCGGAACACCGGTTGCTTGGACAAGTGTGATGGGGGATACCATTCCCTATATCCTGCAATTAATGGCCCAAAACGAGCGAAATCAGAACTAGCCTAATTAGGTTGGTTCTTTTTTGGTACAATGGAAAGAATAATCTTTGCTATACTAAAAACGAATAACCATAATGGATGTGGGAAAACAACATGAAGAAAAAAGAGACGATCACGATTTATGATGTTGCACGAGAAGCCAATGTATCGATGGCTACTGTTTCCCGGGTTGTAAATGGCAATCCCAATGTAAAACCAGCTACACGTAAAAAAGTGTTAGAAGTGATCCGGAACTTAGGCTACCGTCCAAACGCAGTGGCGCGTGGTCTTGCCAGCAAAAAGACAACGACAGTAGGAGTCGTGATTCCTGACATCTCAAATGCTTTTTATGCGGAGGTGGCGAGGGGAATTGAAGATATCGCCACGATGTATAACTACAATATTATCCTGAGTAACTCAGACTTACGACAAGAGCGAGAGCTTCGGCTGATTGAAACGTTAATGGAGAAGCAAGTGGATGGATTGTTATTTTTAGGTGGAACGATTACGCCTGCTCATAAGGAAATTTTTTCGGCATCCTCGATTCCGGTTGTGTTGGCAGCGACAGAAGATCGAGAAAAGAAGCTTCCTTTTGTTCATATTGACCAAAAAGAGGCGTCTAAAGAAGCGGTAATGGTTTTACTAGCAGAAGGACACAAGAAGGTCGGCTATATCTCCAATCCAAATGAAGATAGTGTGCAAGGTGTGCCGCGCTTAGAAGGGTATAAGCAAGCTCTTCATGAGACAGGAATGGAGTATGACGACTCGATTGTTCGTTATGGGGATAACGGATATCGATCCGGATATCAGGCGATGCAGGATTTGCTTAAGGCGGAGCCTGAGATGACGGCAGTGGCATGTGCTAGTGATGAGATGGCAGTCGGAGCACTGCATGCACTGCAAGATGCAGGTAAAAAGGTTCCAGAGGCGTTTTCTGTCATTGGATTCCATAATATTCCTCTTGCTTCGCAAGTACGCCCATTGCTCAGTACAGTAAGTTATCCGATGTACGATGTGGGAGCCGTATCGATGCGATTATTGACCAAATACATGTTACATGAAGAAATCGGAGCAGAGCAAGTTTGGTTACCTTTTAGTTTGGAATTACGAAACTCAACGAATTTAAAGCAGTGGCCAGAATAGAGAGAGAGGAATCAATCGGATGAAGATCGGAATCATAGGAGCAATGGATAGCGAGATTGCTCGTTTTTTAGAGGATTTAACAGAAAAACAAGTACATCAGATCCATGGTTTTTCCTACTATGAAGGGGTTATGGCAGGGCGCGAAGTGGTGATTACCAAGTCAGGCGTGGGGAAGGTAAATGCTGCGATCTGTGCAACGACCTTAATGAGTCAGTTTCAAGTGAAATCGGTCCTATTTACCGGGGTTGCCGGGGCTGTTCATCCTGATCTAGAGATTGGGGATATCGTGGTTTCAAGTGAGTGCCAGTATCATGATGTGGACGTAACGGCTCTAGGTTTTGCTCGTGGCCAGATTCCATTTCAAGAGACTTCGATCTTCCCAGCTGATCCGTTTTTAGTCCAGTGGGCTAAAGAGGCGGGTCAGGAGATGGATGGAGTGCAGGTGAAAGTAGGAAAGGTTTTATCCGGAGATCAATTTATATCTAGTAGTGAAGCGGTACATATCCTTCGTGAAGAGTTGCAAGGCGCTTGCGTGGAGATGGAGGGGGCGGCGGTCGCCCATGTCTGCTTTATGCTTAACACTCCGTTTGTCGTAATCCGCTCTATGTCGGATCGAGCCGACCATTCTGCCCATGTAAATTTTGAGGAGTTTACCCTTTTAGCGGCTGATCGGTCTTATATGATGGTCCGATACCTCTTACATAAAATTGCATAAAAACATGTATATACGTAGAAAATGATCCCTGTTTCTGTGCGTTTAAAATCCCCTTTTCAGAGCAAAATAAAGTCACAATATGAAAGGGGGTTTTCTAAATGGCACGTGATGTTCGTTGTGAGGTAAACAACTGCACGTACTGGGGATCTGGCGATAAATGTGAGGCCGATGCGATCTATGTAGTAAGTCATACAGGAAAAGAAGCGGAAGATCAAAAGGAAACCGATTGCCACACCTTTGAACGGAAAGCAAAGCACTAAGTCTGTTTCATGAGACGGTTGAGAAAATCTGACCCATAAAAAGGTCAGATTTTATGTTTTTCCCAAGCATAAGCTTTTCTATATAAACTAGATTCATGATGAATGAAGAAAACGTTCTATGTTATAATCATACATAAAAGAAAATTTTTCTTTTCTTAGGAGGAGAATCATATGCTAGATCACTCGGAATCAGTAGGGATTCAAACAAAAGAAAATAATTTAGAGAACTATGAGGCAGCTTATAAAGATTTTTCTTGGGTGGATGTTGAGAAAGCGTTTACATGGAGTGAGACAGGGAAAGTGAATGCTGCCTACGAGGCGATTGATCGGCATGTGGTAGAAGGAAAAGAGCATAAAACCGCTTTATGGTACAGTGATGAATCAAGGGATGAGAAATATTCGTTTGGTGATTTAAAGATAAAATCAAATCAATTTGGAAATTTACTTAGAAAATACAAAATTAAAAGAGGAGACCGAGTTTTCATTTTCTTACCGCGAACACCTGAGTTATATATCAGTTTTTTAGGTGCTTTAAAAGTGGGGGCGATTATTGGTCCTTTGTTTGAAGCGTTTATGACGGTAGCAGTAAAAGATCGTTTGGAAGATAGTGAAGCAGTAGCCCTTGTGACTACACCTTCGTTACTCTCGCGTGTGCCTCTTGATGAACTTCCACATCTCAAACATGTCATCTTAGTAGGCGATGATGCTGATACAGAAGGAACGATTTCATATGAGAAAGAGATGGCATCAGCCTCTGTGGATTTAGAGATTGAATGGGTAGATCGAGAAGATCCGATGCTAATTCACTACACATCGGGTTCCACAGGGAAGCCAAAAGGAGTCGTGCATGTCCATAATGCGATGATTCACCACTACCAAACGGGAAAATGGGTCGTGGATTTACAAGAAGATGATATCTATTGGTGCACAGCAGATCCTGGGTGGGTGACGGGTACTTCCTATGGGATTTTTGCTCCTTGGTTACATGGTGTTACGAATGTGGTTCGGGGTGGCAGGTTTACACCCGAGGATTGGTATCAGACGATTGCAGAGAAAAAGGTGACGATCTGGTACAGCGCGCCGACTGCATTTCGGATGTTGATGAGTGCAGGAGATAAACTGGTAGAGAAGCATGACCTATCTTCGGTACGCCATGTTTTAAGTGTGGGCGAGCCTTTAAATCCGGAAGTGGTTCGTTGGGGATTAAAAGTTTACGGAAAGCGAATTCATGATAACTGGTGGATGACAGAGACAGGTGGAACCCTTATTTCCAACTATCCGCAGATGGAGGTGAAGCCGGGCTCTATGGGGCGACCTTTTCCGGGTATCTACGCAGCGATTATCGATGATAATGGAAATGAGCTTCCACCGTATTCAATGGGACACTTAGCGATTCGGGCTGGATGGCCTTCGATGATGAGACAGATCTGGAATAATGAAGCCAAGTATCAAGAGTACTTCCAAATCCCGGGTTGGTATCTATCTGGAGACACGGCTTACCAAGATGAGGACGGCTACTTTTGGTTCCAGGGCCGAATTGATGATGTGATTAATACAGCAGGGAAGCGGGTGGGCCCTTTTGAAGTGGAGAGCGCTTTAGTTGAGCATCCGGCCGTAGCAGAAGCTGGGGTAATCGGGAAACCAGACCCAGTAAGGGGAGAGATTATTAAAGCATTTATTTCTTTAAGGCAGGGATATGTAGCCTCTGCTGAGTTGAAAGAAGAGATTCGTCAGTATGTGAAGGATCACATGGCGGCTCATGCGGCTCCTCGTGAGATTGAGTTTATAGGGAAGCTTCCGAAAACGCGGAGTGGGAAAATCATGCGACGTGTGTTAAAAGCTTGGGAATTAGGCTTGCCTACAGGTGACTTATCGACTATGGAAGAGTAAGCAATCTGTTAGTATTTGAGTGGATAATAAATTTCTATAAGAAAATAGTTTTTTTACAATAAAAGAAGGAAGCGCCATTACGTAGCAAGTAAGCGCTTCCTTCTTTTATGTCTATATTCTTAATTATATTTGTGCCTTGATTGAGGTACATGTTCGGCTAGTGTTTTATACTTTTTATCTGAGCGGAATCCACTCTTTTTCACATAGTTCGGTTGCGACCAGATTCTTAACTTTTCTGTCTTTGCTAGCTGTTCCGCTTTCCGATAGCGTACTTTGTGTTTATGCCGTGCAAAATCATATGCGTAGCGAGCATAGCCTTTGCGGAGTAGTTCTTCGTTTAACAGGCGATCGGTGTTAATCCAGATATGAGCTAAAATTCGCCCATGCTGATCTCGTAGAGGGTGGTCTAATTCGATTTCCAATTTGTTAGCGAAGATCAATTCGTCATAGATATAGGTTTTCGCATCCCTTGCAAATGGTTCCGGTGTGGCTCCAAACGGAGCATAATTCATTTCTGGAGTATCAATGAGAAGAAGGCGTACTTTTTCTTTTTGCCCGCGCCATAGGACAATAATCGTGTCCCCATCTACGACTTCTTCTAGACGCACTTCTTCACGTAGGGTAGACATAGCTTCTCACCTTTCGTTAACTTTTCTACTTATTTATCAAGATATCTTATTATAATTTTAAACGATTTGATGGAGCAGGGCAAAGCGAAATCGTGAGAAATCTATGAAAAAATGATAAAAAAGGATCCCGAGATATGCTCTCGGGATTCGAATTAATTATTCTCCACCATCGCCAAATTTAAATTGTGTCTGGTTCTTTGTGGGGTCCTCTGGGTTAATCTTATCTCCACCTGGCGGTTTTTGACCATTATTTCGCGGTGGTTGTTGAGGTGTTGGTGTTTGTTGTTGTTTTTCTTTCTTTTGGTTATTAGTATTCGTGTTTGAGTTGGTATTCGGATTCGTTTGTGTTCCGGAAGAAGGTGTATCCGAATCAACAGGTGTTCCCGATTCATACTGAACATATCTGGAAGATCCGCTTGGGAAACTTGAACCTTTCTTGATCAAATCAGGTCTAGCGGCAGCAGCGGCTTTGAACAATTTTACCCATGCTTCCTTAGCTAAATGTTGATCTCCGATTGCATTGTAGTCATAACCAGACCAGACGCCCATAGTCACTTCCGGTGTATAGCCTACGAACCAGAGGTCAAAGTAGCTCGTAGTTGTACCTGTTTTACCTGCGACATTATATCCACCTGTACCGTTTCCAATGGTCTTACCTGTACCACTCGTCACAACTCCACGTAACATAGAAGTAAGTTGTCTTGCTGTATTGGTTTCAAACACTCTTACTGGATTTGGTTTGTATTGATAGATGATGTTATCATCCTTATCACGGATTTCACGAATGATATGCGTTTCATTATATACGCCATCATTGGCAAACATGGAGTAGGCACCTGTCATTTCTTCTACAGTGTAGCCAACAGATGCTCCACCTAGAACCAAACTATCTACAGGTCGGTCTTTCTGAATAATGTCGATGCCCATCTTCTTCACATACCCATCAAACAATCCGCCTTGCCCGAGTTTTCGTAGGACATCGCGATAGATTTTGACAGCAGGTACGTTTCTAGACCACTCAAGAGCATACGTAGTAGTAATAGGTCCTTTACTTCCGTCATAGTAACCGCTACTACCACGCTTGGCGAGAGGTTCATCGACGACAATCGAGCTTGGACTGATGATTCCTTTATCTAGTGCTGGACCGTAGGCTAAGATAGGCTTCATCGCCGAACCAGGTTGGTTACGGGCCGTAAATGCATGATCTTTTTGGTTTTTCTTAAAGTCTGTACCACCTACGAAAGATAAGACTTCACCTGTTTTTTGATCTACCATAACGGCACCAATTTGCTCGGTTTGCTTACCTTTTTTAAGACCTTTGATTGATTTACTATTGTATTTGATCTTAGAGGCAGCTTTATCCATCTCATCGTACATTTTCTTATCGATAGTTGTGTAGATTTTGAATCCACCACTTCTTACGTAATCGTTGTATTGTTTGTCTTTCCACCCACGGTCAGGATTTTTTTCTTTATCGATATCTTTGAGAATATCAACAGCTTCTTTTTGAACGGCTGTCATGATGTATGGATAGTTTTCCATTCCACCTTCTTCATTCAGTTCTTCCTCGGAAACAAATGATTTTGAGATATCAGCTTTAATCGCTTCATCATATTCTTTTTGGGTGATCTTGTTTACGGTAAGCATATTTTTTAGGACTAACTGCATCCGCTTTGTCCCTAATTTAATAGCCTCGTCTGCTTCTTTAGCTGGGTTATTAGGATTGTACCGATTTGGACTTTGTACCATCCCTACGAGATACGCCGCTTCTGGAAGCGTGAGCTTATCGATATCCTTGTTAAAAAGTCCGTATGCTCCTACCTTAAAGCCATAAAGAAGCTTATTATTGGCACCGTTTCCTAAGAATACACTGTTTAAGTAGCTTACTAAAATTTCTTCTTTGCTATAGTATTTTTCTATGCGGTTTGCATCAATTAGTTCTTTTGCTTTCCGTTGATAGGACTTCTCAGGGTTCTTGAGAATTTCTCGTTTGACTAGTTGTTGGGTGAGGGTACTACCGCCACTCGCGTCATCCATCCCAATAGCGCTTTGCCATGTGGCGCGCAGGATCGCTTTAGGGACGAATCCGCTATGTTGATAAAACTCTCGGTCTTCTGTTGCGAATAATGCATCTAATAAGTGCTTGCTTACCTCTTTTGAGCTTTTAATTAATTCCCGTGAATCTTTGCGGTGCATTTTTTCAACTTCTGTTTTATCTTTGTCACCGAAATAAACATACGAATCTGAGCTAAAATTAGCGAGTGTTTCCTCAAAATCTGCTTTTGTGCGAATTTTCTCATCTTTGGTGAATGCTTGAACCGCTCCTAAACCTACTCCAGCAGCTCCTACTGCTATGGTTAATAGGGATACGGCTACAATAAAAGTAGTCTTACCCAGCTTTTTTAGTATGCGTTTACCTTTTTTAGGTTGTTGTTTCTCTTGTTTCTCTGATTCCATCTTGCTACCTCCTCATGTAAGAATTATATCATTTAATGGATGATTTTCATGTGACAATTCCGTGCTACTACATTTGTTATGGGCATAAAAAAGGGACTCCTGTATTGTATCAGAAGTCCCAAGTAGAGGGTATGGTATTTTAGTAGTGAATTATGGCAATCTGTGGATATTTGCATCGCTACGGAAACTTTCGTTCTCTTGATGGGTCAAGAGAAAATGGGATGTTCTGATGTTGAATATCGTCTGGTTTAGTTGGCCTTCCTGGCTCGGGTGGTTTGCCCGGAGGTTTAGGTTTGCCGGGGGGTGTAATAACCGGTATCGTGATTTCGTTTCCTTCTTCATTCCCATCTTCTTTTTCCTTTTCTTCTTCCTCTTTCTTCTTTTTCTCTTCTTCTTCTTCTTTTCTCTTCGTCTCTTGCCATGCAGAGAAGCGGGCTCGGTCAAATGAAGCGACTGCCATCTCAAAACCTAAGTTTCCTGGATTCGAAAATTTACCTGCGAGCAGTTGAGGATTGGCCCGTTCGATCGCTTTAAAGATATTGACCCATGCATTTTTCGCCATGTCTTTATTGGTCATGGACATGTTGTAATCATAGCCAGCCCATACGCCGATGCTGATTTTAGGTGTATATCCTACAAACCATAGATCGTCATAGTCACTACTGGTTCCGGTTTTACCAGCCACATCGTATTTCGGATTGATTTTCCTTCCTATGAGCGAGGCTGTGCCTCCTTTTACAACTGTGCGTAGCATCTTGGTAATTTTATAGGAAGTCTGCGGAGAGAAGACTTCGACTGGCTTGCTTTTGTGTTCAAAAATGACATTTCCATCTGCATCTTCGATCTTACTGATCACAAAAGGGGGATAATGGGTTCCGCCGTTAGCAAAAGTAGCAAAGGATGCTGTCATCTTCTCTACGGTAAATCCGTACGTATTTCCTCCGATGGCCGCCGACTCTGTATCATGTGGATGTGGATTTAGCCCCATCTGACGGATAAAGTTAAACGCTCTTTCTTGTCCGACGGCACGAAATGTTTTAATGGCAGGAGTATTTAGTGAAAATTTCAAAGCATGCTCCACTGTGACGGGTCCTTGGAATCTTTCATTCGCATTTTTATAATCGCCGCCACCTCCGCCTTTTTTAATCACTTCATCCACAATTTTAGCTTGAGGGGAGAGAAGTCCTAGTTCTAGGGCAGGTCCATAGTCAAGGACTGGCTTGATGGCTGAACCCGGCTGGTTTTGGACATCGAAGCAGTGATCCTTTTGGTTCTTATCAAACTTGTGCGTACTTGGGACAAAGGCGAGGACGGCTCCTGTCTGGTTTTCGATGACACAAGCGCCAAGCTCTTCTTCATACTTTTTGCCGGATTTGGGATACAACCGGGGGCGAAGTGTGATTCCTTTTATGACGTCCTGATTGATTTCGTTGTATAATTGCTCGTTTAATGTAGTGTAGAAACGGTATCCCTTTGTCGAGGCAAGCTTTTTATACTCTTCCAGTGTAGAGCGGTATTTTCCCTGCTTGTTCAACTCCGCCAGATTTAACCCGTCTTTTTCCATCAGGGTCTTGGCTGCTTCATCTTCAATGGTAAACATGATGAATGGATATTTGCTGTAGGCATTTTCAAATTGCTCTGGTTTGGCCAAGGATTCTTCTAGGTTAAAGGAAAGAGCCTCTTGGTACTCTTTTTCATTTAGATATCCATATTCTTTCATCTTAGAAAGAACGAGCTTCATTCGCTTTAATCCGCGTTCAAGGCCGGCATTGGACTCTTCTTTATTAGCTGTAGCGGAATCGCTGTAGAAGGGACTTAGTGCATTAGGACGTTGAACCATTCCAGCGATGTAAGCGGCTTGGGCAGGGTTTAGGTCTTTTACATCTTTTTTAAATAGTCCATTTGCCGCTGATTTCACACCATACATTTGTTGGCCGTGAGCACCGGGGCCGAAATGGACGACATTCATGTAGTTACGGATGATTTCATCTTTATTGTATAATTGCTCTAGGCGCAGAGCTAAAATGATTTCTTTTGATTTTCGCTCTAAATCTTTGGATCGATCATTTAGAATAAGATTCTTAACTAGTTGTTGTGTAATGGTACTGCCGCCTGTTTGAGAAGAGGCGTTTGTGGCAGATTGATAGGCAGCACGTATGATGGAACGTGGAACAATGCCTTGATGTTTGTAAAAGTCTCGATCTTCGATGGAAATAAAGGCATTGGTTAAGTTAGGACTTACTTCTTTGATATCGCTTAATAGGGTACGGTCCTGATTTTCGGCACGTAGAGATCCGATGAGGACAGGTTTTCCATCTTCATCTTTATTCTGAAAATAGGCATAACTCGTTTCAAATAGTTTCTTTAAATCTTTATCTAAATCATCTTTCGATCGAACTTTTTCGTCTTTTACGATCGACTGAACCACACCAGCTGCAACACCGACTCCCAACATCACACCAGTAAGAGCAATGGTTACAATAATCATTCCGATATAAAGGAATTTTCTTAGTATTTTTTGGGTGGTTGAATGGGAGTTTTTGTATTTATCGACCCGTTTCTCCATTTACTTGATACCCTCCTCGGTTTCGGGTAATATTATACCATATATTTGAAAGTGACGAACAAGTACAGTAGCCAATAAGTTTTTTCGAATTCAGAGAACTGGTGGTAGGTGCAAACCAGTCGAGTCTTTTTGGTGAATTACGCTTGGGAGCTTATGCGGACACAGGTCTGCACGGTTTCAAACCGATATCATGATTGAGTGGGAGATTCATTTGTTATGTGATCTTCAACAAGGGTGGTACCGCGGAATAACTTCGTCCCTTATCGGGAGTGAAGTTTTTTATTTTGCCTAAAAAAGGAGAGAGAATGTTGAGCCATCAAGACGAAAAAAAGCAAATGACACCAGAGGTTGAGCAAGAATTACAACGACAGTTAGCTATTTTACAGAGAGGGACAGTGGAGATTCTACCACTAGATGCCTTTCATAGTAAGTTACGTCGTTCGATTGAACAAAAGAAGCCGCTAAAAGTAAAATTAGGACTAGACCCAACCGCTCCCGATATTCATATAGGGCATACCGTTGTATTTAATAAACTAAAACAATTTCAGGATCTCGGTCATACGGTTCAATTAGTGATCGGAGACTTCACGGCTCGGGTTGGTGATCCAACAGGGAAATCGGAGACTCGAAAACAGTTGACAGAAGAAGAAGTACTTCATAATGCGAAGACGTATACCACTCAATTATTTAAGAGACTTGATCCAGCTAGGACAGAGATTTCCTTTAATAGTAAGTGGCTAGCTCCTTTGACCTTTGCTGATGTAACTAATTTAGCGGCGAAAGTAACCGTTGCTCGGATGCTCGAGCGTGATGATTTCTCGAAACGTTACCAAAGCGGTCAGGCGATTAGTATTCACGAGTTCTTCTACCCACTGATGCAAGGATACGATTCCGTTGCGTTGCAATCCGATGTGGAGTTAGGGGGAACGGACCAAACCTTTAACCTGCTCATGGGGCGTCAGTTGCAAAAAGAATTTGGCCAAGAGGAGCAAGTCATTTTAACGATGCCACTTCTAGAAGGTCTCGATGGCGTGAAGAAGATGAGTAAAAGCTTGGGCAACTACATTGGTGTGGACGATGAACCAAGTGATATGTACGGGAAATCGATGTCGATCCCAGATGAGTTGATGTACAAATACTTCCAGCTTGCAACGGATCTTCCGAATGAGGAGTTAACGAATCTGAAAGCGGGTATCGAAGCTGGCTCGATTCATCCACGCGATGCCAAGATGCGTCTGGCTTACACCTTTGTCGAGATGTACCACGGCAGGGATGCGGCAAAAGAAGCAGAGCAACGTTTCCGCACCGTCTTTCAACAAAATGCCTTGCCAGATGATATTCCTGTAGTAGAGATCGCACAGGCTGGTCTAGAGACGGAGGGCACATGGATTGTACCATTGTTAACTCAATTGAAGCTTTGTCCGTCAAATGGAGAGGCGAGGCGGATGATTCAAAACGGTGGTGTGCGTGTGAATCAGGAGAAGCTATTAGATGTGCAGGCGCGGATTCAGTTGGAAGATGGGCTTGTGATTCAGGTTGGGAAGAGGAAGTTTGCTCAGATTAAGTTGGTTTAAAAACAGGCATCTAGGCCCTAAAAAAAGGATCTAGATGCCTGTTTTCTATTAGGAATGAAAAAGATTTCAGTTATATAGTTGACTTATATAGTTTAACTGTATATTATATAACTATACAGTCAAACTATACAGTTAGGCGGAATGATAGTGAAGAGAAATAAGTTATTACCGTTAACGGAGACAATGAGCTATATCATGTTAGCGCTGCGAGAGCCGGCGCACGGGTATGTGATTATGCAAAAGGTGGAGGAAATGAGTGCGGGCGCTGTCCGAATTGCAGCTGGAACGTTATACGGTGCGATTGAGAATTTGATGAAACATAAGCTGATTGGACGGGTGGAGACACAGGATGCCCGGCGAAAGGTTTATGTACTGACAGATCAAGGAAGAGACGTTTTGGAGTTGGATATTGAAAGAATGCAACACATCATCCATGTATACAAAGGGGAATGATAAAATGAAAAAGTTTAAAATGTTTATCGATATCCATAAGGAAGAAGCTTGGTTAAATGAGCAATTAAAGAAGGGTTATGAATTGGTAAAGAGAAGTTCACTTACAGGTGTTTATCATTTTAAAAAAACAACGAATCCGAATCAGGTTATTAAGTTGGATGTTCAAAATGGCATGTCGAAAGAGAAATATAATACATATGTTGATTTACACGAAGAATTTGGCTGGCGACGTGTTGCAAATAGCCGACATCATTATATCCATTACTGGATTAAAGAGAAAGACGGTCATGATGAGTTGTTTTCTGATGTACAATCCTCTGGTGCCATGTTAAAACGAATCGCTAATTATTACTTGTTGTGGTTTGTAGTATTTTTGGCTGTTTCTACATCTGGCAACGTATATCTTAACCCAATGGATGCCTATTTGACCCCAGGTTTATGGGGAAAACAAGGTAGTGCTTTTATAAAGGCTTTACTATTTGAAACCCCTTTTGCACTTATGCGTTGTGCACCAGTTTGGTTTTGCATCATCATGACGATGGTTTTTACCTTCAAGTACAAGAAGTGTTTAAAACAAGAGAATACATTTGCTGAATAAATATGAATAGACCCTACGATCAAAAGTAGAGTCTATTTTTTATATAACAATGGTATGATAGCTAGTCCATTTTCATGGATGAATAGTTGTAGGCAGTTATCACGCTAGTTGGGCTGTATGCATAAGCTAAACCATAAGTTAAGTGTGAACCAAAGGAGAATTAGTATGCCAGTATCGGTGATTATGAATCAAATTAATGTAAATTTGGTTCAGGGGAACGGCGCTGTTTCGACGGGGCAAAATAATTTGTCGGATTGGACTTGTCAGGGCAAGGCGAACATAGCAAACGGTATACAGGCTGGCATCTTCTTATCGACAGCACCTATAAACTTCCAAATGGATAGTGACCTACTTGATACTGCCATTACACAGCCTGAGTTGATTGCACCGGATGCGAGTGTGCAGATATAGGGATGCGATATGGGAGAGAAATAGATGGATGTCACGGTTGGAACGATCCAAGTTCAGTTAATCACCCAAAATGCAGGGATTTTTGTAGGGGAGAATTATCCGATCCAGTGGAGCATGCAGTTAAAGATTAATTCTGCAGGTGGGACGGTTGCAGGGGATGGAAATATCTTGTATCGAGTCATAAACGTTATTGATGATCCTGATATTATTGATTCGAATTGGATCAAGATCGAGAAGGATGATTCAAAGGAAGATGAAGGGACAGTGGGACCACACTCAAGTGGTGGATGAGGGTGCTTCATTTTTCTCGTTTTTATCTGGCTTCATTTTTTCTGTTATCAACTTTTGTAGCCAGTCCGGAATGTCTTTTGAGTCGGCACATTGCGTAAAAGTATCAATGAGATCAGAATCCTGTAGAACTGAGTAAAGATCGTGAATCTGGTTCTGGTCCCCATGAAATGACCCCAAGCCTTGATTATGCTTTTTAACACTCTCGAAGTCACTTAACCAGTTATTCCCCATATTGACAGAAGAAGCCCCCTCCATGACTCCGATCCGGATTGTTCCAAGTAAAAACGTGGGAGATTTCATCGGTATCACCACTCCCTTTTTATATTCGTCTGAGCTAATCCACCGGCTTATTGGGATAGCGAATGGAAAATCCACTCTGGTTCGAACTCACTTTCATTTCAGATAATGGGTCAGTAGAAGATGGAGCGGATGGCTGTGAGTGTTTGGATACCGATTTCTTGGAGGCTTGGATACCTAGATTGTTTCCGATGTTTAGCGACCCGCTTAGCTCGTCGATATCCAGCTGGTCCAGCCGAAAGGTGAGTTGTTCGAGTACGGGTTGGTGAATATCAAGTTGATGGATATGGATATGGACTTCAGGGGATCGATTTAGTAGCTCCTTAACACTAGCCTCTAATTGGTCGAGTTTGGTGGCTAATTGCTGGGTTGGATGAGGCGAATGATTACGACGTTTTCGAAACCAAGAGATCATGTAACTCATCCTTTATGATTAATGGCTAATTCGAGCTTGGATGATGAAAGTCGAAATGGTCTTGATCGTGAATGGTTTGGATCGTATGGATCATCTGGTTCTGATCCCCTACCACGCTAGAACCCTCGTTCTTTTTGATAATGGATCGGATTTGTGTATGAATGTTCTTTCCCGAGAAAATGCCTGATGACTGTGTCATGGAGTCTACTTTTAGTGAGTCTAATTTAAATTTTATCTGAAAAACCTCCTAACATGAGATGATAAGGAAGGTGTGGATACGATGAACGATATTTGGAGTACCATTCGATCAATACCTTGGCAGGGTGGAGAAACGATTTCTCCTGGCCAATTGAACCCCACTCAAATACAATCATTTATTCAAAAAAGCATTCAACAATCGTTGGGTGAGGTATTTCAAAGTAATCCGATTGCTACTTCTTTTAGTGGGAATGATTCCGGAATTCAATGGGATTTAGTCGAGTTGATGGATTACGTTATTATAAAGGGTGAGCTACCGAATACCGTTCGCCCCAATGAGATTCGATTTTTTTGTACAAAATCAGAACTCATTATTGAGACGGGTTCGAAAGGAAGTAGAACAACTGTTTCGCTACCTTGTTTAGTGAAGGAAAAAGGAATTCGTGCGAAATGTAAAGAAGGAATTTTTGAAATACGGCTACCGAGAGAGCGTGGAGGAAAAGAAACATTAATTGCTGTAGAATGGGAATAACACACAAAAATAGTTCCACTTCTTTTTTATATGATTTAATGCGGTTATATATGAATAGAAGGATAAAAAAACTGCCATGTCGACTAGACATGGCAGTTGGTTTACGAAACGATTAACGGGAGTAGAACTCTACGATCAAGGTTTCGTTGATTTCAGATGGTAATTCACTACGGTCAGGAAGACGAGTGAGAGAACCTTCCATTTTGCTCTCATCAAAAGTGAGATATTCTGGTAAGAAAGAGCGCTCTGCAAGAGCTTCTTTCACGATGGTTAGGTTTTGGCTACGCTCGCGAAGACCGATTACATCACCGATTGAAACAGTGAATGCTGGGCGGTCTACTTTTTTGCCGTTCACAGTAACGTGTCCATGAACTACTAATTGACGTGCTTGAGAACGAGTGCGTGTAAGACCAAGACGGTATACGATGTTGTCTAGACGTACTTCAAGAGCTTTCATGAAGTTTTCACCATGAATCCCTTGCGCTTTACCAGACTTGTCGAATAGGTTACGGAACTGACGCTCGTTTAAGCCGTACATGAGACGTAGTTTTTGTTTTTCTTGTAATTGGATTCCGTACTCGCTCAGTTTTTTACGAGCTTGTCCGTGTTGTCCTGGAGCATAAGGACGTTTTGCCAACTCTTTACCAGTACCGGAAAGAGAGATGCCAAGACGACGACTAAGTTTCCAGCGTGGGCCAGTATAACGTGCCATAGTATTAACTCTCCTTTTGTGATCATTTGCGATCAATTGTGTTGTTATCGCACAAACGACAGGGACTATTTCGCTAAATGGATCTGCCTGCTTCCGGATAGCGACGAAAGCAAGAGATTCCTATCTATATACGATAGGGCGAAATAGTGAGGGTGATCCCTTCACCTTTTGTGAGCTATCCTCATCTCCCTAAGGAGGGATACATTTGAGCCATACAAGGATGAATTATATCATTCTACTAAAAAAAGTCAATGGTGAGCTCTTGGACAGAGTTTATGCTCTCCGAGGCGGATAGGCACGTACATAGTTGATCGTAAAGCCGCGTGCGGAAAACTTTTCCTCGTACTCAGTCGTGATATTGGTGTTTGCCCATTCGCTTTGGTGTAGATCGCGTGATATTTCGACGATGTTCCAGCCGTTTGTTTCTAGCTCTTCTAATGAGAAATCGAACAGAGAAACACTATCTGTTTTTAAAATAAGATCACCGTCTGGCTTTAATACATTGCGATATTTGTCTAGAAATGTGTGATGAGTGAGACGACGTTTGGCATGGCGAGTTTTTGGCCACGGATCGCTAAAATGAAGGTAAATTCGATCCACTTCTTCTCCTGGAGCAAAAATTTCTTCTAGTTTGGTAATATCCATCCATACATATCGGAGATTGGTACACTCCGTCGCTTCCCCTTTTTGGACTGCATACATGAGAGGCTCTTCGATCTTTTCTACACCGATCCAATTGATGTGGGGGTGAAGCTCCGCTGCTTTGGCTAAAAATTGCCCTTTTCCTGTTCCGAGCTCGATATATAGCGGTTGCTTGGAAGGAAAGTGAGTCTCCCACTGCCCTTTGCTTTCTTCGGGTTGTTGTATGACGAGTGGATGTGTAGATAAGATTTGCCGTGCTAATGGATGTCTTCGTAAACGCATAAATATGTCCCTCATTTGTTCAGAATTCGCTATACTATTATAGCCTAGACTGAGCTTGTCGACAAAGATTGAAAAGTTTTCCCTAGATTGCGCTAGGTTGAATCGTGCGCTAAGATGGAGGTGAAGTGGGGGATTATGCATATGATGAAGCCATATAAAGTTGTGGCAAAAGCAATTATCTTCGATCAAAATCGTGTGTTGATTTTGCGTAAGTCATTGCAGGAGAGGCTCGCAAAAGATTCTCATGGCTGGGATTTTCCGGGGGGGACACTAGAACCTGATGAATCACTAATGGATGGATTATCGCGGGAGTTACAGGAGGAAGTGAGTTTATCCGTAAAAGTGGTGGCCCCTGCGTATATTTACGATGAGATTCAGGAAGAAAAACATATGATGATCATTAAGTTTGCTTGTCACCAACCGAGTGGAGAGGTCATGATCAGTGAGGAGCACGATTCTTATCATTGGTTTGATCTTGATAGCTTGCACCAAGCAACGATTCCAGAGTGGATGAAAGAAGAGATTCGCCGGGCTCAGCGTGTCTATAAAGAATTCCAAAAATAGAGCTGATTGCCTTGGATAACATCTTGTTTTCCAGGGCTTTTCGAGCACAGAATTGCCATAAGACCGCTTCTTCCTGTAAGTATTTTCATGATATACTACAGATATATTAGAATGTTTGTTTAAATAATCGAGAAATAAGGTGTTATGATCATGACTAGGAGAAGTATTATTAAATCCATTGCTTTATTATTTTTGTCCATTATCGCATGGCAATGGAAATGGCTTCTTTCGAAAATACAAGAACTTTTTCCGAATACGACCACCCCCTCCTCGGTTGCTACGCCAGCCACACCTGGGTCATTGCCCAGTTTTCAGGCAAAACAATTATTATATCAGTTTAAAGTAAAGGGGCAGGCACCGGCTCAGAGTTTGATTGAATTACGACATAAGAATAACATTTTGTTTTCCAACACCATTAAGCTAAGTAAAGAAAAAAAAGCGGATTATCCACATGTTGCGTATTCGAAAGAACAAGATGTTTCGATTGTAACGATTGCTTTGTCGCCAGAGTATGACTCCTATCCAGAACTAAAAGTAGAAGCAAAAGGAATCCCCATTTACGATCAGAGAGTAATTCGGCAGACGGAAGTGAAGATGATTGAAAATACTCACCCGATAGAAGGATATACGCCAAAGATTAGTTATGAGCCAGGAGAGAAGGTAGAATTTAAGGTTCATACAAAGAAAAAAGAATTTAATCTAGTAATTAGCCGATTTGGATTGGAAGAGAAAGTTTTATATCAAAAAACAGGAATAAAAGGGGCGGTACAAAACTATCCAGCTTATGCATATCGAGAAGGATGTCATTGGCAAACGAGTTTTGAATTTACGATCCCAGAGGATTGGAAGTCGGGGATGTATGCGGCTAAGGTATGGGATGAGAGTAAACGGGAATTTTATATCACTTGGATTGTTCGACCTAAACCAATGAAGGAGAAGGTAACTGCGGAAGCGAAGAAAAAGCGTATCGCTATGCTTTCTGCTACGAATACATGGCAAGCCTATAATCCTTGGGGTGGAGCGTCATTATATACATATAAGAGAAATCCACGGTTCCAACGATATCTACCCGATCAGATAGGCCCGAGGTTTGCGCAGTATGTAACCACACAACGCCCAAATCCGGAAGGACGTCCGGTTCCGATGCTAGGGCAAGAGCCTACACATCTTGCGAGCGGAGAGAGATATGTGTTTGCTTGGTTTGAGCGTGAGAAGATCCCGTTTGATTTATATAGCGATATGGATTTTCATCAAAACCCTCATCTGTTGGACTCATATGGGACCCTCTGTATTCAAACCCATAACGAATATTGGACCAAGGAAATGTATGATCAACTTGAAAAATTTGTAGACCGTGGTGGGAACCTGATCTATCTTTGCGGGAATGGCGTCTACTGGAAGATGGTTATTAATAATGATCTGATGGAAGTGCGTAAGGATAACGAAATGCATATGTTGAATGGTGAAAAGGGCGGGACTTGGAGAAGTTTGAAACGACCTGAGTCGCGATTATTAGGAGTGCGCTATACCACGCCGGGTATCACTACCTTTGCTCCGTATCGGGTCTTACATCCAGATCATTGGATTTTTGAAGGAACGGGAGTAAAAAAAGGAGATCTTATGGGAAAAGAAGGTCCGAGAGGGCCTGCTTCCGGACACGAAACGGATAAACGAGATGCGCATTCACCTAAAAATGTGATTCTCCTTGCGAAAGGGCTTAATCCGGATGAAGACCCACTTCAACGGAGTGACGGAAGCTTGCCGGTCGAAACAGAAAAGGGCATGGAAGTGGGCAAAGGTGGCGGAGAAATTGTTTACTATGATCATGCCAAAGGCGGAGGCGTGTACTCAGTCGGCTCCACCACATATGGGACTTCTATGTGGGTCGATCCCGTTTTATCAAAAATGTTGCGTAATGTGCTAAAACGTTTTACTGGATTGTAAGAAGGGAGCGATTGATTAGGTTCATTGGCCTAAATCAATCGCTTCTTTTTTTGAATGGGTTAGTGAAACGATATTAAATCTGTATGGTTAATCAAATAATCTACATATTGTTCCAAATAAGTTTGATCTTCTTCGTCGAATCTCTCTAATTCAGGACTATCAATATCTAAAACCCCGATTATGCTTCCTTGAAATCGCAAGGGAATGACGATTTCTGATTTTGTTTCTGCGTCACAAGCGATATGTCCCGAAAATTGGTGTACATCTGGCACGAGTATGGTTTTGTTTTCAGCTACTGCTGTGCCACAAACCCCTTTTCCAGTGGAGATTCGTACACAAGCGGGTTTCCCTTGAAAAGGTCCTAGTACGAGTTGATCTTGCTTTAGTAAGTAGAATCCGACCCAGTTGACTTGTCCGAGGGTGTGGAAGAGATGAGCTGCGCTATTCGAAAGGTTTGCTAACCAATCGGTTTCTCCCTCGATCAGGTGTTGAAGTTGTTTTAGAATAAGGGGATACTGATTTTTTCGATCATGGGCTGTGATTTCAAAGGAAAACATCTTCCATTCCTCCCTTTTCGGTTTGTATGCGAAAAATATTTTAGCTTGACAGAAAAAAATTAATCTGTGCCCTTGTGAATACAAGGAATGACCGTTACAATATCTTTATCATATAGGACTTATTTAAACAATGGAGAAGGGGATTTATGATGCGCGACGAACGTATTACAAAACTAGCTGATATTTTAGTCAATCACTCTTGTCGAGTGAAGAAGGGCGACAACGTCTTGGTTGATATGTTTGGAGACGACCGCAATCTGATTCGAGAAATCATTCAGAAGGTGTATGAAGCAGGTGGGTTTCCGCATGTCCAATTAAACGACCACACTGTTACACGTGCTGTGCTAATGGGGACAAGTAAAGACCACATGACACAGGTAACCGAGATACAGAAGACGATCATGAGTAAGATGGATTGCTACATAGGTATTCGTGGGGCGAATAACATCAATGAACTTAGTGATGTGCCAGCAGAAAACATGTCATTGTATATGCGTTTGTTTAATCATCAGGTGCATTCTGAAATTCGTGTGAAGAAAACTCGCTGGGTTGTACTTCGTTATCCAAATGAATCCATGGCACAGCTTGCCGGGATGAGTACAGAGCAGTTTGAGGACTTCTACTTTGAAGTATGTAATGTGGACTATAAGAAGATGGATGAGGCGATGAATCCACTTCAAAAGCGTATGGAAGACGCTGATTTAGTTGAAATTAAAGGACAAGGTACAGATTTGCGTTTTTCCATTAAAGGAATTCCGGTTATCAAATGTGCCGGTGAATGCAATGTGCCAGATGGCGAAGTATATACGGCCCCTGTCAAAGATTCGGTCAATGGTTACATCACTTTTACAGCTCCTACTCTCTATCAAGGCACAGTATTTGAAAATGTGCGCCTCGAGTTTGAGAACGGAAAAATTGTAAAAGCGACGGCGAACTCTGATGCAAATACGCTAAAGCTTAATGAAATTTTAGACACAGATGAAGGCTCCCGTTTCATTGGCGAATTCGCGATTGGAGTAAATCCATCCATCTCACACCCAATGAAAGATATCTTATTTGATGAGAAGATCAATGGTAGCTTCCACTTTACACCAGGCCAAGCTTATGAAGAGGCAGATAACTCCAATCGTTCTGCGATTCACTGGGATATGGTTTGTATCCAACGCCCTGAGTACGGTGGGGGAGAAATCTATTTTGATGGTGAGTTAATCCGCAAAGATGGATTATTTCTGGTCGAAGATCTAGAAGGTCTAAATCCAAATAACTTAAAGTAAATGGTTATATACGACAAAGAGAATCCTCAATTGGAGAGATTCTCTTTGTCGTATATATTTGCATAAGGAGAGAGACAAAATGACAACTCCAATCGATCAAATTGTATCTACGATAAAAGACCTAGTACATATTCCAAGCCCAACAGGATGGCCTACTTCTGCAATCGATTATGTAGAGAAACGATGGAAGCAGACCCATTGGGAGATGAAACGGAATGCAAAGGGAGCGCTTACCCTAACCATCCCCGGAAAGGATCAAGAAGTCCATCGATTCGTAACGGCACATGTGGACACCCTTGGTGCCATGGTGAAAGAAATCAGAAGCGATGGTAAGCTTGCTCTTATGAAAATCGGAGGCTTTGGATGGTTCGCTATCGATGGAGTCTACTGCACTGTTCATACAGAAGATGGAAAAGAAATCCGCGGAACCATTCTTGCAACCAATCCTTCCGTGCATGTAAATCCAGAAGCAGATACGAAAAGAGAGCAACACACGATGGCCGTCCGTCTGGATGTGAAGGTTCAGAGTAAAGAGGATGTAGAACAGTTAGGGATTCAGGTGGGAGACTTTATTACATTTGATCCAAATTATGAGGAATTAGAGACTGGATTTATCAAAACGAGGCATTTAGATGATAAAGCAAGTGTGGCTGTGTTGATTGAGCTAGTGCTCGAGATGAAGAAGCAAGGAATCGTGCTACCTCATACAACTCATATTCAAATCGGTACCTTTGAAGAAGTTGGCTTCGGCGCTAATTCTAATATTCCAGCTCAGGTGAGAGAGTTCTTGGCTGTTGATATGGGTGCGATTGGCGAAGGACAGAGTACAGATGAGTTTACGGTTTCGATTTGTGCTATGGATGGGGTAGGGCCGTATAATTACGAACTTCGTAGGAAATTAGTGAAGTTAGCAAAAGAGTACAAGATTCCGTATCAGATTGATTTGTATCCATTTTATGGTTCAGATGCAGGTGCAGCTTTAAAAGCAGGAGAAGATGTTATGCATGCCCTCATCGGTCCTGGTGTGGATGCTTCCCACGCATTTGAGCGTACTCATCGAGACTCTCTACAAGCTACATATCAACTTTTAAACAAGTACTTGGAAACAGAGTCATTGTAAAAAACGTCGGGATTTTTTAGGAAGCATTTATCACTTGAATTTGTTTTAGCTGAGTTTTTGTAAGAGGGAGAGTACAGTCAGGCCGATTCATTCTCCCTTTGGTCACTCCTGCCCGAAATCCTCCGTTTGGTGTAGGGACAGCCACTCTGATTCCAAATACTTGGCTCACCCAATGGAAAGGAAAGCAAACGGAGATTCTGCCATCCGTCGTTCCTGCATATTCTACAGCGGCAGCATAGTGATCTCGATCTTGTAGCCAGACAGAACCTGAATCTCCAGCTTTTCCAACTACTTGTCGATGTCTGGTTACAACGATTTGATCCACAAATACCACCTCTCCATCTACAAGTACGTCTGTATGGACAGATCGAATGTTTCCTCTTCGAAAACCAGTTGTCCGTCCTGTTTTGATCAAATTCATCCCTACACAACAGGAAATGAGATGCCCAGGTACAACGATTTTTTGACCTGTATTTCCTAAAAGGTATCTCGGGTCTAGGAGTCTATTTTGTCTAGGTCTCGCCAGCGCAGCGTCTACATAGTTAATATCTGCTATCGGTTCTGTATATTGAAACAATTTTCCGATCCTGTTTATTCTTGCTCTTCCTCGATCGTATACTCCCGGTTGATAGGTAGAGTTAGTCGCTCCTGGTCTTTCGGGAACAAGTATATGTTTATTGCTAAATACATATAAATGTTTGGATTTAGGGAAGTTGGTAACGATAATCCCGGCCGTTCCGGCAATGGGTTCGTCTGAGCTAATGCTTACTCCCCCAGGAATAGGACGGATTCTCGTTTGATTCAGAGGTTTGGCAGCATGATGTTGAAATCTCCCCACTCGTTCGAAAAGTACAGGAATACGAGCGGGTATACCTAGCTTTGCTCTGAAGGAGGATGTCATTGAGGACTGTTTCCGCATGGAGAGGCTCTTGTCGATATAGGTAATAATACAAGCCCCTAGTGATGGTTTTTGAGGGTTAGCGTATCCCACCCCAATCGCATGCACACTCTCATTCCGTAAAATGGCAGGAGAAATTTGTTTTTTGTACCTGATGCAGTCTATAAAAGTGGCCATGTAGCATTCTCCCTTCTAAAACATTCAGAATGCTACAGCCTATGCGTTATCCCTTTCTCCGCCTGTGCGTTCGCCTACTATCTGTAAATGTTAAGAGCTTATCATTTCAATGGTCTGTATGGAGTCGATTGGTTGGTCATGATCTTGATTTCTTAGATAGAGAAGAGCAGGCCCACCTTGTTTTTCGCTCAGAGGCTTTCCATCAATTGCAAAACATAGATAGGAATCAAGGATTTCTTCGTATGAAAGGCTTATTTTCTCGCCATCTCTGCGATGAATAAGGGCGGTATGTACATCTTCTTTTGGTTCAGCATTAAGCAGAAATGGACGAAGAGCCATCCCGAGGCTATTTGGTTCGATCGGGAATCGTCGTTCGTCAAAGATCCAAACTCCTGGATCTATATTAATAGTAAAGTTGGTATCTCCCTTTATTTGAATAATCATCTCATCATCACCCAATCTCTATGGTACATTCTCCCTATTATATATATAAAATCTTCTTTTCTTCCAACTCATTTTGCAAATCTACCACTCTTCATGATAAACTAGTTCTAGCATACATGTTGAAGAAGTACCGTACCCCGTGTGGAACGGTCGATGGGGGGCGTAGAAATGACCACACCGACACAGACCGATTTAAATGCAAAAGCGCTCGAAATCCTTAGGAGTGATGCTTCTAAGATTGAGCAGTTGATTGCGGTTCAGTTAGAACACCTAGCTCTACCTAAGTGTCCACTTTATGAAGAAGTGATGAATATGCAGATGTTCGGGCTTTCTCGTCAAATCGATTTTGCTGTTCGCGCTGGTATGATCAATCGTGAACAAGGTCAGCAAATCATTAATGATTTGGAACGGAAATTAGCGGATTTATTTAGTCTTATTATGCCGTAATGATATTAAGTATAGAAAATATCAGCCTTTGAGTATCAAACTCATAGGCTGTTTTTTTATTTAAATTGTTCCATCTGCTGCGCTTTCCATAATGCCCGTTCGGTTTGGATTAGCTCCCTTTTCAATTGTCGAATTTGATCATTTAAACGTAATTGCTCTTGGCGTGTTTGACGTGCTAATGGCTCATCTCCACGGCGAGTGGCCATTTGAAAATCGTTTTGTTTTTCTCTTTCTTTTTTTTCGAGTCGTTCGATCTCGATGTGTAGGTCTTCGATTTGACGTTGATAGATCCAAACTGTCATCTTTGTTACTCCTTTCCAAATTCTGTATTTTAATATGTTTTTCCGTGGAAGGTGCTATTTCCTGCAAGGTCCTATAGAAAAGAAAAAGGAACCACTTCACATATGATCCATGATGTGAAGTGGTTCCTTTTGAAAATGAAATCGTCTATTGTTTTCACTCTAAACAATAAAAAATACAGTTCCTAAAATCACATATACCAGTAACAATAAGGTGCCTTCGTACCAGTTGGTAGAGCCATCCCGTGATACGGAGGAGGCAATGAAGGCAGATACAGCAACGGCGGCCACTTCGTAGTTGGTAAAGACAAGATCCATGGGGCGGTTGAATAGTAGGCTAATGAATACAAGCATAGGAGCGACGAATAAGGCAATTTGTAAACTACTGCCGATGGCGATTTCTACAGCAGCTCCCATACGGTTTTTCATCGCTAAAAAGATGGCGGCACTATGTTCAGCGGCATTTCCGATGATGGCAATGAGGAACGCACCCACAAACATTTCGGTCCAACCCAGTGCATGTGCGACAGACTGGACGCTATGCACCAACCATTCGGATTGAATCGCAACAAAGGTGGTGGAGATGACGAGTACAAGGATCGATCCCCATTTTGACCAGATCGCATGCTCTTTATCTTCAATCCCATCGACCATGCCATCAATCGATGCACCTAGTTCTTTCCGATGCGTAATTAAGGAAAAGATGAGCCATAAAATATAGGCGAGAATGAGAGCCACGGCGATGATGACGCTAACTGTGATGTCTTCCTCCGCTGTAACACGCTTAGGATCTGTTAAAAAAGCTGCCGGGACAAAGAGTGCGATGACGGCAAGCATCATGAGAGAGGCATTATGCCCAGCTAAGATAGGGTTGAAGTTTTGCGTCTTATACTTTACACCGCCCATGAACATGGATAAGCCTAGTACAAGTAATAGGTTCCCGATGATCGAACCGGTGATGCTCGCTTTTACCATATCAAATAAACCCTCTTTTACGAGGAAGATGGCGATAATCAGTTCCGCGGCATTACCAAACGTGGCATTGAGAAATCCTCCAATTCGTTCACCCGCATAATGTGCTACACTTTCGGTTGCTTTTCCTAGAAGGGCTGCCCATATAAGCAATGATAAACAAGCTGTACCAAATTGTAATGGTTGAATGGAGGTATAAAAATGAGCCCAAGCACTCAATAATGTAAATACAGCTAGTAATGGATACCAAATTTTTTTGTTCACAAAATCCACACCTTTCTATGTTAGAATGAGCGATTTATCTACAAATTAGACATGTATGAATCTGGATTTTGTCATAATCTGTTGAAGTTGGTTCAAACTATGGATACGGATGACAGAAAATTTGTCAAAGACACAAGAAGGCTGTAGGCTTGATGTGCCTAGTATTTAAGCAGGAAAATCCAACTTTTAAGCGAAATATTGCATCATGCTAAAATTTGGAAAGGAGGGGGACAAATGGAGTTTACAAGGGATACCGCCATATTTATAGATTTAGAGAATGTGTACTATGGATTAAAGAAGTATCACATGGATCCAGATCATCCTGAGATACATCATAATTTATTTTTGCGCCTACAAGAGTATTATGGGAAAGATTCCATTCGTATGATGGAAGCATATGCCGACTTTGAACAGATGGATCTATCGATGATGAGTTTGCAAAAGAAACGAGTACACGTAAACCAAGTTTATGGAAATGGTCGTGAGGGTAAGGAAAGAAAAAATGCAGCAGATATCCAACTTTGTTTAGATGCGATGGAGGTGCTGTACCAAATTCCAGAGATCACAACCTTTGTAATTGTTAGTGCCGACCAGGATATGATTCCACTTTTAGATCGTCTGTGGTCAAAAGGGAAAAAAGTGGAGTTGTTTAGTTTGTGGGATGAGAGTTTATCGAAATCATCACAGATTCAAGAGTTCTGTGATCAGTCACACAATATCCTGGAGTTCATTAATATTGAAAAGATGAATGACTACGCGCAAATCGATCGCATTATGCACAATGCCGTGTTGCAAATTTACGAGTGGTATCGAGATCCAAATAATATCGGTAAGAGTTATGGTAGTACTTGGATTAAGAATGACTTAGCACGAAAGTTTAGTCTAAGTGAATTAGAATCGAACCACTTATTTACTCGATTAGTAAAAGGGAAATATCTTCTTCCTTATGAAATTGAGATTGATGAAAAGATCTTTTACGGGTATAAAGTAAACCTTACACATCCACAGGTTCAGATGATTGTAAAGATCGCAGGATATAAAGTTAGTTAAAAGGATTTCTGTAGAAATAACATGAAATGGTTCTCTCTTCTTTTCAAAGACCCTGTATGCTACAATAAAGAAACGAGAGCGAAAACTCTAATTTGTTATGGTTACTATCTATGTATTGTCACAGGGGTGTCTTTTATGACTGAAGCTAACGGTGGAATCATTCGAATTGCCGATGATGTAGTGGCGGTCATAGCTGGGATGACAGCTAGCAAGATTCCTGGAATTTCCAGTATGTCTGCAGGTATGACAGAGGGGCTTGCCAAGCGAGTAAGCGGCAAAAACCTGACCAAAGGAGTACATGTGGAAGTTGGAGAGCGCGAGACAGTAGTCGATTTACGCGTAATTGTTGAATATGGAAAAGAAATTCCCGCTGTATGTCGCGAGCTACAATATGAAGTAAAAGAAGCGGTAGAGAATATGACAGGACTCCATGTTGTTCAAGTAAATGTAAAGGTGGAAGGCGTTGATTACCAAAGCCACACTATTTAATCTATATTGAGCAACTGGATTGTGAAACAGCAAATAACAAAGGAGATGGCCTATCATCAAAAGGCATCTCCTTTGTTATTTGCTCTAAATGGATGTGGATATGTAGAGGACTAGAAGTCTACGCACTCGCAAGAGCATGTTCGAGTTCGGCTACCTTTTGGTTTACTTCTTCTGTTAACTCTGCTGGAATTTCAGAATTTTCATCCATTCCATGTGGGAAGAAGTGACGTACGAAGTAGGGAATATCTAGTTCTAGACGGGCCTTTGGGTTCTCTAATTGTTTTTTATTCACCACGACAGCACGAAGACGTAGATAGTAATCCACCTCATCGACCGTATACTTTATATCGTACGTTGCCTTCGTGTAATCCCAAGCTCCGCGGAAGAATCCGAGTCCAGACATGATGGCTTCTAGGTCTTTGAAATCCTTTTGGACTCCTTTTGTTTTCGAATCATGAAAAAACATAGTGTGTACCTCCTTTGCAATGCACTACTGACATCCCAATGATAATATGAAGGAGATCATCGTGCAACCAAATACCATTTTTAGTTGGAAAATCTGGAGGGGAAATGGATTATGAAACAGATGATAGAGAAAGTATATCCAAAAATCGTAGGAATACGTAGACACCTACATCAACATCCCGAGCTTTCTTACCAAGAGGAGCAGACAGCTGCCCTTGTAGCGAAACATTTAGCAGATCTGGGCTTAGAAGTGAGGACACGGGTGGGTGGTTTACATGGAGTGACGGGCTTTTTACAGGGATCGAAACTGGGACCTACTGTGGCTCTTCGAGCGGATATGGATGCATTACCGATTGAAGATGCAAAAGATTCTGTATATCGATCGACCGTTCCGGGAGTAATGCATGCTTGCGGACATGATGGACATACTGCTACCTTGCTTGGAGTAGCCGAAATCCTGTCTCAAATGAAAGACGAGTTAGAAGGGCAAGTGTTGTTCATTTTTCAACCAGCTGAGGAATTACCACCAGGTGGGGCGATTGCGATGGTGCAAGAAGGGATTGTGGATCAGGTGGACGGTATATTTGCCCTACATCTCTGGGCTACTAGTCCAACCGGGACGATCGGAACGCGATCGGGAGAGTTGATGGCGGCAGCTGATAACTTTACGATCGAAATTCAAGGAAAAGGTGGACACGCCGGAATCCCTCATCAATGTATAGATCCGATCGTGATTGCCTCTCATCTTGTTATTCAATTGCAGAGTATTGTAAGTAGACAGATTGATCCACAAAAAGCAGCCGTGATTTCAGTTTGTAAGATAGAGGCGGGCGATTCTCACAATGTGATTCCAGATAGTTGCCGGATTTTAGGAACCGTTCGGACATTTGATGTGGACGTTCGTGATTCGATTGTTGTAAAGCTGGATCAGATGTGCCAAGGAATCGGGAAATCGTTTGGAGCAGAGTGCAAACTTACTTATGTAAATGGCTACCCAGCCGTTATAAATCATCCAGAACCGACAGAGTTAGTCCGAAGTGTCGCATTGGATGTAGTGGGCCATCAGGGAGTTATCGAAACAGAACCGATTGCTCCCGGCGAAGACTTTTCTTATTTCCTCCAAAAGGTACCTGGCGCCTTCTGCTTCGTGGGATGTGGTAATCCTGAACAATATTTGGGTTCCCATCACCATCCTCATTTCGATCTCGATGAGGAAAGCATGAAAATCGGCATGGAATTACTCGCAACTGTAGCGCTTCGGTTTTTGCAGAAGGAAAGGAGTCGCGCTGAATTAGCGGAGTGTATGGAATAAGTAGAGACTGGAGAGACTACTTGGGAATATTCCCATTATAAAAGGAGTTTTTCCTATGAGTAGTCCAGTTCGGAGTATCATGTCAACGGATCTTCAAGTTCTTTCACCGGACGACAGTCTCTATGAAGCAGCCCTCATGATGAGACAAAATGATGTGGGTATTATCCCTGTCTGTGAGAATGGAAAGATTTGTGGAGTGGTTACGGATCGAGATTTAGTCATTCGTGGTATTGCGGAGAAGCGTCCGAATTCAAGCCAAATCGGGGAAGTAATGTCGGATGAGCTTGTAACGGGAAGTCCAGATATGTCTGTCGATGATGTAGCATTGCTAATGGCTGATTATCAGGTTCGCCGTTTACCTATTGTGGAGAATGAGATCCTGGTTGGAGTGGTTTCATTGGGAGACTTAGCAGTCCACATGCCGTATATGAATGAAGCAAGTGAAGCACTAAACGAGATTTCACATAATACAGATCACGGATATATGCAATAACTAAAAGCGATTCCTTCTACGGGAATCGCTTTTAGTTATTGCATATATCCAGTTATTCCTTACGTAAACGTCATCGTAGGGACCCCTGATTTGATTGTAAAGGGCTTTTGCCTAGGCTCCTTTTCGATTACTAATATGCTATCGTAGTAAGTCATGGAACCAATCGAGGTGGTGTATTGATCTACTTCATCGTTATGCCATCCATATAGAGAATCTACTATATTTTTGGTATAGTTAATAAAATTTTCCTTACTATTCTTACCTCCTCCATAGGGAGTAAGGTAGCTGGTGTGCATGTCTTCGATGAGGTAGATGCCATTAGGTGAAACCTCGGAAAACATTTCTTCAAATGTGATTTTTTGTTGATGCATATGATGTCCTCCATCATCAATGATGATATCGAATGTAGGGAGGTGTGGTTTTATTTCCTTCCAAAAATTTCGATCCCCTTGATCCCCTATTATGATATTGATTCGCTCTTCTACCAGATCTTTGCACTTTTCATAAATGTCTAAGCCGTATATGGTGGCTTGTGGACCGAAGTAATTTTTCCACATTTGAAGAGACCCACCATGGTAAACTCCAATTTCTAATACATTTATTTTTTTATTTACAAATCGACTGAAATGTCTCTCATAAATGTTTAAATAATGATCCCATTTGTCAACCAAATGATTGTGATTCGAAAAAAAGTATTCCCGTAGTCTACTCATTTGAGGTCTCCTTTGCTTACGTTTTCTACTTTTAAATGTATTATGATGTAATAAATTTAGACCCGTGAAAAGTGATTCAGCTAAAAAGGAATCACTTTTTTTATTTCTGTAAAAACTATGGGTGATGATAGATAAGAAAGGCTGGTTTATGATGATTCTTACAACCACTGGGCATCAACACTTGGTTCACCAACATGTGGTATATGAGGTATTTCTATTCACTATTCAATCGGATCAACGGAAGATGACGAGATTTCCACTGAAATTAAGGGATGTATACCACGGATGGCTAAAACGATTAGAGGAACATGCTTTTCAGCAGAAGGAGTTTTTAGAGCGTGAATTAGAGCAATGTGGGATACGAGTCCTAGCAGTAAGACCGAAGCTAGGATATCGAGAAGTAAGGTACCTCCATCAAGATGATATGTATACGGATAGACTTTTGAATGAATGGTTGAAGAAGGAGTGTGAGCAGTTATTTTGTTCATACACGTATTTGATGTAGGAATAAAATTGTGTTTCGGGTGCAGGCTAAAAGAAGATAGAAGGAGTGTACATAAATGGATAAACAATCAAAGAAAAAGAAGAAATTAGAAGATGAATATCAACAAATAGCTGATAAATATAGACCGAAACCCAAGGTATTTATGAATTGTATTAAAGCATTTTTAGTAGGTGGATTGATCTGTGTGATCGGTCAAGGTCTAGGAAAATTATATGCCCATCTTGGCATGGACCCTGTAACTGCGGCTAATACGACTGTAGCCACCTTGGTACTTCTGTCCTGCTTATTAACAGGGCTTGGAGTATATGACACGATTGGTCAATGGGCGGGAGCAGGGACTGCGGTTCCTGTAACAGGATTTGCCAATTCAATGGCATCAGCTGCATTGGAACATAAATCAGAAGGCTGGGTACTGGGAGTCGGAGGTAATATGTTTAAAATAGCAGGGGCCGTTATTACTTTTGGAGTGGTTTCCGCGTTTTTAGTAAGTCTCATTCAGCTGATCGTAAAGATGTTTATCTAGGAAAAGAGGAGGGAGAATGGTGCACCAACGATGTATCGGATCAAGTACATTTCAATTTTTAAATGATGTACGCTTACAATCAAGTGCTGCTGTAGTGGGGCCGAAAGAAGGAGCAGGACTCCTAGGTAGAGAGTTTGACCTGATTCACAATGATTTATATGCAGGTCAAGAGACGTGGGAGAAAGCGGAGCGGAAAATATTAGAGGATGCCGTAAACATGGCGATTGAGAAGGCGGGACTTAACACACAGCAAATCGGGGCGTATCTCGCTGGAGACTTGTTGAATCAAAATATTACAGCCTCCTTTTCTGCTCAGACGACACAAATTCCATTTATGGGTGTTTATGGTGCATGTTCAACTTCTATGTTATCTTTGCTCCTAGCAACCTCTTTAGTAGATGCAGGATTTGTTCAGTATGCAGTAGCAGGGGTGAGTAGTCATAACTGCACTGCAGAGAAACAGTACCGATTCCCAACGGAGTTTGGTGGCCAGAAGCCTGATACGGCTCAGTGGACTGTAACGGGGGCTGGAGCCGGGGTTGTGGGGATCGGAGGGGATGGCCCTTGTATCACACATGCTACAGTAGGCAAGGTGATGGATCTGGGTGTAAAAAATCCGTTTGACATGGGTTCAGCCATGGCCCCCGCCGCTGCAAATACTATCACGACTCACTTTCAAGATACCGGAAGAAAGCCAAGTGATTATGATCTCATCGTAACCGGCGATCTGGCATCAGTAGGGCATCCGATTGCTAGAGAATTACTGATGAATGAAGGATATCAAATGGGCGAGCGATTTCGGGATTGTGGCATGATGATCTACAGTGAGGAACAAGAACAGTTTGCTGGAGCAAGCGGATGTGCCTCTAGTGCGTGCGTAACCTATGGACACCTTATGAAAGAGATAGAAAGAGGCAACCTTCACCGTATCCTAGTTGTTGCAACGGGTGCTCTACTATCACCTATTTCCTATCAACAAGGAGAGCCTATTCCTTGTGTTGCTCATGCTGTTGCATTCGAGTCAGATGCGCTATCTTTTTGATTTAGGAGTATGGATCTCATTACTGCGATTTTAGTGAACCTGCTTAGCGCAGTCCTTCGTAACAAGGGCGTTTTGTGGCAATGTCCTACTTGTCCGAAGCTTTTCATTTCTAACATTTTAAATCTACAGGAAATCGCTCCTTCATCACGAACATATCTCTTAACTAGTTGCACCACGACTCAGACCTAAAGGAGAATCCTGATGAATGCGATTTTGTCCTATTTACCCATAACAGAAGAAAAGCGAATTCAACAAATCTGGCTGGAAGCAACCTATCGATGTCAAATGGAAGCTGATACATTTCCACCTCAACTAGTATACCAAGTGGCCAATGGATACGAAGTGAAAGGCTTGCAGGGTGCCCTGGAAAGGGTGATTCCACAGCAAGCATCATTTTGTATCCATTGTTGTGGGGTGGGAATGACGGAGGTTAGAAGCCCACGATTCTACATTCCCATTGTGAAGAGCTATCCTCTCGTCCAACTTCAACAAACCATTTGGGAGGTGACAAGATCGATTCGAATGGGGATTTGTCCTACCTATCAACCGGATGAGTGGATGCCGAGAATCTATTTTCCGTTTGTTAGAGTGACCCCAGATCAAGCATCTAAACTGTACAAGGAATTAAAACGGGTGATGACACAAGACTATATTCCCATTCAACAAGTATCGTGGGTCTCCTCAAAAGCCACGGGAATGGGACAGAAGAGGCATTTTTCATTTTTATCATAAAATTAGGTTTCACCATACAGATGGGAGGTATTATAATAATAACAAAGTGATATCACTTTGATAACAAATTAGAAATGGGTGATGAGTGTGGAGCGGATGAAAGAGCAAAATGCTTGGCATGTGAATGGCTTTCTTGCTTTGTCTGTTCAGTTGCTTGTCTTATTCGCGGGTGCTGTTGTGCTAGGTACTCCTGAAGACGGTGACCAAGTATTCGGTATCATTTTATTTGTAATAGGTCTCCTGCCATCTGGTGGGTATGTCGTGATTCAGCCGAATGAGTCGCGTGTACTAACGTTTATGGGGAAGTATATAGGTGAGCTTCGGGAAGAAGGGTTCCATTTCGTAAACCCGTTTTCTCAACGTACAAAGATTAGCTTACGGGTACGGAATTTTCATACGGATCGAATAAAAGTAAATGATGCAGATGGGAATCCAATCGAGGTTGCGGCGGTTATCGTATGGAGAGTAAAGAGGCCAACCCAGTCTACGTTTCATGTAGATGATTATGAGAAATTTGCCGATATTCAGAGCGAAACGGCCCTCCGCTCTCTAGCAAGCCATTTTCCCTATGATTCTCCACATGATGGATTGTCTTTACGTGGAAATCCAACTGAGATTATGCACACCTTTGAGAAAGAACTTCATGAGCGTTTAGAGATCGCTGGAATCGAAGTAATAGAAGCAAGAATTAGTCACCTCGCTTATGCTCCTGAGATTGCGCAAGTGATGTTACGTAGACAACAAGCCTCTGCTGTCATTGCTGCTCGTAAGCAAATTGTAGAAGGTGCTATGGGTATGGTGGAGACGGTACTGGCGAAATTAGAGAAGAAGGGCTTTGAATTAGATGATGAGAAAAAGGCAGCTATGGTGAATAACTTACTCGTCGCCCTGGTCTCAGAAGGTAATGTAAACCCTGTGATTAATACGGGTACCCTTTATCAATAATGAGCTCCAAGAAGAAATTCCTACTTCGTCTAGATCCAGATCTCTATCAGGACCTTGAAAAATGGGCCGCGGATGAGTTTCGAAGTGTGAATGCTCAAATCGAATTCATTCTCCGCTCGTCTGTTTCAAAACATCGGAAGCCCCAGCAATCAAAGGGTAAACAACATACAGAAGGGGATCTCGAAGATCTCAAGTAGAGTACGTATATTTTTATAGAAGTCCAAGCCATAACACCTCATTCTTCATATCTAGGAGAAAGAGGTGATTTTTTATGGAAAGTCATCAAGGAGGGCAACGGTTTACCTTTCTCTATCAAAATGAATCCAGGGTTGAGCGGTTCTTGGAGCTAGGATGTCAGGTGGAGTATGTCGGATCTTACACGCCGATGATAACAGCAACGGTATCATCTTGGAACCAAATGAAACAAATTGAGAGGGACTCTGAGTTGGTTCATGTAGAGTCAGAAAGATCCCTCCAGCTACTTCCATACGAATTAAAAAATGTATATACCAAGAGGCGCCTTGTCAAAAACCGACAAAAAGGTGAAGTAGTACCTTGGAATATCCGTAGGGTTCTTCGAGGGCAAAGTCGATCTTTTACAGGGAAAGGAATTAAAGTTGGCATTATTGATACGGGAATTGATTTTAATCACCCCGATTTGAGTCAAAACGTTCAAGGTGGAGTGAATATTATTGAACCAGGAAAGCCACCTCATGACTTAAATGGTCATGGAACACATATATCGGGAGTGATTGGGGCAGCCGTCAACCAATTAGGTATTATTGGAGTGGCTCCGGACGTATCCCTTTATGCGATTAAAGTGTTAAATAAGAAAGGGGTTGGGTCTTTATCTGATCTTGTTCGCGGGATTGAATGGGGAATTTCTAATAATATGCATATCCTTAATATTAGCATTAGTGGTGGCAAGGTGAGTCCAGTTGCATTAGAAAAAGCAATTCAAGTAGCGACTCGCAGAGGGATTTTTGTCGTTGCAGCTGCAGGAAATGCAGGACAGTTATCAGGAAAAGGGGATACAGTGGAAGTCCCAGCGAGAGTTCCCAATGCGATTGCAGTGGCTGCACTTAGTAAAAGTAACAAGCGTGCCTCTTTTTCGGCAACTGGATCTACGGTAGATGTGGCTGCTCCAGGAGTGAAAGTAGTCAGCACATATCCGGGGATGAAATATGCTGCTTTAAGTGGAACCTCGATGGCAGCAGCTCATGTATCAGGAGTGCTGGCTCTATTCAAACAGAAGCATCCAAAAGCTAGTCATGCATCGATTCTAAAGAGATTATTTGCTTCAACGAAAGTGCTTAGTTCATCAGGTCGAAACACATTGACAGGACGTGGTTTGGTGCAATTTTAAGTCATGAAAAAACACGCTTTTCTCTAGAAGGAAAGGCGTGTTTATGTGTTTTACATATGTAAGGGTGTGTCGTCCTGATCCTGTAAGATATCGGCTTTATCCGATTTCCGAACAAGTAGACGGGTGATGCTGCGAGAATCCATCTCTTGCACGGTAAAGGTGAATTCTAGAAAATGAACAGAAACTCCGACTTTCGGTAGTGCCTGTAGTTGAGAGAAGACCCAACCACCAATGGTGTCATTGTTTTCATCCTCAATTTCAATATTAAAGTATTCGTTTACCTCTTCGATTAACAGTCTAGCGTCAATCGAGGTACCACTTGATTTTTCTTGGAAAAAAGGGCGCTCATCGTCGAACTCATCCTGGATCTCTCCTACAATTTCTTCAATGATATCTTCTAAGGTGACGATTCCAGAGGTACCGCCATATTCGTCGATTACAATGGCCATCTCGGTTCTATTTTTTTGGAGTGTCCGTAAAATATCTTTGATTTCCATCGTCTCGGGAACTTGGACAGATGGACGGGCAATCTCGATTAAATTGGGAGTACCACCTTCAATTAGACATTCATATAGGTCCCTAATATGTATCACGCCTAGGATTTCATCTTTATCTTTTCCACATAGTGGGAAGCGTGTAAATTGACTTTTTTTAGCGACGTCAATGTTTTCTTCTATAGTGTCTGTCGCATAAAGACATACCATATTAATCCGGGGAACCATTACTTCACGACCTACCCGGTCTGCGAATTCAAAGATGTTGTCAAATAAGGAAAGCTCTGTTTGATCGATGATCCCACTTTTATGGCTTTGTTCTACTAGCATTCGGATTTCTTCTTCTGTGTGAGCGGCTTGGTGCTCAGCATCTATGCTGACTCCTAACCATTGTAAGAGTTTATTTGCTGAGCTATTTAGCAGCCAGATGGGAGCACGGAAGAGTATAAAGAACCAGCGTAAGGGTCTTGAGATGACAAGTGTAACTCGTTCAGCTTGACGAATGGCTAGTGATTTTGGTGCCATTTCACCAATGACGATATGTAAAAATGTAATAATCGAAAAACCTATGGCAAACGAGATGATATGGACTACATTTTCGGGCAAATGAAGGGTTTGAATGAGTGGTATAATCAATCTTGCTACAAACGGTTCACCAACCCAACCAAGCCCTAGTGATGCCAGAGTTATTCCAAGTTGTGTAGCGGATAGATATGCATCTAGATTAGCAATTAGTTTTTGTGCCGCTAGAGCGCGAAAATTGCCTTCTTCGGTTAATTGAGCGATCCGTGTGGAGCGCACCTTTACCAAGGCAAACTCTGAAGCTACGAAAAAACCATTTAAAAGCACAAGAAACACAACTAATCCAAAATTCCAAAACGTACTTACCAGATCGCTATCCAACGATTGAGACCCCCCATGTGTAGAAAATGTTACCTATTTTGAACAACATTATACCTTAGGAACTGCCTTGTTATAAAGGAATATTAGTCCTTTGAAAATTGTATGACAGTCAACTGCTGATTAGTTGGACGAATAAGGTGGCTAAACCAAAATAAATCATTAATGAGACGACATCGTTAATCGTAGTAATGAGTGGCCCGGATGCAACGGTAGGATCGATCTTAAAAGCTTGTAAAACCATGGGGATCAATGTCCCTACAATTGTTCCGATAATGAGTGTGAAAAATAAGCAAACCGCTACTAAAATTCCTAATCGTCCATCATAAAAAAGGCTAATAAAACCTAAAATAAACAAGCTACAAAAAAGTCCTATGAGCATGGCAATCGTACTTTCTTGGCGGAGTCGTTTTCCGTAATGTTCTCTGTTTAATTCTCCATTTGAAATCAATCGAATCACGGTAGCTAAGGATTGCGTGGCGGCGTTTCCCGTCATTCCAGCGATCATAGGCATAAAGATTAGTAAAATCGGTAGTTTTTGAGTCGTTTCTTGAAACAGATTAATGAGATTAGCTGTGATTAACCCTATGAGGAGTAGTAAGATCAGCCAAGGAATTCGCTTACGAACCACTTGTATGGGAGAGATAAATAATCCTTGGTCACCTCCGCCCCCTGAGAAATTAGCAAAGTCTTCTTGGGCCTCCTCGATTAATACATCCATCACATCATCCACTGTAACAATTCCGCGAAGGGTATGATTGTGATCCACGACAGGAACAGCGAGCAGATCATATCTTGTAAAGACTTTCGCTACTTCTTCTTGGTCCATTTCCACAGGTACAGAAATAATTCGCTCATACATGATGTCATTCATTTTTACTTCAGGCTTTGCAACTAATAACTCCCGCAGTGAGACGACCCCTAGCAGGTGTCCGCTTACATCGACGACATAAAGATAATAGATGGTTTCGGCATTAGGGGCTTTCTGACGTAGTTGCTCGATTGCTTCGGAAGCGGTGATCTCACTCAGAATATGAACGTACTCTGTCGTCATTAATCCGCCAGCTGTATCTTCTGGGTAGTGAAGGAGATCCCGAACATTTTCTGCATCCGGTTGGTCTAATTTGGTCAGAATCGTTTCTGCTTCATTTTGACTAATCTCCCCAAGGAAGTCGGCAAGGTCATCGAATGAGATTTCACGAAAGATCTTCGATTTTTGTGCATCTGGAATCAGACTCATAAATTTCCTTTTTTGTTCCAGATGTTTCATCTCTTCAAAAAGGTGAGCTGTCTTGGAGACAGATAGATAGGAGAGCAACTCTTTCTGCTGTTCTTCATCAATGAAGAAGAAAAATTGGCGTAGATCATAAGGTGGTAGCTCTTCTAGTATCTCTCGAATCGCATCAGGGTCATTCATTTCTAATTTAGACTGTAAATCAGCTAATTCTGTAAGAGAGATCATGTTTCTCTCCTTTCTGACTGAACAACTACATGGGTGATGGCATACAATAGACCATCTAAGTTGGTGGAAGGGGAGGGAATGTACATGGAAAAATCGATCATGCATGATAAAATTCATACAAACCTTGTCTCGATTCAATCATGGATGCAATTTCGAAGCCAGTATTTCTACAATTGGCGTCCATCCCGATTTATGCTACCTGTTAGTCTGCACCGAAACGAAGAACGTTATCATAGTTTGTGGGAATCACCTGAATCACCACAGTCTCCTTGGATTGAAGTGAAAGACGAGTAAAGGATGAACCAGAAGAATGCTTCTTACCTAAGAGGCATACATAGTAGAGGAAGCAGTTTGCTTCCACCCTTCCTTACCATTTCCCTCCACCTGAATGATTGGAGGGATTTTTTCGTACATCTTCCAGAACACTGAGGGGAAAAGTTTGTTAAAATATACAAGGAGGGTGAGTTCGAAATGAAGACGATTGATATGACAGAATTACTATCAGATGCCTATGACTTGGCTGATGAGATTAATAAATCGCACGAAGTACAAAGCTACCTTAGTAGTCAAGCAGAGTTACAAGAGGATGCCGAGGCTCAGAAATTAATAAAGGAGTTTCAAAAGCAGAAAGAATTATACGAAGAAACAAAGAGATTTGGCATTTTTCATCCAAATTATCATGAAGCCAAGCAGAAGATAGAAGAAGTACAGACGCAATTACGAAACAACTCAGCGATCCGCCAGTTCCTAGAAGCAGAAGAGAGATTAGATCAACTTCTATACCAAATCTCGTCTACGATTGCCAAGTCTGTGTCGCATCAAATTCATATCCCGATTCCTGAGTCAAGCACCCCAAGGAAGCAGAAACGAGGAATGTGTCAATCGTAAGCACCACTTGCTACTAGGTGGAGCGTAAACGGACACAATCCGGGCATCCATTGCCACAGCAAAAACTTTTTTCCATGGGCGCGACAAATTGGGCACGATATACATAGGCATGTGTTGAGGTGCGGATAAAAAGGTATGTGAAGTTCCAGACCGTCCCTAGGATGAGTTCTTGAGCTATGTCCTGTAACTCATTTTCAAACGCTTCTCTTGTGGAATAGAGTTCTTTATTTGCATATAGAAAGGCGACTCCTGCATAAGGGCGTACGGTTAGTGCTAGGTCAGAATGTTTTTTTTGGTTTATTTGTTCCTGTAGTTTTTGATATAGTGGGTTTCTCAATCCAGTTCCCCTTCTTTCTGTAGTGTTGAATGAAGCACCTTCACATGGTACGATAAAGGTAGTTCTCCCCGCGTATCCTAACCAAATATGAAAGGAAAGCTACGAAATATATCGTAGTGGTACCTTGTTATGAATATGGTTGAACGTTTAGGGCTCGTAGTGTGGGTGAAAGATCTAAAATCGGCTAAATCCCTTTCACGTATGGGGAACATTCATTATATCTCCAAACGATTTAAGTATGTGATTCTATATATTGATCGAAAATCAGCAGATCAATGGATAAAGCGAATTGAACGCCTTCCGTACGTAGGAAGAGTGGAACGTTCTTATCGAAGTAGCATTTCACTGGATTTTGGAAAAAAAGTAGATCTTCCTACGACCTAACGAATTTGTACAAACAATAATCAGATCTGTCGCTATCATTCTAGTGGCGGATCTTTTTTAGTTCCCGTACAATTAGAGAATAGAAAGCTGTATTAAGAAAGGATTGATCACGGTTGAATAACTTTTTACAAGATATCAAGCAGAAAATAGGAAAAAGTGTCGAACAGGTTAGTAAATCTTCGCAGAGAATGCTTGAGATGAATCGCCTAAACCAAAAAGGGAATGGAAAGAGACAGGAATTAGATCAGTTGATGAGTCAACTTGGACAGTATACCCTTCAGCAGTGGGAACAAACACAAACCATTCAGATGAATTCAGAATTAGAAGCTCAGTTTCAGAAAGCCACGGCGATAAAAGATGAAATTCAATCAATCGAAAAGATGATTCAATCGTTAAAAGAAGAGACAAATCAACCCAGAACGGATTATTTCCAACATATGTCTAAAGCGCCACAAGCAGGTGACATGCCTATTGCGCCGATATCGATGGCTGTCGTCTATATATGTCCTTCTTGTGCCCACCAAATACCCAACCAATCCAATCAATGTTCTACCTGTGGCCAAAGATTTTATTAGGTAAATAAATAATTGTAATAGTGTTAAATATTTCCTTTTTTTATGTAGTCATTTTTGCTACAATATGGAGGAAACTTGTAGAAGAAACGGAAATAAATATGAAACATGTCATCCTTCTAGTTGAATATGGAGAAAGGGGTGCTTGACATTGAATCATCGTTCTGTCGCAATTACGATTACCAGCGGAAAAGGTGGAGTAGGAAAATCAACTACTGTTGCTTCTGCTGGCTTAGGATTGGCTCAGTTAGGCTACCGGGTTTGCTTGGTCGATACGGATATTGGTCTTCGTAAGTTAGACCTGATGCTAGGGTTAGAGAACCGGATTGTGTATGACTTGGTAGATGTTGTAGAAGGACAATGTAAGATCAGACAAGCCTTAGTGCGCCATAAGGAGTATCCGGATTTGGCGTTGTTACCAGCAGCCCAAACACGTTATAAAGAAGAAGTCGTTCCACAACAGATGGAGCAGTTGATTCATGAGCTTCGAAAAGAATTTGATTATATTCTAATTGATTCACCCGCAGGAATTGAAGGTGGATTTCGTAATGCCATTGTGGCTGCTGACCGTGCCATTATCGTTGTAAATCCAGAAATCCCATCTGTACGGGATTCGGATCGGGTTATTGGACTTCTGGAGTCAGCTAATATAGGACAAATTGATCTCATTATCAATCGAGTCCAATCGGATATGGTAAAGGATGGAGATATGCTTAGTGTAGAACGAGTCCAAAACCATTTAGCCATCAATTTACTGGGAATCGTACCAGAAGACAAACGGATTATCCGTTCTTCCAATACAGGGGAGCCGGTCATTTTAGACGATAAATCAATGGCTGGAAAAGCATATGCCAACATTGCTCGTCGTCTTTCTGGTCATGACGTTCCATTCTTAGAGTTAGAGTCGGATACATTGATCTCAAAAATCAAACGCTTGTTTCATATAG
Organism: Thermoactinomyces sp. DSM 45892; assembly: GCF_900107305.1. Taxonomy (GTDB): domain Bacteria; phylum Bacillota; class Bacilli; order Thermoactinomycetales; family Thermoactinomycetaceae; genus Baia. The sequence continues at coordinate 167,586 of NZ_FNPL01000003.1, forward strand.
CATAGGGGGCGCGAATGGAATATGACATTTTTAAATATGTTTGGTAGTAAAGAAGAACCGACCGCTACCAAGGCAGATGATCGTTTATCCTTAGTTTTAAGCTATCAGCGTTCTGATATAGATGAGAGAAAGCTAAAGTTCTTTCAAGCGAGATTGATCGAACTTTGTGATGAATTTGACTTTGATGTTGTGGGACAAGTTACGATAATTCCTCAATCCAAGGAACGAACGACGATTATTAACGCCAGTATTCCGGTTCGCAGAAAAGAAAATGGGTAAAAGCACGATCCATCTGGTTCGTGCTTTTTTCTCCTTATAGAAAATGCCGATGTTGTAAACGACTGGACAAAAAATCTGCCACGATATTGGGGAAGTTTTTGTCCTCTTCTAATGTTAATAAAGCGATCGAAACACGAGTACATCCATATTGTCTCATTAATCGAACTAATTGATCTTTTGTTGCGGGAGTAGATCGACCGTATCGGTCTTCGAACGTTTTTAAAATTAATGATTCTTCAAATGAAGGATGTGCTTTTTGGATTGTAGCTCGATTCAATTGCCAGTCTTGTAGTTGTCGTCGTTTGCGGGGGCGTTGTTCCGGGACGAACGAGAACTTTTCCGGATTTTTTCGGCGTAGTGTATAGATTCTTTGATAAATAGCACCTTGTGTCCGAGATAGTTTTGACTCTAATTCTGCAATCGCAGTGGAAAGAGATTTGCCTTCTTTCAAAAAACGATTTACCGTAGCAATGACGAGATCTTCTTCTTCTTTCTCCCAACTGTTTAAGCGAAATGTGATTGGGTCCCCATCATTTTGGATAAATCGATGGGGATTTTCTGCACGTAATTTTCGAACATGAGACATAATCCCCGCGTATCCTCTATTTAAATCTAATGAGATTTGCTTTAATAAATCTCGATCTCGTTTACCTGCCGCAGATCCTTTATTTATAGCCTCTATAATATAGGTATTTTCTTCCTCAGTATACTTTCCTTTTTTTGGATCATACATTTTCCGAACTCCTTTCTCCATAAAATCTGGATACTCTATATTTATTAATATAACAGAAAAGACAGTCATTTTTCTACGTAGGTATAAAAAGGGGGATTCATGACGATACACATTAATAGGTTTTATTTTTTGGAAAAAGGAGGAAATGAAGATGAATTCTTTATCTATAAAAGAAATTAGCTCTTTCCTATCGACACGAATACATTTTCCAAAGAAGTCTCCCGCAGAATCACCACCACATAAAAACTGGGATGCTTCCGCTCGTGCTGCCATTGTCATTTTATGGGGACTTCTTGTTTATCCTCAATTAGATAAAGATCTTCAACAAAGAAGACAGAAAAAGGCTGTTACCATTGCTGAATTACAACGACTATTTTTTGAATATCTTGGCAGTAAAGAACAATGTATGCAAATTTTATTATTGCTAAAGAACCATGATTACATACGAATGGATGAAGAACAAACGACGATTTTTGCGGGTACAGAACTTTACAAAGCAGTAGACGCATTAAAGATGTATCGATTGTTTCGTGATTCGATCATATCTCGTTCATTTTATCAACAAAATCAATGAAACCAGCTTGATGTTTTGCTAAGCTGGTTTTTTTATCTGCTTATTCTTTGGTTCCTGTATCAAGCAATTGATCAATTTCATGGCGAATTTTTATTAAATCTTCTGATGAGAGCTTAGAAAGATCACGGATCATGATCTCTAGTTTCATAGATCGGAATTCTTCCAGAAAGGGTGGCATATAATGATTCTTAACTGACATAGGAAAAACTCCTTTCGATTAAATGGTTACATTTAGTGTAATTTTTATTTTATCAAAATCAAGAATGAATTGTGGATGAAATCATAACGATTAGTTAAGAGCTACTTGTTTTCTTCGTTCAAAAAAAATGTACTTTTTTGGTTTTGATTTACGTAATTGGGGTATAAAAGGTTTTAATCATGTTTACTCGTCTCTAAAATAAAAGATAAGAGGTGCTGGAGATATGCAAGAAAAACTACATGCACTGGAAGAGCGGTTAAACCAATTGGAGCAAGAATACTTATTAGCAAAAGAGCGTCATGAGTTCTTGCAACAATACGATTTGTATGAAGAGATGAAGCAGATTTGGAAAGAACGTCGAGATCTTAAAAAGCAAGCAAAGCTTTGTAGTTGAAGATAAAATAGCAAAAGCAGATGTCTCCGAAACGAGATATCTGCTTTTTATATTTTTTGTTTGATGCAAAATAAAAAGTACCAAAATTTCCTACACATGAAAAAATCATTTCGACACAATATAAGAGTACAAACAGCGAGGAGGTGAAACAAAATGCGTAACTCTAACTCATTGGTTGTAAACGGTGCAACTCAAGCTCTTGATCAAATGAAGTATGAGATCGCTTCTGAGTTTGGTGTACAACTTGGTGGTGAAACTACTTCACGTGCTAACGGTAGCGTAGGTGGAGAAATCACTAAACGTCTTGTGGCTTTAGCTGAATCACAACTTGGCGGATTCCGTGGTTAATTGAATACTTGGTTAGAAAGGCAGTGGTGATCCCACTGCCTTTCGTCATTTTGAGGCGATAAACTGCGCTGACACTTAATGGCTTAAGGATTGATTAGATAACCATTTCATAAGGGTGATTTTTTTATTATTTATAAACTTGGATACTTCATTATTGTACACGTAAATCCATGACCAATGTCCATCGTATTCGTATGGCGTTCCGTCCTCTTTTTTGTATAAACCCGAAGTGTCAATAACGTTATCAAATAAGGATAAATGCACATTCTTGGCTCCGGCATCTATCAGACGATTATAAGTCGGAACGACAAAATCGTTGACTGGTACGATGGTATCTGTTTTAGCGGCAACAAACCAAATAGGAACGTCTTTCATGCGCTGGATATCTCGATTAGAAATAAGGGTATCACGTAAAGCTTCACATGTTGGAAATGCAGCTGCAAAGAATCTGGGAAAACGTTGAATCATACGCATTGTCATGTAACCACCGTTCGAATTCCCGCCAATATAAATTCGTTTAAGGTCAATATCTTTATTTTGAGCAACATAGTTTGTAATCAAATTCATAAGGGCACCTTCATATTTTGAACTTCCATTTTCCTCTCTAGAGCCATCCATCCAGTATGTTGGTGTTTGTGGAGCTAATACATAAGCGCCGCCGAAATAGGATTGTATACTACTTGATGAAAAATTAGCAGCTTTATTGGCGGCAATGGGAATAGTTGGATCTGTTCCGCCTTCTCCCCCGCCATGTAACCATATAATTAAAGGATTTTTCTGATGATCTTTAGTGGGTTTAAAATCAGCATATGTCAATGTAATATCACCATAAGTAGATTTACCTGTTGAGAATTCATCTACTAAATTGATCGATCCACCTGAATATGTGTCTATGATTAATCCAGATATTTTTCCACGTGGTGTAACGATGTCCTTTTGCTGAGTGATCACATATTTACTATGAATCCAGCTATTGGTAAATGAATCTATATCGAAATTCATGGGCGATCCTAAAGATATAGACGGACCAATTTCCATTTCGAAGACGACATAATTCCCTGATTTACGAGAAGGATTCCCTTTTTTATCGGCTACATAAGCATTTGTAACTGTCCGGTATCCTTTTTCTAACAGAGGATTTGCTAAACGGTTATCCACTCTAGTCACATGTACTTTAAATGTATGAGTCGTAACAGATTTAACGGGAATCGACCTACCTAAATTGACAATCACCTTTGTAATCATGGCCCCCCAATCCTCTATTTCTGTAACAGTCTGATATGAGGGTGGTTTGGGCTTCACTTCCTTAGCTAATGCCTCTACACGGAATGAAAAGATGGTTCCAAATACTATAGTGCATAATAGAAATAATTTAAAGAATTTTTTCATTTTAATTGACATAAATGTTTCCCTCCTAAAATCTTAAATCTGTCATAGGTCCATTGTTGTAGGACATACAATAATTAGTTATTATTTACTATATTTTAAACGTTTTATAAATATGTAATACATTAAAAAAAGTATTTCCTGTATTGCAAGCCTATAAAACATTTACAAAAAAATGCTTATCTATAAAAAGAAACCTACTTAACACAAGGAAATATTACATGTAACAGGAAATCGAAACAATACACAGAAGTAGTATTAATCAATATAAGAAACTATCAAACTTAGGAAGGTGATTTTAGTGCCATTAAATCAACAAGTACAATTCTTGTCTATTGATGCTTTAGCACTGGGATTAATTGAAAATGCCCCTAAACGGATGCAATACCTTCCCTTTTTTCCTTTTTATTCGATTAAAGGAAGCGCATTGCGCTATGTTCGTACGCCCGAATTAGTACCTGCCGAAATAATTGGATTCGGTGATGCGATTGAAGATCAGACTTCATTGCCAGAAGAGCCTGTTATCTTCCCTATGACAGAATTTGCAACTCAATTTGTAGTGTCATATACGGGACAAGATGTCTATAGTGACACAAATAATTTATTGCAAGTGGAGCATGATTCAGCTATCAGACAGCTTCTATATCGTTTTAGTAAGGAACTTCAAAACGGTTCAGATGGATTTCTTGGATTTAAACAACTCATTTCTTTGGAGAACTCCGTTGATCTAAGAGGTGCTACACTTACCCTTGAAGATTTGGATCGGGCAAAAGGGAAAATTCGTATCCGAAATGGAGAATCTGGAATCATTATTACAAATGAACCTGGTTATAGACTGATACGCAAAGCCTACTACAACAGAAATATTCTTCCCCCAGAAGTAAATGGTCATACAGTTTTTGATGGCTGGTTAATTTACATAAATGATATGCAGCCATTAAATTGCAATGATTCTGAACCAACAACTAACATCTGGTTTGTGACTTTAGGACCGGGGGGGATGCATGGTATTATTCCTGAAAGTGTGGGTGGGAATATGTTTGTAACACGACAAACTTCTCAAGCAGATCAATCACAGACAGTTGTGAGTGTTACTTGGCCTGTTGGTCTGGCTTTGGGTAGCCAAGGGGCATTATCAGGCATCCTAAATGTAGGAATAAATTAAAAAGTAGAAAGGATGAGTTGTTTATGAACGGACCATTTTTCATTTCTGCACAATATTTGACGGGTATGATGGGTGGATTACACGAACAGGGAGGTTTGCAAGGTCAAGGGATACGACATAGTGAGAGGAGGTCTCAAATGCGAGGTCAAGGGATACGGCATAGAGAGAGGAGGCCTCAAATGCAAGGGGAATATTTTGATGGCACGATTGGATTCCCAAATCCAGGTCTCAAACCAGGGGTCGACTGGTGGGGATATTCGCCGGGCGGCGACTGGATTCTTGGAGAGATCGATGGGCAAGGGATACGACATAGCAATAGAAAACCACAAATGCAAGGGGAATACTTTAATGGCACGATTGGATTCCCGAATCCAGGCCTCAAACCAGGGATTGACTGGAGGGATTATCCGCTGGAAGGTGACGGAATTTCTAGTGAACTGCAAGGAAATGGATATCAGCCACCACACGGTCCAAGACCCACGTGATATATGAAATCGAACTTGAATTTAAGAGTAAAAGTCTCCCTAGTACATACAATATCGATATTGTATGTACTAGGGAATTTCCTTAAAGAGACTAATTTACACAGATAGCAAGTTCATTAAACAAGATGTTGTTTATATTTATATCCATCAAAAAAGTGAAGGTGTGAGAATATATTATGGTATGTCAAAAAAATCATACACAAGTTGTTCCGGTTTATGTAATAACAGAACATTCATTAGAGCCATTTTTTGATCCTGTTCAATATGCTGGTGCTCTGTTACAAAACTCTAATCACTCGTTTCCTGAAGGTATTGAATTTGAATTAGAACAAGTAGATAGTGTATGGGACTACACATTGTATGAGTTGCAAAATGTAACAACACCACGAGCCATTACTATTATGATGATAAATATCCTTCAAAAAGAAAATTTGCATTTTAAAGGATTTGCATGGAAAGGAAGTCAAGAAAATAATTATACTGGACTCATTATGTTGTATTTAAATCCACATGATTCATTTTCAGCACACCTTCAGACACTAGTCCATGAATTGGGACATGTTTATGGATTAAATCACTCGTTGGATGAACAAGGTGCGATGTATCCAGTTCAACAATCGAGTGAAAGTATATATTTCTCCCAACCAGAACTAGATATTATTCTCAGTAATAAAAGGTTATACGGCTACCAAAAGGAAGATTGTGAATGTTGTGAGGATGATATGGGTGGTATGTCGATAGACAATTATTTTCCATATGTTATGGAGTTGGCGTTAAGATATCAAAATGCTCCTTATCAGTTCGATGGGATAGGGAATCCTGGTTTTGATTGTTCTGGATTATGGATGACAGTTTTTCAGCATATAGGTATTCATTTACCTAGAATGGTTGAAGATCAATATGTAGCTTTTAAACATATTCCTGGGGATCAATTACAACAGGGAGATTTCATTTTCTTTACTGCAACAGGAAATGGAATGTATGTAAGTCATGTGGGCATGTATGTGGGAGCAAACCACATGTATAATAGTAATAGAAAGCAGGGGGTAGGTTTTACGGGTTTAACCCCTTATTGGCAGGCTAGGATTATAGGCTATGGAAGAGTTAGTTTGGATATAAATAATAGAAGAAGTGTTGAAAAGAAAGCAACTAACATAAATGATGTAAACTTTGGGAACTACTAGAAAATCCATCTGAGGGCAGTGGTGAGATCCTACTGCCTTTCGTTATCTCTTTTGTTATAATGAGAGAAACTTTTCGTTATGAAAAAAGGAGTTTTTTATGAAAACATTTGGTTACGGTAGTAATCTCAATGGTCACATGTCCACCCTTGAGATGGTCGCTGATACATTTATCCCTAGAGTAAATACATATTTAGAGATGTATGATGAAGTATTAATAGGAAAATTAGATTTTGATCAAAATAAGATTTATCAATACGGACTTTTAAAATCATTTGCGATCAATGAAGAAGAGGATCATGTGCAATTCTCTTTTGAGACCTTACATGAGAAGAGCCTCCAGTTGCTAACGGAGAACTATCAAGATCTATATCTTACTCATGAGGGAGTTTTTGATCTACTTTTTACTATGGATGATCATAAAGATCAACAGGTAGAGTATAAAGTGTTATTCTTAACTTGGGTTGATTTTCATTCAGGGGAAGAGAAAACGTATTTTATTGCACCTAATCATATCGTCCCAGAGCCCCTCGCCTGTGTAGCGGAATTTTGGCCATTGGTAAGTGAGATCGGAAGAGATGTCGATTTTCAAAAAACGGGATGCCATGCCAATGAGATGAAAGAAATTCTAAAGCGAGCCAAATCACAATCGGAAAAAGGATAGTTGGTAAAAGGGCAGAAGTCCAAAAGCTTCTGCCCTTTTTCTTGTGATTAGGTATTGACATAGACAAAGTGTAGCATGGACACATACTTCTAAGGTATCACGAGAGAAACTAATTTACTTCTTTTTCTTGCGAGAGCTAAGCACTGTTTTCACTAAGTCGTTTAATCCAGGGGAGTTGATCAGGTTAAATAACGAGTCGGTCTTGTCTATATCTTCTGAGATGGTCTGTTTCTCTTCTCCATCTGAAGCCTGTTTTGTGGGTTTGTCTTTTGGAGAGGGCTTTGATTTTAGCTGGGATTGGTTTAGCTGTGATAGGGCTCCGATCAGCTGTTTAAAAGCACCTTGATCTTTAAAGGCTCGTGAAAAGGATTGAAATGCTTCGATCATTTGTTTTACATCACTTGATTTCTTAGAAAAGTTGCCTGCTAGACCCTCGAGTTTCTTCATGGATTCCATAAAATTAAGTCGAACTGATTTACTTTTAGTTTGGGGATTCGTGGAAATGGTTTTCCCTCTTGTGGATCGAATGGACTTACGTGATGAAGAAGTCGTGTTGTTTATAAATGGACGTTTGTGGGACTTGGGTTTTCTTGGTTTCATGATATAACACCTACCTACAAAGCCCAGTTTACCTATTTATATTCACTTACCATCCTGTTAGTGAAGGGGAGTGGCAAAATGACGCAGAGCTGGTGGACCCCTTCGAATTCCTCTAGGCGTATGAAGAGGTTGAGAAGAATTTATAATCTGAAAGAAGGCTCTCAACTAGATCGTTATATTCGAGAAATGCGCCAACTCGGGGTTCGGCCTGTTCGTTTTTTAGCTGAAATTGGAATTGTGATTGGCGAGTATACGCCTGACCATCAGTCTGAAATTAGATTAGGGAAGCACCCAGATGTAGAATTAGTGGAACCCGATCTTCGAATTACGATTACAGAGCCTTATTTAAATTCGAACTCCACTTCTTTTGCTTCTCCTTATGTGACTGTTCCATGGGGGGTACAACGCGTAGAAGCGGAGAAAGTATGGAGCAGAACCAAAGGGAAAGGGATTAAAATAGCTGTAATTGATACGGGAATCGATGGTGAACATCCTGCTATTAAGCCGAATTTTCGCGGTGGAGTAAATATCTTATCTCCTAATTCCACTCCTATGGACTATAATGGCCACGGAACGCATGTCGCTGGAATTATCTCAGGAAGATCGAGTGAGATGGGGATTATTGGAGTGGCTCCAAAAGCGAGTATCTATGCAGTAAAGGCATTTAATCGGAAGGGAAGCGCTAATCTCTCTGATTTATTAACAGCTATTAACTGGTGTATCGAAAACAATATGAATATTATTAATATGAGTTTTGGAATGGAAAAAGTAAGTGAATCATTGCGCCATGCGATTCAAGTTGCTCATAAAAAAGGGATTGTGATGATTGCAGCATCAGGAAATCAGGGATTGAACGGTAGAATTGATTATCCAGCCAGATTTCCAGAAACGATAGCGGTTATGTCGATTTCGATGGATAATGACATCTCTGCCTTTAGTAATCGAGGAAAAGGGGTAGATGTAGCAGCACCTGGAGAAAAGATCCCTTCTGCATGGTTGAATCAAACCAGGAAAGAGATGAGTGGGACATCTATGGCGGTGCCTCATGTATCTGGAATTGTAGCGCTCATCCTTGGGCTAGATCATACGCTTAATCCAGAGCAGATTCGGTATTTATTACTTCGTACATCTCGGAGAATTGAATCAGAAGAGATCGGGTTGGTGAATGCAGTTCAGGCTTGTAAATCATTGCAGAAGGTGACACGGCGCTCTCTATAATAAAATTGGTTACTTAGAAATGGATGTTTCTAGGTAACCAATTGGGCTCGTTACATAAAATTATGGATTCAATCTGTTGATCATTCTGTGGTAAACTTAACGGTACATAATAAATAACAACCCCACTCCAATATATAGGGTTGGAGTGGGGTTGGATCTGTCTACTATTTTTGTTGATTTTTGTTCATTTTAGCTCGTGCTTGCATGTTATTAGCAGCACTGTTTTCAGAGGCAAACTCAGTGTCCAAGCCCTGCATGCTGTTGTTAGCAGAAGCAGCATTGGCTGCAGCTACAGAGTTAGCGGCACTGTTTTCAGAAGCAAATTCAGTGTCCAAGCCTTGCATGTTGCTATTAGCAGAAGCAGCATTGGCAGCTACAGAGTTAGCGGCACTGTTTTCAGAAGCGAATTCAGTGTCCAAGCCCTGCATGTTGCTATTAGCAGCGGCAGCATTAGCGGCTACAGAGTTAGCGGCACTGTTTTCAGAAGCGAATTCAGTGTCCAAGCCCTGCATGTTGCTATTAGCAGCGGCAGCATTAGCAGCTACAGAGTTAGCGGCACTGTTTTCAAAAGCGAATTCAGTGTCCAAGCCTTGCATGTTGCTATTAGCAGAAGCAGCATTGGCAGCTACAGAGTTAGCGACACTTGATTCAGAAGCAAACTCGGTATCGTGTGCATTGTTCATTGCATTAGGACCTTGTTGTGCGTTCATTTTTGATTTTCCTTGTGAAGAGTTGTTTTTATTCATGACTTCTTCACCTCCTGTGCTCATAGTCTGCCCCTATAGAGGCAAATTAATTACATGTAAACATTTCCTTTTTTAATAAAAAATTCGGAGGTTCAAATGAAAGATTCGTTATATCGTGTATTATGGAAAGCAATTCCTACACGCGGCGTCTCAAGAATTACGGGTGCTTTTGCAAAGCATCCGATTAGTAAAAAAGTGATACCCTCTTACATTAACCATTTTCAAATCGAATTAGAGCCAGTAAAGAAGCCGTTAGATCAATTCGATAGCCTACTTGATTTTTTCGTACGGGAATTAAAACCAGAGGCTCGCCCCATTGAAGCTGGTGCAGATCAGGTCGTCAGTCCTGTAGATGGTGCAGTTTCCCAAATTGGTGTGATCCAAGAAGGATCTTGTGTCTATGCGAAGGGAAAAGAATATTCTCTTGCTGAACTGTTAGGAAATGATCCTCAATACGTGAAGAAATTCCAAGGTGGAAAATTTGTCACTTTATATCTCAGTCCCCGTGACTATCACCGAATTCATATGCCTGTAGAGGGTGACATTGAAGGATACGCGTACCTTCCAGGCCCACTATATCCAGTCAATCCTTTGGGCATGAGGCTGTTTCCAGAGTTGTTTGCAGTGAATGAACGACTCGTTACCTACGTCCGCTCATCCGCTGGCCTTGTTGCAGTAGTAAAGGTGGGAGCAACGAACGTGGGAAGCATTAAGGTAACGTATGATGAAGTGAGCACAAACAAAGGACACAGAGAAAATAAGCAAGTTCGATATCAAGAGGAACCTCATTTGACAAAAGGAGACGAGCTGGGGAGATTTGAGTTTGGCTCCACTGTAATCCTATTATTTGAACCAAATCGTATTGAGTGGACGATCCCGGAGGAAATAGGAACACAAGTGATTATGGGTAAATCCATTGCTAAGATAGTGGAATAGAGAAGGAACCATGGAAAGGCACAAAAACCTTTTTAGATGAAAAAGTACGCTTTTTCATCTAAAAAGGTTTTTCTCATAAGGAGTTGCTTTTTGGTGCAGGCTAACATTGGGTGAAGGCTATGAAGCAATTGATACATACCAAGCGTTTAGATAAAGAGGCTTGGTATCTCCTTACCATTAGCGCGTTACATGCGATTTCGTTAGCTCTGTCGAATACATTCCTAAACGTATATTTATGGAAGTTAAAACAAAATTTTCTGCTGATTGGTTGGTATAACTTAACTTATCATGTCTCTGTAGCGGTGACGTTTGTATTTGCCGGTTGGCTCACGAAAAAAGTGGATCGTGTGATTGCCATTCGATTTGGAGTGGCGATTCAAGCATTGTTTTATTTGACTGTCTTATTTTTAGGAACGAGCGCGGCAGATTATGTGGTGTTGCTGGGTTTCTTTATCGGTGTGGGCAGTGGATTTTATTGGCTAGCTTTTAATGTTCTTTACTTTGAGATTACAGAACGTGAGAATCGAGATTATTTTAATGGTATTAGTGGGCTTACGAACTCTTTAGCTGGGATTATAGCTCCTGTAATATCTGGGTGGATCATTACACGCATCAATCATTTTACAGGTTATCGAATTATTTTTTGGATTTCGCTGGGGATCTTTATCGCGGCTGTCATTATGAGTTTCTTTTTGAAAGCACGAAGTTCACGGGGAAGTTACCGTTTAAAGGAAGTTCTTCGTATTGCCAGGCATCGAGGGACGAAATGGCATTGGATTAACCTGGCGATGTTGGTTCAAGGGATACGGGAAGGGGTCTTTGTCTTTATTACAGGGCTATTGGTTTATCTAACGACACGTAGCGAGTTTACACTAGGGACATTTTATACAGTTTGTAACCTCGTTTCGTTGATCGCGTATTATTTTGCAGGAAAATGGATGACTCCAGAGCGTAGAATCAAAGCTATGTTTGTGGGGGCTATAGCGCTTGGAGTATGCTTTTTGCCCTATTTGTTTTTGTTAAATACATGGTCGATGTTCGTGTTTGGAATCGGCATCTTTTTGTTTTTTCCCTTTTACTACAACCCGATCTTATCCATTGTATTTGATGTGATTGGAGAGAAGGATGAGAATGTAGAATTACGAGTTGAATATGTGGTTTCCAGAGAGCTGGCTTTAAATTTGGGGAGGATTATCAGTGTGTTTGGCTTTATCATATGGGTTTCATATTATCCAGATCTCATTCATCTAAGATGGTATTTGTTGCCGATAGCTTTTATGCAGGTGCTAACTTGGTGGTTAATCCGTAAGGCAGCAAATGGGAAACGAGTGGCTTCTAGGTAAGAAGAGGTCACTCGTTTTTTGATGGAAAAAAGGTAATGAGCGAATGGAACATAGTATACTAAAGACAGAGATTGATTCCTAAATTCGACTCATCAGTTAACTAGATGGATGGAGGAAATGCAGTGTATCGAGGGCTATTAGAAACACAGCGAAAGCATTATCATTCGGGAGTTACGCGAACCTTATCATTTCGCCTTGAAATGTTAGAACGTTTGCGCTTTGCTGTCAAAAAGTTTGAATCACAGTTGTTTACAGCTCTACGTGAGGATTTAGGGAAAAACGAATATGAAGCTTATTTGATGGAAATTGGGATGGTTTATAAGGAAATCAGCTTTGCTAAAAAGCATCTTAAATCGTGGATGAAACCAGTAAGAGTCGCAAATCCAATTACTCTATTTGGTGCGAAAAGTAAGATTTATTCAGAGCCTTTCGGGGTTTCTCTTATTATCGCTCCGTGGAATTATCCGGTTCAGCTATTATTAAATCCTCTTATCGGTTCGATTAGTGCTGGAAACTGCTCTGTCTTGAAGCCTTCCGAATATACACCTCATGTCTCACAAGTGCTGTCTCAGCTAATAGAAGGGGCGTTCCCTTCGGAATATATTTCTGTGGTTGAAGGGGATGTGGAGGCAAGTAAGTCATTATTGGAATTGCCATTTGATCATATTTTCTTTACAGGAAGTACGTCTGTAGGGAAAGTCGTGATGAAAGCAGCTGCAAAGCATTTAACACCTGTGGTACTTGAGTTAGGTGGGAAAAGCCCTGTTATTGTCGAAAAAGATGCAAACCTAGACTTGGCGGCGCGCCGGATTGTATGGGGAAAATTTAGTAACTCGGGTCAGACGTGTGTAGCCCCAGACTATTTGTTGGTTCATGAAGAGGTGAAGTCTGAGCTGATTCAATTAATCCAGAAGCATATTTCGACTGTGTATGGAGAGAATCCCCTTACAGCTGATAATTTTGGAAGCATTGTTAGTAAGCGTCATTTTGAACGGTTAAGAGATTTTCTTCGAGATGGGGAGGCGGTTGTAGGTGGGCAAGTAGAGGAGGAGCTGCTACGAATTTCGCCCACTGTGTTGGACAAAGTATCATGGGATTCGCCTATCATGGAGGATGAAATTTTTGGACCCATATTGCCGGTTTTTACATATCAGTCTTTGTCAGAATGCATAAAACGGATTCAGCGGTATTCGAAACCCCTAGCGCTCTATCTTTTCACTGAGAATAAAGGGATAGTGGAAACAGTTTTGCAGAATGTATCATTCGGTGGTGGATGTGTGAATGACACAGTGGTTCATCTATCCAATATTCATCTTCCTTTTGGAGGGGTTCAGCACAGTGGACAGGGGGCGTATCACGGAAAGTTTAGTTTTGATGCTTTCTCGCACAGAAAAGGAATCGTCCACCAGACAACACGATTTGATCCAAGCATTCGTTACCCTTTAAAAGGGAATAAGATTTCGTTATTGCGGTGGTTGTTTAAATAGAAAAAGCAGGATTTTTATGGCGGGGGAAGAATATTAAAGACAGAAAATAATTTCAATCCCCCTCTTGGATGATGGAACTCTTTGTGCTAATATAGTCGTCAGTGTAACTTGACATGGGTAAGATGGCGTGATATAAGAATACCATTGATATTTTAGAGAGCGCATCTAAGCTCTATAGTCCCTTGGATCAAAAATAGGTAAACTCAATACCTTTACATTCTGCATAAACAGTTAAAATGGAACATATGCATGGGACGTGAAAAAAATCCGGATCTATAAGCTAGAATAGAAAAACGATCATGATTTGGGAGGAATTAATCATGTCCATTCAAAAAGAGGTACTCCTGACTGAAGAAGGACTCGAAAAAACGAAACAAGAACTTGAATACTTTAAAACAGTGAAACGCCATGAAGTAGCGGAGCGTTTAAAAGAAGCGATTGCCCAAGGTGACTTAAGTGAGAACTCTGAGTATGATGCGGCGAAGGAAGAGCAAGCGTTTATCGAATCAAGAATCATTACGCTTGAAAATATGATTCGTAATGCCAAGATTATTAGTAGTGATCAAGTTACGAAAGATGTTGTGGGTGTAGGGTCTAAAGTGACGATTCAGGAAGTTCCAGATGGGGACTTTGAAGAGTATGCCATTGTAGGAAGTGCTGAGACCGATCCAGATTCAGGTAAGATTTCAAATGAATCTCCAATCGGTGCTGAATTGATTGGTAAAAAGGTTGGGGATCTGCTAAATGTACCTGCTCCAGATGGAACAATTCAGTTCAAAATTGTAAAGATTTCTTAATTCCTTTAACGGAATGAAAGATAAGAGCCGACGACTATGTAGTCATCGGCTCTTATCTTTCCTAGCGAGGTTGCATGGCATTCCAAGCGGTTAATTGATTGACAAAAATACCAAGGGTTCGATGTGTTTTATATTCAATCCATTGATTTTGTTGGTTTTTAATTAAGAGATGGTGTTCATCCCAAGCGTTACGGGGCAATGTGATGATGATTTCATCGATGGGATGTCTTACAGGTGAAAAGAGAGATAAAACAACGGGAGTGGGAAAGTGGATATGGTAGTAGGAGGCAGGTAATTGTAGCGAATTAAGTCCAGATAGTTGATATACCTCCGATAAAACCTTACCGACTTCTTGTCTCATCGTAGAGCTCACTCGTAGTGGTGTGTCCCCTCGTTCATGATGGTACATGGCTTGCATCGAAGAAATGGGGGTGGGTTCATGAAAGAGGGCAGAATCTCCAGTAACTTTATTACTAGGTAAAAGAAGGAAATAACAGAAAACCAAGAGAATTATTCTTCTTACGGGAACCATATTGATCTCCTCTTTCTAGGAATCTCCTATGATAGTTTCAGTTTGCCTAGCTTATACGGGATCTATTCAAGTAGGGAGTATAAATTTGACAAGGTGGACAAGTCTTTAAGGAGGATGAAATGAAGAAAATAGAGTGGTTGCACACGGCTGATTTGCATCTGGATCGACCTATTTCTGGATGGAAAGGGACTGCGGAGCAGTTGATGGTGCGTTATGAGGAACATCGTGATACATTTCGTCGAATCATTTCTTTTGTAGAGGATCGTAAACTTCCGTTTTTGTTTATAGCAGGTGACTTTATTGAGCATAGTGCTGTAACCAAGTCGACCATTCGATTTGTCATTGAGCAGTTAGAAAGAATTCCTTCGACTCAGGTGTTTATTGCTCCAGGGAATCATGACCCATATATGGAGGGGTCTTATTATTTACGTTCTTCTATATGGCCGAAGCATGTTCATATTTTTGGTGGTGAGTGGGAGGAACATGTGGACAGCACGCGCAAGCTTTTAATTTCGGGGAGAGGATTTACGAGTTTTTTAGAATCTCAATCGACTCTTCCTAGGTTACATAACAACTTGGAATATAATATTTGTGTTTGTCATGGAGATCTTCAAGCGCAGGGTAAAGAGAGTCAGTACTTTCCGCTTACGGAACAAGATTTCTTTGATCAAGCATTTGATTATGTCGCACTAGGTCATATCCATAAAGCAGGGCAAGTCCAATTAAAAAATAAGAAAAAGACGATCCTTCGTTATGCGGGTTCCCCGGAGGCACAAAATTGGAAGGAGCTAGGAAGGCGAACGGTTACTTGGGGTAAGTTGCGCTCAAAAGGAGTTCAGTTAGAAGAAGTTTCGTTACATAGTCGTACGTACGAGAAAGTGGAGATCGATATTAGCTTCTGTCAAACCAGACAGGAAATTTTGGATTGTATGTTGGCAGAGATTCAAAAGCTCCCAAAAGAGTCCTATTATCGGATTCAGTGGGGCGGGAGAAGGGATTTGGAATTATCACTTGAACATGAACAACCTTGGTATAGTAGGCTTTTAGCTGAACAAGGATACCAGAATGTATGGTTGGAAGATGAAACGATCCCCGATTTTGACTTGGAGCAATATCGACAACAAAGCGGGCTAGTGGCGCTATTCATTGAACGGATGGAATTAAATTTACAGCAAGAACAGGATGAAGAGTGTCGTCAGCTCATCAAGCGGGCGATGTATAAAGGATTGGAAGCATTATTAGTAAAGGAGCTTGCGCATCTATGAAGATCAAACGGGTGAAATTTCGTGGTTTCGGTCGGTGGATTAACCAAGAATTTGAATTTCAAGAGGGGATGAATCTCATAGAGGCTCCTAATGAGGCAGGAAAGTCTACCTTGCTTCATGGGGTTTATGGATTGATGTTTGGTGAGAAAAAAGAAGGACTGAAAAAGCGAAAAGAAGCTGATTGGTATGATTCATTTAAACCATGGCAAAGTAGCGAATACGGTGGGGAAATTGATTACGAATACCAAGAGCAACTTTTTCGGTTATATCGCGCCTTCGCATTCCCGGATTCAAAAGAACAGTTAGTCGATCTCAAAACAGGTGAAGATCTCTCTGCATTGTATACGATGAACAAGCAGAAGGATCGGCAGTTTGTGGAAAAGCAGATTGGATTAAGTGGTGAGACGTACCGCCGGGTAGGAATTTTTACATCAGGCATGTGGACGCAAATATCAAAACGAAAAGAAGAGGATCATTCCTTTCATCAGAAGATGGTGGAACGAATGACGAAGTTATTGAAGAATGGGGCGGACCCAGACGGTTTGGCTGCTCTGCAGATTCTTGATCAACAACTTGAATCGATTGGAAAAAGTGAATATGCACGCCACAAGCCATATGGTATTGAATGTGAGAGAGAACGAACATTAAAGCAAGAAGTGATTGCTCTTCAAGAGGTGCGCCATCAGCTTGAAATCAATTATGGACAACGTAGTGATATTATCAAGCAACTGGATGTAAGTCAGCATCAGGTGAATGAGTGGGTGAATCAGATTGAACAGATTAGACAAAAGGTAGCGGATCTTCGCGAAATAGAAGCAGATGCCCAGCAACTTGAATATCTTCATAAATCGAAGGCCCAGCTAGAGCAACGACTGGATCAATGGAGATTACTAGAACAGCAGATTTTAGACTGGCGCAAGGAACAGCAGGAGGTCGCCGCTACTCGTGAAATATCAACGGAGCTGTTTCAAGAGATTCAACTTCTATATAAACAGAGTGAAGAACTACGTAAGAAATTGGCGCAAGCTCGTGATGAGCTAAGTAAGGTCAATGAGCATTTAGAAGTCGCTCGTACAAGAAAGGAACAGATGGAATGTGTAGAGAAAGATCGTGCCTCTATTATGCTTTCAAAGCTAGATGATTATGAGGCAGGAGATCTGCGATATCAAGCTCTTCAATATGTAGTAGAAGAAGAGGAGCAACAAAAATTTATCCAGATCAGTCATGATTTAGAACAGCTAGGTATTTTACAGGATGAACAAAATCAATTACATGAGAAGAAAACGATTGCTCATCAAGAGTTTTTGAAAATGAAGACCCAACATGCCCAGAAGCAAGGGAGTTCTACACCTTGGTTGATCGCTTCGATTGTGACGCTGGCGATTCCAGGGGGGTTTGCCTTTTTTCACTGGAGTCTAGGAGTTGGAGCTTTGGTGGTGCCCCTCCTTTTATTGTGGCAATATAGACGGATCTTTGTTCAAGACCGATCCCGTAAGAAGACGGAACAACATCAAAAGAAGAGAATGCAAGTAGTATTAGAAGACTTAGACCATCAACTCCAAGTAAATGCACAGCAACAGAAGCAAATCACACAAGTATGGCGTGTGAGGAGTTTGACAGATTTGCTACTAAAACGAGAGGAAATTCAAGGTGGTTTGAATCAATTGATGGTTCAAACCATTGAGCGTCGTAATTTAGAACTACAACTAGAGGAACGAAAAAAAGAGATTGAAGAATGGATGAAGAAGCACATTCGCCCTGTTCCGGAGTTCTCTGTTACTTCTTGGAAAGAATCCATTCGTAATCTTCAAAAACAAGAGCAACGTGCGGAGGATCAATACCACCTATTTGAGATGAAAGCAGAGGCTTTGGATCGAGAAATTACAGAGAAAAGTGAAGAGAGAGAACAGATTGAACTTTTATTAGAGAAAAAGTATCAGGAGTTCGGGGTTAGTACCTTCGGGGAGCTAGAGGACTGGCATGAACGTCATAAGCACCTCCTTCAATTACATTGGCAAATTCAAGAGGCAGAGAAACGTTATGAGGATTGGAGTAAGCAAATCCAAGAGGAAAATTGTCTCGACCAATTGAAGAATCTGAGGATTCAGATTCGCGAGATACAGTCGAAATATTTAGGTGCCGTAAGCTATCTACAAGATCGTCATCGAGATTGGGAGTATGAATTGGCAAAAGCGGAAGAACATCTGAGGGATCGCGAACAGGTGAGGGAGTCTCAACAAATGGAGTTGGTGAGACTTGATAAAACGTTAGAGGATTATGAAGAACAACATGCGAGGTTACCTCTTGTTGAGAGTGAGTGGGAATGTTCTAAGAACCGGATTCTGGAATTAGAGAAAGAGCGGACGATTCTTGAACTTGCTAGGCAGGCTTTGGAGGAGTCGTCTCGTCAGTTTCAAGAAGATTTGTCTCCACGTCTAACTCCCTATGCTTCGAGATGGATTCGCACTATTACACAAAATCGCTATCAAGCTCTCAATATCGATCCGAAAGAAGGAATCCAATTAAGTGTATTTGTCCCCGAGACTGGAGAACGGAAGTCTGTGGAGTACCTAAGTACAGGAACGATTGATCAGATGTACCTAGCATTACGATTTGCTTTACTACAATTTTATTCTGAGATGACTCAGACAAGACTTCCCTTAATCCTAGATGACTGCTTCGTTCATTTTGATCAAGACAGACTTTCGGAAACGATACAATTATTGCATCAGTTTTCACAGGAGCATCAAGTGATTCTCTGTACCTGCCAAACCCGCGAACGAGAACTATTAAATGCGTTTGACCTTCCGTATCACTCTGTTACCTTATCGCTGTGATGAAACTGCCACTCATGTTTTCTATGACGTTTTCCCTTCAGTGATTGACTATTAAAGAGCCTTTGGCTAATCTAGAACATGAATAGCGATTATCCAATCATTATTTTTATGTAGGATTATCATGGGAGGGAAATTTTTGTGATGTCATTGGCATTATTTCTTCATTTGTTTGGTCTAGTGGTATGGATCGGAGCGAGTATTACCATCGGTGTCCTTTTGCTTTCGATTTGTAAACTCGAGTCCTCAGCTAGCCGGAATCAAGTATTGACAGGGATTTTAAAGAAGTCTTATATGTTGATTCACCCAGCTGGAACCGTGGTGCTTGCAACAGGTTTCTACATGCTGTTTACTGGCTGGCAAAAGCTAGTGAGCCAAGGTACTCCGAAGCCGTTTTGGCTTACCTTTATGCAACATGGTGGTACACTCGCGGCTGTTTTATCTTTGGTCGTTGCGTCGATCTTGAGTGGGAAAGCAATGAAGCAACTTGCGCAGAAGGATGCTCAAACAGGCATGTTAAAGGCATATGTATGGGTTTCTTTTGCTACAGTGTTATTTTCCCTAGTGATTCTGTACTTCGCGGCGGCAAAACCGTTTTAATGTAGAATAGCTTCTCTCTTCTCTTATGAAGCCTAATGAGCGGTTTATTTTATAACAGAAAAAAGCCACTATCCTGTTTGCAATTCGCTTACGCAGGCTAGTGGCTTTCATATATGCGTACTCCGTTTTGACGTGCTTTATTCGCCAACGATATTTGAGCCTCTTGTTCTGTAATAGCCTTATTTCTACTCTGCTCTCTCTTGCCCAGTCTCATCTATATCACCAGACTGGCTATACGCACGATTAATAGCCGCTTGTACAAAGTTTTCTCCTTCTGACTCTTGCATCCCCAGAAGCTCATTGGAGAATTCTGCTTCATACTTTGTCTGTTCCTTTTGATTTCTCGGTTGTTTCATAATAGGCCACCTCCAAGGATTTGAATATAACGTTTCACCAATTCAAGTAAGCTATACTGGAATAATAAGGATACGACGGGAGGGGATTTTTAGATGGCCGGTACCATTATGCTCCATCCTATTGAACGAACGGGACGTTTAGCGCTTTTTACAAAGGAGCACCATAAATCCAAGCGTATTAGCTATGTGTTTCCCAGTAGTGAATTAGTTTCTCGTTATCGTTCTGAAATCTTGACTAGCTCCATCCAAGTCATGACCATGGATCAAATGGTGTTACGAATGAGTGAACATAGTCGAGAGATGAAGAGTCCACACTTTCGATATAAATGCATTGAGTCCTGTATGAATGAAGGGATTGAGGAGGGTTGGTTTACACATTGGCAAGAGCTTACCGTTGAATCCTTTTCTTGGATTATGAAAGTGGAGAAATGGATTGGGGAAGTGAAGAGGGCAGGTGTACTTCCCTCACGCTTACGGCGACTATTACCTCCGGAAAATCAGTTAGCTCAAGGACTGGTTAGCTTGTACGAACGATATCAGCAGAAAATGAAACAATATAACTGGTTAGATCAAGAAGAAGTGTATTTCACATTGTTAAAAAGACTAAAAGAATGTGATCTAACAGAAGAAGTCTTTATCTTTGAACAATTTAACGATCTGCACTATATCCAAGAAAGCTTACTATCGGGATTAGTATCTCGTAATGCTACGGTTGAATTCCACCTCCTGTATGATCGGAAACGAAAGGGCTTTCGCTCCATAAAGGCCACGTTACAACGTTTGCAAAATGTTGGTTTCCAGGTCATTGATTACTCAACCGGTATGGCTTATGTCTTATCTATGGATACAAATGAAAAAACCGCCCTGCAACATCTAAAAAAATCACTCTTTGTATCCGATCGAACGGTAAAACCTTTTGAGAGATCTGATGACAGTGTCCAAATCTGGCAGGCAAACCATAAAGTATTAGAGGTTCGGCGGGCGATTCGACAAGTGAAAGAATGGATGCTTCGTAGCCACATCCCGGGGGATCAGATTGTACTTGTGACAGAGCAATGGGATGTGTACGCACCTCTTGTGAGAAGAGTGGCAACGGAAGCAGGAGTTCCTTTTCAGTTGCCACGTGTTCAATCTGGAATGGAACTTTATATAGGACAAGTGATCCGTTCTGCTTTTGCTTGTAGAGATGGTGATATAACAACCATTCCCTTTCTATCTCGCTTTGCTGGCATTGAGTTAACTTCTTGGGACGTATTTCAGCAATCTTGGAGGAAATCGCATTATACTCTAGATGAAATATTGCAATGTTGGCTAGAAGCGACAGAACCACAATATACAAAGCAGGTTTTGGAATTATGGAGATGGATCGGGCAAATTCCAGAAGCTAATCGGGAGTTAGATTGGTATTCGTGGTTTGGATCATGGGTGGCGGCCCGTCTACGCCCGAACGTTACGGTTTTTCGAGACGATGAATCATTACAAGATTGGGTAGAAGATAGGCGCCTATGGATGAAGATGGAGCAGTGGTGTCAGGAGATGAGTAGGGGTGAGATGACAACCCCATCCATCTGGAGCTTCCGCGATTTTGCCCAAGAGGTGACGAATTGGCTATCCAGTATCCAATTAGTGATCGACCCCGAAGAAAGTGGGGGGGTACGTTTACTAGCGGCTAATATGATTTGTGGTCAGCCGTTTACCAGTGTTATTTTACTTGGTTGTGAAGAGAAAAATTGGCCGGGAACTTACCAAGATGATTGGTTATTTCCAGATCAACTACGTAGGGAATTGGGCAAAGAATCAATCTGGCTACTCACTTCCGACCACATTAGAGAGCGACAGAAGCTATCGTTTCTTATGGCTGTTATGAGTGCTCAAGATCAGGTTGTTTTTTCTTATTCTATACGCAACGATATGGGTGATCTACTTAATCCATCTCCTTTTATCAGAGAAGTGATCCAATGCTTGCCTCAGTACGATGATGAATGGAAGTCGAATCAGCACATGTTATCTCCCCATTTCTGGTTACGGCCTAAGGATATTTTGTATGCTGTCGCACAAGAATCGGTCTACCAACCAATTGAATGGCTAGATCGAATCGGATCAGAGTTGAAAGAGGAGATTCGAATTGCTCGATCAAGGAGTGCACAGATGCTCTCCCCATGGTTTGGATTGCTTGATGGGAAGGAGGAGAGTCAGCTTTCCCGTGTACTGGCAGCAAAAGTATGGAGCGCTTCTGAGCTAGATGTGTTGATGAGTTGTCGCTTTCGATATCTGGCTCAGAGGGTCTGGGATGTGAAATTACGCGAGAAACAAGGTAGAGGATTGTCCAGAATGGTAGCAGGCAATGCGATACACGCCATTTTACATGCTTTGTTCAAAAAATTTCAAGAACAAGGAGAGGAATGGGAAGCCTTTTCCTTTTCAAAAGCTGATTTGGAGGCCCTATTCGATGAAGTTTTAACGTATGAGCTTCAACACTATCCATCAATCGTCAAGGAAATCGAGAAGCGAAAAGAAATAAGGAGGCTCATGCAGTTTATTGGACTAGAAGAAAAGGGACGAAAAGGAGGAAAGGAGAAGCATCCGCTTCAACCCACATTTTTTGAATTGTCATTTGGCCTTCCCATAGATTCATATGAACATGTGGATTCCCAGTCGAAAAGGGAGCCTGTTACGATCCCGTTGACTCAGGATATGAAGATCCAGGTCAGAGGAAAGATAGATCGAGTGGATATGGATGAAGGACACCTTGTTGTGTACGACTATAAATCGGGTAATTATCTCCCTACCCTACAAGAGTTGTATGAAGGAAAGGCGATTCAGCTTCCACTCTATCTCTGGGTATTGCAGGAGGGTTTCGGATATTTAGAGGAACAAATCATAGGGGGGGCGTTTTATACATCGGAAAGAAGGTCTCTGGGGCTATGGAAAGAAGGTTTTGCCCAGCAGAAAGCAAACATTCATCGATCTGTTAAGGGATTAGATACACAGCGATGGTCAGAGGTGCATCATGATATGAAAAGAACGTTAGCTAACCAGATACAAGCGTTACGCACCGGAGAAGTGAGGGTGAAGCCTACTTGGAACTGCCCATCTTATTGTGTAGCCAAGCGATTTTGTCGATATCGGGACCCAAAATAGAAAGTGGAGGAGGCAACGATGGAAAAGTGGATAGAGGAACTCATCTGTGAATCACTGTCAGAGGAACAAAAGGAAGCAGTGCTCAGCAAGCAGGATCGGTGTATTGTCATAGCAGGGGCTGGTGCAGGGAAGACTCGTGTATTGGTGAAACGCTTTGTGTATACTTTGTATCAATTTGGTATGAATCCAGCTAATCTTCGTAAAATAGTGGCCATCACCTTTACGAAAAAAGCGGCAACAGAGATGCGGGATCGCTTACGGAAAGAGATGGACCGGATTATCGATCGACTAGGTACAAGGGAAGACGAGGAAGACGAGGAAGAGGTTCAGTCATGGTATGAAGTTCGTCAATGCTTAGATGAAGCTCACATCTACACCATTCATTCATTTTGTCAATTGATTTTGTCGGCAGAGCCTATTCAAGCAGGTGTAGATCCTTTTTTTCAAGTGTTAGAAGAATGGGAAGCAAATCGACTTTTGGAACAAGCCGTTACCCATGTTCTTTCCTCGTCGGACTTGCTTCATCAGAGAAGTATGATCGAACGTGAGTGGTGGATATATTATCTTTCGTTAATCGGATGGACAGGAGCGGAAACGATGCTCGCGGAGTTGTCCCGAAAGTGGAGGGATCAGGGGTGGGCATTTTCTAAATTGGTAGACTGTACGACAGAGAGTCTTCTCCACCAATCTCGCCTTGATGTTTCGGAAGAACATGAATTAAGTAGGGAATCAGAAGAAATGATTACCCGAACTCTACTATTCTACTTGCAAGAGATCCATGTATATTATCAGCTCCTAAAGAAGCAGAAGGCACGATATGATTATCAAGATTTAATCCAGATGGTGTGTGAAGCGTTAGAGAAAGATACAACATTTCGCATGCATATAAAGAAACAGATTCAATCTGTCATGATCGATGAGTATCAGGATACAGACGGTCTCCAGAAAGGATTGGTAGATTTTATTATGGCGGAAACATTCGATACGAAAAGGCATTTATTTGTAGTAGGTGATCCGAAGCAGTCTATCTATCGTTTTCGTGGTGCGGATGTCTCGATTTTTATCAAAACACAAAAAGAATGGTTGGACCAGGGGAATCAGAATTTGTACCTAACACATAATTACCGTTCTCAGGCTGGGATTGTTCAGTTTAGCAATCAATTATGTAAACATGCTTTTCCAGTAGATGAGTTCCGCTTGATTCAAGCTTCTAGATCCGATCAAGCTATAGCCAAGCCTGTTCAATTGATCTCCATTTCTAGTACGGATTTAGATAACGAGAAGCTAGTTGAGCAAGAGGCAATTCTCATAAGTCATCAGATTAAGCGATTACGGTCTGATTTTCAGTATGGTGACATGGTACTTCTATTAAGGAAAATGAATGATGCGACTTTATATGAACAAATTCTTCGATCGCAAGGGATTCCTGTCCGGATCGTAGGAGGAAGTGGTTTTTATGAGACTCAAGAGATTCAAGATTTTCTCTATCTTTTTGCTACGGTTTTAACCCCTGCTCGTGCAGAAAATTGGGTAGGAGCTTTGCGTTCGCCTTTTGCCCATCTAAGTGATGAAGGGATTACCAGACTTGCCCTTAAAACAGGATGGATAGGGGAGCCACAAAGCTGGCTTACTCAATCCATTTTAAGCGAAAATGATCAGCTTCGATTACAAACGTTTTGTTTTTTACATGAGTCTCTTAGGCGAATGAGCTGTCGTCGTACGCCGGGACAATTGATTCGATGGGTTATGGAGCATAGTAACTATATAGCGATTCTCTGGGGATTGCCGAACGGGGCGCAGGCTGTATTCAACTTAGAGAAATGGTGTCAAGTATGGGAGAAGGAAACGGATCCCACTCTCCTTACACTAGAAGGGTTTCTAGAGAAAATGGAACAGTACCAGTCTCAGGCTAATCAAGAACCAGAGGCGGAGATTTGGGATGAAGGGGAAGATGTGATCCGAATCATGACGATTCATAAATCCAAAGGATTAGAGTTTCCCATCGTTTTCCTTCCTAATCTATGGAACACTTCTCCTGTCCCTGTTCGCCGTGAATCATCGTTCATCCATCCTACGATGGGCTTAGTAATAAAAGGATTTGATCATCTTGAGCGGCAAAGCTACACGAAGACGAAAATCGAATTTCCTCGCTGGAAAGAGGCTGTCTTATATGAAGAGGAATTAGAATCGCAAGAGTTGATGCGCTTATTTTATGTAGCTGTAACCCGGGCAGAGGATTACTTATTTCTTAGTTTTCCGGAGCATCAGGGGAATTCTAAGTCTAAAAAGGATCTAGCTTCTTGGCTGAAAGGAATTTTAAAAATGGATGCGGCTGATCAGGCAAGGGAGTCTGTTTTATTTGGCCCTGATTCTCTACCTATTCTTTATGAGAATACATTTACCACCCCACCTCCATTGGTAGAGGATGCTCGGGAATCAGATACCTTTGATTCATCATCGATTCCGTTTACCGTGCCGATTCCGTTTGGAAAATATAATCATGTTCCGATTAGTGTGACGGACTGGAAGGAGCTGGTTCATTGTCCTAGGAAATATTATTATCATCGTATTTTACAGGTGCCCACCCCCGATGTTGAAAGAGGAGAAGAGAAGCTGGCTGTTCCTTCTATCTCAGGTAATCGACGAGGCGAAATCATTCATTATCTCTGTGAGAAAACAGTCTCTTCGGCTGAGCGACTCTGGTTACAACCTGATTGGTTTGATCAAATCACTTGCATATTTCGTCTGAATTCTCGTGAAATGGATGGTTTAAAGCCCGATTTAGAGCAGATTCGAACTAGATTTTTGGATAGCCATGTGGTTCAGAGGATTGCAGAGTCTAAAAAGGTATTAACAGAAGAATCGTTTCAATACGTGACATCCGGCTTTCGGGTAAGTGGCCAAATTGATTTGTTATTACAAGATCAGTATCAGGGTTGGGAGATTATTGACTTTAAAACGGATCGCATGAAAGTGGAGGATATTGCAGAAAAAAAAGCCTTTTATCTACCGCAACTGCAACTCTACTCGTTAGCGTGGCGTGCGCGAGGGATGGAGATAAATGGTGTTACGCTTTATTTTCTCGATTGTAATCATGAAGAGAAGATAAAGATTGATTCAAAGTGGTGGCATCAAGCGGAGAGTCTCCTTGAAAGTACACGTTCTTTTTTTCAATTAGAAAGAAAAATGTTGAATTGGCCGACGAAACCAAGCAAGAATTGTTCATACTGTGAATATGGTGTGCTGTGCGATAAATAGGCACAAATTCGTGAATAGTCTTCTCTTACGTTGAAAAATGCCAAAAAGTCACGGATAATGAATGGTATGTATTGTTTAAAGGAGAGTCGTCGTTTTGTCAATGATTACCGAGTTTTTTCAGAACTTACTAGCTGGATTTGCGTGGATTATCATTTTTTCGCTCGTTATTTGGATGGGCGGTTTAGTTGTATTATTAATCATGGAGTTGTTTTCTCCTAATGAATTATTTATAAAAGAGTACTTGTGGAAAGTATGGAAGATGTTCCGAACGATCTTCGAATGGTCTTCCTATGGAGGAATCATAGCGGGTCTAGTCATGACTCAAACGTCTGGAGAAGTGTATTCCAACGTAATGATTTCCCTAGCTGCAGTCATTTTAAGTGTATTCCACCTCTCATGGAGAAAGCAATCTAAGCCGATCCGAGATGTCACATAGAATAAGGTTATAAAAAAATCTGAAAAACTCTCTTCAGATTTTTTTTGTGTATAGATATCAAGAATCTTCAGCTATCAGCCCTCCTTTACATTTACAAGTGGATATAAGATAATGATAAGCAAACTATTCGAGCGTGGTGATGACTGGATGAACCTACTTAACCCGTTGATGGACTTGGGGAGAACGTATCTTGCTGAAGAAGACCTAGTCCATATAGAACGAGCGTATCGGTTTGCCGAAGAAGCGCATCGAGGTCAGATGCGAAAATCGGGAGACCCATTTATCATCCATCCAGTCGCCGTAACAGAGATTTTAATGGGGCTGAAGATGGATCTGTCCACCCTCATTGCAGCGCTGTTACATGATGTGGTGGAAGATACAGACGTGGAATTAGAAGAAATTCAAGAGCAGTTCGGTGATGCGGTTGCTCTTATTGTGGACGGGCTAACCAAATTAAAGCGTAGTTTTAAATATATGTCTAAATCAGAACATCAGGCTGAGAACTATCGCAAAATGTTTATTGCGATGGCGAAGGATGTTCGTGTTGTCATTATCAAGCTAGCGGATCGATTGCATAATATGCGCACCGTTCAACATATGTCGGAGAAGAAGCAGATCGAGTATGCAGAGGAAACGCTGGAGATATTTGCTCCTTTGTCCCATCGCCTTGGGATTTCGAAGATCAGATGGGAGTTAGAAGATCTTTCCCTACGCTATAAAGAGCCACAAGCTTACTATCGAATCGCTTCTCTCATGAAGAAAAAGCGAACGGAACGGGAACATTTTTTAAGTGAGATTATCGATACACTAAAAGGAAGATTCGAGAAGTATCAGATTCCTCTTGAAGATATCTCAGGACGGCCTAAACATATTTATAGCATCTATCGTAAAATGACTCTTCAACATAAACCATTTAATGAGATCTATGATTTAATGGCTGTTCGGGTGATTGTAGAGTCACTGAGGGATTGTTATGCTGTACTGGGGATTGTTCATACGATGTGGCGTCCGATGCCAGGCCGTTTTAAAGATTATATTGCGATGCCAAAAAACAACTTATACCAATCCCTTCACACTACGGTTCATGGTCCAAGGGGTGAGCCGATTGAGATTCAGATTCGAACGACAGAGATGCATAAGACAGCAGAGTTCGGGATCGCGGCTCACTGGGCATATAAAGAAGGGACAAGCGTTGAGAAAGAGCAAGATTTTAACGAAAAGTTAACTTGGTTCCGTGAGATGATGGAATTACAAAACGACTCCAATAATGCGCAGGAGTTTGTGGAGAGCATTAAAGGAGATTGGTTTAAAGATACGGTTTTCGTCTTTACGCCTAAATCGGATGTCATTGAGCTACCGGCAGGCTCGGTGCCACTGGACTTCGCGTACCGAATTCATACGGAAATCGGTAATAAGTGTGTTGGCTCTAAGGTGAACGGCAAGATTGTTCCTCTCGACTATAAACTGCGAACTGGTGATCAAGTACAGATTATCACGAGTAAACACAGCTTTGGCCCAAGTAGAGATTGGCTCAAGTTAGTAAAATCTTCGCATGCACGAAATAAAATTCGTAGTTGGTTTAAGACGCAACGTAAAGAAGAAAGTATTGCCAAAGGGCGAGAAATGATCGAAGCGGTGCTGAAAAAGAATCACTTCGAGTGTAGCGAAGTATTAAAAAATGACCGTCTACTTGAAGTGAGTAAAA
Organism: Thermoactinomyces sp. DSM 45892; assembly: GCF_900107305.1. Classification (GTDB taxonomy): domain Bacteria; phylum Bacillota; class Bacilli; order Thermoactinomycetales; family Thermoactinomycetaceae; genus Baia. Next base: position 196,248 of record NZ_FNPL01000003.1, read on the forward strand.
AGTTCAATATGAATGAATCAGATGATCTTTATGCTGCAGTAGGATATGGAGGCATCTCGGCCCATGAAGCATATAGGCGCCTCACACATGGATTACGTGATGAGGAAGCTCCAACCATCGCGGAAGCCATCGCGAACCTCCCTGAAATCAAACCGAAAAAGTTTTATCGTTCGGGGCCGGGTGTAACCGTTGTAGGTGCTGATAATGTGATGATTCGACTCTCCCGTTGCTGTAACCCAGTCCCTGGGGAAGAGATCACCGGCTTTATTACTCGGGGAAGAGGCGTATCTGTGCATCGTCTGGAATGTCCGAATATCCAAACGATCGAACCAGAACGGGGAATTCAGGTTATCTGGGAGACGGATGATCCGAACCGAACATATCAGGTGGATATTGAGATCTCAGGGTTTGACCGGAGCGGTCTTCTCAATGATGTCTTGCAAGCTGTTTCTGAGCAAAAAGCGGATTGTTTCGGAGTTGTGGCTAGGGTGCACCGCAAAGGCTTTGCCGCGATTCATCTAACCGTCTCCATTAAAAACAGCAAACACTTGCGCAACGTAGTGGAAAAAATCAAGCGTGTTCCAGATGTAATTAGTGTGCAAAGAATGTTTCAACAAGGATGAGGGGATCGTATGCGAGTTGTCATACAGCGTGTTTCACAGGCGAGCGTTACCGTTGATGATCAAGTAGTAGGGGCCATCGATCAGGGGCTCCTACTACTTGTTGGTATTACTGAAAATGATGGTGAAGAAGAGATTCAAACGTTAGCCGAAAAAGTAGTCCATATGCGGATCTTTGAAGACGAGGAAGGGAAGATGAATAAATCCTTACTTGATCTAGGTGGTGCCATCTTATCAGTGTCCCAATTTACTTTATACGGTGATTGTCGAAAAGGTCGACGCCCTAGCTTCATGGCTGCGGCAAGACCTGAGTTAGCTCATCCATTGTACGAGAGATTTAATGAACAACTTCGTCGTCGTGGAGTGGAAGTGCAGACAGGCATATTTGGTGCGATGATGGATGTATCGTTACATAATGACGGTCCTGTGACAATTTTGTTAGATAGCCATGATCTTGTGAAAAAGAAATTAAGTTGATAATGGATATGGGAGCTTAGCGTGAGTTAAGCTAAGAATAGAGTTCTAACAGCTACAAGGAGGTTGTCTAACTTGACAACAAATCAGATTGATGTACATACGATTAATACCATTCGATTGCTTTCGATTGATCAAATTGAGAAAGCAAACTCAGGGCACCCTGGATTACCTATGGGAGCCGCCCCAATGGCATATGCTTTGTGGAATAACTATTTAAATCAAGATCCCAAAGATCCGAAGTGGATGAACCGAGATCGCTTTGTTTTATCAGCAGGTCACGGTTCTGCACTACTCTATAGTTTGCTACATCTTTATGGATTTGACGTGTCCATCGAGGACTTAAAGCAGTTCCGACAATGGGGGAGCAAAACGCCGGGCCATCCTGAAGTTGGACATACCCCGGGTGTAGAAGCTACCACAGGACCACTGGGTCAAGGGATTTCAACTGCTGTGGGAATGGCGATGGCAGAGGCTCATCTAGCAGCGCGTTTTAATCAAGATGGTTATCCAGTGATGGACCATTTTACCTATGTTATTTGTTCAGACGGTGACTTGATGGAGGGGGTTGCTTCTGAAGCATGCTCCATGGCTGGACATATGAATCTGGGTAAATTAATTTGTCTCTATGATTCCAATGATATTTCATTAGATGGCGAACTAAATCATGCCTTCTCTGAAAAGACATTACAACGTTTTGAGGCCTACGGTTGGCAAGTGATTCGTGTTGAAGATGGTAATGATACAGAAGCAATCTCCAGGGCGATTGAAGAGGCGCAAGCGGACCTCAGACGTCCAACTATGATCGAAGTACGGACCGTGATTGGCTATGGTAGTCCAAATCGCGCAGGCACTTCCGAAGCACACGGAAAGCCGCTAGGGAAAGAAGAGATGGCCGGGACTCGTAAATCGTACAATTGGGAGCACGATGAAGATTTTTATGTGCCACAAGAGGTACGAGCCCATCTGGCTGAAACGATGGAACGTTATACAGCCAAACACGATGAGTGGAAGAAGATGTACGCGAAGTATCAGTCGGAGTTTCCGGAGCTAGCTGGGGAGTTAGAGGCGGCATTTGCAGGGACGCTTCCTGCTGGATGGGAGCAATCTCTCCCTGCTTATCAAGTGGGGGATAAGGCACTTGCTACCCGTGTTGCTTCTGGGAATGCACTACAAGGTCTTGCGAAATCTGTACCTACTCTCATCGGTGGTTCTGCTGACTTGAAATCTTCCAATAATACCGAGATGAAAGGCGCAGGCGTGTTCCATGTCGAAGATTACGCCGGTCGTAATGTTTGGTTCGGAGTTCGTGAACATGCAATGGGCGCGGCCATGAATGGCTTAGCATTACATGGTGGTGTGAAAGCATTTGGGGCTACATTCCTCGTGTTCTCTGACTACCTACGTCCTGCTATTCGTCTGGCCGCTCTTTCTAAGTTGCCAGTAACCTATGTGTTTACACATGATAGTATAGCTGTTGGGGAAGATGGACCCACTCATGAACCAGTGGAGCAAGTTCCATCCCTTCGTCTCATCCCGGGCCTAAAAGTAGTTCGTCCGGCTGATGCGAATGAAACCTCGGCTGCGTGGGCTTATGCCGTAAGCCAAACAGAGCATCCAGTTGTTCTAGCTTTAACACGCCAAAACCTCCCGATTTTAGAAGGCTCTGTCGGAAAAGGTAAAGAGATGATTGAAAAAGGCGCTTACATCGTGTCAGAAGCAAAGAATGGGCAACCCGAAGGAATTTTGATTGCAACAGGCTCCGAAGTAAGCCTTGCGATTGAGGCTCAAGAGCAATTGGCACAAGAGGGTGTTCATGTACGAGTAGTCAGCATGCCTTGTCGTGAAAACTTTGACCTTCTGTCTGTTGATGAGAAAGAAGCGATCTTACCAGCAACCCTTCGTGCCCGTGTTGCGATTGAAGCAGCTCACACCATGGGTTGGCACAAGTATGTTGGCGATCAAGGTAAAGTGATTGGGATCGATACATTTGGTGCATCCGCCCCGGGTAACCTGGTGATGGAGCGCTTTGGTTTTAATGTAGGAAATGTTGTGGAGAAATTCCACCAAGTTCGTTCTCGATAAAGATCAATTTGTGAAGATGAAACAAAAGCGTATCGCCTTAATGGGATGCGCTTTTTTGTACGGATCAGTCAGCTTATACTAGATAACTATGGTATGCTTATCATATGAATGCGATTACATAGAGGATCGGAGTAACTCAAGTAGATAGATGCTCCTGATCTTTAGAGGGGTTTACAGGATGAGTGATCAATTAAAGGATTTTATTGGAATCGTATTTCGAATTGTGAAGTGGATGGTAACGGGGGTTATTTTAATCTTCGTCCCATTTCTTGTGGTTTGGCTCGGCTCTATGTGGATGGAGGGGCTTCTCTTCCATAACAGCACTGACCTATATTTCTATTATCGAAGTCCGACGGGGAATATCGTGACCATTCTTTTAGCACTCTTAATAATGGGATTAATCGTAACAGCGATTCCGACTCGCGAACAGAAACGATCTGGTCAGGCACGGAACAAAAAATATAAGCGGAAAGTGGGAATTTATCTAGCCATATGTCTCCTATTGTCTACATGGGACACCACTACCCATGTATCTGTGAACCAATCCGGAGTTAAAGTAGCTACTCTTTTTGGTCTTCAAACTGAGCAATATAAATGGACGGATATCAAAGAAGCTCATGCTGGGTTTCGATCCAATGAATCAAATGGCTTTCACCCAGAATATTATGTAACCTTTCAAGATGGAGAGAAAGTAGACCTGTGGAGTTGGTCGCTCAGCAATCAAATTCAAGGAAAAAAGACAGACGGCCTCATCACTGCCAATCGCTTAGAACGAGCTAAGGCAATCCTATACATGCACGAAAAGATCAAACAAAACATACCAGACCGATTGAAACCAGGAAAATGCCTGACTAAAAAGGCAAAAGAAGAGATGGAGAAGATGTACTCGGATGCGAAAGTAGAAAGTAGTGTGTTAGAGCTTTATACGCTATGTCCAGGGAAGCTGTAGAGGCTTCCTTTCGTTTGTATAGCAACCTGTTTCCCGCATAAGGAATGACTAGTCACAGAAAATTGATATCCTCTGTATTCACTTGTTAGAGAGTCAATTTCCTGGTTTTTCAAAAAAAGGAAAGGCTGGGAGACTAAGCATTTTGATTATGAGTTTACGGCTATCAAGTGAACAAATATCAACTAACAGCTCCCATCTTTCCTACACACTCTTAACTAAACTGCTTATAAGCCACAACTGCCATTAATACCCAAGCCACGATAAACGCAAGCCCACCAATTGGCGTAATCGCACCTAGCTTTGTTATACCTGTCACAGCCATCACGTAAAGACTCCCCGAAAACAGGACAACACCTGCTAACATCAGCCAGCCTGAAGTAGTTAACATCCCTGAATCCTGGATCTTAGACAGCAAAATTCCCACAATCAGCATCCCTAAGGCGTGAATCATGTGATAATGAGCGCCTGTATTCCAATTAGCAATCATTTTCTCAGCTACTTTTCCTTTTAAACCATGAGCACCAAATGCACCTAAAGCAATACTTAACGCCATATTTATACTACCCAAAAGTAGAAAGAGTCGCATGAGCTGCGCCTCCTTTCATCTATGTATTCGTTTGAACCGAATATAACACACTTACTTATCAGAGAAAACCGAAAGATTTTGCATATCCTTCTTGACATCATTTTTAGGCAAACCTATAATGAGTGTACTATTTTATTTTTGATATCTGGCCTATGAACGGAAAGTAATCTTCAAATAAACAGTTAGAGATGGGAACTCGTGGCTGAAAAGGTCCCTCTGTGATATGAAGATGAAAGACACCTGGAGGTTCTATGTTGAACGCAACTGGTTAGTAAGCATAGACGCGGTCCCGGCGATAACGGGTAAGAGGTGGAAGGAAGCCTGTATAGGTTCTTTCAATTAGGGTGGTACCGCGGGAATGAAAAATCTCTCGTCCCTGACAAAGTTTTTCTTTGTCAGGGACGAGAGATTTTTTATCGTTCCCAGATGAAGAAAACGAATTGGATAGGAAATAAAGGGTAAGGAGACATTCACATGAGCAGAATCGTAAAGGGCATGTTTGATGTCATGCCGAAGGACGAAGAGAAATGGCGACAAGTACAGTGGTGGCGCTTTGTAGAATCAACCGCTCGCACCGTGGCGGAACGTTTTCGTTTTCAAGAGGTTCGCACACCGCTCATGGAGTATACGGAACTATTTGAGCGGGGTGTAGGCGATACCACCGATATCGTAGAGAAAGAGATGTATACCTTTACCGATCGTGCAGGGCGCTCGATTTCACTACGTCCAGAAGGAACAGCAGGGATTGTGCGCTCGTTTGTGGGACATAAAGTATATGCACAGCCCCAACCAACCAAATGGTTCTATATAGGCCCTATGTATCGTTATGAACGGCAACAGGTGGGGAGATATCGTCAGTTTCATCAACTAGGTGTGGAGGCTTTTGGAAGTTTGGATCCTGCGCTGGATGCGGAAATTATCGCTCTCGGAATGCAGTTCTTTGAAGAGTTAGGCTTAACAGGAGTTCAAGTTGAGGTTAACAATGTAGGCGATCCTGAGAGCCGTGCTCGCTACTTTGAGGCCCTAATCGCTTACTTTGAACCGTATAAAGAAGAATTAGCCGAAGATGCACAAAACCGCTTGTATCGGAATCCAATGCGAATCTTAGATAGCAAAGATCCACGTACGAAAGAGATCGCCGTAGGTGCACCGTCCATCTTGGAATATCTCAGCGAGGAAAGCCGTGCGAACTTGGAAGCGGTAAAACAGTACCTAGACATACTCGGTGTAAACTACGTACAAAATGACCGTCTGGTGCGTGGATTAGATTACTATACACAAACTGCTTTTGAATATCTGGTGGATATCCCGGGGGCGCAGGCGAGCACGATTGGAGGCGGTGGCCGTTACAATGGACTCGTGCAGGAAATAGGCGGCCCTGATATGCCGGGTGTAGGCTTTGGGATCGGGCTTGAACGAGTTCTACTAGCATTAGAAGAGCAACAAGTGGAGGTTCCAGAACCAAGCCGTCTTGACTGCTACATGATTACATTTGATCAAGCCACGAAACACAAGTCTATGCAATTACTTGCTGAGCTTCGAAGAGCTGGGCTATCTGCCGAACGGGATTACTTGGATCGGAAGATGAAGGCACAGATGAAAGCAGCCGACCGTGAACAAGCCCGTTTTGTGGCCATCTTAGGAGAAGACGAGCTTTCGCAAAATACGATTCAAGTGAAGAATATGGAAACGGGAACGCAAGAAGCGGTTTCTCTCGATCAACTCGTTACGTACATTCAAACAGAGAAAGGAAGATGATTGATGTCAAAGCCAGTACTACGAACACATAAAGCAACTGAACTTACAACTCAGCATGTAGAACAGGTGATTACCCTGAATGGCTGGGTGCAATCACGCCGTGACTTGGGTGGACTCATCTTTCTAAATATCCGTGATATATCCGGGCAGGTTCAAGTGGTGGTTCACCCTGAGACGGCACCAGAAGTGTTTCACATCGCGGATCAAGTACGTAGCGAATATGTATTATCTGTTACGGGACAAGTTGCATTGCGCGCTCCTGAGACGATTAATAAAAACATGGCTACTGGAGCGATTGAAATCAAAGCCTCTGCCATTCAAGTATTTAGCACAGCAAAAACGCCTCCTTTTCAAATTCTAGATAACATTGATGTGGATGAAACAATCCGTTTAAAGCATCGTTATGTAGATCTTCGTCGTCCAAAGATACAAGAAAACCTCGTTTTACGTCATAAAGCGATGCAATCTGTACGTCGTTTTCTTGACCGCCACGAGTTTCTTGAAATCGAGACCCCGATCATGACGAAGAGTACGCCAGAAGGAGCGAGGGATTATTTAGTACCAAGCCGTGTACACGCGGGTCAATTTTATGCGTTACCTCAATCACCTCAAATTTTTAAACAATTGTGTATGGTGGGCGGACTCGATCGCTACTTCCAATTTGCACGTTGTTTCCGTGACGAAGACCTGCGTGCAGACCGTCAACCGGAATTTACACAGATCGACTTAGAGTTTTCCTTCTTAGAATTAGAGGGGTTTTATCAAATGATGGAAGAAATGTTTGTTACGCTTCTGCGTGAAGTGAAGGGAGTTGAAGTAACTGCACCATTTGAACGGATTCCGTACGCAGAGTCGATGGACCGTTTTGGGAGCGATAAACCGGACCTTCGTTTTGGGATGGAGTTAATCAATGTAGGTGAAGTACTTGCTGACACCGAATTTAAAGTGTTTGCGAGTACACTTGCAAATGGTGGAGAGGTAAAGGCGATCAATGTAAAAGGGCAAGCTCATTGGAGTCGAAAAGAAGTAGACAACTGGGGAAAAGTGGCTGAATCTTTGGGTGCAAAAGGACTTGCATGGTTAGCTTGGAAGCCAGATGGTATAAAAGGCTCTATTGCAAAAGCACTAAAAGAGGAAGAGATTGCTTCCATTGCACAAATAGCTGGGGTGGAAGAAGGCGACTTACTATTTTTCGTCGCAGATAAACCAAGTGTAGTAGCCGCCACATTAGGTGGAATCCGAGCTCGTTTAGGTCGTGAGCTAGGACTCATTGATGAAAGTAAGTATCATTTTGCTTGGATTACCGAGTTCCCTATGTATGAATATGATGAGAGTACGGGACAATTTATACCGATGCATCACCCCTTTACCCGACCGATGGAAGAGGATATTTCCTTGATGGAGACTGATCCAGGAAAAGTACGCGCAGTCTGCTATGACCTGGTGCTAAATGGATATGAATTAGGAAGTGGGAGCTTGCGGATCTATGAGCGGGAGTTACAGGAGAAAATCTTTGCATCATTAGGGCTTACTCCAGAAGAGTCTAGAGAGAAGTTTGGTTTCTTATTAGAGGCATTTGAATATGGTGTGCCTCCTCATGGCGGTATTGGACTCGGCTTTGATCGGATTGTGATGATTTTAGCAGGCGAGACCAACCTTCGTGAAATTATTGCTTTCCCAAAGACTTCTAGCGCTTCCTGCTTGATGACAAAAGCGCCTTCCGATGTAGATGAGCAACAATTGGATGATCTTCATATTGCGGTTAAGATGAATGAAAAAGGGCCACAATAAGCTTGTAGCTAGATGTGTTTGTACTTGTTCTCTTATTTGTAGATGTGGTAATATAGATTTAATGAATAATCCCTGAGATGTTCGTGTGTAAACCGTAATTTTGAGCCAACATTTTTACTGCGGGAGCTTGTGTCAGTGTTTGGAAAGGAAGCCATCATCTAGGTGGAACCTTGAGATTCGCTGCAGAGCACCCACCTGCTAGAGAGCAGGTTCAAAATTGCGGTGCCACGGCATAATGGGGCTTTTTTTGTACATATGTATCAGAAGAGGCGAAGGCTTGTTAACTAGGATTCGGAGTGAGTATAGATGAAATTGGGTGTCGATATTGATGGTACGATAAAAGATACGAAGCAAGCGGCGGTCACTGTTTACAATGAAGAGTTTCATAAGGAGATACGGGCTGAGGATCTTACTGAATTTTATCTAGATCGAGCATATGGTTTAACACCAGAGGAAGGTCGTAAGACTTGGAGACGTCTGGAGGAAAAAATTTATCGCTTAGGAGTTCCATTACCTCATGCTAGAGAAGTGCTACAGCAGTTATCGCAAGAAGGGCATGAGATTTATTATGTCACTGCTAGGCCGGGTCTCCCAAATATCCAAGATGTAACCAAAAATTGGTTGCGCGAAAATGACTTTCCCTATCAAAGTGATCGTCTGATTATGAGTTCGATAGATAAGGCAAAGGTAGCTTTAAAACTAGGGATCGATTTATTCTTTGAAGATGCTCCTAATCATTTAGATCGACTGATAGAGCAGAAAGTTCATACGATGATTGTAGATGCACCTTATAACCGCCAGTATTCGAAGGAAGTACCTCGGATTACCGATTGGCGCCAAGTCTATGAATACATATCAAAGCTCTGATATTGATAAAATAGTGGAAAGCATGCGGGATAAAGAAATGAATCGACATGACCTCGTATGCTTCCATAAGTATACGAATTGTTTCATAAATTATAAAATATTCATTTTCAAATTAAAATAGAAACTTTTAAGCATTTTTGGTAAAATAAACATAAGGTAAATTTTCATATTTCATATTGATTTTTATCTATTATCGCTTTAATGTAAGGATGTATAGTTTATCATGAAAGGAGGCCATATATTATGGCTGAAAAATCATTGGATGAGAGGATAGAAGAATTTACACATCAAACTTCTCTCGCAACAGATCTAGCAAAACCACCCCCATACAATGTGGGAGACCATATTGATGCCACGATTACGTTTATTGCTTCCTATGGAGCTTTTGTGGAGTTAGAGGGTGGGAAATACTCAGGATTGATTCATATAAAGAATATAGCAAATCAATATATTGAGGATATACATGATTTCCTTGAAGTCGGGATGACTATTAATGCGAAAATTATTAGAATTCACAGTGATTTCCGAATTGAGCTTAGTACACTTCATCTTAATTTAAAAAAAACACCTCAAGTCAATGAGAATCGCTTTTATCTTTCTCCTTTGGAGAAGTTAAAAAATGGACTACCTATGGGTGATGATATTATAGAAAGTAGTAGTGCAAAGCCGCCAGAGGAAATACAGAGAATTTTCAATTATTTATCTAAGGTGGTCGGGATTTTATCTCCAGAAAGCAAGGAGAGAGTACAAAGTTTGGTGCAAGAAAAAGGTGTGTTTGCTTTTACGATGAGTTTGGTAGAGGCGTTGAAAGTTTTCGAAGCAGATCTATCATTGTATCTAGTGAAGGAAATAGAGAAACAAATGAGGGATGATCTTTAGCCAAGATCAGTCAGAATTTATCACGACATACCATGCAGCAGAGCGCACGGATCGATTAAAAAAGGAGTTAACTCCTGAGGACATAATCCAACTGGCAAAAGGAGGAAGAGTAATTCTAGACACTAGAGATCATCGATATATACAAAGTGGCGATTTGAGGTTTCCTTGCGTAAAGGAAAACGGGAAATTTATTATTAAATCGATAATAAGTAAGGATATGTATATGACTGCGAAAGACTAGCAAAAAAACAAGCGTTTTGGGGCGCTTGTTTTTTTGTTTTCCTAGGAGTCATTAGACTGTTTCATCCAACGCATAAACTCGATTAATTTTTGCTCGTATCCATGTGTGCTGGGTTGATAGAATGACTTGCCGAGATGTTCGTTCGGTAGATATTGTTGCGGAGTGTATCCCCTAGGGAAATCATGTGGATACTGATACCCTTTCCCGCGATCTTGCGACTTTGCACCCGGGAAGTGACTGTCACGTAGATGGTGAGGGACTTCCGCACGTATTTCTTTCTTCACCGCTTCAAGAGCTTGCTTGATTCCTGTATAGGCTGAGTTACTTTTAGGAGCTGTAGCGAGATAGATGACGGCTTCAGCTAGCGGGATTTGGGCTTCAGGGAGTCCAACGAGTTCTACGGCATGGGCGGCGGCTGAGGCGATGAGTAGAGCTCTGGGATCAGCCATGCCCACATCTTCTGCGGCGTGAATCATGATTCTTCTTGCGATAAAACGAGGATCTTCTCCACCTAGGATCATTTTGGCAAGATAATAGAGGGAAGCATCTGGATCCGAACCACGCATACTCTTGATCCAGGCAGAGACGGTATCATAATGCTGATCACCCGATTGATCATAGCGTACGTGCTTACGCTGAATTGACTCTTCTGCTATTTCTAAGGTGATGTGGCGTATTCCATCTTCGTTTGGTGTTGTGGTCATCACTGCCATCTCTAGCGCATTTAGCACACGGCGGCTATCTCCGTCTGCCATCCGTATAAGATGCTTGCTAGCATCTGGATCAATCTGCACATGAATGTTTCCTAGACCCCGTTCTTTGTCCTGTAAAGCTTGCTGAATGATTTGGGTAAGCTCTTCTTCATCAAGTAGTTCTAATTGAAATAAGAGTGAGCGTGATAGTAGAGCAGCATTTACCTGAAAAGAAGGATTTTCTGTAGTCGCCCCGACCAAAATAAGCGTACCTTCCTCGACATCGGGCAGGAGTGCATCTTGCTGGGAACGATTAAAACGATGGATCTCATCTACAAATAAAATCGTTCTCGTTCCATACATTCCCAAGCGTTCTTTTGCGGACCGAACTACTTGGCGTAAGTCATTTACCCCTGCTGTAACAGCATTTAGTTGTTCAAACTGAGCTTGTGTGGATTCGGCGATGATTTTGGCAATCGTTGTTTTGCCGGTTCCTGGTGGCCCATGTAAAATAATCGAAGATAGTTGATCGGCTTCGATGGCGCGACGTAGTAATCTGCCTTCTCCCACGATATGGGCTTGTCCAACAAATTCATGAAAATTTCGAGGTCTCATACGAGAAGCAAGAGGTCCTTGTTGCTTGGATGTCAAAGCCTGCTGATAATCAAATAGGTCCATGTAGAGATTCCCCTCCAGCTTTTCTCTGTTTTGGTTCTAATATAACATAGATACCCGAACAAACCGTCTAATCAAGAGTGGATTCGAAACATAACAATGAAAGCACTCCCAATCTGCCTGTGGAGGCTTATTGGGAGTGCTTATACTCAACTGATTCTTTTATATGAAAATTTGCGTAGGTGTAATGGTTTCTTTTTCATGTTTAATTACGACCACTGACCAAAAGAGTTTGGGCCACTCCATCGTGCTGCCGTAAGAGGAATGGTTCCCACAACGGTATCTGTCATCTGGTCGATTACAAAGACCTGGTTCACAGTGGGGACTGGAGAATAAACCAGATTAGCCGCAAATGAATTTTGATACGGTGTAAGGAATTGGTTGAGTGAAATACCATCGGAATTTAGCCCTGTTGTAATAATGGTACTTACCGTAGTGGGGAAGCTTGATACATCGGCTACTCCAACGCCATCGGTAGAATTCCATCTTTGAATATATAACTTTTTCGTCATCGGATTTACCGCTACTTCCGTCACATTGGTTCCAACCGGGATGGTTGAATAGATAGCGCCCGGACCCGTTGCTGTACTAATCACAGAAACATTCATAGAACGGAAGTTCCCAGTGTAAACAAACTTATTTTGCGCATCGACAGCAACTCCTTGTGCTTGAATATTGGTTCCAAGGGTAACGGTTGAAACAATCGTTCCACCATTCGCAGCTGTCGTATCAATGATCGATACGAAACTTGTGGCTGCGGCTGATGAGGGGCCATCCGCAACGTAGAGTAGGTTCGTTAACGGATTGAATCCCATTTTTAATGGATTGGGTCCAACCTGGATCGATGCTATGAATGTACTTGGGAAACTAGAAACATTATAAACATTCACCCTGCTATTATTTGTATCGCCTACATATAAAGTATTCTTGTTTGTTGTTGTTAGCCCACGTATGAGAGGATTAGTCCCTGGAATGGTTATGGTATCAATGATTGTATTACTCATCCCGTCAATGACATAAACACTTGTCGTTCCACTGACGTAAACCAAATTATTAATGGTATCTACTTCTCCGTCTGGGTTTGCGAGATTTGTTCCCACGTCAATCGTAGCTAGGATGCGATTCGTCCTAGCATCGCAAGCAATTACATTGGTTCCACCTGCGGCATAAACCAATGGGATAGGATTTGTATTGGTTCCAGTTGGCCCCGTCGTTCCAGTAGACCCAGTAGGTCCGGTGTTTCCTTGGGGTCCCGAAGCCCCACTAGCGCCCGTTGGTCCCTGAGGTCCGGTGTTTCCTTGGGGTCCCGAAGCCCCATCAGCGCCCGTTGGTCCCTGAGGTCCGGTGTTTCCTTGGGGTCCCGAAGCCCCATCAGCGCCCGTCGTTCCAGTAGACCCAGTAGGTCCGGTGTTTCCTTGGGGTCCCGAAGCCCCATCAGCGCCCGTTGGTCCCTGAGGTCCGGTGCTTCCTTGAGGCCCCGAAGCCCCATCGGCGCCCGTCGATCCCTGAGGTCCGGTGCTTCCTTGAGGCCCCGAAGCCCCATCAGCGCCCGTCGGTCCCTGAGGTCCGGTGCTTCCTTGAGGCCCCGAAGCCCCATCAGCGCCCGTCGGTCCCTGAGGTCCGGTGCTTCCTTGAGGTCCCGAAGCGCCGTCAGCGCCCGTTGGTCCCTGAGGTCCGGTGTTTCCTTGAGGTCCCGAAGCGCCGTCAGCGCCCGTTGGTCCCTGAGGTCCGGTGTTTCCTTGAGGCCCTGTTGTTCCATTTGCACCAGTTGGAACTTCTAATCTCACATCCACAGAACCAGGTATGATCTCAATTTCTAACGTATCGGATATAAAATTGATTGTATCTCCAAAACTGAGTGGAACACTTCCGCTTGCACCTGAATTTCCTTGAACTAAAAATAAGAAATCACCCGTAACAAAAGACCCTGTTGGTCCTTGAGGTCCGGTTGGTCCCTGAGGCCCCGGAGCCCCCGTGACTCCAAGTGATCCCTCAGGTCCAGATGGTCCCTGAGGCCCTGTAGCCCCCGCTGGCCCAGGAGGCCCTCCTGATGGTCCAGTAGCTCCCGTTGTTCCGGGTGCGCCTGTAGGCCCTCTTGTAACGTCTGTGTTTAACACGTTTTCTAATTTCTCATTTAGTATCCATTCTTTCTTACCAATAACATTAATCGTATCGCGAACGCTGCTATTGATCGTAAGTAGGTCGCTAATGGTGGGTTGAAAGGTTGTTGATACGCCAGGGAGAGTCCCTAGAACATATTGAAGTTTTTCTCCCTCTGCATTAATGATATGGCTGAGGCCTAATTCTTCTAACGCAATTGATGATAGTAGCAAATTAACTGCATCTTCTCTGGTAATTTGTATGTTAGGTGAAATATTAGGGATATTAGCTTGAGACATCGTTCTATCCCCTTTCTATCTAAATTTAGTGTAAATATGGCACATTCGAAAATCCATATTCCACTTGTTTGGTGCTTGATTTCTCATTGTAGACATTACGTACTAAAAAATATTCAGAAATATTATATGATTTTTTCTTGTATTTGTGTCTGTACAGTAGCATTAGCCAAGTTGCACGATAAATATATTCGCCAGGTACTATGTGTGTAATAATCATGTACAAATGGAGAAAGATTGGGGAATATGATAAACTAACCATGGTTTCCTGTATGCCTTTCTAAGTTAAAATAAGGGTACAGGTCAAGAAAGAGGTGTTTGATTTGAAAATTTCTACCAAGGGTCGATATGGCCTGACGATTATGATGGACTTAGCAACACACTACGGGCAAGGTCCCATTCCTTTAAAAAGAATTGCAGAGAGACATGATTTATCTGAACATTATCTAGAGCAACTTGTAGCTCCACTTCGAAATGCAGGATTAGTAAGAAGTATTCGTGGAGCCTACGGGGGATATAAATTAGCGAAAACACCAGAAGAGATTACAGCCGGAGCAGTGATTCGGGTACTAGAGGGGCCTATAAGCCCTGTAGAATTTACGGATGAAGACCATCCTGCTCGTCGGGATTTATGGAAACGAATTCGCGATGCGATTGCAAGTGAATTAGATTCCACTACGCTTTCACACCTCATCCAGTTTTCGGCTGAGGGAAATAATGAAAACTTCATGTTTTATATCTAAAGACAGGTGGACGGTATGTCAATTTATTTAGATCATGCAGCAACAACTCCAATTGATCCAAGAGTAAAAGAAGCGATGGACCCGTATCTGGTAGATGCTTTTGGCAATCCTTCTAGTATTCATACGTATGGGCGCGATGTACGAGCCGCGATTGATGTGGCAAGAGAGACGATTGCTCGTTCCATTCATGCGGCTGACCCGAGCGAAATTGTGTTTACGAGCGGTGGAACAGAAGCAGATAATATGGCCTTGCGGGGTGTTATGGTAGAGGCGAGATCGTCTGGCAAAAAGCATCTCATTACGAGCCAGATCGAACATCATGCCATATTAGATACATGCGAATACCTAGAGAAGTTAGGGTTTGAAGTAACGTATGTACCAGTAGATAGCTTTGGGCGGGTATACCTTCAAGATATACAAAATGCGATTCGCCCTGATACCGCCCTTATCTCCATCATGTTTGGAAATAATGAAATCGGTACGTTGCAACCCATTCGTGAAATCGGTGAGTTTGCTCGTGAGCGAGAAATTCTCTTTCATGTGGATGCAGTGCAGTCGCTAGGATTAGAAGAAATTAATGTAGGGGATTTGCCGATTGATCTTATGTCGATCTCTGCCCATAAAATTTACGGACCAAAGGGGATTGGCGCCCTTTATGTTCATAAAAAAGTGAAAATGATGCCCCAGATGTTTGGTGGATATCAAGAACGAAAAAGACGGGCTGGTACAGAAAATGTACCCGGAATTATAGGGTTTGCGAAGGCAGTAGAATTACGGATGCAGGAAAGAGAGAGGTATCGCGAACATTTAAAGCAATTACGGGACGAGTTGTTTCGTGATTTAAAAGTGAAACAGATTGATTTTGTGCAAAATGGACATGCGGAACAATCGTTGCTCCATATTGTAAACTTGAGCTTTCCGGGTATCGATTCGGAGACTCTGTTGATGAATCTAGATATAGCAGGAATTGCCGTATCGAGTGGCTCAGCTTGTACTTCTGGAACCATTCACAAGTCTCATGTGATCGAAGCACTACAGGTCGGAGAGGAACGGGCGGACTCAGCGATCCGCTTTAGTTTTGGTCAATCGAATACGATAAAAGAGATTTCGTATGTTGTAAATATACTAAGGGATACCATTCAAAGGCTTTCTAGGACATAGAAGATAACAGAGGAAAAGGGAGAGATTGGCTGTTGACGGCGAGATTTGAAAATGGGATGGCACAATGGGAACATGATGTGGATAATATCCATTGGAAGTCAATTCTTCACGAAATCGATGAGGCTCTGGCAGACAATCTAGCGGCGGAGATCGGATTTTCATCATTTGAACGTTTGGAGCACGCTTCTGAGTTGGTTGCAGGTGAATACCATATTTGTCATCTCTCAGATGGTCGATGGGCTTGGTGGAATGTGGAAATGTATGTAACAGAAGACCCGCTTTTCTTTCAATCGAAGATAGAGTTGATCCAATATATTCAGCAATTTCTACAGCTTGATTCGAAGCAATTAAAAAGGTTAGACGAAGGACTGGGTCAAGCGTTCCAAATGAAACGTTGTCTCTATTGTGAGTATGAGTATGATCCTCAAGACGCTGATCATTGGGACCCTGAGCAAGAACAGCCTGCCTATTGTTCTGCTACATGTGCGACATCATCCGTTTTAGAGGAGATGAAAGATGGACTGTGAATATGACTGAGCAGCAGCTTCCTTCCATGGACTCCTATGTTCGCGGTACATTTGTCCGGGAACTATTTTATAACGAAGAGAATAGCTACGGTGTGTTTCTACTGGATGTGATAGAAGCATCATGTGAGGGGAGTCCCAAAACTGTTACCGTTGTTGGGAACTTTTTGCGTCCGCATGAAGAGGAGGTGTACACCTGTTATGGTGAATGGCGGACTCATGCTCGATTTGGGGAGCAATTTTTTATAGAGCGCTTGGAAAAGGAATTTCCTCGTTCTAAGGAAGCTGTTGTGAAGTACTTATCAAGTGACCTCTTCCATGGAATCGGAAAAAAGACAGCGATCCGGATTGTGAAGTGTTTAGGTGAGGACGCCTTAAAACGGATTTTTACGAATCCAAAAGAGTTAGATCAAGTTGAGGGATTAAATGAAACGCAGAAGACTACGATTATCAAGGGATTAGGAGAAAATCGCATCTTGGAGCAAGCGTTGGTTTTTCTTTATGAATCAGGGTTTGGTGCGATTATGGCTTTAAAAATCGTGCAGATGTATAAGCATGAAACCCTCGAAATGATTAAAGAGAACCCCTATCGCCTGATTGATGATATCGAGGGGATTGGTTTTCGTCGTGCAGATGAGTTAGCGCGAAAACAAGGAATTGCAGAAGATGCACCCCAGAGGCTCCGAGCGGCTATTTTGTATCTATTACAAGAAGCTTCTTATTCAAATGGGCATGTATACCTCACGAAGGAAGAAGTATGGGAGCAAGTGAAAGAATTGTTGGGAAGTAAGACAGAAGAATGGTTTCCTTTAGAAGTTCGGAATGAGTGTTATGCAGATTTATTAGGAAATAAGCGTGTGTTACTAGAGGAAGAACGGGTTTACCTGCCTACCTTATTTTATGCGGAGTATGGCTTGGCTCTAAAGATGAAGCAGTTGCTCGAGCAGGTGCAGGAAAAGGAATTTGCGGTTCAAGATATGTATCAGGCACTCGGGGAAGTCGAGGAAGCGTTCGACATTCATTATGCAGATTGCCAAAGGGAAGCGATTATGCAGGCTCTACGTTCTTCTATCATGATTTTGACCGGTGGTCCTGGTACCGGAAAGACGACCGTCATTAGGGGGATTTGCCATCTGTTTGGCAAGCTTCATGAATGCTCGCTAGATCCTGAGGCCTATAAAGGTACAGATAAGCCCTATCCGATTCGATTAGTTGCTCCAACAGGGAGAGCGGCTAAGCGAATGAGTGAAGCGACAGGACTTCCGGCGATGACGATCCATCGATTATTGGGCTGGAAAGGTGAGTTTTTTGAGCATCATGCGGAGAACCCGATCGAAGGCTCTTTGCTGATTGTCGATGAGACTTCCATGCTGGATATATGGCTAGCGAACCAACTCTTTCGTTCTTTGCCATCTGGGATGCAAGTGATCTTAGTGGGGGATCGTGATCAGCTCCCTTCTGTAGGTCCGGGTAAAGTATTACATCATCTTCTGGAAGTAGAGCGGATTTCGCGGGTCGAACTGGATGAGATCTTTCGGCAAGCAGGCGATTCTTCGATTATTCAACTTGCTCACCAAGTACGAAAAGGCGATACTCCTGAAGATTTGATGGAAAAGAAGCCGGATCGACGCTTTTTTCCTTGTAATCGAGATCAAGCAGTCCAAGTTGTATTACAAACGTACGAGAATGCGATCCAAAAGGGATATACTTTATTTGACGTGCAAATTTTATGTCCTATCTATAAGGGACCAGCGGGTGTGGACCGGATGAATCAAGAAATTCAACAATTGATTAATCCGAAGAGCTCGTTGAAAAAAGAAGTCTCATGGGGGGATACGCTGTTTCGCATGGGAGATAAGGTATTACAAACTTCTAATCATCCCGAATTCCCTGTGTATAACGGAGATATGGGCATCGTAACAGGAGTGGAAGAGGAAGCGAGTAGCGATGAGCCTGTTCTCTATGTCTCCTACGAGAAGCTAGAAGTTCCTTACAAACGGAGTCAGCTGGGACAGCTTACACTCGGTTACGCTTGTTCCATTCATAAGTCGCAGGGATCAGAGTTTGCCATTGTGATCCTGCCCGTCCTACATACATATCGCAGAATGCTAGCTCGAAACCTGATTTATACCGGCATTACTCGTGCTAAATCATACTTGATTCTCTGTGGAGAAAAGGCGGCATTCTCTTACGGAATTACACAAGAACATAGTGAGGACCGTAATAGTCGACTTAGTGAAATCATTAGTGAAGATTGGTAAATTGGAAATCACTTCCTTCCCTTTTGTTGATGGTATTTCTACAGAGTGAAAAACCATACTAAGAACAGCGGGAGGAGGGCTATTCCTTTTGCGGAAATCACAAGAGATTCTTGGCGCAACGGTAATTCATCAAGAAACAAACAAAGTACTTGGGGTTGTCACGGACTTGTTATTTAACAGTGAGCAAGTGTTAGCAGGCTTATTGTTAGAACGAGGAGGCTGGTTACGCTTCCGAAGATACATTCCGATCGAGTGTATAGTGGCGCTTGATTTTGAAACGGTAAGAGTACACTGTGAAGAAAAATTCACGAAACAAGCACCGATCTTGGGATGGACGGGAGTCGTAACGGGGATGAATCCGCTTCGTGGACGGCCAGTCGAAACGGTAGACGGATTGCAACTTGGAGAAGTGATGAATGTCTATTTTCTGGAAAATCTGGGGACGATAGTAGGGTATGAACTTTCTGACGGATGGTGGAATGATTTACTGCATGGACGGAAAAAGGTAACTCCAGACAGGCCGTATATCTGGAAGCAGATGACGGTACTGGCAACCTGTGCAGATTCGACCTGAAGTAGATGATAAGGATGGAAACCCTATGTTACTTCGATGTCCTAATTGCAATTCTCACGATCTAGGCCGAGTGGGAACAAATCAACTTTATTGTTGGCACTGTTATATTGAGTTGGTACTCGAAAATGGTCAAATTGTACACGTTTATCAAGTAGAAGAAGACGGATCCCTTACTTCGTTAAACGATTTGTTTCTTGATGATGATTCATTGCCAGAACAGCAAAATTTCGCCTAACTCTAATTTATAGCCAGAGGAGGGAGAATCGTGAATCGTCGCGTAACTTCAATGTTAGTCGGTGGCGTAATTGCTTACGCTGTTTATTGCTTATTTCGGACCGGCCGGATGCCCCGTGCGTTGCATTTTACGATGAATGTCGATTTTGGGTCCCTGCGATCTCGGCTCATGCGTATGATGAAACGAAATATATTTATGGGAATGACATTTTTAAAGGTCATGATCAAACAATTGATCCGACAACTTCGTGCGGCAAGGTGAAAACTAGCCTCCTCGATCAAGGGGGCTAGTTTTTCTTGTTATAAATTGGTCAAATTGACGTATCTTAAATAGTGAGAGACAAGCAGATGAAGGAGGTGGACGATGAACCGTTGGTTGGAATCAAAAGGGTTGTATCGTACGGTATTTACATTACTAATCCTAGCGATACTCTATTTCTTATTTCAAATACGCCTTATTTTAGGGGTAGTTGCTGATTTCTTAGGCACTATTTTTATTCCTTTTTTCCTAGCGATGATCATCTCTTACTTGCTTAATCCGATCGTAAATGTATTAGCTGTTCGTAAGGTTCCTCGCTCCATTGCCGTTTTGCTTATCTACTGTGTCTTTATTACGTGTGTCGTAATCTTGATTATGAATATGGTCCCGATGATTCAACACCAGTTAAAAGAGCTGATTGAACATTTTCCGGAGTGGAATGCACAGATCCAGCAAATGATTAAGGAGTACAGTGATCAAGGACGTGAGTGGTTACCGCTTTCCATTCAAACGGGGGTTGAAGATTCTTTACGTCATTTGGAATCGGGCTTAGGAGATGTAGTTACAAGGTTTATGAATGGAATCGGGACAACGATTAATCAAGTATTTCTCGCGTTTGTGATTCCGTTTATTGCTTTTTATATGATGAAGGATGTGCATCAGATTGAGAATCGAGTGCTGAGATGGCTTCCGCGAAATCGCCGCTCGGAGATGGTTCGTTTGTTTCAAAATATTGATCAGGCACTGGGGAACTATATCCGGGGGCAGTTTCTGGTTTGCATGGTTATCGGGATTTTGGCTTATATCGGATATCTGATCATTGGAATGCCGTATGCATTGTTGTTAGCTAGCTTTGTTTCTTTGTTTAATATCATTCCTTATCTAGGACCGTTTTTAGGTGCAATCCCGGCTCTTTTGGTGGCGTTGGCCTTTTCTCCCAAGATGATGGTGGGAGTGGTTGTGGTGAATATGGTGATTCAAATGCTGGAAGGCAACGTGATTTCTCCACAGATCGTGGGCCGGTCGCTTCATCTTCATCCGATTATGATTATTTTTGCTTTAATCGTGGGGGATGAACTGGGTGGATTAATCGGGCTTATTTTAGCGGTGCCAGTGTTTGCTGTGGGGAAAGTGGTGATTGAGCATGTGTTGGAGCATTATATTCAGCGGAAGACGGAGTAGGTGGTGAAGGAGACGGGGCTTTCCGGGGCGCGCATGGTTTGGATAAAGAATAGAAGGAAAGTGAAACCCATCATCTTATGGTGAATACGGCTCTATAGAGCTGTATTCACCATAAGATGATGGGATTATTTTTGTTGTTTGTATGCGAGAAGTAATTTAGTTGAGTTCATAAATTTCCACTTTATCTCTCCACATCATCGTCGTCGCCCATCATAATGAAAGGGGAGTTATATGGGTTAAGCTTCATAGATTTCCACCTCGCTTATTATGAAAAGCTCATTTTGAAGTCGGTGCATTTCTTCAAGACAATCACATTTTTGTAGCTTATCGCCCATTTTATCAAAACAGTTTGACGATTTCAATAATGCTGTATATTCCCGTTGCTTGTATCCGTATCTTCTGGAGAGATGGACCGCTTCTTGGTAGTAGGTAAGAGCTGCGGGAAATTGATCTTGAAACCAGTGGAAATGTCCTTTTACAATAAGAGCTTTTGATAGCTCATATTGAGAGGACTTTAATAAATACATCACTTTATTTCCTAATAGTTGATACTTAAGTCCCTTTCTCTCTTTTGTTTCATCTTAATGTTGTAAGCCTAGCTCTACATACGTGAGAGCTTGCTCGAGATGATTCTCGTTATAGCTACAACCAGATAACTCCTGGTAACAAGCCGCGATAATATTATCAAATGGATTGTGCGTGTATTTCTTAGTACAAAGGTCAATCGCATGCAGAAACTTTACTCTTGCTCTTCTGTAGTCTTTTGCTTCGTAGCAAATGCGACCTTGTAGTACTGTGTATGCAACGGTTCAAATCCACAATATCAGAGTCGTTCAGGATTGTGGATTTGAATTTAATTTACCTAATGCCATCATTAGTCGAGGGAACCAAGATGACTGTTCTCGTTGTTCATGCGGGAGAAGGATTTATCCAAATGTATCCGCCCTCCGCTGCCCCTTCTGCTTCCTTGAGTCTTTGCCCACCCTAGATGATTCCAATTCATAAGGGAAATCGTTTCCCTTCACTTTTTTTATTGACGAATTGTGAACAAATGCAATATATTTCTATTGTATTATAAAAAATATATACTAATCTAAAAAATGGAGGATTATTAAGGTGAGAAAGAAGAAACGAATATTTCTCCGTAGAATGTTGTTAATGGTTCTATCCTTTTTCATATTCTTCGGATCCGCATTTCCTACTTCCACACATGCGGCTGATTTTGCGAATACGACATACAAAGCCGCTGAGTGGGGATTCTTGTCTGTTTATATGAGTGTAAAAGATGTATGGAATAAGATGACGGACGGGTGGACTGTAGCAACGGAGAAGAATAATGGAAGCAAGGAACTAACGGAGAATAAGCTGAGTCTACCCGTAAAAGAGGAGACCCCTAAAGGAAAAAAGGTGGACGACCCTAAGAGGGTGAAGGAACTAGTCGAACAACGGAAGATTAATGCTAAATTCTATGAGCTTTCAGACGGTCGAATCGAAGCAGAAATAAGCTCAGACCCCGTCCATTATCGAGATTCAGATGGGAAATTACAAGATATCCAAAACGATATCTCGAAAACGAAGCAAAAGGGATACGTGTATAGTAACGAAAAGAATCAATTTAAAACACATTTTAGTGATCGAGCAAACGAATTAGTTAAGATTACGAGTGGAAAGCATGCTATCTCAATGGGACTAAAAGCTCCAGATAGATCAAAGGTTTCCCCAACTGTAAAAGGAAACATCATCTCGTTTCCGGATATCTTAAATAAAAGTAAAATCGAGTATCAAACGGAAAATAGCAAAGTAAAAGAAAGAATAGTGTTAAAAGCCAGAGAGTAATGTATTTGACTTTATCCTTGAAACAGGCGATTTAGAGCCAAAATTACAATCAGATGGCTCAGTGTTATTTGTAGACAAAGGCGATGTCGGAGTTTTCAAGATCCCAAAGCCATTTATGTACGATAGCAAAAAAGAAGAAGATTCTCCTTATGGCTATGCATGGAGCCATGATGTGAAGCAAGAGATTGTCCAAGTAGATGGTAAAAATATTCTACGTGTGACTGCTAATAAAGAGTGGTTGAATGATTCAAAACGAGCGATGCCTATAACCATCGATCCAACGATTGAGATTCAACCAACCCCGGGGAATGGGGCGCAAAACAGTAAAGATACGATGATTAACAGCTCCTCACCTACTACAAACTACAATGATAACTGGAGACTATCTGTAGGCGCAGATTCGTCACAAACTTCACGCTCTCTTGTAAAGTTTGATACTTCTGTCATCCCTTCGGGCAGTAAAGTAGACTTCGCACAGGTGCAACTCTATTACGACCAAAACTTCTGTACAGGTTGTAAGGATACCGATCACGATGTCACGTTTAGCCTCCACCGAGTCCTTCAAGACTGGAATCCAGCCGAGGCCACTTGGAGGGAAGCGAAGAAAGGGGAGGCATGGAAGACACCGGGTGGAACCTTCCGATCCGATGTGGAAGCAAGTACCTATGTCATAGACAATACAGATAGCACAGGGATCACCAAGAACGGTACATGGAACTTATCTTCCAATGTATCGGGCGGCGTGAATGGCAGTTATCATGCGGCACAGCCAAATGATAAGAGTGCGACGAACACCTTTACATGGAAGCCCTATCTAAATGAAAGCGGAACGTACAACGTTGCCGCATCCAATGTAAAAGCATCCGATCGCGCTACTTCTGCTCCATATAGCATTACTCACAATGGAGGAACATCCAAAGTTTATATGAATCAGCGGACTGCGAATACCGGTTATCAATGGCTGGGACAATTTCGGTTTGCCACCGGGGATAGTCATAGTATTACGCTTTCCAACTACGATTCCAGTAAAAAAGTAGATGGAGCCATCATCGCCGATGCCATCCGTTTTACTAAGGTAGCCGAAGTGGATAAATCCGCTAACGTGAACAACCGCTGGCATGATTACACAGCACGCGACCTCGTTCAATCATGGGTCGATGGGAGCCAAGAAAACTATGGAGTTCTCATCAAAGCCAAGGATGAATCGAAAAAAGTAGGTGGAGTAAGATACACAGCGAGTCAAAACTTCGATGAAAACTCGATTCGACCGAAGCTAAAAGTTGTGTACGGAAAGCCGTCTGTACTATTAGCGGAACCAACTAAAATCTACGCCAACGGTGCAGAGTTGAAATGGACAAAGTATATCCGAACCGACTTTGTAGAGTATCAGATCCATAGAAGTACCAATCAGAGCTTTACACCAGATGAGACTACGCTGGTCGCACCGATTCCGAACCAAAATACACTTACCTTCACCGATACCACAGCTACGCCAACCCCTGCCTACAGCAGTGATCCGTTTGGACGAGCCTATTTCTATCAGATTGCCGTGAAAACGATAGATGGTACCGTTGTCCCTTCTACAACCCAACTCGTAAGATTGCCTAAGTCGGGTATGGCGATTCAAGTCTTGCAAAATGCCATTGACACTACCATCTCGAGTGAGTATAAAAATACCAGCTTTAACTACTTAGATGAAAAGGGAAATCCATGGGCATCTGTCGGAAATAACAGCGCGACCTTCGGAAACACTCGCTCCCTCTATAAATTTGATCTCTCTTCCATTCCAAGCACAGCAAAGGTAGTGGACGCAGACTTTAGTCTGTGGAGCTGGCAACGAGATAGCGTGGGAAGCAAATATGCTACCTATAATGCTCACTACCTGTGGAAGGATTTCGAATCGGTTCCTAAAACGACGTGGAGTAGTCATAATGATGCCTTTCATCACTCGGTGCTCGATTACGTGACCAATGTTACCAACGATCCTAAGTGGCTTAACTGGGATGTTACAACCGCGGCCGAAAGATGGGTCAAAGATGGATCATCTAACCGTGGTCTCATGATCCGTCATAGTGACGAAGGAAGCAAAACAGCGAAAGAGAAACTACTTACGGTTAGTAGCGAGATGACTCTCGCACCGGAACTAAAACCGAAGCTAAAGGTCGTCTATATCGATAAGAAGGCCGCTAATTCATACTACTCGCCAAAAACACCTACCACGATGAAGTCAGGCCAAAGCTATGAAGTGGAGGTGACCCTTTCTAACCCAACCGATACAGCATGGAGCGGTAGCACCGATTCACTCGGTTGCCACTGGGCACTCCCGAACGGAACGGATCGGACAACCGAAGATAACTGTATCGGAGCCGAATTTAAACCGATTGATGCGAATGGCAATGAATCCGTTGCTACGGTTAATATCCCGCCCGGAGATACGATCACCGTAAGGGGACGGGTTAAAGCACCTGCTATTAGCCAGCCAAACCAATTACGTGAAGGCTTAATCCTCCAATGGGATTTGAAGCTAAACGGAACTTGGCTATCGAAGAGTAAAGACCCGATTCCGACTCTGAATCAGTTCGTTATGGTGGAGGATCCTAATGGTGGGAAGGACTTAGGAGTAGACGATAACCATGCTTCTACGGATGGAAATAAGAGCGGGACAGGAATTAACCTCTATCGTGGGAATGCAAGTTTCTCCTACGCTTCCTTTGAGAATCCATCCCGTGGAGATTTCTCCACTTCTGTAAACCTAACTTATAACAGTTTGGATACCAGTGATTCGCCTATTGGTGTCGGTTGGTCGTTAGATACCTCTAGTTTTGTTCGTTTAGGCTCATCTTTGGGTGATCAGGTTTATACGGATAAACAGGATAAAATCACTCGGGGTTCCATGGATCTAATGGATAGTGATGGAACGAATCACACTTTTACGTGGGATGAGAAAGCGAAAGAATTCAAATCTCAGCCAGGGGACGAGCTCTATCTCCAGTACCTAAGCGGTGGTGCGAGTAGTCGCAAGTGGCTGGTCACTGAACCAGATCGTACACAATACTACTTCGATGATAAGGGCTATTTAGTCGAAGCAACGGATCAGAATGGAAACAATCTTCGGTACACATACGAAGAGAAAAGCGTGAGTAACAAGCCAATCAAGTTGCTACGTTATGTAACCGACTCGCAGAATCGTCAGACGCTAACAATTGAATACAACGATAATCACAAAGTATCCAAGATCAAGGCTCTACAACCAACGGCAACCGAGACACCACAACGAGTCATTGAATTCACATATGACGCGTCCAACCGCTTAACAAAGTTTGTGGATGGTGCGGGAACCAACATCGCAAAAACATACGAATTTACTTATGACCTACTTTCTACCAACGTTATTAACCAGATCAAAGACCCTCGTGGAAACATCACGAAGATCGATTACTATACAGACGGTGAGAATAAGCATCGGGTTAGTAAGATGAGTAACAAAAAAGATGAAGTGATGCTCTACACCTATAAAGATAAAGAGCGAACCGAAACCGATCTGAAAGGGAACTCAACCAAGTACCTCATGGATGACAAAGGAGATCCGGTTAAGGTTACGGATGCCAAAGGGAACGTAACCGAGTTCAAATATGATCAGAACCATAACATGACGTGGAAAAAAGATCCCAATGGTGGAATTACCACGTGGACGTATGATGAACTGGGTAATGTCTTAACCACGACCGATCCGGTGAACAATGCGATCTCAGATGAATCCAAACGGAAGTCGACTCGCTATGACTATCAGTATTCGCTCAACAAGCATGTAGCGGAGTTGATCAAAACCACTACTCCAGAAGGCCGCTTTACTAAGACCACCTATGATGAGGTAGGAAATGTAGTATCGGTGGAGGATACCGAAGGAAATAAAACCACTACTGCGTACCACGGAAATAGCGGACTCGTGAAGAGTGTCACTGATTCAAATGGTAAAGTCACTACCTACGGTGACCCGAGTGCAACTGATTTCGGCTATGATGCCAACGGGGAAGACAAGAAAGAAACCGATGCTCTAGGAAACACAACGGTTACCCAATATGATGACTTTGGCAACGTCATCAAAGTGACTGACTCTAAAGGGAGTATTGCCACCTTTTCCTTCGATGTCTTTGGCCGACCGCTTGAATCCAAGATGTCGAAAGACCAAGCAAAGGGCGAGTTTATCACTACCCCTGCCCCGGTCTATGATGCAAACGATAATGTAGTCGAGAAACGTTCTCCTACTGGAGCGAAATTTGTTTATAAGTACGATGAGTACGACCGCTTAGTAGAGGAAATCGAGCCGAAAGATCATCCGAGTGATCCAGAGAAGAAAACCACCTATTTCTATGATGAATTAGGAAATCTCATCAAGGAAGTAGAGCCGAAAGGCAATCTAACCGATGATCCAAATGACTATACCACGACTCACACATACAACGAACTGAACCAACTCATCGCCGTCACCAACAGCCAAGGGCATAAGATTACGTACGAATACGACAAGATCGGGAACCAGACCAAAGTCACACAGCCAAAAGGAAACCAGACCGCGGACAATCCTAACGATTACGTCGTCACAACTATGTATGATGTAAACAACCGACCGATTAAAGTGACCGATGCAGATGGAAAGTCCATCGAGACTGTTTACGATGCCGACGGCAAAACGATTCAAACCAAGGATAAAGAAGGCAATGTTCATAACGTTTCTTACAACATCCGCGGTCTTGTAGCAGAGGAACAATCTCCACAAAAAGCGGGTGTAACAAGAACAACACGTTATACCTACGATAAGATGGGTAATGTGATCCAAGTCGATCCACCGCGTGGAACTGCTACTCCGTACGCGGATGACTTCGTTCAAAAGAAGACGTACGACGATCTCGGCCGAGTAAAAGAAATCATCTTCCCACGTGATCCCAATAGCTCAAACTCGCGCTTCAAGGAAGAGCAAAAAATCATGTACAAATATGATTCCGTGGGCAATGTCATTGAAGTGAGTACACCGCCTTCCGAAGGACAGACCGAGCGTAACGTGTCTACCTTCACGTACTTTGACAATGGACTGCTGAAATCCATCACGGATACATGGGGTGTCACGACGAAGTACGATTACAACCAGATTGGGAACCAAGTAGAGCGCGTCGTTACCAGCTCCGACGGCAAAGTCGAACGGAAAATGTCGTGGGATTACTTCCCAGACGGCAAGCTAAAGAAGAATACGGACGAGGGTCTGCAATCGAAAGGAAGCACCTCTGACAACGAACGAAAACAATTCGAATATGTGTACGACCCAAACGATAACATCGTTTCGATGAAAGACTCTAGCAGTAACAAAAAAGTGGATGAATACCGTACCTCCTATACTCCTCTTAATCAGGTGAAAGAGGTACAAGAAGTGGTTGATGGGATTGTCAAACGTAGTATCGGGTACGATTACGATGTTCACGGGAACTTGCTTAAGCAGGAGTATTCGAATAGCATCTCGGAATACAGTTATAACGGCTTGGATCAAGTCACCCAATTCTCTCAAAAGAAATCGGCTCAGGATAACAAACCTCAAGTGTATGGTTTTCAATATACTGTGAGCGGAAAAACCAAACAAGAAACAAAGCCAAACGGAATCGTAACCGATTACCAGTACAATCCAGACGGTTCTGTTGCGGGGTGGGAATCCAAGAAGCCAAACGGAACATCCTTGCAAAAGCATAGTTATGAGTACGACCTTCATGGAAATCCCGTTAAGGATGTATACAGTGGTCTCGATGCAAACAATAAGCCAATTAACAACACGTATGCATACACATACGACCCACGAGATCGTCTAGTCCGCTACGATAAATCGGGAACCCAATCCTCTACCGAAGAATACACCCTTGATGCGAATAGCAATCTGGTGCAAAAAACGAGAGACGGTGTACTTTCTACCTATAAATACGACAAAAATCGTCTCATCGAGGAAACGGAAGCTGGACTCGCATCCAAGTATATTTACGATGCAATGGGTCGTGTTGAGAAGATCACATCGGATGGCAAAGACAAAGAAACATTCTCCTATGATCAATTTGATCGCACCGTCGAGCATACAAAGCTGGACAAAGATAATGTTACGACCATTAAGTCTCGTTTTACTTATGACCCACTTGATCGTACTACATCAAAAGTAGAGAAGGCAGGTACAGCCAACGAGAAGGCCACCACCTTCAATTACTTAGGCAACACCGATCAAGTCCTATCCGAAGAAGTAGCAGGTAAGGTTACCCAGTCCTATTCCTACTCTGCATGGGGCCAGCGACTCACCATGCTAAAAGAAGATACGAAGGAACTCTCCTACTTCGAGGCAGGAAATAACGGTGTCGAGATGCTGACGGATGAGAAAGGAAATATCCGTGCCACTTATGGGTTTACCCCATATGGGGAAGACGATAAAGACATGTTTACGGGTGTCGATAAACCTGACCCAACGAAACCTAATCAAGATGCGTACAACTCGTATCGCTATGAAGGCAAGCGTTGGGATTCGAATACACAGTCTTACGATCTCGGATTCCGTGACTATCGACCCGGAGAAGGACGATTCCTAACCAGCGATTCATATACCGGTGCGAACGCACATCTGGCTCTCATGATGGATACTGGAAACTACAATCTATACGGTTACACGGGTGGAAATCCGATTTCCAATAGCGATCCAGATGGTCACGCATGGTGGAATAATTGGAATGACTTCAAAGCAGGTGTAAAATCTGCTGCCTCTGCCGTCGTATCCACCGTATCTACCTACGCTCAGAAGGCATATACAGCGGTCAAAGAGGTAGTGAAGAGCACGTATAGGGCAGTGAAAAAGGTTGTTAAAAAAGTAGTTGCTCCGATTAAGCGAGCGATCAAGAAGGTCTACAACAAGGTAAAGAAAGTCGTCAAGAAAGTTGTAAGCTACACCAAGAAGGCCGTGAAGAAAGCCAAGAGCACTATTAAGTCCATCACCAAGCCTAAACCCAAATCGGCGACTAGTAGTAAAACTTCGTCTTGGGTGTCTACCATACGAGAAGCGGCTTCATGGGTAGTGGCCGAAGTCCCGATTTTAAGTAGCGTCAACGATGCTGTAGTCCTCATCGCTGGACATGATTACATCACCGGTGAAGATGTTCCAAGGCTCTATGGTGCGATTGGCTTGTTTACACCGATTAGCTCGAAAGAAGCAAGGCTTGGTGGGAAGCTCGTTGAGACAGCTGGAGAACAGATCGGGAAACGAGTAAACTGCTTTACTGCAGGTACCCTAGTTCGTACAGATCGTGGAGATAGACCCATCGAGGACATTCAAGTCGGCGATAAAGTCTTGTCCAAAGATGATAAAACAGGGGATCTTGCCTACCAGAAGGTAGTTAGCATCATGAGCAGAGATGTGGATGAGATCTATACAGTCCACGTAGGCAATGATAAGATCGAGACCACAGCCGAGCACCCATTCTGGGTAGAAGGCAAAGGCTGGTTAAAGGTAGAAGATTTAAGTATTGGTGATTTGCTTCTCACAGCAGAAGGAAAACAACTGCCAATCAAGAAGATC
This sequence comes from Thermoactinomyces sp. DSM 45892, assembly GCF_900107305.1. Classification (GTDB taxonomy): domain Bacteria; phylum Bacillota; class Bacilli; order Thermoactinomycetales; family Thermoactinomycetaceae; genus Baia. The sequence continues at coordinate 226,623 of NZ_FNPL01000003.1, forward strand.
TCAGTGGAGAAGAAGCACGCGACGGTTTACAATATGACTGTCGAGGGTTATCATACCTATTTTGTATCTGATTCACACGTCTTTGTTCATAACAAATTGAAGCTTGACTTGCAGGCTTTTAGTGAGAAACCCAATACCTTAGTACCGGGGCCTTATGCAAAAGAATCTGTTCCTGGAACTAAGAGTAGAAATTGGACCAAAGAGCAGAGAAGTGAGATTAATAGGATAGGTTACGAGTATGGTTGCCACACATGTGGTAGAAAAGATCCGGGGGACTTTAAGAATTTTGTTCCTGATCACCAGCCACCTATTCAATTCAAAGATCAAGAAACGTATGATCTGTACCCTCATTGCAGTATGTGTGCGAGACGCCAAGGAGGGCAAGTGCGAGCTGAATTATCGAGGCGTAGGTAGGAAAATAGAAAGTCAAGTATCTGCTCTTATTGATTAAGAATAGGGGCAGGTACTTATTCATGAAGGAGGATTCGCTTGAGCCTAATATTAGAGCAATTTGATTTAGCTGCGGAGAAATTTGAGTTTCCTGTTTTAGATAACTATAACGTAGACTTAGCACAAACGAGACTTTTAGTTTTCAAGGACGATCATGATTGGTTGGTTACATTTGAAGTTGTTGGCTATTTTATATCTGGTCAAACCTTCACCAATGATCTTTACGTATTTGGAAATCAAATTGAGAAGTTCGGGTTGTCTGAGTGCTATGAGAATGTCATTAGTGAGTGCGGGAGTGAAAAACCTTTTCCATTTATTGATTCTAATGGTAATTTCGAATTGGAACCGCTGTCATCAGTATGTTTTAAAATTTGGAGAGAGGAAATCCGTTTATCACCGACTGTGGGTATGTATAGAGAGGCAGGGATTGACCTAGCAGATTTCTCACCGACCAAATTTTTACGTTTGATATCATATTTGCATAGCGAGAAGTTATGGTTAAAAGAGGAGTTTATTTTTAACAAGCTATCTCTTGAACCAATGGAATTGTTTTACAAGACAAGCGAATGGCATCATAACGACGTTTTAGTGAAGCCTAGTGAGCATGAATTCTTTCGGCAACTATCAAAAGCAATTGAGTACGGTAATGTTGGGTTGATACCAACAGGTAATGTAAATACTCATTGGAGTAACTGGGCTACTAGCTCCGAGGAGTAGATGTATTGAAAGGGAGTCGTATGTGATATGAATCCTTTATTGTACTTATTAGACAAGAAAGCTGATGAGTTTGATTTTCCTATTTTAGACAATGCTAATGTTGATTTAGCTCAGACTCGTCTCTCTATCTTTAAGGATAATGACAACTGGCTTATGACTTTTGAAATGGTAGGTTATTTCATTCCGGGACAAGATTTTGCGAGTGGGTTGTACGCTTATAGCAATAATCTTAAGCACAATGGATTGAGTCGGATTTTTGAGGGGGTAGTCTATAGTCTTGATCAGGGACAACCCTTTATAGATGATAATGGAGATTTTCTCCTATCTCCGTTCGAAAGAATTTGTTTTAAGATTTGGGAGGACACGTACTGCATTACACCAACGTCTGAGGATTACCTACATGCTGGTTTAAATCCGGAAGAGTTTTCCCCTACTACTTTTGTTAGACTTATTAGTTCACTATACAAGGATAAACTTTGGTTAGAGGATGATCTCATATTCTCTAGTTTATCTTTGAAACCAATGCCTTTATTTTTCAGAACTGATGAATGGAATCATGATGATATTCAACCGAGTGAACATCTCTTCTTTCAACAAATAGCTCAAGCACTCGAGAAGAATGATGCTACTTTGATTCATATTCAAAATCCAAATACTCATTGGAGTAATTGGGAGACCAGTATTTCAGAGAGTGATTATTGATGAGAAATGGAGAGTGATCCTGAACTTTCTAGTTCCGATAGGAGCCGCCGTATGAGTGTAACAACCAAAAGTAGGCAAGTAGCACAGGTGATAAGAGAAGCCTTTTGTGGTGAGAGGAGACCTGCTGTCATAAAGTATTGGGATGATAGCAGGAAGAATTCAATAGGTGTAGTAATTGCCTCAGACAGTCCTGCCAAAGGTTACACTTCCTATTCAACAGTTGGACTTTGGGAGCATTCAATTGACCGTTTTGTTGATGGAGTTCCTCTACGAGTGGAAATCGCAGGATCTTGTATTTCTGATTTTGAATCTTTCCCGAATATGGTATCTACTTGTGCATTTAATATCATTAACTCTGGATATACCATTTTTCCGGGTGCTATATATCCTGATGTAGTAAGAATGTATATGCCAGATTCTCAAATGCAACATGCTTTCTTTGTTCCGCCTTTTTTATGGGAAGGAGAATTAAAGACTATTCGTTTTGAAGGATGCAGTATTACGTGGTTGCAAATGATTCCGATTTCTGACGAAGAAATGGCTTATGCAGAGAAGAACGGAGCATCAGCTCTCGAGGAACTGCTAGAGCAAAAGGAAATTGATTTTTGGGATCTGAATAGATCATCTGTACTCTAACTCATCTATCCAAGGTGATTGATAAGAAATATCTGTGTATCGCTTCTGGGCTTCGGTCTGGATGCGGTTTTTAAAATAGATTCAAGTGAACAAGGATGCTATATAAATCACAGCATCCTTGTTTTATTTTTTCCTACGCAGTAAAAGGTAGTTCAGCAGATACCGAACGAAAACAGTTTGAGTACGTTTACGACATCAATGACAACATCATTTCCATGAAAGATTCTAGTAGCAACAAAAAAGTGGACGAATACCGTACCGTCTATACCCCTCTCAACCAAGTGAAAGAGGTACAGGAAGTTGTCAATGGGATCGTCAAACGGGGCATCCAATATGACTACGATGTTCACGGGAACCTACTCAAACAGGAGTATTCGAACAATATCTCCGAGTACAGTTACAATGGCTTAGATCAAGTCACGCAGTACTCACAAAAGAAATCGGCTCAGGACAAGCCACAAATCTATAATTATCAATACACGGTAAGCGGACAAACCAAGCAAGAGACCAAACCAAACGGAACCGTAACCGATTATCAATACAACGTAGACGGCTCCATGGCACAGTGGGAAACCAAGAAAACAAACGGGACTTCCTTACAAAAACATACCTACGAGTACGACTTGCATGGAAATCCAACCAAGGACGTTTATACGGGTCTTGATGCGAACAACAAGCCAATCAACAACACATACGCGTACACATACGATCCACGAGATCGACTTGTCCGCTATGATAAATCCGGAACACAAACCTCCACCGAGGAGTACGTCCTTGATGCAAATAGCAACCTCGTGCAAAAAACAAAAGACGGTATACTCTCTACCTACAAGTACGATAAAAATCGTCTCATCGAAGAAACCGAAGCAGGACTCGCATCTAAATACATCTACGATGCGATGGGCCGTGTCGAGAAGATTACCTCCGATGGTAAAGACAAAGAAACCTTCACCTACGACCAATTTGATCGTACCGTCGAGCATACGAAATTGGATAAGGATAAGGTTACTACCATCAAGTCCCGTTTCGCTTATGATCCACTTGATCGTACTACAGCTAAGGTAGAAAAAGCAGGGACAGCCAATGAAAAGACGACTACCTTTAACTACTTGGATACAAGTGATCAAGTCCTATCCGAAGAAGTAGCCGGTAAAGTAACGAGATCTTACACCTACTCCGCATGGGGCGAACGGATGACCATGCTCAAAGAGGATACGAAAGAACTCTCCTACTTCGAAGCAGGGAATCATGGCATCGAAATGTTGACAGATGAGAAAGGGAATATCCGCAGCACGTACGGATACACTCCTTACGGTGAAGACGATAAAGACATGTTCACAGGTGTCGATAAGATTGACGCAACCAAGCCCGATCAGGATATGTATAATCCCTTCCGCTATGAAGGCAAGCGTTGGGACCCGAATACGAAGTCGTACGATCTCGGATTCCGTGATTATCGTCCGGGAGAAGGACGATTCCTAACAAGTGACTCTTATAACGGAGCAGGAGCCCATCTAGCTCTTATGATGAATACAGGGAACTACAACTTATATGGCTATGCTGGAGGAAACCCGATCTCCAATAGTGACCCAGATGGTCATTTCTGGGGCAAATTATGGGACAAAGCCAAGTCAGTCGGAAACTCCATTGTTTCCGGGGCCAAAGAAGTATATAACACCGTAGCTTCCGGAGTAAAACAAGCCTACAATACTGTTTCTTCTGGAGTGAAAAAGGTCTACAATAAAGTCAAAAGCGGAGTCAAAAAAGTTTACAACAAGGTTAAAAAGGTAGCGAAGAAGGTCTATAATACCGTCAAGAAGGCCTATAACAAGGTAAAGAAGACGGTTAAAAAGATCGTGAACAAGGTGAAGAATGTTGTCAAAAAGGTAGTAAAGCCCGCCGTCAAGAAAATCGTCAATACAGTCAAGAAAGTGACTCAGTCTGCCACCAAATCGGTTTCACAGTTTATTAGAGGGGCTAGTGATCGGACGACAAGTAATATGACCTTAGGGATTTTTAATCCCGAAGATCCTTATGAGGAAAAAGGGATTCCCTATTATCTAGGAGCTATTACTGGGGATGTTCTTACGATGATGGTAGGAGTAGGCGAAGTAATAGGTAGTGTAGGTGGAGCTGTGATTTCTGCTGGACCTACAGCAGGAGCCAGTGTAGCAATTGGTGTAGCAGGGGCTACGTATGGCTCTGGAACTGTGGCAGGGTCTTTCGGGAATCTTAGTAAAGATGTTTCGGATTTGATTAGCTTGTTCTCTAAAGGTGGAGGAGGATCTAGCAATCCAATCAATTTTAGCTCCGGACAACTTCAGAAAAAATTTAAGCATGCAAAAGATTTTGGTGTTGAAGGTAATTATAATAAAGCGAATGCAGCTAAATTTGAAGAGGCAATGCAAGCTCACATAAAAAATCCCGATACCCAAGTAATCCCGGGTACGTATCGTGGTAAGATGCCTGTAACTCACTACTTTAATCCGAATACAGGCTTGAATGTTATGTCGGATGCAGTTGGAAATTTCCATAGTGGTTGGGAGTTGGGTCAAAAGCAAATTGAATATCTTCTGAAAAACGGTAATGTCCAATAAGGTGTGAAATTTTTGTGTAGTTTATTAAGGAGCATTCCTGTAATGAAAGAAAGTGAAGTTTGAAAAAGAAAAGTGCCTCCTGTAATATGCGGGGTATCGAAAGATCCCTAATTTAACAGAG
>NZ_FNPL01000019.1 GCF_900107305.1 Thermoactinomyces sp. DSM 45892
AACTAAATGCCTTTCGGCTAACGCCGAACCGAAATTCACCACCCACTTAACTAACGTTTGAAGTGGGTGTACTCTTTCAGAAGAGGGATAGAAATAAGGATTTATGCCAACCCATCTGGGTGTCTGGGAAGTAACTTGTAAAACCGTGATGACTCTTGACTTCCTTTGTCATCAAGGAGGATTCCTATTTTTCAAAGAGAAATGATACCTAACAATAAAAATGTTAGGAGGATCTTCATTGATCAATCAAAAGGAATTCCTCACTACTCGAGAAGTTTCAGAACACCTCCAAGTCCATGCGAGGACGATTCGTAAGTGGATTGATGTATTTGAAGACTATATTGGCCCCGATCTAAATGAGCGTGGGCACTATATCTTATCTGAAGATAGTTTAGAACGATTAATCGACATTAAAGAGCGGCTCGCGGTGCCGAATCAATCGATGAAGCAGGTTCGCGAGGATCTTAAATTTGAAGGGAAGTTAGCGATGCCTGCACCTGCAGTCTCTGTTTCACAAGAGGATGTCACTTTTTTGTCAACCGTTACACAAGAGAAGACCATGCAAAAGGTCATGTCGAGCATGAATCAGATGGGAGATTTAATGGAAGAGTTATTTGAGCGAATGGATCGTATGGAAGACCATATGTATACCATATTTGAGACATTTGAAGATATGGAACACAAGTTAGTCTCGCTCAACTTAGATCGTGTTTCGGGGAACGATGTTCATCAGATGTTTGATGAGATCCGGAAAAAGCAAGATCAACTAAAACTCGAACTACGAAATGTTCATTTTACACAGAAATTATCTGCCGCAGCTAGCGAACAACCGGTGGTTCCAAAGAGGCAGAAGAAAGGCAAATTTCTCTTTTTCTTCTAAAGCTTGCAAACTTCAATTCCTACGGTATAATGGGGCAGAATCCACACAGTGAAGGAGATAGCACCATGATGTTGGATGACTTCATGCACCTATACGATGATACGGTACAAACAAATACTCGTTTTGTCGGATTCATGGGTGAAACTGTCCGATTTGATCTCGTCATCATGAGAACAGATCGATTTTATGGAAAAATGGTCGTGATGGATATTCAATCCAGTAAATTTGCCATTATCGGAAAAGATGATTTAGAAGAAGAAGGTTATCTTGAGTTTGCATTTGGTATTAGTAGAGAGGCCGCGGAGGAATTAAAGTTCTTCTTGGAACAAACTTTTTAGATAAAGCAATGATCCGTACGTAGATAGCGTATGGATTTTATTTTTGTAAACAGAGAAAAACCCTCCCGAATGGAAAGGGTTCTCTTCGTCTTTTCTATTTACACCATAGTATCAGTTATGTTCAATTTTGCATCGTCTTGTGTAAATTTTTTTTGCAGAATAAAGTAAGAACAGCCAAAGTTACAGTATTCATTTAAATACTCTTCGAGGTAACTAATGCTTGTATCTGCTGTTGCTCGGATATGATCTTCGTGAAAAAATCCCTTTAAACGCAGTTGACCATATCCCCAATCCCCTACAATAAAATCATATTTACTTAAGATCTCGCTATAACGTTTTTTAAATACCTCTGGATTCCAACCTTCCCTATAGTCCATGACTACTTCAAAGGTAGATCCTTGAATTTCCACGATTTCCATAGAGATCCATCAACCTCAATCTTTTTTTCTGGGTCACCCCAAATATCCTTATTGAGCTAGGCGTTCTTCCGTCGTTTTTTGATGTCCCTTCACTTGCTCGTGAGCATGGTAGGAACTACGTACCAGTGGACCCGATTCCACGTGTGAAAAGCCAAGCCCCATGCCGTACTCTTTCCACTCTGCAAATTCTTCAGGTGTATAGTACTTCTCAATTTTGATATGTTTTTTTGTAGGCTGTAAATATTGACCGATTGTCAAAATGTTTACATCGTGATTACGTAAATCATGCATGGTTTCTTTTACTTCTTCGTACGTCTCGCCCACACCTACCATGATGCTGGATTTCGTTGGGATATCCGGTTGCATTTCTTTGGCACGCTTTAGCAGTTCGAGCGTCCGGTCATATTTTGCCTTGGATCGTACGCGATCAGAACGTCTACGAACGGTCTCAATGTTATGGTTGAGAATATCAGGCCTCGCATCCATCACTACTCGCAGGGCATCCCAATTCCCCATAAAATCAGGAATCAACACTTCTACACTTGTGAGTGGATTTTTAGCACGGACCGCTTTAATCGTAGCAGCAAAGATCCCTGCACCGCCATCCTTGAGATCGTCTCGTGCTACCGATGTGATGACAGCATGGCGTACTCTCATCTGCTGAACAGCTTCTGCTACACGTTCTGGTTCTGCTAAGTCTAATTCCGTAGGGAGTCCTGTTTTCACTGCACAAAAACGGCATGCACGTGTACAGATATCACCCAAAATCATGAAAGTAGCCGTACCGTTGGCCCAGCACTCATAGATATTTGGACAGCGCGCTTCCTCACATACAGTATGGAGTGTCTTACTACGCATCATTCGCTTTAATTCTTGATAGTTCTCACCTGTACTTAATTTTACTTTTAACCACTCGGGCTTACGCTCTTTCCCATCCATACGTTCCGTCGTCACCGACTACTCCTCCTCTATATCAACAGATGCAAAAAAATTCGTTTGGAGATGAAACTTTTCTTATCTCCCTATCTTACCACATTTGCCTTCAAAAAATAGAACCTGCCAAAAGAGGAATGCTTCATTCATGAAAACAACAAGGGACATGTTTAATTTCAGCAAAAAATGACAGACTAACAAACAGACTAATGGCTTAGAAATGGGGTGGTAGAGTGAAGGAAATGACCATAAACAAGAAGGTTGGCTCTCTATGTATTTGGTTCATCATTTTCTCTCTTCTTATTTATCCAATCGAAGGGTTTGCCTATAATCCCGAACCTGAATATGAAAAAAAAATCGCTCTCTTTCGTTCTGTAGAATCTCTAACCGGACTGCCTTGGGAGTATTTAGCTGCTATGGATCAATATGAGCAGAATATCCAAAAGAAAGATACCCAGCCCTTACCCAACCGGATTACTTCTATCCAGATTCTCGATTCCAAATGGTCCGGCTTATCGAATCCAGACTTACATAGCACAAACTCTACTAGCATTCACTTCTTTCAGGGGATGGGGCGCGATGGGAATGGGGATGGGATCGTCGATCCAGAAAACGATCAAGATGTACTCTATTCTGTGGCTCTCTTTCTGAGTAGCTCGGGAAATAGTGAGGATCAAATTCGTGAGCAACTTTGGAAGTATTATCAGCAACCTAGCACGGTTGACGTCATTACCCATATCGCACGCCTCTATCAAAAACATCAAACCCTTCAATTAGATACAAACTCATTTCCCATCCCGCTCCAATACAACTATACATACCGGGGAACGTGGGGTGCTAATCGGGGATGGGGAGGCCGTCGCATCCATGAAGGAACTGATATATTCGCCGGATATGGAACACCCGTTCTCAGTACATGCTACGGATATGTAGAGCTAGTCGGATGGAATGTGTTTGGAGGTTGGCGAATCGGCATTCGAGATGCAAAAAATCGATACCACTACTTTGCCCATCTGAAAGGATTTCGGAAAGGGTTGAAAAAAGGAGATCTTGTCACCCCGGGGGAAATCCTAGGAGCCGTAGGATCTTCTGGTTATGGCCCGCCCGGTACCTCTGGAAAATTTCCGCCTCATCTTCATTACGGAGTTTATAAGTTTAACGGAAGCCGTAATTACTCGTTTGACCCTTTTCCTCTTCTAAAAAAATGGGAGAAAGAGGCACGAATCAAGAAAAAGTCCACTCATAAAAAGAAAAAGCATTAGAAATCAAACGGAGCCCTTCCTTGTTAGTCGATCTAACTAAGGAAGGGCTCCGCACGTTTTAATATCTTCGCCCAAGCATCGATAAGATTGCATCAGGCTGCAAACCTGGAATTGCTTTTCCATTAATAACTGTAACAGGTACTCCAAGGAATCCTAACCTTTTCACTTCATCAATATATTTAGGGTTCTTACTCAAGTCACGAACCACAAAGTCGATCTGATAGTCACGCAAGAAACGTTTTAACACATTGCACTCTGGACAATGTGGCTTCGAATATACGATTATACTCATATAAGAAACTCCTTTTCTCTCTTATGCTAATACTATATCATAGGTACTACATAGAAAAATCATGACAATCAGGAGAGATTCCATTGCATAAAAATCTACGTTCCTTTTTGGATCAACTTCGTCAGGAGAGAGATCTTGTAGAGATTACAGCACCTGTCGATCCAAAACTTGAGCTTGCCGAAATCCATAGACGAGTCATTGATGAAGAAGGACCTGCCTTATTATTTACGAATGTAAAAGGTAGTCAATTCCCTGTCGTCACCAACCTTTTTGGTACCATCCGTAGGGTTCATTTAGCATTTGGAACTCGCCCAGAGGAATTAATGAAAAAAGTGGTGGAACTTACCCATACGATGCTTCCCCCCACTCCATCAGCCCTTTGGAAAGAGCGAAAAGTCCTTCAAGACTTACTAAAAGTCGGATTGAAAACCGTTTCCGAAAGTCAAGCCCCTGCTCTTGCTGCTAAGCAAATGCAGGTAAATCTAAACGAACTACCTGTCCTTACCTCTTGGCAAGAAGACGGGGGTCCTTTTTTTACTTTACCTCTCGTGTACACCGAGCATCCTGAGACGGGGCAACATAATCTAGGGATGTATCGGATGCAAGTGTATGATGCATGTACTACTGGGATGCACTGGCAAATCCATAAAGGGGGTGGGTTCCATCACTTCGAAGCTGAAAAAAGGGACCAGGATCTACCCGTTCGCATGTTCCTAGGTGGTCCTCCAGCATTAATCGCCTCTGCCATCGCACCCGTTCCTGAATTTTTACCTGAATTACTTCTTACTTCATTAATTGTAGGTGAAAAATTACCGGTTGTTCGTCCTGCAGATGGGGGCTATCCGATTATTGCGGAAGCTGAATTCGTACTCTCAGGATTAGTTACAGCTCATGAACGTCGATTAGAAGGGCCCTTTGGGGATCATTATGGATACTACTCATTAGCGCATGACTTCCCAGTCTTCCGCATAAAATCCGTTCATCATCGTACCGATGCTATTTATCCAGCTACTATTGTTGGGAAGCCGAAACAAGAAGATTATTATTTAGGAGACTTCCTCCAACGCCTTCTCTCTCCTGCATTCCCGATGGCCATGCCAGGTGTGCGGGATCTGTGGACATATGCAGAGACAGGCTTCCATCCATTAGCAGCTGCTGTGGTGCGAGAAAGCTATAAGCGAGAAGCTCTAGCAAATGCATTCCGCATCTTGGGCGAAGGACAGTTAACACTGACAAAATTCCTGATTGTCACGGATCAATCCGTAGATCTAGGCAACTTCTCTTCATTATTTGAAGCTGTAATGGAGCGTTTTGACCCACGAACTGATTTGTTCATCTTTAATCATACTTCGATGGATACATTAGACTATACGGGTCGTCGTCTTAATCATGGTAGTAAAGCAGTCTTAGTTGGAACCGGAGATCCTGTTAGAAGTCTGCCATCTGAGTATCACGGACCTGATATGAACGGAGTCCATGATATAGCTGTCTACTGCCGGGGAGCGCTCGTACTCCAAACAGATGCTTATGAGGTAAATCCAGACCTCCCTAACATCCTGCTAAAACACTACGGAGAACAGTTACAGGATTGGTGTTTCCTTTTCCTTGTAGACGACATAAAGGCGGCATCCGATCAAACTTCCTTCTTGTGGACAGCATTTACTCGATTTGATCCAGCATATGATATTTATGCCAAAGCGGAACTTGTCCGACACCATTCGAGCTATCAATGTCCGATTATCATTGATGCGCGAATGAAGCCCGGGTATCCGGATGAACTAGAGACACTACCGGAAATCAAAGAATTAGTTGATACACGTTGGAAAGAGTATTTCCCTTCTAGATAGTACTTTAAGAAAATGAGCATCGATTACATAAATCAATGCTCATTCTTTTTTTCGATAGGCGGTAGAGCAGGCTGGTTTCCAGTATGCTTGCCGTCTTCAGAGTTATAGTAGTAGCTTGGCACTTCACCGACTACCATGGTTTGTGCAATGGGATAGGAGGTGGTAAATTGGATCATTTCTTTATTAAATGGAACAATGATACCTAATTCGGTTTGCACTACCAGATTTACAGTAATGAGAACCATATTAATCCCTTGTGCTTGGAGTTTTGGCTCTAGGCTAATTTTTGCAGATCCTTCCTGCCACATTCGCACAGGAATATCGGGTCCAAAATCGGCAAACATGGTAGATTGCATCACTTGACCTAAGGATATTTCAATCGGTTTATCCTTCAGGTGCGCCATCGATTTTTCAATCTCCTTCGCACTGTTTGTATATATTTTTGCTTGGGTGAGTGGTTCTAATTGAACCGAAACAATCCTGCCGTCCTCTGCTTTTTGAACCTGTATGAGCTGATTTAACTCTTCCCCCATACGAACTTGCTGTTCAATCCCTTTCGTAATCGCAGCTTGAGCTTCCTTCTTCACTTCTGTAACGGCAATGTGCATAAGGACAGGATCAATATTTTGCTCCACCGTCCATAAGATCGGAATGAAGATGAGTAGCACGATGATCACAATGGAAATCCATCTATTTCGTGCAAAATGAGACGAAATATTCCAAGACTTGCGCATCGGACGTTTACGAGGCATCATCCTTCCACCTCTCTAACTACTTATATACATAATAAAATTGGATAATTATATATAGTACCAAGACGTTCATTCTAGTACTGATTGAAAAATAGGTTTTTTCTGTCGAAGAATAGAAGGGTAGGCGTCTAACTCATAGTAGCCGCCTACCCTTCTATTCTTCATCTATTGGATCCTATCCATTCCTCTCTCAATACCCCCATCTTTACAGAATCAAAGTACTTTCCTTCTACTATTCGGGCATTGCGAATTCGTCCCTCTTCCACCATTCCGACCTTTTTTGCTAATCCAATCATTCTTTCATTTCCAGACCATGTAGAGATGCCTACACGCACGATATCCATATTTTCAAATAAGTAATTTGTCCACATCTGAAAAGCCTCTGTACCATAACCACCAGACCAATAGTCTGAATCAAATATGACGATCCCGTTATTCAACCAATTTGTATTTTGATCTACCCAGTACCAACCTACTGTTCCGATAAGCTTATTACCTACTATAATAGCTAACTTTGATCTGACTTGATCCGTTTTTGCGGTATCTAAATGGAGTCGATACTCTTCTTCTATAAATTTTTCTATTGATTTTTCTTCTATAGGATAATAAGGAGCATTCCATTTAAGATGTTCCCGATCATCAGCTACATATCGCCAATAATATATTTTTTCTACATCCTCTATTTTGATATCTCTCAGGGTAACTTTATTTCCTCGTAATATAACCTCATTCTCAGACACTTTATCACCTTATTTCATTATTTAGGGGACCTATCATCGGCCCCCTATTACTTATTTTATATCAAGACGGCTCCTGATCCCAACGAGAAAACAGGCCACCAGTATATTCCATTTCTTCTTCGTTTACATTCAGACTTACTTGTTTTAATGCTTGCTCCTCCATCGGAATACGTAGCAAGACGAGGACTAATATATTAACAAATGTCATCACGATACAAGTTACATAGGCCCCGAAGAGAAGAGGGAACACTAAAAACTCAGCCACCACCGCTACATAGTTAGGATGCCTCATATATCGATAAGGCCCTTTTCGTTCAATAGGTGTATTAGGCATCACCCAGATCCTTGTATTCCAAAATCGCCCCAAAGAACGAATGGACCAGTACCGTAAAGCTTGAACGCCTACAAATAGGGTAAACGGAATCCACCACCAAGTAGGCGAAGTCGCATGGTATAAAAACATTTCAACGAGGATCCCTAGGAAAAACAGTACATGAACTCCTACTAGAATAGGGTAATGCTCTCTCCCTACTTCTTGTCCACCTCGTCTCCTCATCCATTCTCCATTTTGTTTGGCAACCCCAACTTCCCAGATCCTTTGCAACACAACCATCGACCAGAGGATCAGTGTCCATTTCATGTAAGTTCTACCTCCCAATCAGGAAGTTGTCTCTGGTATCGAGGATTCGCGTAAGGGATATGATCTGGTTTTATCAACTGACTCTCTTGCTGAATAGGGAGCCATTCTACTAATAAAAACTCTGCGCTAAATCCAGGACCCATTGCCATTAAGATGCCTTTTTCCTGTGCTAGATGTTGGTTTTGTAACTCATGTTGTAAGACAAACAGGACCGTTACTGAAGACATGTTACCAAAATCACGTAAAATTTCGGACGCGGAAGCAAAGGATTCGGCTGGCAATCCTGTAATCTCCTCATAAGCTTGTAATACTTTTTTGCCACCAGGATGCGCCATCCATCTTTGTATATCTTTGTGTGTTAGACCCTGATTTTGAAGAAAGGATTGTAAAACAGGACCCACTTCTTTTTTGACCAGAGTCGGGATCTCCTTAGAAAAAACGACCTTTAGACCGTCATCCTCTAAATCCCACCCCATTACATCTAAAGAATCAGGGAAAACTCGACTCTGAGATGAATGGTAATGCAAAAATGTGTCTTGAGGAACACGGATCGGTACTTCACTCCCTGTAACTAGAACTGCTGCCGCTCCATCAGCAAATAAGGACGTGGCTACTATATTGCTCTTGGAACGATCATTCTTACGAAAAGTAAGCCCACACAGCTCCACTGCTACCAGCAGTATCTTCTCATCTGGACACGCTCTTGCAAATTCCAAAGCTCGCGTTAAGCCAACTACTCCACCTGCACAGCCTAATCCCCAAATAGGGGTTCTTTTTATATGTGGATTCATGTTTAATCGATGAACGAGATGCGCGTCAATACTAGGAGTCGCCAGTCCTGTGGTCGATACAAATATTAGATGGTCGATTTCACGAGTTTGATACCCACTCTGAGCCAGACATCTAAGAATTGCTTCTTCTCCTAATTTACACGCCATCTCGATATAGATTTGATTCCGTTGTGCGAAGGTATGATCTTCTTGAAACCATTCTAACGGCTGACTCATTCTACGTTGTTGGATAGCCGTATTTTCAAAGATAGATAAGTATCGATCAATGTGCTCCACAGAGTCCGAAAAAGTATGTTCAACATAGGATTTTACGTCTGATTGTCTGAATATATGGGGAGGAACAGCAGTTCCTACAGCAACAATACGTGACACCATATCCCTCCTCAAGTCGTTTTCTATACTATTCCCATTCAAATTGGAAACATGTAGAAAAAATAGAAATGATGAGGGAAAATATGTTGAATCGTTTACAATCACATTTTATCTGCTTTCATCCCGTATCTACGTTCAGGTCGACCAATCGTTCCATATGCTAAATCTGCTCGAAGTCTCTCCGTCGAAACCAAATATTCGAGATAACGCCTCGCTGTCGTTCTACTCGCTCCTAGTTTTCTTCCTACTTGCTCAGCCGTCAATCCAGAGTCCCCATTCCCTAACACAACCCGCTCCACTTTTTCGAGTGTCGTCGGGTCAATCCCTTTCGGAAGTGACATCGTTTGGGATCCCTCTATTTCCCCCCGTACGCCCCGGTGTATGAGATAATCCACTTCGTCTTGGCCCATTACTTTCATTGAATGAATGAACTGAATTCGTTCTTTGTATTTATCCAGACTCTGTCTGAAACGATCCAACGTAATCGGCTTTACTAGATAATCAAAAACGCCACCACGCAAAGCTTCTTGGACAGTCCCCGTTTCTCCAGTAGCTGTCATCATGATAATATCTATGTCTTTATAAGTCTTTCTGATATACCATACTAAATCGCTTCCTGATATGTCTGGAAGATATACATCTAAAAGAACCAACTGTGGTCTCATCACTTCTAGATACTCTTTTGCTTCTTCCCCAGAACTCGCAATCGCTATTAATTTAAATCCTTTCATTTTCTCCAAAAAACGCCGATTAATCTCAGCAACTCGCCGATCATCCTCAATAATTAACACTTCTATCAAGTCTCACATCCCCCTTCAATGGTAGAGTAATGGCAAAGAGAGTCCCATCCCAATCCCCTCTTTCTACCAACACAGTGCCACCATGCTCCTCTACAATCTGTTTTACTTTCCACAATCCAAAACCCCGTTTCTCAGAAGGTGTGATCGGTTTAGTCGAAAACCCTTTTTCAAAGATAAACGGAACAACCTCATCTCGAATCCCAAAACCATTATCTTCCACTTCTAAAACCAATCTATCTTCTACACATTCCATGAAAATCCGTATCTTTCTTTCACCTTGCACCTTTTGCAATTCTTCCATTGCATTTAAGACCAAATTACCTAACAACGAGATAAATGATGTTATATTTAGAATATTAATATGTTCAGGAATATACGTAGCTGGATCAATCTGCAAAGCTACTTTCATTTCCCTTGCATGATTGTAATACCCAATTAAGATGGCAGATATTCTTTTATCTTTCACTTTTTTAGTCCATGCTACTATCTGATCCTGATGAAGCTGAGATTCTTGTTGGATAAGTGATATAGCCTCGTCATATGATTGTAGCTGTATTAAACCAGAAATCGCATAAAGAGTATTTTGAAACTCGTGCGCTTTGACTCTCATCGACTCCATATATTCATGAACTTGGGATAATTCCTTATGCAACTCATTATGAATACGCTTTTTTATGTACTTGGACAATTTGATCGTAGCAAACCATTCGATAGCTAGAATCCCTATAGGAACTCCAAACATCCATCCGATATCGATTTCCCTATGCTCTCGGTACAGAAAGAAGATACCAACCAAGATCGCTAACATGTTTATCATACTAATCCAAAGAATTACCTTTGTCCGCAATGTCCAGCACCGATTCAGCACTAAACGGGTACCTCCTTCATGTAAGTTCGGTCTTCAAGAATAAAAATATTTACAGTATCTAAATAACAACATTCTATTAAATTTACTTGGTAAACATTTTACCTCATATATCAAAAAAATGGCTATCATTTTGACTCTCAATCTATAAAAAAAATCAGGAGCCTATTGCAAGCTCCTGATTTTTATAATGCTAGCTCCATATTTTAAAGCGCATCAGCAAATAGCGAAATCCTCCTACCAGTCCCGCAAATAGAAAAGCATCTAACAACGAAAACTGATCTGATGCCCATATCACCGTAAAAGCTGCCACTCCCCATCCAAGCGGAATGATAAAGGGTCTTATGAAATAACTTATGATACACAAAAAGATAATACTCATGACCGCCACTGCGTTCCCAAAAGCGAATCCCATAAAGTAACTAATAAGAAAGATCTCAAGAAAAGGCCCTATTGTTTTTATTAGCTGTTTCACTCTCCACCACCCCAAACTGATGTCTGTTGAACAGATTTAATCATGGATGTTGTAGTTTTCGGTCATATATTCAGCAATTTGGGGATCAATCTCTTCAATGGGTCGGGCTTCAGCAGACTGCCTCATTATCTCTAATCCCCAATCCAATCCCCATCTCCTAGCAAACCCTAGTTCCTCTGTGCGGTGATCAGCTATTTTTCCATCTGGCAAATAAACAAACGGCGGATCATTTTCAACTACACACACTGTCGTATGACTACGTTGATTTTTCTTGGTCCGTAAATAAACGGCGACATTTCTCTCCTGTAATCGTTCTAAGAAGGTTGTCTTAACGGATCCGCGAGTCAGGCTTTCTACCTCATCGGCCCCCTCATGCTGGGCACAACTTAAAATCATTCCAATATTGCCCTTTATGGCCTGCATAAAATTCTCTTCATGAAATGAGTCAATATCTCTCGTAACCAGTCCGATCCCAAAATTATACTTTGCATCCTCTGATAATAAAGCCGTCACAACAGGGATCTGAACGAGATGAGCTTCTTCCACTAGCATAAGGTGGAATCTAGCACTGTAGTCGCGTTGTTTAGAATACTGATGGTAGAGATGAACGAGATGTCCAACGGTTACTTTCACTTCATTGTCTTGCATATCATACAAATCAAAAAGCACGAGGTGTCCTTCATCCATTGCCTTCTTGTAAGCAAACAATGACTCTTTTTGTAGGAAAATTCTTCGCATAGTCGGATCTTGTAGTAAAGGGTCAATTTGGGCCAAAATCGGTTCAATTTCCAAGTTCATCTGTTGATCAAATTTAGCCCAATACCTTTTTACATAAGGATCTTTTCCATTTTCAAGAACACTTTGACGAAACTTCTCATTACGGAAAAAATCATCGATTCCCAGCACTGTGTGAGTCACATTATCCTCTAGTAAACTATGAATTGCCATAGCTAATAAACGGCGTGTGCGAGCTTGTAAGTCACCTGGAATCTGTTTAAACAATAAGATATCAGCGATCTGTTCCGACAGCTCATTAACAGGAATATCGGGAATGGAATGTAGTAAATTAAGCCCTACTACATGTGTCGTATCAGTACTTAGATTAAAATGGTGTATCTTTTCTTTTGGAATATGGACTCCTGTTCCTTCTAAATAACGCAATCGATTTTCAATTATCGCAATAATTTCTCTAGCAGGATCGATTATGGTAAAGCCAGGGGCTTCTGGATTTTGAATCCAATCATCAATCATCGACTGAATGATTTCAGCTCCTGCACTCGATTTACCCATCCCACTCGCTCCTGTTAAAAGAAAGTGCCTACTAAGGTGCTCATGGGGTACTCTTACTTCTCGTGTGTAGAGAGGATGTTTCACTTTTCCAATCAAGACCCCATCCGTCCACTCATTTTCTGCTAAGGAACGTTGATTTTGAGAAATGTGTAAGAGCTTCCCTCGAGGATCTTCATCATTTAGCTCAGGGTCTTGGTAAATAAAATGAGTGGCAGGTGGCAAGTGAAATAAATTAGCCATCTCTTCTCCTGACCAAATCATGAAGCTACCTGGTAGTGGAGTCGGGATCGGGTTCGCATCCGCCATCGGATTCCAACGAGATTGTAGCCAGAATCGAATCGCACCATCATAATTCATCGTCGTTGTAATCGACTCTGCAGTGGATCGAATCACGGAAACAGCTTGTGGCGAATTCGACCAAATCGATAACCTCATTTTAAAAGGAAGTTCACGTCCTGTTGTACGTTTTATGAGACTAATCTTCCTTTGCTTTTCTTCGGGGTCCAAGTCACTCATTTTTTTATCTTTCAAATCATCATATGCACCTTCAAATCTCTTCTCAAATCTGCTCCATTTTACAGGAGAAAATTGAAGATCGATAAAAGATCCAGGTCGTAAACAGTTTAAGACATCTCCTAACATACTAGCCTTTTTTTGCTCTAGAGAAGCCAACGGCAAGCCCTTTCTCTTTCCCCATCGGTCGGTAAATATTCCGCCTACTCCACCCGCTGTAGGTTGTGGAAATTGGCTTGGTTTTAAATCGTGAATCTCCGCGTTTGGATACGTACCCCGAATCGTATCAATCACACTACTCTTTTTGTCGAGCGGAAATGAAAGATATATGCCGATCTCATTACTGCCAAGTGGCATAGCAAATCGTAATCGGAACCAAGGGGGACCCCATAAAATTCGGTGACGACGATGGCGATGCATCTCTCCAAAAGTACGAGTTAAGACCGTTATTTTTTCAATATCTAAAATCGTATCGTCGGAAGGCAAAATCCGAATATACCTGGCTTGCAGAAGAGCTTGTTGTCGGTAATAACGGTACAATATATAACCTCCAACCGCCCACAATACTGCTCCTATAGCCGCTACCAACAAACCCCAAAATAAAACTTGCAGTGCTACATCCCATAGAGAGCCAGCTGTATCCACTACCACCTTTTTCGTTTCGTTTGCAACAATCTGACCCGTTTTTCTTCCTTCTAACGTTTCTTCTAGATAAGGCCAAACTTGTACTAAGAGCAAAAGAACACCTACTGGTATGACCATATAGAGCAATACAATCCTAGGAATTCCTTTGAGCTGATTATCGCCGCCTTTGGGCTCTTTTAGCCAACTCATACCACGTAACCCCACCTTTTTTGAATCAACCATCACATTGATCCATAATCTTCTGGAAACAAAAGATTCTACCACTATTTACGTCGGATTTTCCCAAGCCTAGTAGAAGTGTTTGAAGCATACTGATTGATCTTATTTAGCATGTTGCGCAAGCCAGGGTCCGCAATCCCCTTGTCTGGCTTCCCAGAAAACGTTGTATTTAATACTCCATACAACTCTTTTCGTTTCCACATAACTCCTACCACTAAAATCAATTGCATAATGATGGTCCATGAGTATCCATAATCCTTAGGCGGAGTTAGGCGATAAAGGAAATTAGAGATCGTAAGTAAGATACTTAAAAAGACGCCTAATATGATTTTGATTAATTGATATCCTAAAAATGTTTTTAACCAATTGACCGCAATACTCGACCATGCAGGATAGAGTGCTAGCAGCAGCGCGATCGGAGCAAATAGAGCAAATATGATAAAGAAAAATTGATAGAGAATCACTGCCCCTGCTGTTAAAAAGAACACGATGCCAATGACAAAGTGGGTAATTCCGAGTAACAATAGAATGCTGAGTCGTTGGAAAGTTCCTTTGGTTGTCATCATGATATTAGGGGGATTTCCATCTGTCCCGAGTACTTCTTGTTTTACAACCTGTTTCCTAGCTTCACTACCAGGCTTTTGGCTTAGTAACTTCTTAGCCCTAGCATAATTAACAGCATCGGAGCCATCCACATTGCCATATTGAAGCATCAAGTAGGGTTCATAAATAAGTAGATGATACACTTGATCTGCTAAGCGAAACGGATAAGTAACAGGAGACGCTTTCACTTCATTTGAGTTTTGTGGTTTTCCAGCACCGTTTCGGATCCCATCTACTACATCATCTTCAGAACTTCCTCCATCGGTTCCCACATCACCTAGATTTAATGAAATCCCCATCAACTCCGTACTGATCCCACTACTAATCGCATTTAGATCCTTCATAATCCCACCAGCATTCGCAAAGAAGGCTAACGATGCCATGAAGATCACCATCATCGTAATAATGCTTGAAACCGCATTTGTCTGATCTCGTTTATATAGTCCTCTGTAAGCAAACCAAGCTCCAGAAATTACGATGACAAATAAGATGAATCCGCCCCATAACCCTTTGCCCGATACGATGGTAGTACCATTAAAGCCAGCAAACTGTTGAATCGTTTTTTCAACCGTTTCAGCAAATTCATTTACAATATCTAATGAAAATGCACTCTGGATAGCAGAAATAACGGTAAAGTCCCAGCTAAGGATTACTTGCCAGATCGTATTATCTAGTTGATACAAGGTATAATGCCCGATGTTTTCAGCCCTTTCGGCTATATCCCACCAGTTTTGTCCATCCGCTTCAAACTCCAAAGTGTACCGGCTCGAATCATATCTGGCATAGTTTACTTCATAACCTGCTTCTTTTGATTTCTTTATCTTTTCTTCCGGGAATCTTGTAAAAACATCAAACAACATATTGTTGCCTTCTGCGCTTTGTGTTTGGACTTCCCCTGTAGCTGTGGAGCTTTCTTGCCCTGTTTCTTCTGCATAGACCAGATCACGGCTACATATGAGGCAGATAAACAGAAGGATGAAGCTCATCGGTAGCCATCTTTTTTTGTTCATCCACTCTACTCCTTTTTTCTAAGAGGTACCAGTCCGCCTAGTGATCCGTTCAATTGTAATTCCTGTTTGAGGCTTCTTATTTGAACCCGGTCTGGTGTCGAATGCATGAAAAATTCGTTCCTCTACTATTTGAATCTCTAGTTCATTGACACGTTTTTCAAGATCCGATAGCAAGCACATTCCTGTTGGTAGATTACGAATTCTCTCCACATTGTACTCATTCGCTTCGATGCCTAAGATATCACAAGCGGCCTCTGCTTCTCGCTGGTCACGACATCGAAAAACAAATCGACAACCTAAATTGGATCGGATCTCTTCCCCTAGTAAATCCTTTGCATTCTGGCTAATTAGATAGATAGCCGCATTTTTACTTCTACCTGTTCGAACTAGCTCCTCTAAAATCGCTCTTCCTTCACGAACCTTCGCTAATCTCCACGATTCGTCAAAAAGAACAAGTTTAAAACCATCACCTGTCTGATGAGAGAATCTCCTTGAAAAGTCCGAGATTGCCATCAACAGAGCAATTCCCATACGTCCAAAATCCGTTTGACTCTCTTCTGGTAGCTGTAGATCCTCAATCTGCAAGATGGTTAGCGGCTTCGATAAATCGATTGCCTCTTGACTACCGTCACCAAACAAAAGCTGTCCTTGACCCGATGTCGCTAAATATTGAAGAACATCTACCATCTCTCCTAAACTCTCTTGCCGTTTCTCTGGTGCTAGTTTATTCGATTCGATCAAAGATTTTAGCACTGCTGTCATCGATGGCCTCGGATCATTTTGTACAACATAGTCCACCGCTTTTCCAATCGAAATCGCTTCATAGGTGCCATCAGCCGCTCTCGATAAAAATTGGAGAATTCGTTTGGCCGTTTCACCCGATGCGGTCAACTCGGTCGGATTATGAGCTCCTGATAAAGGGTCTAATTTCCCTCGATCCTCTATGCTTGCTCGTAGAGTAACCACCCGGGAGATCGGCTTTAACTCAGGTAATACCTCCGGCCAGTGACCTCGCTCATCTTTGGGGTCAAAAATAAGTACTTTTGAGCCATTTAAAAGGGCTTGGTAAGCCAGTAAGTTTGCGCCCAGTGACTTCCCAGCTCCGAGTGATCCTATAAAAGCAGCAGAAGCAGTCGTACTTAACCTAGGATCTTTAGGCCCACGATCATGCTGGAAAAACACCGGCAGGTTTTGTGACATCCCGATAAAGTGCCCTAGGCCATCCCCTAATTGACGCGTTGCACCAAACATCCCTGCCGCTACAGCAGTGGGGTCCATGTGATGAATATAATCCGTAATGTAACGCTTAGAGCCTGGTAAAAATTCATTAAATGCACGCCACTGGTCCCCGTATGGAACTTCAATTTGAACCATCATGTCACTATACAAATCTTTGATCAATTGAATTCGCATATGTAACTCTTCAACCGTTGTAGCAGAAACACATAGCACGATGGATGTCGTTAGTAACGGAAACTTGTCCGTTCGCAGATTGTTCTCTAACTCTAGAGCTTCTTGTCGACTGTTTAAGATATGAAAAGAAGTATCTTCTCCACTCTCAGACGCATGCTCATCTTCTGCTTTTAGCTCTTTTTTCTTATTTTGA
Organism: Thermoactinomyces sp. DSM 45892; assembly: GCF_900107305.1. Classification (GTDB taxonomy): domain Bacteria; phylum Bacillota; class Bacilli; order Thermoactinomycetales; family Thermoactinomycetaceae; genus Baia. Next base: position 17,293 of record NZ_FNPL01000019.1, read on the forward strand.
ACTTGAGCTAATGCCTTACTATACTCAATGGTTTCCGTTCTAACAGAAGCTTCAACGGGAAACGAAAGTTTTTGTAACTGATACAACCATTCAATCCCAGGAAACGGTGCTTTATCCGGGATGTGTGAGATGGTCAAAAAAGCCATGTATCCTTTTCGAGAAACTCCCTGAACAAATTGCTCTACTTCCAAGCGACGCCCCGCAGTAGCAGTAAACGATCCTTCTGCTAAAGTTAGAACATCACGTCCAGGACGGAGTGCTTTTTTTCCTTGTATGTGAACAGGAGTAGCCTCTGGTTTCCAATTTTTTCTCTTGGGAGTCCTAGCTATTCCTCGGTAAAAACTACGTCTAATCAACCACTCAAAATCTTCAGTCATCACTCTTCGTACACGAAAACAACTATTGATTCGAGAGTAAAACAGCTCCTCCTGAGTTCGGTATGTATGAATCTCTTCTTCAAAAATTTCAGGAATTTCAGTTCCCGAACGAGCCAGCAAATATCGCTTAAAATCCTTCCATACATATGTGAGATCTGCAAAAATAGAACCGTTTTTCACTTGGCTTTCCTTTAGCTTGATTCCTAAATAAAAGCGATGCGAATGTACACCCTTCCCCACTAGGTGGTCCATACTCGCCTCAATAAATCCAGCGCCCGCCTTCCCGAGATCAGGAGATAGCTGGTTACGTAGTCCCGATCGATGCTCTTCTAGGCTGTGAAATTCGGGGACGACAAGTGCATGTGTATCAGCTTGTATATTCCAGTAGAGGGTTTCCAGATTTCCAAGAAGATCCAGCTGCTCATCCACCGAGCGGAAATCGTAGTTAAAAGGTTGCAACTCATAATAGGCAGAGACGGTTCCATCAATGCCAAAAATAAGATTTTGCTCAAAGTATTTAATCGGAAAGGGAATGTTCGGCATCATCCGTCACCTCCTCATGTCTGCGATATACAACCGTACCTGTGTAGTGGTAGCTAGCCTTTTTGTCAACTGGGATTTCTTGATATCTAGCAAAATACTTTGGCTGTGATCGGTACTCGAGAAAGCGAATTAAAAATCGATGGGGCGCTTTACCATCTAGCGTTTTTCGGGTAAAAAACCATGCTACTAATAGCGGGATACCGATAAACTTAATTAGATAATAATCGACCCAACTAAACGGGGGAATTTCATTTAGCAGAAACATAAAGAATAAAGTCCCTGCAAAAAAAGCCAACTGTCGATACGAAACCGGAATAGGTAATTGAATCCCTTGAACAGAATAGACGGTCTTCTCAATACGAAACACCTGGTTGTAAACTCGAATTTGTTTCATGGCATCACTTCAAAAACGCTTCAAATAGCCATGAAAATCCATTTTCACCTAAGGATTGCACCAATTCTGGTTTGAAAACAAATACACTGACAAACATAGCAAACAAAGCAAATCCTAAGAAAGCGGTAAACGCACGCTTCCAAAATAACGTCACGCTGACAAAAATAACGATTAGCAAAAAAACAGATCCGATCTCTGCGCCTAAAGATTTCTCTAACTTAGCAGCAGGAGTATCAGCTAAATAAATAGCAAATGGATATAAAAAATCATTCATATTATCTCACTCCTTGCTTCATATTGGTTACATAGAAGCGGTCGCCTTCCTTTACTACTGTTAGCGAGTATTGATAGGATAGCTGGCCCCCACTAGGTAGATCAGTAAACGACACATCACACTTCACTTCTAACTTTCCTTGCTTTTTGGTAACAGCCACATTCTTTACTTCAGGTAAACCAACTAGCCCGGCCAATCCCTTTGAAATAACATTCTTTTCTTTTTCATAATAACCAATTTCATTCGCTGTCCCTGTGGTATACACCTTCCAAAACGTCTTTAAAAAATTCTCGATTTGGACTCGCTCTGCATCTGAAACAGCTTCTCCCAGTTCCGTTTTCACCTCAGGTAGTTCGATTTTGGCGGGGGCTGGTGGTGCCATTAAATAAGGCTTATCTATCACTACAAAAGACTCACCCGATCTCTGAATCGTAACAGCTAGATAACGAATCGCCCTACGCTGATCACTTTCGTTTTTCGTATGAGTTAATACAGTATCTACTGTGACGTATACCTTTTTCATCCCACCTTCGCCATCTTCTATTTTCCAAATTCCAACCGAACGAGGAAATGAATTATAAGTTGCATTTTTCATATCGATCCCAGCTTGTGGATCTACTGTGGAATGCAAATAAGGCTTCAATCGACTCGCTCGAATGGTCTCATTCCCTTGATTCCATGTAAAATATTCCCTTACAAATTGATCCACAAAAGCCGTTTCACTCAAAATGTCCCCCAGCCCACTGGTCTGTACTTGTTGTTTCGCCGCTGTTATGTTTCTGGGACTTGAAGGTACAATCCCAAATTGAATTAGCCATACAGCTGTTGTACTAACTGCCGTGTAGATCAATAGCAACCAAAATCCAAATATCGCAAATTTTCGCTTCGCTAATTGTGACATTGTCTTCCTCCTACTGAATTAATCCGAATTGGTCAATCGCTTCGTTAAATGGGCTTCAATGATATACCGTTCTGGGGCAGGACCAATATAAGAAAACGGATAACACGTAGTAAGAGTGAGGACAGGCTTTTCCCTTGGAACGATAACCGTACGATCGAGTGCATCTGTCGTCCACATCTTCTGAATCACATAGACAAACGTCTCACGAATTGTGACAACACGTAATTCGTCACCTAGTTGCATGTTCCCCATCTGCCTGAAAACGGTGTCACGATGGCCAGACAGTACAGCATTATCTGGTTCACCCGGTAAGACACTTTTCGAATAGTGCCCCACTCCCCGTTCCAGTTCATCTTCATTTGTACCTTCTATAATAGGTATCTTCGCTTCTAATCGAGGGATGACTAAATCTGCAAAATGCTCCCCCTTTTTAGGTCGTTCCATAGTAGGTACGGTACGCCATAAAACATCTTCTGATTTTTCTACATCCCCCTTCTTTGTTTGTAAGGAAGGGGGATGCGTTTGATTCTCCGTTTTCTCCACTACTTGTAATTGAAGAATGTAATTCACACCTGAATAGCTTGCATAGCCAATTCCAGCTGTTAAAAAAAAGATAGCTAGCCACCGATCCCATTTCACTGTGACTGAGCTCTTCTTGTATAAACTAAATACCAACCAGCCATAAGCGCTGTTGCGACGCCCACCATTACACCTTCCACATCATGCCCGGCTGTTTGTGGGAGTGCTCCACCTTGTTCCGTCTTAGGTAGAGGAGCATTTGTACTTACAGCAGGAGCTGAGGTAGAAACTTGTTTTTTAACTTCTGAGGATGCCGATAGTGGCTTCGATTGTTTAGACACTGCATTTTGTTTTTGCTCATTTTTTTTGGAAGAATAGTCAATTTTTTCCTTGTTAAAGCTAACTAAGGGGGCATTTTCCTTTGTTTTCGATTCGGCGATAGCACGTTCTACTTTCTTTTCGTAAGCTGGAGTCGTTTGGTTCGATGTAGATGGTATGGAAGGTGCTACAGGAAGAATCTCCTTCGAATCGGACTCAGAATTCCTTGGGGTTGTATTTCTTTCAAATGTGGATACGTTAGGCTTCACTTCTACCTGCTGAGAAGGCTTCGTACTCCACGGCACTTGATCAATCGCCCCATCATCCATCGATAGAGAACCTTTGGCAAATGCGCTGCCCGCCCCCATGGTCAAACCCGTAGCCACACAAAGCGCTAACAAAGTGGTAAGAGATATCTGTCTTTTGGGAGGAGATAGTGTAGTGGGCTCCAATAATCGATTTTTATCCTTATCAATTTGGAACATTCCCAAAACGAACTTCGGGTTTTTATCCATCATTCAACCTCCTTCTAGTTGAACCAACAAAAACACGTCATTTTCACGTTTATCACCACGGCATAATTTCTAGTTCTTTCCTTATCTTATTACAAATTAACTGTCTTTTTCAACAACTTTTCATATTTTTTGTAGTTTATCGACAACTCCTGTATCGCTTTACAACAAAGGGATTGGGGCCTCGAAAAATGGATATTGCTTTGGCTGAAGATCATTTTTTGTTTGACATAAAGAAACACTCTTTACATACATATGCTTCCGTGTCTATAAAGAGTGTTTCAATTATCAACTATCCAATCTTCACTAATCCTTCGGCACTACGCTTTGTAAAATCCCAGTTATCATAATAAGCGTTCGCCACTAGGATATTAGGGCCTGTACATTTTGCTTGTTCGCAGTAGCAATGATACTTTTTCGCCAACGGATGTTGTAACCATCGTTCAAAGACATCTGATAATCGATCGTGGTGGATGTTTCCTAGAGGTGGAACGTCTCCAAAGTCCGTTACAATGATATCACCCGTAAAACCATTTACATTTAGACGGTTGCGTCCATCGGGATCTTGACGAACGGTAACACTGGGAGTTTCGTGCAACCGTTTGTAAAGAGCACGATGTTCCCGATCATCACTACATGGAAAAAAGGGAAGGGTTCCAAATAAAATCCATGTATTCGGATCACGAACCTCAAGTAGACGATGAATCGCTTCTTCATATTGCTCTAGCGAGATCAGGTCCGCATGACGAGCAAAATCGCTCGGATAAAGAGGGTGAACTTCATGCCGTGCACATCCCATCTCCACCAGATCGTGATGCATTTGATCAATAAATTGAGAAGTAAATGGGCTTAATAAGGACTCTCCAGAGACAAATACACCTGCCTTAGCCAACGCTCGCGAGTTTTCTTTCATTCTCTCAAATAAGGTTTCAGCCGTTTTTAAATCCACTTCCCTATCCATTTTTGCAAAAACAATCCGGTGAAAATCGTGAACATCTCGATAGTTGTAGGAAATATGAAGAACATCTAAATCCTCAATCCAATCTTCATAACGCGAAAGTGGTAGAGTGAGATTGGAGTTTAACTGAGTATAAATCCCTCTCGATTTTGCATACTTCAATAACGGTTGAATGGTTTCCCTGACCACTTTCGGACTTACGATCGGTTCCCCGCCCGTAATACTGATCGTGCGTAACGAATCAATCTCGTCTAGTCTACGGATTAATACTTCAACTGGAATCGCAGCTCCTTCTCTTTCAACTAACTCTTCACCCACCGCACAATGCTCGCAACGTAAATTACATAAATTAGTTACCGTAAATTCGATACTCGTTAACTCATAGCGCCCTTTGGCCTGACGGGTCTGCCACACATCCCAAGGGTCAAACTGAGGCGAAATACGGCTTTTTATCGGAAATTTCTCATGCTGTTCCATCGGCTTCCCTCTCTTTTTTCTAACTCAATATGAAAAACCAGCCCTAAGCTGGTTTCCACATGTTGGTACCTTATTTTTTGCCTTCCGCAATCTTCATTTCTACGTACTCATCATAGGTCATCTGCTTGTCGAAAATCGTGCCATCTGGTTTCACTTCAATAATCCGATTCGCGATGGTTTGAACAAACTCATGATCATGCGAGATAAATAAGATCGTTCCTTGGTAATTGATCAAGCCCTTATTCAGTGCAGTAATGGATTCCAAATCCAAGTGGTTGGTTGGGTCATCCATCAATAAAACATTACCGCCTTTTAGCATCATCCGCGAGAGCATACAACGTACCTTTTCTCCCCCGGAAAGAACACTTGGTTTTTTCAATACTTCATCGCCCGAGAACAACATTCGACCTAGGAATCCACGCAGATAGGTCTCTGTCTGATCTTTCGAGAAAGGACGCAACCAATCGACAAGAGACTCTTCATTTCCTTGGAAATAATTCGACACATCTTTCGGGAAATAAGCTTGGGTTGTCGTAATTCCCCATGTGTACTCTCCAACATCTGGTTCCATCTCGCCCGCTAGAATTTCTAATAAGGCTGATTTCCCTACCTCATTTGTACCGACGATAGCGATTTTATCTCCTTTATTGACAGTAAAGCGTACATCTTTCAATACTTGCTCACCATCAATTGACTTACTTAGACCTTCTACGCGTACTAAATCATTCCCCGCTTCACGCTCTTGTTCAAAGTGAATAAAAGGATAACGACGAGAGGAAGGCTTGATATCTTCCAAGTTTAGCTTCTCTAGCATTTTCTTCCTTGAGGTAGCTTGCTTCGCTTTTGATTTATTGGAGCTAAATCGAGCAATAAAGTTTTCAAGGTCCTTTTTCTTTTCTTCGGCCTTTTTATTTTTCTCTTTCGCTAGTGCTAATGCCAATTGACTGGACTCATACCAAAAATCATAGTTACCTACGTACAATTTAATCTCAGCAAAATCAATATCTACTGTATGAGTACAAACCACATTTAAGAAGTGACGGTCATGGCTTACGACAATAACGGTATTCTCAAAATTAAGAAGAAAATCTTCTAACCAACGAATGGCCTCTAAGTCTAAATGGTTAGTAGGCTCATCGAGTAGTAAGATATCTGGTTTACCAAAAAGTGCTTGAGCTAACAACACTTTTACTTTCTGGCTACCGTCTAATTCACTCATCTTCTTATAATGAAGATCATCTGTGACTCCCAGCCCAGATAATAGGATAGCCGCATTTGACTCTGCTTCCCAGCCATTTAACTCAGCAAATTCACCCTCTAATTCAGCGGCACGCATGCCATCTTCCTCGGAGAAGTCAGCTTTTGCATAGAGAGCATCCTTTTCACTGGTAATCTCAGCTAAGCGCGCATGCCCCATAATAACGGTCTGCAACACTTCAAACTCTTCATATTGGAAATGATCTTGTTTTAAAACAGCAAGCCTTTCCCCTGGAGTCACGATTACCTCCCCTGTGTTCGGTTCAATTTCTCCAGCTAGTATCTTCAAGAAAGTAGATTTCCCAGCACCATTTGCTCCAATTACTCCATAGCAGTTGCCTGGAACAAACTTAATATTTACATCTTCAAAAAGCTTCCGTCCGCCAAAACGTAAGCCTACATTTTGCACCGTGATCATATCGCTAAATTCCTCCGTAACATCAAAATGATTCCAGTCTATTGTACCATGTTTCCTGCTTAACTCAATATTGGACAGGTAAACAGATCTCTTCTTATAAAAATGGAGTGAGCTTCATTTGCAACAAATACGTTGTCGTATGTCATATTTATCACCGTAACATTACACTTACATTACAAATAACCGAAACATGAGACTTGCTTCACTTCACCATGTAGAATACAAGTATCAAATCAAAACGGACGAATTTTTAGGAGGAAACAGCGATGAGAGAAATGACTGGCTTATTAAACGGACTATTACTAAGTATTCCAATGTGGAGCCTGATCGTTCTAGCTGTTCACTTCCTCTTCTAGTAAATAGATAAATATAGCCCTGATAGAAAAAACTCATCCTTGTCGATGAGTTTTTTTATGGGCAGAAAAATAGGAACACATTGCACATTGCTGGGCATTTACGAATAGTCTAGTAAGAAAAATAGACAATGCCTAGTGAGGTGTGGAGATGTCTCAAGCCAATATCCCTAATATTAGCCCTACCATCTCGATTAATCGAGACAATGCGGTCAACTTACTATTAGCCTCAATTGCAATGGAGGAGATAGGGCTTAGTCATATTATTAATGCTGAGGGTGAGAAGATACAGTATGTCTTAGGAAACTTGCCAGGAGCCACTACTCTCCACCCTGCTACCATTAGTGATGTACTTTTCATAAATAAGAGTGTTCGTGATATGATTCGTGAATTAGCGAAAAAAGAATGGGTTCTACTAGAAAAGTTAGAAAGTGTTCTCAGTATAGCGAGCATCCCAAGTCCCCGAACCGGTATAACTAGCACCATAAATACCACAAGCATCATAGAGCAGATCGAGTCAACAAAGCCGACCATATCCATAGAATCGATAGACACATTTACGACAGATAGCACTCTACTCCCAACATCCATACATTCGGATGAAGAAGAAATGGTTTTCATATCTTCAACCCATTCCAACACGGGTGAAACAACAGACGCGACGATAATAGATGAAACAGGCGATGGAATGCCAGAGTCAACAGGCAAAGATAAATCGAAAAAACTTGTGGGAACAGCGAAGATATCAAGAGCCATAAGATCAATCTGGAAAAGACCAGTCAAATCGAAGAAGGTATCGGGTGTAACTGAGACAACTAAGACAACTAGGAACAAAAAATTGTTGGACGAAACCGGACCGACGGAAGACCCAAGAATTCTAGGGCTCTCCGACGCGACGGGGGAATTTGGACCTACAGGAAACACAGGCGCCACTGGACCCCAAGGACCTGCCGGACCCGCTGGAGCTGTCTCTTCTACTGGCGCGACCGGACCAACGGGGGAATTTGGACCTACAGGAAACACAGGCGCCACTGGGCCCCAAGGGCCTGCCGGACCCGCCGGAGCTGCCTCTTCTACTGGCGCAACCGGACCAACGGGGGAATTTGGACCTACAGGAAACACAGGCGCCACTGGGCCCCAAGGGCCTGCCGGACCCGCTGGAGCTGTCTCTTCTACTGGCGCGACCGGACCAACGGGGGAATTTGGACCTGCCGGAAACACAGGCGCCACTGGGCCCCAAGGGCCTGCCGGACCCGCCGGAGCTGCCTCTTCTACTGGCGCGACCGGACCAACGGGGGAATTTGGACCTGCCGGAAACACAGGCGCCACTGGGCCCCAAGGGCCTGCCGGACCCGCCGGAGCTGCCACTGCCACAGGCGCGACCGGACCGACTGGGCCATCAGATTCACCTATATCAACCATATATGTCAGCAATTCTGGTAGTAATAATGTCTCCATCATTGACAGAATGACTCACATGATCGTCTCCACCGTACCGGTAGGCACGAATCCCAAAGGAATAGCAGTTAACACCACCACTAATCGGATCTATGTAGCAAATTTTGACGATAGTACTGTTTCCGTTATTGATGGCAATACTCATACCGTCGTTTCCACGTTTACAGTAGGAGTAGATATATCCGTGCTGAGCGTTGACTCCGCTAGAAATCGCATCTACGGAATTACCCAAACAAAAAATAATCTCTATGTAATCGATGGTGTTACAAATAGCGTATTTGTTAGAGTCCCAGTGGGCACAGGTCCGGAAGGTGTGTGTGTAAATTCTGTAACGAACCAGATCTATGTGGCCAATGCCGTAGATAATACAGTCTCCGTCATCAACGGAATGACCTTTACTGTATCCACGGTGATTCCGGTAGGAAACAGCCCTACACATATGGGAGTCAACTCGCTCTCCAACTGTATCTATGTCCTCAACACACTTGACGATACGATCTCTACAATAGATGGTCATTCCCACACAATCCTCGCCACTATTCCGGTGGGAAGTATGCTATTTTTAGACAGCGCAACCGGGATTGGGGTAAACTCCCATACAAACTGTATCTATATAGCTAACGGGCTTGATAATAATGTATCTGTCATCAGTGGAAACACCCATACTGTTGTTACCACCATTCCCGTAGGCAACAACCCAATCGGAATGAGCGTAGACCTCATTGCGAATCAGATCTTTGCAGTTAATAATGTAGATGACAATGTCTCCGTACTTGATGGAAACTCGCATACAATTATCACCACGATTACTGTAGGATCTGCTCCAACCTCAGTGGGAGTAAGTATAAGTTAATCCGACTCTTCTTTTCTAAACGAAATATTTCTAACAAAAAGCTCATCGAAGGAAAACGGGCTTTTTGTTTTGATGAAAATCACAGTATTCAACGTTTTGAATACTATAACCTAAACGTAGGCAAAGTCAGTGAGGTGCGAATATGTCCCAAGCCAATATCCCTAATATTTCCCCTAATATTTCCATTAATCGAGGAGATGCAATCAACCTTTTATTATCCTCCATTGCCCTAGAAGAGCTAGGTCTAAGCCATATTATCAATGCAGAAGGAGAAAAACTGCAATACGTCCTAGGAACATTGCCTGGAATCTCTGCTCCCCAACCTGCCACTATTAGTGATTTGCTTTTGATCAACAGTAGTGTTCGGGATACCGTACGTGAAATAGCAAAGAAAGAATGGATTTTAAAAGAGAAATTAGAGACGGTTTTAGGTGCAAGTGACAATACAGGACAGGGATCCCTAGGAACTCAAGGAGCCCAAGGACCCCAAGGACCCATCGGGCCAATCGGAGCCACTGGATCATTTGCGACAGGTGGTTTCCTATTTCAAGTCTTAGGAAACTCCGGGACTAGTGGCATAGCCCCGATGCTTTATGGAGATAATGTCAACATTGTATCAGATACGTTATACATCGAAGTCACACCCGGTTCAGCAAGGGTGCGACTAGAGGTGCCCAATAGCAGTTCAGGAGGACTAGGGGCGACCGGGCCTGTGGGACCCACGGGACCAACTGGAGCTACGGGGCCCCAAGGGCCGACTGGGCCAAGTGGGATTGGACCCCCAGGGGACACGGGGCCGACTGGTCTAACTGGAGTAACAGGTCCCGTAGGACCCGCAGGAGCTACGGGACCTCAAGGGCCGACTGGGCCTAGTGGGATTACAGGACCCCCAGGGGGCACAGGGTCGCCGGGCCTAAATGGAGTTACAGGGCCGACTGGTGACACGGGACCCCCAGGGCCAACTGGGCCTCCCGGTTCTGCTTCTGCCACGGGCGCTACTGGGGATACAGGACCCACGGGGAGCACGGGACCTACAGGGCCAACTGGGCCTCCCGGTTCTGCTTCTGCCACGGGCGCTACTGGAATCACGGGGCCGACTGGTAACACGGGACCGACAGGGCCGACTGGGCCTCCCGGCGCTGCTTCTGCCACGGGCGCTACTGGGGATACAGGACCCACGGGGAGCACAGGACCGACAGGGCCAACTGGAATCACGGGAAACACAGGACCCACGGGACCTACAGGGGCTACGGGTCCGCAGGGATCCACAGGACCGACTGGACCTGCTTCTTCTACTGGGGCAACCGGACCGACTGGACCCACGGGGGATATAGGTACAACAGGATCCACGGGACCTACAGGGGCTATCGTCAATACGGCAACCATCTATGTAACCAATTCATTTGATAATACCGTCTCTGTCATTGATGGAAATACTCATACAGTAACTACCATTATTCCAGTAAATGCACCACTTTCCGTCGGAGTTAATTCCGTCACAAATCGGATCTATGTAGCTGGGAATGATGGGAATGTCTCTGTCATAGACGGAGAGACATATACAGTATCTACCATTGTTCCGACAGATCCGGGAAATCCTTTACTAGCGATAGGGGTAAACTCTGCCCGAAACCAGATCTATGCAGTCGGTGAAATAGCTTTAGGAACAAGTCAAGTCTTCGCAATAGATGGAATTTCTAATACAACGTTAGCCACGATTTCATTGCAGGATTCCATACTGGGAGTAGCGGTAAATTCGATCACAAGTCGGACATATCTCCCTGCTAATTTCGAGAATGCGGTTGTGGTGATAGATGGAAAAACAAATTCAATCGTTGCCAGCATTACAGTAGGAAACGCACCCATATACTCCGGGGTAAATCCGAATACCAATCGGATTTATGTAGTAAATACAAATGATAAGACCCTCTCTGTTATAGACGGAGAAACCGATACAGTAATAACAAACATTACGATAGGGAATCAGGCTTATACAAATGGCGCAAATGGCATAGGCGTAAATACCCATACCAATTGTATTTATGTGGTCAATAATACCGATCATACAGTCTCTGCAATCAATGGAAATCTAGATACGGTACTTGCAACGATTACAGTAGGCGAGAATCCAAACGGAGTAGGTGTGGACCCTTTTGCCAATCAAATCTATGTAGCCAATTTAAATGGGAATACCGTCTCTGTCATTGATGGGAGTACGAATACGATTATCACCACCATCTCGGTAGGAATTCTACCAACCTCCGTAGCAGTATATAATTCTCTAACCACATGATCCAGCAAAAATCATAAGGACCCGTATCAGTAGATATTTCAATCAAAAGCTCATCCTTAGTCGATGAGCTTTTGATTGAACAACTATACACATCTAAAAAGTACCATCACACCATTCAATATTTTGCATAATATAACCTGAAAAACATAGGCGAATGTCAGTGAGGTGTGAATATGTCCCAAGCCAATATTCCTAACATAACCCCTACTATTTCCATTAATCGAGAAGATGCAATCAATCTTTTATTATCCTCCATTGCCCTAGAAGAGCTAGGTCTGAGCCATATTATCAATGCAGAGGGAGAAAAAATACAATACATCCTAGGAACATTACCAGGCATCTCTGCTCCCCAAATTGCTACTATTAGCGATTTGCTTTTAGTAAACAATAGTGTTCGGGATACTGTACGTGAAATAGCAAAAAAAGAATGGATTTTACAAGAGAAATTAGAAAAGGTCTTAGGTGCAAGTGATCATACAGGACAGGGAACTCAAGGGCCACAAGGAACTCAAGGACCCACCGGGCCAATTGGAGCCACCGGCGCATTTGCGACAGGTGATTTTTTATTCCAATTATTAGGTAACTCTGGGGCTAGTGGCATTGCTCCAATGCTTGTCGGGGATCATGCAAACTTTGTATCAGATACATTATACATCGAAGTCACACCCGGTTCTGCAAGGGTGCGACTAGAGGCTCCAACTGGAACCGGATCGACGGGAACAACAGGGCCGACGGGCGCTACAGGATCCACTGGACCTCAAGGTCCTTCAGGTTTAGTTGGAAATATAGGGCCTGATGGGGTCACTGGGCCTGATGGGATATCTGGTTTTATGGGACCGACGGGAGCCACAGGATCGACGGGGGAAATGGGAGTTACCGGATCCACTGGACCTAGGGGAGGCACAGGATCGATTGGACCCACAGGGGTCACTGGGCCTAGTGGTCTATCTGGTTTTACAGGTAGTGCTGGGGCTACAGGAATCACGGGACCGATAGGTACTCCAGGTTCCTCTTCTTCCACAGGGGCTAGAGGAGGCACAGGATCTACAGGAAGTGCAGGACCAGCAGGTCCCTCAGGCTTGCCAGGCTCCTCTTCTCTCACAGGGGCTACGGGGACAACAGGGATGGTGGGTGTATCAGGGCCTCCGGGACCTTCTGGATCACCAGGTTCCTCTTCTTTAGCAGGGATCACCGGACCTACGGGAGAAACCGGACCTTCTGGATCATCAGGATTGACAGGAATCAATGGAACCGCAGGGGAGATTGGGCCTACTGGAATCACAGGAACGACGGGACCTATGGGGGAGAACGCTGCCACAGGGGCTACGGGAGGCACAGGATCTACAGGACCAGATGGAACGATAGGTTCAACAGGGGTTACCGGACCCACTGGGCCCGTAAATATATCAAGTATATATGTAGTCAATGTAGATAGTAATAATGTCTCCGTTATAGATGGAACCACGAATACCATATCCACAACCATTACAATAGCGGGTGGCCCAAGAGCACTGGGGATAAACCCTGTTACAAAACAAATTTATATACCTAATGATGGCGTGACAGTCTCTGTAGTAGATGGGAACACAAACATAATCACCAATACATTTACAGCAGCCGTAATAGGAGCACTTGCAGTAAATCCTTCTTGGAACCGGATCTACGTAACCCGTCCGCCCTTTGACATTAGCGATCAAGTTATTGTAATAGATGAAATTACAAATACAATATTGGCAACCATTCCGGCGGGAAATATTGCATCAGGAGTAAGCGTGAATCCCATTACAAATCGGATCTATGCTTCCAACAGTGGTAATAATAACGTCTCTGTCATACATGGAGGCACAAATACTGTACTCACCCTGATTCCTTCAGGATCTTTCCCCACATCCTCAGCAGTAAACCCTAACACAAATACGATTTATGTACTCAACCAAGGCAATAGAACAGTCTCGGTAATAGACGGAATGACCCATACGATAACGGCAACCACTACAGTAGGGTCGTCGTTCTATATTGAAGGATTCGTAGGTGTAGCTGTAAACACACGTACAAATTGTGTCTATGTAGCGAATAGTCTTAGTGATAACGTCTCCGTAATCAACGGAAATTTAAATGTTGTCGTCGCAACGATTCAAGTAGGAGCTCGCCCATCTTCAGTGGCTGTAAACCCTAACATAAATCGAATCTATGTAACCAACGGTGGTGTTGGGAACAATACGGTCTCAGTCATAGATGGAGACACCCATACAATCATTACAACCGTCCCAGTAGGAGTTAGCCCACTGTCAATAGGAGTCTTAAACCTTAGCTCCACGTAACCGATAACCTCATTACAAACCTGCTTTAAGCGCCAATCTAACACAACTCTTTCACAGAAGTCACTTGTTGTCTTTTTATCACCATCCCCTATATAATGAAGCCAGAATCCAAAAAATATGAGAAATCATCTTATTAAATAGAGGTGAGAATCATGATAAGACCCCTCTGGCTTCAATGGGCCTACACCTTGTTTTGGATAGCACTTTTTGGGGTTATGTGTATCGGTGGATATTTTATGTTTCGTAAATTTCTAAAACGATTACCCAAACAAGATGGCCGTTCTGAGCTCGATTGGCAGGAGCACTATATAAACGAAACACTGCATCTCTGGACAGACGAGAAAAAAGCCCTCCTCCGGGATCTAGTTGCACCTGTTCCAGAATTATTCCGCGATGTAGCGAAACAAAAAATTGCTGGCAAAATAGGTGAGATTGCTCTGTCTGAGAAAGCGAAAGAACTAAAGGAAGAATACATCATCCGTGGGTATATACTAGCCACCCCGAAAAGGGATCACAAATGGCTAAAAGAAACCTTACAAAAAAAACAGATTGATTTAAAGCCATATCAGCATTTGTTTTAAATCACATTTTTCTTTTCCTGCTTTTGTTGTTATTTTCCCCGTTGTATGGTAGGATACGTATATTACGTTAAAAAGTGGTTGGGAATCAAGTTTCACCTTGTGTGGCCTCTTGTACGTTGAAACAATAGGTTCATCAATAGGTTTAAATGCTTGACTGTTTGTCCGCTTTTTAATGAAGAAGGAGGCCCCAAGCATGAAGGGTAAAGTAAAATGGTTTAACGCTGATAAAGGTTATGGTTTCCTTGAGCGCGAAGACGGTGGCGATGTATTCGTACACTATAGCGCAATCCAAACCGAAGGTTTCAAAACTCTCGAAGAAGGCGAGCCAGTTGAGTTCGACATCGTTGAGGGAGACCGTGGTCCACAATCCGCTAACGTTCATCGTTTGAACGTTCGTTAATTCGGACTATAAGAAAAAGCACTCTCATAATGAGGGTGCTTTTTCCTTTGTTTTCAAGGGTTTTACAGATTTACATAACAAAGCTTTATCGAGCTTATTACGGGGGAAAAGGGAAAGTGCAAACGAAGTGCAAACCAACGCTATCACTTCGTCTTGTAGTCAAATCTTGAAACGATCATCTTTCCTTCATCGGCTCATAGCCTTGTATGCATTAACCCTACCGTGAGTCCAGTTGTCACCCGTTCCTTGGATTGCATCTGCGGTTTCTTCTAAGGAAGCACGAATTTCATTTGCCTTTTTCCCTTGAGAAGCCAGAAGACCTGCAACCCCTGCTACGAGTGGCGTTGCCATGGATGTTCCGGAAATAGATTCATAACCTGAACCAAGAACTGTTGAGTAAATATCTACTCCAGGCGCTGCCACATCTACCCACTTTCCATAGTTAGAAAAGTCGGCTTTACGATCATTTTGATCCGTTGCTGCTACCGCAATGACATTTTCATAGTAAGCTGGATAGTTGGGAGTAGATGAGTTGTCATTTCCCGCTGCAGCAACAATAGTAGATCCCTTGCTTACTGCGTAATCGACTGCATCTTGTAATGCCTTAGATTCATCTGTACTACCTAGGCTTAAACTAATTACATGAGCACCTAGGTCAGCCGCATGCGTAATCCCGCTTGCCACCCCATCTGCCGTTCCATTCCCCTTTGCATCTAGGACCCTCTCTGCGATAATTTTTACATTTGGTGCCATTCCAACAATACCAACCCTATTGTTCATTGTAGCAGCAGCTACTCCCGCACAATGAGTACCATGTTTATTTTCATCCATAGGATCATCATCATTGTCGATAAAGTCACGTCCCTTCTCTACTTTCCCTTTCAAATCCAGGTGGTTGTAATCTACACCTGTATCCAAAATCGCGATCTTGACTTGACCAGACCCTTTTGTAATATCCCAAGCTTTTTCAGCCTCTACCTTTTGTAGGGCATACTGTTTTGCATAATCAGTATCATTTGGAACCAATGTAGCACGATATACATGATTCGGCTCGACATACAATACATCGGGATTTTTCTGGTATTCTTGAATCGCTTGCTTAACTGATTTCTCAGCTGGAACCTTCACTACTTGAAAACCAAGTGTGCTATTTGTTTTGATCACTTGGCTGTCTGCTTTCGCATGGAGAGAGGAACTTTGGGCTAATGAAGTTCCTGGCTTGAACTTGACAATGATTTCTGAACTACCTTCATTCTCCGAAGCTTGGGTTCCTATTGAATTGGAAAACACCATAGAAACTCCCAATGCCAGAGCAGCTACAACCGAAAGTGAACGTTTATACAAATGAATCACCCCTTAATTGTTTTGTAATCTAAATATTCGATACATAAATGAATTTATCCTTCTAATTTTTTTAAAAAATAAAATTTTCTTTTTATTTATAAAGAGTCGGTCTGGAAGTCAGTGAAATACATAGAACGAGTAAAGAAAAACACTTGATTTTCATACTAAAACGACTCTGAAATATAAGGACGTTTTTCCCTTGAAATCCAAAGTAATAGAATGAATAAAAAATAAATTACGAATAGTTAGATATTTTATTTGTATATGAACGAAGGTTATGGGAAATTATACTATCAATCATATATAGAGGCGGGATAACGTTGAAAAAAAAGTTGCTCTTTCTATTCCTTGTGATGTCTATATTCTTCATCATCATGGGTTGCAACAGCACAAATGAGTTAGTCATTTATCAAGAAAAACAAGCTAACAACACCTTGAGCGAGAAAAAACAGATCTCAGACAAGGAAAAAATCGATCGTATCAACCAATATATTGGTTTGATTAACTGGAAAGCC
The DNA here is from genome assembly GCF_900107305.1 of Thermoactinomyces sp. DSM 45892. Lineage (GTDB taxonomy): Bacteria > Bacillota > Bacilli > Thermoactinomycetales > Thermoactinomycetaceae > Baia. The sequence goes on from NZ_FNPL01000019.1 coordinate 34,359, forward strand.
TCCACACCAGCGAGAACGAAACCGGAAGATGTTCAGCTTTGGTTTTCAAAAAAGAAGAACGAGGATGTATCTAAAGAGAAGAAGTACTACATTTGGTTTAATGAAAACTGGGAAGCAGAAGTGACACTTGACACAAAATATGGTCTACTACCCCTAGCGGAATCTAAGGAGTTAAAAAAGTTATTAGAGTAACTGTGCCTTCACACAACAAAGAAAGAGCTTTTTTTGAACAACATTTATGCTGTTCAAAAAAAGCTCCTTTCTATATGCGTGCATCGATTCATTTCGATTACATCATTCGGATGAGGGCTTCTTCTCCCGCCATCCCAGCAATAATCCCAAAATCTTCAGCCGTGTGAGTCACAGACTCAAGAGGTGCACTCAGCAATTCCTCTAATGTCTTTACCCCTACTGCCCTAGCTGCGATAATTTGACGATCACTTAACCGTTCGTTTAATAAACCTACATCCAACGCACCGCACATAATATACCCTTTTTCTGTGGTAATGACCAGAAGGGTGGTTTTGGGTAATTTCACTTCTATGCCCATTGCGACTGATTCACCAATATGTATTGGCTTCATTTGAATCAAATCAAACACCCCATTTCGGATCTCTTTCTTCATTATATGTCGATCCTGCCCAAAGAGTGCCGATGAATATAAGTTCTCTATCAAAGTTAATGAATGCGTGTTGGAATAACGGGCGCAGGCTTGTACGGTGAGATTTTTCCATCTTGCACCATCTTCATCTTTAACATCTCAACCAGATAAATCCCCATCATCTGATTTACTTCTTCATCACCCATATTTTGAATCAGTTGAATCATATGTTCACGTGATTGATCTTCCAATAGATTTAGGACGATAGTAATCACATCATCTTCATCATCACGAAGCTGATCACGATAAAGTTCATAAATATCATTTACGAAACTCAAGAGGAGTCCTCCTTTTCATCTATCAAAAACATGCTATTTAGTTCATGTCTGTGAGTGTACCACAATCTGTTTCAAAAGAGACATTCGAAAGCCAACGCTTTTCTTTTGCTTTCTCCATTTTGGAGGAATCTTGAATCGCATCCTTCAAGAGATCCCGTAAGAACTCGGGCACATAGTATCTCAGTAACTCACTCTCTTTTAAAGTGACATATCCAGAACCAAAAGTAAACATATCAATCGTGGCTAACTGATATCGATACTCATCTTCTAACTGTTCATTCCCCATATAGATGGCTTGTATGCTCTGCTTCTCGTTAACAGTACGAGTGGTTACCACCTGCAATCCCGATATCGCTAATGAACCCAGTATCTTCCCACGAAATCCATAACCACGGATTTTTTTATTTTGATAAGATGGTTCTAGGGATTGCTCTAATGCCTCGCGAATTGCCCTTCCTGAAATCTCGACTAGTACTGGATTAATCGGATGGGGACAAAGTTTATGTAATTTTTCCCAAGTAACAACCCCTTCAACTAGAGGCCCTAATAATACTCCACTATTGACCAAAGAAAACGGAGCACCTGTCCATGTTCGAAGTTCATCGGCGAGCAAATTAGCAAATATGGATTCCTTATTCCACGAGATGGGCAGTGTTTCCTCTAATTGCGCAATCGGTCTCGTCATAACATGCTCAGCCTCTAGTCGTAAACTATGGATAAAATGAGCCATCTCAACAGAAGGCTCTTCTATCTTCATCATATGGACGCAAGCATCGAAACAGAGGTTATTATTTGTATTTGGATCAACGATAATCTGCACTTCCCCGACATACTCTCCAAACTTCCCTGCCGCTACAATCATCGTAGTACCGATACGTTCTGGCTCTGCTAACAGATGGTGAGTATGCGCTCCTATAATAATGTCCACATCAGGAATCATCATTGCCATCTTACGATCCCAAAATATACCCAAATGGGAGAGAACGACGATCACATCTACCTGTGAACGTAATAACGCTACATCCCTTGCTATACACTCCATCGGATCATCTACATCCCAACCTAGCAACTCATACACCAACGGATATGGTATAGTAGCCCCTAAAAATGCGATGCGTACTCCTCTTATCTCTTTAATCTCCCAAGGCCTAATCCAAGCTGGTAACCCTTGATCTTCTTTCTGACGAACATTACTACTTACCACTGAAAAAGAAGACTGATGATACATCGTAGCCAAATGGATATCCGAAATCGTTAACAACTCATTATTTCCTAACGTTACGATGTCATAGCCTGTATAATCTAAGATCTTACGATTCGCTATCCCCATAGTGCCTTCCGTCTCCATGCGAAACCGATCGGCATGATCGCCCAAATCAACAAGAAGAAACGAGTCATCTCTTAACTCTGCTTCCTCTCTTTTCCGAACCACGAAGCTATGAATTCTCTCCATTTCCTCCATATGGCTATGTAGATCATTTGTATGGTAAAGACGAATTACATGCCTCATATAAAGGTCCTCCTCACAAGGTCAATCCGTCATAGATCATCTTTATCGCAATCACTACTAGTAACGTTTCAAAAGCTCGTAGCAAGTATTTACTCTCTAGACGAGATGAAATCCAAGCTCCTGTTTTGCCTCCCAGCCAAGCTCCAGGAGCTAATAGCAAGACCGCCATCCAATGAATATGTGCTTGAAAAGCCTGAATACCACTACCCAGAATAGACGATAAAAAAATAGCAAACATCGAGGTAGCTGTAGCTACATGCGGAGGGAACCGAAACACGATAAGCATGATCGGAACCATCAAGGCCCCACCACCGATCCCTAAAAGTCCTGAAAGAATCCCGATGGGAAAGGACATCCCCAATACTAGCCATCGATTATATCCGTATGTCCATTTATGTCCGTCTGGATCCGTATGAGTTCTCACCTGAGACCCTGTATATCTCATCCATCTAATTCGATCTTTTATCATGAGAACAAAAGAGATCACCAGCATAAAGATACCAAAACCCATTAGAAAGAGGTTGGATTGTAGATAGCGCGATAAGTATGCACCTATCATCGCACCCGGTCCACATCCGAGAAAAAATAGCCATCCGCTCGTAAAATCAATTCGCTTTTGTTTGTGAAAGCTCAGAGTCGAAGCAAGGGAAGTAATCACAATTAAAAATAAAGAGGTTCCCACAGCTATCGGCGGACTAATCATGCGAAAAGGTGGAAAAAAATGTGCTAAATACAACAGCGCTGGAACAATAATAATACCGCCGCCAAGTCCTACTATACTCCCAATCGTACCTGCTACATAACCAATTAATAATAACGATCCCCATATTACGATATCATCCATGTGATTACTCCATCCAGTCCAGTAAACTTAATTGCCTCGGTGCAAGTCCTTCATAGGAAATACCTAGCTGTTTCATCATCTTCCTCGCACTTTTGACAGCGTGGCCTTGTGAATTATTATTAAATAATACATATACTTCTTGACTACTTGTTGCTAAACTTTGTATTCTGGGAACCCACTCTGAAATTTCTTCCTCTGAGTAGTCGTAGGCATAGCGAATATCACGCCAGTTCGGGTTCCCAGGCTGATCCCAGCCAGCTTTATTCCGTCCATGAAATCTCACTACACTATATGTCGGGTGAGTAGATGTCGCCACGATCGGCACAGAATGAATTCCGGCCTGTGGTTCATCACATACAACATGGACCAGCTTCTCATCGGTTAAGAACCGTAGGGTTTGGTCACACATCGATTCACTAAACCAGCTTTGGTTGCGAAACTCGATGGCCAAACGATATTCAGAAAATGCTTCTTTTACTTTTCGTATGTATCGAACATGCTTTTGTGAACAATCATACCAAGGAGGAAATTGAAAAAGCATCAATTCACATTTCCCTGCTATCCGCATAGGCTCAAAAGATTCTTTTACTGCCTTCACAATCTCTTCCCACGGTCTCTCAGGGAATTGACTGGGTCGTCCGTGACCCGTAAGCTCTCGATACGGCTTCACTAGAAAGCGAAATGTCTCGGGCGTCTGCTCTACCCATTTCGCTACGCGGTCTACATTCGCAATCGCGTGAAACGTACTATCTAACTCCACAATAGGAAAGTGGCTTGTATAATCCACTAATTTATCTTTTATCTTAGACGCTTGCGTACTAAAAACATGGTCTCCCCAACCACAAACTCCTATTCGGACTTGGTTCATTCGATTATTACGCCCCACTTCTATCTATGTATGTTTCTTATTGTAGCATAGTAAATACAGCCATATAGAGGAGCGAGAACAGCATGAAACACAATTTTGCTTCGGCCCTGCACACAGATCAGTACCAAATTACGATGATGTTTGCCCATTGGAAACAAGGAAATCATACCAAAAGGCGTGCATTTGATCTTTACTTCCGCACCCTTCCCTTCGGCAATGGATATGCTGTTTTTGCAGGGTTAGAGCGGGCTATTACTTACTTGCAAAATGTCCGATTCACCGAAGAAGACCTTTCCTACATACAATCTTTATCTCCATCCTATAATGCCCCATTTTTAGAATATCTCCGCCAATTTCGCTTTACAGGAGATTTGTATGCATTTCGTGAAGGCTCGCTCATCTTTCCAAACGAGCCGGTCATGCGCTTAGAGGGAAATGTGAATGAACTTCATCTCATTGAGACGGCTTTATTAAACTTTACAGGCTTTCAGACGCTAGTAGCTACCAAGGCAGCTCGTATTCGTCATATCGTCGGGGAGCAAGATACATTGATGGAATTTGGAACCCGTCGTGCTCAAGAAGCAGATGCCGCAGTCTGGGGAGCACGATCCGCCTATATCTCTGGCTTTAACGCCACTTCTAATGTACTGGCAGGGAAAACATTTGGTATCCCAACTAGCGGTACACATGCTCATGCTTGGGTGCAAGATTTCTCTAGTGAATTAGAAGCGTTTCGTGCCTATGCAGATGCATTTCCCGATCAAGCCGTCTTACTGGTTGATACCTATGACACGCTAAAGAGTGGTGTTCCCCATGCAATTCAAGTTGGGCTGGAGTTACGGGAGAAAGGTTATACCTTAAAAGGAATTCGATTAGATAGCGGAGATTTAGCATATCTTTCTAAACAAGCCCGCAGAATGCTGGATGAAGCAGGATTAACAGATACAAAGATTGTCGCTTCAAATGATCTAGATGAACAAACCATTCTAAATCTAAAAGCCCAAGGGGCCCGAATCGACAGTTGGGGTGTTGGAACCAAACTCATTACCGCTCACGATCAACCATCTCTCGGTTGTGTTTATAAGATGGTCTCGCGATTAGAAGAAAACCAGTGGACACCTACGCTTAAAATTTCATCTAATCCGATCAAAGTATCAACTCCCGGCCGAAAAAAAATCGTCCGAATCATCGATTTAAAAACAAACAAAGCGCAGGCAGACTACATCATGGAAGTAAACGAGGAGCTAAATCCAGCCGAACCTCTCTTGTTAATTCACCCTGTTCACTCATTTAAGAAGAAAACAATCCGGAATTATCGAATTGAACCGCTCCATGTACCTATTTTTCAGGAAGGAAATCTTGTCTATTCATTACCAAAACTAGATGAGATCCGTCAATTCCATCAACAACAGATGGATCAGTTTTGGGAAGAGTATCTCCGCATCTTAAATCCAGAAGAATATGCTGTAAACCTCTCTGATACGCTTTGGGAAACGAAGAAGCAACTTCTGGATGAAATCCAAGAGCAAGTGCAAGATCTTTCGGAGCGGTGACGGCAAGGTAAGGTCTATTTACAGATACAAATTGATTGTAGCGGGTTGCCTAGAAGTGGATAGGCAACCCTTTTCATTGAGCCTTGAAATGGGGCACTATTTTTACTGAGGGGAGCTTATTATTTTCTGATACCTCGCATCTTTTTACAAATTATTTCCTTTTCAACAATTTTTCTATATAATCTAACTATAGTGAAAAATGTCGTTTTTTAAGGAGCAAGAGGTAGATGAAACTAAGTAAATTTCAATTTTGGTTACTGATTGGCTTTACAGCCATCCTCATTTTTATTTTTATTAGTAGAATCCCTTTTGAAACAGAACAGCCAGCGGCCCAATCAGCATCTGAGAAGAATAAGCCACCTACCTTGATTCCTACCACACCGCCCCAAGATATAGAAGAAACGAAAAAAAAAGATCAACAAGATCCTGAAGCAAAACAAATATTAGAAAACCAGCAGAAACGGGAATCACAAGTAGAACCATTTCTCACTACATTTTTTAAAGATTTCTACCAATATGATACCAAACAACCAACCGCACATGTAGAACGGGTAAAAAACCGCTTAGATTCCTCTCTCTACGAAATGTTAAAAGCTCAATATAAGGAGCCGTTTGCAGACACGAAGAAAATGGAATTCCGAGATTTTAAAATCGAGTCGAGAGCTACCGAGGATACACAAGATATTCGTCTAGAGCTAATCGCCCATATTACCTTTACTGGCTCTGATAACAAAGCTGTAACCGAACCTCAATTCATCTCAATCCTATTAAAGCCCAGTGGCGATACATGGAAGGTAAGGTGGTTAGAAAGTGCCAATGCTGCCGACTAACCTAAACAACAGAAAAGATCGAGATTCCCTTATGGCCCTTTTTATTGGAATGGGCACGCTCCCTAGCATTTTGATCCTTCTACTCATCACCTTTACGATCTTTATGGTGATCCCCTTTCTAAATAAACCGGAAGCCTTACCTGAAGATGGCACGACCACCACTATGTCTATCTTTCGCGACTATTACGAAGAAGCCGCCGCAAAATACAACATGCCTTGGGAAATCCTAGCGGCAATTCATGCGAAAAGCCCTCCATACTCTTCACATGCTTCTAAAGTAAGTGGAGCGGTTCCTGATGTAAAGTATAAAGAGTATATCGAGTCGGCCCTTCATCGTTGGAACAAAGATCGAAAATATCAAGTTACACCTGCTTTAGTTGCCGCCGTGATGGAGCAAGAGAGTAATTTTAATCCAAATGTCGTTTCTTCTGCTGGAGCTGTTGGCTTAATGCAACTCATGCCCTCTAACTGTGAGGCTCGTCAGTGGAGTATTCAAGATTGCAAAATCCCGGTTAATAATATCGATCGCGGCGTCCAGCTTCTAGTGAACCATCTAAATCATTACAATGGAAACATAAAATACACACTAGCTGCTTATAATGCTGGAGCGGGAAATGTAAAGCGTTATGGTGGAGTTCCACCGTTTCAAGAGACACAAAATTATGTAAAAAAAGTCCCCGAACGAATGGGCAAATTTGCTGGAGAAGCAAACCTTGCACCCGTTAAAGATTACATTTTCGACTTGGCCCAAACGTTAAAAGAAGAAGCCGATACACAAAAAGGAATTTGTAAAAAGGATGCAACCCATCAGTTAGGAGAACAAACCGTTAACACCTACGGTGACAACGTCATCTGTGGCATTTACAAACTAGATTCAAAATTTGCAGGTGATGGTGGCTGGGATTATGTAAATGAGGTAGCCTCTCAGGCGAATGTCTTTACAGGTAGAGTTACGATTGATGGGAATGTGAAATATACTGGAGGAACACTTGTCTGGCCCGTAGCCAACTGCCCAATTACAGGAAGATGGAATGAACGTAGACCTGGACACTTTCATCGTGGACTTGATCTAGCTTGTGCCGAAAATACCTTAGTCCGTGCAGCCGGTGATGGCGTGATCTATATAGATAAAGATAATCCAGGTGGTTTTGGCCATTACTTAGGCATCAAGCATACTAATGGACTCATTTCTTGGTACGGACATACCATCCCCTACGGAAACATCCATGTCGGTACAAAGGTAACCAAAGGCCAATATATCGCTCAAATCAAGCAAATCGGCCGCTCAACTGGTCCCCATCTTCACTTTGAGGTGCACGTCGGCTCAAATCCCTCTTCCGATGCCCGAGATCCGCTATTATTTCTGCAAAAAAAATAACCTAGGCTATGTGCTAGGTTATTTTTTTGCAAGTAAAGTCTATGACTCCTCATCACAACTAGTAGAAAACAAAATAGAAACTTCGCAAATTTGATTTCTTAAAACATCTTGAAATACATTTGCAGCAACTCCAGTAAAAGTATTACATAGATTTGAGATATCATCATTAAAAAACTGAATGACTTCTGGCTTGAAAACAGGGTAGACAGCGTCTGGTTCATCGGGTAGTTGAGGTTGTACGACAACTTCTTGGAAGAAGTCATTACCGGTTAATGCAGTCTGAAAGATGCTTGCGATTTCGAAAGCATCTAAAGGACAAGGTAAGGGAGTAATCAGTTCTCCATGCGTATTAATAACGACAACTAAGACTTCGACATTTCCGAAGGTTTTCGTAGGGTGGAGGAGCGTAGCGATGGCCTTCGCTTTTTCATTGTCTGATACTATGACAATGATAAGATAAACATCTACAACCGGAATAAGGGGGCCTACTGTTACACTAGGATCCGCACCCACTGAGTACTTGATTTCATTAAAATATGTGACCCACGGCGGGGAAAGCTCCACATTTTTCGTCTCGATCATATTCATAGAAGAAGGCCTCCCATATTGTTTTCTTTCATATAATATGTGGAGATTAAGAGAAGTGACTCTTATACAAATCTATTTAATTCATATATGGATGAATCGAGATTGTTTACGCTCTAGGGAAATCATAAATGTACGGATACGACTTTATCGGATTGACCTCGCCGTATCCGATCAATCACTTATGTATCCCAAGCGACCGATCCTGTCTCCTTAGCGCATACAAACGATACGCATGTACCACGATCACCTTCGACACAGCATAGGTAGGAACCGCCAGCAACAGCCCCAGGAACCCCCCTAAGCTACCTGCCACTAATAACACCAAAATAATCGTCAATGGATGAATCTGTAAACTTTTCCCCATCACATAAGGTGAGATGAGATTGCCTTCGAGTTGCTGTGCGATGACAGCGACAATGACTACTTGGTACACCATATCAGGCGAGGTAATCAATGCCACGATGAGCGCTGGAATCGTTCCTAATAAAGGGCCGATAAATGGGATCACATTGGTAAACATTGCGATAATCGCCAGTAGGAGCGAGTAATCGATTCCGATGATGAGATAACCGATGTACAACAATGCTCCAATCGACATGCTGACAATCACTTGACCTTTGATATACGAGCTAAGCGCTTGATCTAAGTCACGTAATATCGCCATTCCTTGCTTCCTCTCCCACTCGGGGAACAGTTGCAAGAAATAATCGGGCGTTTTATGTCCTTCCCGTAACATGTAATACAAGATAAATGGAACCGTAACCAGAACCGTGATGATGTTGGTAACGACACTAATGAAATTAGCAATGTTATTACCGATTACAGCGTAACTCGTTTTCAGATAGCCTACTACCGTTTGAGATATCTCATTCCAATCGACATACGGCTCAATCCAAGGATGATGTGACATTTTGACAAACTGTACTTGTGCCACATCCATCATCGTCGGGAGATTTTTGATTAATTTCTCGACTTGATCGCTCAGTGGGGGACCGATTAAAAATCCAAATAGGACCATCAATCCGATCCCGATTAGATAAATGGTTAAAATAGCAAGAGATCGTGGAAATCGAAGTTTCATTAGGGTATCCACGACGGGACGAAGCAAATAAAACAAGACCCCTGATATGAGAAATGGGAAAAATAAAGTTTGGAAAAAAATAACAACCGGATGAAAGATAAAGCTAATTTGACTTCCGAGCAGTATAATTAAAAACAATATAACGATCCCATAACCAAACAAAAACCACTTTGATTGGGGCATTCGATTCACCCGCTTTCCTGTTTACTGTCCTTCATTCTGTCCAGAATCTGACAAAGGGTGGCGTTAAACATCCCGCCTATAATTAAAATGAGCGCGCTTAAATAGAACCAACCCAATAACACCATCCAAGCTCCTAAATTCCCATACACTAATGAGTAATTGCCAAATCTCCCTACATAGATCGCAAAAAAGTATGAGCTGATTTGCCAACCAAATGTAGCAAATAATGCCCCAGGGAGTGCATCCCGATATCCGACGTGGGTGTGAGGAGCAAATACATATAGGAAGAAAAAAACGATAAATAAAATCATACTCCCTGCCGACCAACGTAGAAGCAACCATATATCAATAAAGCCTGATGTTGCCCCGAGCCAAGGGAATAGGGTATGCGCCAACACTTCCCCAAATATAGAAACAACTAGCGAAACAATCAACCCTATTAAAATACCTACCATCAAGAAAAAGCCGACCCATAACTGCTTCCAAAAAGTACGTTCTTGCTTTACTTGATACGCATTATTTAATATACGTATAATAGAGTGGAATGCGAGTGAGGCGATATAGATGGTTGCCACCAAGCTGATCGAAAGTGCTTTACCATTCTTTTGATCCATAATACCATACAAATTGGTACGAATAAGTTCATAAGTAGAGGGTGGCGCATAAGGATGGATTGTTTCAAGAAGCTCTGTACCTGAAATCGGAAGATATCCAATGATCGTGAAAGCTAACATTAAAAATGGAAATAATGAAAGCAACAGATAATATGCCAATTGAGCCGCTAAGTCCCCCATCCGATCTTCAAAATAGCGATGTGTAATTGTAATGATTACCTCTTTGCATATTTTCCATATGTATAACAACTCCTTTCCCCTTTCCGTTTTAGCGTTTAATCTATTTATAGCCTTTTTTTTTGATATACAATCTTACATAAAAAACCGAGGTGAACCAACATGACCCTAATCTCACTTCATGAAATGGGCGAAGTAATCCGCAGAGTAAGAAAAGAACGTGGATTAAGACTGGAAGACTTGGCAGACGAAAATATCTCCCCTGCCACTGTTAGTAATATTGAGCGTGGTGTAGCGCATGTAAGTCCAGAAAAAGTAACCTATTTGCTAGATAAATTAGATATCCCTGTCCAAAAGCTACCTGAAATTCTAGAAAAAGAACAACAAGAATTACAAGAGTTATTTGTTCAGCTACAAATCGTTAGTACTCTTCGCGAGATCGGAAAATTTGATGAAGCTTTACAAACCCTAGACAGCATGCCTGTTGATGATCATCATCCGTTAATTCCTCAAGTTTACTACTCCAAAGGTAGATGTTATTTTTCGAAAAAGAAGTATCGCCAAGCAGAGCGCGCTTTTCATAATGCGATTCGCAGTGCCCAACAAGGAGAAAACCGAGAAAATAACATTGAATCGGCTGGTTACCTCATGTTAGGTGTGATCTGTTATCTCCAAAACAGCCTTTCTCAAGCCCTCACCTATGCAAATCAGGGCTTAAACGTCTGGGTACAGGGGGGAGAGCGCCTTCATATTCGGCATCTCCTACTGAGAAACAAAGGGGTCTGCCTACAGCGTTTAGGTCGTATTACAGAAGGGATGCAATTAATCCAAGAGATATGGGACGAAGTAGAGCAAGTGGATCGAATTGAAACAAAACTAATGTTCTATTGGCTCCGAGCTGATTTTTCGAAACGCTCCGGTTTCCTTGATGAAGCAATCCAGTTTACCTTACAAGGAATTACCCTTGCGAGAAGAAATGGGAAGCTCGTCTCCCTATTCGAACTCTGGACACTTCTTGGCTCCATCTACCTAGAGCAGAAGAAATATCACTTAGCCGAACAAGCTCTCGAGACAGCCCAAAAGCTACGCGGATCTTTCCCAGATGGCGCGCGATTAGCCAGCGTCTATACCCAATTCGGCCTTCTATCTATGGTAAATGAAGAACTAGACAAGTCCTACGAATATTTTCTGGAGGCCATTACGATTTCCAAGAAATATCAAGATGCAGCACGCCTGATTTCGAATCTATCTGTCATGGGTGAGATTTGCCGTAAACGAGGGCAGACAGCGGAAGCCATCGAGCATTTACAGCAAGCGGTAGCTCTAGCAGAAAAGCATGAGTATAAAGAAAGAGAAGCAAAACTATGGATGCAACTAGCTAGCTGCTATGAGGGAATCGATGATAAGGAATTTATCCATTGTATGCGGAAGACGTATTCTCTTCAGCAAACGAAACAAGAGTCCTATATCGTTCACAACGATATTATCTAATCTTTAGTACCCAAATCGAGTGTGCTATACTTTAACAAGTTAGCTGTATTTTTTAGAATGCCAAAGGGGATGAACACCTATGAAACTGATGGATGCGAATCAGATCATTGACTTTATCAAGAACAGCGAGAAAAAAACTCCTGTAAAAGTATACATAAAAGGACAGTTAGAAAGTGTATCCTTTGGAGAAAATATAAAATCATTTATTAACGGCAATGTAGGCACCCTTTTTGGTGATTGGAAAGACATCAAGCCACTCTTACAGGCACATGAGTCTCAGATCGAAGACTTCGTGATAGAAAACGATCGGCGCAACTCTGCTATTCCGCTTCTTGAAAACAAACATATCCATGCTCGTATCGAACCAGGAGCTATTATTCGTGATCAAGTCGAAATCGGGGCAAACGCAGTCATCATGATGGGAGCTGTCATTAATATCGGCTCTGTGATCGGGGAAGGAACCATGGTCGACATGAATGCAGTGATCGGCGGACGTGGTACCGTGGGTAAAAATTGTCACATCGGAGCAGGCGTTGTGATCGCAGGGGTGATCGAGCCACCGTCCGCTACTCCAGTCATCGTAGAAGATAATGTATTAATCGGAGCAAATGCGGTGGTCTTAGAAGGGGTCCGTATTGGAGAGGGTTCCGTCGTAGCCGCTGGAGCCGTTGTGGTAGACGACGTTCCGCCAAATGTGGTGGTAGCGGGTACTCCTGCTCGGATCATCAAAGAGATCGATGAAAAAACCCGCTCTAAAACTGAAATCAAACAAGAATTACGCCAATTGTAGCAGAGAGGGCCCTTCGGGGCTCCTTTTCATATTTCAAACTCGTGTGAGGTGACGCTTCATGAAATCGACTCAGGAACTAGATGAAACCTTTATCATGCATACGGTAAAACGCCTTCCCATCGCCATTGATCACGCCCATGGCAATTATCTACATGATATGGAAGGCAATACATACTTAGACCTTTTCACAGGTCTTGGGGTCAATACACTCGGCCACTCCCACCCTCGTCTCATGGAAACATTAGTGGAACAAGGAAAACGTTTTCTACATATTAGCAACCTTTTCTTAAACTCCCCTGCTATTTCGCTAGCGCAAAGGCTTGTCGAGAATACTGTCCAAGATGGAAAAGTATACTTCTGCAACTCTGGTGCCGAAGCAACAGAAGCTGCTATTAAACTCATACACAAATGGAGTAAGACATATGCTCCTGATCGACACGGCATAATCGTGTATACAAATGGCTTTCACGGCCGAACACTAGGTGCAGTCCGTCTCACACGTCAATCTCATATTTATCAAGATTTTCCAGAGTTAAACTACCCTGTGTTTGAAGCAACAACCATCGAACAACTAGAAGACATTTGCCATGCCGAAAAGCCCGCCGCTGCCCTATTCGAACCGATTCTTGGCGCTGGCGGCGTTCATGCCCTATCACACAACTTTCTGCTCCGTGCCCAAGAATTATGCCAAGAACACGGAATGCTATTTGCTCTCGATGAGATTCAAACCGGCATCGGACGTACAGGCTCTCTATTTGCCTATCAACATGAAGACTTACCGGGACTCCATCCTGATCTTATCCTATTTGCTAAAGGGATTGGTGGCGGACTTCCACTTGGCGGAATCATCGCAAATCACAAAGCAGCCGACGTATTCGGGTACGGCGATCATGGAACCACCTTTGCCCCCTCCCCTCTCAGCGCGGCCCTAGGAAATACCGTCCTAGATCTATTGCTAGAAGAAGGATTATTAGAAAAAGGACGTCTCGCCGCACAAGAACTTTGGGCTGGCTTACACATGCTACAAGGGCAATTCCCCGAACAAATCACCACCATCCAAGGTCGTGGTATGATGATCGGAATTCGCACCCAGCTCACAGCAGAACAAGTCACTCATATCCAAAGTGAACTCCTGAAACACGGTATCCTAGTAGACATCGCTGCCAAAACCGTCATCAGACTTCTCCCACCTCTAACCCTACAAAAGAGCGAAACCAAACATTTCCTCACTACTATAAGGGAAGTCTTACTACAGTTAGCCTAATCATCGTCAACCCTGAAAGGAGAACCACACCGATGAAGCCTGACCTAGTCCACATCCGCCGCGATCTCCACCAAATTCCCGAACCCGGATTCGAAGAGTTTCAAACCCAAGCATATATCCTATCGTTTCTCAAGTTCCTACCACAAGATCGCTTCGAACTGCAAACATGGCGAACTGGAATACTGGTGCGGATCACAGGAAGAAAACCACGTCAAACCATCGCCTATCGGACAGACATGGACGGTTTGCCACTCACTGAGCAAACGACCCTTCCCTTCCCTTCGAAGCATCAAGGGTATATGCATGCTTGTGGCCACGATGTACATATGACCATTGCACTCGGTCTCATTCATCACTTCATTCATCATCCCGTCGATGATCACTTGCTATTCCTCTTCCAACCTGCCGAAGAGGGACCCGGCGGTGCAGAGCCCATGCTCCAAAGTGAAGAATTTCAGCGCTGGAAACCCGATCAGATCTATGCGCTTCACATCGCACCCGAATACCCAGTTGGTACCATTGCCACCCGCCCCGGGATCTTATTCGCCAATACGCAAGAAATCTTTATCCATCTGCAAGGAAAAAGTGGCCATGCTGCCTATCCCCATCTCGCCCATGACATGGTGGTCGCCGCATCACAGCTGGTCGGTCAACTACAAACCGTCGTAGCTCGTAATATGAATCCCCTCGATTCAGCCATTATTACCATCGGGAAACTACATGCCGGTACGAAAGAAAACATCATTGCAGGAGAAGCACTTCTTGAAGGAACGATTCGCACTTTATCTGCCGAATCCATGGAACTGATAAAAGAACGATGTCAATCCATCATCCGGGGCATCGAAGAATCGTTTCAATGCAAAGGAACCCTCACATGGGGATCAAACTATTGCCAAGTATATAACCACCACCAACTTACCCAAGAATTTATGAACTGGACCCGTACAGAAACAGCATTTCAGCTTATTGAATGCAAGGAAGCTCTCACAGGCGAAGACTTCGGATACTTCCTTGAACAAATCCCTGGGATGATGTTCTGGTTAGGCGTCGACACCCCCTACGGACTCCATCATCCACAGATTGAGCCAAGCGAAGATGCTATTTCTGTTGCGGTTGAGTTGATGAGTCGTTATCTAACACATGTAGCCTCGTTCAACGAACGATATTCGCCTCGACGATGAGATCTTATAAAAAACAAAAACACGTCAGAGCTTCTAGTCTCTAACGTGTTTTTGTATATATGGATTAACCAATCGAGCCTTCCATCTCAAACTTGATCAGACGGTTCATCTCAACTGCATATTCCATTGGTAACTCTTTCGTAAACGGTTCAATAAAGCCCATAATAATCATCTGGGTTGCTTCATTTTCCGAAAGTCCACGACTCATCAAGTAGAAAAGTTGATCCTCGGACACTTTCGATACCGTCGCTTCATGCTCCAGCATAATGTTATCGTTTTGGATTTCATTATACGGAATCGTATCCGAAGTAGACTGGTCATCCAAGATGAGGGTGTCACATTTCACATTTGCCTTCGATCCCTCGGATTTCTTACCAAATTTGGTTAGACCACGATAGGTAACTTTCCCACCCTGTTTACTAATCGACTTCGAAATAATCGTAGCCGTACAGTTAGGGGCCAGCATCGTTACTTTCGCACCCGCATCTTGATGTTGTTCTTTTCCGGCTACAGCAATGGAAAGAATATCTGCCTTCCCGCCTTCACCTTTCATCACCACAGCTGGATACTTCATGGTAAGTTTGGAACCAATGTTACCATCTACCCATTCCATGTGTCCGCCTGCTTCACAAACAGCGCGCTTCGTCACAAGGTTGTAGATGTTTGGAGCCCAGTTTTGGATGGTGGTATAACGAACACGAGCATTTTTCTTTACCACAATCTCAACGACCGCACTATGAAGGGAATCTGTGCTGTAGATCGGAGCCGTACAACCCTCTACATAGTGAACAAAGCTTCCTTCATCCGCAATGATGAGAGTGCGCTCAAATTGTCCCATATTCTCTGAGTTAATGCGGAAATAAGCTTGTAATGGCACTTCGCATTTCACACCAGGTGGTACATAGATGAAAGATCCACCAGACCATACCGCACTATTTAGCGCAGAAAACTTATTATCTGCCGTCGGAATAACCGTTCCAAAGTATTCTTGGAAGATTTCTGGATGCTCACGAAGAGCCGTATCCGTATCGCAGAAGATCACACCTTGATCTTCCAGTTCCTTTTGCATGCTGTGATAGACTACTTCAGATTCATACTGAGCCGATACACCTGCTAAGAATTTTTGCTCTGCCTCTGGAATTCCCAGCTTGTCAAATGTCTGCTTAATCTCGTCTGGTACCTCTTCCCATGTCTTACCTTGTCGTTCAGAAGGCTTCACATAGTAAGTGATGTTATCGAAGTCCAATTCACTTAGATCACCTGGTAGCAAGGAAAACCATTTGCTATTCAGATCATCCGGCATGGGCATCTTTTCAAATTGCTCGAGTGCCTTGAGACGAAACTGCAACATCCAGTCCGACTCACCCTTCATACGAGAAATTTCCTCTACGATCTGACGGTTAAGACCCCGTTTTGAACGGAACACCGATACATCTTTATCGCGAAATCCGTATTTATAATCGGAGATTTCAGGTACATCACTGTAATCAGGTACATTTTGTGCCATGTTTCTCTCCTCCTTCAACTATTTATGTTCATTTACCCCTTTTTCTAGAGCTTTCCATGCCAGCGTTGCACATTTGATACGGGCGGGAAATTTTGCCACTCCAGTCAGAGCTTCAATATCTTCTAATGGAAATTTTTCCATGTCAATCTCTTCACCCTGCATCATACGAGAAAATAGATCAACAAGTTCTAGAGCTTGTTCGTACGTTAGCCCTTTTACTGCTTCTGTCATCATAGAGGCGGAAGATAGGCTGATCGAGCAACCTTCACCCGTAAACATCGCCTTCGTAATCTTACCCTTTTCTAAGTGGAGTTGTAGGGAAATACGATCTCCACATGTAGGATTGTTCAGCTCAATTGAGACCGTTCCATCTTCAAACGTCCCTTTATTACGCGGATGTTGATAATGATCCATGATGACGCGACGATAAAGATCATCTAAAGACATGTCCGAAGTACTCCTTTGTCTTTTTTAATCCTTTTACAAGGGCGTCTATGTCTGATTCGTCATTATAGAGATAAAAGCTCGCACGCGCTGTAGCAGATGCTTTTAACCATCTCATCAACGGTTGACAACAATGATGCCCAGCACGAACGGCAATTCCCTCTGCATCAAGCACCGTAGCCACATCATGTGGGTGAACATCACCTAGGTTAAATGTGACAAGGCCGGTACGGTGTGATTTAGGACCATAAATCGTAAGCCCCTCGATCTGACTCATCTGCTCGGCTGCATACGTAGCCAGTTTGCGATCGTGCTCCTCTATTATATCCATTCCTACGGACTCTAGATAGTCGATAGCAGCACCGAGGCCAATCGCCCCTGCGATGATCGGAGTCCCACCTTCAAACTTCCAAGGTAGCTCTTTCCAAGTAGAATCATGCAAGTCGACAAAGTCGATCATCTCTCCACCAAATTCAATCGGTTCCATCTGTTCGAGCAAGGATTTTTTCCCGTACAGTACCCCGATTCCCGTAGGCCCCATCATTTTATGACCCGAAAATTGATAGAAGTCTACATCCAAGTCTTGAACGTCCACTTTCATATGCGGCGCCGCTTGAGCCCCATCTACAGAGATGACACCGCCCACCGCATGAACCATCTGTGCAAGTTCTTTAATCGGTTGTACCGTCCCCATCACATTGGATAAATGATGGATCGCTACCATCTTCGTTTGCGGTGTGATCATCTCAGCTACTTTCTCTAAATCCAGTGTTCCATCTGCTTCTAGCGGAAAGAAAGTAAAAGTAGCTCCTGTCGCTTTAGCCGCCTGTTGCCAAGGGATGAAATTACTATGATGTTCCGCAACTGTGGTGATAATCTCATCACCCGGCTTTAGATTCGCTCTGGCATAACTAGAGGCAACTAGATTGATCGCCGTTGTCGTACCCCGAGTAAAAATAATCTCTTGGACCGACTTAGCATGAATGAATTTGCGTACCTTTTCACGAGCACCTTCAAATCCATCTGTTGCCCTTGTACCTAAAGTATGAACGCCCCGGTGAACATTTGAGTTATAACCCTCATAATACTGGGTCATTGCTTCGATAACGGGATACGGTTTCTGAGAAGTTGCTCCACTATCCAAATAAACTAACGGGTGACCGTTTACCTGTTGGTGTAGGATCGGAAAATCCTTTTTCCATGGGTTGGTCATCGTAGTTTCCTCTCGATTAGCTGATGAATCGTTTTACGCAAGCTATCCGAAGGGATTTCCGAAACAACTGCATCCAAGAATCCGCGAACAACGAGACGCTCTGCCTCTACACGCGAAATTCCACGAGACATTAGATAATACAACTGATTTTCATCCACCCGGCCAACCGAAGCCGCATGACCCGCTGTTACGTCATTTTCATCAATGAGCAAAATGGGGTTTGAATCGCCACGAGACTGGTCACTAAGCATTAGCACTTTACTCGATTGTTGACCATCCGCTTTACTAGCGCCCTTCTCGATCTTCGTAATACTGTTTGTAATGCTAGAAGCGTTATCTTTCATCACCGCGCGCGCATTTACGTCACTCGCAGTATGTGTACCCCAATGGTACGCTGAGGAAGTAATATTGGCTCTCATATCTCCAGAACCAAGGGCTACGGATTTTACGTTTGCGATACCGCCTGATTCATTCAGATGACTTGTACTATCAGAAATGATGCGACCTTCGCTAAGATCGGCAATAATATATTCTACTTCTGCATCCCGGCCGATATTAGCACGTCGATATAACACATCAACTGTCGAAGCCCCCATGTGACTAACCGTAGCAAGCCGCACCTTTGCATTTTGCTTCGCAACGACTTCAATCACGGCATTAGAGAGTGCTACCTCCCCTTTGGAAGTAAAATTTGCCACAAATTCTACACGGCTATTCTCCTCTGCGACAATCACTACATGTGGGAAAATCGCAACTTGTTCCCCTTCGGCATAGAAGAGGCCTTGGAATGGGATTTCCACCTCTACATTGCGTGGTACATAGAGAAAGATCCCTCCTGTAGCCAGTGCGCCGTGTTGAGCCGCCAAACGGTGTGCATCCTTCGTAACCAGAGTCATAAAGGTTTGCTTGACCAAATCTTCGTGTTTACTACTAGCTGTATGCAGATCCGTAAAAATAACACCTTTAGCTTGTAACTCATCTTGGAGTTGCTTATAAACCACAGATGAATTTTTCTGCACCAAGACGTTTTTTTCATCAAACAAAAGCGCTTGTACCTCTCCCGGCAGTTCACTTAAACTTTGTAGTGGAGCCGCTTCTGTATAAGGAGTAAAACGATCAAAGTTCCATTTACTTAGATTGGTTTTCTCTAATTTCGGTAGAGGAAGCTCATTTATTTTTTGAAAAGCGGCCAAACGATGCTCTAACATCCAAGCAGGCTCCCTAAGATCCTGAGACAGCTTGGCTATAAACTGATCATCAAACTGCAATTTTGTTTCTAAGCTCATCGCCAACACCATCCTTACCCTTTTCCTACGGTTTCGTCTTCAATACCCAACTCTTCTTTTACCCAATCGTAACCTTCTGCCTCAAGACGTTCAGCTAGTTCTGGCCCGCCTGATTTCACGATACGTCCCTGCATAAATACATGAACAAAGTCTGGTTTAATATAATTCAACAAACGTTGATAGTGCGTAATAATAAGGCACCCAAACTCATCATTGCGCATCGAGTTTACACCCTCTGCTACTACTTTTAACGCATCAATATCAAGGCCTGAGTCAATCTCATCTAAGATCGCAATGCCTGGCTTAAGCATCATCATTTGTAGGATCTCGTTACGCTTTTTTTCTCCACCTGAGAAACCTTCATTTAGATAACGAGTAGCAAACTTTTGATCCATCTCGAGTACGTCCATCTTAGTGTCCATCTCACGGATAAACTTCATAAGAGAGATTTCATTTCCTTCACCACGCTTCGCATTCACTGCACTACGAAGGAAATCAGAGTTCGTAACACCGCTTATCTCAGATGGATATTGCATAGCTAGAAAAAGACCCGCACGAGCACGCTCGTCTACTTCCATTTCCAATAAGTCTTCTCCATTTAGATGTGCTTCTCCACCTGTGATTTCATACTTAGGATGACCCATTAGAGCAGAAGCGAGTGTGGACTTACCTGTTCCATTTGGCCCCATGATGGCATGGATTTCCCCACCCTTGATCTCAAGATTGACACCCTTTAAAATTTCTCGCCCTTCGATCTCTACTTTTATATCTTTGAGCGTTAGATTCGGTTTATTTGACATTCTATTCCCTCCATGAAATCAAAATCGACATCTGTATATTCTCGTAATCATAAAGGCCAAATGCCATTCATAAAATTAGCGTTAGCCATTCTCTCTAAATCATAGGGTATGATATGATGAAATCAAAATCTAGATTAGAGTGATTATCAAGTGATTCTCATTTTATTCTACTCGACCTCTCGAAGGAGTTCAAGAAATGTTTCCGAAATGAATTTTTTTAACGCTATTATGACCTTCACTCCTACACCGTACCCATGTTATTTCAGTACAATCAAATATTTTTATTCTTCAGCAAAGAGGTGCAAATCATGAGCCAACCCGTTCGCTGTATTGAGTGTTATAAAAACCGTCCCGGTGGAAGGTGTGATTTCTGTCCTCTGCACAAGAAAAACAGACATCATTACTTACCACTCGAAAACGGTTGGTTTTCTTTAAGGAAAGAACAAGAACCAAAATCGCAAACTAAAAATAACAGGATTTAATAAAATTTTTCTCTATTTTCTAATATATCGCACACTTTTTTTCGTATCTTTTTCTCTGCGAATTCGATAAAATAGATTTGTGTCTATTATTTCTATCGATTTCCTCCTTTATCTTCAACCTTATTTTTCAAAACACATCAATCATTCAATCTTTCTACACACTCATTACTAATAGAACATCCATCATTCATGTACAATAGAAGTAGATATAGAATCCTCTTTAGAAAGTAGCTTTTATCCCATTTTTTCTCTTTCTTATTTTCGCTAGGAGGCAGATTTTATGAAGAAAATTCGCACTCGTAATCAAGATTTCAACCTCGCCCATGAAAATGTTTTTCCTTTATTATTGAATAGAACGATTGAAAAAAAACGTTGGCCTATGGCTTATGAGCAAAAATCAAATTATCAACCCTCTTCCACTGAATCAATCGGAGTCAAGACCTACAGATACAGCCTCAGTAAAAAAAGGCTACTAAAATTTTGGGAGCAACAACGTAAAGAGGTTCGAATCGCCCCCTTTCTCCCTGAAATTATTCAAGAAATCGTTTTTAAAAATGTCTATGACGATATAAAGGAAATGCTTGCAAATTGCTATTACGAGGATTTTCATCTCCCACTTATGGAAATCACACTACAAAGCTGGCTGCTCCATCAAAAAAACACCTCAATTGAATTAGATCGAAATCAGGATACACTCTATTGGGAAGAAGTTATTCAATTTCTCCATACTTGTTCCAAACGCAAACTATTACAAGACCTTCAACAACAAGGTAGTCGCCCCTCTTCTAAACATTTCATTTAATTTAAACGTCAGAAGCCGCCTTAGAGAGGTTTCCCTAAAGCGGCTCATTTGTTTTCTCTATTATGTTCCCCAGCACATCATACCTCATTATGAAGACTATACAGGGTCTGCTAATGTCTGCAAGTATTCACCATGAAAATATTCAATTACTTTTTCCATCATCACCCTGCGAGTCAAAATCCCTAAAAATTGGTTCCGTATATCAATAATAGGAATATAGGATCGGTTCACTAGGATTTCAAAAGCAAAGGAAAAGATTGAGTTTGATAAGATTCCACTGTGATTTAAATCCATTGCTTCATGAACTTGAAATTGATTTAGCTTTGAAAAATCAAGTTCATTTTCTTTTTCACGGCTTAGCTCATATAGATGATCTAAGATATTCGTTTTGCTAATGACTCCTTCAATTTGGTTCTCATCATTAATAACAGGAACCGAATTCTGCCCACGACGCGTGAGAACTAGTAAAGCACGATCTAATGTCCAATCAGGCTTTACAACCGTTACCTGTTCTTTCGGGATAATGAAAGGGGCGACTTCCTTTGAAAATAATAGAGTTTCAGCATTTCCTTTCATACTAAAAACTCCCTACATTACAAATTTTATATGTGTGATGTGTGTGCATAGATGTTTCATCTTATACATCCAGCCTCTCTCTTATTTTACCACCCTTTTTGAATGGAGATAAGAGTTGCTAGCAAAACGTCATGGAAAAAATAAACTTTAACCACAATAAAGACTTATTTTGTACATAGGGATCCACTTCCGGTTCCGTTTACTCGTGGTACATATATGCTTGTTGCAACAACTGAAATGCTTCCTCTCCCTGTCCTTGAGCCAGAAATTTTTGTGCCTCTTCGATCATAATAGGATTGGTTTCCATCGCATATTTCTCTGATTGCCTCATCGTGGAGCAAGCTTCCTCCCACTTCCCTTCCTCTGCATAAAACAGAGCAAGTTGATGAATCGCATAACAAAGCCCTGGACCTACTAACGCTACACCATCTCGATCTGGATAACTTGAAAATCGATTCTGTTCTCGATCAATTATTCTTCTTAATTCCTCATTCGCTAATGCATGTTTTCCTGCTTGGAAGCGATAATATTGGAGATATACTTCCAAATGAACCTTACTCATCATATAGCCCATCGAATCAGGGTACTGAACTAATGCCTCTGCCATCTCTTCTTCTGCTAGCGCATATCGGCCTCTCTCAGCATCCATCTCCGCCATCTCAATCAAGCTTCTTACATAAGCAAAATGCTGGTTTGCATTCTCCTGTGGGCCTTCCTGCGCATTCACTGCAAATAGACGGTATGCGAGATCCTTTGCCCCTTTTCTCATACACGTGACCGCTACCAACATTCGAGCGGTTAGTTCTTGATCAAAATGGTAAAACGTATCATGAGGGAGCATTCTCCCTACCTCTTCATAAGCCTCTGCTTTTAATTGTGTTAAGTCGTTTACCATAAAAACTCCTCCGAAGGACATTCATGTTGCAATTATTGTACCACGCCCAATACGATCTATCTCTCCTATTCACAATTTGTTTAAAAGTTCACGAAGAGTTACAATAAACCCATTCGACAACTAGAAAGGAATTTATTTTCACCATGTGGATTCTACTCTCTATTTTTTGCTCCTTGGCCTTCGGATTGGCTGGTTTTATGATGAAAGTCAGCTCCGCAAAAGAAGGCTCTCACACTACCCTACTATTTGGATTATATGTCACGGGTACCCTCGGATTTTTAGGTTATCTGTTTGTTACTGGAGAATGGGACACTTCACCGATCGTATGGATTGCTGGCCTGATCATTGGTTTCGGATCCATAGCAGGCAACATTTTATTTATGAAAGCATTAGATCAAGGGCCAGCGAGCCTTACTTCGCCGATTATTAACAGCAACATCTTATTTATTGTGATCATGTCTGTGCTATTTTACAACGAAACACTTTCATTAACCGAATCCATTGGGGTTAGCTTATTAGTTTTAGCAATCTTTATCATCCCCATTGATCCAAATGAAACCTTACGTATTCGAAATAAAACATGGTATTTGTATGTATTTGTGGCTATGGTCTTATTCTTTTTACGGACAGGCGGTCTCAAAATTACGGAGGAATTAGATCGTTCAAACAGTATGATTCTGTTTATTAGTTACTTGATGGGTGTTATCTGGTTTGCGATTGATTCTTTTTACAAACGGGGAAATCTTGGTTCGGCAAGGTCGATAAAAGTGGGTTGGATCTGGGGACTAAGCTCAGGAATTTTTTCTTTTGCAGGAATGCAGGCGTATACATTAGCATTGCAAGATGGACCAGCAAGCATTGTCTCACCGATTTTTGCCACGAATAGTTTGGTGGTAGCATTGCTTTCTATTTTGGTGTATAAGGAGCGGTTATCGCCTTTTCAGAAGTTAGCCCTTGTTCTTCTGGCTGTGGGATTAGTGATCATTCGATTGTAATCTTGATTCATCTATCGGGCACACACCAAAAAGAGTAGACCCTATGAGGCCTACTCTTTTTATGGGTAGTAAGTAGAAACAAACCTCTTCTATTCGAAAGGAGAAGAGGTTTTTGGTATTCCCTGAAAACTAAAGAGTGAGTAAGAAGCCAAAACCTGAGAGTGTGTAATTCGTTATGCTCATAAGAGCTCCATAGAAAGGAGGTGATCCATCCCCACCTTCCGGTAGGGATACCTTGTTACGACTTC
>NZ_FNPL01000016.1 GCF_900107305.1 Thermoactinomyces sp. DSM 45892
TTGGTTTTCTGGTCATAATCGTTCCCTCGTTTCTCCTGTTGAAACAAGTTTACCTGACCTTATTTTTTCTGTCTAACTTACTGTAGCCTATCCAGGATTTGTAAGGAATACAAAAGGATAGTGAGACTCTCTAAAATCTCTTTTTTCTATAAAAGACAAATTCATCACCTTTAGAGTAGATATTTTTTATAAAATAGGAAGCGCCTGTGGCACTCCCTATTTCGTTTGATCTTTACCACCAAGACAACCAAGACCATGGTAGACCAAAGAGTGGACGATGCTTACTACTGTCAGCACCAAACCCTCCCCAGTGAAAATACAGTGTTCGTCTCCCCCCTATTTCAGGCACTACTTAGTTCATTTCTTTTTACTTGTAAAATACTTATCTACATAATTACGATAATACTTATCTACATACTCACGGTAAGTCCCTCTGTAACCTTTAATTTTAGAAATTATAAAATTAATTGTTATGTAAAAATAAATATAACCAATTTCAACAAAAGATACAAAAAGACCAATCCAATCTGTGAGAATCCACTCACTTACGCTCACTCTTTGCATCAACCATCCACCTATATACAGACTTAGTGCTAAGATTATAAAACTATAGGGCATCGAGCTAAAATCCCCTGTCACCACTTCAATAAGATAAAAGAATGAAACTGATGTTACTAACAAACATAATACATGTAATAACACAAAAAACACTTTCGTTACAAATCTCAATTATTACACACACCTTCCATTTCGAATATTACAAATGCCCAAATATCATAATAATACTTAGTCATTTGTAAAATTACTAATTATGTACAAAATAATAATCGTATTATTTGGTATCGTTTCTGTTCTGTCATTAATGGTATATCTTCTCTTTTCCGGTATCTCTAAAGAAGAACAAGTTGCTTTAGATTACGTAACCGAAATGTATGCTAAAAAAGATCGAGACTTAACAAAGCTAATGCAATTAACAGGGAAAAAGATTACCAAGGAGGGTCTAAAAGATATAGAGGCCTATCTTACAATTCCGAGCACTGCTTGGATTGGTTCAACAGATACGAATGATCCTAATAAGAAGAAAGTGTATGTATACTTCTCACCAAAGGCAACCAAAAACGAAATTATAAAAGGTATTTATGTGGAGAAAAAAGGAGAAAGGTGGCTCTATTCTGGAGATATAGGTGGATTAGATAAACTTCCAAAAGTTCCATTCTCCAAATTTGAAGAGAGTAAGGACGCAAGAAATTTAGGAGTAAAGGATTGGACCAAAATAGAGTTAAAGTCGTAATTATAAAAAAGATGTTGAAAATATAAAAATATACATCTATTATATTTAAGTGAATTATAAAATAGACACATATGGAGGAATTATTTTAAGATGAAAACTGCAAAAGTGAAGAAACTAACGAAATTTGTTGCAACCACATCATTAGCATGCACCCTATTCTTAGGAGCAGGCGTATCAAGCGCTTACGCTGCTACCAGTTGGTCCTTTAACATTGAAAAGCCTAGTGGTAGTGGTGATGGTGGTGGTTGGAACATCCCGGTGCCGCCCATCAAAACATGGCATACTGAATGTTCCACTTCTTATCCGAAAATAAAATTTACGATTAAAACTGATTCAGGCAAAGGGACTTTCCTTCTAAATGAGCATAAGTCGTCCGACACACACAAACAGGTTGACAAAGGCAATTTTGGTAGTGACACTGGTACAGTTTCAACCGTTGTAAAAGCTTCTTCTGGAAACAAATATAAATTATTGTTACTGTCAACTGAAGGCTCGTCCGGCACAGTCACTTGTGAAGGTGTTAAATAGTTAGGCTAACAATCACCAGCTAATTCTAAAGCAATACAGTTTGAAGGTATAAGCTTCGTACACGAAACTTATACCTTTCTTTGTCTCCAAGTTATTTATTGGACAAAATGTGAAATTGTTAATATCGAGCTAAATCAGGACACAAAAATGAAGATGATTACGATATATATTATGAGGAACTATTTACTTTTTATAATATAGGAGATGACCATTCATGAAACGTATGACAAAGCCATTCGCAGTACTTGCGACACTAGCACTTTCTGTAACTGCTTTCCAAGGAGTCGTAGCAGCTGAAGATACCAAACCAGCTAATCCCCCGACTGCTCCTGCTACTACAGAGCAAACACCAGTTGATACCAAAGTGGAAGGTAAAACAAGCACTACGGTTGAAGACAAAAAAGCTGAAGGCAAAACCGATGCTAAGGCTGAAGATAAAAAAGCAACCGAAGGTAAAACATCCACTACTCCAGCCGCTGAAAAAGATAAAGTAGCTGATAAGAAAAAAGAAGTTAAACAAGTGGAGATTTCCATAACTGAAACCGCAACAATTCTAAAGGCAGAACTTAAGGGCATTAAAGAAGCAAAAGGCACTTGGAAGTTGTTTATTGGTAAAAAAGAGGTCTTCTCTGCACAAGGTGGATCTTCTGTCGAATTTAACTACTCAAACCAAGATTTCGCAAAGAAAATTCTTGAAGCTGCTGCTGAACCAGGTGCTGACTATGTTCTAATCCAATTTGAAGGAACTTCTAATGGAACTCCTATCAAAGGACTCGTTAGGGATGATTTGGTTAAGTCTCTTGCTACAACAGTAGCAGTAAAAAATGGCACTCTCACTGTAACTGGTAAACTTAATGGTGCTAAGAAGGCAAAAGGCGACTGGGTCGCTATAGTAAACACCAATACTGAGTTCTTTAAAAATGGAGAACCTAATAAAACCATCGTTGATAGTCAAATAATTGAAAACGGTGGCCTCTCAAGCAAGTTTACCTTCAAAGATCTAAAACCTGGTACTTACTATGTAATGTTGGCTTTTGAAGGTACTGTTGATGGCAAAGAAGAATCTACATTTGATGTTATGAAAGTTGTAGTAAAAAAAGCAGGTAGCACTGGTTCAGATAAAGATGCTGTAGAAGTTACTCCAGTCAAAAAGCCTGTTACAAAAGAAGCGACAAAACAAGAAACGAAAAAAGCCATTGAAGATGCCAAAGGTGGTAAACTACCAAAAACCGCTACTAGCTATCCAATCGCTACTGTTGCGGGTGCAGCAGTTCTAATGGTGGGTGCAGGTCTCTTCTTCGTAGCACGTCGTCGTAAACAAAAACAACAATAATCTTGGTTATTGGTAAGTAGAAAGAAAGCATACCTATTGTGGGTATGCTTTTTCTATAAATGTGAATCAAGAAAATTGCCTTTTCCTACACTAGACAATCAACATAAAACTACATACCATTGAAATGAAGGAGTGGTCATCATTCGAATACTATCTTGGTTATTAATCATAGCGGGAACGGCGGTTCTTGGATGGAACGCATATAATTGGTGGAGTGAAAGTACTTCTTCTGTACCCTATGAGGAGGCTGTCATGAGTAAGATTGATAAACAAGGAAACGATACTTCTCCACAACCTGCTCTTGCAAAAGGGATCCCATCTGATCTCAAACATAATAGAGGAGATATGATCGCTAAACTAAGCATTCCCCGTCTAAAAAAGACGCTAGAAGTTGTATATGGGGCAGACTCCAATTCACTTGAAAAAGGGGTTGGAAGCTATATAGAAGATAACGATCCGAAGACGGATGATAAAACAGTAAAGCCAGGTGAAACTGGACATGTTGTTCTATCTGGTCATCGTGATACCAAGTTCAGAGGAATGGGCGAATTAAAAGTAGGAGATCCATTAATTATTGATTATAACAATCACCTCTTTATCTACCAGGTACGGAAAATGCGGGTTACATCCAAGGAAGATCGGACGGTTATCGTCACAAAAGATAAACCGATTCTTACCTTAGTTACTTGTCATCCATTTAATATGTTAGGTAGTGCACCTAATCGATATATTATCGAATCTGAGTTAATTGAAATTCGAAATAAATAGCACGAAGAGAACAGCTGCATTCTGTAACTCGTCATTAAAGACACCTGTTATCATATTATACAAAAAGAATTCCTTACCTTAGCATGAGGGATTCTTTTTATATAATACCCAACTCCTACATGTAATAAATTATCCAACTAAATATGAACAAAATGTGAAATCAATTAAATAACCACTTTTTATGACACAAAAAAGAAAAGTATTTCGATATAAAATATGTAGAACTCATTTTATACATTATTCTAGGAGATGACTATTTATGGCACGTATGACAAAACCATATGCAGTACTTGCAACACTAGCCCTTTCTGTTACCGCTTTTCAAGACGTTGTAGCAGCAGAGGAAACTAAACCAGCACCTGCCACCCCACCTACTGAGCAAAAAGAAACAGCTCCGGAAACCAAAGTAGAAGTGAAAGTGGAAGATACAAAAGGGACGGAAGCAGATAAGAAAGCAGAAGTAAAACCAGAAGACAAAAAAGCTGCCGAAACGAGCAATAAGACAGAAGAAAAAACAGGCGACAAAGCTAACGACAAAACCGATGGGAAGACGGATGGTACACCAGGTGAAACACCTAATACCAATCCGTCCACACCTGGAACAAGTAAACCAGCTGATAAAAAAGAAGATGAAGCGAAAGGTCCTTCACTGTATGCAAAAGCTTCATTTAAAGATGGTACTCTTACTATAACTGCCTCTATAACGAATGCAAAACATATTAAAGGCCTTTGGTACGCAGATGGATATAAACCAGGTTCGGAAAAAGTATCATTTACAGATGAAAAACAAAGTCAAAACAGATTCACTCAAACCTTCACCTTTAAAAATGTAAAACCGGGTGTCTATCATGTGGCTGTAGGCTTTATTGGAACCATAGACGATTTAGAAGTAGGTAACGATGAAGACTTCGTTGTACTAGAAATCGATACAAGAAAAGGCGGAGCTACAAAACCAGTAGAAAGCAAAGCTACGGTTAAAAAAGCACCATCTAAGAAAGAAGCTACTCCAGAAAAAGCCGCCACTGAGCAAAAAGAAACCAAAAAAGCAGCTACAAACGGCCAAGGGGGGACACTACCGAAAACTGCTACTAGCTATCCAATCGCTACCGTTGCAGGCGCGGCTGTCCTCATGGTAGGAGCAGGTCTCTTCTTTGTTGCACGTCGTCGTAAACAAAAATAATCTTAGTCACAAATGGAAAAACAGGATTCCCTAGTTGAGTGAGGAATCCTGTTTTATTTCAATCTAGTATGAGGCCAATGATCCAAGACGTTACACTGATAATCAACGATGCAATGATCGCAGAAATAAAGTTTTGAATCTCAAATCCATCGACTATAAATGCGGTTAGGTATAGCATTCCTACATTTATTAGCAAGGTAAACAAGCCTAATGTTAGGATTTGTATGGGTAACGATAAGAATGAGATAATAGGACGGATAAAGAGATTAACCAGTCCCAAAACCAAAGCCACCGCTAATGCGGTTCCAGCTCCACCAACGCTGATACCAGGCACAAAGTGAGCAATAAGGAAGATTACAACGGCATTTAACAAAAGCCGGAAAATCCAAGTCATGGTACATACCCCATTTCGTAAATACTTTATCTTTCTTATACCCTTTCTGAAGCAAAAGACGCTTATAAGGTATAGTTTTAAGGAAAAAGCAGACTCTATATGGAAGTATGCTTCTTCTTTTTCCTACTTTTATGTTACTCTCTAATAATACATGTTTCCATACCTAAAGTTGATTATGAGGTGAACGATTATGCAATTAGGAATGATTGGTCTCGGTAAGATGGGTTTCAATTTAGTACGAAATATGTTAAGTCATCGTCATGAAGTGATTGCGTACGATGTATCGCCAGAGCCTGCAAAGGAGTTAGCAAGCTACGGAGCCATCCCAGCTACTACCATTGAAGAGCTGGTAGGCAAACTTCACAAACCACGCACGGTCTGGATGATGGTGCCTGCAGGCAAAATTGTGGATCAGGTAATTGATCAAGTGATTCCCTATCTAGAACCCGGTGATATCGTGATCGATGGCGGAAACTCCCACTATAAAGATACCCTTTCACGAGGAGAACGACTCCAGACCCAAGGTATTCACTATATGGATGCGGGTACTTCTGGGGGCACTTCTGGCGCTCTAGAAGGTGGCTGTTTCATGGTTGGGGGTTCTCCAGAGGCATGGGATCATGTGAAAGATATGTTTCATGATTTGTCGGTTGAGAAAGGATGCTTATATACTGGGAAGGTAGGTAGTGGTCACTTCCTTAAGATGATACATAATGGAATTGAATATGGCATGATGCAAGCCATCGCAGAAGGATTTGAGATTCTAGATAAAAGCCAGTTTGATTATAACTTTGAAGAAGTATCACGAGTATGGGCCAATGGTTCCGTCATTCGTGGATGGCTGATGGACCTCATGGAAAACGCCTTCTCCAAAGATCCGAAACTAGAGCAAATCCGAGGGGTGATGAATTCTTCTGGTGAAGGGCAATGGACCGTCGAAACCGCCCTTGATCTGAAAGCAAACGCCCCTGTCATCGCCCTATCCATGTTCATGCGCTTCCGCTCACTAGAAGATGACACCTTCCACGGAAAAGTAGTCGCCGCCCTACGTAACGAGTTCGGTGGTCATGCAGTAGTCAAAAAGTAGATGAATCTAATACTATACCCCTACGATCAAGATTGATCATAGGGGTATGTTTGTTCAAATTTCAAAGCAACCACATCTTCACAGAATCACTATTTGAGCTGTGGGCAGATACATGCTCCGGACTAACTCAATCAAGTACTCTCACGACAACGCAACCGCAGTCTCATCTTGGGTAGCCTGCTCCATCCGCTCCCGATCCCGTCTCAATATCGGCTCTAGATACTGTCCAGTGTAAGACCCCTTCACCTTCACGACTTCCTCAGGAGTCCCTTTGGCGATAATCTTCCCGCCTCCGCTTCCTCCTTCTGGACCGAGATCAATAATATAGTCAGCTGTTTTAATCACATCCAGATTGTGCTCGATAACCAGCACGGAATCCCCATTTTGACAGAGTCGTTGTAGCACCACCAGCAAGCGAGCTATATCATCGATATGAAGGCCCGTTGTAGGCTCATCTAAGATATATAAGGTGCGTCCTGTGCTCCGTTTGTACAGTTCAGAAGCGAGCTTCACCCGTTGGGCTTCCCCACCCGATAAAGTGGTAGCTGGCTGACCCAGCTTCATATAACCTAAGCCCACATCAAACAACGTTTGTAGCTTTCTCTTGATACGGGGGATATTTTCAAAGAAAGCAAGCGCATCTTCGATGGTCATATCAAGGACATCGGATACATTTTTCCCTTTATATTTGATCTCTAGCGTATCGCGATTATAGCGTTTTCCTTTACACTCTTCACACGGGACGTAGACATCAGGCAGGAAATGCATCTCTATTTTAATAATCCCATCCCCACGACAAGCTTCACAACGTCCACCTTTCACATTAAAACTAAATCGTCCTTTCTGATAACCACGCACTTTCGCCTCTTGTGTGGCCGAAAAGACATCACGTACGTCATCAAACACGCCAGTGTACGTAGCTGGATTGCTCCGCGGGGTACGACCGATAGGCGATTGGTCGATATTAATTACTTTATCCAACTGCTTTAAACCAATAATTTGTTTATACTGACCCGGAACAACCCTAGAACGATGTAACTCGCGTGACAACGATTTTAGCAAGATCTCATTGATTAAGGTACTTTTTCCAGAACCGGATACCCCTGTAACTGCAGTAAACACACCAAGTGGGATCTTCACCGAAACATTACGCAAGTTATTTTCACTTGCTCCCTTTATCTCTAGCCACTTCTCACTCGTTTCTCTACGCTCTTCTGGCAAGGGGATAAACTTGCGGCCACTTAAATAAGCACCAGTCAAAGACTCAGGATTCTCCATCACTTCTTGAGGAGTCCCTTCAGCGGTTACCACACCCCCATGAACACCTGCACCCGGTCCAATATCAAGGATATAATCAGCGGCTAGCATTGTATCTTCGTCATGCTCCACCACAATCAGCGTATTACCTAGATCACGCATCCTTTTTAAGGTTTCAATCAAGCGAGTATTGTCTCGTTGATGCAGTCCGATGCTAGGCTCATCGAGAATATAGAGGACTCCCATTAAACTAGAGCCGATCTGGGTAGCCAGCCGAATCCGTTGGGCTTCTCCACCTGATAAGGTTCCCGCCGCACGATTCAAGGTTAAATAATTTAATCCCACATTAACCAAGAAACCAAGACGGTCCTTAATTTCTTTCATTACCTGACGAGCTATCTGTGTATCCTTCTCTGATAATTGCAGTTGATCAAAGAACTCCCACGCATCAGCGATCGATAAAGAGCCCACAAAATGAATATTCTCTCCACCAACCGTTACATGAAGAATCTCCTGACGAAGACGTGCACCCTTACAGGTTGGACAAGGCTTCGCTGTCATATAAGACTCTAACTGCTCTCTTACCATCTCAGAGCTCGTCTCTCGATAACGGCGCTGCATATTGGTGATAACACCTTCAAAACGAGCATCCATTTCCCGGGACATGCCCATATCATTTTGATAGAGGAAGCGAAACTTCTCTTTTGATCCGTATAAGACTATGTCTTGATGCTTTTTACTCAATTTCTCAAAAGAAGTATCCATATCGATTCCAAATGCCTCACAGGCCGCGGTCAACAACTTCTCATAGTAAGAGTTAGGAGAGGAGAACCAAGGTTCAATCGCCCCCTCGCGCAGGGACAAAGAACGATCTGGAATCATAAGATCAGGATCAATCTCCATTCGATTCCCCAGACCATCACAAGTAGCACAAGCACCAAAAGGACTGTTAAAAGAAAACATTCTCGGCGATAACTCATCCATACTAAATCCACAGATCGGGCAAGCCAGATTCTGACTAAACATTAATTCCTCGCCATCGATCACATCAATGAGTACTTCCCCATCTGATAATTGGAGTGCGGTCTCAATAGAATCCGTTAATCTTGTCTCAATACCTTCTTTGATCACAATCCGATCCACAACCACTTCAATCGAGTGCTTTTTATTCTTCTCCAGTTGAATTTCCTCGGAAATCTCCACCAGTTCACCATTCACCCGTACCCGCACAAATCCCTGACGTCCTATCTCTTTCAGGAGTTTGACATGCTCACCTTTACGCCCTTTTACAATCGGTGCCAAAATTTGAATCCGTGTACGCTCAGTCAATTCCATGATTCGGTCCACCATCATCGGTACGGTTTGTGATGCAATCTCAATACCATGCTCGGGACAATGAGGATTCCCAACACGAGCAAAGAGAAGACGTAGATAGTCGTAAATCTCTGTCACAGTCCCTACTGTAGAGCGGGGGTTGCGGCTTGTCGTTTTCTGATCAATCGAGATAGCTGGAGAGAGACCTTCGATCGCCTCTACATCAGGTTTATCCATCTGTCCGAGAAATTGGCGAGCATAAGCCGACAACGACTCTACATAACGACGCTGTCCTTCTGCATAAATCGTATCAAATGCCAACGATGACTTTCCTGAACCACTTAAACCCGTTAAAACTACAAATTGATCACGTGGGATAGTAACATCGATATTTTTGAGGTTATGCACCTTCGCCCCACGGATTACGATAGAATCTTGAGCCATATGCGTGTTATACTCCCTCTGCTTTTAATTCAATCAGCAAGTCACGTAATTCTGCTGCTCGTTCGAATTGCAGTTCCTTTGCCGCCTTCTTCATCTCATGCTCTGTCTGTTCAATCAGTTTCACTCGCTCCGCTTTCGATAGCTTTTTGCCCGTTTTACTGGTAGCATATGTTTCTTCACTCTCTGCCACTTTCGTCGCTTCAATGACATTACGAATCTTCTTCTGAATCGTCGTCGGTGTAATGCCATGCTTTTCGTTATAAGCCATCTGAATGGAACGGCGACGCTCGGTTTCTCGAATCGCAACGTCCATCGATCGGGTTATTTTGTCTGCATACATGATCACTTCGCCATTTGCATTACGCGCTGCTCGGCCGATCGTCTGAATGAGGGACTTCTCCGCACGAAGGAATCCCTCTTTATCTGCATCAAGAATGGCGACTAGCGAAACCTCTGGTAAATCTAAGCCTTCCCGTAATAAATTAATCCCAATCAATACATCAAACACTCCAACGCGAAGATCCCGTAAAATCGCCATCCGTTCAATCGTCTTAATATCGGAATGAAGATATCGCACTTTAATCCCGATCTCTTTTAGATAATCCGTTAGGTCCTCAGACATCTTCTTTGTAAGTGTCGTAACCAACACACGTTCATTTCGTTTAATCCGCTTGTGAATCTCACCAATCAAGTGATCAATCTGTCCCTTAATCGGTTGAATGTGAATCACAGGATCGAGTAAGCCTGTCGGGCGAATGATCTGTTCGATTACTTCAGGAGCCTTCTCAAGTTCATATCCTCCTGGAGTAGCGGAGACGAAAATCAACTGATGGATCTTCTGCTCAAACTCTGCAAACTTCAAAGGTCGATTATCTTTAGCAGATGGTAAGCGGAATCCATGCTCTACCAATACACCCTTTCGTGCTTGGTCACCGTTGTACATCGCATTAATTTGTGGAATCGTCACATGGGACTCGTCCACCACAATTAAAAAATCATCTGGAAAAAAGTCGATTAACGTATACGGCGCTTCTCCTGGCTGATTGCCTATCAAATGACGGGAGTAGTTTTCAATCCCTGAACAGAAGCCAATCTCTCTCATCATCTCAATATCGTAACGGGTACGTTGTTCCAGTCTCTGTGCTTCTAATAGTTTGTTATCAGCTCGGAATTCTTCTAACCTGATCTCCAACTCTTCTTTTATCGTTTGAATCGCTCGTTCCATCACTTCAGCACTCGTTACATAGTGAGAAGCCGGAAAGATCGCTACATGCTCACGATCTCCTATGATTTCTCCTGTAAGCACATCGATTTCACGAATACGCTCAATCTCATCACCAAAGAATTCGACTCGAACTGCTTGTTCACTCTTGGAAACTGGGAAAATCTCAATCACATCGCCCCGGACACGAAAGCTTCCCCGTGTAAAATTGATATCATTTCGTTCGTATTGGATGTCTACGAGTTTACGCAAAATCTCGTTACGTTCCCGCTCCATCCCCACTCGAAGCGACAACACTAAATCGCCGTATTCCTTAGGGGACCCCAAGCCATAAATACAGGAAACACTTGCCACGATAATGACATCTTGGCGCTCAAATAAAGCACTCGTAGCAGAGTGGCGTAATTTATCTATCTCATCATTAATAGAAGAATCCTTCTCGATAAAGGTATCCGTCGAGGGAACATATGCTTCAGGCTGATAATAATCGTAATAACTTACAAAATACTCGACAGCATTATTCGGAAAGAACTCTTTTAGTTCTCCACATAGCTGGGCCGCGAGTGTCTTATTATGGGCGATTACCAGTGTTGGTTTATTCACACGAGCAATGGTCTGAGCAATCGTAAACGTCTTCCCCGTTCCGGTCGCTCCTAATAGCGTTTGAAACTTCTTGCCAGATTGAATCCCTTCTGTCAACTGCTCAATCGCACGAGGCTGATCTCCTTGCGGTTTATATTCTGACATAAGTTGGAATACATTCTTTTGCATGGTAGTCACCTCCGTTTCCAAATCTCATAGAAAAAATTATATCATAACTTATCTCTATACGAACATAAGTTCTTTTGATTCTTTACAATCATTCTCTAATCTATATCATTTCATACCGAAAGAAGTAAAAAACGCTAGGAGCGCACTACTCCTAACGTAACCGATAAAAGGAACTCTTAGGCTCCTGTACTCATCTGCTCCTCCACTTCCTGAACGATCTCTTGGCTCTTCTCAACCGATGCCGGTATAGCTCCAATCATACCTAGATGCTTCGGCGTATCCTCATAAATCGCTGTATGCAGGATTTGAAAATCATTTCGTTCATCTAGTAATTCAAACTTACTATACGCAGAGGTCGCCAATGCACTTTCCATATCATCCATCGTATTTACACAAATTCCGTTTACCTTTTGAATCGTATATCCAGGACGGATTCCCATCTCCGCAGCAGGGGTCTCTGGTACGACAGCTAGCACCTTCACTCCCCGCTCATCCGATACAAATACAGGCTCTTTTCGTTTCTCTCTATATTTTTCACTTAAATAGATACATTCACGACCCGCCAACGTTAACATCGATGCGATCCAGATAAAAGGTTGCCACTGTAGGGAGATCCAACTACTTACAAATATCAAGGCAGAAAGTATCAAGACATATGTAGACGTTAACCTTTGCTGACGAGCTAACGATTTTGTACAATTATTACTAGAGAACCCAAGGGAAATCGGTAATGGTAACCAACCACTTGAGGTTTGAATGATGGAAAATAGAGTCCACACACGACTTAAGAGGTATCCGCTTACCACTTGTCCATGATTCTGCTTAATCTCGATGGGAAGCATGCCTCGATCCCCTTCTAACCGAATAAGTACCCACTCAATTAGTTGAGCACTTGCTACAATCATGATCCAATCTAAGATAGCAAAAGTCCGAATCGGCTCTAACCATAATTCGTATTCAGTCGCCAATCGGAACTCCGGATTTGCCGCGAGAACAAGGCTTACCACTGATAATAAACCAACTGCATAAGAAAAGCCTGCAAAACGAAGGCGAAATAACGAAACAGCAAAACATACGCACCACACATACACAATCTGCTGGGCTGTAATTTCAAAAGAAAATGACATCCAAGCAAGGGAAATTACTAAGCCCCAGCCAATCCCGATTAAGCAAGTTCGCAATAACAAACGGATTGGGGATTCAATCGTTCTTCCATATAAGCGATATTCACGCCACACAAGGGAGAAGATGTGAATAAATGGTAATACAAATGTAATCATCCACCACGGCTGTTCCCACATCTGAACCCAAACCCATCCAACGTCCCCAACCGACTTTAAAACATCCATTCCGTATTGTAACCAGACCGACCAATCCATGAGACTCCGCCCCCCAACCTCAAAAAAATTACCCCCAAAAAATATAGCTAAGGGGGTAATTTCGACGAGATTTCCAGAAAATCCTTTTTATGACATCACTTCATATTCTTTTTTACTGTTTGAACGGCAACTTGTAGCTGAGCATCTTGCTTTGGATCTTGTAAATGCTCACGAAACTTACTCAGCAGCTTCTCTGCCGTATTTTTATCAACCACACCCGAAGCAGATAAACTATTCGCCTTTTGGAATGCTGTGACTGAGGTCTCAGTTTTACTATCAAAGTAACCATCTACCCTTCCAGGCGCAAAGCCGAGGGCATCCAGCATCAATTGAGCATTTTTCACTTGAAGATCATTGGAATCCTTTTTCCATGGTGTCTCCGCATTAATCGGACCTGCCGCTGTGTATGCAGGAGGTTTTACTTCGATATCTGGCTTAATTCCTTTTGTTCCTCCGTGCTGGTCCACCCAGTTTCCATTTGGTGTAAGCCATTTCGCAACTGTGATTTTCAGATTGCTAGCATCTTCTAAATCGATTGCTGTCTGTACAGTACCTTTGCCAAAAGTCGTTTCCCCGATTAACGGAACCCCTGCACTCTCTTTTAAGGCACCTGCTAAAATCTCAGAAGCACTTGCGCTCCCCTTATTGATCAACATGGCAATAGGGTATGGCTTTCCTTCTGATACTTTGGACGTAAATTTCTTTTTCGATCCATCTTTTGCTTCTACTTGCAAGATCGCTTTTTTACCAGGAACGAGTTGTTCTGCCATCTGCTGAACAGCAGGAAGTAATCCACCTGGGTTTTGACGTACATCGATTATAAGCCCTTTCATACCCTCTTTCTCCAAGCTCGCTATACTCTTTAAAAACTCGTCTGCTGTATCTTTCGAGAACTGTGTAACTTGAACATATCCAACTTGGTCGGGTAACATTTTCCCGTGTACAGTGATCAAAGGAATCTCATCACGTACCACATTTATTTTTTGAACAGTTGAGACACCTGGACGAAGAATTTCGATAGCTACCTTCGATCCTTTCGGGCCTCGTATTTTCGAAACAGCCTCTTTCACACTTAAGCCTTCCATACTGGTCTCATTTACACGTAGAATCTGATCATCCGGGCGAATACCCGCA
The DNA here is from genome assembly GCF_900107305.1 of Thermoactinomyces sp. DSM 45892. Taxonomy (GTDB): domain Bacteria; phylum Bacillota; class Bacilli; order Thermoactinomycetales; family Thermoactinomycetaceae; genus Baia. Next base: position 14,103 of record NZ_FNPL01000016.1, read on the forward strand.
CGCTCGGCAGGAGATCCCTTAATAGGTGACACGACTGTTAACCGACCATTTTTAATCGTAACCTCTGCACCTATTCCGGAAAAAGAAGAGTCCAAGTCTTGTAGAAACTCTTTTGCCTCCGTTTGATTCATATAATCGGAGTAAGGATCGCCTAGAGCTTGAACCATTCCTTTCAAAGCACCATCAATCAACTTATCATCTGCTACATCACGCACATACCGTTCTTTAATGATACGATATGCTTCATCCATTTTAGCTTGGTATGGGGTACTGTTTTTCCCGCTGGTCTGAACAAGCGATTCCTTCCCCCATGGAGTCATCATAACTGCTGACGTAACAACCCCACCTACTAACATCGAGCCAGCCATTAAAAGTGCGACTGTCTTTTTTCTAAACTCCACGTTCGCTTCACCCTCATTCATCTGCGTTGCCGCTAAACTTGTCTCATAAAACATATGTTATCAAAAAACAAAATAGTCTTCGAGTTAGGAAAAGGTTTGAGACCTTACCCCTTCTAACCGTTCCTAGAAAAAACGACTACTACAATTCATCTGTAATAGTCGTTCTAGCTTACTGGAGAGGCGGTAACCATGAGCGTGGATTAACAGCGCCTTCCTTATTTACATTCCCTACTCTTACTTCAAAATGAAGGTGAGGGCCAGTCCCCACACCGTTATTCCCTACTGAGGAAATACGCTCTCCTCTCTTAACAGGGTCCCCGATCAGCTTCGTGATAACTTGCTGGGAAAAACTATGGGCATATGCGCTATAGATCGCTCTTCCATCTTTGTGTCCATGATAAACGACAATAAGCCAGCCATATCCACTAGAAGGTCTACTAGCTACTACCACTCCGTCTGCCACTGCATTGATTGGCTTTCCAAAAGGGGCATCTAAATCTAATCCATCGTGTCTACTCCGTTTCTTTGTAACTGGATGGATTCGTACTCCAAATTCAGAATTCACCTTGGTACAACCATCACATGGTAAACTCATAGGACCTGTAAAAGGGAAATTCAACTTGCCACTCTTTAACAAATCTTGATTAATTTCAATGATCTCATCTTCATAGTGCTCTAATTCCTGATCATATCCATCGACCTTATCTTGACTCACTTTTTGTTTCTCACGCAATTGATCTTTGGCCAGACCAATCTTCTTCATTTCTCCCCCTAATTCATCCTGAATCCCCTGAAGCTCTTTTTTCTTTTGCTTCACTTGATCTGTTGCTTTTTTGTAATGTTGAAAGTCCTCAACCATAAAGCCCATCACGGACTTCAATAGGTCAAATTGCTCTGTGAACTCACGAACCCCATCTGATTGCAACAAGTTCGCCAATGGACTATCTAAATATCCTTCTTCATATAAGCCTTTCGTAGCGGTTACTACTTTCTTCATAGCCACAGCTTCTTGCTCTCTGGCTTTCACTAACTCCTGCTCAGCGGCTTGAAATGTCTGGCCTAGTTCATCCATCCTTTTCTGATATCCCGCAATTTCGGACTCAAGCTGCGTGATTTGTCCATTTATATCATTTAACTTGCCCTGTTCTTCCCTTTTCTTATTGGTAAGGTCATCTACTTTCTTTTTCGTGTCCGCTGGTGGCCCTGCATAAGCCGTAACAGCCGATATGGTACTTACTTGCAGCACTAGCATTGCGACGAATAAACGCTTCCACATACGCATAGATGTTGGATCTCCTAACGTTTAGGTATATGAAATGAAATGACTAATCTACTGAAAGTAAAAAGTTTGAACCATCTTGTTAGTGAATCTACTATTTTCATCCGATAACAAGATGGTTCAAATTTTATATCCCTAGCAATCCATCTCTTATTTTAAGTAACTTATTGGATTCACAGGAGTAGAGCCTCTATGAACTTCAAAGTGTAAATGTGGACCTGATGAACGTCCTTCATTACCCGAGTAAGCGATCAATTGACCCTTTTGTACACTTTGACCCACGCTTACCGTAATGCCAGAGCGCTTCATATGTGCATATAAAGTTGATATATTGTTTCCGTGAGCAATGACTACATAGTTTCCGTATCCACCCGGATTTGATTTGACTAATACCACTCTTCCTGAATCAGCTGCATAAATCGGCGTTCCTATTGGAGTGCGAAAGTCAATCCCTTCGTGCATACGACCACTACGCGGACCAAATCCCGAACTTACACTACGGGTTTTCATCGGCCAACCAAGTTGACCTGAACCAGCTGGGCCATCATAAAATTGAGTGGCTTGTTGAACCTGTTTATTCTTCTCTGCGATTTCTTCCTTCGCAATCTGTTCATCTTCTTTTAACTTCTCTACGTCTTTCTTTAACTTCTCTTGTTCCTTGACCAACTCTTCATATTTCTTCTTTGCTTCTTCGACTAACGGTTTTTGTGCCTCAAGTTTGGTTTTCATCTCTGCCTGCTGGCTCTCTAGTTTTTTCTTCGAAGAGAGGTAGCGTTTAACCTGATCGTTTTGTGCATCAAGTACAAAACGAGTCTGATCTAGCTTCTCAAAGAAATTACCAAAATCTACCGAGGAGAGTAGTTGTTTAAAGAAGCTATATTCGCCTGATTCGTACATCTGACGAACCTGTCCTTCTAATGAAGCTTTCGAGTCATTCATTTTCTTTTCTTCTAATTGAATGCTCTTATTTAAATCATTTAGGTCGGTATCTAGTTTTACAATATCTTTCTCTAGAGCTTCCAATTTCTTTTTTTTCTCGTCCATATCTTTGGAAGCATCCTTCAATTCATTTGTTGCCTTATCTTTTTCTTTTTGAATCTTATCTAACTTTACAGAAGGATCAGGCTTTGTTGCATATATATCCTGGACAGCAAACGTCGAAAAGACAAGACTTAGTGAAAACATACCAATCATGATCTGTTTTTTCATTCTAGCTCCTCTCCCTTTCATGTTTCTTTTCTATTCTATCTCTCTGAAGAAAAGGGGAATGGTTCTTCATTATTGAAGATAACCCGTTGGATTTACTGCATGATTTTCACCCGCATATACTTCGAAGTGAAGATGGGCACCTGTTACTTGGCCGTTTGCACCGACTGAGGTAACCTGCTGACCCTTTGTTACCTGTTCTCCCACTCTTACTTTAATTTGATTTGGGTAACTATGGGCATAACGAGTGTAAATCGGAACCCCACCCTTATGGCCGTGATAGATCGTTAACAACCAACCATAACCACCCGATGCTCTACTTGAAACGACAACGCCGTCTGCAGCTGCATAGATCGGCGTTCCCGTCGGACTCGGATAATCGATTCCTTGGTGCATGATATATCTACCGTAGATCGGATGCTTTCGTAATCCAAATGGAGAAGTCATACTCGCATTGATCGGTTTTTTTAGCGGACCTATATAAGAAAAGTTTAATTTACCGCTCGCAATTAGGGCTTTGTTTACATCGATCATTTCTTCTGAATACTGTTCAATGACTTTATTTGCTTCTATCAAAGCACTATTATCTTTCTTTTTCGCTTCTACTAGTTCTAGATATAGCTGTTTCGCTTTATCTACTTCCTGTTGTTGAAGGTCTTGCCTAGCAATGAGATCATCTCTTTGCTTCTTGATCTGGTTTCGAGTCTCTTTTATCTTGTTAACCAAGTCAAACTTACGGTCTGCAATCAATTGAACCGTGTCAAGATTCACGACAAAATCGTCAAAACCTTTTGATTGTAGAAGCATAGCAAGCGGTGAAAAAACCCCTTCTTCATACATGTTAGATACCAAATCAGCATACTGGGATTCCATCTTGTTTAACGCAGTTGTTTCCCGACTCAGCTTGTCCTCAATCGGGTTGATTTCATTTTGAATCTCATCAATTTTTTCCTTGATTTGCTCCATCTTTTGTTCAAACTCTTTTAACTGGGTATCCTTCGCATCAATTTGAGATTGAAGCTTATTTTTTTCATCTTGAGCATCTTTAAATTTTTCTTGTATCTGACTAGAACTCTCAGCAGATACCTGAACAGTAAGTAGAATCGATGCGACGAGAACAGAAGCGGAAGACAAAGCGACCCATGATCGTTTCTTCAAAAGAGATGTCCCTCCCATATCGATAAAAGGAGAATCTACGAAAACCAATACCAAAACTTCTTAACCCACTAAATTCTATCTCGATACATACTTCGATGGGTTTGTTGCAACACCATTTATCATCACTTCAAAATGTAAGTGATAGCCACCACGTGCTCCTCGTACATTTCCCGTATTTCCAACGCCTGCAATCTGTTGGCCCCTGGAAACTCTTTGCCCTGGCTTCACGAGAATCGTTCCGGAGGAAATATGGGCGTAACGGGTTTGTATCCCCCCACCATGACTGATGATAATACAGTTACCGTACCCGCCACCGCTTGAAACCATCGAGACCACCCCGCTATCTGCGGCCAAGATCGGGGTTTTAGGAGGTGCAGCAATATCTAATCCCTTATGACTGCCACCACGAGTCCCAAACGTATCGGTAATGATTCCACCGCCACTAACAGGCCATATATAGCGCCCTGAGCCTTTCGCAACCTTATCATGAGGAGCGATCATCGTACGATCCCGCTCACTCAGATCCGTCTGATCCTCTGTCTCTTTCGCCGCACGGATATCTTTACCCAGTTGTGCGATCTTCTTCTCTAGCTCGTCTTGCTTTTGCTTCATTTCTTTTAATACCAGGTCCTGCTTCTCACCTAAATCAGCCAGCTTTTTCTTCTTATCGTAAGCCGTCTGTTTTATCTCTTTGAGCTCTGTTACAGCCCGTTGTTGCTCATTTAAGACGAACATCGTAAAATCATACCGCTCTATGAAATCATTTACATTGTTAGCATCAAAGAGTTGTGTCAGTGGGTATAGATAGTTTTCCGTATACATAGAGCGCAGGAGATTTTTCACTTTTTTCTCTTGAAGCTCTAACTTGTACTCCGTGCCAGCTAATAGCGACGCTTGCTCGTTCATCTCTTTGTAATGTTCACCGAGCTTTTGTTCCAATTGCTGTACTTCCTGATCTTGCTTTCGTGCCTCTTCTTCTAATGTCTTCTTCTCATTTTCTAGTTTGGTCTGCTCATTTTTGGACTCTTGTTTTGACTTCTCTGCAAGTACAGGGCTACTTAACGCACTCATGACAGAAACACAAACAACAGCTATTGCTACTAAACGTTTATTGTCCAAAATGTTCTATTCCCCTCCCTTAGATTTTCAAGAAGCGACGGATAGATAGGACCGAACCAAATACTCCGATGAAAATCCCAATTCCGAGTATCGAAACCGTTAAGTACATCGCCATATCAGCAAAACCTACCATTTGTAGCAGGTTTGTATTTTGAGAGCCACCACTTATCATCTTTACAAAACCTTGATAGACGAGGAGCAAAACCCCGATGGGGAGAACTGAACCGACAAATCCGATAAAGCCTCCTTCTATAAAAAACGGCCAACGAATAAACCAGTTACTAGCTCCCACCAAACGTTGCACTTCAATTTCGCGTCTCCGTGCAATAATGGTAAGCTTAATCGTATTGGAGATCAAAAAGGCCGCTAATACAGCTAGTCCAACCCCAAATACCAAAATAATATTTTTAAACAGCAAAACAGAATCAAGAAGTTCCTTTGCTGTGTTGCTATTCTTTACACTTTCAATTCCCTCAAGGCCTTTCACAGCTTGCTCTACACCCTTTGATACAGAGACATTTTTCGGTGTCACCTTAATCAGGTTAGGCAAGAAGTTATTTTCTCCTTTTTGGAGAACACGTGTAAAGTCAGCATCTTTTAAGTTTTTCTTAACCTCATCTACCCCTTCATCTTTTGAGATAAAGCGAGCATCATTTACATTCGGTAATCCTTTGATTTTCGTCGTTAACGCAGTAGCCTGCTCTTTCGTCACTTCGTCCTTTAAGACCACATTCATCGATACGTTGTCCCCAACTTCATCGGTAATGCTCCCTAAGTTAACCGCAAAGATTACAAACACACCAAAGATCATCAACGTTACAGCCACAGCACCCACAGCTGCAAAGCTCATCCAAGAGTTCTTTACAATCCCTCGGTACGCTTCACGAAAATGGCGACGTATGGTGTCAATCTTCATAACCGTATTCGCCTCCTATTTCATCACGAACCACTATACCTTGTTCGATCGCAATGACGCGTTGACGCATCGTGTTCACAATTTCCTTGTTGTGAGTAGCCATGACAACAGTCGTTCCACGCATATTAATCTCTTCCAATAGGTACATGATATCCCATGAGTTTTCTGGATCTAAATTACCAGTAGGCTCGTCCGCAATAATAAATCCTGGATTGTTGACAATCGCTCTAGCAATCGATACACGTTGTTGTTCCCCACCTGATAGTTGAGAAGGGAGAGCCTTCATTCGATCAGATAAACCGACAAGCTCAAGCGCTTCCTCTACCCTAGGCTGAATCTGTTTCGTTGGAACTTCAACCGCTTCCAGTGCAAAAGCCACATTATCATAAGCGGACATATGTGGTAATAACTTATAGTCTTGGAATACAACTCCGATTTTTCTGCGTAAATGAGGAATTTTCCAGTCACGAACACGCTTTACATTTACTCCGTTAATCAAAACAACACCAGAAGTAGGCTTTTCTTCCCGATACATCAACTTGATAAAAGAACTCTTACCCGCTCCACTCGGACCCACCACATAAACAAACTCGCCCGTATCAATCGTGATATTCACACCACGAAGAGCTTCGATTCCATTTGGATATACCTTCCACACATCATGCATTTCAATCACAGAGTCACCTTCTTACATTAATCACTTTATTTGAATTCCACTTCTCTACAATGATCACGTATGTATCCCTACTAAAATAATAGGATTTTTGATCAATAACACTCCTATTATAGCATTCATCTACTTGATTTCTCAGATAACATTTTTCAAAATCATGATAGATCAGACGCTCAAGATTACATAAATACGGTACCGAATGGAGAAAATACACTCCAAGAACCTCTCTAAAACTAGTATTTAGGTAATAATTCTACCAATATATGGAATAACCTTTAATCCATACTTGGTTTGTCTATCAACTATCACTCTCTCTTTTTCTATCTCTCTTCATTAAGTTATCATCTATCTTTACATACATTTTCTTATGAATCAATGACAAAAATGTAGATATTATTACCACTTCCAGACAAGAAAGGGTGAGAAATATTGATCCGAACGATGGTTCTCACTAAGGAAGACAGACTCATTTTAGATGAGCCGATCCATGAGATTTTAGTGAGAAGGGATTTAAAATGGTACTGGATTGACTTCTCAAAACCTACTATAGAGGAGCGTGATTCCCTACACTCATTCGGTTTTCATCCTTTAGCCGTAGAGGATTGCCTACATGTAAATCAGCGCCCAAAAGTAGACTATTATCATAACTATCAATTCTATGTAATAAATGGTCTCTATCACAAAACATTAAAATCTCATGAAATAGGTGCCTTCTTAAGTCCGACTATGCTGGTAACATACCATGCCTTAGCTCATGTTGAGATGGATGAAATATGGGGCTACCTCTCTTCTAATCAAGAAGCGCCATCGAAAGATCCAAAATGGATTTTATATAAGATTATCGATAAAATGGTAGACGCTAGTTTTCCTCATCTTGAAAATATAGAAGAACAATTAAATCGCTTAGAAAGTAAGTCCTCTCGTTCCTATCAAATTCAAACATTAATGGATGAATTATTTGTGATACGAAGAAAACTATCTCATATCCGCCACTTTGCTATTCCGATGCGAGAATTAGTAGATCGTATGATTCACTCCGAAAAACAAAACCATAATGACGAAGAGCGGAGACATTACCAAGATGTCCACGATCATCTAGTGAAGCTCGCCGGTATGATCGAGGCCAGTAGGGAAATCACATCCGACATTCGGGATAACTATCTCTCGGTTAACTCCAACCGTATGAACACCGTAATGATGACCCTCACGGTTATTACAACCATCTTTATGCCCTTAACCTTTATTGCTGGAATCTACGGAATGAACTTTCATAACATGCCTGAGCTAAAATGGCAGTATGGTTATTTTATAGTTCTGGGTGTAATGGCCATTCTAGGTTTTACGATGTATCTACTATTTAAGAAAAAAGGATGGTTTGATGAATAAATCTAAAAAAATAGCAACCCTTGTCATGACCTTCACTGTTTGCTCATCTATAATCATAACATCTTGTCAGTCAAAGCCGACAAGTCCCACAGAGCCATCAGAACCAAAGAAAGCAACGGCTGAAACAAGTCAAAACGAGAAGGCCACTTCTGATGAAAATCAAATCCAAGCAATCCGAGCCCAGTTTCAAAACGCCACCCCGACCCAGTGGGGAGAGAAAATGCCCGGCATCATCTCCAAGCTTCCGACAAACGAAAAAGTAATCGCTCTCACTTTCGATGCGTGTGGGGGTAAACACGGAGATGGCTATGATGCAGAACTGATTCAATATTTACAAGAAAATCAAATCCCAGCAACTCTCTTCTTAAATGCTCGTTGGATTCATTCCCACCCGGAGCTGACGAAACAACTCGCGAACAATCCACTATTTGAGATTGAAAATCATGGCTCCGAACATCGTCCGCTTTCTATAAATGGACGTTCTGTTTATGGAATTAAGGGAACCCAGAACCTGGAAGGAGTCATCCAAGAAGTAATCGTCAATCATCGTCTCATTGAAAAAACGACTGGAAGAGCACCCCGATTCTTCCGTGCAGGCACTGCGTATTACGATGATGTCGCTATTCAAGTAGCTAAACGATTAGGTGAACAGATCGCTGGATTCCAGATTACAGGAGATGCAGGCGCCACCTTTAATCAAGCTCAAGTTAAAAATGCGATGTTACAAGCGAAGCCCGGATCCATCATTCTCCTACATATGAACCAACCAAGAGGGGATACCGCAGAAGGCATAAAAGAAGCGATTCCTCTTCTAAAAGACCAAGGATATCGCTTTGTAAAAATGGACCCATATATCCCTACTCAACCTTCATAAGGGGTAACATAGATCACATATTTTTTTTGATTTTCATCCACTTCTGTCGACTGCTTTTGCCAAAAACGCCCTTGAATCAAATGTAATTCTGCTAGCAAAGATAGCAATACATCTTGTGCTGAGGAATGCTTCTGTTCTTGTACAATCGGATATTGAGTCCAATTGGGGTGAAAGTGCCGAAATTCCAATTTTACCCCTTGCCATTTGGGCTCAAATATAATCCCCTTCTCAACCACCTGTTCCTCCGGATTGTGTTGTACATAGATTGAATAAATCATCCCGTCGATCTCCGTCGATGTCTGCTCGTATACCTTATGGTCCTTCACCCAGTAATCACAAGCAAAACGGAGGAGGATCTCCTCTTTGGCGATTCTCGGATAGTGGGCAATGACAGGATACTTTTTATCAGGATCATCTAATATATATTGCAAATAATGCACGAGAAAGCTCTCCTTAATAGTAGATCGAAGCCGCTAAAATTAAGCTACTAATGAGACTGATTCGCGAAGAAAAGATCGCTATCGAAACATTTCCCTTCGGAATCTCTTTAATCACGCTGAAAGGAGTGATGAGATGAAAAAGATAGAAAACCAATACCTGAAAGACAACCCCAATCACACCCCAGATTATGAAATCAACTATATTTTGGGCACTTAAAATTGCTGAAGCTAATACAATGGTCAATCCCAAAATCTTGCCACTCAAATCATAGGCTGCCGCTTTACCCGCCGCGACTTTACTTGCATCATCCATCTGGGAAGCTTCTTTCAGCATCTGAAATTCTGGGTACGGTGTTGTTACGGCAAAAACAACTACTCCTAATACTAAAATAGGGATGGAAATCCCTAAATAAGTAAAAAAATTAATAAATGCATCCCACTGCGTCATAACCATTAGCCTCCTTATTTATAGCCAAATGGAAGATAGTAAGCTAAATTACCTGTAATCTCCCGATCCAAGCGAGTCACCAAGGCAGAAGCTTGCCCTCCCACATAAAAGCAGCCCCATAACAACTTCCCACGATAAGGGCCTTTCAGTGTCTCTACATCCATAGTAGGTAGTTCTGCCAACTCCTGATAAACCATCATTTGGTCCTTATACTCGCCTTCTCCATCTTTAGCTATAATCTTATCCTCAGCCGAATATAAGGTGACTGCTCCACCTTCCCGGCCTAGGATCGGTTTTTTTACGTACGGTCTTTCACCGCTAAATTCATTATCTAAATAAGTAGGTAAAAAATAAGTTTCAATCACTTCATGCTCTTCAGGGGTAAAAAATTGATTTTGCTCATGTAATGACCATATAAGTGCCTGGATCGCCTTTGTCTGAGCTACAAAGGCAGATGGTGGGTTAATCATCGCCAATCGCTTTCCCGCTACTAATTGAAGAATATGTTCCCCAATCGGATAGCCCTGTTCCGTCTGATCTTTCGCAAAAAATTCACCTGCATGTAATCGATACAAAACATCAACAGGAATCCAATTTCCTTCATCCATGTAACATAACGTATGATCATCAAGTGAAATTCCTAATTGCGAAAGCGGGATAAAGCGGCCGCCAATCCCACCGTGTCTCATGAGGAACTTAGCTGTTCCCTCATCCTCTGCATGACCGCCAATCGAGGTAAACACCTTTGTATCGATGTCATATCCGGATTCCTGATAGGCTGTTACCGTTTGCTGAAAAGCTTTTTTAATATGAGCTTCCATGCCGTGATTCGGATTCTCCATTCCAAAAAAACGGCAAACTTGTTCATTCACATAGTAAGCCTCTACCACACTCGTTGGTGTATCGCTATTAAACTCCATCATCTTAATACCTTGAGGGGTACATGCAAAATCAAACCTACCAATCGTAGTGACAAACGAAAGTGGTAAAGTCGTATGACAAAATGGAAGAGCCTCACGAGGAATCCCTAGTTCACTGAGTAATGGATCAAAACCTTGTTGAAGAAAGCGGGTCAGCCGTCCGTAGAGATCCCCAATGCGCTGAGTTGCCACGCGAATCTCATCGACAAATGACTCTGTTATAGCCACACATTGTCCTAATGCATACTCTTGTCCTTGCGTGAGGTCCCAATTAAATATACCTTGTTCACGAATAGGCGTGTACATTTGTTCTCGAGTTTGATTATATTTGCTCATAATCTATCGTTCCACCCTAACCCCCCGAACTAGATGAAACAGAGCTATCGTCATATTTTACATACCCCACTTTTTTTCCATCCTTAATGAGGTAAGAGTTAGGATTATACGTACTCCCATCATCATCACAAAATTTATCTGAGTCTAGGTCTTCACAAAATTCCACATCGCTTCCACTACTACATCCCGAAAGCGGGACCATGGCCACAGAAGCAAAAAACAGACCTATTAATTTGGCTGTTCTGCTTTTCATCCCATCCCCCCTATAATACTTACGTATCGAATCCACTATTACTAAGCATTTACTATGAGGTTTGTACCCCGTCTGATGCTTTTTTACTCTTCTGATTCTGCAGATATCCTAAAGCCAAAACACCGAGTACAGCTAATACTTGAACTCCGTAGCTAAGTAGAGAGCCTTCCGGGAAGTACGGTTTCATAAATTTCTCTCCTGTAAGCATGCCTCCAGCTGTCCAAGCTACTACACCAGATCCCACATATAAGATCCATGGAAAGCGATCCATTAGGCGAAGAAATAGGGTGCTTCCCCATACAATAATCGGAATACTAATAACCAAACCTAAGATAACTAACAGATAATTACCGTGAGCCACACCCGCTACTGCCAATACGTTATCTAATCCCATCACCGTATCTGCGATCACAATCGTTTGAATCGCTTGGAATACTGTTCTCTTAGCTTCAATCTCATGACCTTTTCCATCCACTAATAACTTGTATGCAATCCATAACAATAAAACACCACCGATCAATAATAGACCCGGGATTTTGAGCAACCATACTACCGCTGATGTCGCTATAACCCTCATGACAATCGCGCCTACAGTCCCCCAAAATATAACCGTTTTTTGTTGCTCTTTTGGAAGGTTTCTTGCTGCTAATCCAATGACAATTGCGTTATCCCCTGCTAATACGAGATCGATGATCACAATTGATATAAGTGCTGTTAAAAACTCTGTTGTAAATAAATCCATGTAAACCTTCTCCTTTTTTGTTCGAAATTACGTAACCACAAGAAAAGACCTTTACCCTAAAAGGAAAAATCCAAATAGGATAAAGGTCTTGCTAACAACGATTACGTTGCCAACAAAGCCGGGGAATTCTCCCGTAATGACGACTTTGTTGTAACAGCTACTCCCCTTTAAACGTACATATATGGCATTTGTTACTTCCATCATAATCGAGGAATCAAAATGCTGTCAATGAGTATTTCTTGTAAAAGATAACACGAAATTCTATTAGTACAACCGTTTTTTCTTATTAACCCTTTTTCGATCTTGAAACCCTTCGGGATTCACTTTTTCCCGAGTAGCACTAGGCTCTTGAAATTCCTTGCTTTGACGACGATCTGGAGTGACCGGAGCCATCTTCACTGTCTCCATCGCTTCTACCACCGGAGCCTGCATAGAGGAATCCGTTTCCTCAGTAGAATCTACTCCTAGTAGGTTTTGTTTATACAATCGTCTCGTAATCGCTTTAGAATGAGTAGAAGACGATACATCTTGATCCTGTTCTAGCTCTGACTCAGGTTTCACAACAGAATGGGAGGCAGTAGGTTCCTTCCTTGCAAAACGACGGCGGGCAAATGGTTGAGTGTGTGTTAAAAACTCATCTTCATGATGATCATTCTGTTCATTTTCTTTCTTGTCATCTTCCAGAAGAGTGCTCTGCGCATGTTGCTCTCTTCGACTTCTCCATGACGATGGTTGACCAAATTCTGCTTTTTCTACTTCTTTTTTCCTTACTAGTTTATGTTCAATTAATGAGGATGCTACATGCTCTTTATTTACAAATTCTTCCTGATCCTCATCCACTTGGTCTGTCTCTGATAAGTACTGTGCTTGTTGGCGTTTTCGTTCACGTCTACGAGTGCTCCGACGCACTTTTTCTACTGATATACTGGAAGTTTCGTATTGCTCATCTTCTGGAAAGAATTGATTCAGCTCTTCCAATTCCTTGGCACGCTTTTTCCCGATGATGATACTAATTCCAGCAATCATAATAATGATGATTACGCCAAGACCAATCCAAAGCATTGGTCCGCTAAAAAAAGACATAACGAAACCTCCATTGATCATTAATTTCCTTTAAAATGAGGACGACGTTTTTCGATAAACGCATCCATCCCTTCCATCCGGTCCTGGGAGTGGAAAGTGAGTCCGAAATAGGAGGCCTCCATACGCAAACCACTCTTGAGGTCTACATCCACACCATTATGAATGGCTTTCTTTATAAAATGAAGTGCTAGTGGAGCCTGTTTTGATAGCTGGTCAGCTAGACTTTTCGCTTCATCCATTAGTTGGTCAGCAGGCACCACTTTCTGTACAAGTCCGAGTTGATAAGCTTCTTGCGCAGAAATACGGTCTCCTGTCATGCAGAGATACTTCGCATGATTCCGCCCAATCGCGCGAGCAAGGCGTTGTGTACCTCCATAACCGGGAATTACACCTAGATTAATCTCAGGTTGGCCAAATGAAGCTTGATCTGATGCTAGTATCATATCTCCACACATAGCAAGTTCGCAACCTCCACCTAGAGCAAAACCATTAATTGCCATAATAACCGGCTTGGTTAGGTCCTCTATTTTTTGGAAAATAGCTTGCCCCCGTAATGCTTTCTGCTCTGCTTCAATCGATGTTTCGATCTGACGCAGCTCTGTAATATCCGCACCTGCTACAAATGCCTTCCCACCCGCACCAGTTATAATAACCGCGCGAACGGACTCTTCTTCCTGAATCCAAGTGATAACCTGATCCAATTCCTCTAACAACTCTACGTTAAGTGCATTTAATACTTTCGGACGATTTAAGGTGACCATTACCGTTCCATCTGATTGCTCTACCAATAAATGTTTATATGTCTCCACCATATAAATCCACCCTTCTCCATCTTTCCCTATCATGCTTCATTCATCGCTTTCAAACAAGGGGTCTTTCCATTAGTTCAAGAAAGAGAAATATTCTCCTCCTTGATTATACAAAACGAACGTTTCATTCATAAAAATATAAAAATTGGAAAATGTTTTCATCTATCTAGGCCACCTGCTACAAGCCTCCTATATTGTAACATTTAGCTGGGGGAAATGAAATCAAAGCGACCCAATTGTAAACTGGCCGCTTCGATCAAGTTAACATTATTTCATTTTGCTACGAAGATATCCTTCGATAAAAGAGGTGATGTCTCCGTCCATAACCGCTTGAACATTCCCCATCTCCACCGAGGTGCGGTGATCTTTTACCATACTATAGGGGTGGAATACATACGAACGAATTTGGCTTCCCCATCCAATCTCTGCTTGCTCCCCTTTTATGGCATTCATCTCTTTTTGTTGCTCTTCTAGCTGTCTTTCATATAAACGTGCTTTCAGGATCTTCATCGCTCGTTCACGGTTCTTAATTTGCGAGCGCTCCGATTGACAAGTTACCACCACATTGGTAGGAACATGAGTGATCCGAACAGCAGAGTCCGTTGTATTTACATGCTGACCCCCTGCTCCGCTAGATCGATAGGTGTCGATCTTGAGATCTTCTGTACGAATCTCGATTTCAATATCATTATCTACCTCAGGCATAACGTTACAAGAAGCAAAAGATGTATGACGACGTCCAGAAGAGTCGAATGGACTAATCCGCACTAAGCGATGGACCCCTTTTTCTGCTTTTAGATAGCCGTATGCGTTTACCCCTTTGATGAGTAAGGTAACACTTTTCACCCCAGCCTCATCTCCAGGCAAATAATCGAGGGTTTCCACTTTATATCCATTTCGTTCGGACCATCGGGTGTACATGCGCAACAACATCTCAGCCCAATCCTGAGACTCTGTCCCACCCGCTCCCGGATGAAGTTCTAAGATGGCCGAATTTCGATCATATGGCTCACTCAGCATCATGTGAAGTTCAAAGGCATCAACATCTTTGACAAGTTGCCGAATGGCCTTCTTCTGTTCTTCTAACAAATCTTCATCTTGTTCTTCTACAATTAATTCTAACATCATGTTTTGCTCTTCAAGCGCTTCATCAAGGGATGTGATTTGCTCCACTTGTTCCTTCAGTGATTTCATCTCATCGATTACTTTTTGTGCAGCCTGCTGGTCATTCCAAAAAGCCGCGTCTGTCATTTGGGTTTCTAGTTCTTGTAGCCGTTCTTTTTTTTGATCTAGGTCAAAGAGACCCCCGAATGTCCGCCAGTCGTTTGGCTGTATTCTGGAGCTCGTGTCTGATTTCTGATAAATCCAAAGCTCTCACCTCTTATGGTTGGTTCGTTTAGTTTGTTACAAGGGGATACACTGCTCCTAATCCATTCTGTACTGGTTTCAAGTAGTAGCTTTCTTTGCAACATGTATGTCCATTATAACGTATACGAGCAAGAAAACACATGATGCCAGTAGGATGGAGAAAAGGTAGCGCAGTGGCTACCTTCCCCTTTGTTCACTATAAGTTACTGTGTCTTTTTCATACAGCACTGTTTATACTTCTTACCGCTACCACATGGGCAAAGGTCATTACGTCCTGTTTTTTCCATATTGCGGACAGGGCGTTTCTTTTTGGGTTGCTCAGAGCGCTGGGTGTCGTCGCCAGAGACTGCTTGCGCATTTACCACAATTTCGTTTGGCTCTACTTCAATGGCTTCATCTTCTTCGATGACGGTTTTCATCAAATACTTCGCCACTTCTTCTTGGATCTCAGCCGTGAGAGCCTCAAACATAGCAAAGCCTTCCATTTGATAGCTACGAAGCGGGTTATCTTGACCGTAGGCGCGAAGGTGAATCCCTTGACGCAATTGTTCCATCGCATCAATATGATCCATCCATTTGCGGTCTACTGTACGTAAGATAACCACCTTTGCAAACTCTTGGAAACGATCATGGCCGATTTCTTCCACACGTTGCTTATAGAACTTCTCAACCTCTTCAGAGAGAATGTCGATCATTTCTTCTGCCGTTTTATGTTCAAGATCGTCATCATCTAGCGTGTCATCTGGAAGCAAGTTACTATGCGCATAATCAACGATAGCATCTAGATCCCATTCTTCCTCATCACTATCAGCTGTATGAATACTCACAACTCGCTCAATATCAGCCTTAATCATGTTAAATACAACATCGTGTAGATCGGTAGAAGTTAATATCTCTTTCCGCTGTGCGTAGATAATCCCCCGTTGTTGGTTCATCACATCATCGTATTGAAGAACCCAACGACGTGTATCAAAGTTATTTCCTTCCACCTTTTTCTGTGCATTCTCTACAGCACGGGTAAACATACCACCTTCAATCGGCTGGTCTTCATCCATGCCCAGACGATTCATCAAGCCTTCGATTCGCTCCGAACCGAAACGGCGCATTAAGTCATCAGAGAAAGAGAGGAAAAATTGAGAGGTACCCGGATCCCCTTGTCGTCCCGAACGACCACGGAGCTGGTTATCAATTCTACGGCTCTCATGACGTTCTGTCCCGATAATATGGAGTCCACCTAATTCAGCCACACCTTCGCCCAGCTTGATATCGGTACCACGGCCCGCCATATTGGTCGCAATCGTAACAGCACCCATCTGACCTGCCTGTGCTACAATCTCAGCCTCTTGAGCATGGTTTTTCGCGTTGAGGACTTGATGAGCGATACCACGTTTTTTTAGTAAACGGGAAAGCTTCTCTGAGTTTTCAATCGATACCGTTCCCACTAATACAGGTCGTCCTGTTTGGTGACTGAGTGCGATTTCCTCTACAACAGCACGGAATTTTGCCTCTTCTGTCTTATAGAGTACATCATTTTTATCTTCACGGATCATCGGACGGTTGGTAGGAATTTGGATAACGTCCATGTTATAAATCTTACGGAACTCCTCTTCCTCCGTCTTCGCCGTACCCGTCATGCCACCCAACTTTTCGTACATCCGGAAATAGTTTTGCAGAGTAATCGTTGCTAAGGTCATGCTCTCTCTCTGTACTTCAAGACCCTCTTTCGCCTCGATCGCTTGATGTAAGCCATCACTATAACGACGACCCTGCATCAAACGTCCTGTGAATTCGTCAACGATCACCACTTCGCCCTCTTCGGTAACGACATAATCTTGGTCACGTTTCATAATCACATGGGCTTTTAACGCCTGTTGCACATGGTGATTTAGGGTAATATGCTTCATGTCAAATAAATTATCAACACCTAAGAAAGACTCTACCTTCTTAACCCCATCATCCGTTAATGCCACTTGCTTCGTCTTAATATCGATCGAATAATCTTCTTCATCACGAAGGCGTTTGATAATCTGGTCCGCAGTATAGTACAGATCAGTCGCTTTCGCCGCTTGCCCACTAATAATGAGTGGAGTACGCGCTTCGTCAACTAAAATACTGTCAACCTCATCGACAATGGCGAAATTTAGTTCGCGTTGCGATAAACTATCCACATCCGTAACCATGTTATCACGCAGGTAGTCAAAACCAAATTCATTATTCGTACCAAATGTGATATCAGCGGCATACGCTTCCCGCTTCTCTTCCGGAGACATAAATGGCAAATTGAGCCCAACTGTTAACCCTAGGAACTCAAACACTTGCCCCATCCACTCTTTGTCACGCTGGGCCAAGTAATCGTTCACAGTAATGATATGAACGCCTTTGCCTGAAATCGCATTGAGGTACGCAGGTAGAGTAGACACTAAGGTTTTCCCTTCCCCCGTCTTCATCTCCGCGATATCGCCGTTGTGAATTACCATCCCACCGATTAATTGCACCTCAAAGTGACGCATGCCCAGCACACGTTTCCCCGCTTCACGCATCACAGCAAACGCTTCTATCAAAAGGTCATCTAGCGTTTCCCCGTCCTGATAACGTTTTTGGAATTCTCCCGTCTTTGCTTGTAATGCTTCATCACTTAACGCAATCATTTGTTCTTCCAAGGCATCAACCTGCTTAGCAAGCTGAAAATACTTTTTCAATTGTCGTTCCGTCGGATCTAAAAACTTCTTTAGCGCTTTAATCATGTAAACACCCTCCAAGAGGTAGTCTCATACCGTTTTCAACATACTATTTTTATTCTATCAAATAATATACCGTTTTTCACTTTAATCCTTTAACAAAACAGAAACAGAAGAAAACCATCCAGTCGATTCGATAGAGAGAACAGATGATAAATATGCCAAACTCCCCTTTCTCTCTATGAATCTCCCACCATGGCCTATACACAGGCAACTACTACTTCTCTTTCGATACCAATTTTTTCAAACGCAAGTAAAACGCATGTGCAAGCTTCTTACGATCTCCTTCGCGGTCGATATAATGGAGGCCGTTTAGGGCAATCTGTTCTTTTTGCTCCTCCGAATACTGGCGCACTTGACCAATCGCATCCGCTAACCCTTTCGGATTCTCCGCACCAGCAAAAATCCCTACTTCATTCTTCTCCACAATCTCGCGAACTTCCCCATCTACCGTCGATACAATGGGTTTCCCTAAGAAAGTATAGTCAAATAATTTATTCGGGCGCGCACCGCGAAACACTTCGTTATCAGCCAAGGAAATAATTCCACAATCAGCCGCATACGTGTAATCAAAGATCTCTGACTTCGCAACCGGGTCCAGTAGATGAACATTGGTTAATCCTAATTCCTCATGAAGGCGGACCAACTTCTCTTTTTCAGGCCCATCCCCGATCAGTACAATCGACGTCCCTGGTTCTAGGTATTGTCCTGCGCGCACTACATACTCTAGAGCGTTTGCTGGCCCATGTGCCCCCGTATAAACCGCTAAAAATTCATCTTCTGGGATTCCCATCCGCTTACGAAACTCATCTCTTGTCTCCGGCGTAGGCTCCCACGAACCCAGTACAACCCCGTTAGGAATCAGTTCAATCTTGCTTGGATCAATTCCCCGTTCTGTGATAAAAGTACGTTGATGATCGGTAAGAACAATAATCTGATCCGCATTTCGATACAGATGATTTTCCATCCAAGTCAGGATTCGAATAATATGTTTATTTGTAAGCCCACCCATCTTGATCAGAGAATCTGGCCACAGATCACGGACCTCAAACACAAACGGAACACGCTTGATTGCCGCTAACATCCAGCCCGAAAAGGCTAAAAAGAGATGCGGAGAGGAAGCGATCAGCACATCTGGACGCTTCTTAAACAAACCCTGCAAGAAAAAAACGACCGCAAAGCTTGCCATGTTAATCATTCTGCGGAAATCGTTTACCTTATGCGGAAACGACCACAACCAGTTTAAGCGCAAGCCTTTTACAGGAGGAATCGCTTGCTTCTCTTCTTCTGTTAACCAGCTACGGCGCGGGTGGACGAAGCGAGACATCCACAGATCCACCTCTGCTCCCTCCTCTTCGGCCCACTCTTTCGCTAGCTCATAGTGCCTTGTAATCCCCGCAATATTAGGGGGAACAGCATAGTGATTAGCCAACCAAATCTTCATTGCTCTTCACACTTCCTTGTAATAACGAATCATTCTTCTCATCACAGTTCTTTTTCTAATATGTCCACGATTTGTGTAGCGGTTGTCCCATCTCCAAACGCGGCAGGCACCTGAGAGAAATCTACTGTAAATCGCTCCACCATCTCTAAAATCTGTGCAGAATCCGCTCCAACTAATACATTGGTCCCGAGTTCTACCGTTTCCGTCCATTCGGTTTCATCACGCATTGTAATGCAAGGAACTTGAGCAAAAAATGCTTCCTTCTGCACGCCACCCGAGTCGGTTAGAATCTTACTTGCATGAACCTCTAACTGCAACATATCCAAGTAACCCACAGGCGAAATGACCTTCACGTTCGAATTAGTAATCTGTAAGCCGAATTGCTCTAACTTCCCAACGGTACGCGGATGTAGAGGGAGAATAGCAGTCATCGAAAGCTCATTTAGTGCCGATACAATCGCACTCAAACGAGCTGGATCATCCGTATTTTCTGCACGATGCAAGGTAACCAAAAGATACGCTTTCGGCATAATCTTTAATTCATCTAGTATGCGGGATTGTTCATCTGCTAAGGTACGATTAAAATTCACCACATCTAGCATCACATCCCCGACAAGTGACACTCCTGCCGTTACTCCTTCCGAGGATAAATGCCTCACAGCCGTCTCCGTCGGACAAAATAGCCAGCGGGAGACGTGATCCGTTAATACACGGTTTACTTCTTCCGGCATGCGACGGTTAAAACTCCTAAGTCCAGCCTCCACATGTGCGACTGGGATATGTAGCTTTGCCGCAGCAAGAGCCCCCGCCAGAGTGGAATTCGTATCCCCGTATACGAGAAGTGCGTCAGGCTTCTCTTTCATCAACACTTCTTCTACTTTTGTTAACATCTCTCCTGTTTGAGCACCGTGCGATTTAGAACCGACATGTAAATGATATTCAGGATGAGGAATTTGCAGTTCTTCGAAGAAAATATCCGACATCGATTGATCATAATGTTGTCCAGTGTGCACCAGAACTTCTTGTCCACGGGAGCGGATTGCTCGTGATACAGGAGCTGCTTTTACAAATTGCGGACGAGCCCCTACCACTGTTACTACCTTCATCATCATTCCTCCAACGACCTAGAGCATAGTATATGATGCCTATCTTAACACAGAACTGGTTCCACTCTAAACCATCCAGACTCATCTGACATAAAACAGACTAAAGGCGAGTGAGTGTATCCCTCTCGCCTTTAGTCTGTTTTCGCTTCATTCTTTATATCATCCATTCATGATCCAGCACCTTACTCTGGAGCAATGAGTCCATACTTACCATCTTTTCTGCGATAAACCACATTTACCTCATCTGTCTCAGCATTTTCAAAGACAAAGAAGTTGTGACTTAGCATGTCCATTTGTAACACGGCTTCATCCATACCCATTGGTTTGAATTGAAAACGCTTCGTGCGAACAATCTCAACATCTGCGAGCGAACTAGAATCCCACTCTTCTTCCACTGCAGTTGCTGCTACACTTGAGTAGGCTGCTAAAGCTTCTTCCATATATTGCGAACGGAGACTACCTTCCTGACGGGCTTTGCGATGAATTCGGGTCTTGTACTTACGAACTTGACGTTCTAGCTTCTCTACCACAAGATCAATGGATGCATACATATCCTCACCTTGATCTTCGGCTCGAAGAAGTAATCCTGGAAACGGAATCGTTACTTCCACCTTGTGTTGATCTTTATTGCCTTGTACAGTTAACGATACATGCGCCTCAGAAGTATCATTACTTATGAGGTAACGCTCCAGTTTTGCTAAACGCTTTTCGACGTACTCTCTTAGTGCATCTGTCACCACAACATTATTGCCACGGACGATATAATCCATAAATTGAATCCTCCTTCCGCTTTATACTATCTATTACCCTTTTACTGAAAAAATTCCTCCTAAATCTTTACGAAAAAAGGAAGTTAAATTATCCCAATCGCACTTGAAAAAACGAATGTATGATAACCAACGAAATTCCCGACTTGAAGAAGTGGAACGATTGATCATTCAGAAGCTTTTTTCCATGTAAGTATCATTTGCTACGCCTTCTTAGATAGTAGAAAACTCCCTAGCCAAATAGGCATAGGGAGTGGACTAGCTTAGTATTAGACTTGAAGAAGTCCTCGAAAAAGCCAATTAAGCTCTTACTACGTTTGCCGCTTGTGGACCACGTGGGCCATCAACGATTTCGAATTCTACTGTTTGACCTTCTTCAAGGGTTTTGAATCCGTCGGTTTGAATTGCGGTGAAATGTACGAATACGTCGTCTCCGCCTTCGCGCTCGATGAAGCCGTAGCCTTTATCAGCGTTAAACCATTTTACTTTGCCTTGCATGGAAACACTTCCTTCTTGGTTAAAAAATATTGCAGAAGAGTTACATCTTTGCGATTAAACTATATCACCAGAACTTTCATCATGTCAAGTTAACATGAGTATATACTCACTACCATAATTTGTCCAAAGTCTGCGATAGCTTTCGTTATCCACATGGACACAGAAGAGCCGAACCGATATGTAAGTCCAATCCACGATAAATTTTCTATAAACTACTGTCAAAGCCTGTCATTCGGGATAACCTGATACGAAGGATGAGTCCAAGCTGTAAAAAATAAGACACCTCCGCGAGAGAAGTGTCCTATGGATCAAACTATACATTTACTGCATCTTTTAACTGTTTACCAGGTTTAAAAGCAGGAACTTTGCTCGCTTCAATCTGAATTTCTTCGCCTGTCTGTGGATTGCGCCCCATACGAGCGGCACGTTCTTTTACCTCAAAGTTTCCGAAGCCTACTAACGTTACTTTATCTCCACTTACAAGGGCCTCCGCAATCGCTTGTAGCACAGAATCCACCACAGTACTTGCTTCCTTTTTTGATTTTCCAGTAGATTCTGCTACACGTTCCACTAATTCTGATTTATTCATACATGACACTCTCCTCATTTTTTCTTATTCATCTGTCTTTCCAAAACTCACTCGCTTTATACATATTCAGAATTCGTCCTTGCAAATGTACACGCAACAGGCTGAAAGTTAGCCTTTCGTAAGAGTTTGGCGCACTCCCTTACAGTTGATCCAGTGGTATATACATCATCGACTAAAAGAACCGATTGACCGGATGAATCCATCTGTTTTCCTTGGTAAGAAAAAGTTCCTACGAGTGCTTGGAGTCTTTGATCTCGACTTCGCTTACTTTGTGGCTGATCTTGATAACTCTGTCGAACTAACAAATCTACTACAGGAACATGTAATTGTGCGCCGATAATATGAGCTAGCTGTTTTGCTTGATCAAACCCTCGTTCATATACTCTCTTGCGATGGCAAGGAACATATGTAATCATAAAGCGATCCATATGTAAAAAACGCTGCTTAATCAACGAAGCCATCCACAGTCCCATCGGCCTTGATAATCGCTCATCACCCCGATACTTCCATTGCTGAACAACTAAACGAGCCCAATGGTTATACTCGACACAACTAATGTTTACAACTCGGTCAGACTCGGGAGTCCGCTGGCAATCGTAGCAAAAGGAATCATCGATCGAATTCGGCTTCCCACAAACTCTGCACTGTGGGTATGCTAACATCTTGCGTTTTTCCGTACAACCTGCACATAACTGTTCCCAAATCGGATTGCCTATCACCTTAGGACGAGGGGACTGACAAAACCAACATAATGCAGACGAATCACCAAATATTTTCGACCACCAACTCCTCATCCACCAAACTCCTTGCAAGCCTCTCGATTTAAGAGTTGTATCTCCCGAATCGCTTGGCAAATAGGTTCTGTTTTATGATTGGATAAAAACCACACTTTTCCTGCTTGGTATTGCAAACTTCTTCCAACCCTACCTGCAATTTGGACCAAAGAAGCCCGATCATATACAGGATGATCTGCACGTAGCACAACTGCATGACATTGTGGAATGGTAATGCCACGTTCTAAAATAGTAGTAGTTACGAGATGAAGAATATTTCTATCCCTAAATCGCAACATTTTCTCTGTTCGATTTTCATCCGTACTAGATACAAAATCCACTTGTCCCTCGTCAAAAGAGGATTCTCTTTTTAACCACTCCGCTACTATCCTTGCATCCTCGATACGGGGCACGAACCACAATGCTTGTCCATCTGTACTCGTAATCTCATTTATGATTCGTTGCACCGTTCGATTCATCTTATGAGACTTGATCTGATCCCACAGGACCGGCTCTCTTTTCCAAATCGGGCAGGGCATCGGTTTGCCATGAAATCTACATGGCAACAATACAGTAGGTAATATGCCTTTTCGCATCCGATGAATCCATAAATCCGTAGGCGTCGCGGTTAAGAGAATGATCGTGCCACCTGTTCTTTTTGACCTTTGGATGGAATATTCTAACGCTGGATTCCCCTCGAGCGGAAAGGCGTCCGCCTCATCCACTATGACTAAATCAAATAGATGGGCCATTCGAATCGTCTGATGTGCTGTAGCAATCACCAATGGGCTTAACATCCATTTGTCTGGGCTTCCCGCATAATGTTCCGTGACAATCTCATCTGGAAAAAATCGTTTTAACCGCGGGGCTAATTCCTTTACCACATCTTGCCTAGGTGTACACCAGAGTACCGACATCCCTTGACGAATCAATGGTTCGATCACCGGGATCATCGTCTCTGTCTTACCCGCCCCCGTAACAGCCCAAAACAAGACAGTGGGCATTTTTTGTTTCACATACGTAGATAACTTCTGCGCAGTGACCGACTGCCGCGCTGTTAATTGGATCGAAGACGGCTTTACCGTCCGTGCGATCTGCACCCTATCGTGTCCTTCCCGTACAAACCGATACAGATATTGGCAGCTTCTTGCTCGTCCAAGTAGAAGGCAATGTTTACAACTGGCACAACGATCTCGTTCACACCTCCCACAAGGAGTGAAGAAGATAAACTCTTGATCTGCACCGCAACGAAGACACTTCCATCTCCCATCCCGACTCACAATGGCAGGAAACACAGCAAGCCAATTCTTTCCCCTCCACTGACGAATCATTTCAATCCATTCATCCTCCGATTGTCTTGGAAAATGAAGTGCTCGAAATCGCTGTACTTCTTGATCTAGTAGTAGACGTCCTTCCCAAAATGAATAGGTGCACTCGCTTTCTTGTTTGATTTCCACTTATCACGTCACCCCACAAACCAATAAAAAAACCAGACGCGCACACGGAGTCTGGTGATATTACGATGCTGACCACTTGCCTTTCACTGTATCTTCTTCATACGAAACTCGTAAGTCCATCACAATAAATCGCTCGCCGACCTTCTGATTGGCTTTCATCCATCGCTCGACAGCACCCTCATCAGACGTCATATGAATAAACTCTAACTCTACATATCTGCGGTGTAGCTTCTCCAGTAATCGGTCTGCCTCTTCTGTGTGGCCAATTAGCAGACAACTAACCTTCCCATGACTCCCCGAAATACGACGATTCGTATAATAAGACCGAATCCACCATTCTAGTTGCTGTTCTGTATTATCTGCAATGACGACCAAGTGTGATGCTTTATTATGATAATAACTTCCGTAGAGCCAATTTGACCTCTTTACGAACATCCAGATTACAAAATAGATAGCGATCCCTGCTAAACCAACTCCCACCATCATCATACAAACCCCCTTTTCCTATCTAAACTGGATTTCTATATTAATTGGACCCACCCGTATTTGATAGCAAGCAATACAGCTTGTGTACGATCTTGGACGTCTAATTTATATAAAATCTTACTTACATGATTTTTAACGGTCTTCTCACTAATAAATAAATGTTCTCCAATCGCCCTGTTATTTTTCCCTTGTGACAGTAAACGCAAGACCTCCATCTCCCGATTAGTGAGAATCTCTTGCCAATTTACTATATGATACGATGTATGAATTCGACTAAAAGCACCCTCTTGCCGACTCAATCGACGAAGTTCGCTTGCCATCTTGCTCACCAATGCTGGATGTATATAGGTTCCGCCACAAACGACTACTTTTAAGGCTTCGATGAGTTGCTGCGGCTCCATTCCCTTTAGGAGATAGCCAGTCGCTCCATTACGGATGGCTTCTACTGCATACTGATCCGCTTGATCCGTTAGAATGAGAACTTTTGTTTGAGGAGTCACTCGATTGATGTAGTGCGTTACCTCTACTGCATCCATTCTAGGTAAATATAGATCCATCAAAACAACTTGCGGAATTAGAGTTTCACATACATGTGCTACTTCTGATCCATCTATACAAGATGCTACAATTTGCAACTCAGGATAATAAGAAAATATATTTTTATATCTATTCAGACAAATGTCACTGGAATCTGCTACTAAGATACGGATGGGGGATATATTGGAAGGCTCACTGAATTTGGCATTTGGTTGATGAAGAAACGGACTCTCAAGCAAAACGTTCACCTCACTCCCTTGATGAATATCCAAAATCGCCTGATATCTCTTTTTATTCTATCATGAATCCTTTTTTGTTTAAACAAAAAGAGCCACCCTTTGTTGGATGACTCTTCGTAATGAACTTATAAGCCTGCGTCTGTCTTCAATGCTTCTACTTTATCTGTGCGCTCCCACGGCAGGTCGATATCGGTACGACCGAAGTGACCGTAAGCAGCCGTTTGGCGATAGAGCGGACGACGTAGGTCTAGCTGACGGATGATTCCGGCTGGGCGAAGATCGAAGTGTTTATTTACTAATTCAACTAGAACGGATTCATCTACCTTACCCGTACCAAACGTCTCAACGCGAACAGACATAGGGCGAGCCACTCCGATCGCGTAAGCCAATTGCACTTCACACTTCTCAGCAAGACCTGCAGCAACTAGATTTTTCGCTACATAACGTGCCGCATAGGCAGCAGAGCGGTCTACTTTCGTCGGATCTTTACCAGAGAATGCTCCACCACCATGACGAGCATATCCACCGTAAGTATCTACGATGATCTTACGACCTGTTAGCCCGGCATCCCCAAGAGGTCCACCGATTACGAATCGACCTGTTGGATTAATAAAGTACTTTGTATTTTCATCAATCATATCTTTTGGAACGATTGGGCCAAAAACATGCTTCCTTATATCGCTCTGAATCTGCTCAAGTGTAGCATCCTCAGCGTGTTGAGTAGAGCATACAAGTGCATCAATTCGAACTGGCTTGTCGTCTTCATACTCTACCGTCACTTGAATTTTACCATCGGGACGTAGATACTTGAGCGTTCCATCGACACGTACTTCATGAAGCCTTCTAGCTAGTTTATGTGCTAGCGAGATCGGGAGCGGCATCAATTCTGGAGTCTCGTTACAAGCAAAGCCAAACATCAATCCTTGGTCTCCCGCACCAATCGCTTCAATCTCTTCTTCCGTCATAGAGCCTTCACGAGCTTCTAATGCTTGATCTACACCTTGAGCAATATCAGCAGACTGCTCATCAATCGATGTCAAAACAGCACAAGTTTGAGCGTCAAAACCAAATTTTGCACGAGTGTATCCGATATCACTTACTGTTTTACGTACGATTTTTGGGATATCAACATAGCAATTGGTTGTGATTTCACCCGCAACTAAAACCAAGCCAGTTGTCACAGAGGTTTCTGCAGCAACACGGGCATTCGGATCTTTTTCTAAAATAGCATCCAAAATAGCATCCGAAATCTGGTCACAAATCTTATCTGGATGACCCGCTGTTACGGATTCAGAAGTAAACAACGTACGCTTCTTTTCAGACATAGATTAACTCCTCCTAAATAACCATTATATGTAAATAAAAAAACCTCTCCTCTCTTGGAAAGGTGTTTCTACTCTTCAGCTTGATGACAAACTTCTCGTGTGAACACCTAGTAAAAAAGAGGCTACTTCATTCCAATCAATCTCTACATCACCACTAAGAATACAAGATTATACTCATAAACACAAGCAACATTCTGTATGCATATAGTTTTATTTCGTAATTAAATAAATATTCTACCACCCCCTACACGCATCTCAACGTCTCCACTCATTTTTGAGGATTTTGTGTACCTTACATAGTAATGTGTTAAAAGGGTAGAAAAGGTGATAGGATGTAGTAAAAAATTATACAAATAAGTGAGGGCTAGTTATGCAAGATGGCTTCGGGCCCACGGATTCAAGTAAACAACCAACTCCAAAAAAGAGTAGGAAAAAAAAGATTGTCATCTGGACATCCGCTATTCTCTCAACTCTTCTTGTTACAGTTGGTGTTTACGCCTATAATCTCTATACGACAGTAGCCAACAGTCAAGACTCTACAGCCGGAAAATCTTCCCTACGAACAGAACAAGTAGATGTAAAGAAAGAACCCTTTACTATCCTATTCATCGGTGCAGACCAATACAACTCCAAAAAAGAGTCAAAAGAAGGCTGGCGTCCTGATGTGATGATGCTTGCTGTCGTCAATCCAGAAAGAAAGAATATCCACATGATAAGTATCCCTCGCGATACCTTTTTCCAGATTCATGGGACGAAGACTCAAACGAAAATCAACGCTTCTGCCGCTTCCATATATACAAGTATAAACAAGCTTACCCCCATTAACTCTGTACGGGAAACCGCGCAAGATTTCCTGAATCGGCAAATCCCTATCGACTATTATGCTAAAATCAATTTTAGTGGTTTTATCGGCCTTGTCGACCAAGTAGGTGGAATTGATGTAGATGTTCCATACGACTTTAAAATGCAGACATTTGGTGGGAAATATCTCCACTTTAAAAAAGGGAACCAGCATTTAAATGGGGAAGAAGCACTCGTATTTGTACGACAACGAAAGCTAGATCCCGAGGGTGACCTCGGACGCAACAAACGCCAACAACAAGCCGTAAGGCAAGTTTTAGATAAAATGCTTAGCTTCCAGAGCTTAACGCAGTTCACTGATATCACGGAAGTAATTGGAAACAACTTCCAGTACAGCTTTAACGTTTCGGATATATTACCTCTAATGAGTATTTATGCGGATATACCAAAAGAAAATAACCACATCATAAAATTAAATACGTATTCTAAAACCCTCTCCGGCCATGGAGACTGTCAGATCACGACAGAAGGTGAACGGAAACGAGTAGTGGCAGAATTGCTAAAAGCAATGGACAAACCATACAGTGAGGCAGATCTCTCGTACGATTTTGAACAAGATCTCAAGAACCCTAACCGTAAACAGAAGCCCGGAAACTAAGGGTTTCTGAAAGGAGAATGAAATGATGAACTCCCAACGTAGTCGACTGGAACGAGTAGAAATGCGTAAAAAGAAGAAGAAAAAGAGACTCATTATTATTAGTGCAATCCTAGTTCTCTTCATCGGTGTAGCTGGTTACTATGCGACTAATCTCCTGAGTGCACTTTCAAATTCTCATGATGAAAATCTGAAAACAGATGCCAAGAAAGTAGATATAAAACAAGAGCCATTTACCATGCTCTTAGTAGGAATTGATCAATATGATCTTGAAAGCGAGAAGAAAAGCGGAGGGCGTCCCGATGTCTTAATGGTAGCTACAGTAAATCCAAAGGAAAAGTCTGTACGAACTATGAGTATCCCTCGTGATACGTATGTGAAATTCTATAATTCAACTAGCAAAGGAAAGATTACGGATACCCTATCTGCTCTCCACTCTGGTTCGGATGCGAAAGCCAAAAACCAGCAAATCGTAAAACAGGTAGAACAGTTCTTGGATAACAAAATCCAAATCAATTACGTAGCACAGATTAATTTCTCAGGATTTATGGATCTGGTAAATGCAGTAGGTGGCATTACCGTAGACAATAAATATAAATTCCAAGTTCCCTTCTACGGTGGGAAAATGCTGAAATACGAAAAAGGGCAACTCAACCTAAACGGGGAACAGGCCCTGATGTATGTAAGAACTCGTAAAAACCATAAAGGCACTGGTTCCATCGTTCCTGCCGAAATGGAAAACGATAATGATCGCAACCGTCGCCAACAAGAAGTGCTTAGTGCCATTTTAGGCAAAATGACTGGATTTACTGGTGTGACTCAGTTTAGTGACATTACCGAAGCGGTCGGAAAGAACTTCCGTTATAGCTTTGATATGAGTGAAATTCTTCCTATGTTTAATGTGTATCGTGAATCACAAAACAATAAAGAATCGATCGCTCTACACAACTACTCGCTTAAACAGAATGAGAAATGGTTCCAAATCGTTCCGGAAGGTGAGCGTCAACGTGCCATCGCTGAACTGCTCAAGCATCTAGGAAAAGAGTACGACAAACGTGCCATCACATATGATCACACGCTAGATCCCTTCGAGGCCAAAACACTCGAACAAATCCCGAAACAAGTACCCCAAAAAGCATATCGAAATTCTGACAGCACAGGCACCAACCAGTCGAATCAACCTTCCGGCTCTACTACTAGCAATGGAAGGTAATCGACTACCTCAACGCCATATCCTTTTTTAAAAATACCTGATCCCATTCAGGTATTTTTTTCTTCTATCCTCAAAACTTGCTCCCAATATTTCCTAAATGATAGTATAAGAGCAATTCGTTTTCCCAAGCTTCTAAATGAAATGAGGAATCTTTTAGTGAAGGATCAACGCTCCAAGCAACGAGCAGCACGAAGGAAAAAGAGGAATCGAATACTCCTCATATGTTTGGCAATTATGGCTCTAGTGGGTAGCTTTTATATATATCAAATGTGGAGTGCTCTCGCAAAAGGACACGATTCCAATGCGACAAAATCAGATCTTAGACAGGAGCAAGTAGAAATCGGGAAGGAGCCGTTTACCGTCTTGCTCATGGGTGTCGACTCCCGAACTGCCAAAGGGGAAAAGGAATCGTGGCGCCCCGATGTACTCATGATTGCTGCCATTAATCCAGAGAAGAAATCCGCCTCCATCGTCAGTATCCCCCGTGATACTCGGACCACCATCTCCCATACCAATGGGTGGAAAGATAAGATCAACTCAGCCGCTACATGGGGAAGAGAAAAAGGAGTCGATCCCGTTACCAATGTAAGGCTCACGGTTGAAAACTTTCTAGAAGGCGTCCCCATCGATTACTATGCGAAGATTAACTTCCAAGGCTTTATGGACGTAGTGAATCAACTGGATGGGGTTGATGTGGATGTCAAGAGGGCGTTCACTTACCACTCCTTTAACGATAAAATCATCCATTTCAGACTTGGACCCATGCACTTAAATGGGGAAGAAGCATTAGCCTATGTACGCATGAGAAAGCAAGACCCTGAAGGAGATCACGGTCGAAATCGCAGACAACAAGAAGTAATCAATCAGCTATTAGACAAATTAACAGGAGTTCAAGTGTTAACCAAATTTACTTCGCTCACCGAAATCGTAGGAAACAACTTTGTCTATAGCTTCAATCCCTCTGAAATTCCTACCTTAGCCAGCATCTACCGTAGCATTCCGAAAGAATCTTTAAAACACATCACGGTTCAAGCTCCTTCTGAAAGAATCAACGGAATCTGGTATGATTTAGTTAGCCAAAAAGAGCGTGATCGCGTTAGCAACCTACTAAAAAAAGAGTTGGACCTACCTTACGATCAAAATAAAATCGAGGTCCCTCAAATGAAAAAGACAAATTGAACAACACCTCAAAGACGGCGCTTATTAGCCGTCTTTTCTCTGGGAGAGGAGCCCTAGCATCATGAAAACACCCTTATCGTATCGAACCATTGCTGGATATGGCGAAACGGAGATCATCATTCAGAAATCTCGTTTTATCTGCCAAGCATCACCTGTCAAAACGGAAGAAGCAGCCCAGAAATTTATCGCTGACATCTCTAAAAAATACTGGGACGCCACCCATAACTGCTCCGCCTATCTCATCACCGATCTCATCCAAAAAGCATCCGACGATGGTGAGCCTTCTGGAACAGCAGGCAAGCCCATGCTCGAAGTCCTACATGCCAAGAAAGTTCAATACACAGCAGTTGTCATTACTCGATATTTCGGAGGAACAAAGCTAGGAGCCGGTGGCCTAGTCAGAGCTTACAGCCAAGGAACGTCCGCCGCCCTAGAAGCCGCAGGAATCGTCCAGCCCGTCCTCCATCAATCCATCACCATCACCTTTGACTACGCACATATAGGTAAGCTCGAACACGAACTACGTCAAACCGCCTACTTCCTTGACCAGCCCGTATTTACCGAGCATATAAGCTGGACCCTATGGGTTCCCACGGACGAAGTGACTCAGATAAAGGCCCAGATCATCGACTGGACCCATGGTCAGGCAAAGGTAGAACTGGGAGAGTTTGAGTATCGAGTGAGGTTTACAACTCTTAAATAAGTTGTTTGTTAGATATTATGGAGACTCGCATCCCAGGTGTAAATATGGAATACCCCACCATCATCCAAATGGGGGCTACTCGAATAAGACAACCAAACTGTCATTTGTTCATGAACTGGCTCACCAGTGGTTTTATGGGATGATAGGAAATGATCCGTATGAAAACCCAGCATTAGACGAAGGATTTGCTGTTTTTGCAGATCAATACTTTCATGAATACGACACAAAAGGGAAGAATGGATTCGTATGTATTTTTTCTTTTATTAGATACGGTGAGACTTAGTATACGCAAGTCGGTAATTATAATTATCGACTTGGCGTCCAAGTGTAAATAAATCATAAATCCATCCGAATCCGAACAATCCAAACGTTAATAGAAATAAAATCCCAGTTCCTACTTTCCCTAAATAAAAGCGATGAAGCCCAATAAATCCTCCTATAAAAATAAGTAGAATATATGCAATAGCCTTATCTTTTCTCATTCTAGTAGACATCTCCTTGAATATTTTAAAATATAGATTCCCTTCTACAAATACTCCAAACATGTAATCAACATATGTCAGTCGGATCTGTTTCAAATTATTATGATACGCACTTAGGGGCAGATGGCCCCAAAATCATCGAGAAACGTATGAATCTCACCCATATGACATTCTTCATAAAGAAACTGATAATTACCCATTATTGAATGTTCGTCTGATCCCGCAGAATTGTACGAAAAAATTACATATTCTACGTTTAGTTGCGAATAGGGTTGTTCGACCCTCTTTTCTGGAGGTTAAACCGGTTGCATCCTTATCAATATTTTTATAGATTTAATCTCGATATAAATATAGATAGGGGTTTGAAGATGTATAAGAAACAAATTGTAAAAGCATTTACGTGTGGAGCTCTCGCTGTTACAGTCATAGGATGGGGGGTAGTTAGTCATCCTATGAAAGCTAATGCTCAATATAGCCAAGCCTCTGATGTAGAGACAATATTTCATTCCCATGGAGCTCTCAAGCCGGAAATGAAGATAGAGAATGAAAATATTTATATTACTAAAATCGATAAGAGGCAAGTGAATGGTAGATGGGGAAAAACAGATAAAGTCGTAGCCATGTGGTCAGATGATTTAACTAGTTACGGACCTGTTGAATTTCATCAAATCAATAATGCTACGTCTATAACACACAAAGAGGCTATAACCAAAGGAATTACATTAGAAGGAACACTTGAAGCTAGTGGAGAAGTTGGAGGTAAAGCTGGTATCCCGTTTGTTGCTGAGGGAAGCATAAAAATAGGTAGCAAAATTTCTGGGAAGATTAGCAACAAATTAGGAGATACAACTACTGGAATTGATATTGGATATACAAGTGCTGTATTCAGTAAATTCTTAGGAATAAAGCAAGATGATCCCAACAAACCATATCCATATAAAAGTACTAAAGTGTCTCGATTTATAGAGTACTCTGTACTCGACGTCGAGTATGTAGAAACAGATAGTGACGGATGGATTAAAAAGAATGGAGTTATAACCAAACTAGTACCTCTGAAATCCGTAGCCTACGTTATTCAACAGAATAGTTATACAGATCATATACTGATGAAAACAGGAAAAAACAACCCATTAGGTGATGAATTTTATGAAAGTCTAGTGAATCAATATACTCGTAAATAATATATGGTTCTGCAGTAACATCGATGAACCAATATATCTAAACAATAAAACTTATCCAACCTTATTCTGGTCATTCAAGTCGTAAATCGCTTGAAGTATACTCTAAACTGGCTATTACCGACACTCAAGATGAGTATGAACGTGTTATCCCTCAATTCCCTGTGTAAACGTAAAATGACTTGAGAACTATACAAGAACTCAAGTCATTTTACCATTTATTGGACAGATGGCGCCAAAATCGGCCTTCGCTCCTTCTGCCCCTTCTTCAAGAGATATCATCCTTTTCTGCTTAAATTCGTAGAAGGAAGTTCCCCATTACTTCCTTCCAAAAAGACACCTCCCCTAGGGGATTCTATTTCCCTTGTGAAACTAAAAAAACGAGAAATAGGAGGGAACAGTGACAGATTAAAGTCCATCTCGAACCTAAATCCACCCTGCACACCTCTTATTTCTCATGATGAACACAAAAATAGTGAGCTACTCTATCCGCCCACTTACGATAAAAATGTATGAATGAGTTCTAAACAATCAGCCACCACTTCATCCGTCACTTGCCCCTTTGTTTCAAAGCTCCGTGCATGCCAGTCTAGGCTTTTCACCTGGTCGGCAAGAATCACACCTTTAAATGGGAGCCCTTCAGGTAGCTTCACTTCAAACGGATACCCTTTATCTACGCTGGTAATGGGGCAGACAACAGCAAATTTCGTGGTTTCATTAAAACTTTTAGGCGATAACACAATCGCAGGTCGTCTCCCTGCCTGTTCGTGCCCTGCTTGTGGGTTGAAGCTGAGGTATACCAGATCACCTCTCTCTGGTGCGGCCATTACAAAAGCTCAGCTCCTTCTGCTTCCCCAAAATCAACTTCATGATGCCGGTTTTCCGGAGTCACTTTTGCTAATAGCTCCTCAAGTGTCGGTCTCTGCTTCATGGGGATTAACTTAAT
Organism: Thermoactinomyces sp. DSM 45892; assembly: GCF_900107305.1. Taxonomy (GTDB): domain Bacteria; phylum Bacillota; class Bacilli; order Thermoactinomycetales; family Thermoactinomycetaceae; genus Baia. Next base: position 48,630 of record NZ_FNPL01000016.1, read on the forward strand.
CTCCTGACCCTCTACTACCATTTCCATTTCCGATCCATTCTCAATCGATAACATTTCCGCAACATGATTCGGAATCCGGATGGCAAGGCTGTTACCCCACTTAGACACTAATGCTGTCATTCTGGTTCCTCCCTTACTAGCCTTTGCTTTCATTATACCCCTCCCTATTATGCATGTATATACATTGTATCTACATTCTTACCAAATTATTCCCGTTACATAGGAAGGAAACAAAGCCCCCCAGCACGTCCTATCCCGTTAATAGGTCCATACTGGGGGAATTCGATTAAAATGCGGCCACTACTGCACCTTTGTATTTCTCATCAATGAATTTTTTCACTTCGGGTGAGTTCAATACTTTTGCTAATTTCTTCAGGACTTCTTTGTTTTCGTTTCCTTGTTTTGTCGCCAGTATATTTACATAAGGTGAGTTTTTATCTTCGATGAAAAGGGCATCTTTGATTGGATTTAGTTTCGCTTGTAATGCATAGTTTGTATTGATCACCGCTAAATCAACTTCACCTATAGTACGAGGAAGCATCGCAGCTTCTAATTGCTTAAATTGCAGTTTCTTCGGATTCTCTTTAATCGATTGTAGAGTCTTCTCGCCATCTGGGCTATCTAATTTGATCAAACCTTTCGTCTCTAAAAGTTGAAGGGCTCGTTTGAGATTAGAAGGATCATTCGGCAGTGTTACCGTTGCACCATTTGGAATCTGGGAACCCTCTTTCCATTTCTTTGAGTATGCACCCATTGGTTCAATATGGACGCCTACCACTTTTACGATATGGTATCCCTTTTCTTTATTCGTTGTCTCTAACCAAGGAACGTGTTGGAAATAGTTTGCATCAAGTTGTCCTTCTTCAACAGCTTTGTTTGGCAATACATAGTCTTGAAATACTTTTACATTCAGTTTTACGCCTTCTCTTTCAAGTTGTGGTTTAATATGCTCTAAAATCTCTGCATGTGGTACTTGGGAAGCTCCTACAGTTAACGTAGATTCTTCTTTCTTTCCTCCGCAAGCTACCGCAAGCAGAGATACAATCGCAATTAAGGCAACAAGCCAACTTTTTCTCATCTCTTATTCCTCCAATGTAATAGGGTAATTTTTTCTTAACGGTGGTCAACTTTGCGACTGATCGCATCACCGATCCACTGAACGATTTGAACAATAGCTACCAAAATAAAACTACATACAAGCAACATCTCATTATTAAACGATTGGAAACCGACTCGTAGAGCAACGTCACCCAGCCCGCCACCTCCCACGATCCCAGCGAAAGCAGAGTAGCCGATTAACGAGACACACGTTACGGTAATCCCTGAAATAATCGCCGGCAGCGACTCGGCTAATAAAACCTTACGAATGATCGTAAATCGATTCGCTCCCATCGCATGTGCGACTTCTAGTGTACCACGATCCACTTCCAGTAAGGATGTCTCCACCATCCGCGCAAAAAAAGGTGCGGCCGCTACGGTTAGCGGGATCGTAGCCGCAGTCGGTCCTAAACTCGTACCGATGAGAAACGTAGAAAGCGGAAATAATAATAAAATAAGGACAATAAAGGGTACCCCACGAAATACATTCACCACAAAGGCTAAGCTTTTGTGAATCACTTGGTTCTCCCAAAGATGACCACGGTTCGTAATCACGAGGAGTACACCGAGCGGTAAACCCAATAACACCGTAAACAACGTTGAAATCCCTACCATTTGCAATGTATCCAATGTGGCCTGCCAAACAGTCACCCAGTCTACTTGATTAAGCAATGTGACCACCTCCCAAACCTTCTGTAAAACGCCTCGTCACTTCATGTTGTGGATCCCGAAACACTTGTTGTACCTCACCCAATTCCACTATCGATCCCGTCTCCATCACTGCTACTTTGTTACAAATCGCATCTACTACACTCATCTCGTGCGTGATCAAGACAACGGTAATCCCCATCTCTTGATTGATCTCTTTTACTAATTGCAAAATGGAAGACGTCGTCTCCGGATCAAGTGCAGAAGTAGCCTCGTCGCATAGTAGCAAAAAGGGATCGTTAGCAAGTGCACGCGCAATCCCAACACGTTGCTTTTGCCCACCGCTCAATTCGGATGGATACGCATCTCGCCGCTCCCATAGCCCTACACGACGCAATAATTCTTCCGTTCGTTGCTCGATATCGTGCTTTGCTTTTCCTGCTATTTCAAGTGGAAAGGCTACATTTTCTCTTACGGTACGGGACCATAGTAGATGATAATGCTGAAAAATCATTCCGATCTTCTGTCTGAGCACCCTGAGCTCTCCATTGGACAAGGAGGATATATCGTTGCCATTCACATGGATCGAACCACTTGTTGGCTTTTCTAATCCGTTTAGCAAGCGGAGTAAGGTACTCTTACCAGCACCGCTGTAACCGACGATTCCGAAGATTTCACCCTGAGCGATCTGGAGAGTAATCTCTTTTAACGCAATCACTTCCTGCTCTCGCCCTTTAGCTGGATATCGTTTCGAAACTTGCTCGATTTGAATCAATTTACTCACCTTCCTTATTTACAAAATGAAAAATCCCCCTCTGCAGATGATTGCAGAAAGGGGATATGTATATATACAAAGATCCACTTTCCTCTCATCTACCAGAACAAAAAAGCTCTGCAGGAATTGGCACCTTGTTTGTATGCTTGATCACACAAACTGGTTGCCGAGGTATCATAGGGCCTGTCCCTCAACCTCTCTGGATAAGAGAAAATCTAAGATATTCATTTTTCAATTCACTATTGTAACGAACTAACGCCTATACTAGATCAATTTATTTAATATGTCAATGATTTTATTTTCTCATAGCGCTCGATCACTTGATTTGCATTTTGCTCCAACGAAAAGCCACGCGAAGCTACATAAGCTTGTTTTCCCAGCTCTTCTCGTACATCGTCCTTCGTTACCATTTCATGTAAACATTGCGCAATATGCTCTACATCTTTTGGACGTGCCAGTCTTCCGGTCACACCATCTTGTAGAACTTCTTTTATCCCACCAACATCCGTCGCCACCATCGGACGTCCACACCCCATCGATTCGAGTAGGATGGAGGGCAGTCCCTCACTGAGACTGGTTAACGCAGTCACATCGGCACTATTCATCCATAGTGGAATTTCATCATATGGCCTTCTCCCCATCAAATGAACCCGACCTACAAGGCTAAGCTCTGCGATCTCTTCCTCAATGCTACTTTGAAGTGGTCCTGCTCCTACTACATACAGATCTAGACCTTCGTGCTGATCACCCTGAACTAGACGGTGAAAAGCTTGTAGCAAATAGCTAATTCCCTTTACAGGCAGTAAATTTCCGATAAATACAATCTTCTTCCCCTCAGGCGGAATCCCCAGACGAAGACGTGCCTCTTGGCGATCGATGGGGTAAAATCGATTCGGATCAAAGCCATTATAGATCGTAGATACAGGTAACCCTGGGACCATTTGATCCACCTCATCACGAAGCCGATCACTTACCGTGATGAGATGATCATTAGCCTTTAATGCTTCGATCGTTCGTTCGTAAATCTTTTTATTTTTCTTCGGATAAAGCATAATATCAGAGCCATGAATCGTGCTAATAACGGGGACTCCCAGTTCCTCTTTCAATTTCCCACCTACATATCCATCTGGAAAAATCGTATGACAATGGAGTAGCTCATAAGGAAAATCTTGCTTGATTTGATGCAAAATCGGTTTGAGAGATCGTATATAAAACGCACCATAGCGATGGAAAAAGAAACCGCCAGGAAACATCCGTGTAGGCACATAATGGACAGGAATCCCCTCTAGATCGGTTCGACTCGGTAGGTCTGAGTATCCTTTCCACTTTTTGTACAGTGGAAAGCTAGGAATCGGTACCACTACCTGCACTTCGCATCCTGCATCGCGTAGCGCCTTAGTCTGATTATGTACGAAGATCCCAGAATGCGGATTTACCTTACTTGGGTACATGTGTGAAACCACTAGAACTTTTTTCATCCACTCATTCACTTCCTCGTATAGCCTGTTTCTTTCTCTCTAATTCGCCAAACCCAATCACTGCTAAACCGATCCCTAGCGTAATCCACATCGGGGTATAGTGAATGCAGCTACTAGGCGCCATTCCGCCGAAAAAGAAGCCGATCAAGCTAGACAACGTAGCAAAAGCACCCCAACGAACCACGGGACTCGTTGATGCTCCATGCTTTAAAGAAGCAAGCTTCCATAAACGCCACAAGAGCCAGAAATAGAGCGCCATATACATCACAAAGATCAAAACCCCAAAATTAACTAAGACTTCTAGCCACCAGTTATGGATATTTTTTTTGTCTACATGAGGTGCACCTTCCATTAACGGCTCTACATTGCCCGGTCCTACTCCCAAGTAATGTGAATTATGTAAAAAGTGAAGTCCGTTGATAATGAGAAACTTACGAACCGTAGCACTTCGTCCCGTTTCTCCTTCGATGACACCTTCTCCCTCTGCATCCCAGCCACCTTTTTGGAAATCCCCTAGAAAACCGAAGATGGAAGCTAATTTCGCATTATTGGCGGCCCTTGCCTTATCGGTTAAAAGAACAAAGCCTACTGCATTTGCTAAGATAATCGCAGCTAAGACAGCTATGATCGATTTGGCTACGTTTTGCTTCGTCCATTTCTCACGCTTCACTACGAAAAAAACACCTAACAGGAGGACCACACACGCAAGAGGTAGAGCAAACATAACATTACTACGCGAACCCGTTGCGAAAAGGGTGTAGAGACTAAAAATACATCCAATGTAAAGGAACCATTTATATTTTTTATGTAATGGCAACATAAAGATCGCCGTAATCAAAAATGGCAGCGCCAACGTAATAAAAGTAGCCAAGTCATTTTGATTGGTAAAAACCGAAGTAACCACACTTACAAGTTCAGAATTATAGCCTCTAGAAACGGGTAAATGGATAAAGGTCATCGATTCAAATACAGCATAACCAATGATTATTGCATATACCATTACCAGTATTTTTGATGTTTTCCAAAGACTTTCATATGTACGGATAAAGAACGGGAAAGAGAAAGTGAGTACAAGCATCATAACAAGGAAAATCAAATACCGAATACCGTCTTTCAAACTAACAGCCCAAGTGAGTGAAATGAGTGCATAAAGCAGCCAAAAACAGAAGAAAGCTCCAAACCAACGAACTTGATAAATAGTTGTAAACTCCCTATTTTGCTTACCGTTTATGTATTCTTTATTCCAGATAAACCGTATCAAAATCCCTACAGCTAAAACAAAAAAAGCGATCCGAAAAAAGGTAAGCCGAAATTCCCCAGTACCTATTCCGAGGGTCGGACCGATCAATGCAAATGCAATCATGTAGTAGAAAATTTTTTCTAATCGATCATGTTTTCGAAGCAACAATGTATCCACCAAGCCCCTCACTCTTTTCATTATCAAGCTTATGTTACTTGCAGATTACATTTTGTTAACAAGTTCGACAAATGTAACTAAAGGAGTATATCGTGGCGTATAATAAGTTTACAAAGCGAAAACGGAGGTGACTCACATGGAATATCCAGTCGTTGGTAAATCATTTTGGATTGGTGTCATGAATGCCGCTGGTATCAGTGTACCGTTTTGGTTGCTGATGTATGCAGGACTTCGTCTGATATTCTAATGTGAGTCACAGTCATATAAAAAGAAAGCACGGATCATCATGATGAGATGGTGTCCGTGTTTTCTTTTTATCTTGCACCGCTTCCGGACAAGACCACCCAAACCGTACGTAGCAGAATACGTACATCCATCGCAATCGATTGATTTTGAATGTAGTACATATCTTGTTCCCATTTTTCACGTGGGGTCACTTCATAACCGCCTGTTACCTGTGCCCATCCAGTAAGACCTGGTTTCACTAACAAGCGTTTCTTAAACCCAGGAATCTCTTTTTCAAATTGCTCCGTAAAACAATCACGCTCTGGCCGAGGCCCAATTAAGCTCATATCTCCATTTAATACGTTGAGGATCTGAGGAAGTTCGTCAATCCTTGTTTTACGAATGAATTTACCTACCTGCGTAACACGGGGATCATTTTTAGCCGCCCATTGCGGTCCGTTTTTCTCCGCATCCGTTCGCATGGAACGTAGCTTATAAATCCAGAATTTCTTCCCTTGTAGTCCCACCCGCTCTTGCTTATAGAAAACAGGTCCAGAGGACTCCATTTTAATCGCAATAGCTGATAGAACAAGGACAGGTAAGGTAAAGATGAGAAGGGCTAACGAGAAGACGATCTCAAACGCCCGTTTTACGATTGAGTAGATCATAGAAGCAGCTCCTAATTCTCCTGTCAAAACACTTGCATCGTTTTCACCCAACGTCTTCAAACGCATCTGTTATTCACTCCTGATCGCATAAATCATCTATGTTTGTCAACAGTTTATACTCATAGTTAGATTACAAAAGTAACAGTAACATTACAGTAATGTTTCAAGCCTATAATGACACAGTATACTTCAGGAGAGCTTAAATAACAATAGACGTTTTGTTACAGCTTAAGCGATTTATATCTGGGTACATAACAAGCTCTGCTTGGTCCAACGTTTGCTATGTAAAAGAGTATGCTAGTACTTCTCTAAATAGTATTGATACGTTTGCTTCAAGCCATCTAGTAATGGGATTTTCGCTTCCCACTCTAAGGTGTCCGCGGCTTTCTTCGCATTAAAATAACTATCTTTAATATCTCCAGCACGCTCTGGTCCATACGTAACAACTACTTCTTTTCCAGAGGCTACCCGAAACGCTTCGATTAATTCATTTAATGAAGTCTGAACACCCGTACCGATATTGAACATTTCCCCTGCGCCTTTTGACAATGCTTGTACATTTGCTCTGGCTACATCTTCTACATACACATAGTCTCGTGTATGTTCCCCGTCACCAAACACCGTTAGCGTTTGTTTACTTAGTACTTTGTCGGTGAAGATGGATACCACGCCACCTTCGCCCCTTGGGTCCTGACGAATGCCGTATACATTTGCATAGCGGAGTGCTGTGTACTGGAGCCCAAACAAACGGGAATACACATCTAGATAATGTTCAACTGTGTATTTCGAGATACCGTAAGGGGAGATCGGATGCGTTGGGTGGCATTCGTCGATTGGCAAATACTTAGGTTCTCCATATACAGCGGCAGAAGAAGCATACACGAATTTTCTTACTCCTGTATCTTTTGCTGCTTCTAATAAATTAATCACTCCCATGATATTTACATTTGCATCATAGAGAGGTTTTTCAATCGAGGTAGGGACATGCGTTTGTGCCGCCTGATGAATCACTGTATCCGGTCGCACCTGTTCAAAGATCTGATGTACTTCCGGATGCGTCACATCGATCCGATAAAAGGCCGCTTTTGGATGAATCTGTTCTTCGTGCCCTGTTATCAGGTTATCTAGGACAACCACTTCATGCCCTTCGTTAATCAGTTGATCCACGATATGGGAACCGATGAAGCCAGCTCCTCCTGTCACAAGAACTTTCATGCTGATACCCCCTCTGTTTTCCTACATAGACATCTCATGATCCAATTTCTTGGTACAAGCGCAGTAATTTTTGTTCTTCAATATGCCAATTGTAGTTTTCCTCGTATGCTTTCCGTCCATTAACACTCATCGATTTAGCTAGTTCTGCATCAGTCAAAATCTGTGTTGCCCTCTCTGCCATTTCCTTCGGGTCTAGAGCATTTACAGTAAAACCACAGTCGCTTCCCTCCACAATCTCTTTCCATAACGGGAAATCAGTTGCAAGTACAGGAATACCAGCTGACATGTACTCAAACATCTTAATGGGTAAAGACTCACGATAGTTTTCAATCGGATGCAAGCAAACCAATCCAACTTTTCCAGATGCTAATTTCTGCTGAACCTCTGTAAAAGGAATTCTTCCATGAAGGTAGATCCGTCTTTCACTAAATCGCTCTGCTTCCTCCACACTCACTTGGATATGTTGAAGCGGACCGATAATATGTAATTCCGCTTGTAACTCCTCTGGAATGTGATCCATCATTTGAATCATTTCATCATACCCACGCAGACGAGAAACTCCGCCCACGTATAGGATTTGATTTTTCCCAACATCTTGTCGTTCCATCATCGGCATCGGGAGTGGATAGTTTTTTATGACTTCTCGATGCTTCACTCCGGTAAATTGGCTGGCAATGGGCTCCGTTGCTGCGATGACTGCTGTTAGCTTTCGTGCTAATCCCTTTTCAATTCGGTGGGCCCAGGTAGATAGAGGCCGGCGAATCTTAGGGTTAATCCACACTTTGGTATAGATTTGTTTAGGTAAGTCTTCATGTACGTCATAGATCACAGGTTTCCCGGTCCGCAGCCGTAAGAGCACTCCCCACGGAAGCAGTTCCGGATCATGAAAATGAAATACATCTGCACCACTTTTTCGTGCACGTTTATATAATTCATATCCCTTTAGTAGCCTGCGAAAGCGATTCGGGGCTCGTTTCACTCCTACAATCCGCACACCTTGCACCCTTTTCTCTTCCACATCCGAAATCGCATGTAGCTCTACTTCATATCCCGATTTTGATAAAGAAACGGCTTGTTTATGAAAAATTCGGGAGTCATCACAAGGATGAACTGAACTAAATATCATCACTTTTTTCATTCACAGGTTCAGCTCCTTCTGGCAACTTACTCTATATAGAAAGGGAGGAATCACCAAACTGGGCTCCCTCCGCTCATTTCCATCCAGATATCAACTTTGGTTGAATTGTTTATTTTCATGTTCTCCTAATACTAATACAGCAAGAGCCAGACCATAGCTAATCCACATCGGAGTAAAGTGGATAGCAGTACTCATCGCCATACCACCGAAGAAATATCCAATCATCGCCGCTAAACTAGCTACTGCTCCGAAACGTAAATATATCGAGAGATGAGGAGATCTTTTTAAACTGATCAGTTTCCACAGTCTCCACAGTAACCAGACGTATAAAGCCAGATAAAGGGCAAAGATAATCACACCGAAGTTAACTAAAATCTCAGCCCACCAGTTATGGATATTTTCCTTGTTTACATCCCCACTCACATACTCATCTGAAGAAGGATGCATCCATCGTTCAATATTACCTGCACCTACACCCATAAAATGGCTTTTGACTAGAAAATCGAACCCATGCTTCAAGAGATTGACACGTACCATGATACTCTCTCCTGATTGGCCTTCTATCTTTGATTCCTCTCCCCCTACAAGCTCCTCCGAAACCGCATCATGAAGATCAGAAATGCTTGCAGACGTACTTCCCAGCTTATCCTCCACGATTCTTTCGCCCTCTGGAGTCAACATAGTCGAAAGCATCACCTGCACCAATACCACAGCAAGAAGTAGGAAGAAGCCATTTGCCCGGATGCTTTTTAGACGGAATCGACTCCGATCCAAACTTTTCCAAAAAAGAACGAGCATGACCACTGCAATCAATGGGAGAACGATTAACTCGTTTACGCGTGATCCTGTGGCAAACAAGACATAGCCGGATAGAATAAATACTCCATACAGTAAGGCTTTCATCTTTCGAGATAAAGGCAACATGATCATCGCAGCCACGATAAAGGGAAGAGTCAGCGTAATACATGTCGCCAAATCATTTTGGTTCGTAAATACAGATGTAATCGACGCACTTACTCCACCTGAAACATTTTCATCTGCCGCCCGAGAGGTAGGAAGATGAATTAAGGTAACCGATTCAAAAACTGCAAATAAAATGATCGCTGTATATACACCAAATAATACTTTCGTGATCTTCTTATAGTAGGATTCATTTCGGATAAAGTAAGGAAATGAAAGGGCTAACGCAATCATATTCGTTAGAAACACGACATAACGAATCCCTTTTCCCATATCGATAACCCACGTTAATGTTAAGACGGCATACAAGATCCAAAAGCATAGAAAGGCGACGTACCAACGAATCGGAACCATATAGGATACTTCCAAGCTTTTTTTATTTACGAAGCGAAAAATGATTCCGGCTAGTAAAACCAAGAAAGCGAGGCGGAATAAAGTTAATGTAAAGCCGGATGTCACCGGGATACCAAAGCTAGGCCCGAGTAGAGCGAAGGCGGCCGTTAGATAAAACCACGTATCTAAACGTTTTCGTTGAGAAAGCAAACCCTCATTCACCATCTCTCACTTTTTACCTCCTAGTTTGGGCAAAAGACTGCCTATTCGATTCAACATGTGAACAGGAATTAATCCTGTAGAGAAAACGACAGCTATATTCACTATAAATGCAACAACATACGTAACCCACGGATTCGGCAAATGGTTAGCCTGTACATAGCTAATCCAAGCCATAGAAGCGAGGAAGACCGTCATATAGAGCATCATAGCACCGAACTTAAACTCAACTGGATATACTTTTTGACTCGCTCGATAAATCAAAATCACCGCAATCAAATAACTAGCAGCGGTCATACTAACTGTACCCCAAATTTTAAAGTACGGCACGAGTAGAAAGTTACCAATTAAGAAAATCACCGAAACGAGGATAAAGATTCGTGAGATGTACTTGGTTTGTTTTTTGATGAATAATCCAACACCAAACACCGGGTGTAGTACGTTTAATAGTGTCCCCAACGATAACATCCATACATAGAGATACCCACTCGACAGGTCCACCTTCGTCTCTGGGCCCGGAGCACCGATATATAGATTGTACAAAGGTTGAATAAAGAAGGTGAGCACCATAATAGCTAACGTTCCAAACACGAGTAAGCCTCTGCCGATCAATCCATACACCTGCTGTGCATCATCACGGTCTTTAATCGACATCGAAAAAGGGCGCCAAGCTAATTGAAACGGTGCCGTAATCAAAACGATAAAGCTAGCTATACGCACGGTTGCTTCATAGATGGCGTTTGCATCGTACTTAATAGCAGAGTTATCTTCTACTAAGTAATTTAGCATAGGTCTACTGATGGATGACATAATCCAAAAAGATAATAGAGAAATCATCACAGGCGACCCATATTTGATGAGCCTCATCGTATGAGGTTTAGAGAACTTCCAAGTTATCTCTTTTCGATACAGCCATAGCAGGATCAAGGCTACCGTACCTTGACCGATCAACTGACCGTAAAATATGCCGAGCACAGATGGTTTCATATAGTAAGCAAGTACCACACTTAACACCGAGGACCCGATCACAAAAGCCATTGAAAAAACATTAAAAAACCAGACTCTTCGGTTATAGCGAGCATAGGCGAGGATGTGCTGAATCACAATCGCCCCCAATGTCGCAACGGTTGCAATCGTCAATAGATGGGTATCGTCATAGCGATTGCTTCGATAGACGACGGAAGAAATCGCAGAATCAAAGAGGAAAGATAGCACACTAAACAGAATACACATCCCCACACTAAACAATAAGGTGTTTGTGAAGTAGACCTGGCGATCCTTCTCATCTTTCGTGTCATAGAAATAATAAGCCAGTGCCGTATCCGTTCCTAGAATGCACAGATACGTTAAAATAAGCGTGTATGTCTGTGTCAGGCCCCAATCGCCGATAGCATACTGGTCTTTTTGTAGAATCCGAATATAAATGGGAGCCAGCACAACTGCTGCTAGCTTGTTTCCCATCGTAGCAATCGCAAAGGCAGCTGAGTCTGAAAACAAACGCTTGATTAGTTGGTTCATGGATTGCTCCTACCTAAACTACTCTTGATTTTCTAATAATTCACGGGCTGGTACATCCCGTAGCACACGAGCTGGCACCCCTACATACACTTTCTTTTCCTCTGTATCACGGTGTACAACGGCCCCTGCCGCGATAAAGCTTTCTTCTGCTACCACTATACCCGGCAGTAAGATAGAAGCCCCTCCTACACGTGCGCCTTTCTTGATGTGTGCACCTTTTACAAACTGGAATCGTTCTTTCGTACGCCCCATAAAGTTATCATTGGTAGTCGTTACAGTTGGCGCGATAAAAACCCTTTCTTCAATCGTCGTATAAGCAGTAATGTAAGAATTGGTTTGAATCTTCGTAAAGGAGCCGATCGAAACTTGGTTTTCTACCGCTACTCCACGTCCGATTACTACACGATCTCCAATCTCACACTTCTCCCGTACGGAAGCTTGATCGCCAATCATGCATTCCTTCCCAAATGAAGAACCACGATATAAAACCGTGTTGGCTCCAAGGGTTGTCCCGTCTCCAATCACAAGCGCAGGCAAAGAAGCATCTACCTTTACCGTTGATGCTTTCGCAGGCCTCGGCCAACGCCCTACCACGCAATTATCAGAAATAAATACATCATCACCAATCACCGTTCCTGCATGAATCGTGACATTATTGCCGATCGTAACACGATCCCCTAATACAACTCCGTCTTCAATAACCGAAAAATGGCCGATGGAGACATCTGTCCCCATCGTCGCACGTTCATGTACGAAATTGTTCATGAGCCCACACCCATTTCTTATAATTTTTCGTAGTCTGCTTGAATGCTGGAAGTAGAAATACCTACACCCTTAAAGGCATTACGAGTATCAAAAATCACTTTTGATTCTCGTGCAATCATCTCATAATCAAAAGCACTATGATCCGTAGTAAGTAGGACAAGATCTGCATTTTGAAGGCGGTCTGCTGTCAACTCGACCGTCTTCATCACTTTTGCATCTGCACTATGTGAGAAGCGGAAAGAGGGTACATGTGGGTCCGCTACTTCAACATCCGCATGATACATTTCGAGTAGCTCTAAGATCGGAAGAACAGGAGACTCACGCATATCGTCGATATCTTTCTTGTAAGCCACACCCAGCACAAGTACCTTAGAGCCTGCAAGTGCTTTTCCATAGCGATTTAAGATTTTCATCGTACGGTCTACCACAAATTCTGGCATTGCATTATTAATTTCACCCGAACATTCAATTAAGCGAGTGTGATAATTATACTCCCGTGCTTTCCAAGTCAAGTAAAATGGGTCGATTGGAATACAGTGTCCACCTAGCCCCGGCCCTGGATAAAACGCCATAAATCCGTATGGCTTGGTCTTAGCCGCATCGATCACTTCCCAGATATCAATCCCCATCTTATGACAGAGGATCGCCATTTCATTAGCAAGTCCAATGTTAATATTACGGAATGTGTTCTCGAAAATCTTCTCCATCTCCGCTACTTTCGGACTGGATACTTCGTGAACTTCCCCTTCCAATACTGCACGGTACATCGCAGCCGCTACTTTCGTGCAGTCCGCTGTTACCCCACCCACTACTTTCGGTGTGTTTTTGGTATTAAAGGTTTTGTTACCCGGATCGACACGCTCTGGGGAGTAAGCTAGGTAGAAATCTTGACCGATTTTGAGTCCCGTTGCTTCTAGGATTGGGCCGACTACTTCCTCTGTAGTACCTGGATAAGTTGTACTTTCTAAGACAACTAACATCCCCGGATGTAAATACTTCGCGATATCTTTGCTGGATGACTCTACATACGAGACATCTGGCTGTTGATACTTATCCAAAGGCGTTGGAACGCAAATCGCTACTGCATCTACTTCCCCAATCTTCGAGTAGTCCGTCGTGGCCATAATCTTACCACTTGCCACTAGTTCCTTTAACTCCTCATCGACAACATCGCCAATATAGTTAATCCCTCGGTTTACCTCATCTACACGGTGTTGCAACACATCAAAGCCGATAACGCGGAAGCCTGCTTTTGCTTTTTCAACTGCCAGTGGTAAACCCACATAACCAAGCCCTACGACTCCGATCACAGCGGAACGATTCTCTAATTTTTCTAGTAGCACGTTTGTCACGCCTCGTACCCCCTTATTGATAGAACTTCTTAATGGTATCCGCGATATAATTCATATCCTCACGAGACAACTCTGGGTAAAGCGGTAGCGCAAAAGTACGTTTCGATAAATACTCCGATACTGGCATACTACCTTCGCCTTGACCAAGATCTTTATACACTTCTTGTAGATGAAGCGGAACGGGGTAGTAAACACCAGTAGAGATTCCGTGCTCACCCAAATACTTCATCAACTCATCACGCTTTTCAGCTTGTACAATATACAAATGGTAAATGTGCTTACGATCTGGTGCTTCGTAAGGTGTTACTAGCGGAGTATCTTTCAATAGTTCATTATAGATAGCCGCTTTTTCTCTACGTGCATCGTTCCACTTCTCGAGATGGCGTAGTTTAATACGTAGTGCAGTCGCTTGAATTTCGTCCAAACGGCTGTTATAACCGATCATGCTGTGATAATATTTCGGGCTACTACCATGAACTCGAAGAATCCGGATTTTCTGTGCAAGCTCATCATTATTCGTAACTACCATTCCCCCGTCACCATAGCCGCCGAGGTTTTTGGTTGGGAAGAATGAATAGGTGGCCGCATCGCCCCAAGAGCCGATCATCTGACCTTGAAATTGAGAGCCTATCGCTTGTGCCGCATCCTCTAAGATGTAGATGCCTTTTTCCTCTGCAATCGCACGAAGCTCGTCCATGTTTGCAGGTTGACCAAAAATGTGAACTGGGATGATTACTTTTGTTTTATCCGTAATTTTTGCTTTCACTTGTTCGATATCTAAGTTATATGTCTTTGGGTCCACATCCACGAATACAGGAGTTCCGCCTACTTGTGATACGGTTTCTGCAGAAGCAAAGAAGGTAAACGGAGTCGTGATTACTTCGTCTCCAGGTCCCACTCCCATCGCATCTAGCGTTAATACGAGGGCATCGGTCCCGTTTGCAACCCCAATCGCATGTTTCACTCCGATGTACTCAGCCACTTCTTTTTCTAATGCTTTTACTTCCGGTCCGAGAATATAAGCTCCACTTTCAAATACATTTTCTACTGATGCTAAAACTTCTTCACGAATCGTAGCAAACTGTGCTTTCAAGTCTAGTAAAGGAATTTTTTTCATTTTGAAATACCCCTTTTATCATTTATTTTATTAGGATTTTTCGTTCTAGCGTATTCATTTTAATTGGCTTACCTGATTCTGCCGACATCTGACAAGCGACGACTAAGCTGAGTGTATCACGGCCTTCTGTGCCCGAGACAATCGGAGTACGACCTTCTGTAATCGCAAGCGTCATATCACGAATAATACACTCATGACCTGGCATACCCCATGGATCTTGCGTAATTTGTTCTTTCAACTGTGTCACTTCTTCTTCCGTCAGGCCTTCAAAATCCCACGTTTTAATCCAGTTAGCAGTTGGGCCACCTACAACAGCGCTACCTTTTTCACCAAAAATACTTAGTGATTCTTCTAAGTTCTTCGGATAAATCGTAACAGCCGCTTCCAGTAAGCCAAGTGCCCCATTTTTAAAGCGAATCACCGAGATGGATGTATCTTCTGCTTCAATTTTGCGAATCCGGGTCGCATCATATGTATAAACTTCATCCACATCCCCCATCATCCATAAAAGCAAGTCCATGTTATGAATAGCTTGATTCATCAAGACTCCACCATCCATGGCCTTCGTTCCACGCCAAGGAGCTTGATCATAATATGCTTGATTCCGATTCCATCGAACCGTTGCGTTGGCATGGCCGATGATCCCGAACTTTTCATTTTCAATTTGTTTTCGTAGTTCTACGATAGCTGGACGAAAGCGGTTTGGATGGACCACAGCCATCTTCACACCATTTTCCTCACATGCATCAATCATCCGATCCGCATCTTCTAGCGTCAATGCCATTGGCTTTTCGACCACGACATGCTTCTTCGCTTCAGCCACTTGGATGGTGAGTGCAGGATGTAGACCGCTTGGTGTACAAATCGATACAACATCAACATCTGCTTGTAACATATCAGCTAGGTCCGTATATCCGATGACTCCATCGATTGTAAATTCCTTCAAACGCTCTTCATTGGTGTCGCATACTGCTACAAGTACAGCCCCAGGGTCAGCTTGAATCGCTGAAACGTGCTTCTTCGCAATATGACCACAGCCTACAATACCATAGCGTACCATAGATTTCCCTCATTTCCGAAACTTGTTCCATAGAAAAACTCACTACCATTGTACCGCTAACAAAGTTTGATTTACGCATCTAATGTTACAGAAACATTACAAACTACAGTCTCACTGTAACATAACTGAAATCTTTTGGGTAGCATACTTGATAGAATGCACGATTTCCAAATATGTATATACGTTACCCACCATCAGCGGAATCTTCCATTTTCACCATCGTATAAATCCCTATCCAACATTCACAAACTAAATGTGGACACACCGCAACAGTAACCCCTAAGCGACCATGGAGGATGGAATAATGGAACACCACGATTTAGTCGAGATGGAGTTAGAAACAGATGTTGATATGGATGAGCCTCAAAATCCCTTTATCGGGATTCGTAACGCACTACTCCTTAGCATCCTACTTTGGATCCTATTTTATCTCGTTTTCTACCCATTCAGATAAAGAAAAAGGAGAGGTCTCATGTGACCCATCCTATCCCATTCCATCTATTTTATCCTTAGCTCGTTACATCGATAATCGCAAACATCAATTCCCCTGATGCGACTATCTTTCCATCTACACTCGCCGTACCTTTCCCTTTACCAATACTTCCTTTAAAACGAGTTAATTCCACCTCTAAGCGCAGCTGATCCCCGGGAACAACTTGTCCACGAAAACGAAAGCCATCAACCCCTGTAAGGAAACCCGTTTTTCCTTTATGCTCTTCTGAAGTGAGAACCGCCAATGCTCCCACTTGAGCTAATGCTTCGACGATGAGCACACCCGGCATGACTGGATAATGGGGGAAATGTCCCTGAAAAAATGGCTCGTTTATCGAAACATTTTTAATGCCGATTGCCCGAACATTCGGTTCACATTCCAACACACGATCCACTAATAAAAAAGGATATCTGTGTGGAATTGTCTCTTTAATCTTCTCAATAGCCCATTCCATAAACAAACCTCATTTCTTATTTACTTGATTCCTCTTTCATCACGGCCATCTCGACTGCTTCTGCTACAATTTGATGTGCTCCTAAATCGAGTGGGTGAGGAACTAACTGGCCTGGCTTGGTATGGTTTGAAATAGCCGTAGCCGCTGCTACTAACATATCATGGGTAATTCGTTTTGCTCCAGCATTTAATGCTCCACGGAAAATACCTGGGAATCCGAGAACATTATTTACCGATCGTCCATCTGCTGCAAACAAAGCTCCTGCTTTAATCGCCTCATCTGGCTCGATTTCTGGTTTTGGATTGGAAAGAGCCAGTATCACTTGTCCCTTTCGAACCCATTCAGGCTTGATTAAGTTAGGTACACCCGTCGTAGCAATTACAATATCGCATTTCTCCATCACTTCTTCAAGCGAGTGAGCCGGTGTCCCGCCATACATAGCAAGTCGATCTAAGGCCGTTGGCTGACGATCCACCCCAACCATTTCCTTTACACCGTAAGCCATAAACATCCGACAGATAGCTAAGCCCGCTGCTCCCAGTCCGATTTGCCCTACCACTGCTTCTTTTAGATTCACGCCTGCACTACGGCACGCAGACATAACAGCTGCCAATGTGACTACAGCGGTACCATGCTGATCATCATGCATCACAGGAATATCAAGTTCTTCGATCAAGCGTTCTTCTATTTCAAAGCAGTGCGGAGAGCCTATATCCTCTAGTAAGATACCCCCAAACCCTTTTGAAATCCTCTTTACGGTTGTTATGACTTCAGCCGGATCACTCGTATCCAGCAGGATAGGGATCCCGCTAATTCCTGACAATCGATCAAATAAGGCCGCCTTCCCCTCCATTACCGGCATCCCTGCCAATGGTCCAATATTTCCAAGACCTAAAATAGCCGTTCCATCTGTAATGATGGCAACGGTATTTCCTATGCTTGTATAGTATTGAGCCAAAGACGGGTCCTCTTCAATCGCACGGCACACGTTGGCAACACCGGGCGTATATACTTTTCGTAAGTCATCTAATGAACGGATATCAAAGCGGCTACTCATATGAATCTTACCGCCTTCATGGGCGTGAAGAACATCATCGGAGACAGCTCTTACATGGATTCCCTCTCCTAGTTGTTCAACGGCCGATATCGCCGTTTCTAATTGCTCTTCACTTTCACACTGTACTGTAATATCCCGTACCGTCGAATAAGGTCCTATTTGTCTGGTTTTAATCTCGCCGATATCCCCACCAAATAAGCCAATGGCCGTTGTCACTTTCCCTAAATTCCCTGGCTTTGATGGTGTTTCGACTATAATAGTGCGAGTTACATTTCTTGCCCCCATGTCGCATCCTCCTAATTTTATGTATACAAGAACGATATCGCAAAGAGAAAGAATCGGGGTTCATCGCCCCGATCCCCTTATTATTCACATTCTCTTACTCATTTACCACTTTTAATTGGAACATATAAGACAAAGTCGCGATATAAGAGAGCCCAATTACAATCCATAGTATCGTTGGAGCATATGGAACATCAAACATAACCATAAATAACACAAGATACGAAAGTACCGTTGTCAATTTCCCTAAAAAATTAGCAGGCACTGTCTTCCTGCCTTGAAAATGAACAATCGCCCCATAAACAATCATACCCAAATCACGGAATAGGATTGCACATGCCGCTTCCCATGAGATTTTATCTGACAATAATAAGGATAGAAAAATGGCCATTAACATACACTTATCCGCGAGCGGGTCTAACATAGCACCCATTTGCGTTACTTGATTATTACGCCTAGCAAGATACCCATCTACTACATCGGTCAGGCCCGCTAAGAAGATAATTCCGATCGCCCAACAAAGACGCGCTGGCGAAGGAATGTCCGAAAAGAATATGAACAAATAAACTGGAACTAATAGAAAACGAACCAACGTCAACAGATTGGGCACATTCAACATAGTCCCTCCTAAGCAGTGGTTTGACACGAAGAAACCCCGTCTACTTAAGCGGGATGTAGGGGGTTACTTCTGATAAATTAAGTTATATAAGTGTTCCCAAGAGCTCCAACTAAATGTGTCTGAAATGGGCTTTCCACCAATTATCGTATTCCCGATCACTAGACCCGTTATTAATGCCGCTATCAATAACATCGGAATCCAGAAAATTTTTATAGCTGCTTTCAAAGGACTTCTTTTTGTTTCTGGCTTTATTTCGTTAGCGATTCCTTCTTGATCCTCTTGGTCTATAGGCTCTACTCGTTCTTGTTCATTATCATGCGCTTCAAAAGAAGTTTTCACAACCTCATCCTGCGCATGCTCTTCCTTCTTGAGATCTTCTTCATCATCAAGTACAGTCGTATTTTCCTCTTTTAGAGGTGTTTCAACTGCAGCAGAAGCTTCCTGAAGCTGTTCAAGGTCTACCTTATATTCTTTAAAATCAAGAGGGCTGAGTGTATCTTCAAAATTGGCAAGCTTGTCCTCCTTAGAATCCTCACTCCCTTGCATTCCTTCCTCTTTTTTCAGTTCTTTAAACTCATCATTCAACCCTTCGTCTGTTCGCTTTTCTTCCTCTTTTTGACTCCACTTCAATTTACCCACCATCACACGATCCTCTTGGGTATCTGTATGATTTTTTTCATCAAGCTCCATCTCTTTTTCTCGGTCTAATTGACTCATTTTTTCTACCTCTCCAAAAGCAGATCATTTTTTGTAAACCCACGTACATCTTATTCTGTCTATATAAAAAACGAATGCTGTCTTATACAGCAACACTTTACGATCATAAATAAAATATATCCTAGAAAAAACAGTACGTCTAGATTCATCTGTGACGACTCTGTTAGATTGTACCATAAATTTGAACACACCGGAGGATTCCTTTTATTGTCATTTCGTCAATTTTGTTACATAAAAAGTACTACTCCGGTGTAGTGGATATCAGATTTTTACCGCTTCTTTCAAACGAGAATCTTTGGTATTTGGCTTTCTTTTATATTTGATCTTCGTAGCTTCTCCACCTCTAAGATGACGAATAGATTTATGATATTCTAATATTTCTTTTACTTGATTTGCTAAATCAGGATTAATCTCTGGTAATCTTTCCGTTAAATCTTTATGAACCGTACTTTTTGAAACTCCGAATTCCTTGGCAATCGAGCGAACTGTATTTTTTGTTTCTACAAAGTATCTTCCAATTTTTATAGTACGTTCTTTTATATAGTCATGCATCGATTCCGTCCTCCCTCCCCTCATTTCTTGATAAAGTATATGAGGCAAAAATGAGGTTATTCTTCGAATTTGGACAGGAATAGAAAAAACCCACTATTTCGTGGGCTTTTCTTATATTACTTGATAAATGGCTCTGGGTTTTGAGGTTGGTTATTCTTTCTTACCTCGAAGTGTAAGTGATTTCCATCAGCTTGTTCAAACTTGTTCGTACCTGCTTGTCCTAGAACATCGCCTTGGTTTACGGTTTGCCCCACTTTTGCAGAAGTGGCAGCTAAACTTTGGTAAATGGTAATGAAACCATTTTCATGCTTCACTTCAACTTGTAAGCCGACTAATGGGTTCGTTTCAACTCTGGTCACTGTACCGCCCATTGCAGCTACCACATCAAATGACTTGCCGTCTTTTCGTGAAAAGTTTATACCTGTATTTCGATAGAAAGTGCCTTGATAATTGACAAGGGCTAGCTCTTTATCTTGGCTAGTCATTTTCTCATCATAAAACTTCTTGGTGACCGTCACTCCGGCGTTAGATGCTACAGGCAGTACCATCTTTTCAGCAGTGGATGGTTTTTCTACGGGTAAGATGGTATCAATCGATGGCATATTTTTGCTTACGTCTTTGCTGACAGTCCCCTGTACCAACCATACTCCGCCTAGTACAAGCGCGACGACTGTTACGTACACAGCGGGAAAGAACCATTTTTTCGTCAGGAGTCTTTTCCACGCAAGTTGGCGTTTGTTTTGATTCAAGAAGGATACCTTCGTTTTTGGATCCTCTATTTTCATAAGTTTCTCACCTCTGACTACATTGTCGACGTGAAAAACTCATTTTATACCTAAGTTGTTAAATTTTTGGTATATTGCGAGTGGATGAAAATCATTATAGTTTGTCGATAGTTGCGAGAGATTCGCTTGATTCATTTCAGCGGACATCTCTACTTCCTTCTAAACTCACTAATATGAATCCCCTGATAATAATGCTTCACGATTTTGTCCGCTTTTGCACCCGTCTGTGCCATAAGATTCGCGCCCCATTGGCTAAGTCCTACCCCATGACCATAGCCATATGTGGTAAATGTAATTTTGTCGCCATTTTGTTTCCACGTAAAGTCAGAGGAGGCTAGTCCGAGGGCTTCTCTCACTTCTCTACCCGAAAAATTCTTGTCACCGATACGTAAGCTAGCAATACGGTTCCCCGTTGTCTTCTTCACGATTCTCATCTGGTTTCCAGCTTGTAATGCTGATACTGGTACATCTAACGATTTTTTCGTTTGCTTCTCCAGTTTAGAAAAAACTTCTGCCAAAGGATACGTAGCCTCCCGCTCAAACTTAGGGGAAGAACGATCCCATGATGAGTCAACGCTAACAAGATACGGATACTTAGCAGTAAAGTATTCATCCGAGTTTTCCGTTCTACCATTACTAGTAGAGAAAAAGGCGGCGTAGATCGGCTTTCCTTGATACGTTAAAATCTGTCCTCTCGTTTCTTCAATAGCCAGTTTTATCTTCGCTTTATACTCTTGATAGCGATCTTTCCATTGGTTTTTTAGCTTGTCGTCCGTTGAATAGGCTTGATGTTGCACTGTATCCGTTACATCTGCTAATTGATGGGGAAGCCCATATGATTTTAGGTTCACAGTAGAATTCTTTTCTAATCGATTCACCACAAAAGTCCGTGCCGCCATCGCTTGTGCTTTGAGCGCTTCAATCTCAAACGTAATCGGCATCTCCGCGGCAACGACTCCCTCCAAATAGGTCTCCAATGGAAGTGAGATCACTTTCTTCTCTTTAGACAAGTACACCCGTACATTGGGATTATAGGTGCTGGCATTTACTCTCTTAGCTTCTGTTATATTCTCTTTCTGCGTACTAGGATTCATCTCCTTCTCCTGGCTTCCTTGACCAGCCACAAGTGCCGCATTCGACCCAAATCCCACCAGAACCGTCGGAATCGCTAATAATAATAAAATGCCCCCGATAAAGAGGAGGATCATCTTTCCTTTGAACCAAAGCCTCTTATTTCCTCGTATCCGTCTCCATCTTGCCAACCATATCTCCTTAGACGATTTCACCTTTATCCCCCTCATCTATCTGTTTACACTACTCTATGGGTTTCCTCATGACTCTAGAACTGAGTTTGATAGATTTCAAAATTGGGAATAGACAAATAAGATTGTGTAAGCTCATAAAAAAGCACGTCGCCCTCTAGCAACGTGCTTCCGAAGAAAAATTTATGCAAAAGTTACTTGCTGTACCTTCTCTACTTCTTCACCAATCTTTACTCGGGAGATAGTAGCACCTAGCTTTTGTAACTTTCCTACTAAATCTACATAACCACGATCAATATGTTTTAGCTCTGTCACTTCTGTAATGCCATCCGCAACTAATCCGGTGAGCACGAGCGAGGCACCTGCACGCAAATCGGTTGATTTCACCTCAGCCCCTGATAGTTTGTGGCCACCTTCAATGACAGAGGAACGACCCTCAATTTTAATATGTGCATTCATACGCTTAAACTCTTCTACGTGCATGAAGCGATTTTCAAATACGGTTTCCGTAATCATGCTTGTGCCTTTTGCGGTCAACTGGAGCGCCATCATCTGCGACTGTAGATCGGTTGGGAACCCAGGATATGGTAGAGTCTTCACATCAACTGGCTTCAAATCCCCTTTTGCACTTACATGAATGCCGTTATCCCCATCTAACACACTAACACCCATCTCTCGCAACTTAGCGACTAGAGGTACTAAGTGTTCGGAGATTGCCCCCTCTACAAATACATCGCCACGTGTAATGGCCGCAGCGACCATATAAGTCCCTGCTTCAATACGATCTGGAATCACGGTATGCTCCGTGCCACGTAGGAAATCGACCCCATCAATTCGAATCTCATCCGTACCAGCCCCGCGCACTCTAGCACCCATCGCATTTAGAAGGTTCGCTAAGTCTACGATTTCTGGTTCACATGCTGCATTTCCGATCACCGTGCGCCCCTGCGCGAGTGTCGCCGCCATCATTAGATTTTGGGTCGCTCCTACGCTAGGAAAATCGAGATAGATATTCGCACCTTGTAGACGATCTGCTACAAATCCTTCTACACAACCATGTGAAACTTCAAATTGAACACCCATCGCTTCAAAGCCTTTAAGGTGAAGATCAATTGGACGTGAACCAATCGCACAACCACCAGGTAACGGGATGCTAGCATGTTTTTTACGAGCCAAAAGAGGTCCCATCACTAAGATAGAAGCACGCATTTTCCGAACTAACTCGTATGGAGCGGCTGTATTCGATAAAGTCTCTGCATTAATCGTTACAGAATCCTCTCCTAACTTTGCTTCTGCTCCTAAACTGTTTAGTGTTTCGGTAATGGTTTTTACGTCTTCCAATAACGGAACATCTTCAATGTGGACGCTTCCCCTAGATGCCAAAAGCGATGCCGTGATAAGTGGAAGCACTGCATTTTTGGCTCCATGAACTTTTACTCTACCTTTTAGCCTAGCTCCACCCTGTACAACGATTTTTTCCAATGATCTTCCCTCCGCTTGATCTAATATTCTATGGTGATAATCGGTGTCCCCATTGTAAGGACCGCCCGATTGGTCTGATAATTCCAGCGCGCGGAAACTTGTAAATTCATTTCGCCGCCCTGTGTAACAATGCCAGATCCCCATCTCGGTATGAAATAGGAGATACTAACCGTTTTTTCAGTTTTCATTTCTTCAATTTGAGTTGCTCCCAAAGGCTTTGTTGTTGATTGAATCAAGCTTTTTAATTCACTCGCTTGCTTCAAATCCACATCTCCTTGAATCGAGAAATGAAGACTTGGAGTCATCCCGAACGTTTGGCAAATTTGCTGAAATTGCGTTTGATATTGGTGCAAACGAGCATCTGGTGCACCCGTTCCCCTCAGTTCCAATGATACATATGGCTTTTTCTTTATTTCTGTAGGTTGATCATCTATGACTCGAACCGCTATTTTTAAAGAAGGCGAGAGTGAATGATCACTTTGGTAGCGCACACCGTCTTCGCTTTTATACTTCTGTAAGTCTGTTCCATCGAATTCACCGTTCAGTCGTTTTGCTAGTTCTTCCACTTCTTGCGATGTGAACAACTGGTTGGTTCGACTTCCATGATGGAGAACAAATAGCGATGGAGTTGATCTGGTTGTCTGATAATGATCCAAAATTTCTCGAATCGAATCCGTTTGAGCTTGGGTATTTCCCATCAACAATACACAAAGTACAATCCAAACCAGAAACGCTCCCCACTTTGCCTTCATCACTCATACCCCTCACGTACACAGAATTTTCTCACTATCATTGTGTACATGAAATCAATAGATTATACCTATACTAAGATGATATAAGGCTAGGAAGCCATCTCGACCATGTCAAATAGTCCAAGATAAACCTGGCTAGCAAATGTCCTAATATAACCGATAAAAAGATCATCATCCATTTTACGTGATACGCTTGTTTCACTCGCAAAATAGCCTCGATCCGGACATTCAGCAGGAGTCTCCACGCAAGTACAATGCAAAAGAGCGATATGAAAATAGATAATAAGGACTGAAAACCAATCGATGCCGCTCCGTTCATGCTATGCACCCCTTTCACGTCTTGTTCTCTCTGCAATAAACCTATGGTATCGTAAATTCCAATCGGAATCAAAGAAATCCTGCGTTTGACTTTTTTTTGCTATATTTCGAAGCTTTCTTTTTAAAAACCAATTACTAGTTTAATCTTTTTTCACCTACGACGCAAACGCATAATGAATAGGCTCACCATACAAATTTTGTAAAATGAAAATTTGTATGGTGAGCCAAATCGCCTTCGAAAAGAATCAGTTTTTCAATTGCTGGATTCCCTCTAATGGTATTAGACCATATCCCCATTTTACTGCTTCTAGCTTACTTAATAGGATATCTGGCATGATTCCAAGCCCGATCGTGCCGAGTACGACTACGAGTATAGTAAGAGCCGGAAAAATCGAGATAGATATCTTTTGATCCGAAGTTGCTTTTCCAACAAACATCCGTTGTACAATCCGGAAGTAGTAATAATACGAAATCACAGTCGTAACGAGCAGGGTACTTATCAATAGCCACATATGACTTGAAGCAAAGGTATTTAAAGACAAGTTTACTTTTCCAATGAAACCTGCTGTAAGCGGTATTCCCGCTAGCGAGAATAAGAAGAGAGCCATCGCAGTTGCAAGTCCTGGAGATCGCCGAACTAAACCATCAAAGCTAGTAAGTTCATCATTTCCTGTCTCTTTTGATACGACATGTACGATTGCAAATGCCCCGATCGTCATGAACATATAAACAACTAGGTAAAAGCCCACGCTAACAAATATTAAGTTAGACTGTAAGCTGGGAAATATAATAAACAGATAGCCTGCTTGGGCAACTCCTGAGTAGGCCAAAGTCCGCTTCACATTCCGCTGTCTAAGAGCAACTGTATTACCCACAATCATCGAAACCGCCGCCAAAATCGCCAAAGCCCACATCACATTCTCCCCCCAAATTTCAGAACGGAGAAGGGGATACATTCCAATCAATAAAAAGCGAATCAAAAACAGAATACCTGCTGCCTTCGATACGACTGCTAAGAACGATGCAACAGGGGAAGAAGCACCTTGATACACGTCTGGTGCCCACATATGGAAGGGTGCTAGCGAGATTTTAAAAGCAAATCCAACTAGCATCAGACAAAAACCCGCTATAATAAAGAGATCCGATTGAGTACTCTGCACGACTTCTGCCAAACTCTGCCCCAACGAAAATAAATTCGTCGTCCCTGATACCCCATAAAGAAACGAATATCCATATAAGAAGAAGGCAGAGGAGACACCTCCATAGATAACATATTTCCAAGCAGCTTCTGTGGCAAGACGTTCATGCTTTCTCATCCCCACTAAGATGTACGAAGAAATACTTAATAGCTCTAATCCGATAAATAAGGTGATAACATCGACAGAGGATGCCAAGAACATCGCACCTAATAAGGCAGAGAGCATTAAGATATATTCTTCTGCAATATATCGATCGGTCTTATCCGCCTTTTTCCGATCCATCGCTACCAGCATGATTAGGGCAGTCGATGTTAAGAACAGAAGCTTAAAAACGAGAGACATAGGATCTAGACGATATGTTCCAAATAGGATTTCTGCTGGCTTTAGCGGCAATTGATTTACTACAAAAACCAAAGCCCCCAGAACACTAGCTAAACCAATAAAGCCAAACCATTTACGTGATAGGGATGAAGGAAAAACCAAGTCCATCACGAGAAGCAGGACAATCCCAGCGATAATGGTTGTTTCAGGTGTCAAGAGAGACCACTCTATCTGTGCAAATACATTATTCATTATCCTTACCCCCCTATCTGAATGGTCTGCTGGAGTTGGTTTCCAATCCAGTCTGGATCAATCCCCATCCAAATCGATAAAATGACTAGTAACAACATCGGCAGCCATTCCCTCACTTGGATATCTTGTAAATGTTGAAAACGAGTTACAGATTGCCCATACGTTACTTTTAACAAAGCCCTTAAGGTATAAGCAGCCGCGATAATAAACCCAAAAGAGCCGATAATCGCAATCTGTGGATTTACTTGATATACCCCTAAGAAAGCAATCAACTCACTCACAAAACCCGACAATCCCGGAAGACCCAATAATCCCATAGCCCCCACCATAAACAAACCTGATAATATCGGAAGTTGCTTCGCTAACCCTCCTAATTCAATCAATTCTGTCGTACGTGTACGCTCTACTAAACTGGTAATGAGAAAGAAGAGAAGCGCTGATATGATCCCGTGTGAAATAGCCTGATAAATTGCTCCTTGCATCCCCGCTTCCGTCAATGAAGCGAGGCCGATTACGAGAATCCCCATATGGCTAACACTTGAATACGCAATCACACTTTTTAACTCTTTTTGGGAAAATGCAAGCACCGCTCCGTACAGAATACCGATCAAACCTAGAATCATAAGCCCCGTTGCGATCTGTGCAAAGAGCGTCGGAAATAATCCAACACCGAAACGAATCATGCCATATGCGCCCATTTTTAGCAAAACACCCGCGTGAATCATCACCACAGGTGGCGGTGCCTCCACATGAACTTTTAACATCCATGTGTGGAACGGGAAAACAGGCAATTTAATGGCAAATGCAATCATGAAACTGAGAAAGATTCCCCATACAAATGTAGTAGCCTCCGGAGGCAGTCCTCCTAAATCAACTTGTGCAAAGACGGCTTTGATTTGATCTAATTCAAGCGTACTCGTAAAAGCTAACAAGCCCATGATCGCAAAGAGCAGAAAAGCAGAGCCAAGCCCGTTATAGAGCAAGAACATGTACGATGCTCTTTTCTTTTCCAAACTACCCCAACCACTTATGAGAAGGAATAACGTAACCAGTGTCATTTCAAAAAACAGGAAGAAGAGAAGGAGATTTTGGGAAGCAAATACACCAAGAATCCCCACTTCTAACAGCAACAACAGGGAATAATATAGCTTCGTCTTCGTTGTGATGTAGAGTGAAGCGATCCCTGCAAATAAGACAATCGCCGCAGTGAGAAGCAACATCATAACCGATAACCCATCTACTCCTAAGTGGTAAAACAGTTTCATACCGCCAATGTGAAACCATTCAAACTTCTGTGTCCATTGAAGCACGCTCGCCCCGCTATCTAATCGTTGATAGAGATAGATACTAAGGGCAAGTGAGGGAAGCATCGCGAGTAAACCAATCATACGATGCCAAGAGGCTTTCGCACTAGGTACGACAGCCAAGAATAGCAAACCAAGTAAAGGAGCAAATATAATGAGACTTAGGAGCCAGTGCTGTAGAGCATTCATCCGATCAACCTCCCGAATGCCAAACTAACAAATAAAATCAAGAATGCTACGAGACTTACCCATACATATGTTTGAACCTGCCCATTTTGCATCATCGAGCCCAATCTGCCTATAGACATCGTGCCCCAACCCACAAATCGGACAAGACCACCGACGACAAAGCGATCAAATCCGTTCAGGAACCACGCAACTGCTTTCAACGATGAGACAAACATTATCTGATAAAGCTCATCGATCCAATATTTCCGATACGATACCTGATAAAGCCAAGAGAGCCTTTTAGCCAATCCTTCTGCTGATCCCTGCTTCCACACATATAGAAAAGTAGCAAGCAAGATCCCTAGCAAGGAGGCTCCTACAGCTGAACCAATCAACCAAAGTGGTGCATGACCCGGTAACTTCGATATCTGAGTAATCGTTTCCGCGTTCCCACTCGTCGTTGGAAAAGAAAAGAATCCCCCCACGATCGAAAATACCGCTAAAACAGCTAAACTAATCTTCATACTCCAAGAAATCGAACGAACTTTTTGGTCCCCGCGAGATTTCTTTGCAAACACTAAGTAAAAGAGCCGGAACATGTAAAAGGCTGTAAAAAAGGTTGTGAGTAGCCCGATCACTAACAAATCCGTCTTACCCGATAACTGTATCGCATAAAGGATTTCATCTTTTGAGAAAAATCCGGAGAACGGCGGGATTCCGGCAATCGACAAACATCCGATTAAGAAAGGAATGCCAAGCCATTTGGAATACTTCCATAGTCCACCCATTTTGCGAATGTCTTGCTCATGATGCAAGGCAACTATTACCGCACCAGCCGATAGGAAGAGAAGGGCTTTGAAAAATCCATGTGTGAGCAGATGGAAACTACTAGCATAAACAGAACCTACACCCATTCCTAGCATCATAAAGCCTAGTTGACTAACGGTCGAGTACGCTAAAACTCGTTTGATATCGTTCTGTGTAACCGCAATCGTGGCCGCAAATAAAGCTGTAAAGCCACCGATATAGGCTACCGTTGTAAGAGCAACCTCTGAACCCTCAAAGAAGAAGAACAGATTCCCTACTAAGTAGACCCCTGCCGCAACCATCGTGGCCGCGTGGATAAGCGCACTTACAGGAGTCGGTCCTTCCATCGCATCAGGTAACCAAGTATGTAAAGGGAATTGACCTGATTTCCCCACAGCCCCAACAAAGATGAGAATCGCCACCGTTGTCAATGCTCCGCCAGTTAATACACCCGAGCTAACTGCTTCTTGAATCACTCGTAGATCAAAACTACCTACCTTTTGATAGATCATAAAGATCGCGATTAATAGGCCAATATCACCAATTCGCGTAACGATAAATGCTTTTTTAGCCGCTTCCTTTGCTTCCGGTTTAAAATACCAGAATCCTACTAGTAAGAAGGAACACAAGCCTACAAGCTCCCAGAAGAAATAGATTTGTAGTAAATTAGCGGAGATTACAAGACCTAGCATCGAGCTAGTAAACAGGGAAAGATAGGCATAAAACGTAGTTATGCGAGCATCATTTTTCATATATCCCATAGAATAAATCTGCACCAATAAACTAACCAGCGAAACTAAGAAAACCATTACGATGTTTAATGGCTCTAACATAAAATCAAGATACAGCGGCTTACCTGCTATTGAAAACCACTGATATTTCACTGTTTGAATCACACTTTGCTGAAAAATTCCCACCCAAGCTAGATAAACAGCGAAACCAAATGAAATGCTGATCCCTATCAGACTTAACGTAGCTGCAAGCCTTTTCTTAATCACATCGCGCAAGGCAATCAGAAGGACAAACGCAATCAACGGAAAAAGAGGGTAAACCCATGCCCAAGTAAACATCATGCTTCATGCCACCTCTATCCCTTCAACAAATTAAATTTCTCTGCATCGATTGTTTCTCGATTGCGATAAATAGCAAACAAAATCGCAAGACCCACTGCCGCTTCTGCTGCAGCAACTACCACATTAAAGAGCGCAAATACTTGCCCATTCAAATTAGGGACAAGACCCATTTTTGAAAATGTCACCAAGTTGATATTGGCCGCATTTAGCATTAATTCCAGCGAAAACAGTACAATTACTGCATTCCGTTTGGTCAACACGCCAATCAATCCAATGACAAATAGGATCGCGGCAAGCGCTAGATAAGAAGCTATTAACATTACTCCTGCCCCTCTTTCTTGGCCATGATAATTGATCCAATCAGAGCAACCAATAACAGGATCGAAGCAAGCTCAAACGGAATCATATAAGTCCCAAAAAATAACTCACCGATCTTCTCAATTCCGTATCCGTTGGGATTCGTAGCATCCGAGACAAATGTAGCTCTCCGTGATAACAAGACCAAACTTACTAGCAAAACTCCAGCACCTGCTATGCTTAACCAATAGTGAACAGGTCGATTCAGCGTTTCTTCCGTCTCTTTATGTCTCGTCATCATAATGCCAAATAACATCAAAATGGAGATAGCCCCGGTGTACACCATAATTTGAATAACAGCAAGAAAATCTGCGTTTAGTAAGAAGTAGATTCCTGCGATACTAAGGAAAGTAAAGGCCATCGATACTCCCATATGAACGACATTTGTGAAGAAAATCATAAAGACAGATCCACAAATCGCTAAAACAGATAGGATAAAAAACGCAATAAATTCACCTGTAATCTCCATTACTTCGTCCCCCCTGCAGCCCCAGGCGGTTTGCTAGACATATTTTCTTGACGGACATTTTGATTGTTATCATGAAGCCACTGCATATTCTTAAATAGGTCATCACGGCTATAAGTGGCTAATTCAAAATTATTGGTCATCACAATCGCTTCTGTGGGGCAAACTTCAGTACACAAGTCACACAAAATGCAAATTTCAAAATTTATATCATAAACTTCAATTACTTTTCCTTTTTTCTCAGGATCTGGATTTCTTTTTCCTGTGAGCGTAATACAATCGGTTGGACAAACCAACGCACATTGATTACACACAATGCATTTCTCCGCATCAAAATGCTGAATCCCTCGAAATCGATCTGGAACGGGAATGGGTTCCGCAGGGTAATTATAGGTAACCTTCGGCTTGGTCATGTTTTTCAATGTTACACCAAGCCCTTTTACCAATCCAAACATTCTGTTCCACCTACCTTGTCTCAATCAAATCAATAAAATGAAGAAAGAACGGGTATTTCTTTGAAGATCGCGGTTAAGAAAATATTGAGAAGCGATAATGGAAGCAGTACTTTCCAAGCAAACTGCATAAGTTGATCGACACGCAATCGTGGCATCGTGGCCCGAATCCAAAATAATGAAAATACAACTAGTGAAAACTTTAGTAGGAACCAAAAGATCCCAGGAATCATCACCAAACCAAACAATGGAAGCCATCCACCTAAAAAGAGACACGTAGTAAGCGATGCCATCGCAAATACATACACATACTCCGCGAGCATAAAGAAAGCAAAACGAAATCCAGTATACTCCACGTGATATCCAGCTACTAACTCTGACTCCGCCTCTGGCAAATCAAAAGGGGTGCGATTTAACTCCGCCAAGGAAGCAATGAAAAAGATGAGAAACGCTAAGAATTGTGGAACGATAAACCAAACTTTTTTCTGCGCTAAGACAATATCGTTTAAATCTAAAGACCCAGTCGTCATCACGATCCCAACCACAGAAAGCACAAGTGGAATCTCATAACTAATCATCTGTGCTGCTGAACGCATTCCACCAAGTAGTGAGTATTTATTATTCGAAGCCCAAGCTCCTGTCAAAATCCCAATGATGGTAATACTAGAGATCGCAATATAATACAGAAGCCCCACCGCAAAATCACCAAACTGCCATGAATCTGTAAAGGGAATGACGGCCAATACAGCAAATGCTGGCACAAATGCTATAATAGGCGCTAATTTGAATAAAGAGCGGTCTGCTTTCCCTGGTACTATATCTTCTTTCAACAATAGTTTTGCCACATCTGCAATCGTTTGAAATAATCCCCAGGGACCTACCTGATTGGGACCAGGTCGATTCTGAATCCACCCAATGACTTTCCGCTCAAACAAAATGGCATATGTCACAAAACCAAGTAATAGAAGCATTAAGATGATCGGACCGAGATAGAAGAACAAATCCATTACCCATCCACCTCTCCCAAAATAATATCGATCCCACCTAAAATCGCAACCAAGTTTGAAATATTCTCCCCTTTTAGTAATTCTGGCAAGATCTGAAGGTTGTAAAAGGATGGACGACGGAATTTCAAACGCCACGGCTTATTCTTCCCATTGCTGACGATATGACAGCCTAACTCTCCTCGAGGAGACTCCACTCCTGCATAAACCTCCCCTTCTGGCACACGTAGTACTTTCGGCACTTTCCCCATAATCGGGCCTTCCTTTATCACACCAAGAACTTGCTTCACGATTTTTAACGACTCTGCTATCTCCTGCATACGAAGATGATACTTATCTAATACATCACCAGTTTCACCCACTGGAATCTCAAATTGGAACTGATGATATAGCGAATACGACTGATGTTGCCTTAAATCCCACGGAACTCCTGTCACACGCAGATTACTTCCTGATAAGGCATAGGAAAGGGCTTGTTCTTTTGTATAAATCCCAATCCCTCTAGTCCGTTGGAGAAAAATGTCATTACCTGAAATCAAATCATGATACGTATTCAATTCCTTTTGCATGTATCGAACAAATTCTTCCACTTTCTGAAGCCATCCATCTGGAGCATCCCACTTCACGCCGCCTACACGCATATAGTTATATGTCAAACGCGCACCGCAAAGCTCATTAAATAGGTTCAAAATGGTTTCGCGATCCTTGAAACAGTAAAGGAATGGACTCATCGCACCTAAATCAAGTAGATACGTTCCTACCCAAACTAAATGGCTGGCAACCCGATTTAATTCCATCGTAATCATGCGAAGATACTCTGCGCGCTCAGGTATTTCTAGACCCATTAATAACTCCGTTGCATGGACCACCGCATAGTTATTCGTCATCGCGGATACATAATCGAGGCGATCCGTATAAGGGATAATCTGTGTATAGGTTAAATCTTCCGCTAACTTTTCTGTTCCACGATGCAGATAACCTACCACTGGATCAACCTCACGAATCATCTCTCCATCAATCTTGATGACCAGACGTAAAACTCCGTGGGTACTAGGATGCTGTGGGCCCATATTTAATAACATTTCTTCTGTACGTAGCATGCTCACACCCCCTCATCATACGGCACATAATCTTTACGTAGTGGATGCCCAACCCATTGATCTGTCAACATAATTCGGCGCAGATCTGGATGTCCCTCGAACGTAATCCCCATCAAATCATACGCTTCTCGTTCATTCCAATTAGCAGCATCCCAGATATCAGCCACTGAATCCACTTTTGCTTCTGTCCGATCTACTTTGATTCGCACCCCAAGGCGTTCTTTATGAGGGAATGAAAAGAGATGCACAACCACTTCCAAATGAGTTTCATAATCCACGGATGAAAAGTTCTGTACATAATGAAACTGGCAATCTGGATGGTTTCGTAAATGAAGAGCAAGAGAACGCCACCACTCACCCTTTACAACCAAAGTGGGTAGATCATGATTCACTCGATTAATAAAGGCATCCTCTAAATGCTCGGATCCCTCTAGCTCCTTTAGTCTAACCACAAACTTATCCAACCAAGGTTGTTTACGAGAGGGCTCTAATGGCTTCTCCACAACTGGTTTCTTCACCGCTGGACGTGGTGTAGCCGTTGGCTTCTTAGGTGGAACAGATGCTGCCTGAGGCTTCGTTACAGCTTCTCCTGCCTGCTCCGACAAAGGATTGGCCGATGTTTGAGCATCTTGTTCCTTTCTCACTGAGTCACTCTTTTCAGAACCCTTCTTCGCTTCTTCTCGAGGTAGGGTACCTGACTTGGGAGCGCCTTGTTCTTTACTTACTGGTTGATTCTTCGCAGAACCCTTTTCCGTTGCTCCTTGTGATAGGGCATCTGACTTGGGAGCGCCTTGTTCCTTGCCTACTGAGTCACTCATTGCAACTCCCTCATTCGTCACGGCTTTCGCTTCGGTAGCAAGTTTTTTTTCTTTTTTTTGGTCACTCACGGATTGTCACTCGCTTTCCGTGCTTCGCTTCATAGCGAATCTTTTCTTGTAATTTGTGGATTCCATATATTAACGCGGCTGGATTAGGGGGGCAACCAGGTATGTACACATCAACCGGCACAATTTGATCGACACCTTTTACTACTGAGTAGGACTTAATATAAGGTCCTCCTGCTGTCGCACAAGACCCCATCGCGATAACCCACTTAGGCTCCGGCATTTGATCGTATAATCTACGTAAAAGTGGTGCCATTTTCTTCGTCACCGTACCTGCAACAATCATCACATCTGACTGCCTAGGAGAAGCACGGAAAATCACTCCAAAACGGTCCAAGTCATAGTGAGAGCCACCTGTTCCCATCATTTCAATCGCACAACAAGCAAGACCAAATGTAAGCGGCCACAAAGAATTGCTACGAATAAGAGCTTTCATTTGCTCGAGATTCGTAGTTAGTACATTTCGCTGTAGCTCTTGCTCCTCAAACGGAGAAAAATCCTCAAAATTTACTCCCATTTCAACACCTTCTTTTTCCAAGCATAGGCGAGGCCTAATACCAAAAGCCCAATAAAGATAAGCATTTCATACAAAACCCATACACCTAGTGTAGCCCGCAAGGAATCATATGCGACTGCCCATGGATAGAGAAAAATAGTCTCCACATCGAAAATAACAAAGAGAAGAGCAAATAAATAATAACGCACGTGGAACTGTACCCATCCCTCTCCAGTTGGATCTACACCACTTTCGTACGTGATTGCTTTTCGAGAAGATGGTTGATTCGGTCTTAACCATTTCCCAACTGTCAATGCTGCCACAGGTAACAATATCCCGAGTGCAATAAACCAAGCAATCGTTAGAAAACTAGCCCCTAACTCCATGCAAAAGCCCTCCCTAGCCCAAATAACCTATATCCTTCTAACAAACTATGCGCGTAACCTGATCCTCAACAACAAAATCAAAAAAATAACAAACTAGAATCAATAGAATGATTTTATATATTGTTTTGAATCATTAATAATGATTATAGCAAAAGGCTAAAATAGTGTCTAATTTGTTGATATCATGTATCTAAAAAAAGTAGATCTCTTTTTTAGAAAACCCGTGGTAGTCATTGCGATAATCGAACAGACTCTCCATTCCCTTAAATCCAACTTAGCTCATTCCGTATTATTGGACACTATTTAAAACTTTTAATACAAGTTCTACCTTTCGCATCTACTATTTACTATTATCAGTCTCATTACGCTATTTGTCAGACTAGACACCTTGTTTCAAAGTTAATTTGTAGATAATTTAAAATAATTTATAGACACAGTTTTTTAACTTATGATATATTCTAGAAGGTTTCTTTCAGCTTTTTAGATGCCTTTACAAACCAACACTAAATTGAACTGTTCAAAAGCAACCTAACCAGAAAGAAGGAATATACAATGAAAAAAGTAATTATGACGGCATTAGGTTCACTCCTTTTACTATCGCAAACGGCACATGCCAGTGAAGGAATGACACTCGGCAAACAAGATCGTATAGTGTTCTCTCAAGCGTATAACTTAGATAAGTACACCTACTTTGGTTGGGATGTACAAGCTGGTCAAGATACTCGTTATTATGTTCAATATGAAATCGTGAAAAATGGAAAAGTAGTCAAAACAGGTTATCTGAGAAAAGGGGAGACAGCAAACGGAATGGAGCCAAAAGGCCCAGGTGAGTACCTACTCGTTTTAAAATGCCAAAACGGATACAGTCAAGGATGCTCAGCAACCGGTAATGTTGTTCTTGCTATGGAGTAAGACAATTGTAATACTTTTGTGTATAACGACAACTCCTTCTAGGTATTGGTTGGTTAACCATATGCCTTAACACCTAGAGGGAGTTTTTTCATTCTCATGAAGGCAAGCCCAAAGTAAAAAGAAGGATTCCCGTGTAAGCAACGCTTTAGAACTATTTGTACAGCACATGCAACTACAACAGGTAGCCCCTGAACTAGTTAGACACATTTCTACTAGGTGACTTAATTTTGTTATATTGATATATCAAAAATCTGTGATAGTTTAAGACAAAAAAAGAATCATCTAGTTTATCCAAATGGACTAGATGATTCTTTTTTATGTATATGCCTGGCGACGTCCTACTCTTCCAGGACCCTGCGGTCCAAGTACCATCGGCGCTGGAGGGCTTAACGGTCGTGTTCGGGATGGGAACGAGTG
>NZ_FNPL01000013.1 GCF_900107305.1 Thermoactinomyces sp. DSM 45892
GCCACGGGAGTAACGGGTCCGCAAGGAGAAACGGGTCCGCAAGGCCCTACCGGAGCCCCCGGATCGGCAGCCAATACCGGAGCCACGGGAGTAACGGGTCCGCAAGGAGAAACGGGCCCACAAGGCCCTACCGGAGCCCCCGGTTCAGCGGCCAATACTGGAGCCACGGGAGTAACGGGCCCGCAAGGAGAAACGGGCCCCCAAGGTCCGACAGGCCCTACGGGATTTGCTGGAGCTACCGGAGAAACGGGCCCGCAAGGTCCGACAGGCCCTACGGGATTTGCTGGGGCCATCGGAGAAACCGGCCCGCAAGGGGGGCCGGGTCCCACTGGAATAACCGGCCCCCAAGGTCCGTCGGGTCCCACTGGATTTGCTGGGGCTACCGGAGAAACGGGCCCCCAAGGTCTGCCGGGTCCCACCGGATTTGCTGGAGCCACCGGAGAAACGGGTCCACCAGGTTTCACCGGGGCTACCGGAGTAGGGGAGACCGGAGCCACGGGAGTAACGGGTCCGCAAGGAGAAACGGGCCCGCAAGGCCCTACCGGAGCCCCCGGATCGGCAGCCAATACCGGAGCTACCGGAGTAACGGGTCCGCAAGGAGAAACGGGCCCGCAAGGCCCTACCGGAGCCCCCGGTTCAGCGGCCAATACTGGAGCCACGGGAGTAACTGGCCCGCAAGGAGAAACGGGCCCCCAAGGTCCGACAGGCCCTACGGGATTTGCTGGGGCCATCGGAGAAACCGGCCCGCAAGGGGAGCCAGGTCCCACTGGAATAACCGGCCCCCAAGGTCTGCCGGGTCCCACCGGATTTGCTGGAGCCACAGGAGTAACCGGTCCGCAAGGAGAAACGGGCCCGCAAGGCCCTACCGGGGTAACTGGCCTACAAGGGGAAACAGGTCCGCAAGGGGAAGCAGGCCCACAAGGTCCAACGGGTCCTACTGGTCCTAATATAGCAATCGAGGGATTCTCTGTTTTCCGTCCAACGGGTACGAGTACTTCCGCGAGTGAAATATTGGCTGGCTGGACAGCTCCAGCAAACACTCCCTACTATATAGGAAGTAATTTCAATCCAAACACCGGAGTGTATACTGTTCCGGAAACTGGAAAATACTCGATGAAGGCAGTTATTAGTTATACGACAACAGCAACGATCACTGCCCAAATTGGTGCAAATGTTAATCCGGCTTTTGCTATTCAACGAACGGCACCTATAGATACAACTTTGGTTTCGGGTTTGTTCCCCGTATTAGATGTAAACATTCTATTGATTCTTACCTTAAGAGTGATTTTGGGGAATGCTTCCATTACATTAGTAGGAGACTTTGATTTAGATGCAGGGGATCAGGTTTCGATTGCTTATCAGGCAAATGGATTAGTGATTAGTTTAGATATAGGCGGAGATGCTGCTTTACCTTCAGGCACAGTTTGGTCCGTGCATCGATTGACCTAGAGCACCATATATCGTTTCACCCATATTTCAGAACGAGCCTGTATATCGTCTTATCGATTACAGGCTTGTTTCAATTTTTTTATCATAAATGGGTTATACTTTCTTACTAAGAGAAAACATCATTGATCAAAGAGAGGTGTTATACACAAATGAAAGCAATTAAATCCAAAGGAACATGGAAAAAAAGAATGCTCATCACTTTCATAACCCTTATAGGACTAACTATTGCTGGAGTTAGTTATTGGAATCTTTCTCCCGTTCCAAAATCATTTTTGATTAAAAGAGCATTTGAAGGTGGCGTATTCACCCCATCTGCCGTGCATGGCGATGCTGAAAATAAAACAACAATCACGAAAGATGTCGATTATCAGTCTAAATTTCCAGATGGGAAATTAGACATCATCTATCCGAAAAAGCGTACAGGTGAAACTCCAACTATTTTTTGGGTGCACGGTGGTGGATTTGTGGGAGGGGATAAATCAAATATCACTGGGTATGCGGTAGAGTTGGCTTCCCATGGTTATACCGTGGTGAATATCAACTATGCCCTTGCTCCAAAAAGAAGATATCCTACACCCGTACTTCAACTAGGTGAGGCATACGAATACATGAAGAAAAATGATAAAAAATATGGCGTAAACCTAGATCGAGTCTATTTTGCTGGAGACTCTGCTGGAGCACAGATATCAAGTCAATTCGCTAACATTCAGACCTCGAAAGAGTATGCCAAATTAAACAAAATAGATGCGATTGTAGATCCGACTACGATAAAAGGCATGTTGCTATTTTGCGGCCCGTACAATATGCCGAATCTAGCTAAGATGGAAACAAGTAAAAAGATACAAGACTTTCTACGTACCACTGGATGGGCATACATGGGTAGAGAAGATTGGGAAGGGTTACCGGAAGTAAAAATAGCGGCTGTTTTAAACCATGTCACAGAAAAATTTCCTCCTTCCTTTATTACTGATGGGAATACGAAATCATTTGAAGATCAAGGGAGGGAACTAGCTGCTGCATTACAGAGAAAGGGGGTTTATGTAGATGCTCTTTTCTTTGATAAAAGAGAGTTTGGGGAGTTAGCACATGAATTTCAATTTAAAATGAATACCACAGCAGCACAAAAAACCTTTAACCAGGTTCTAGAATTTTTAAGAAAAAACAGGTAAACCCTTCTGTATTAATGCGAAAACGGTGTTACAATATACGCATACCCTTGACGAGGAGAGGAAGTCCATTATGATTAACCAACAAAGAATACTTGATGAATTTATTGAACTTGTACAAGTGGACAGCGAAACAGGGGACGAGCGTGCGATTTGTGACCTGTTGAAACAGAAGCTAACCGATCTTGGCCTAGATGTAGTCGAAGATGGCTCAGCAGCTGTAACAAAGTATGGTGCTGGTAACTTGATTGCGACCCTAAAGGGGAGTGTGGAAGATGCTCCTACGATCTATTTTACTTGCCACATGGATACCGTTACTCCGGGAAAAGGGATTAAGCCGATTATCAAAGATAACCACATCTATTCAGATGGAACAACCATTCTGGGTAGTGACGATAAGGCTGGATTGGCAGCCATCTTAGAAGGAATTCGTGTGCTACAAGAGCAGAAAGTGCCTCACGGTACGATTCAATTGGTTTTGACGATTGGAGAAGAATCGGGATTAGTAGGTGCTCGCCACTTAGAAAGACAATATGTAAAAGCTGATTTCGGATTTGCTTTAGACTCCAATGGGCCTGTAGGGGAAATCATCGTGAGTGCGCCATCTCAGGTGAAGATCCTCGCCCGCATTCATGGTCGTGCGGCGCATGCAGGAGTAAATCCGGAAGCAGGTATTAGTGCCATTCAAGTGGCTAGTCGTGCTATTTCTCGTATGCCACTCGGGCGAATTGATGAAGAAACGACAGCGAACATCGGTAGTTTCCACGGAGGTACTGCAACCAACATCGTGACAGAATACGTGGAAATTCTAGCGGAGGCTCGGAGCCGTAATGAAGAAAAACTCCATCAACAAGTAGAAAAAATGGTACAAGGATTCCAGTCCGCGGCTGCTGACTTTGGTGCAACAGCAGATGTGAAAACCAATGTCCTTTATCCAGGATTCTCCTTTACAGAAGAAGACTTAGTGGTCCAGAAAGCAGTTGCGGCTGTGAAACGGATTGGTCGTACGCCGGCGATTGGTGGAAGTGGTGGTGGTAGTGATGCCAACGTGATAGCTGGATACGGTATTCCAACTGTCAACTTTGGAATCGGGTATAAGAAAATACATACTACGGAAGAGCATATGCCGATAGAAGAGCTTAACAAAGCCGCTGAGTTGTTTGTAGCAGTTGCACAGGAATGCGCCGAATAGGAAGAAAATGTTTTGTTTTATCAAAAGCTCTTGATGATGCAGGGCTTTTTTCTTTTTGTCTCAGAAAAGGAAGAAATGGCGTATGAACAACCCTTTCTTTGGAAAAATAACGCTAATCACAACGAAACAGGAGACAGAAAATATGAATGTGGTCTTTTTCCTTACAGGTTTACTTTTAGTGTTCGTATTGGGATATATCGCCAGTCATAATCGGAAAGATATTAAGCTGAAGCCTATTATCGTGATGCTTGTAGTAGAAGCAATTCTCACCTTTTTTATGCTAAGTACAGAAGTGGGGATTACGATAGTATCGGGTGTTTCAAAAGCATTTCACAAGTTAGTCGTGCTCGGAATCAGTGGAGTCGACTTTGTATTTGGCGGGTTAGAAAACAATGGGGCATCTACCTTTTTTCTTGATGTGCTATTACCGATTGTCTTTATCTCGGTATTGATCGGGATCTTAAGTCACTATCACATACTGCCATTTATCATTCGGGTGATCGGACTCGGATTAAGTAAGTTAAACGGTATGGGAAAACTGGAGAACTATGTAGCTGTCTCTTCCGCGATCTTGGGACAATCTGAAGTGTTCCTTACCACTAAGAAGCAACTTGGGTCAGTATCAAAGCGGCGTCTTTATACGTTATGTACATCGGCGATGAGTGCGGTTAGTATCGCAATCGTAGGGGCATATATGACGATGGTGGAGCCTAGATACGTTGTTGTGGCCATTATCATCAATATCTTTTCCGCTCTTATCATCGCCAATCTCATTAACCCTTACGACCTCGGAGATGAGGACGATTTAGCGATCGAGCAATCAGCAGAGAAGGTTAATCTCTTTCAAGCCATTAGCGAGAGCATTATGGATGGTTTTAAGGTGGCGATTATCGTGGCAGCGATGTTGATTGGTTATATAGCGCTAATTAACTTCATCAACTACTTGTTTACGTTTGTCTTCCACATCTCATTCCAAACCATACTTGGTTACATCTTCGCACCGGTTGCCTTCTTGATGGGAGTGCCTTTCGAGGAAGCAGTGAAAGCAGGTAGTGTGATGGCAACAAAACTAGTAACAAATGAGTTTGTCGCGATGCTTGACTTCCAAAATGTGTCTAAGCAGCTCTCCGCTAAAACCGTCGGGATCGTTTCTGTTTTCCTAGTCAGTTTCGCTAATTTTAGCTCGATCGGGATTATTACCGGTGCAATTAAGGCATTGAATGAGAAAAAGGGAGATGAGGTAGCGAAGTTTGGTTTGAAATTATTGTACGGTTCTACCTTAGCGTCGATCTTATCGGGTACGATTGTGGGATTGTTTTTGTAAATAAAAGAGCATCCTGTCTAGACAGTAGGATGCCTTTTTATATCTGAGTGGTTCCGCACCAAACATCGAAAAACGTTATTTTTCAGTAGTATCTGTACCTTAATCCGCGTTCTCTTATCCGCGCATGACATGTACAAATACTGTCAAAATAGAATACATTGATAGAGAATCATAAAATAGAAAAGGAAAAGAGGAAATAGCTATGAAGTGTGGATCAATCCCTCGAAGCTTCATAAATAAAATGGTCTTCATAACATTAAGTGATATAACAACAAAATTTAGTGGAAGATTACTCAGGATTACTCGAAATGCAATATATGTGCGTACGAAAACTAGGATAGAACAAGTTCCTTGCACATATATTCGATCTATTAAACTATGTTCCAAATGCTGTACCACTAGATAAGAAAAAAGAATATACCTAAACATCAAAAAACGCTATTCTTTTCAGTATACAACTGAGAGCATAGCGTTTTCTTTAAGGATCAACAACATCAACATGAGTTTTATTTGTACGCTCAGGAATTGTAAAAGCAAGAATCAGGCTTTTATCTTTGTGTAGATGAATGGAGCATTTTAGAAAAAGGGACATACGATGAATTTAATAAAGGAAAAAAGAGTAAGGAAAGATAGGCTTTGATGAGTAGTGGAAAGATGGTTTGGAATTTGGGCTAATTGCAATTCATCATGGATTTGCTGCCTCTCCCTGTCAGGACAACTTCTTTATTGAATAAGATAGGCAATTGCTTGGCAAGGTCTCTGTGCACTAAATAAGGTGGACTAAAATATATTGAAAAAGGGAGCAGATTTAGTCAGGAGGTGAGTAATATGTCTTATCCGAATATACCGAATGTAAGCCCAAATATTAATTTGACTCGAGACGATGCGATTAATTTACTTTTATCTTCGATTGCCCTAGAAGAACTAGGATTGAGTCATATTATTAATGCAGAAGGAGAGAAATTGCAGTACGTGCTCGGAACGCTTCCAGGGATTTCGTCAGCATTAAATCCTACGCTTACGGATCTTTTAGTGAT
This sequence comes from Thermoactinomyces sp. DSM 45892, assembly GCF_900107305.1. Classification (GTDB taxonomy): domain Bacteria; phylum Bacillota; class Bacilli; order Thermoactinomycetales; family Thermoactinomycetaceae; genus Baia. The sequence goes on from NZ_FNPL01000013.1 coordinate 6,169, forward strand.
CAATCAAAGTGTTAAAGATACCATTAACGTAATAGCTAAGAAAGAATGGATCTTAAACGAGAAATTAGAGAATGTCTTGGATTCGGCCGGTGGTTCGCTGAATGCAGGTCCACAAGGCCCTGCAGGTCCACCAGGCGCTCCAGGTCCACAAGGTGATATTGGTTCACCAGGTGCTACGGGACCACAGGGTGCTACGGGACCACAAGGTCCGACAGGTCCACAAGGTGCTACGGGACCACAAGGTTTCACTGGTCCAACGGGTGCTATATCTGAAGGATTTGCGAATGGGATTAGTAGTATTGTACCCTATCCGCCTAATACGAGTACTGGAGTTACGTGGGATACTATTTCTTTCGGTGGATCTGGTATTACAATTACACCTGGTGTCGCAGGAATTACTCTTGAAGGGGGTCATAACTATTTAATCAGTGCTTCTCTTTCTGGACGTTCTGTGGCTGGAACTAACGATAGTGGAATGTTTGAGTTGAACTTGGATGGAGTCTTAGTCCCAACTGCACAGTCAATTCTACATGGTCCTAGCCAAAATGCAGATGGCTCTCTTCAAGTAGTGCTTCCAGTTTCTCTACCAAGTCAGGTCCTTACAGCACAAGTAAATCTGATTGGAGCAACAGGTCAAACCCTTGCTCTAGAGGATGGTTTAGTAAGTATTACGATATTGAAAGTAACGTAAGGGAACCCCTTCAAAAGAAGGGGCCTTTTTTTCGCTGTTTTCCTCTATTTAAGAAGGATTCCATAGTACATAGATAGAATAAATCAAAATGTAAAAATATTTAAAATATATTCGTTTGAGGAGGAATTATATTGAAGAAGGCGATCCGCAAGACAGCCATGGGGCTCATGCTCTCGATCCCGTTGGTCTTTACAACAGCGTTTGCTTCAGGAGTTCCTGTGCAAGAAAAAAGGCATGCTAAACCTCGTGTTTCTGAGGAGAGAATTTATCGTGATATTGCTTGGATGGCAAGTAAGGATGATGCTCGTATGGCAGGCACTCCAGGTGAGCATCGAGCGGCGAAGGTGATCGCACAACGCTTTAAAAAATTAGGCTTTGATGTAAAGATGCAGAGATTTCCGTTTACTCGCTTTGAGAGTCGTGGGGCAGCACTAACGGTTAGTCAGCCTGAGAATAAATCGTTTGAGACGGCTCCCCTAACCTATTCTCCGAGTACACCAGCTAAAGGGCTGAGTGCAGATTTAGTATATGCTGGGTTGGGCGCAGAGAGTGACTTTGCTTCTCTGGATGTAAAAGGAAAGATCGCCCTGATCAAGCGTGGAAACCTTACTTTCTACGATAAAACACAAAATGCGGCGAAAGCAGGAGCGATTGGGGTTGTGATCTTTAATAACACCACGGGTAAGTTAGGTGGAACACTCGGACAGCAAACAAGTATCCCTGCAATTGGTCTTACGGATACAGATGGTGCTGTTTTGACTAATTTGTTAAGTAGTGGCCAAAAGGTGACGACGACCATGAAGGCGGACACCAAAGTGATCAATACGTACTCGCAAAATGTGATCGGTACTTACAAGGCGAAAAATGCAAGGAAGGCGAAGACCCTTGTAGTGGGTGCACATTATGATGGCGTTGACTCAGCAGCGGCTAATGATAATGCCTCTGGAACAGCTACGATGTTAGAAGTGGCGCGTCTAGCTTCCCAGAAGAAGCTAGATATGAATGTAAGATTTATCGCGTTTGGTGCGGAAGAAGCTGGATTGGTTGGATCTGAGTTTTATGCACAGTCCCTAAAACCAGAAGAAGCTGCGAAGATTTCTGGCATGATCAACATGGATATGGTTGGAGTTGGGGATAAGGTGAGTGTGTTAACTGCCTCTGCAGATGCACAATCCTTTGTGGCAGACTTGGCAGTCGAGAAAGCGGAAGAGTTACAGATTACCCCGATTAGAGGGTTTTCTACTCGAAGCGATCATGCTTCTTTTGAACCACTAGGCATCCCAGTTGCTTTCTTGCATGTAAGTGAAGATCCATACTACCACAGCGACCAAGACACGTTAGATAAAATCCAGAAGCCAAACCTGAAAAATGTGGGAACACTTGTCACGAACTTAGTTCTCGATATCGCGAATAACAATTCCGGGTCACCAGCAAAGGGACAAATGCAACTTCTAAACGAAGTCCAAGTGAAACAAGCTCATCACGATCACGGTGTGAACTTCGTAACGAAATAAGGTAAGATGGGAAAGCATCAGACTCTCGATGGGTCGGGTGCTTTTTCTTTTATGTAAAATATAAATTTTTATATATAAAATTAAGATAATTAATTGTTCCATGAAGTATCTTTTGATACAATAGGTATTGATAAAAGGTAATACCTTTAGATAATTTACTATTTATGCTTGTGGGGTTGAGAAGAAGATGCAATTTGATACAGATATAGGCGATCGGCATCCATTTTTTTCGGAAGTTCGTCCAGGGCGTGGTTTTGAAGATATCGCGATGCAGATCAAGGAAGCGATTTTGCAAGGGCATTTAAAGGATGGAGATCGTCTACCAAATGAGAGGGAACTGTGTAGCCTCTTTGGAGTGAGCCGTCCTACTGTACGAGAAGCCATTCGATCATTAGAAGCGATTGGAGTAGTAGAGGTGCGTCGTGGGGTTTATGGTGGTATTTTTGTTGCGGAGCCGAAGCCAGATCATGTAGGGAAAGCACTCGCTGCATTGCTACGCTTTCGTGGTGCGACGATTAGTGAGTTAGTGGAGTTTAGGCAAACATTTGAAGCGGAAACGGCGTACTGGGCCGCACAACGAGCCACGACGATACAAGTCGAACAATTAGTGACAATCGCAAACAAAATAAAGGAAGTGGCGCATTCAAGTAAGGTGCCATGGGAGAAGTTTATAGAACTAGATTTGGCCTTCCACGAAGAAGTGGCTCAGGCTTCACATAATCAGATTCGGGTTGCGATCATGTTAGCGATTCATGGTGTGCTCCGTAAAACTTCTTTAATGTTAGAGAAGATTGATGATGTGGTGTGGCGCAAGCAGCAAGCATCGGATTTGATGGAGATTGCTGAGGCGATTAGTGAGGGGAACGCTGAATTAGCACAAAAGCGGATGGCGAACCATATTGAACGGAATATTAGCAAATTTAATTAATGGGCAAATAGGTAACTGTGGGGTGATCATGTGAATGAAGGGTTCATTGTTTGCAGATGTGAGGAAGTAACGGGTAAACAATTGGAGGATGCCTATCTCTCAGGCGCGATCACGTCTCGTCAGTTGAAGATGAAAACGAGAGTTACGATGGGTGCTTGTCAGGGAAGAGTGTGTCGTCAGTTGGTAAATCTGTGGCTTAGTAAGAAAGATCCTAGTGCTGATAAGGGAGTCGAACCATTATCTTATCGAGCTCCAATAAGGCTTGTTACTTTTGGGGAATTGGCGGGTGAGGAATAAGTGAGAAAACCTCTTCGCATTAGTCATCACCCTCTTTTGGGAGAGATGAATAAGAAAGTGATCTCATTTACTTATAATGGTGAGGAGTTAAAAGGGTTAGAAGGGGAGCCGATTGCGGTAGCATTGCTTGCAAATCACATTCGGGTTTTACGTAGACATGAGGAATCAGGATCTGCTCGTGGGCTTTATTGTGGGATTGGTCACTGTATGGAGTGTCGTGTCCAGCTGATTGGAAAAGGGCAAGTACGGGCATGTCTTACCCCTTTGGAAGAAGGAATGGAGATTCGAGAAGGAAGCAGGCTTCCCAACGCGATTACAGGGAGGGTGGATTCATGAATGAAATACAGCAAACCGATCTACTGATTGTAGGTGCGGGTCCGGCAGGGTTGTCGGCTGCAACTACGATTTCGGCGGATCGTGATTTCCGGGTTATGATCATTGATGAATTCCCTGAACCTGGTGGACGTTTGTTAGGGCAGTTTCATGAAGCAAGAGATCGTTCGTGGTGGGTTGGGAAAACGGTTGCAGCTAATCTCATCGCACAAAATGTCTCAGCAGGGGTTACGATTCAGTGCGGCGTTTCGGTGTATGGACTGGAGCTACTTCCCGGCGGTTGGAAGGTGCTTACGTCAAAGGGAGACATCCATACGAAATACTTACTACTGGCAACAGGTGCGGCTGAGATCCCCGTTCCTGTCTCTGGTTGGACACTTCCAGGGGTAATGTCGATCGGAGCAGCGCAAGTGATGGCAAATGTCCATCAAGTCAAGCCGGGCAAGAAGGGGTACATCGTGGGTATAAATGTGCTGTCCCTTGCCATTGCTAGGGAATTAACGGTAGCAGGGATTGAGATAGAGGGGATTGCGTTACCGCCTAGTGATTTGTTTGCGACGGAGGAGACTACCCCCGTTACCGCGGTCGAACTTTTAACAAGGTTATCGGATGCGGCGCCTGCTTCGTGGATGCGCTGGGGTGGAAAGCTGGCACAGAAAATGAAGTTGAGTCGATTAATTGCCTCTTGTTTTCCTAAAAAGGGGTTGAAAGTGTGGGATCTGCCTCTACAACTACGAACTGCACTTGTTTCCATTCAAGGGATAGATCAAGTTGAGTCGGTTATTGTGGCTGATGTGACGAGTAGTGGAGAAATCATTGAAGGAAGCCAGAGGGAGATCAAGGTGGATTTCGTTGCGATAGCGGGAGGTTTGTATCCGTTAGCTGAGCTGGCGGCGTTGGCAGGTTGCCCCTTTCTCTATGTTCCCGAATTAGGTGGGAATATCCCGATTCATAATGAACGAATGAAAACAACCTTGCCTAATCTCTATGTAGCAGGAAATATAACAGGGATAGAAGGAGCGCAAGTAGCCATGGCTCAGGGACGTTTGGTAGCACACTCGATTTTGTATGATGATGGGTGGTTTGCTTGTGAAGAGGAGCCGAAGTTGCTAGATGCGATTGACGAGGTAAAAGAGGTGCGGAACTCTGCGATGATTCAATTTCATCCTGAGATAGATAGCGCTAGGAAGCGGATCTACGAGCTATTTGATCATTGGATGTAGGTGGAGGTGAGACTTGATGACAACGGAGAATGCGGATGTCGTGATTATTGGTGGTGGCATTATCGGGATGGCTACAGCTTACTACTTGGCGAAACTTGGTTCTGATGTCGTGGTTGTGGAAAAAGGAGAGATCGCTGGGGGGACTTCTTCAAAATGTGATGGCAATATTTTAGCAATTGATAAGGAACCCGGTTTTGATAGCCAGATGTCGCTGGAGTCACAAAAATTGGTTTCACAATTAGTGGCTGAGTTAGATGAAGAGTTTGAATATCGGGCACCTGGTAGTATTTTGGTTTGTGAGTCGGAAGAAGAGATGGAAGCAGCGGAAATGTGGGTAAATCGGCAAAAAGAGATAGGATTACCCTTTCGAATGCTCGATCGGGGCGAGATTCGAAGTGAATGGAAGCATATGGCTGATGATATCCACGGTGGATTAGAGTGTGCTACTGATTCTACGGTAAACCCGGTGTTGTTTACGTATTCATTAGCTGTTACAGCAGAGCGGTTAGGCGCTAGATTGAAAACGCATACATGGGTGACAGGGATTCGGTTAGATTCATCCGGGGCTGTGGCAGGGGTGGAAACATCAAATGGATTGATAAAAGCCAAGCATGTTGTGAATGCCGCGGGTGTGTGGTCCAAGCCTATCGCCCAGATGGTGGGGATTGAGATCCCGGTGGAACCACGAAAAGGGCATATTTTAGTCTCTTCTCGATCAGAGAGTATGGGAACGAGAAAAGTGATGGAATTCAGTTATCTGATGAGTAAGTTTGGTAAAGAGAGAAAAGTAGATAAGCGAACGGAACAATATGGCGTTGCCTTGGTTTTTGAACCGACCGCCTCCCAAAATTTTCTGATCGGAAGTAGTCGCGAATTTGTGGGATTTGATATGAAAATTAACGTAGATGTAATTCGTTGTATCGCAAGAAGGGCGATTCGATTCTTTCCTGCGATGAAGGATATCCCTGTCTTGCGGAGCTACTGTGGGCTTCGTCCGTGGACCCCGGACCATTTGCCGATTGTCTCCCGTGTAGAAGAGGTTCCTGGGTTTTATATTGCGGCAGGTCATGAAGGGGATGGGATTAGCCTCGCTGCCATTACTGGCAAAGTGATGAGTGAATGTATTACCGGTCAAGAGACAACGATTTCATTAGAACCGCTACACTATAATCGATTTAAAAAGGAAGCTGGAAAAAGATGAGGATTTCAAAATTAATTTCGACGATTGATACACATACAGGCGGCAATCCAACTCGTACGGTTACGAGCGGTGCACCAAAATTAATAGGCAACACAATGACAGAAAAAATGGTTTATATGAAAGAGCATCACGATGATTTTCGTCGTCTTCTCATGTATGAACCACGTGGACATGGCGTGATGTCAGGGTGTATCTTGACGGAACCTTGTGATCCAACAGCGGATATTGGCGTTGTATTTATTGAGACAGGTGGCTATCTCCCGATGTGTGGTCATGACACGATTGGTGTATGTACGGCGTTAGTGGAAGCAGGAATCTTTCCAACGGATCAAACCACCTTGCGTTTGGATACACCTGCTGGCTTAGTAGAAGCAAAGCTATTAATAGAGGACGGCAAAGTAAAGCGGGTTACGTTTACGAATATCCCTTCTTTCTTATACAAACGAGAAGTCCATGTTTCGGTGGATGGATTAGGAGAAGTAACGTGTGATATTGCATACGGCGGAAACTTTTATGCATTGGTAGAGGCACAGCAAGTCGGGTTAGAGCTTACGACCGAACATGCGGCCGATATAGTCCAAAAGGCGATTCGGATTCGGGATGCGATAAATGAACAGGTCGAGATCGTTCATCCAGAGATCCCCGTGATTAGCGGTCTTACACATGTGGAGTTTTATGCTGATGCAGTATCCCCAGAAGCAGATTGCCGAAATACCGTGGTGATTCCGCCGGGTGGGATTGATCGTTCGCCGTGTGGGACGGGGACTTCTGCGAAGGTCGCAACGTTATTTGAAAAAGGGGAACTGGCACTTCATCAAGAGTTTGTACATGAAAGCATCGTGGGCTCCCTCTTTTATGCAGAGGTGCTGGCTGAAACGACCGTAGGCGATCTTTCAGCGGTGATTCCGCAAATTTCAGGCTCTGCATGGGTTACGGGTTTTCATCAGTTTGTGATTGATCCGAGTGATCCACTTTTGGACGGCTTTTTAATTTTGTAAGGATGGAGAGGATAGAAAGGGGGTGAGGCACTTCTGGGTTAAAGTACGTTTATCGAGTTTGCCAACATGTTCACATACTAAAATACAGGGGGAAAGTGTAATGAAACGATTTTATGGCATCTATGTGGCGATTGTAACCCCTTTTACAGATTCGATGAAGGTGGACTACGATCGATTGAGAGAGCATGCGGACTGGTTAATTCAAAATGGTGTTCATGGACTTGTACCAGTTGGATCAGTAGGAGAGTATGCTGCATTGGATGATGAAGAGAGAGCCAAGGTAGTGGAAACGGTTGTCGAGGCAGCTGCGGGCCGTGTTCCTGTTGTAGTGGGGACAGGTGCTCCGTCTACGCAAAAAGCAGTTGGCTGGGCGGAACATGCGAAGAGGGTAGGCGCAAGCGGGATCATGGCTTTGCCGCCGATTAACTATAATCCAACTCGGTCGGAAGTGATTTCTTTTTATCAGTCTCTGTCGGACGTAGGTCTACCGATTATAGCCTACAACAACCCATTTGATACCAAAGTCGATTTAACCCCTGATTTATTAGCAGAGCTCTGCAAGCTCGAACATGTAGTCGCTGTGAAAGAATTTTCCGGAGATATACGCCGGATTCATGAGATATATGAAAAGACCGATTTGGAAGTTTTAGCAGGCGCGGATGATTTGGCTTTAGAAGGCTTGTTAGCAGGCGCTACCGGGTGGATTGCTGGCTTTACCAATTCGCATCCGAAAGAAAGCGTTGAATTATTCGATTTTGCAATTAACAGAAAAGTCTCGGAAGCCACACAATTATATCGTCGTTTGCTACCTCTTTTTCGTTATGACTCCACCCCGCGTTTGGTTCAATCGATCAAATATGCGCTTGAGTTGGTAGGTAGGCCTGTGGGTAGAGCTCGTGCTCCGCGCCTTGATTTAACGAATGAGGAGAAAGAGAGTATTGAAAAGGCAAGCCAATGTATTTGAGTGTAGTGGGTTGTTGAATTAGTCAGAATCGAATGTCCCGGGGCAATGTATCTTTCCACAGCTCAAATAGTGAACTACGCAGATGTGGAAAAGCAAGTCCGCTTCGTCCTTCTCCGCTTCGGGCAAGTGGCAAAACTCGCAAAGAACGCTCAAACATTGCCGCAAAACGCCCTAGCTACGAAGGACTGCGCTAGGTAGGACCACTAACATCGCAGTGGCCAGATACATTGCCCCTACTCCATTTTCGTTTTCTGGTTTATCAACAAGTCTTGGATTGTGGAGTGCGAGGTACATCTTTGATAGGAGTTTCTCTTGGTGATTGCGAAGATTACGCTACATTTTACAGGAGGAGATACGGTGGAGAGTCGAAACTGGATTGGTGGGGAATGGATTGAGCCGGTGGGGGAGAAGGTGGTTGTAAAAAACCCTTCGCATACGGAGATAGAAGTGGGGACGATAACCCTTTCGGATGATTCACTTGTGTTACAAGCAGGTGAAGCGGCGAGGAGAGCTTCTAGGGGATGGGCGAAATTAACAGGTTCTGCTAGGGGAGAGTTTCTATATAAGATGGCAGATCTGTTGCAGATTCACTCGGAGGAAGTTGCTCAATTAGCGAGTCAGGAGATGGGGAAGCCGATCACAGAGATGAAGTTGGAAGTGATGCGGGGTGTCCATTTACTTAGGTATTACGCAGGAGAGGGAGTAAGAACCCATGGACAGTTGATTCCGTCGACGCAAATAGATGTGGTGCAGTATTCGAAACGAGTTCCACTTGGAGTAGTTGGAATCATCACACCGTGGAATTTCCCTGTAGCGATTCCGATTTGGAAGATTGCTCCTGCATTAATCTGCGGTAATACAGTGGTCTGGAAGCCTGCGGAATACGCTTCTTTAACAGCCGTTCGCTTAACCGAAATCTTTGCTCAAGTTGGACTACCCGAAGGTGTTTTTAATCTAGTGATTGGAAAAGGTAGTGTAATCGGAAATCAGATGATTGAGAAGATGGATGTAGATGCCATCAGCTTTACGGGATCTTCTATGGTAGGAAGTCATATTGCCGCTACTTGCGCCAAGCGCCATATTAAGTATCAGACGGAGATGGGAGGGAAAAATGCTGCTATCGTTTTACATGATGCAGATATCGAAAAAACGGTGCCGATGATTTTAAGCGGAGCTTTTCGTTCAGCAGGCCAAAAATGTACAGCAACAAGTCGAGTCATTGTGGAAAAGGGGATTATGAATTCATTTATCGATGCACTCCGGCAAGGAATATCGAGTGTGAAGTTAAGCTATGCCCTCGATCCAAAAGCCTATTTAGGACCAGTCGCATCAAAAGAACAGTATCAAACGGTTAACTCGTATGTTGAATTGGCTCGTCGGGAAGCAGAAGTCGTGGTAGAAGGGGCTAATACGATACAAAAACCTGGCTATTATATTCCCCCGTTAGTTGTAAAAGGTGTAGGGAATGATCATAAACTCGTGCAAGAGGAAATCTTCGGCCCTGTTGTAACGTTACTTCCTGCTCATGATTTTGAGGAAGCGATTCAATTATGTAATCAAACAGTCTATGGATTAAGTGCATCCATCTTTACAAAAGATGTAAACCACGCGCTCCGCTTCCTAGACGAAGCAGAAGCAGGAATGGTTCGCGTGAATCAAGAAACCGCCGGGGTCGAATATCAATCACCATTCGGTGGAATGAAGCTCTCTAGCTCTCATACACGTGAACAAGGAGTGGCTGCACTTGATTTCTATACACAATGGAAAACATGTGCGATAAGCTATTCCGTTTAGTAGGCATGAAAAAATCCAGCTTAGAAAGATGCTGGATTTTTTCATGCCTACTAAATAAGTTATAAAAAATATTAATAAGAAGGATATATTATATGTCTAATCGAAATAATTAAAAGGGACAAACATGACTTATGTGAAAAATTTCCTATTGCACGATTGCTCCTAATACTGTATATTTACTTTATCGCATAAAAGCAAACAAGTGATAAAGTAAATATGCGGCATCGACAAGAATCAGTAGCACTTACATATGCAGTACCAGAGACTAGGTGGGAGGTGCAAACCTAGGCAATGTTAGATGTGAATTACCCTTGTCAAGTAGGTGCCATAAAGAGTGGGTTATAGCTTACATGTTATAACCAATTAGGGTGGTACCGCGGAGCTTTTCGTCCCTATAGGATGGAAGCTTTTTTATTTTGTAAAAAAAAGGAGAGAGATTTATGTCGAGGAAAACAATCCCGTCCCATCTACAAGCGTATGCTTCAAAGCAGGACTATGATTTATATACACCGATTAATCAGGCGGTCTGGCGTTATGTGATGAGGCAAAACTATCATTTTTTTCGTGATCTTGCTCATGAATCCTATCAGGATGGCTTGGAGAAGTCGGGTATTTCCCTCGATCGAATCCCTCGTGTAGATGAGATGAGTAAATGTTTGGAGCCATTTGGACTAGCAGCAGTGACAATCGATGGGTTGATCCCTGGAGTGGCATTCTTTGACTTCCAAGGTCATGGATTTCTACCTATTGCGACAGAAATTCGGACTCTGAAGCATATTGGTTATACACCTGCTCCTGATATGCTTCATGAGGCTGGAGGGCATGCTCCCATCTTAAGTGAACCGAAATTTGCGGAGTATGTTAGGTTGTTCGGACAGATTGGAGCCAAGGCGATCTCTTCACGGGAAGAGCATGAGTTGTTTTTAGCGACTCGTAAGCTAACTCAAGTCATGGAAGACCCGGCTTCTACTCCAGAGATGATTGCTGAAGTGGAGAGAGTCCATGCTGAGAAGATGAAAGCCGCGACAGTGCGATCAGAGGCGACTGAGATTTCTCGGTTGTACTGGTGGACAGTTGAATATGGTTTGGTTGGTACACGAAGCGATCCGAAAATCTATGGGGCTGGATTGCTTTCTTCGATCAGTGAAGGACAGCATTGTTTATCGCCTGATGTGGAGAAAATCCCATTTGATGTGGATGTATGTATCGACACTGACTTTGATGTGACCAAGCAGCAACCACAATTGTTTGTTTGTCAGGATTTCGATCAATTAATTGAAGGGATTAAGCACTACAGTGAACGAATGGCGTATCGGGTTGGTGGAACGCAAAGTTTGGAAAAAGCACAACGCTCTGGACAAGTAACCACTTCTGTATACAGCTCTGGTTTACAAGTAAGTGGAGTTATAGTGGAACTTCTCTACGATGAACAAGGAGAAGCGATCTATCTTCGGACAGAAGGCGGAACACAGCTATCGTTTGAGGATGAAGAGTTACCAGGCCAAGGATGTGCAGTCCATCATCATGGATTTTCGGCTCCAATAGGCAGAGTAGAGGGTTTAGGGAAGCAATTAGAAGAGTTGGGTTTAGTAGAGTGTGGCGAGTTAGGAATGCGGGTAGGAAGTCAGGTGAGCTTGAGATTTGTGAGCGGAGTTGAGGTAGAGGGAACGTTAGTGAATATGACATTCCAAAGAGATCGTTTGACCCTACTCTCTTTTAAAGATTGTAAGGTTACATGGGGCGATCGGGTGTTGTTTGAACCGGAATGGGGAACTTTTGACATGCCAGTGGGAGAGCGAATCAAGTCTGTTTATGCAGGACCTGCTGATCATGATCGTTTTGTTTTTGAAGAGCAGGATGTATGGACCGTTCATAAACCTGCGGTGGTTTGGACTGATCTGGATGACCTCTATCAGGAGGTCCGTGATCTGCGAGAAGAGCAGAGAACAACGTGGGAGGCCATGGATGTTTTGGCTCGCCTGCACCAAGTTGATCCAGATGACTGGTTACTACGAGTAGAGATATTAGAATTAGCCATTGCCTTTGAGGACAAGAGCTTAGAGAGCCGAGTGAGAGCCGAGTTGAGTGAGATATCTGGAAGGCGGCTAGAGAGCCGATCCTTAATTGAAAATGGGATCAAATTAGCTGAGCAAGAGCCTCATACTATTCTCGTCAAACAGATGACATAGAACAGAGAAAACCCAGGACTCACTTAATCGTGAGTTAGCTGGGTTTTCTCGTTCCTTTTTTTGAACGAATTGGAATTAGATGGGGCCTCCCGGCATGATGAGCTTCGATCCATTCTTGTAGAGTGATCGGAAGATGGGCCCATTCCTGAAGCGTATCCCGAATTTCTTGTACGGTTCCGGATAGGCGGATGCCGTTCGCAAATATTTTCTTCTCCATGTTTTCGCACCCTTAATAAAAGTCTCTTCTTAACGGGATACGCCAAAAGAGAAGAAAATATACCATTTTTGAAATATATTTTTGTGTATAATAGAGAAATATATGAAAACCGAAAGGTTGCGATGGCATGAGAAATTTAGAGGAGAAAACGATTTCAACGAAATCTATTTTTAAAGGTAGAGTCATTTCTCTCCAAGTAGATCAAGTTAAATTGCCAAACGGAAACACTTCAAACAGAGAAATTGTAAAACATCCTGGAGCGGTAGCTGTTGTGGCTATTACGCCAGAAGACCGTATCGTTTTAGTACGTCAATTTCGAAAGCCACTAGAAAAAACGATTTATGAAATCCCTGCAGGAAAGAGAGAGGATGGTGAAGATCCACAAGTTTGTGCAGAGCGTGAACTAGAAGAAGAGACTGGCTATCGTGCAGAGAAATGGAAGCATCTTGTCTCATTCTATACATCCCCGGGCTTTGCTGATGAGTATCTTCATCTCTACCAAGCAGATGAATTAAGTAAAGGACAAGTAAATCTGGATGAAGATGAGTTTGTGGAACGGGTAGAGTGGACGCTTCCAGAATGTGTTCAGGCTATCTCTCGTGGAGATATATGTGATGCGAAGACAGTAGCGGCAATCTTGTTTTGGCAGAATCAACAACACGAATCATGAAGGAAAGGCAGGGTAGATTTCGTCGAAGGTGAAGGGGAATCATATGGGAAAATCAAGCAATAACTTCATAGATGGATTTGGAGAAAATTATTTCGATTCTCCAAATTCATTTAACTTTTCTATAGTAATGATGATATAATATAATTATTCTGTTAAATATGATTTGCAACTAGGAATAGAAGAGGTGATGTGGATGAATCACACAGAAGGACACAATCCTCTCACAGCAACTCGATATACACTGTACTCTTGGATTTTGTTTTTACTACCGCTAACCTTTGGTGTATTACTAGCGTCGATCTATGATTGGTCGGACTTTTGGGCAGCCGTGGTAGTCGGATTAGGTTGCTGTGTACTTGTAAATAATATCATTGTGGTCAAGTATCAACTTTATACGAGACGGATTAGTATCTTGATGATTTTGATTCAAGTATACGTTGCTTGTTTTTTTGGAATTATGTTTTTAGGAAAAGCATATGCAGATGTTCGTTTAGAGCTTGTACTCATGGCGATCTTTGCGATTAATGCTTTTTTAGGTGTGATGTACCGGAGAAACTTATTTTTATGTGGCTGGTGTGCTAAAGTAGTCTTGCTTTTTACAGTTGGTTTTCCCTTTGTTTTTGCGCAGATTGTCCATACATATGGATGGGCACCGACTATGGATGCACCGGGGCTGATGAGTTCGATTGCGGCTGCATTTACTTATTATACGGGCTCTTTGTTACATAACTATTATTTTTCCTCATAACAAACAGAATATTAGTCCGGTTTCCATAAGAAGAGCAAATTAGATAATTCGAATTTGTTCTTCTCTGCCTTATTCATCATGTTCAAGATTGAATCTAGTAAATGGATCATATCTCTCTTATTCCTCTCATAGAATTGTTTTGAGAGAGTGAGGAGGACGGATTAATGGGGAGAAAACATTACTGGAGTCAAGCGATTCAAGCACATGTACAAAGTCAAAAATCGCTCTATATTTTTGTAATAGTCTTATTTTTAACAGGTGTTGTGTTTGGGGCAGTGATCGTGAACATGTTGACTACTGCGCAACGTACGGGTTTGTCTAGTTATTTGGGACATTTTTTTAAAGAGTTAGGGAGAGGGAGTATTGCCGATTCCGAAATTGCCCTTCAACATTCGATCGGAGAGCATTTAAAAACGATTGGTCTGATGTGGTTATTAGGTTTATCGGTTATCGGAATTCCGATTTTATGCCTCTTTTTATTCTTTAAGGGAATGGTGATTGGTTTTACTGTTGGCTTTCTTGTTCAACAGTTTTCATGGACTGGGTTATGGTTTGCCTTTGTTTCCATTGTTCCTACCAATCTGTTTGTCATTCCTGCTATGATGATCGTCTCAGTGGCGGGGGTTTATTTCTCTGTCGATTTAGTAAAAAACCATATCATTGCGCATCGTGGTTCGCTATATCCTAAATTTGTATCCTATTGTGGAGTGGTTGTTATGATGGCTTGTCTCATGATGATTTCTTCTCTCGTTGAGGCGTACCTTTCACCGATGATCATGAGAGGGTCGCTTCCCGAAATCGCTTCTATAGTGTCACTTCTTCCTTTAGTTTAAAGTAATTATTATCTGATAATCTCTTTAAGTTGGTTTGACTTTTCCCGCATATCTCTCATATAATGTTGAGTAGATTGAGGGGGGTGTGGACGTGGAAAAACGAGTAAATCAAATTAAACAACAATTATCCGCCCACAATTATAAACTAACCCCCCAACGGGAAGCGACTGTGCGTGTTTTACTTGAAAATGAAGATGACCATTTGAGCGCAGAGGATGTTTACCTGTTGGTGAAGGACAAAGCACCTGAGATTGGGCTTGCGACAGTTTATCGTACGTTGGAACTACTTAGCGATCTTCACATCATTCATAAGCTGAATTTTGGTGATGGTGTAACCCGATATGAGTTTCGTGCTGAGGGAGCTGAACATCACCATCATCACTTAATGTGTTTAAATTGTGGCTCTGTCGATGAAATTATGGAAGATTTACTAGGACCTATTGAACAGCAGGTGGAGCGAGAGTTCCATTTTCACATTATGGACCACCGTTTGACGTTCCACGGAATTTGTTATCGTTGTAAAGGGCAGGTAATTGATCCAAAAAAATTAATAGGTTCGAAAGTAACGTGAGATGCTATATAATGGCTCTCACTTCTTTTTGGTGATTTTTAGGTTTTAAGTACAATTAGAAAGTGTTAAGATAGGTTTGATGCTGAAGGAGGTTCACTGATGAGAATAGGGATTCCTAGAGAAATTAAGAACAACGAGAACCGGGTTGCGATTACCCCTGGTGGCGTCGATGCGTTTATCAAGGCTGGTCATTCGGTTATGGTAGAGAAGGATGCAGGAATGGGAAGCGGTTTCACTGATGAGGTGTATGCTTCACACGGTGCACAAATTATGGAGAGTGCGGAACAAGTTTGGACAAACTCCGATATGATTTTAAAGGTAAAAGAGCCACAGCCTGCGGAGTACGGATTTTTCCGTGAAGGATTAGTTTTATTTACATATCTCCATCTTGCTCCTGAGCCAGAGTTAACAGCGGCACTCATGGAGAAGAAAGTAACGGCAATTGCGTATGAAACTATTCAATTAGACAATAGATCTCTTCCTTTATTAACTCCAATGAGTGAAGTAGCAGGTCGTATGTCTGTACAAATTGGTGCTTCTTTCTTAGAAAAGCCGCATGGTGGAAAGGGAGTGCTATTAGGTGGTGTTCCGGGAGTTCTTCCTGGTGAAGTCGTAATCGTAGGGGGAGGAATCGTGGGTACCAATGCAGCGAAGATGGCTGTGGGTCTCGGTGCAAATGTAACGATCCTCGATGTGAATCCCGACCGCCTTCGTCAACTAGATGACCAATTTGACGGGAAATTACGAACGGTAATGTCAAACGCGTACAACCTAGCAGAAGCAGTTAAGAAAGCAGATCTACTTATTGGTGCGGTACTCATTCCAGGCCGCCGTGCCCCTCGTTTGGTGACCGAAGAAATGGTAAAACAAATGCAGCCAGGTTCCGTTATCGTGGACGTTGCCATTGACCAAGGTGGCTCGATTGAAACGATTGACCGTGTAACCACACATAGTGATCCGACTTATGTAAAACATGGAGTGGTTCATTACTCAGTGGCTAACATGCCGGGTGCGGTACCTCGTACTTCTACTATCGCGCTCACCAATGTAACAATCCCTTATGCACTTCAGATCGCCAATAGAGGTGTAGAACGTGCTTTAGTGGAGAGTAAACCATTGGCACTTGGCGTAAACACAATTCAAGGAAAATGCACGTATCAAGCAGTTGCAGAGAGCTTGAATGTGACTTACACCCCTCTCGAGGAAGTTTTATAAGAATAAATCGGTTCCCCTACCCATACATTGATAAAAAATGGGTGGGGGACGAGTTATTTATGATTATATCCACCAGACGGATCAAGCAATGGCTTACGTTTTTATTATTATTTGTCTTATTTACCCTTCTTCTCTATCAAGTGATGAGCTTTTTTACCGAGATGTTTGAACCAGATTCGATCTATAAAGAACCAATCGGTGATGCGGTAAAGGTATTTTCAGACTACGGTAGACAAACATCACAAGCGACCTTTTCCGAACTAGTCCGAGAGCGCCTGTTATGGTTTTATGAGATTGGGGAATAAGAATAGTAAGATTTTCTATGTAAACATCCTAACAAAATAGGATGATTCTTTTTTTATCAATAACATATGAGAGGGGGATTAGACATGAGAAAATACAATCGTGTCTTCCTCATTGTCTTGGATAGTGTAGGAATTGGCGAATTACCAGATGCCAATTTATATAATGATGTCGGCGCTCATACATTAGGTCATATAGCACAATATGTAAATGGATTAGCTATGCCCAATATGTCGAAGTTAGGACTTGGAAATATTGAAGCAGTAGAAGGGATCCTACCTGCCGATGTCCCACAAGCTGCCTATGCTCGGATGAAAGAAGTTTCACGTGGTAAAGATACCACCACCGGACACTGGGAGTTTATGGGTATTATCACAGAAACCCCGTTTAAAACATATCCAGATGGCTTTCCGAGCGAATTGATTCAGGAGTTTGAGCAAAGGGTCGGACGAAAAGTTTTGTGTAACAAACCTGCCTCGGGTACAGAAGTATTAGATGAGTTTGGCGAAGAGCACATGAAGACAGGTGCCGTCATTGTTTACACTTCTGCGGATAGTGTATTCCAGATTGCAGCGCATGAAGAAGTCGTGCCACTAGAAGAGCTATATAAAATTTGTGAAGTAGCAAGAGAGTTAACATTAGATGAAAGGTATTCCGTAGTACGGGTGATTGCACGTCCATTTGTCGGAAGCCCAGGGAATTTTACACGTACTTCTAATCGTCGTGATTATTCTGTGAAACCACCTATTAAGACTGTTTTGAATCATTTGCAAGAGGCTGGTAAAGAAGTAATCTCGATTGGTAAAATCTCCGATATTTATGCCGGAGAAGGAATTGTTCGCTCGATCCATACGAAAGACAATATGGATGGAGTGGATCAGGTATTAGCAGTGGCGAAACAGGAGTTCCACGGCCTCGCGTTTGCCAATCTAGTCGATTTTGATGCTAAATTTGGACATCGTCGTGATCCGGAGGGATACGGACGGGCGTTAGAAGATTTTGATGCTCGTTTGCCTGAGATTCTCGCAAATCTGCGCGAAGACGACCTCCTGATCATCACAGCTGATCATGGAAACGATCCAACCTTCCACGGAACCGATCATACTCGTGAGTATACGCCACTTATCGTATACAGTCCATCTATGACAGAAGGTACAAATTTAGGGGTTCGTGAAACGTTTGCAGATATTGGTGCTTCCATCGCTGAGAACTTTGGAGTAACCTCTCCTTATGGAACTAGTTTTCTAAAAGAATTACCTTAAATGAACGATATTCTGAGATAGGCGGTGCTGACGTGAGTCAAAATCAATTCAATATCCGAGAAGCAACAGAGTGGATTCAATCCAAAATCCAAGTTCAACCCAAAATTGGACTTATTTTAGGATCAGGTTTAGGAGTGCTTGCTGGAGAAGTAGAGAATCCTGTAAAGCTTCCTTACAATGATATCCCTCATTTTCCACAATCTACGGTTGAGGGGCATGCTGGAGAACTAGTGGTAGGTACGTTAGAAGATCAACCAGTATTAGTTATGGCAGGTCGTTTCCATCTATATGAGGGGCATCCGTTAACATCCGTAACCTTCCCGATTCGGGTGATGAAAGAGCTTGGAATCGAAAAGATCATCGTAACCAATGCGGCTGGTGGAGTAAATATGTCCTACCAACCAGGTGACCTGATGCTCATCAAGGATCATATTAATATGACGTTCCAAAATCCATTGATCGGACCAAATGATCCAGAGCAAGGAGTACGATTCCCGGATATGTCGACTGCATATGACTCAGAACTACGTGAAATTGCTCGCAGGGTGGCCACAGAGCAGGGAGTGAAATTTCAAGAAGGTGTATATATCGGACTTCTTGGCCCGACTTATGAAACGCCAGCAGAGATTCGCATGTGTCGTTTTCTCGGTGGAGATGCGATTGGGATGTCAACCGTACCTGAGGTAATCGTCGCTCGTCACGCTGGGATTCGTTGCTTAGGAATCTCTTGCATTAGCAACATGGCAGCAGGAATTTTAGAGCAACCTCTCTCCCATGATGAGGTTATGGAGACAACAGAGCTTGTAAGATCCCAGTTTATAAATCTGGTAAAAGGAATCTTGCGCAACATCTAAAAATCTTACATTTCGAGGTGCAACGATGAATATGATCCAACGTATCCAAGAGGCGAAAGAGTTTATCTCAAGCAAAACAAACCAAACCTATCCATTTGGGTTGATTCTCGGTTCAGGCTTAGGTGATCTTGCAGATAAGGTAGAAAATAAAGTTATAATCAAATATGATGAAGTGCCACATTTTCCCGTATCTACAGTGGAAGGTCATGCAGGGCAGCTAGTGTTAGGGACTTTAGCAGGGAAGCAAGTCATCGCGATGCAAGGTCGTTTTCATTTCTATGAGGGGTACAGCCAACAAGATGTAACATTTCCTGTGCGTGTGATGAAAGCACTCGGAGTCGAAACGGTACTCGTAACCAACGCTGCTGGTGGAATGAATACAGATTTCCATGCAGGAGATCTCATGATTATCACGGATCATATTAATATGACTGGTTCTAATCCATTGATTGGCCCTAATTTCGCGGATCTAGGTCCTCGTTTTCCAGATATGTCGACTGCTTACACGCCGGAATTGGTACAGGTAGCCAAGCGTGTAGCGGCTGCTCAAGGCGTTACTGTTCAACAAGGTGTGTACGCTGGTATTAGTGGCCCAACTTATATGACGCCAGCAGAGCTGATCATGCTACGTAATATGGGCGGAGATGCGATCGGAATGTCAACTGTGCCAGAAGTAATTGTCGCTCGTCATGCCGGAATGAAAGTGCTAGGGATTACTTGTATTACCGACATGGCGATAGGGGAATCACTTGAACCGCTTACACATGAACAAGTAGTAGAAGTAGCGAATCGTACCAAACCAATCTTTATGAATTTGGTTCAGGGCATTTTAAAAGAGGTGTAAGTGGATGGACACAGTTTCAATCATTCGTAAAAAGCGGGATGGACATGAATTATCAACGGAAGAAATTCGTTTTCTTGTAGAAGGTTATTCTACAGGAGATGTCCCAGATTATCAGATGTCTTCGTTTACCATGGCAGTTTTTTTCAATGGAATGACTGACCGAGAAACGGCAGACCTTACTATGGCAATGGTCGAGTCTGGTGAACAGGTTGATCTTTCTAAGATTAATGGAATAAAAGTAGATAAACATAGTACTGGTGGGGTTGGAGATACCACTACTTTAACACTTGTTCCACTTGTAGCGGCTACTGGGGTTCCAGTAGCAAAGCTTTCAGGACGGGGGCTTGGTCATACAGGTGGAACAATCGATAAGTTGGATGCGATCGAAGGATTTTCCACGGAACTCGATATTGAAGAGTTTATTCGATTAGTTAATAATAGTAACGTAGCTGTAGTGGGCCAAACGGCAAATTTAACACCTGCGGATAAGAAACTTTATGCACTCCGGGATGTAACAGGAACGGTTGACTCCAT
This sequence comes from Thermoactinomyces sp. DSM 45892, assembly GCF_900107305.1. Classification (GTDB taxonomy): domain Bacteria; phylum Bacillota; class Bacilli; order Thermoactinomycetales; family Thermoactinomycetaceae; genus Baia. The sequence goes on from NZ_FNPL01000013.1 coordinate 26,352, forward strand.
TCCCTTGATTGCCAGTTCTATTATGAGTAAAAAGATTGCATCCGGTGCAGACGCTATCGTTCTCGATGTAAAAACAGGCGATGGAGCCTTTATGAAAGAAGAGGCGGATGCGATTAAATTGGCAAAAGCGATGGTGGCAATCGGGAAGCAAGTAGGCCGAAAAACAATCGCTGTCATTAGTGATATGAGCCAACCACTCGGTTATGCGATCGGAAATGCCGTTGAAGTAGAAGAAGCCATTGCTACCCTTAAAGGAGAAGGTCCAGAAGATCTTCACGAGTTAGGGCTTGTCCTCGGTTCTCAAATGCTAATTCTTGCCGGTCGTGCGAAGACAACCGAAGAAGCACGCGGTTTGCTAGAAGGTGTGGTGAAGGACGGTAGTGCCCTTGCGAAATTCCGGGAGTTTATCAAGGGACAACATGGAAATGCAGAGATCGTGGATCATCCAGAACTTCTTCCACAACCAGCAGAGAAAATCGAATTCCTAGCGAATCAATCTGGATTTGTACAACGTATTCTCGCTGAAGAAGTGGGTCTGTGTGCGATGAGATTAGGTGCTGGCCGTGAAACCAAAGATGATGTGATCGATTATGCTGTAGGTATTGTGCTTCATAAAAAAGTAGGCGATTCTGTTTCTGACAAGGAAGTGATCGCTACCTTGGATGTGAATAAAAAAGATAATCTTGATGAGGTACAGTCTCGTCTACGCCAAGCGATTCAGATTGGGTCTGAGCAAGTCCAAGCACCGCCATTGGTACATTGCATTGTGACAGAAGATGGTGTGCAAAAATATAAATAGTAGGGTTTTGGTGAAGCAAAAGCGAGCGAGATAACAAGATAAAGTCGCGAAACCCCCTAATTGTAGGTTTTTGTGTTCAACAATTAGGGGGTTTTTCTATGAAATCATAAGCGATTCTAGCATCTTCTTTAGACCATCTGGATAGAAACAGAAAAACAAACATATTCTCTACCCTTTTTCATATCATGGTTATATACGTTTGTAAGGAGAGTGTTAAGAGTGATTGAAAATATGGGAAACGAGCAATCTGCCGAACAACTTTATCTTGAATTGTTAAAAAAAGCAATCTTATTTGAGATTTGGATTGAGCATGAAAGAAATTTCCCTAGTTCAGATAATTATGTGTTCAATCCCGTTCCAGAAAAGCGAGAAACGGGTTCAGATTGGCCACCAATTGCTCATAGTATGATTGGCAGGGAACGTATGAATCACCTGCATCAATGCTTGGAGTCAGTAATCCGTGAAAACGTTCCCGGAGATTTTATCGAAACAGGGGTTTGGAGAGGTGGTTCGTGTATTTTTATGAGAGGATTTTTAAAGGCTCATAGAATTACAGATAGAACTGTTTGGGTTGCTGATTCATTTGAAGGATTGCCACTGCCTGATCCGAATTACCCTGTTGATCAAGGCGGAGTCTGGCATATGTATGACTTTTTAAGAGTATCTTTGGAAACGGTAATAGATAATTTCAAAAGATATAGTTTATTAGATGATCAAGTATCTTTTCTAAAAGGTTGGTTTAAAGATACCTTGCCTAAAGCCCCTATTCAAAAAATAGCACTAGCTAGACTAGATGGAGATATGTATTCCTCTACTTGGGACAGCTTGAGTAATCTATACGATAAAATTTCTTTGGGAGGATATATCATCATTGATGACTACATCCTGCCTTGTTGTGCAAGTGCAGTGCACGATTTCCGAAACCAATTCGGTATAGATGATGCAATCATCAAAATTGGTAAAGAACCTTGTTCAGCTGCTTATTGGAGAAAAACAAAAGAACGTTCGAAGGCTGTATTGAAACCACATACCGTGTAGTAGATTACACAGGAAATGGAGGAATGAAATTGGCTATTCATCTATCCCCAGAACAAAGCATCAACCATCCTGATCATAAAAGGGTCTGTTTTATTCATGCACGTACTCTAAACCACTGGGCAGATATAACATATGGACAATTAAAGAGGTTATGCTCATCTGGCTTATATCAAAAATTAGATGCTGTTTTTATTAATTTTGTGACGGACCATATAAACGACCCTGAATATATTCAACAGTTTATCATAGAGCCCTTGAGTCATTATGATGATACCGTTCAATTTAGAATACTTCCTGAAGAACAACAGTGGGAAAGACCCACCTTGCATTGGTTGCATGATTACTGTAGTGCAAGCGTAAATAATGTGGAAGTGCTATATCTCCATTCAAAAGGAATAACACATTATGGGAAGGAACATTTACCGTGTGTAGAAGACTGGGTTAATTTGATGGAAACCGTATTAATTGACCATCATCAAGTGAGCTTGGACTATCTAAAAAAAGTGGACGTTTGTGGAACTATCTATATCTATTCACATCCTTATCCACCGTGTTATATGGGGAATAAGTGGTGGGCGAATAGTGATTATCTCAAGAAGCTATCCCCTCGTGTTGGCTCTAACCACCTGGATCCAGAATTTTGGATTCTAACCAATCATACTGTTACCTTTGCAGATATATTCAATTCTGGATATGGGATTGCCGTTCATTATGTGCAACCATTCCCTAAAGAGCGGATTCCAACCGAGTTTCAACCTGTTGTTTATGAGAAAAATGGGGGAGAAGTAAGAGTAATCCAGATTTAGAATTTTGAGATGCTGGTGCAATAGAAGGAAGAAAAGCCCAACATTTTCATCATAAAGCATCTTTTTTCCTTTTGTTCAGATACTTCAATTGCCTGATAGCTATGCTATCAGGCAATTTCTTTTCCTCATGAACTACTTTTTTGAAACACAACTAACTAGACTTCATCCAGTGAATCCATCGTTATTTTACTTCAAAAAATTTGGCTACATCGTCAACCATGAGGTTTGCTGCCAGAACGCCACCAGCGGTATTCCAGATCGTGTCACTCACTTTGAATGCTTTTTTGTTTTTAACTGCATTTAGTCCTTGAAAGAGTGGGTCTTTTAGCCATTCTTTTTCGAGATCGGTTGCTTTGTTATCGCCTGTTTCGTAGGTGAAATAGAATAGGTAGTCACCATCCATAGCTGGGATGCGCTCTTTTCCTACACCACGTTCCGCTAAGTCATTTTTATTTTGTGACTCAGGACGTGCAAATCCGAGATCTTTCAAGATCACTCCAGAGAAAGAATCTAGGTGGTAGATGCGAACGTCACCTGTTACGAAACGAACCATGGAAACTTTATTTTTTAGCTTGTCCCCGAGTTTCCCTCTTAATTGGGAGATTTTTTCATCATATTGAGTCAGAATTTTTTGTCCCTCTGATTCTTTGTTTAATACCTTTGCATAGAATTTGAAGTTTTCTTTCCAGTCACCCCGAAGTGATTCGGAGAAGACAGTTGGTGCAATTGCTTTTAGTTGTTCGTATATTTTTTCCTGACGCATTTTGTTTCCTATAATTAAATCTGGCTTTAAAGAAGCGATGGTTTCAAGACTTGGTTCACTTTCTAACCCAACCACTTTAACGCCTTCCATTTGATCCTTAATATGATCGTACCAAGGCTTACCTGTAAAGGATTGTACAGCTCCAACTGGCTTTACTCCTAAAGCGAGTAGGGCTTCTGTTCCTTCGTTAGTAAGAATTACAACTTTTTTAGGTGTGCCTTTCACTTCAGTTTTGCCCATAGCATGTTCGATTGTAGTAGTAGGACCGTCTGATTTTCCAGATTCAGTTGTAGTTTTACTACCGCAAGCAGTAAGAGCAGATGTGAGGAAAAGAAGGCTCGCTAAGATGAAAAGGGAGCGACTCTTCATAAATCGTGAAAACATATGTATGATTACCTCCGTTGATTTGAAAATGATTTTCAATTACAATGAGAATCATAATCAATATTTAGTGCAGCTGTCAACAAAATAAATGAAAATAATTCTTATTAAAAAACAACTTTGTGATCATGTGAGGGGAGTATGTAGTAAGAAATGAAGATTCATACACACCAGGGGAAATGGCTTGCACTAATCACTTCCATTTTTTTATTAATTTTTTGCATGTTGGGTAGTGTGTTACTTGGCTATACAGATACGTCTATTCAAACGGCTATTCAAGCTTTTTCACATCCTACTGGCGTTTTTGATCAATTAGTGGTGACAGAAGTTCGCTTGCCACGAGCTTTAATTGGTGCCGCGATTGGGGGAGCATTAGCCGTTGCGGGTGCATTGATGCAAGCACTTACCCGTAATCCGATGGCTTCCCCTGATTTTATCGGGGTAAATGCGGGAGCTAGCTTCTTTATCGTGGCTGCGATGATGCTGTTCTCGGTTACGTCATTGGAAGCGTTTTTATGGATTGGATTAGTGGGTTCTGCGATGACCTCACTTTCTGTTTACTTATTGGGCTCTATCGGGAGTGGTGGATTGTCTCCCTTAAAAATCACATTAGCGGGAGCAGCAACGGCGATGCTATTCGCCTCTATGACGCAAGGGTTGCTAGTGTTAGATGAGTCGGCACTCGATCAAGTGATGTTTTGGTTAGCCGGTTCGATTGAAGGGCGAAAATTAGAGTTATTGCAACTGGTAGTTCCCTATTTGACGATGGGGTTCCTCATTGCCCTTTTCTTAGGAAAATCGATTAATGTGTTACAGATGGGAGAAGATGTAGCAACGGGTTTAGGGCAGAAAACGTGGTTAGTAAAATTGCTTGGACTCGTTTCGATCGTTCTTCTAGCAGGAAGTGCTGTATCGGTAGCAGGCCCTATTAGCTTTATTGGGGTGATGGTTCCTCATATTGCCAAAGGATTAGTGGGTAATGATTATCGTTGGTTAGTTCCTTTTAGCATAACGATCGGAGGGATTGTCCTCGTGTTGGCTGATATAGCGGCTCGATTTGTCATGATGCCAGAAGAGGTACCTGTAGGTGTGATGACAGCATTGATCGGAATCCCTTTTTTCTTAGCAGTAGCACGTAGGGGAGTCGGAAAGGCATGAAAACGAAGCGATGGTTGATAATACGTAGAGGGAGAGCAGAACAAGTTTCACTTCTATTTGAAAAGCGTTCATTTTGGATGATTACGATTTTTCTAGTTCTTTTGATAGTAACGTTTCTCCTGTCTGCAGGAGCAGGAGAAGTATATGTGAACCCGATTGAGGTGGGTAAAGTCATATTCGGTATGGATGCGAATGCATTTTCGAAGCTAGTTGTAGAATCGTTTCGGCTACCCCGAATGATTGTAGCGATTTTGGTCGGAATGTTACTCGCTATTTCAGGCTCTATTTTGCAGGGGATTGTGCGAAATCCGCTTGCTTCTCCTGATTTATTAGGGATTACAGGTGGGGCGAGTGTGGCGGTTGTTATGTTTTTAGGAATGTTTAGCAATCCTAAGACGAATGCTCTATTGGTGAGTATTCATTGGCTTCCATTGATTGCGATATGTGGGGCTATCATTGCAGCCCTCATTTTATATAGTCTTGCTTGGAAAAATGGCTTATCACCTATGCGTCTTGTGTTAATGGGGATTGGCGTTTGGGCACTGATGAAAGCGCTGACGACTTTGTTCATGGTGAAAAGTGTCATTTACCGCGCAAGCCAAGCAAATGTGTGGATTACTGGTTCAGTATATGGAACAAATTGGGATCATGTATCGATATTAGTCCCAATCGCACTTTTACTCTTTTTATGTACTTTCTTTTCTGTTCGTCCATTAAATGTTCAAGCTTTTGGCGAAGAAATCGCGGTTGGTTTAGGTAGTCAGGTCTCAAAACAAAGATTATGGTTACTTACTTTGAGTACATTAACAGCTGGGGTGGCGGTTGCTTATGGTGGAGGAATTAGTTTTATCGGTCTCATGGCACCCCATATCGCCCGTAGATTGGTCGGTTCGAATTATGGTGCTCTTTTGCCTATTTCAGCCTTAATTGGAGGGTTCCTCGTGTTGCTTGCCGATACGATTGGCCGGACTTTCTTCCTACCATTGGAAGTGCCAGCAGGTGTGTTTATCTCGATTTTAGGAGCCCCTTATTTTATCTATTTATTAATTCGAGAACGAGTCTAACGGTGATGATCCATGCATGAAAGGAAGGAGATGATTAACGTTATGATTGCAGTAGAGACAAGTCAATTAAAATTGGCATATGGAGAGCAAGTGATTATCGATGGATTGGATGTTGAGATTCCAAAGGGGAAGATTACGGTATTAATCGGCTGTAATGGATGCGGAAAATCAACTCTACTACGCTCTATGGCTCGGCTACTAAAACCAAAAGCCGGAACCATCTTATTGGAAGGACAGACGATTTCAAAAATGTCCACGAAGGAGATCGCGAAACAGTTAGCGATTTTGCCCCAAGGCCCTGTTGCTCCTGAGGGATTAACGGTATTACAACTAGTGAAACAAGGGAGATTTCCTTATCAAAGCATGCTGCGTCAGTGGTCTACGGAAGATGAGGAACTTGTAAACAAGGCACTTCAAGCGACGGGGCTAGATGAATTACGAGATCAGGACGTTGATTCGTTATCAGGTGGACAGAGGCAACGTGCTTGGATTGCTATGACCCTTGCACAAAATCCAGATATTCTATTGTTAGATGAGCCAACGACATACTTAGATCTAACACATCAGGTAGACATTCTGGACTTATTATTTACGTTAAATCGCCAAGAGAACCGTACTATTTTGATGGTTCTACATGATCTTAATTTAGCCTGTCGATATGCGGATCATCTGATTGCGGTCAAATGTGGAGAGATTTATGCACAAGGATCACCAGAAGAGATTATGTCGCCTAGCTTGGTACAAGATGTATTTCAAATGGATTGTAAGATTATTTCGGACCCCATCTTTGGGACCCCTTTATTAATCCCGCACGGGAAAGGGAGAAACGTTGCTAGAAAGGAGGGGTAGACATGTCCATGATGGTGGAAGAGCTTAACTTGTTACAAACTCGATTTCGCCTTGATCCGCGTTCTTGGAGTGAGCTACAAAGTGAAGCTCAGGGATGGAGCTTTCCGTTGAGCGATTTACTTGAAGAGAAGCCCAGAGAACAAGTGTTACGCCAAATCAAAGACCTTCTTGGAACAGCTAATCTATCAGTAGCTAGCTCCATGTTGGTGAAGAGAATTAGCTTCGCCTTCTTGATTCCGTTAGCGTTATTTTCGCTTTATCAAAAGAGAGTAACAGGATCAACTTGGAATGTGTCATTGTTAACCCCTCTTGAATCAGATTCATTATGGGTCCCCAGTATTGTTATGGACCTATCTGAGATACAAGAAGTACTTGTAGAGAATCGTTCTTCTGAGCGAACAGAGTTATTTCGTTGGATGTTTCAACAACATTTTGCACCATGGGTGAATGGAATACGATGTTCCGTCAACATTTCGGAAATCACACTATGGGAAAATGTATTTGTCTATATAAAATGGATGTATCAGACTATGCGGAGCGAGGCTTACTCTGTAGAATGTAAAAGACAGATTGAGGAAGATTATCAAGCACTCATTTCCGATCCTACCTTATCTCTTGATCAAAAAGGAACGAATCCATTTATCGCTTTTTCGCAAGAAGCTTTTACCCATAACCGTAAAACATGTTGCCTAGCCTATTTAACTTCCCTACGACCTCAGCATTGCAAGACTTGCCCTGTAAATTGTAGTGCTCGTGGATCATCTTCTAACTGATTTCGCATACTTCCTGTTTGTCTGAGAGACACTATGCTCATTAGGACGATAGGAGGAATGCTAGATGCTGAAACGGATCAGTATCTCTGTTTTTATTTCAATCTTTGTACTCTCTTTATTTGTGCCACGAGCTATCATACATGCGGCAGAACTAGATCTAGCACCTAATGCGAAATCAGCTGTATTGATGGACGCGGATACAGGAACGATCATTTATGAGAAGAATAGTCATGAAAAACTACCGCCTGCGAGTATTACGAAGGTGATGACGATGCTTCTGGTGATGGAATCAATTGAACAGAAGAAGTTGAAGCTAACTGATTCAGTCACGGTTTCAGAAAATGCCTCGTCAAAAGGTGGCTCTCAGATTTTCTTAGAACCAGGTGAATCGATGACCGTTCATGATTTATTAAAAGGAGTGGCCATCGGTTCGGCAAATGATGCTTCAGTTGCTTTAGCCGAGCATATCGGAGGGACAGAGGATAACTTTGTTGCGATGATGAACAAACGCGCTGTGCAGTTAGGATTAAAGGATACCAAGTTTCAAAATCCAAATGGTTTACCTGTAGCAGATCACTATTCTTCTGCATATGATATTGCTTTGCTTTCTCGAGAGCTATTAAAATATCCTGAGATAACTAAGTATACGAGTATGTATCAGGACTACTTGCGACAAGATTCGAAGAAGCCATTTTGGCTCGTAAATACGAATAAATTGGTTCGTTTTTATCAAGGGCTAGATGGTCTGAAAACAGGTTTTACCACTGAGGCACGTTTTTGCTTAACTGCAACTGCGAAACGGGATAACTTCCGTGTCATTTCGGTAGTTCTCGGTGAACCTGACTCGAAAATGCGAAACCAAGAAGTCTCCAAGATGTTAGATTATGCGTTTAGTCAGTACACCAACTACACTTTCTACAAAAAAGGGGATCTTATAGCCAAAGTTGAAGTGGATAAAGGCGAACCTGAAGAGATGTTAATTCGTGCGCATCACTCGATGTCGATTCTGATGAAGAAGGGCGAAGATCCGAAGCAGTATAAAAAGGTAGTTCATTTTAAAGAGTTAAAAGCTCCGATTAAGCAAGGGGAGACGATCGGGACAATCGACTTTACGAATAAAGAAGGAAAAGTCGTAACTCATCTCGAGATAACAAGTTCGAGGGACATCCAAGAAGCTAGCCTTTGGAACGCGATTCAAAAAGTGTTTACGGACATCTTTAAGTAACTTCTTGAAGGAAGCTAGCCAGAAAGCTAGCTTCCTTTTTTGGTTTTATAGCAGGATATGGGAATTATTTGAAGAAAACATCATACAGAAGAGAAGCACCTGAATGAGAAGGAGGGGTTCAGTTGGCTTTACATTTAGATGTAAAACGTTCAAAGAATGTGCTAGTTGCTCGTCTCGATGGAGAATTAGATCATCATACGGCGGCTCATGTTCGTAAAGTGATTGAGGAAGAGCTAAATCACGAATGGGTCACTCATCTTGTATTAAATTTGGAGAAGCTCGAATTTATGGATAGCTCTGGTTTAGGAGTGATCCTCGGTCGCTATAAACGAGTGACGCAAATGGGGGGTAAGATGACGATCTGCTCTGTACAACCGTCGATTGAGCGAATCATGGAGATGTCAGGGTTGTTTAAGATTCTTCAAATGTTTCAAGATGAAAGCAGTGCAGTTTCTGCATGTGGGGTGGCGTCATGATTAAACCAGTACATACAAACTTTATGGAATTATGTTTTAATGCTCGATCAGAGAATGAATCATTTGCTCGAGTAGCGGTTGCCGCTTTTCTATCGCAGTTAGATCCTACTATAGAGGACTTGACAGATATCAAAACAGTCGTGAGTGAAGCGGTCACAAACTCAGTCATTCATGGGTATGAGGAAGATCCAGAAGGTGTAATCTTAATTCGCACCGAGATTGAAGGTACTAAGATTTGTGTGCAAATTACGGATTATGGTTTAGGAATTGAAGATGTAGCGGAAGCACGGCAGCCTCTCTATACATCGAAACCCGAATTGGAGCGATCGGGTATGGGTTTTACGATCATGGAGAATTTCATGGACGAGGTGATGATTCACTCCAAACTAGGAGAAGGTACGACCATTCAGCTAGTTAAACAGCTTACTCCGCAATCTCAGCAATCGTTAGTGAATTGAGGGAAGCAATATGGATGCGGAAGTGCGTAAAGAACGTCATAATCATTTGTCGGATGCCGAAGTCAAAGAGCTCATTTTACTCAGCCAGCAAGGGGACCTGTTGGCTCGAGATCGGTTAGTGAGTCATAATATTCGATTAGTTTGGTCCGTGGTGCAACGTTTCTTAAATCGAGGTTATGAAGCAGAGGACTTGTTTCAAATAGGAAGCATTGGATTACTAAAAGCGGTAGATAAATTTGATCTCAGTTATGATGTGAAGTTCTCCACCTATGCGGTCCCGATGATTATCGGAGAGATTCAACGATTCCTTCGAGATGATGGGATGGTAAAAGTAAGTCGTAGTTTGAAAGAATTGGCTAATAAAGTACGAAAAACCAAGGATGAGTTATCGAAACGTCTAAATCGACTGCCCACATTACATGAGATTGCGAAAGAGATTGGAATTGAGCCGGAAGAGATCGTTTTCGCACAAGAAGCAAACCGTGCCCCTACTTCGATTCATGAGACGGTATATGAAAACGATGGCGATCCGATTACATTGATGGATCAAATTGCGGATGATAGCGAAAAATTTTGGTTTGATAAGCTGGTGTTACATGATGCGATTGATCGTTTATCAGAACGAGAGCAATTAATCGTGTACCTACGGTATTTTAAGGATCAAACACAATCGGAAGTAGCCGAAAGGTTAGGTATATCTCAGGTTCAAGTTTCTAGGCTAGAGAAAAAAATCATTGCCCGGATGAAAGAAGATTTATCACAAATTAATTAATTCCTTGTGAAGGAGTATCCTGTTACGGGATTGCTCCTTTTTTTTCTTGATTTGGGCTTTTAACTATAGCAAATCAGTGTTTTACTCATAAAGGTAATACATCCCTAGTAATGTGAAAGGATGTGTTTCTTTGTCTCGTTCGAGTATCGCTCAACTTCTCTATCCTTGGAAAAGAACTGATTTTATCCCAAATATAACGCAAAATGAACAGCCGTTTTCTTGGGTAGAAAAATATTCTTATGTGTATAGTGGTCCCTATAATCAAAATGCGATTGCTCTTACATTTGATGATGGACCAGATGAGGTCTATACTCCAAAGGTATTAGATATTCTAAAAAAATATCGAGCTAAGGCAACTTTCTTTTTGGTCGGAAATAATGTAGAAAAATACCCAGAAGTAGTAAAACGAATTGCAAGAGAAGGCCACCAAATTGGGAATCATAGCTATGACCATGCAAATTTAAAAAAACTACCTGATAAGGAATATCATGAACAAATTGAAAAAACGGGAAGACTGATACGTAATCTAGTCGGATATACACCGAAAGCATTTCGGCCACCTTATGGTTCCCTCAGTGAAAAACAAGTAAAATGGGCAAGCGATAAAAAATACCTCGTGACACAATGGAATGTGGATACATTAGACTGGAAAGGATTAAGCAAAGAAGAAGTTTTGTCAAGAGCATTAGATTCTACTACACCGGGAGCTATTATCTTACAACATTCTATGTATCCAATGAAATTACAAGGCTCAGTTGAAGCTCTAGAGCAACTGATTCCCATATTAAAGTCAAATGGAACTCGATTGGTTACCATCTCCCAAATGTTTCGTACTCCTCAAGGGATATAAGATTTCATATAAAAAGGCTCTTACTTTGAAGTGATACACAAAGTAAGAGCTTTATTTGTTGTGATTTTCACTGAAATTTATTTTTTTGCACATACTACTTTTAACCACAATGTGAAAGGAGTCGCACACTTGTGGCATCAATCGTTTATATCAAGTTGAAGAAAAAAATAAAAGCACAGATGGAGCAACGGATTTTGTTGCAGGATATAGCAGAAGTTGTAGCGGATCGGGATCAAATGGAACTACAACATATGCCGATTATCCAGCTTACTCCCAAATACGGTACTTATGCCGTGATTGAAGCGATTCATGTGCTACGTGTGGTAAAACATGCATTTCCGCATCTACAGATTCAGATGATCGGGCCCGTTCATTCCATCATCGAGCGATCTCCAGAGCCACGTCTACGTAGGAAACTGTTCGTTTTTTTAACGTGGATTTTTCTATTTACTGGTTCTGGATTAGCTATTATGAACTTCCATACAGATGTTAGTATGAAGAAGGTGCATGACCGGATCTATTTTCTTGTCACGGGTGATCAGGTAGATGGATCTTTATGGTTGCAGATTCCTTATTCGCTTGGGATCGGAGTAGGAATGGTCCTTTTCTTCAATCATGTATTTAAACGCCGCTTCAATGAGGAGCCAAGTCCGATGGAGTTGGAAATGTATCTATATCAAGAGACAATCGATCAGTACGTCATCGAACACGAAAAGGTTCGTACAGAAGGGGACTCACATGATCCAACAACTCATTGATGGTCTCATTCTCGTCTTTTTCGGTTTGGCTGGTGGCTTTGCAGTAGGGAGTGGATTTGTCGCTTTTATTGCTGTACTAGATATCGTGCCTCGCCTTACCCATCTTACTCGTTCGAAGTCTTCAATCCATTGGTATGAGGGAGCTATTATTACAGGTACATTAGTCTTCACATGGCTCGATTTGAGAAATATGACGCTTGGAATTCCGATGTGGATCATCCTGCCACTAGGGGCTTTCATGGGAATTTTTGTTGGAATGTTAGCAGCTGCATTGACCGAAGCATTAAATGTATTCCCGATTCTCGTGAAACGTATGGGGATGAAGGAATCACTGTTGATGTTCTTGATGGCCATGTCGCTCGGAAAAGTAATCGGCTCTCTGTTGCAGTGGACCTATTTTAAAATCTGGTAATGGAAAGGATGAAATCAAGTGGGGACGTTTCTGACTGCTTTTATAGTGGGAGGCTTAATTTGTGTAATTGGACAATTATTAATTGATTTAACGCCACTTACCCAAGCACATGTAATGACATTATTAGTGGTTACGGGGGCTGTACTAGATGGAATCGGCTTGTACGAACCGCTTATTAAATTTGCGGGAGCAGGGGCCACAGTACCCATTACCAGTTTCGGTAATGCACTTGTTCACGGTACGGTTAAACATATGCAAGAAAATGGGATAGCAGGATTATTATCAGGCATGTTTTCAATCACAAGTGCAGGTATTACGGCGGCGATCGTATTTGCTTGTTTAACTGCCCTTATTTTTAAACCGAAAGGGTAACGATAGATGGATCACCAAAGAAGAAAAGTGATTGTCGTGACAGATGGAGATCAGGTTGCTCAAGAAGCTTTGGAACAAGTAGCTAAACGAATTCATGGACGCGTGATCTCCCTCTCTGCGGGTAACCCGACCCATCTTTCAGGACCTGAGCTTGTGAAACTGATCCATCGGGCGAAATACGATCCAGTTATCGTGATGTTTGATGACTGTGGAAATGCCAAGGAAGGATTTGGAGAAAGGGCATTACGATATGTAGCGAATCATGAAAGCATCGAAGTAATCGGTGCGATTGCTGTTGCTTCAAACTGTATGAAGAGCCGAGGGACACCTGTCCATATGGCTCTAGATTGTCATGGAAATGTGATTAGTCATCCAGTTGATAAATATGGGAAACCCCAGTATAATGAAGAACTTCGAATCTACGGAGACACCGTAGAAATTTTAAATGCGATTCAAATTCCGATCATCATCGGAATCGGTGATGTCGGGAAGATGCGAAGGTACGATTATTATAAAATAGGAGCTCCTGTTACTACGAAGGCAATTAAACTATTATTAGATATTTATCAAAAGAATACTGGAATTGTTGATATATAAAGAGAATCCAATCGATGCTCACTATGTGAAATCTGTTGGATATATTTCGTTGTAAAGGAATAGTTCCTATGTTACAATTACAAAAATTCACAGTTCGATTGTTTAGGGGAGAGGATTTGTTATGTCAAGGTACGATCTTGATCAAATAGGGGATATGGTGGCTCAGTTAGTTGGAATGGTAGGGAAGAACAATGAGAAGCTCGACCAAATGGATGAGAAGCAGTCTAAAATGGATGAGAGATTGTCTAAGATGGATGAGAGATTGTCTAAGATGGACGACAGACTTTCTACGATAGAAGAGGATATGTCCATTATGAAAGATGACTTGTCAGCTACGAAGGACAACATTGAATTCTTAATCGATCGCCAGTATGCAACGGAGAAGGAAGTTTGGAAGCTTAAGAAAAAGGCGTAAGCTGATTGAATCGATTGTTTGAGTTTGTGTTCAGAGAATGTGGCTTGAATGTAACTCGACTCATGGCTCCTTGTGTTAACACTTATAAAAAATATTCCTCTACATCATAGGAGTGAGATATATGTTTAACATACGAAAAGCAACGGGAGATGATTTATCCGCAGTACAACAAGTAGCACAGCAATCTTGGCATTATACTTATCGTGACATAATTCCAGCGAATTTAATCCAACGTTTTCTCGACCAAGCGTATAGTATACCTAGTATGGAACACAGGTTACATAACACTTATCTTTACGTAGTGGAGCAAGACGATCAATTAGTCGGGTTCTCCAACTTTTCGAAAACAAATGAGACTGGAATGTCGCATCTGATTGCGATTTACCTTTTACCCGCATATATTGGACAAGGGTTAGGGAAAAGTTTACTCCAATATGCCATGCAGGAGGAGTGCCTTCAAAGTGCAAAAGAGATCGAATTAGAAGTTTCTACTGAAAATAAACGAGCCATTGATTTTTATCAGTCTATGGGCTTTCGGATTATAGACGAATATGTAGATCTTTTTTTTGATAAAAAAATTCAAACAACTAAGATGATTTGGACACAAAATCAAGCTGGTTGATTTTGTGTCTACTTTGTGTCGATAAAGCCTAATCCTGACCCTTATGTTACAATTAGTGATGAATTTCACATATATTCCTTTGAAGAGGGGATTTACATGAAAAAGCATGCTACATTGCGCTTTTTATCTGTTATCACAGCACTCGTTTCATATTTCATGTTACTGATGGGTGCGATTGTGACTAAGACGGGCTCAGGAAAAGGGTGCGGAAACTCATGGCCGATCTGTAAGGGAGAGTTGATTCCAGAATCGATGCCGCTTGAATCGATTATCGAGTATAGTCATCGAATTATTTCGTCAGCAGCTGGCATACTCATTCTTGCGCTTACGATCTGGTCGTGGATGATTTATCGTGATAACTTTCGCGTGAAGCTATTTGGAGCCATGAGCGTATTTTTTGTTCTGTTACAAGGTGGTTTAGGAGCTTTAACTGTTATGTTTGAAGGTCCTTTTATCAAAAAATTTATGTTGGCACTTCATTTTGGTTTTTCTCTTATTTCGTTCGCAAGTGTGATGCTGTTGGCTATTCAACTTTTTCGACTCCGTGATAGAAAGCCAGATAAAAGTTCTGGCACGCCTTTAAGTCGAGGATTTGGTTGGAGTGTATGGGGATTGGCGACGTATACATACATTGCTGTATACAGTGGAGCGCTCGTTCGTCATATGGAGGCAACGATGGGTTGTGGCTATGATTTTCCTAGTTGTGGGGTGACGAAATTCCCTGGATTTGGATCCACTGCGGAGATTCACATGCTTCATCGATATGCAGGGATTTTGCTCTTTCTGCTAACTTTGTGGCTATTAGTTGTTGTTCTTCGGAAGTATCGCGATAATCGAGATTTTGTACAAGGTAGTTGGATTGCGATGATTCTTATTACCTTGCAAGCAATAGCTGGAATTGTAACAGTTAAAACAGGTGGAGTGTTGATGGCCGCCCTGGTTCATACTACGATTATTACGATTTACTTTACTGCGATCAGTTATTTGTGTATGTTGGCTGGTGCACCGTGGAAGAAGAGATAAATTACGATAACTTTGCATAAGCTTATAAAAAATGAACCGCACCTCTCAACTGTTGGACACGAAATAAAATCCAACAGTTGAGAGGTGCTTTTTCTATGAATTTGAATACCGCGTTCATTTCATCATGATGATCGGCAATGTAATCCCTAGACAATTTTTTCCCCACAAGATATACTTGACTTGTTATACAAATCACAATTTAATACCAATGTTACATCCTTCGGGGCAGGGTGAAATTCCCTACCGGCGGTGATGGCGTATATAAATGCGCCTTAGCCCGTGACCCGCTTTTAGCGGTGGATTCGGTGAAACTCCGGAGCCGACAGTATAGTCTGGATGGGAGAAGGATGATATGGAACGACTCCTTGAGCGTTGATTTTTTTCAAAAACTCAATCTTTCAAGGTTTATTTTGCTGTGTATAAAATAGCAAAATAAGTAATAGTCGTAACGTTTCTTTCCCATACCTAAAGACAGCCCCAGCGAAAAAATCGTTGGGGTTTTTTATGCAACTATATACAAAAGAAGGTGAATAGATCCATGTTTACAGGAATCATCGAAGAAGTGGGCTATGTAGCTCGTGTCCGCACTGTTGGCCAGACACAGGTGTTAGTGATTGGGTGCCACAAAGTTTTGGAAGGGACAAAGCTAGGCGACAGCATTGCGGTAAATGGTGTTTGTCTTACGGTTACCAAAATGGATCATGGCTTTTTCTATGCTGATGTGATGCCTGAAACATATCAAAGGACTTGCTTACAGTTTCTTCGTTCCGATGATCCAGTTCATTTAGAGCGTGCTGTGGCTCTGGGTGATCGAATGGGAGGGCACTTCGTTCAGGGACATGTCGATGGAATAGCAAAGCTTATAAAGAAACAACCTGCAGAGAATGCAGTCTTATTTCAATTTGAAATCGAACCAAGCTGGACCAAGTTTATGATTCCTAAAGGCTCTATTGCAATTAAT
The DNA here is from genome assembly GCF_900107305.1 of Thermoactinomyces sp. DSM 45892. Lineage (GTDB taxonomy): Bacteria > Bacillota > Bacilli > Thermoactinomycetales > Thermoactinomycetaceae > Baia. The sequence goes on from NZ_FNPL01000013.1 coordinate 42,924, forward strand.
GGCACAAGTCTAACCTTAGTCGAGGTGACAGATACAACTTTTTCTGTCTCTTTGATTCCACACACTATGCGAGAAACGCAGTTTGGTTCTCTCGTAACAGGCGATCGAGTCAATATCGAGTGCGATATGATGGCCAAATATATAGCAAAGTGGACTGGGGTTTACTCAGAGCCAACGATCACATCCGATGGAGTACAACTTACGACTTTACAAAGAACTGGTTTTCTATAAAAGGGGGAGACGATAGATGTTCCATACGATTGAAGAAGCGATAGCCGACCTAAAGCAAGGGAAAATGATTATCGTGGTGGATGACGAAGATCGAGAAAATGAAGGGGACCTCGTAGCGCTTGCTGAATATGCAACGCCGGAGTTAGTTAATTTTATGGTTTCTCAAGGGCGTGGACTTGTGTGTGTGCCGATCACAGCGAAGAGAGCGAAACAATTGGAGCTTTCTTACATGATTGAAGCAAATGAGAATACGGACAAACACGGAACTGCTTTTACTGTTTCAGTTGACTCTCAAGCTTCACACACGGGGATTTCTGCCTTTGAACGTTCTCAAACAGTGCTTGATCTCATGGACGAGACTAAACAAGCACATGATTTTCGGCGACCTGGTCACATTTTCCCTCTAATTGCAAGAGAAGGTGGAGTCATCGAGAGACCGGGGCATACAGAGGCAGCAGTTGATCTCGCAAGGCTTTGTGGTTCCTCACCGGCTGGTATACTCTGTGAGATTTTAAATGAGGATGGAACGATGGCTCGCGTTCCAGATCTAATCCCCTTTGCAACGAAATGGAACCTCAAAATGATTACCATTCAAGATTTAATCCAATATCGTTTAGCACAAGAGCCAACTGTCGAGCGGCGTGAAGAGATTCATCTTCCAACGGAATACGGGGATTTTCGGATGATTGCGTACACGGCTCCTGATGGGAAAGAGCATATCGCATTGGTAAAAGGAGTTGTAGATCCAGAAAAGCCTGTCTTAGTTAGGGTTCATTCGGAATGTATGACCGGCGATTTATTTACTTCCCGGCGTTGTGATTGTGGTGTGCAACTGCATGAATCACTATTAATGATCAAAGAAAATGGCAGTGGCATCTTAATTTATCTCCCTCAAGAGGGGCGTGGAATCGGTCTGTTAAATAAGATGCGTGCTTACCAATTACAAGACCAAGGTCTTGATACGGTGGAAGCCAATCTGCATCTTGGATTTCCAGATGACAAGCGCGACTACCATAGTGCAGCGCAGATCTTACGTGATCTAAGTGTCGATCAGATTCATTTGATTACGAATAATCCTAGAAAAGTATCGGGTTTACAACAGTCTGGGATTGAAGTATTAGAGAGAGTACCGATTGAAGTTCATCCATATACAGAAAATAAACGTTATTTAGTCACAAAGAAAGAAAAATTAGGTCATCAATTACAGTGGGTATAAAGGAGAGGAATTTTTATGATAGAAAAAGTATATGAAGGTAAATTAGTTGCGCAAGGATATCGCTTTGGGATTGTGGTAGCCCGATTTAATGAGTTTATTACGAGCAAATTATTGGGTGGTGCTAAAGATGCCCTCTTGCGTCATGGCGCAGAACAGGAGAATATAGAGATAGCGTGGGTACCAGGCGCGTTTGAGATTCCGCTGATCGTAGAAGAGATGGCGGCTTCTAAGAAATATGATGCGATTATTACATTAGGGTGCGTAATCCGTGGGTCAACTACCCATTATGATTATGTGTGTAATGAGGTAGCGAAGGGAGTAGCGAGTGCAAGTGTTCGCCACCGACTACCTGTGATGTTTGGCGTTATTACTACGGAGAATATTGAACAAGCCATTGAGAGAGCGGGAACGAAAGCAGGGAATAAAGGGTATGAAGTAGCGGTAGGGGCTATTGAGATGGCAAGCCTACAACGCGAATTACTCGGATAAAGAAAGTCGTGATGAATACCTGTGGAAGTAAAATTTAAATTGAATTCGTTTGAAGGCCCTCTGGATTTATTACTTCATCTGATTGATCAATCCGAGTTGGATATCTATGAAGTGCCCATTTCTCAGATTACAGATCAATATATGAGCATGATTCAAGAAGCAAACCATTATGAGATAGGGATGGCAAGTGAGTTTATCGTGATGGCTGCTACATTATTAGCGATTAAGAGCCGGATGTTACTTCCAAAACAAGAGATCTTCGAAGAAGCACACGGCTTTATGGATGATGAGTGGATGGATCCTCGGGAAGAGTTAGTTGAGAAGTTGTTGGAGTACAAACGGTACAAACGATTAGGGGAAATGTTACGGGGGCAGGAAGAAGAGAGGAGTCGTGTCTATACGCGAATGCCAACAGATCTAAGCTCCTTTGCTCCCGTTGAAAATCCAGTAGCGGGCTTGACAACGGATGACCTCTTACAAGCATTTGTCGTTGCTCTTCAGAGCCATTCACCTAAAAATGAGCCCATGACCAAGCTGGCACGAGAGGAAATCTCAGTAAGTGATCGCATGGAGGAAATTGTTCAGGAATTAGCGATTCAGGGGCGGATTTTATTTACGTCGCTGCTAGACTGGATGAAGATGAGTAGGGAGCGAGTTATTACTACTTTTTTGGCCCTTCTTGAATTAATGAAGACGAAACGGATCAGGTGTAGCCAATATGATCTTTTTGCTGATATCTTGATCGAACCGTTTGTGCAGGAGGCGACCTCATGATAGAAAACAGAGAATGGAAAGCGATTATCGAAGGTTTACTATTTGCGGCTGGGGATGAGGGGCTAAGTGTAAAAGAGTTATCTGAGATTACGGAGTTGTCCAAGCAAGAGGTTCAAATGTTTGTGAATGAGATGATGATGGAGTGGAAATTAGACCAACGAGGAATTCAGATGGTTCAAGTGGCAAAAGTATACCAGTTGACCACTCTTGCAGAGCATAATAAATACTTTGAGAAGCTGGCCAGTGCACCCACAAGATCCCAATTATCGCGTGCGGCTTTGGAAACGTTGGCGATTATCGCATATCGCCAACCGATTACACGCTTGGAAATTGAGGAGATACGGGGAGTGAAGACAGATCGTACCGTTCAATTACTGCAACGAAAAGGGCTAGTCCGAGAAACAGGACGCGCGGAAGGGCCGGGTCGTCCGATTTTACTAGGTACAACCAAAGAATTTCTTGAGTATTTCGGTTTAAATCGATTGGAGGATTTACCTGCACCAGATAGCCTTTTTAACTGGCAAGAGATGGAGCAGGAACGTCATGAGTTATTTGAGCGCTTAGGTGTAGAGAAGGTTTAAACCCCATTATTCAGGCTCATACTACCTATTATGGGTAGGTGAGGTGCGTGCAAATTCTTTCTTGGGTTTTTCTTATTTTATTTATTGTACTTATCTTGATTGTATGTTCCAACATTCAAATTGAATTGGAATATCAACGTGAAGGCAAGATGGATGATGGAGCCGTTCGTATAAAGGTATTTTATGGGCTTATCCGTTATACGATGCGGATTTCGGAGATGAATATGGATGTTGACCCAGAAAAAGGGATCACGTATCAATCCGACTGGGACGCGAATGCAGGTAACTCCACCGTGCATTCTGGGAAAAGCAAGGAAAGAATGAATTGGTCTGGGTTTCAAAATGCAAGAGAGCGATTTTCAGAGATACTGGAAAGAGTACAAGATTTCTTTCCGTTAATTCGCTATTTTTGTTCTAAGATATGTTGTAAGAACTTAGAATGGAAGACCCAAGTAGGTACTGGGGATGCCGCTGAGGCTGGAGTGCTAACGGGCCTTGTTTGGGGAATCAAATCGTTTTTAATCAGTGCAGTTGGAAATTATATTAAGTGGAAAAAAGCGCCTGAGATTGATGTGATCCCCCATTTTAATCAACTTGCTTTCAATATGTATTTTCATTGTATACTTTGCTTTCGGGTGTGGCATGCTATCGTTGTAGTGACCCGTCTCTGGATCCAAATGCGAAAAGGGAGGGAACGGACATGGCAGGCGAGCACCCAATTCAAGGCTTGATGATGACGGCAATGGAAAATTTGAAAGAAATGATTGATGTAAATACCATCATTGGTGAGCCAGTGGAAACGGTTGATGGTCAAATCATCATCCCTGTGTCAAAAGTAGGATTTGGTTTTGCTGCAGGTGGTTCTGAATTTGTAGGACTTGGAAAAATACAAACCCAAGAAACCCGTTCATCTCGTTCAGAGACTTCTACAGACCGTCGAAGTGAACGTAGAGATGAGTCTAACTCTGGATCTAATAAACAACACTACCCATTTGGTGGGGGTAGTGGGGGCGGGGTATCGATTACTCCTGTTGCGTTCATCGTAGTAGGTCCCCACGGTATTCGCCTTCTTAATTTAGAGGGCGCTAACCATTTGTATGATCGTCTAATCGACTCTGTACCTCAATTGTTTGAACGATTCTCGAGGAAAAAACATCACCATTCTCATGATGGTGGATGCCATCCTGAATGTGAATAGATTGAAGAAAGGATATGGAGATAAAGGCCATATTCTTTTTTTGTTCCATCATAACGAGATCCTGTCCGCATATAAATGGTACAAACCCCTATGGTGGACGAGGTGGATGTAGTGAAGAAGTGGCGGATTATCACCGGACTTTGCATCATTTGTATGGTTTGCACGATGTTTCCCACACCCATTTATAGCCAAGAAAATCAAAATCAAGCACAGCAAATCTCCGCTAAAATGGGAGATAGTGCTGCTGCATCGATTTTATTAGATCAAACTTCGGGACGAGTCCTATACGCAAAAAAAGAAAATGATGAGATGAAAATTGCAAGTCTGACGAAGATTATGACAGCTATCCTTGCGGTCGAAAAAGGAGATCTACAAGACTTGGTTACGATTCAGCCCAGTGCGGTGGGTGTAGAAGGATCTTCTATTTATTTAAAAGCGGGCGAGAAAGTACCTCTAGAGGCGCTTTTATACGGGCTGATGTTACGTTCCGGAAATGATGCTGCTACTGCGATTGCACAGCATATTGGCGGTTCCTTGGAAGGTTTTGTTTATTTAATGAATGAGAAGGCACAAGAATTAGGGCTTCAACATACTCATTTTACAAATCCGCATGGACTAGATGAAGAGAAGCATTATTCATCTGCGAAGGATCTTGCATTATTAACCCAGTATGCTCTCCGAAATCCTATTTTTCAGCAAATTGTTAAAACGGAGTTAAAGACGGTGGAGTGGCCGGGTGAAGAGTGGAAACGTACGCTACTAAACAAAAATAAACTGTTGAAAATGTATCCCTTTGCAGATGGGGTTAAGACAGGGTATACGAAACAGGCTAAGCGAACTCTTGTTACTTCGGCGACAAAAGATGGACAACAGTTAATTGCAGTCACCTTAAATGATGGAGATGACTGGAAAGATCATATGAATTTGTTTGATTATGGATTCCAAAACTTTCAGCTTAGGGAAGTAGTGAAGAAAGATCAGAAAATCACCTCTACGGAGATGGTAAATAAGGAAAAAAAGCGTTTAATCCTTGTGGCTGGAAAGTCCTTATCCTTTCCACTACAAAACTCAGAGACCAGCCAAGTAAAAATGGAATCCACCGTAAGTTATCCCTTAGAGAAAGTAGAGAAAAATGGAGTATTGGTTGGAACAGCGAAAGTCTACTTTGAACAAGAGTTAGTAGGGATTGTTCCGATCTACAGTAAATTCACACAAGACCCAAGCATCTTAAATAGTTGGATGGAAGTATTGGCATTTATGTGTGGAAGGATGGGGCAAGGTGATTAATTATATCTGGGTATTTATGATCGTAAGTGGGATTATCGCTGCTGTCCTTCAAGGAAAGATCGATCTAGTTACATCTGCCGCACTAACGGGCGCCAAAGATGCTGTTGCGGTATGTATTGGGCTTATCAGTATTCTTGTTTTTTGGTTAGGAATGATGAAGATTGCAGAGGATTCAGGACTTCTGAAGAAGCTCACAAAATTTCTGAGACCCATTGCCAAATTGCTATTTCCAAGTGTGCCCGAAAATCATCCAGCGATGGGCTATATTTTATCCAATATGAGTGCTAATTTGTTTGGATTGGGGAATGCTGCTACTCCGATGGGGATTAAGGCAATGGAAGAGCTACAAAAGCTAAATCCAGAGCCTCATAAAGCAACTCCTGCGATGTGCACCTTGTTAGCTTTAAACACATCTGGATTAACGCTAATACCGGCTACGATGATTGGGATTCGAATGAAATATGACTCTGCTAATCCGACTGAAATTATCGGTCCTACCCTTTTGGCTACGATCGTCGCTACAGGTGGTGCTGTTTTATTGGACCGCTATTACCGGCATCGTCATTTTAGAGGACTAAATACATACAAGAAGTAAAGAAATGCAAAGGAGAGGGATCCATTGTATGAAATAATCTCGGCTATATCCAACTATATGCTACCTGCCATCATCGTGCTTATCCCCCTCTATGCATTGTTTCGGAAAGTTCCTGTATACGAAAGTTTCGTGGAAGGAGCAAAAGAAGGTTTTCCCACAGCGATCCAGATTATCCCACACTTAGTAGGTATGATGTTTGCTGTAGCCGTATTTCGAGATACAGGAGCACTCGATTTTTACTTACAAGCATTAGTGCCACTTGCCAATTGGTTACATATCCCCCCTGATATCCTGCCTATCGGAATCCTAAGACCGATCTCTGGAACGGGCTCGCTTGCATTTGTAGAAAGCATCTTTCATACTTTTGGCCCCGATTCTTTCATGGGAAAGCTAGCTTCTACGATACAAGCAAGTACGGATACGACTTTATATGTCATTACTGTCTACTTCGGCGCTGTTGGCGTTAAGAAATCATTATATGCTTTAAAAGTCGGGCTTCTAGCTGACTTGATCGGATTTGTCGCTTCACTCATCATCTGTACCATTATGTTTGGAGCATTGTAAATTCAAATAAAATGAGTGCTAGTTTACCAATGTGTAAAATAGCACTCATTTTGCTTTTTAGAATAAAATTAGATTCGTCACTCAAGTTCTGCTATCATCAATATGAGTGTAAGCTCCGGTCGAAACGGCTATGATGACAAATGAGGTGTAATAATGGAGCGTTTACAAAAAGTACTTGCCCAAGCAGGGATTGCTTCACGCAGACAAAGTGAAGAGTTGATCCTACAAGGGAAGGTAAAAGTAAATGGACAAGTTGTACAGACATTAGGAACGAAGGTCGATCCAGACCAAGATTGGATCGAAGTAAATGGAAAGCATATCAAACAAGAGAAGAAGCGCACGTTTGTCTTTTATAAACCTAAGCTTGTCATTACGAGCATGAGTGATCCGGAAGGCCGTAAAACGGTTGTAGATTACTTTGCCGATGTTCCTGAACGGATCTATCCCGTAGGTCGTTTAGATTACGAGACAGAGGGATTATTACTCATGACAAACGATGGGGAGCTTGCTAACCGTTTAGCTCATCCTCGTTACGAAGTGAACAAGGTATATATAACGACGGTCAAAGGCAAGCCGACAGATGAAGAATTAGAACAACTTCGCAAAGGAGTCCGTTTAGAGGATGGCATGACCGCTCCTGCTGAAGTGCGTATGATGCAAGCCAATCCCGAAAAGAGCAAACTTCGGATTCAAATTCATGAAGGTCGGAATCGCCAAATTCGTCGTATGTGTGAAGTAATTGGCTATCCTGTTCTCCACTTAATTCGGACCAAGTATGCTTTTCTTCACTTACAAGGCTTAAATCCTGGGGATAAACGTGAATTGACGAAAGCAGAGATCGAGAAATTAAATCGTATGCTACGATAGTATGTTCAAATAATCTTCAAATTTGTAATCAAAGTTTGTGAAGGATGTAACGATATAATGAAATTGGATTTATGAGTGTAGGAACGGAACGGGGGAGGAGAATGGTCGAAAACACCAAATGCGAATGTGGTCATAATAACCCCGTCGGTACGATTCTTTGTGAGTACTGCGGAAAGCCACTTCAGCAGGAAGTGATAGAGAAATCCTCGATTGAAAATGAGATGAGGTATGAGGGGGCAGCAAGACGCTCTCAGCAATCAGTCATGTCGCTGTTTGACCGTGTCTGGGCCTTTTTCTCATCAGTGAAAGTAGCCATTAGCCTGATTGTGATTACCTTAGTCCTCTCATCTGTTGGGACGATCTTCCCACAAGAAGAGTTTGTAGGGGCGGCTTCTAAGGAGTTGTTTTACCAACAGGAGTACGGTTGGTGGGGTACGATATTTTATCAATTAGGGCTTTCAAAGATGTATTCACAGTGGTGGTTTGCTAGCCTAATCGCTATGATTGGGATTTCGTTGGTCATATGTAGTTTAGATCGCGTTGTTCCTTTATATAAGGCATTAAAGGGACAAAAAGTGATTAAAAATATTGAGTTTATGAAACGTCAGCGGATTCACGTGGCAGCAGAAGTGGCAAGGGATGAAGAAGAATCGAAATTAGCGGAGTTAGAGCAACAGCTCAAGAAGCACCATTACCACATTCAGCGTGATGGGAAGGCCATTCTCGCGGAAAAAGGGCGTTTTAGTCGATGGGGCCCTTATATTAATCATATTGGACTTATTATCTTCTTATTTGGGATTCTCCTGCGGTTTATACCAGGTTGGAATATCGATTCATTTGTTAACTTGGTAGAGGGTGAAACCAAACGTGTACCCCAAACGCAGTACTATGTTAAAAATGAGAAAACCGTTGCCGAGTATTATCGTCCTGAAGAACTACCTCCAGCTATGAGAAGCGGTGGGGGAGCGGTAATTAAGAAGTATCAAACAGATGCGGTTTTGCTGAAAAAAGTGCCAGGTAGTAATGAAATGAAAGAAGTTACTAGGCATAACATTCAGGTAAATGATCCCCTAACATATGAAGGATTAAATCTCTTGCAGAGTGATTTTCAGCCTCAGCAACTTCGCGGTATTAAGCTTGGCATCACGGATAAAAATACGAATCAGAGTAAAGGTCAGTTTACAGTAGTCTTTCACGATATTTCGTTGAATCAGGTTTATCAAGTGGGAGATCTGAAAGTACGAATGGAAGAGTATTACCCTGATTTTGCTATTGAAAATCAACGCCCCATCACAAAATCTCAAGAACCAAATAAACCAGCTTTCATCTTTACGATTCAAAATCCAGATGGGAAGAAAGAGAAATCCTGGGTGATTTCGGGAGAGCGTCTTCCAGATCCGGAAGGAAATCAATATGGTATTGATTTGGCCGGTTTTGATCTCGCTAACCAGACTGGATTAATGGTTCGTGCAGAGAAAAGTTTATGGGTCTATTTGATCGGTGGTATCATCTTTATGATTGGTGTCACAATGGGATCCTATTGGCAACACCGCCGGGTATGGGCACGTGTCGAAGATGGAGTCCTATATATAGGGGCCCACACAAATAAGAACTGGTTTGCTCTACGTCGTGAGTTGGAAATGGTGGGCAAGCCAATCGGTCAGGTATTTGGACTAGTAGAAAATGAAAAAGAGTAGGAAAGAGAGGTGCGATCATGAAGACGATCATGGAGTACTTCCTGTTTGCCACATTCTTTTTATATTTGTTCTCAGCGGTTGCTTTTTTAGTCGGTGTATCAGGTGCTAAAAAGAAGGGCAATGCAGAACGGGTGAAAAAATGGGGGAAAGCAGGTTTCATCCTCGCAATCGTAGGAGTTACCTTGCATGTTGCATTTATCGTTATACGAATCATGATTAGTGGGCATTTCCCGACAAGTAACATGTTTGAGTTTATTGCATTCCTATGTTTTGCGGTCGTGTTAGGTTTTATAATTGTGTTTTTTATCTATCGCTCTTTTGTACTTGGCGCCTTTGTTATGCCGATCGCCGTGATCTTGCTTTCATATGCCACTGTATTTCCACGTGATGTACAACCTCTAATCCCTGCTCTGCAGAGTAGCTGGTTATATATACACGTGACAACGGCGGCGATTGGTCAGGGACTATTTGGTGTTTCCTTTGTTGCTGGATTGGTTTATCTCATCCATAAAGTAGGGAATCGTGATAAAAGCAAGGCGGCGGTCTCTCTAGAATTGATATTCTTAGTCTTGATCATGTTTGGAAGTTTTTCGATTGTGTCTACGATCTTCCAAATGACAGGATATCAAGCGACTTTTAAGCATGTTTATAAGGGTGTCGAGGTTGTGCAAGAGTATAAACTGCCGGCGATTGTCTCACCTTATGAAAGTAAGACTGTAAAAATGGATTCATTTGCTGGGATGTCCAAGCCGCTCTTTGAATCACCTAAGATTTTTCAAGGAGAAAAAGCAGCGAGTAAATTGAATTCGGTTCTCTGGTCGATTGGTTCGGGATTGATCATCTATGGAATTTACTTTGCGATTGCCCGGAAGCGATTAGGGAAGCTACTTCATCCACTGGTGCAAAAGTTAAATTTAGAACTGATGGATGAAATCGTGTACCGATCCATCGTGATTGGGTATCCTATTTTTACATTGGGCGCCTTGATTTTTGCTATGATTTGGGCGAATCAAGCATGGGGCAGACCGTGGGGTTGGGACCCGAAGGAGACTTGGGCTTTTATTACATGGATGTTTTATAGTGCTTATCTCCATCTTCGTTTATCGAGAGGGTGGCATGGTGAAAAATCAGCATGGTTGGCAGTAGTTGGCTTTGCTATCATCTTAATTAACTTGATTGTAATCAATCTCGTTATTTCAGGCTTGCATTCCTACACATAAGAGGTGAAATTATGGATAATAATCAACAAACCATATTAGTGGTAGACGATGAGGATCGTATTCGTCGCCTACTCCGGATGTACTTGGAAAGAGAAGGATATATCATTGATGAAGCAGAAGATGGCGAGCAGGCTTTGGAGAAGGCATTCCAAAAAGATTATGATCTAATCCTTTTGGATCTGATGTTGCCAGGTATGGATGGTCTTGAAGTATGTGCTGAGATTCGTAAAAAGAAAGCAACTCCGATTATCATGCTGACTGCTCGTGGAGAAGAGACGAATCGAGTAGATGGATTTGAAGTCGGAACCGATGACTATGTAGTAAAGCCTTTTAGCCCTCGTGAATTGGTACATCGCGTGAAAGCGGTAGTGCGACGTGCATCAGCAACTGCGTACCTAACAACGAAAACCAATACCCATAATGTGATTGTTTTCCCTGAGTTGACGATCGATCATGATGCACACGAGGTAAAAGCAGGGGGGAAAAGTATCTCCTTAACACCAAAAGAGTACGAGCTCTTACACTATCTGGCAAAATCCCCGGATAAAGTTTTTACACGTGAAACATTGTTGAGGGATGTTTGGAATTATGAGTTCTTTGGTGATTTACGAACGGTAGATACACATGTAAAACGTCTTCGTGAGAAGTTAAATCGTGCCTCCTCTCGTGCAGCGAGTATGATTACGACGGTTTGGGGAGTTGGATATAAACTTGAGGTGCCAAAAGAGTGATTCTACGTAGTGTAGTAGGGAAGCTTTGGCTTACCATTATTGTCTTGGTATCTCTAGTCCTGATTTTACTAAGCGTGTTTTTAAGTGAACAAGTAGAGCAGTTTTATGAGCAGGATCAACTCAAGAGCTTAGGAGAAGTGGGGGAAGAGATTCAGAACGGTTTGACAGGTGTTAAAAATCATGCTAACTCGCGAATTCCTTCTTCCATTAGACAAAAGCCAGGCATTAATGCAGCTGAGTTCAACCGTAATATTGAAAAAGAATATGTGGATATCGTGACCGAGATTGCGGGTCATTTTCATACGCATGTCATTATTACCGATTTCCAAGGAAAACCACTTTTTGATCAATCAGCTCAAACGCAGAGATATTTGGATGGCATTAAAAGCGTTTTGAAGCTGGATCAGTTGCGAGAAGAGTTAGTATCTGAGGACGCGACTGCTAAACGAACTGGAAAGCTCCGGCTTCCGAAGACTGAGTTAGTGGAGAGGGGATTTGAAGACGGACAAATACTGGTCTATGCAATTCCTTACTTAAAAGATGCTAAGATCAAAGGGGCCATTGTCCTGTTTCAAAAGCAAGGTGCTTTTAGTGAGCAAGATATCAAGAAATGGATTTTTTACTCTGCTCTGATTGGAATTGCGCTTACGACTGTATTTGCTTTCTTCCTATCTACACGGATAACACAACCTCTTATTCAGATGCAAAGAGCAGCCGAGAAGATGGCGCGTGGGAAGTTTTCGACGCGAGTGATGGTTCGGGCTCATGAGCGAGATGAGATCGCGGAATTAGCGATGACATTTAATCAGATGGCCGGTCAATTGGAAGAGTCAATTAATCTTCTTTCTCACGAAAAAGAGCAGCTGACTAGCATCCTTCGTAGTATGTCAGACGGAGTAATTAGCATTAATGCGCACGGGAAGATTATCTTGTCGAATCCGCCAGCAGAGAGATTTCTAAACCTTTATCGTGATCCACAAGATTTCAAACAGAATAATAGCCTACCTCCGACCTTACTGGAAGTGTTCCGATATGTATTAGAAGATGAAGCGGAACAGATGGGAGATATTGAGGAGCAAGGGCGAACTTGGCAACTGATCATGGCACCGTTGTATGCACGTGAACAAGTACGTGGAGCTGTTGCGGTGATGCGTGATGTGACGGAAGAGCGCCATTTAGAGAAATTGCGCAAAGATTTTGTAGCGAATGTGTCACATGAATTACGCACACCGCTCTCTATGTTACAAGGATACAGTGAAGCATTGCTCGATGATATCGCAGACTCTCCGGAGATGCGTCAAGAGTTAGCGCAGATTATCAATGATGAATCCCAGCGGATGAGTCGACTGGTAAATGAGCTACTAGACCTAGCAAGAATGGAAGCAGGGCATATTGATCTCGTTTTATCGGAGCTACCTGTGAGGTCATTTGTCGATCGTGTAACTCGTAAATTTAGTGGACTTGCGGGTGAGAAAAAGATTGAATTGGTTGGGGAAGTAGAGGAAGGTGTCCCGACCGTGTATTGGGATGAAGACCGTGTCGAACAAATCCTAACCAACCTAATTGGAAATGCGATTCAGCATACGCCAGAAAATGGAAGAGTAACAGTACGTGCCAAATGGCTAGATCATCATGTATACTTAGAAGTCGAAGATACAGGAACGGGGATTCCAACCGAAGATTTGCCATATGTTTTTCAGCGCTTCTATAAGGCAGATAAAGCGCGAACCAGAAAAACAGTTTTAGGTGGTACAGGGCTTGGGCTTGCGATTGCCAAGCATTTGGTACATGCTCATAATGGAAAAATATCCGTTCGCAGTGAATTGGGCGTTGGTACTACATTCTGTGTTCAACTTCCACAAATAGTGGAAGATAATTAGATAAAAAAGCCGAACAAGGTGGACCTCTTTATGGATTTTTTCCTATCAAGAGGTCTACCTCGTTTTGTGATAAGGAGGGGTTAACGTTGAGTCGTATTAAAGCATCCATACTAGTGTTAATTGCCGGAATTTCATACGGATTTATTAGTCTCTTTGTTAAATTAGCCTATGCAGAAGGATATAGTCCTGCACAAGTATCAGGAAGCCAAGTGTTTGTTGGGGCACTAGGTATGTGGTTCCTAGCATATAAGGGACGCGTAGAGTGGAGAAAAAAACGAATCAGTCGTAAAGATCTTATATCACTATTATTGGGTGGTTCATTTTCTGCCATTACAGGGGTTACCTACTATTTATGTCTACAAACAACACCGGCATCATTTGCTATTATTTTGATGTTCCAGTTTGCATGGATGGGGATGTTGATCGAGTGTATCAAATCACGCCGCAAACCGACGAAGCATGAACTTATTTCGATCGGTGTGATTTTACTGGGAACCTGTATGGCAGCGGGTATCTCAGTAGAGGAGCTATCTAAGCTTTCAGGAATTGGTGTTTTTTATGGCCTTCTCTCTGCCATTGGTTATACAGGATTTATCTACTTTAATGGAACGTTGGCGCCAACTGTTCATCCTACCCTTCGAGGAGCGTGGATGATAACAGGAACCGTAATTGCTATGTGTGGGATTTACCCACCAACCTTTTTAGTAGACGGTTCTTTATTGGATGGTCTATGGGCTTGGGGACTCTTACTAGGGTTATTTGGTTCTCTCATTCCTTCCTATTTATTTGCGATTGGGATACCACATATTGGATCAGGAATGGCTTCGATCTTAGGATCAGTCGAACTACCTGTTGTCATTTTAACATCTGCCCTTTTATTAAGTGAATCCGTTTCGATGTTCCAGTGGATGGGAACGATCCTTATCCTTGTAGGGATCGGGTTCTCTGAGTTTCGTCGTGCTAGTAGTGAAAAGAAGATGAAATTAGCAGAGTAAGATCTATCTGACTAAAAGACAGGAGGGGGGCTATCCCCTCTAAACATATAAGCCTAAAATTTCGAATAATATATAGTTAACAATAAGAGTCTGATGCCTAAGTTAGATGTCGTAAATGGGGTATCCACTTATACAAATATCTTCACCAAAATGATCGAACGTAAGCCGGTCCAGCCGAACAGCTAGTCCCATCTGTGCAAATCCCTCACCCGAAATCGGGGAAATACTATCTTTTCCTCCCAGTAATTTTGGAGCAATAAAAATCATTGCTTTCTGAACTAGGGAAGCCTCCAGCATCGACCAATTCAACTGACCCCCACCTTCAAGCAGAACAGATTGAATTCCATTTTCCCCGAGTTTCTCCATTGCTCTGCGTAATGCCACTCTTGATCCATTACCCGTACGAAGCACTTTCACCCCATACTTCACCAATTGTTTTTCTTTCTCTATATCTGCTACATCTGTACAAAGCACCCACGTTTGTGCCTCGCTCGTATCTACCAATGGTGAATCAAGTGGCAAGCGTAGTTGACTGTCTGTGATGATCCGAACTGGATTTCTCCGATTTCTATCGGGCAAGCGAGTTGTCAATTGTGGCCGATCTTTTATAGCTGTATCCACGCCGATCATAATTCCATCGTAGATGTTCCGTAATTCATGAACATGATTCCTCGATGCCTCCCCTGTTACCCATTTGCTATCTCCTGTTGAGGTAGCGATTTTTCCATCTAGTGTCATCGCCGACTTCATTACGATAAAGGGTAGCCCTGTCTGTTTATAGTAGGAATCGGCTTCTTCTTTGAGCTTTTTTAGGTGTTTCACGATCACGATCCATCCCCCTGTTTCTGTGCGATACTATTGGTTGTATTACCCAAATGTGAGTGAAAGTCAACTTTATACAGGTATTCAAATTGCTTGCGGTTCACGGATTTAGGTATTCGTTTTACTAGCGTATTTCGTAATAAAGAAAGAAATGGATTATTCACTTGGGCTATTTTTCCTACTAATCGTGAATATCGTGAGATTGTTTCCGTTCTTAATAATCGCTTGGCTTCAAACTCAGCAAATGCTTCATGAACAGATGGATTATTTTTCAAACAATGAGCAAGGACAACCGAATCTTCGATAGCTTGACATGCACCTTGTCCTAAATTTGGGGTTATGGCATGTGCAGCATCTCCCATCAAAAGGATGCGATGAAAGGCAAATCGTTGAAGGGGTGGAATATCGATAATATCATTATGAATCATCTTGTTGTTCGCATTACCGTTCAAAATACTAGGAATCGGTTCATGATAATCTTTAAAATGTTCGAATAGATCTTTTACTTGATAGGCAGAGTGTCGCACGCTTTGATAAGGTGCATTGATTAATGCATACCAGTAGATTTGTTGATTAGGTAATGGAACTATACCGAATCTCCCTTTGAGTCCCCAGGTTTCAGTAGTATCTTCTGGAATACAATTGCCATTACTTTGAGTAATAATACCTCTCCAGCAAGTGTAACCTGCATAACGAAGTTGCGTAGAAGGTAGTAAATTTTTTCGGATAACAGAGTGTATACCATCAGTAGCAAGTAAAAAATCTCCGGTAGTCTTACTATGATCTTGAAAAAATACAGTTACCCCAGTTTCATTCTGTTCAAAGTGAACACACTTCTTTCCCATATATATTGTATTCGGTTGTATAGCCGAACTTAGTAGGAGATGTAAATCGGCTCTGTGGATGGATACTTGTTCAAATGGAGATGGAATGGTTTGCTTAGATAATTGTTTTCCTTTCTCTGTTAAAACTGTAAGTCCATGAATGGATCTGCCATGATTCTTAACTTGTTGATAAATGCCTAGATGATCTAATCCTTTTAAAGCATTGGATGCGAGCACTATCCCAGCACCAGCAGGCTTGCGCTCGGGATATTCCTCATAAATATTCACTTCTAATCCAAGCTTCTGCAAAGCAATGGCAGCGCTGAGACCCGCTATTCCACCGCCTATTATAATGACTTTTTTTTTCATGAATGAACCCCCTTCCAAATGATTTCTAGTTGATTGCGAATCATACTCTTTAGCCCTTTTTTATCAGAATTGGCTATACTCCAATTCACTAAAGAATAAAAATATATAGCCATTAACACAGAGGTAACATGCTCAGAGGATGGATTTCCTACTATTTGATTAGATTGTTTAGCTTCATCAATCAGCTTCATTAACACCGATCTAAAGTGATCAATCGTTTTCTGCTCTTCTTTCATTAGTCCAGAGGACCGGATCATCTCTGATAGGAAAACTCTTATCAGCTCTGGATGTTCCAGATAACGACTAGTGAGGTCATCAAAGAGTTTGAAGATCCTTTCTTTTATTTCTAGATGAGCATATTTGGAAATATTTTGTTGTATGAATTCCATCTGAGATGAGCCTAAATAAAGCAAAATCGACTCTTTTTGAGGAAAATAATTATAGAAAGTTCCTTTGGCAATCCCGCACGATCGGGTAATCTCCTCTATAGTTACATAATCAAATCCCTTTTCAACAAATAAGCGCATAGACTGCAAGAAAATTTTTTCTTTTAGAGCTTTTTTCTTGGCTTCTCTTAACATAGATGAATCACCACCCAAAATAATGACTATGGTCATATATGACCGCAGTCATTATTTTACTCTATTTCGGAATAAACATCAAGTTACCAAATTATCTTTACTTGTCTAAGGGAGATACAATATAATAACAATATAAATAAATACGACTGAATTTGGAGGAGCCTGTCATGCAGGGATTTTTCTGCCTATTTTTGGGTGGAAAGTTCCCTGCATGACAGGCTCTTTTTGTATATTGAGAAGAGGAGGGATGATTTGCTATGTTTATTGCCATTTTAAAAGATGATGATGTTGGATATGATGCTGTTTTTCATCGGTACTACTAAGGAGATTGTGAGGAAGGAGGTATTACATGTTATTTGTAGAGATTTTAATTATTTTGCTTGCGACGAAAATAGCGGGTGAGATTAGTATAAGGCTTGGGCAACCAGCAGTTCTTGGGAAGTTGCTGATTGGCATTATCATTGGCCCAGCGGTGTTTGGATGGATTCAAGGGTCAGATATGATTCGTCAGCTCAGTGAAATTGGAGTAATCCTGTTAATGTTTATCGCAGGATTGGAGACGGATGTTAAATCGTTACGTCAGAATCGAAATTCTTCGATTGCAGTGGCGGTGGGGGGCATTATATTTCCCCTTTTGGGAGGATATCTGGTTGGCTTAGGGATGGAATTAAGTCAGTCCCATGCTCTTTTTCTAGGCTTATTGCTATCTGCTACTTCGGTTAGTATCTCTGCGCAGACGCTTAAAGAGCTGGGACATTTAAAAAGCCGAGAGAGTGCTACTATCTTGGGTGCGGCGGTATTGGATGATATCTTAGTAGTGATCGGCTTGGCTGTCATGATGAGTTTCCTTACTACGGAAGATGTTAGCTTAGGGATGGTACTGCTTAAGAAATTGGCCTTTTTTGTCACGATCGGATTGCTTGGATGGAAAGTTGTTCCGTGGGTGATGAAGAAGTTTAGTTCTTGGAGGGTATCGGAGTCTGTGGTGAGTACAGCACTTGTTCTTTGCTTCTTTTTTGCTTATTTGGCAGAGTCTCTAGGGGTTGCTGCCATAATCGGTGCATTTGCCGCAGGAGTTTCTATTTCTCAAACTCCGTATCGACATTCGGTTGAGCAGAAGATCGAGCCGATTGCATATGCCTTTTTTGTGCCTATCTTTTTTGTAAGTATTGGCTTATCTGTTTCGTTTGCTGGTATGGGGAGCCAACTTTGGCTTATCGTGGGCCTTACTATTATTGCGGTCTTGACGAAATTAATCGGTTCGGGCCTTGGAGCTAGGCTTACCGGTTTTCGTCGTCGCTCTGCTCTGGGAATTGGTGCAGGGATGGTCTCAAGAGGGGAAGTGGCTCTTATTATTGCTGCGATAGGTTTGGAGTCCCATTTATTAAAGCAAGAGTATTTCACAGCTGTTATTACCGTAGTGATCCTGACAACTCTCATTACACCCCCTTTGTTAAAGAGAGTATTTGCGAAATTAGAAGTAGATCATGAACTGTAAAAACAGAGCTACCAACCTCCTATTATATCAGGAGTGGTAGCTCCGTTTCGTTTTCTACGATCATTTCCTACACACGTATAATGGCCTTACGCTTTAATCGTTCTTTTACCTCTTCTTTACTAACTTGATGGCGTATCGGGAATGGAGAGTAAGAACTTTGTGTGCGAAGATACAAGTCCTCCACATCTCGAATGGAGATGGCTTTTAGATTACATAACTGTTCCGCCATTCGCTTGGCATCGACCCGATTCATCCCAAATGTTGTAAAGTTGTAAAACGTATCTGATTTAGGTTTATATTCAATTCGAACTCGCGTACTCGTTTCAGACTCTGCCTGTAGTTGAATGTGTTCGCTGATCGAGTAGCGTTCGTATTGAAATTGAGAGAGGATGGATTGGTTTTTTATCTTTTCTTGAAAGTGAAGGACTTCTCGAACGATAGCAAGGCTTAGATCGACTTGATAGGAGAGGATGAGATGTCCTCCAGCTTCTGCCGTATCGTAGGCTGCATCAATGATTTTTCCTTGATTATTTGCGATTTCGCGCTCGACATCACAGAGATAATCATAAATATATTCAACAGGAGCTTGAAGGGTTGTTTCCACTACAAAAGGTTTCAACGAAAAATCCTCATTTCTTATTTTGAAAGTCTACGGGTACAACTGGGCGCATGATGACACGCCCAACAATCATATTGGCAGGTGCTGTGATAATCTGATAAACAGATTCAGCAACATCAGATGCCTGCAGGGAATAACTCTTTGGATTCGAACTAAAATCGGTCTGGATAGAGCCGGGACAGAGTGTACTTACTTTTACATAGTGTGGTTTTAATTCTTGGGTTAGGGCATCCGATAATGCCATCATCCCAAATTTAGATGCGCAATAACCGCCACCACGGGCAAATGCTTCTGTTCCTGCCACACTCGAAATGTTGACGATGTGGCCTTGTGTTTTCGTAAGATAGGGGATAGCGTATTTACAAGTTAGAAATGCTGCTTTGAGATTGACATTCATCATTTCGTCCCATTGACTTTCCGTTAGATCTTCAATGGGTGCAAAATGGGCCAAGCCTGCATTATTAATGACGAAATCAAGTCGTCCAAAGGAATCTATCACTTGTTCAACCATGTTTTTCACATGATTGCTATCTGAGATATCACCAGGGAAGCTTATAACATGATCTGGGAATTCTTCTTCGAGCTGTTCAAGCTTATCAACACTTCGAGCAGTTGCTAGGACATAAATCCCAGCGGAAGCAAAGCGTCGCACGATCTCCTTACCAAGACCTTTACTAGCCCCTGTCACAAGAGCAGCTTTAATGGGCGAATGTGTAGTCATAAGGTTCGTTCACCCTTTCTTTTCGATTTTTCTCCATTTTAGACTACAATTCTAAGATCGTCACCTTCTGAATAGAATCAACTTTTTGTAATTCTTCTTGTATGGTTTGATCGATCGCTTTATCAATATGGAGAAGCATAATCGCTTGCCCACCGATGGTTTCGCGTCCTACTTGCATGGTAGCGATATTGACTTCATAGACACCTAGCAAAGTTCCCACTTTACCGATTACCCCCGGTTGGTCTTGATGCTCGATAAAAAGAAGGTGGCCGGTAGGAGATAGATCAACCGAATAACCGTTTACTTTCGTGATACGGGCTCCGAATCCATGTAAGAGCGTTCCCCCTGCACTATAAGAGTATTGTTCAGTCTCTACATGTACACTGATTAGTTGTGTAAATCCGTGGTTGTGAGTAGATTTTTGCTCCACGATCTGAATCCCACGTTGTTTGGCGATCTCAGGAGCATTTATATAATTGACACCGGATAAATGATGTGAAAGAACCCCTTTTAGCATGGTACGCGTGAGTGGTGCTACTTCCATATTGGCCACATCACCCGCATAGGTAACCGTGATTTTTTTTAGTGCACCCTTTGAAATTTGGGCCACAAACTCACCCAATTTTTCTACCAATTTTTGATAAGGGGCAATTTTTTGTTGTAGATCAGCTGGGATTGAAGGTAGGTTTACTGCATTTTTAAATGCTTCTTCGCGTAATACTTTCAACACTTCTTCAGATACGTCGATGGCTACATTTTCTTGAGCTTCCACTGTAGATGCTCCTAAATGGGGAGTTACGATTACTTGCTCTAGGTCAAATAGAGCAGGTTGGACGGGAGGCTCAACCTCAAATACATCTAGCGCGGCTCCTGCTACTTTGCCTGATAATAGCGCTTTATATAGAGCATCTTCGTCAATAATGCCCCCGCGAGCACAGTTTAAGATGCGGGCACCGTCTTTCATCATGGAAAACTCATGATCACTTATGAGATGACGAGTTTGCTTTGTTAGAGGGGTATGGACGGAAATAAAGTCTCCTTGTGCAATCGCTTCATGAAGCGTCGCTTTTTGCACACCTAATTTCTCTGCCCGCTCTTCAGTCAGATAGGGATCAAAGGCAACTACCTGCATGCGAAATGCTTTTGCTTTCTTAGCTAATTCAGCTCCGATTCGTCCTAATCCGATGATGGACAGAGTCTTTTTATTTAGCTCTATCCCGACAAACTTTTTCCGTTTCCATTCCCCTTGGATCGTAGAGCGATAGGCTTGCGGAATGTTGCGGGCGAGGGAGATCATCATCGCAAAGGTGTGTTCAGCCGTAGAGATGGTATTCCCATCTGGTGCATTCAGAACAATAACACCATGCTTTGTAGCGGCCAAGACATCAATGTTATCTACACCGACTCCTGCCCGGCCAATCACTTTTAGCTTTTTCCCTTTCGCTATGACATCTGCTGTCACTTTTGTTTGGCTACGTACGAGTAAGGCATCAGCATCTTCGATCTCGATAAGGAGTTGTTCGGGAGTTAGATTGGTTTGGCGAATCACGTGAACATCGGTTGCTTGTAATAATTTTTCGATTCCTAGATCGCTTAATGGATCCGTAATAAGTACTTTATACATGGTTAAGGTACACCTCCTGAGCTGCTTTTACGCCAGAGCCAAGTGAAATAGGGACTCCTGCTTGGATAAGGGCGATTTCGAGTGCGCTTAAAGTGGTTAGCATATCTAGCGAATCACAATAGCCCATATGGCCGATTCGGAAAATCTGTCCCTTTAGATGTTGCTGTCCACCTGCTACTAGGACACGCAATTGTTTTAAGTGCTTTCGTACTCCCTCTGAACTCCATGCCTCAGCCCCACCGTAGATCGAAGTAACCGTAGGAGATGCGTCTTGATTGCTTGCCATGAGAGTAAGACCCATGCTTTGGACTCCTGCTCGGCACATGCTCATCAGTAGTTCGTGCCGCTGGAAGACTTGTTCTAAGCCTTCTTCTTCTAACATGCATAGTGCCTCTCTTAGACCCAAGAGAAGGGAGACGGCTGGGGTATAAGGGGTGGTGCTTTGCGATAAGCTGTTCCGATATTGAAGTAAATTCAAATAGAAGCTAGGTGTTTGATTTTGTTCGATTTGTCTCCATGCCCGGCTACTGACAGCAATAAATGCTAGTCCTGGTGGGAGCATAAGGGCCTTTTGTGAACCTGTTACGACGATATCAAGTTCCCAATCATCCATTTGACAAGGTACGGCACCTATGCAGCTAACGCCATCTACAATGAAAAGTGCTTCTGAGTGAGTGTGTACCACTTGCGATAGTTCTTGAACTGGATTTAAAACACCTGTAGACGTTTCACAATATGTGACAAAGACGGCTTTCGTTTTAGGGTGTTGCTGAAGAGCCACTTGTAACTGTTTAGGACTACACGATTTTCCCCATTCGATATCGAGACGATGTAACGTGAATCCGTAACGCTCTACGATTTTAGCAAAGCGGTCCCCAAATGATCCTGTGACGATTACTAGTGCTTCGTCCCCAGGCGATAATGTGTTGATAACAGCTGCTTCTAAGGTAGATGTACCGCTACTGGTGAACATAAGAGGATCTTGTTGTGTGCCAAAAATAGGCTTTAGCAGTTGACTACATTCGCGAATGAGTTGGGTTGCTTCTTGACTGCGATGACCAAAGATCGGTTGATTCATCGCTTGTTGAACTCGTGATGGGATAGGCGTAGGCCCAGGAATGCGCAAGTGAAACTTTTCTGAAAATGTCATGATTATCAGCCTCCTGTAAGGTAAATAAAAAAAAGACCTTCCATCCCATACTCATCCTATTATGGATGAGGGACGAAAGGTCGTGGTGCCACCCTCAGTTTGTCATATGTTCACACATATGACCTTGCTGGTCGAAATAAACGAAATCGACACATGGGATAACGGTTTCCACCGTACTAACCTACTATCTATCGAGTTCAGCTAGTCTACTCCGGAGTGCTCGATGAATGATTTCCTACCGGTTTCCACCTACCACCGGCTCTCTGAGAGTGAACGCATTCACTTGGCTCCATCAAAGTAATGTCATATTTGAAGTTTCATCTACATTAACACGAATAATATGACTAGTCAACGGGGTAAAATTCGTGTTTTTTAAGCAAATTTCATAAAAAAGAGCCGATTTGGCTCTTTTAGACGTTTTTTGTATCCTTTTATTTATTGCTTTGATAACGATCTAAGCATTCTTGATATAGATTAGCAGCGAAATCTGCATCTTTCCAACCTTCAATGACGGTGGTTTTGTTTTCAAGATCTTTGTAGACGCGGAAGAAATGTTCGATTTCTTTCTTCACATGATCGTTTACGTCATCTAGGGATTTGATATGGTTAAAACGTGGATCTTCTGTTGGTACAGCAAGTACTTTTTCATCTTGGCCTTTGTCATCTGACATGACCAATACGCCAACTACACGGCTAGAGATGACGCAACCAGGGAAGGTTGGAAAGCTTGTAAGGACTAAGATATCAAGTGGGTCGCCATCTTCAGCGAGGGTTGCATCTAAGTAGCCGTATTCGGTTGGATAATGCATAGGGGAAAATAGAACACGATCCAGACGGAACACACCATTTTCTTTGTCAAATTCATATTTGTTTTGACTTCCTGTAGGAATTTCAATAAAAGCATCTACTACTAGTTCTTTCGACATAAGGGTTCCTCCTATGTAATGCGGTATGTAATGGACGATCGTGTGGAGCTTCCTGCTACCAGTTTCGTCTATTCCCATTGTATTCAGTTTCTGGAGAGGAAGCAAATAAAAAACAATACCTAGTAAACTCCAATAGAAGTTCATTAGGTATTGTTATTGCAATCATATATCATGAATGATTGCAGTTCCAAAAAATACTAGTCTTCAACTTTGATAGAATCAGTTGGACAACCTTCTTGAGCGTCGCGAACATCATCATGTAAATTTTCAGGTACATCAGCAGTACCAGTATTGTCGTCGAGGATTACGAATGCGATACCATCTTCATCGTAATCATACACGTCTGGTGCGGTTGCTCCACATGCGCCACAAGCAATACATGTGTCTTTATCAACCCAAGTACGCATAGGTTTCAAACCCCTCTCGTTTATCAAGCAAATTATGAACAAAGTCCACTTCCAAACCTCATTTTAGAACGATTTCCTATAGATTGCAAGGGAAAACAGAAGGCACATTGTGAAAAGATCAAGATTTTTTTGTTATTTCGTAAATGGTGAAGGATGTTTGCTTGGGTTAGCTCATAGACTAGTTCCAAACATTAAAGGAGAAACATATTATGATTGTGCGAAAGATTTCGTTGTTTCTGTTTACCGCTTTTCTTGTATTTGTGACCGTAAGCTTAGATTATACTGTCACAAATAGTTGGTGGCAGTATCTAAACTATCGTTTTCTAATGGTTATGTTATTTTATATAGGTAGTGTTTTTTTGTGTATTACTAACTTTTTACGTTTCTTTGGTATATTATGGGAATTATCTCGAGAGTGTTCGCAGAATGGGTTAAATAGCGAGCTTTTTATCTGTTTAGGATACATAGTACTACTCGTATTATTAATTTGGTCCTCTCCGTGGATGACTCTTCTTTTTTGTTTGTTAATAGGTTTACAAGAGGGAAAAAGATGGGTAAAGAAACAGAAAACCACCACGTGGCTTTGAGTGACTAATGCAAAGGCTTAGTAAATCGTGTAAAATAAAAGAAGAAAGAAATGGAGACCCGAGGACGGAACGGTTCACTCTTTCTCCACATATTATATATTGTGTATTATGTGGAGGTCTCCAGTGAGGGAGGGTTAATCATGCGTGTCGAGCGTCTAGGGGGAGACAAGGTCCGTTTCTTCTTGACCTTAGACGATCTCATGGATCGCGGGATCAAGAAAGAAGACATGTGGCGTGATATCCCTAAGGTACATGAATTGTTCAACGATATGATGGAACATGCATACCAAGAGTTGGGCTTTGAGATTGCTGGACCTGTTGCAGTAGAGGTGTTTGCGATGCCTGCACAAGGTATGGTTGTGGTGGTAACTCGTGGTCGTACACCACAGGCAAGCGATGATGACTTTGATACGGATGATATGTATGAGTTAGAAGTCACTATGGAAGAGACGGATCGAGTCATTTTCCGGTTCTCTGACCTCGAATATCTGATTCAGGCAGCGATACGCATGAAGTCAATTATTCCTCAAGGTGGAAGAGTATACACTTACCAGGATGTTTACTATCTAGTGCTAGATGAAGGCCTGGAAGCGCCTAATCTGGATACACTGGTCGCAATGTTATCTGAGTATGGAGAAGCTTCTACAGTTACGGATGCAGTTCTTACTGAGTATGGCAAAGTAATTTGGGGGAATAATGCGATCCGCGAGATTAATAAATGTTTTGGTACAAGTGATCAAGGCACGTCCGGTTAGGACGTGCTTTTTGTCATCGATGAAAATTCATTTTGCACCCTATATAATTGATTCTGGAATCATAATGTAGTAGAGTGTGATAGTGATAGGGGTTCTCTTACCTAATATAATTGGTGTATACTTGGTTTGCTATTACATTTCTACAGTGTTTGGATCTTTTTCTTTTATTTGTAATTACTCTTCGAGGTGGTAATGATGGGACAACATACGATGGCCGCAGGTCAGGAGTCTCGCGAACAGGAAAATCTAGATGTACTTGTATCAACACAAACTGTTATTAAAGAAGCACTTGATAAGCTTGGGTATTCAGAAGCGATGTATGAATTGTTAAAAGAACCACAACGCGTATTAACTGTACGTATTCCAATTAAAATGGATGATGGTTCTGTACAGGTATTTACTGGATATCGTGCGCAACATAATGATGCAGTGGGTCCAACTAAAGGTGGAGTGCGTTTCCATCCAGATGTGACCGAATCAGAAGTGAAAGCGCTTTCAATTTGGATGAGTTTAAAATCGGGAATTGTCGATTTGCCATACGGCGGAGGTAAAGGTGGAATCATCTGTGATCCGCGTAAGATGTCATTTGGTGAGTTAGAGCGCATCTCCCGCGGATATGTGCGAGCCATTAGTCAGTTAGTTGGCCCTACAAAGGATATCCCCGCACCAGACGTCTTTACAAACTCGCAAGTAATGGCATGGATGATGGATGAATATAGTCGCATTCGTGAATTTGATTCTCCTGGCTTTATTACAGGTAAGCCTTTAGTACTTGGAGGATCACGAGGGCGTGAAACTGCTACAGCTAAAGGTGTTACGATCATGATTGGGGAAGCTGCTAAAAAACGTGGCCTAGAGTTAAAGGGTGCAAGAGTAGTCGTTCAAGGTTTTGGTAATGCAGGTAGCTTCCTAGCGAAGTTTATGCATGAAGCAGGCGCAAAAGTAATCGGAATTTCCGATGCACATGCGGCTTTGCATGATCCAAACGGCTTAGATATAGAATATTTGATTGAGCGTCGTGATTCTTTTGGGACCGTAACGAACCTGTTTAAAGAGACGATTACAAACCAAGAACTACTAGAGCTTGATTGTGATATTTTGGTTCCGGCTGCTGTCGAAAACCAGATTACGGCGAAAAATGCTCATAAGATCAAGGCTGGTATCGTTGTGGAAGCAGCGAATGGTCCAACAACATTAGAAGCAACGCAAATTCTTCATGAACGTGGTGTTTTGATTGTTCCAGACGTACTGGCGAGCGCGGGTGGAGTAACGGTTTCTTATTTCGAGTGGGTTCAGAACAACCAAGGGTATTACTGGACAGAGGAAGAAGTGGAAGAGAAGCTCGAAAGAGTGATGGTTAAGGGCTTTGAAAATGTTTATAACGCCGCTGAATCTCGGGGTGTGGACATGCGTTTGGCTGCCTACATGGTAGGAGTAAGAAAAATGGCCGAGGCATCACGCTTTAGAGGTTGGGTATAATAAAAATAACGATTTTGAATATGAAAACGCCCTATCAAACGGGTGTTTTTCTTTTGAAAAGGGAATGAAGTTTTTATGAAGGAAGCCATTATTATTGGTGCAGGCCCTTGTGGATTGTCCACGGCTATTGAATTAAAAAAGGTAGGGATCGAGCCACTCATCCTAGAAAAAGGATGTGCTGTTAATTCTGTCTATCACTATCCATCATCTATGACTTTTTTTAGCACTCCTGATAAGATCGAAATAGGTGGAGTTCCTTTTATCTCATCTAAAGAGAGGCCGAGTAGGGAAGAGGCACTCAAATATTTTCGTACACTAGCTCATCTGTTTCAAATTCCGATCCATACACATGAAGAAGTAATCGATGTACAGCGAATACCAGAGGGGTTTCGCATAACGAGTGAAAATAGGCAGGGGAAGCAAGTTTATGAGACTGAGAATGTCATCCTGGCTACTGGTTATTATGATAATCCTAATTTACTAAAGGTACCTGGAGAGGATTTACCCCATGTCCATCACTACTTTAAAGATGCACATCCGTACGCGCATCAAAAAGCAGTCGTGATAGGGGGGCGTAACTCTGCTATTGATACGGCGCTAGAGTTATCGTTAGCGGGAACGGATGTCACAATGGTATATCGTAAAGATGCTTTTCCATCTAGCGTGAAGGCATGGGTGCTACCTCAAATTGAGGCGGCGATTGAACATGGGCGTGTGAAGATGGTTTGGGAGGCGCAAATCCAAGAAATCACACCATATGAGGTGATAGTGGATGCAAAGGGAAAACAGATATCACTTCCTGCTGATGTGGTATTTGCCATGATTGGCTATCATCCCAATTTATCTCTTTTAGAGAAAATGGGTGTGAAGATCGATGTAGAGCGACATGTTCCCATTTTAAGCGACTCGATGGAAACAAGTATCCCAGGTGCCTATTTAGCAGGCGTAGTTGCTACAGGATTTGATTCAACTAAGATTTTTATCGAAAATGGACGTCATCATGGGAAGAAGATAACAGAAGATTTAATGCGTAAGCGGACGCTCAAATAATAAGATAAATAAATAATATAACCCCCTTTCCATTTTGATGGCGAAGGGGGTTATATATCTATTTTTACTTACTTTAAAAACAATGATATGAGAAATAGCCCTGCAATGATGAATAACACCATATTATCCTTGCGGAAATCTTTTTTGATGATCCGGACGATGGCGTAACTGATAAAGCCAAATGCCATTCCGTCTGGGATGCTTTGTGTAAAGCCGATGAAGATGATGAGCAAAAAGGCGGGGATGGCTTCGCTGAGATTATGGAACGGAATCTCTTTAACGGATTGAAACATGAGTGCTCCCACGATGACTAGAATAGGAGAGGTAGCACTGTTGGGAATCATGTTAATAAATGGCAAGAACAATAGGGTTAACGCAAATGCAAGCCCAGTTGTAATCGCGGTTAGTCCCGTTCGTCCACCTACTGCGGTTCCGGCTGCGCTTTCGGCTGCGCTAATAGTCGGGCTGGTGCCAAATAATCCGGATACCATGGCTGTAACGGAACCCGCTTTTAGAGAACGAGCAAAACGGTCTTTGTTAGGAAGTAGTCCTTGAAGTAAGCCAACATGTTCAAATACAGAAAGAAGGGTTAACGAGAAAACAGCTAACCAAAAATCTACTTTTCCCATGTCTTTGAGCGAAAATGAGCCAAAGAACGATGTATATTCACTAATTTGAAGGGACTGGGAAGTGGATAGGTTGGTAATCCCGATATAAGCAGCCAAGCTGGTGATGGAAAGAATGGTTAGTAAAAACGCTGCTTTTAGATCTAGTATAAATAGTGTGAGGGCAATCAAAAGGCCGATTAAGGTTAGGATCACTTGTGGGTCACTCAGATTTCCTAATTGAAGCCCTGTTTGCGGGTGAACCAAGACGACGCCGCCTTTTTGTAAACCGATAAAGGTGATGAGGACACCAATACCAACAGAGATGGCATGTTTAAGGGATGAAGGGATGGCCTGAGTCATTTTGACTCCTAGGCTGGTAAAAGCGACGATCATGAAGATAAGGCCAGAGATGACCACGATTCCAAGAGCCGACTGCCACGATAAACCTTGGTTTTGTACGATGGTATAGGTGAAATATGTGTTAATGCCCATGCCGGGTACGAGGACGATGGGAGCATTTGCGTATAGACCGATTAATAGGCATCCGAAGATGGAGACAAAAACAGTCGCCAAAACTGCCATCTGAAGATTAATCCCACTATCGTGGAGGATGGAACTATTTACCACAATGATATAGGCTACTGTAAAAAATGCGGTTAAGCCTGCGGTTATTTCTCGTTGAAAAGTAGTATTATTTTTTTCAAACTCAAAGAGTGTACGAAGTGGTTTCACGATTCATTCCCTCTATTTCTGGCTAAAGTAGGCTTTGACTTTGGTTACGTTAGTAGTTTGTTCTAGGATCATACTTAGGAAGATTCTTATTTTTTGACCGTTCCCTTGGGCAAGGATACAGCCGAGTTCTTCTAAATGTTTCCCTCCTCCTTCATATGCATACGTGGTACCTGTCGCGCTATAGGCACATCGTGAAGTGATGATGACAGGGATCCCTGATTGAATCGCCTCTATAATGGAAGGGAGGACAGCAGGTGGTAGATGTCCGAAGCCTAATGCCTGAATGACGATACCATCCTTTTTATTCGAAATGGCCCAATCGATATAAGAACGATCCATGCCTGCATAAGCAGTGAAGAGGACGACCTCTTTGGTTAAGTATTGAATAGGGAATTGTGGGTGGTCGAGTACTGGGACAATCCACTCGAATTCATCAGCTTTTAATCGCTTTGCTATCGGACCGACTACTAAGGATTCGAAGAAAGGCAGGCGGTCTGGGTATGTTTTTGTCATATGGATCGGACTATGCACTTCATTTTGAAACACAACCAAGACCCCGTGGGGGGCAGATTCGGGCAACGTTGCAATATGTACAGAGTGTACGAGATTTTGTAGCCCATCAAAACTAGCCTCACTTTGATTGGACATCGACCCTGTTATGATAACCGGTTTCCCTTTTGGTAAGACATGTTGTAAATAATAAGCTGTTTCCTCCATGGTATCAGTCCCGTGGGTGATGACGACTCCATCAATATCGGGTTGCTTTAGATAATGTGTTACTTTTTGTGCAAGATTTACCATATGATCTAATGTCATATGAGGGCTTGGAATATTAAGGTAGGAATCAACTTGTACGTGGGCATAAGGTGAGAATAGAGAGATGTTATCCCTGATAAATGAGAAACCAGTAGGTTTAGCTCCTTGTGCTTTGGGATCTATAGCCATCCCAATCGTGCCACCAGTTGTAATGATTTGAATTGTTTTCATCAGTATACCTGCCTTTCCGTGATGACTAACCCTAGTATTATACGATAAAGGTGTAAGAAATCAAAGAGATCGGTATTCAAAGGTCATTTCTACAGGAATAGGACCTTTGAATACCGATCGGTTAGGACGTCTTGTTATTTCCAACAAAACGTAGAGCACGACTTAACGTTGCGGCTACAACAGATAGATGATTTTCACATTCTGCGTTGTGAAAGCTCATTTGAAAGGTGTCGTGAGTCAGAGTTTGGAGCCTTTCAGACAACTTAGTAGCATCATTCACCATATGATCCAGTTCTAAGGAGCCTACTGTAAGAAATAGCCGGATTTCGGAAGAGATGGAGGAGACAAGAGAAGGGAATTGGGCCTCTCTGGTTAAAACACTACATTGATTCCACCAGATCGAAGGACTGCTGGCGATGTATCCTTGGAAAGCTTGCGGCTTGGTAAAGAGTACTTCGAGTACAAACAAACCCCCTAGAGAATGGCCGAAAAGAGTTTGTTTATTTTCATCTACTTTGTAGTTTTGAAAAATAAACGGTTTTAGTTCTGTTTCGATAAAGTGAAGAAATTGATGAGCCCCACCTGATTCAGGCCATTTCTCCCCATTTGGTTTCGGAGAAATCTCTGATTCAGATGGTGCTGTAAAATCATAAAACCTTCGCGGTAGATTAAAATCAGTGTCGCCTGGATAACCGATACCGATGACAATGGAAGGATGAACCCCTGTTTTGTCAGATCGTTTTGATTGTAAGCGGACTTGTTCCTGTATCGTCTGGAAAAAGGCATTTCCGTCTAATACATAGATTACTGGGTACCCCGTAGGTGGAGCTGGCTGTGTGGGCACAGAAATATTTAGATGGTAGGGAAGGTTTAATTCTTTGCTATGCATGATCCAACGGTCAATTTGAGGAGAAGATGATTCGATTTTTACAGTGCTATTGTTCATGTGGCGATGTTCTCCTTTTCCATCATAGGTGAGGTTTCTTCTTCTAACAGGACACTTTCATAGCCGAAACAGACAGGTGCACCATTAAACGGATCAATCATAATTCGGGCATCGATATGAAAGATCTGCTTTAAGATATCCACTGTAACCAGTTCATGAGGACTCCCAGTAGCCATAATTCTTCCGTCGCGCATTCCCACCATTTCATGCGAAAATCGGGCAGCATGGTTAATATCATGAAGTACCATGACAATGGTACATTGATGATTTTGGTTTAGATTCTCGATGATTTGTAAGACATCTAATTGATGGGCTAGATCTAGGTAAGTTGTGGGTTCATCTAGTAGTAAGACTGTTGTATCTTGCGCGAGCGCCATGGCTAACCAGACTTTTTGCCGTTGTCCCCCAGACAAGCTACCTAGCGGGCGATTACGATAAGGGAGGGTGTGAGTAATCCCTAGTGCCCATTCAATCTTTTCTTTGTCTTCTGTGGTTAGTTTGCTAATGTTTTTCCGATGCGGATATCTACCATATGAAATCAGTTCCTCTACCGCTAGTTCTCCGGGGGCTACAGGGTTTTGGGGAAGCAAAGTAAGGCGCTTTGCGATTTCCTGTGTTGGCAGGGTGTTGATATCTTGTTCTTGTAAATACACTTTTCCGATCTTCGGTTTGAGAATTCGCCCCATGGTTTTCAGTAGCGTAGACTTTCCACAGCCATTTGGGCCAATAATGGTTGTAATTTTCCCCTCTATTACATCTAGGCACAGATCTTTAAAGATTACATGCCCATCATATCTCGCTTCTGCATTTTCTACACGTAGGATACTCATAGCCATCTCTCCTAAAATCTAACTTCTAGCTTTTAATAATAAATAAAGAAAATACGGTACGCCGATGATGGAAATGACGATCCCAACTGATATTTCTGCTGGAGCAAATAGATTCTTAGCGATAAAATCGGATCCGACCACTAAGGTCATGCCGATTAAGCCACAGATGGGTATAATGTAGCGATGCTTGAGTCCAATGAGCTGTTTGGCTATATGCGGAGCCATCAGGCCAATAAAGCCGATACCGCCTGATACAGAGACACAGGCACTTACGAGCCCAATGCTACTTAATAGCAGGATTGCTTTCTCTTTCTCTAACGAGACGCCTAAACTTTTTAAGCTCGATTCTTCTAATTGAAACAAATCAAGCAAGTAGGATTTTCGATAGATCGGGATGATAAGGAGGAACCATGGTAGCATAGCGAGAATGGATTGCCAGTTTGCATTGTAAACACTCCCCGTAGTCCAGACGGTTGCCATTTCAAAGTCGGTTGCCTTCATTTTCAGCGATAGATACATTGCCAGCGCGCCAAAGCCAGAGCTGATGGCAATCCCAGTTAGAATCAGCCGTTGTGTATCGATCCGTCCATTCTTCCAAGCTAACAGATAAATGATAACGGCGGCTCCTAATCCACCCACCAATCCAAACAAAGGTTGTATGAGAACCGAAAAAGAGCCAAGCTGCTCATGAAAAAAGAATAACAATAGGACGATCGCTGCACCTGCACCCGCATTAATCCCTAAAATTCCAGGATCAGCTAATCCATTTTTTGTGATACCTTGGATGACCGCCCCAGCAATCCCGAGTCCTAGACCTACTAAACTAGCAATGACGATTCTTGGGAGTCGGAGGTCGAATAAGACAAAATCATGAGCTGAAACTGGGTTGATCCGTAAGAGAGTGCGCACGACATCGTTTATGGTAAGATCAAAAGTTCCATTGGTGAGACTAATATAAAAGAGTGTGAAGAATAGCGTGATAAGTATCAATAAGCTTATTGTGTATCGAGAGTTTGCTAATTTAGACAACATTCTTCCCCCCTTTGCTGCGAATGAGATAGAGGAAGAAGGGGACACCGATCATGGCAGTCAAAACACCAATCGGGGTTTCAAACGGATAATTAATAAATCGGCTTAGAATATCGCATATAGCGAGGAATAGCCCACCTATGATCCCTGCGCAGGGAATAACCCATCTATAGTCGATCCCTACTAGAAGTCGAGTCATATGTGGGATGATAAGTCCAACGAATCCAATTTTTCCAACTAAAGCAACTGCTGTTCCTGTTAGGAATATAACGGCTAACATGGACATTACTTTTATGTACTTGGTACGTTGCCCGAGGGTAATGGAAATTTCTTCTCCCAGTGAGAGAATCGTGATGGATTTAGATACATATAAGGAAAGGATAATGCCGAACACACCGCAAGGAATCGCTAGTTTCAGCATACTCGGATCAATTTGATGTAGTCTGGCATTGTACCAGAAGCTAACATTTTGTGATACTTGAAAGTAGGAAGCAACCGCAGCGGAAAGACTGCTTAAAAAAGTACCAATTACGGTGCCGATGATAGCGAGTCGAATGGGAGAAAGTCCATTTCGAACGAGCGAACCAAAGCCAAATACGATGATTGCACCGAGCGCGGACCCGATCATAGAGGCAAGTATCATCTGATAAGAAGAGAGGCTTGGGATGAAAACCATGCATAGTGTAATCACAAAAACAGATCCATCCGTAACACCCATAATAGAAGGGGATGCAAGATAATTTCTTGTCATCCCCTGCATGAGTGCGCCCGATATGGCTAGATATGCACCTATGAGTAATGCGCCTAGTATTCTAGGGACTCGCGAACTTTGAATAATCGCATGATCCTTATTGTCTGCTTGATAGTGAAAGATTGCATCCCAAACGGTCATGAGATCAAACGATTTTGACCCATAGAGAATGGATAGGAAAATAACCAGAATAATCAATAGTGGAGCAGTTAAAATAATGATTTTAGGTACTTGATGTTTATTTACCATATCAGTGACACACCTAACTTTGCACTAGCTTACTTGCTGTTTAATTGTTCTCCTGCTGCTTTTAAGAAAGCTATTTTACTCCAAGCAGTTCCGCCTTGGGCCATCGGATCTACAGCGTTTACAAATACTTTATTATTTTTAACAGCTTGGATGGTGTTCCAGATTGGGTTCTTTTTCAGGTCTTCTAAAGCCTGTTTCTTGTCAGCATTTTCACCTTCGGCAAATTGAACAAAAAGATAGTCTGGATTGATTTCTGCAAATTTTTCTAATGTGACCACTTCTTGAGCCTTAGCTGCTTGTATTTCTTTCGGAATGGTTAGTCCTAGATCGTTATATAAAACGGGATTGAAATAAACATTGCTTGGATAAAGATTAATGTTTCCGCCACGAATTCGGATGATAACGACCTTTTTATCTTTAAGAGGTTGAAGGGACTGCTTTAATTTAGCAGCGTCCTCTTTATATTTGCTGATAATCTGATCTGCTTTTTCTTTGTTTTTCGTTAGGGCCGCCATCATCTTGAGATTTGTTTCCCAGTTCGTAGAGATGTGGGAGACAGGGATCATCGGAGCGATTTTGTTTAATTTTTCTACTACGTCTGGCTGAAACTTCGACGTGCCCAAAATGACATCAGGCTTTAAAGTGAGGAGCGCTTCGAAATTAGGTTGTTGCTTTTCTCCAATTGACTTGGCGCCATCTAAATCTTTAGCAAGGTAGCTAGGAAGTTTTCCTCCTATAGTAATGGCACCTACTGGTTTTACGCCTAATACAGCGGCATCTTCCATCGCTTCAAGGCTAGCGGTTGCTATGTTTTTCACTTGAGCAGGGACTTTGTACTCTTTATCGAGATAAGAAAGAGTTTCTGTTTTGTTTCCGTTTTCACTGGAAACGGTTTCGGTTTTGTTGTTACAAGCTACGAGTACGAATAACAATATAAAAACGGCTACTAGATTAAGTTTGACCAAATTCTTTTTCACTATATTTTCCCCTTTTATGTAAACAAATAAGTTACAATAGTATTGATAATCATTATCAATATAGCCTTGATTCTAACTTGAGTCAATACTAAAAACACAAAAAAGATAAGGTATATAACAATTCCACTACAAAATTCATCCTTTTATATATAAAAAATAATGTTAAAACTAGATTGAAATTTATTGACTATTAAAGTGATAATGGTTATCATTTACTTGCACGAATGATACTGAGAATCATTTTCGTTTGCTATTCATTTTATAGATATGTTTTGTGCGGAAGGAATGAGGTTGGATAGTGGAGGAGCTAAATCGTCGGGTGGCGATCGTAACAGGTGCTGCTGGAGGAATTGGCAGGACAGTTGCTCGGGAGCTAGCTAAGAGTGGGATGTTTGTAGCGGCTTTTGATTGTGATGAACAGGGAATTTATCAGTTGGAGTCTGAGCTGAAAGAGGATGGATCGGATGGTGCTGTATTTCAAGTGGATATCCGAAATCGGACAAAAGTTGAGAGTGTAATTGATCAGATTGAAGCGGGGATTGGTCCGATTGAAGTTTTGGTGAATGTAGCAGGCGTATTGCGAATGGGGAATGTCAATAATCTGACAGACGAAGATTGGGAGCAAACTTTTGCTGTTAATTCGACAGGTGTTTTTTATCTTTCACGTAGTGTGAGTCGGCGGATGATTTCACGCAGAAGGGGTTCGATTGTAACGGTTGGATCGAATGCAGCAAGTACACCGAGAATGTCGTTTTCTGCTTATGCATCTTCGAAAGCAGCAGCGGTGATGTTTACAAAGTGTCTTGGCCTTGAGCTAGCGCAATATAACATTCGTTGCAATATCGTATCTCCGGGATCAACAGAGACGGACATGCTTAAATTGCTGTGGGAAGATGATGAACGTAGCAAAGACCGATGCATTAACGGGGTAAGCGAAGACTATCGACTCGGAATTCCGCTTAGGAAGATAGCCAGACCGATTGATATAGCGGAAACGGTACTATTCTTGGTTTCGGATCGATCGTCCCACATTACGATGCAAAATATTTGTATCGATGGTGGAGCCACGTTAGGTGTTTAGCTGAGGAGGAGATGGAATAGTGAATCGAATGGTTCAGGAGGAAGTGAAGGAGGAGTCTTTGCTCGATGACTACGTTGCAGGGGATTTTTATTTTGCTTCCCCGAGGAATGTTGTACACGGAACAGGTGTTTTTGAGCGAATAGTAAATGGCGGTGAAGTGGCGCATTTGGTGAAGCAAGCGTTGTCAAATGCGCGTGGGCAAGGACATGAACATCCAGTAGTAGTCGGAGCCATTCCGTTTGATCGTCAAAATGAGCTGCAATTGGTTATTCCTGAGAAATGTGTGTTTTCAGATCCGTACCAATATGAGAAGGGATTAGGCGAAGAATTCTCCCCATTGCTCCAATATGAAACTGAGCCGGTTCCAGCGCCAGAAATGTATCTAGCTGGTGTAGATAAGGGACTCTCTGGGATTGCGAAAGGGGATTTCGATAAGGTCGTTCTGTCTCGATCGGTACGAGTTCATACGACGGAACCCATTGATCCAAAAGGGATTATGCAAAAGTTAGCACATTATAATCCACAAGGATTTACCTTTGCCGTCGATGTAAAAAGCAAAGAGACAGCGGAAGGGAAGCAGAAAACCTTTTTGGGAGCCAGCCCTGAACTTTTAGTCTCCAAGTTACGTCATACGGTGATCGCGAATCCACTGGCAGGATCTAGGCCACGAAGTGAAGATCCTATAGAAGATGAGAGACGGGCACAGGAATTACTTCGATCGGAAAAAGATCTTCATGAGCATCGAATTGTGGTCGAAGCTGTGAAGGTAGCATTGCAACCTTTGTGCCGTAATCTAGAGGTTCCGGGTAGACCGACGCTGATTCAGACAGAAACCATGTGGCATCTTTCAACGGTTGTAAAAGGAGAGGTATTAGATGATTCGATCTCTTCCTTGGATCTAGCACTTGCACTTCATCCGACACCAGCTGTTTGTGGTTATCCGACAGAGCGAGCTTTTCAGGCGATTCAAGAAATCGAGCCGTTTGATCGAGGGTATTTTACGGGTATGGTGGGATGGTGTGATGAGAGTGGTGACGGAGAGTGGGCTGTTGCGATTCGGTGTGCTGAATTAGAAGGATCTTCGATGTCTTTATATGCAGGGGCGGGAGTCGTAGCGGGTTCGAAACCGGAGGATGAATTAGCGGAGACATCGGCTAAGATGCGGACGATGCTTTATGCGATGGGGATCGGAACAAAAGCCTTATAATTCAGAATGATTGGAGGGGCATGATGTTATCGGGTTGTTCAACTTGGCCAAGTGATTTTGTTAAAAAATACAAGGATTCCCAGTGTTGGCGGGGAGAAACGTTTGGCGAGATTTTGCGAGAGCGTGCTAGCTTGTACGGGGAACGCATTGCTGTTACGGCAGGGGATCTGCAGATTAGCTACTTGGAGCTAGATCATAGAGTGGATCAACTGGCGTCAGGATTGCAAAAGATGGGGATTCAAAAAGGAGATCGGGTGGTGGTTCAGCTTCCTAATACGATCGAATTCTTTGAAGTTTGTTTTGCGTTGTTTCGCTTGGGAGCGGTTCCAGTATTAGCCCTTCCGACTCATCGATATAGTGAGATTTCCTACTTCTGCGGGTTTACAGAAGCAGTTGCTTACATCATCTCGGGGAACCATGCTGGATTTGATTATGTTTCTCTGGCTACAAAAGTTCAAGAAGAAACGGCTTCTTTGAAACATGTATTTGTGACGGGAGAAGAAAACGGGAGCAGATTCGCCTCATTAGCTGATTTGTATGACCCGTCTCCGATGATAAGTGTACAAATAAAAGGTGAAGATGTCGCTCTTTTCCAATTATCGGGAGGGAGCACAGGGCTGCCTAAGTTTATCCCGCGCACTCATAATGATTATATTTATAGCCTTCGTATGAGTAATGAGGTATGTCAGATGGATGTGGATAGTGTCTATCTAGCGGTATTGCCCGTTG
This sequence comes from Thermoactinomyces sp. DSM 45892, assembly GCF_900107305.1. Lineage (GTDB taxonomy): Bacteria > Bacillota > Bacilli > Thermoactinomycetales > Thermoactinomycetaceae > Baia. Next base: position 80,787 of record NZ_FNPL01000013.1, read on the forward strand.
CTCATAACTTTCCGCTTAGTTCGCCTGGCGTACTCGGTACTTTGTATGCTGGGGGAAGAGTGGTCTTATCTCCTGGATCAAGTCCAGATGAGGCTTTTCCACTCATTGAGAAAGAACAAGTAACGATTACCGCGATGGTTCCGCCGATTGCGCTGATCTGGCTCGAGGGAGTTAAAACACGTACGTTGGATTTTTCTAGTTTGAAAGTGATGCAAGTTGGAGGAGCTAAGTTTAGTGCGGAGATGGCGAAGCGAGTAAAGCCTGCATTCGGATGTACGCTTCAACAAGTGTTTGGAATGGCAGAAGGCTTGGTTAATTATACGAGACTGGATGATCCAGATGATTTGATTCATGAAACACAAGGAAGGCCAATGTCGCTGTATGATGAGCTTCGAATTGTGGATGAAGATGATCAGGCAGTGCCACAGGGAGAAGCAGGAGAGTTGTTAACCCGCGGACCGTATACGATAAGAGGTTATTACAAAGCGGGGGAACATAACGCTCGTTCGTTTACCGCGGATGGATTTTATCGGACAGGGGACATTGTGCGACTAAATAAGGAAGGCTATATCATCGTTGAGGGAAGAAACAAAGATCAAATTAATCGCGGTGGGGAGAAGATCGCCGCTGAGGAAGTAGAGAATCATTTGTTGGCTCATCCGGACCTACTAGATGTATCCATCGTGTCGATGCCAGATTCGTTTCTCGGAGAGAGATCGTGTGCGTTTATGATTCCAAGAGAGAATTGCCCTACTCCATCAGAGATTAGACGCTTTCTGCAAGACAGGGGACTTGCTGCATATAAAATTCCCGATCGGATTGAGTTTGTAGATCAATTTCCGAAGACTCCACTAGGAAAAGTGAGTAAAAAAATGTTGCGCCAGATGATTGCGGAGAAGATGACTCTTAAAAAAGTGTAAAAAGGAAGTGAACTTGTGGGGATTCCATTGATTACGCCCTATGCGATGCCAACAGCGATCGATTTACCTAAAAATAAAGTTGCTTGGGAGGCGGATCCAGAGCGTGCTGTATTGTTGATTCACGACATGCAAAAGTACTTTATGCAACCGTATCAAGTGGGTCAGTCGCCTATTGTGGAACTGATGAAGCACATCGGATCTCTGAAAGAAGCATGTAAGGAATTCGGAATTCCCGTTGTATATTCAGCTCAACCAGGGGATCAAAGTCCAGAAGATCGCGCTTTACTAATTGATTTTTGGGGGCCAGGGATGGCTGAGGATCCTTTGCAGACGCGGATCGTGGACGAGCTCTCGCCTGAAATGAATGACCGGATCCTAACAAAATGGCGTTATAGTGCTTTTCAGAGAACAGATCTACTAGAGTACATGAAAGAGCAGGGGCGTGACCAGCTCATTATTTGCGGAGTGTATGCTCATATTGGGTGCCTACTTACAGCTTGTGATGCATTTATGAAAGATATTCAATCGTTTTTCGTGGCAGATGCAGTCGCTGATTTCTCCCTTCCGGATCATCAAATGGCCGTGCATTATGCAGCTTCCCGTTGTGCTTACACCATTACGACAGATCAGATCGTTGAGCAATTGAAAAAGGAGCAGTATTCCTATGACGTTTGAGACACTTTGTAAACATGTAGCTTATTTATTAGATGAGCCAGAAGGTACGATTTCGGAAACAGAGAATTTACTTGATAGAGGACTTGATTCGATTCGGATAATGAGTTTGGTAGAGAGCTGGAGGCAAGATGGCGTGGAGATTGACTTTATTACTCTAGCAGAGAACCCAACCCTTTCTCATTGGTGGGAACTATTATCTTCTGCGAAACGACACGTTTAATTCTTCACACCAACTTGTTTAGAGGTGGAAAAATACATGTTGCATACAAAAACGAATCGGAGACCCCTCACTCGAGCTCAATCTGGGATCTGGTATGCTCAGAAGTTAGATCCAGAAAATCCGATTTATAATACGGGTGAATATGTTGAAATAGAAGGAAATGTTGAATTTGAATTATTGATCCAAGCTATTAAAATGGTGATGGTAGAAGCAGAATCGCTACATGTTCAGTTTCATGAGGATGAGGGTGAGCTATGGCAGGAGATTCGTAGTGATCAGAAATGCAGCGTTCTGGTCATCGATATGAGTAAAGAAAGCAACCCCTATGATTCCGCGATGAAGTGGATGAAAGAGGATTTGGCTAAACCCATCGACTTGCTTCATGAGGCACTTTATAAGCAAGTCTTGTTAAAGCTTGGGGATTATCGTACGCTTTGGTATCAGAAGATACACCATATCGCGATTGACGGTTTTGGATTTTCCCTCTTGTCGAATCAGGTTGCGAAAGTGTATACCGATTTGGTAGAAGGCACTTCTTGTGAAGGAGGCTTTTTCGGCTCATTTGGGCGGGTGATCGAAGAGGATATCACATACAAGAACTCAGAGAAATATCAGACTGACCGTCAATTCTGGATCGAGCGATATCAGAATCAAACCGATATTGTAAGCTTAGCGGATCGTGCCGTTTTGTTATCAGGGAATACGAATGTATCTACTTGTTTTTTACATTCTGATGACTTTGATATGCTAAAAAAATGGGCTCGAGATTGTGGGACGAGCTGGCAAGAGTGCATGATTGCCGCTATGGCTATCTATCTACATGGTTTGACGGGATCAAAGGAGATTGTGTTAAGTTTACCAATGATGGGGCGCATGGGCTCTGCTTCGTTAAAGGTGCCAGCCATGGTAATGAATGTCGTGCCGCTTTGGTTAGACATGCATCCAAGTCTTTCATTACAAGAGCTGTTGAAACAAATTCGCCAGTCGATGAACCAGACACGGAATCACCAGCGCTATCGTCATGAAGAAATACGTCGTGATTGTAAATTATTAGGTGATAATAATCGCCTATTTGGGCCGCAGATCAATATTATGCCATTTGAATATGGACTTCGTTTTGCCGAGGCTTGTGGCATTGTTCACAAACTAGCTACGGGACCTGTTGAAGATCTCTCCCTCCAGCTCTATGAGCAAAAAGAGGGTCGAGGATTACGCATGGATCTTGCGGCAAACTCGGATCTGTATCATGCAGAGGAAGTATATCGCCATCTTCGCCGCGTCCAGTCTATCATCAAACAGATGATCCAAACTGAGGGTTCTTATTCTTTCAGTTCCTTCGACCTTTTGTTGTCTGACGAGAGAAGGAATGTTGTAGAGGTTTGGAATCAAACAGAGCACCGGCTTGCCGCAAGCAGTATGTTGGAGCTGTTCGAACAACAAGTAGCGGTATGTAAAGAAGCCCCTGCTGTGATCTGTGCAGATACGATCCTTTCCTATCAGGGATTAAATGAACGAAGTAATCGTCTAGCGAATTTACTTGCTTCGCGTGGTGTGGGTCCAGAGCAATTTGTTGCGATTCTGTTGCCTCGTGGTGTGGATATGGTCATCACGATGTTAGCCGTTCTAAAGACGGGGGCTGGCTATCTTCCGATTGACCCAGAATATCCGCTGGGCCGTATTTCGTACATGTTAGAGGATGCCAATCCTGCTTACATCATTACGTCAAGGGGGTTAGAAGGTCACCTATCGGAAGCAGCTCAGGTTGCCAAGTTACTTTTAGATGATACGCAGTTAAGTAGGGATCTGGATACATGTAGTCCTGACGAGTTTGTACCTAATAGCTCGATCTCACCGCTACATCCAGCGTATATGATCTATACTTCAGGTTCTACAGGGAAACCAAAAGGGGTGGTCATACATCGGCAAAGTCTCGTAAACTTTCTATTGGCGATGCAAGATCCATTTCCGATGGGGAATGAAGATCGTCTACTAGCTGTTACCACGATTGCTTTCGATATCTCCGTTCTGGAGATCTTTCTTTCTTTGATTAGTGGGGCAGTTTGCCTGATAGCTCAGAAAGAAGCGATTCAAACACCATCTGTTTTGGTCAAGATGATTCAAGAAAATGGTATTACACATATGCAGGCAACACCGACACTTTGGCAAACGATTGTTTCTTATGATGGAGCTTCACTTGAGGGGCTACACGTGCTGGTAGGAGGAGAGGCGCTCCCGAGTCATTTGGCATCTGCGCTGGTTGATCTGGGATGTGAGGTAACCAATCTCTACGGACCAACAGAAACCACAATTTGGTCCACATCATGTACTCTTTCGAAGTCGCAGTTGTTATCCCCCCCGATTGGTCGGCCGCTGTGGAATACACAAGTATATATCCTTGATGCTAGCTTAAGGCTACTGCCCCCAGGTGTCCCGGGAGATTTATATATAGCGGGAATGGGATTATCGAGAGGATACTTTGGCCGTCCAGATCTTACAGCAGAACGATTTATTGCAAATCCATATGGGCCTGCGGGTTCACGCATGTATCGAACAGGCGATATTGCCCGTTGGCGCTTAGATGGAACATTAGAGTATGTAAGTCGAGCAGATCATCAGTTCAAAATCAGAGGGTATCGGATTGAATTAGGTGAAGTGGAAGCAGTGATTGCCAGTCATTCACTAGTTCATCAAGTTGCTGTCATCGTGAGAGAGGATAGGCCGGGAGACAAACGATTGGTCGCTTATATCGTTCCGCAGGCGGGTGTTTCCTTAAACCTGACAGAGCTCCGGCAGTTTGTAAGTGAGAGTGTACCTGCTTATATGATCCCATCTTCTTTTGTCATATTAGAAGAACTACCTCTCACCCCAAATGGAAAACTAGATCGGAAGCGACTCCCTGCGCCTGATTTCGAGTCGATTACTTCCAAGCGAGTGCCAAGAACGCCACAAGAGGAAATCTTATGTGATCTGTTCGCTGAGGTATTAGGCTTATCCCGAGTGGGGATAGATGATAACTTTTTCCATTTAGGAGGGCACTCACTACTAGCAGGGAATTTGATGAATCGGATTCGCGCCGTTTTTGATGTGGAACTAGGTATTGGAAAAATATTTGAAACGCCTACTGTAGCTGGATTAGTAAGTCAACTGGATCATGGAAAGCCTGTTCGCCCGCCGATCGTGAGGGTGGAGGGAACCGCAGAGGCTCCATTGTCATTTTCCCAGAAGCGGTTATGGTTTCTTCATCAGTTAGAGGGACCAAGTCCTACTTATAATATTCCTCTTATGATCCAGTTTCAGGGGGATATGAACAAAGTGGCGCTTGCGGAAGCGCTTGCCGATGTAGTGAAGCGTCATGAAGTTCTTCGTACGATTTTCCCAGATCAAAAAGGTAGTACCTGCCAGTTGATTTTAAGAGCGGACCAGGCTGTGCCAAGGCTGCATGTTACCCCGTGCAGGGCAGAAGAACTTTCAAAGCTTCAACATCAGGCAGTACGATATAGCTTTAATTTATCAAAAGAACCTGCCATTCGTGCCGAGCTATTTGAGTTTTCAGCCGATACGGGTGTGCTAGTACTATTGTTACATCATATCGTGGGAGATGGTTGGTCGCTTGCGCCTCTTATCAAAGATCTGGAGTTTGCGTACCGAGAAAGAGTAAGAGGAGAAACATCTTCTTTTGCTGAGTTACCTGTTCAATATGCGGATTATGCGATTTGGCAGGAGGGTTTGCTTGATCAAGTCAGTAATCAAAACGGCTTCATTGCTCAGCAAATCGACTACTGGAAGGGAGTTCTCTCTCACCTCCCAGATCAATTAGAGTTACAAACAGACTACCCGCGCCCAATCGAATCGAGCTATCAAGGAGAAAGCCTCACCTTTGAGATACCTTCTGAGCTTCATAGCCGACTAACGGAGATCGCCCGCGAAAGTGGGGCCAGCCTCTTTATGGTACTACAAGCTGGGTTTGCCGCTTTATTAACTCGGATGGGAGCTGGGACGGATATTCCGCTCGGCAGCCCGATCGCAGGCCGAAATGATGATCAGATTAGCGATCTTGTAGGTCTGTTTGTGAACACGCTAGTACTACGGGTAGATACATCCGGTGAACCCAGCTTTCGTGAACTAATTGAACGAGTGAAGAAAGTAAATATCGGTGCATATGAACATCAGGATGTTCCGTTTGAAAAACTGGTAGAGGTGCTAAATCCAACTCGTTCCCGTTCCAAACATCCGCTATTTCAGATTATGATTGCCATGCAAAACACACCTGATCTGAAGTGGAATGTGCCTGAACTACAAGCTCATTTTCATCTCAGTAATACGGGTACGGCTAAATTTGACCTTACGCTAGAGTTCCGAGAGTCTTTTGATGCAGAGGGAAATGGAAACGGATTACACGGCTTCCTAGAGTATAGTACTGATTTATTTGAACGGAATACGATTGAGCTTTTGATTGAGAGATTGCTCAGGTTATTGGAGGGTGTATCACACGACTCCAATCAACTCATTGGCCGTTTTGAAATCTTGAGCGAAGAGGAACGGACAAAATTAGTCCGGGATGTGGAAGAGAACCTCGAAGTGAAGGATACGATTGTTTCTATTTTTGAACGACAAGCTACTCTTTATCCGGATAAGGCAGCTCTCGTTTACGAGAATACAAGAGTAAGCTATGAGGAGCTAAATGCAAAAGCGAATCGGATTGCGTACTCATTAATGGAACGAGGAGTTGGCCCTGAGCAGTTTGTTGCCCTTGCTCTGCCGAGGTCTGCTCAGATGATGGTAGCATTGCTGGGGATTCTGAAGACGGGTGCAGGGTACTTACCTCTTGACCCAGCTTATCCAGCAGGGCGAATTTCATTTATGCTGGGTGATGCGCAGCCTTCGTACATGATTACAGATGAAAAGACGGTTCTGTCGTTACCGCAAGATCACTCGATTCCAATTATGTTGCTTGAGGACGTGAACCAAGGTGAAGATTCTCTACCCAATCCGGTAGATGCAGATCGAAACCAGTCATTAAACCCACAGCATCCTGCCTATATTATTTATACTTCTGGGTCGACTGGGCTTCCGAAAGGTGTCGTCACCCCGCATCAAAATGTGATTCGCCTCTTTCAATCAACGGATTCATGGTTCCAGTTTCGGTCAGATGACACGTGGACCTTATTTCATTCCTATGCATTTGACTTTTCGGTATGGGAGATGTGGGGGGCACTACTGTATGGTGGCCGTCTAGTGATTGTTCCTTATGATACGAGCCGCTCTCCGGTCGATTTCTTAACGTTATTGGTAGAGGAAAAGGTAACAGTATTAAACCAGACTCCTTCTGCATTCTACCAATTGGTTCAATCGGATCAGGAGCACTCTGACATAGGGAGTAAGCTCTCTTTGCGTTATATCGTATTTGGTGGAGAGGCTTTAGAGCTTAGTAGATTACGAGATTGGTATACCCGACATTCAGATCAAAAACCAAAATTGATTAATATGTACGGGACTACAGAGACAACCGTGCATGTAAGTTATTGTCCACTCAATCAAGCAAGTGTAGAGGTCTCGGCCAGTAGTTTGATTGGGAGAGGAATACCCGATTTAGGAGTCTACATTCTTGACCAATGGTTACAACCAGTTCCACCCGGAGTTAGAGGAGAGCTTTATATTTCCGGTGATGGATTAGCCAGAGGGTACTTAAATCGCCCGGGATTGACAGCTGAACGATTTATCGCCAATCCATTTGGTAAGCCGGGTTCAAGGATGTATCGTACAGGTGATTTGGCTTGCTTTAGAAAAGATGGAACGTTAGATTATTTAGGACGAGCAGATCAGCAGATTAAGATTCGTGGTTTTCGAATTGAATTAGGTGAGGTCGAAGCAGTTTTAAACGAACATCCAGATGTGAAACAGGTAGCGGTTGTCGTGCGAGAGGATCAGCCTGGGAATCAGAGACTGGTTGCCTATGTCGTTATGATCTCTGGATCTCAGGACGAGCTTTCCTCTCTCCGCCTACATGCGGCAAGTCAATTACCAGATTATATGGTTCCATCTGCAATGGTACGAATGGATCTGCTACCCCTCACACCAAATGGCAAATTAGATCAGAAATCGTTGCCAGCACCAGACTTTTCGACTCAGGCATCAGGGAGATTACCGCGTACGCCTCAAGAAGAGATTTTATGTGATCTCTTTATGGAAGTCTTAGATTTACCACGTGTAGGAATGGATGATAGCTTTTTTGAACTTGGAGGACATTCATTACTTGCAGTTCGCTTGATGACCCGGATTCGTGAATCACTAGGCATCGAAATCAATATTGGTCATCTGTTTACAGCTCCGACGGTAGCTGGGCTTGCTGAAAGCCTCGCGATGGGGAGTAGTCATAATCCATTGGAAGTGCTTCTACCACTTCGAGAAAATGGAACTCGTCATCCTCTATTCTGTGTTCATCCTGCTGGAGGTCTCAGCTGGTGTTATGCGGGTCTCATGACGACATTGGGTATGGATTATCCAATCTATGGCTTGCAGGCACGGGGAATTGCTAGGAAAGATGTGATGCCGAGATCGATTGAGGAGATGGCGGCGGATTACATCCAGCATATGAAAGAAATTCAACCAGAAGGTCCGTACTATTTACTAGGTTGGTCACTAGGCGGAAATGTGATTCATGCCATGGCTACGCAACTCCAACGACAAGGAGATGAGGTTGCTCTTGTAGCGATGCTAGATGCGTATCCAAGCCATTTTCTTCCGATCAAAAATACGCCAAGTGATGATGAGGCACTCATTGCCCTACTAGCACTAGGTGGATATGATCCTGAGGGATTAGGTGATAAGCCGCTTGATTTAGAGGGAGCGATCGAGATTTTGAGTAGGGATGGTAGTGCTCTAGCAAGCTTAGAGAAAGAAACGATCTTGAATTTGCGAAGTGCCTATGTAAATTCAGTAGACATTTTACGAAAATATGTACCTGCTCCTTTTAAAGGGAATCTTCTTTTCTTCCGCTCAACGTTAATTCCAGATTGGTTCACTCCTCTGTTCGCTGATTCATGGGAAGCGTATGTGGATGGAGAGATTGAGGTGCATGAGATTGCATGCCGACACAAAGATATGTGTCAACCAGAACCATTGAAGGAGATTGGTCAAATCCTAGGGGAGAAATTAAAAGAACTAGCAGAGATAGTTTATTTGTAGGGGGAGGATAGAACATGATCAACCCATTTGATGATCAAACAGGTACCTTTTTCGTTCTATTAAATGAAGAAGGGCAATATTCATTGTGGCCAAGCTGGATCGAAGTACCTGCGGGATGGAGAGTAGCTTTCGGCAAAGATCAGAAAGAAAGCTGTCTTGCTTATATTAATGCAGAATGGAAGAGTTTAGTCCCAACACAGCTTACCAAAGCAGTAGAAATCAATCCTGTTACGTGACGAGGCGATTCGAGTGAGTAAAAGAAAAGTCGTTGTATTGGTATATGTGTTAGCCATGTTTATGGCGGCGATGGATGCGACGATTACCAATGTAGCTTTACCTGCGATAGGAGCAGCGTTTCAAATTCCACTTTCGGCAACCAGCGCAATCAATGTAGGGTATTTGGTAGGGGTGGCGATGCTCCTACCAATTGCCGGCTGGTTAGGAGATCGCTTTGGAACGAAACGAGTGTTTTTGCTATCACTTAGTATTTTTACAGTATCCTCGCTTTTTTGTGGAATGGCTGAGAGCTTGATCACGCTGAATATGGCTCGAATCATTCAAGGTGCGGCAGGCGGACTGTTGACACCAGTAGGAATGGCGATCCTCTTTCGAACCTTTTCACCCGAAGAGCGGCCTAGATTGTCACGTATGATTGTATTTCCGATTGCCGTCGCACCTGCTCTAGGTCCGATTATCGGTGGGTTTTTAGTAGATCATCTTTCATGGCGGTGGATTTTCTATATTAATATCCCATTTGGGATTTTAGCAGTTATCGTAGGGATGTTGTTTCTGGAAGAATATCGAAAAGAGACCCGAGAACGTTTTGATGGGAAAGGATTTTTGCTCTCCGTTTTTGGATTCTCGATGTTCATGTATGCCTTGACTCAAGGGCCATCTCAAGGGTGGACTTCACCTGAGATATGGACCACAGGTGTTTTAGGACTTTCGTTTATGTTGGCTCTTATTTTCGTAGAGTGTAGAGCAAAAGATCCTTTATTAGATCTAAAGTTGTTGAACGAGCCATTATTTCGAATCATGAGCATCATCTCAGCATGTTCGGCTGCGGCCTTGTTCGGAATGCTGTATATTTTCCCGCTCATGTATCAAAATGCGCTCCATGTCTCTGCGCTCCATACAGGACTTACTGTATTTCCTGAAGCGATCGGGTTGATGATTTCATCTCAACTTCTACCGACATCCTTAAAAAAACTAGGCGTAAAGCGATTAATGATTCTTTCGTTAACAGGTTCAGTCGTAGTCTTTGCGTTAATTGCGTTCTTGTCGGCATCGGTTACCCCTTGGACGGTGAGAGTACTTATGTTTAGTGTAGGGATTTTCCTTGGTCATTCGGTAGGAGTCTTACGAGCCACTGCTTTTAACCACATCTCACATGGCTCTATGGCGAGGGCAACGACCTTATTTCAAGTTCAATATCGCCTTGGCTCTGTCTTAGGCGTTGCGATCTTAGCTAGTGTGATTGGATTCGCAGACGTAATCGGTGGTAGTCAGACGAGCCCGATTATCTACCAATGTGCATTATTTGGTTCTGCTATCTTTTTAATCTTATCCCTTATCTTTGCTATTCAACTAAAAAACACAGAAAAAATAAGCGAGGCACCACCGCAAAAAGCTCGTGCTTCGTAATTTCGATATAACGTTATCTATCATCCAAGGAGATGATTTCATTGTCAACCGTAACCGATTTGCGCGGGACGATTCAGGATCTCGATGAGGAGATTTTGAATCTAATGAGTCGAAGGCAGGAGCTTGTACAGGATGCAAAAGAAAATCATGGCTTTATGATGAATTTTCCTTTTCAACAAGCGATTCGATACATGGATCAACAGGAAGTAGAAATGGTAGCAACCCTGCTTCAAGAACGTATCCAAACCCGGGCAAAAGACACAGCTAAAAAAGTGATGTATTATTCAAGGGAATATCAGCAAGAAGATACCATTATCATGATCAACGGAGAAAGAATCGGAGATGGGAATCCGCACTTTATCATGGGACCGTGTGCTGTAGAGAGTTATGATCAAACCAGTATCGTAGCAGAGAGAATGGTACAAAAAGGGGTTCGTTTGTTACGAGGAGGTGCTTTTAAACCACGCACTTCCCCCTATGACTTCCAAGGTCTTGGTGTAGAAGGATTACAGATTTTATCACGAGTGGCACGAGAGTTAGGGATGGCAGTCATTACCGAGATCTTGTCCGTGGACCAACTAGATGAAGCACTTCCCTTCGTGGATGTGGTGCAAGTAGGTTCGCGTAATATGCATCATTCCCCCCTTCTAAAAGCATTAGGGAAAACCAACAAGCCTATTTTGCTAAAAAGAGGTTTGTCAGCTACGATCGAAGAGTTCAAATTGGCAGCAGAATACATCTTGGCAGAGGGGAATAAAAACGTGATCCTCTGCGAAAGAGGAATTCGAACCTACGAGACAGCGACTCGAAATACGCTTGATATCTCAGCGGTTCCGATCCTCAAACAGGAGACACACCTACCTGTCATCGTAGACGTTACCCACTCAGCGGGAAGAAAAGATATCTTAACGGCGATGGCGAAAGCGGTCCTAGCAGTTGGCGCCGACGGTGTTATGGCAGAAGTACATCCAAATCCAGCCAAGGCACTATCTGATTCAAAACAACAGATGGATTTATATGAATTTGATTGCTTTATGGATGCGATTCGTAAGGTAGTTAGATAGCAAAACCCTCTCTTGTCACATGGGATAAGAGAGGGTTTTGCTGATCTTTGTAGGCTCTATAAGGAATGGGAGGGAAACAGTCAATTGGATGAAGGGCTTCCTTTCGTGGATGTGGTCGTGTTTTGAACGCATTACTTATGAATTTGATTGCTTTATGATGCGATTCGTAAGGTAGTTAGATAGCAAAAATCCCCTCTTGTCACACAGGACGATAGGGGATTTTTGTGATGTTCTCTTGATCTTCAAAACTACTTTTTGTATGTCTGTATCGAATTGGTTTTTCAATAAATTCCCAAGAAAAGGTTGCTATGATGATAATGATAGAGACTTGGATCACTGCACGAACGATGGCGAATTCCTCACCTCCCAGTATAGTAGGGAGAGGAAGGGCTAGTATTGGAAAATGCCACAAATAAATCCCGTAGGAGCGAATTCCTAGCCATCTTAACGGAGCCCATTCCCAAATCCGATGAAACCACTTTGCTGAGGGATAAACGATTGCCATCATGAGAGCCACAGTTGCTAAGCATTGAAGGACCATGCCTCCTTTATAAAGAAAAGGGTCAACTTCGTTTGTAAACAAAATCATCCATAATAAAGTGATGAATCCTGCTACTCCTAGTAAGGTGACGATTACTCTTACGCGACGGAAAGTAGCGATTTTCTCTGGAATCGTTTGTAGGGGGCAGTAAAAAGCGAGTGCTGCACCCATAAGTAGAGCGAATGCGCGAGTATCGGTTCCGTAATAGATTCTGCTTTGATCAAGCAATCCGGGTTGATATAGAAGTGCCATAGCAAGCGCCGAGATAAATGCCCCTAAGAGGATGAACATAACCATCCATTTCCGTTTCCTAATCACACCAAGCCCTAATGCTAGTAGAAACGGCCAAATGAGATAAAATTGCTCTTCTACTGCTAGAGACCATAGGTGTAGTAGAGGAGAGGGGGTACTGAAATGGGAAAAGTAGGATGCATCGCTGACAATGAACCACCAATTTGTTATATATAACAGGGATGCAAGGAGGTCACCCCATAAATTTACTAATCGGGAAGGGTTGGATATGGTTATCCCGATCACAACAACGATTAATAAGAAGAGTAGTCCGGGTAGCAATCGTCTAGCTCGTTTTATCCAGAAATCATGTAGGTTCATTTTTCCATGATTTCTCCATTGTGTAAGGAGTATATCGGTGATGAGATACCCTGATAGAACGAAGAAAATTCCTACTCCAATAAGTCCCCCTGGTGCAAAATGATTTAGTTTTAAATGATACATAACAACTGCTAGAACAGCAAATGCTCTTAATCCATCTAATCCAGGAACATATCTATTACGTAACGGAAGAGATTGTGTCTCCTTCGTCTTGATGCTATGCATGTAGGTCTGTCCCTTCATTATTGTTTCATTTTTTCGAGTAATATTGGATAAAATTCTTTTTTGAAATGAATGCCGTCATCACCATATAGTTCTGGTTTTTCCTTTAATAAAGGGGATAAATCAACATACTGGACATTTTCCTTTTTAGTAAGTTCTTCTAACTTTTTATTTAATGTAGGGATATTTTTATATTGAGGATTCTGTTTTAATGCCTCGGATGTTCCAGACGGAAGGGATAGCACATGAATCTTCATCTGAGGTGCTTTTTCTTTTAGTTGGTTTATTAGTTTTTCGTATTCATCCAATTCTTTTTTTACTGGATCTTTAACTGGAAAAGATAAATCGTTCAAACCTAGTAATAAATAGAGATTCTCAGGCTTTTTATCTAAGATTTCTTTCATATTTTGTTCAATGACGAATTGGACAGTGGTTCCTGCAATAGAAATTACATTTTCTTTACCAGCAAACTCCGCTAGACCCTCGAATAAAGAATCCCCGACAAATAAATCAGTCCCTTTTTCTTGGGTTGTCTTTTCTGTCCCAGTCGTGGACTGTGTGTTTGTCTTCCCTCCACAAGCTACTACCGATATGGCTAAAAGACCAACGAATATAGATAACAATATTTTTTTCATTTTTCTAGTTCCTCCTACTATGTTTATTTGTACAGTAGGACTATAAAACAGAGAACTAAAGATGAGATAAAGATGAAATCAATTTTATATAAAAATTTGTCGAGTGGATTTCACTGTTTTTTACATTCCATGCATAAAGAAAAATTCAGGCGCTCAAACTAGAGACAAATATTTCAAGTTTTAAAGATAGGAGCGTCATGATGAATAGTAAATTTCAAAAGTGGATCGTGGGTAGCGTGGCAGCCTTTCTACTGATGTCCCTTGTTGGTAGCTCCGAAACAACTCCCGCCCAAGCAGCGAATGCAGGTAAAAGTTATAAGGGATTTTCCAGCAATGATGTTACATTGTTAGCTCGAACGGTTCATGGGGAAGCCCGAGGAGAACCTTATGAAGGACAAGTAGCAGTAGCAGCAGTCATATTAAATCGTTTGGACAGCACACAGTTTCCTAATACGATCTCCGGGGTGATCTTCCAGCCACAAGCTTTTACTTGTGTGGCTGATGGACAGATTTGGCTGGAGCCAAACGAATCAGCATACAAAGCAGCTAGAGATGCGATTGGAGGTTGGGATCCAGCAGTTGGATGTAACTATTATTTTAATCCTGTTACCGCTACATCCAAATGGATCTGGTCTCGCCCGCAAGTGAAAAAGATCGGCAAACATATATTTTGTCGCTAAGGAGGAAGAAATGTTATGTCTACGTATGGTAAAATAGCTCGCGTTTTCCTTCCTATTACACTCGTAGTGCTCCTTGGTACGGGAGCTTGGGCATATAAAGAATACCAAGAGAAAAGTTCGATTCTGATTAAAGCCGAGAACCAGTATCAAAGAGCCTTTCATGAATTAAATAACCATATGGATTCCTTGCAAGGGGAGATTGGAAAAGTGCTAGCGGTTAACTCGCAAAAGCACCTCTCTGATTCCCTGACTAATGTATGGAGGCTTACTTATGCGGCTCAAAGTGATGTGGCCCAGCTCCCTCTTAGTTTGATGCCTTTTCACGATACACAAAAGTTTTTAGGTAGAATGGGGACGTTCTCCTATCATGCTGGTGTGAGGGATTTCGATAAAGAACCCCTTTCGGAAAAGGAGTACCAAACATTAAATACGCTTTATCAAAATGCAACTGATATTAAAGGGAAGCTAAATGACGTGCAATCACAGGTTCTCTCTAAAAATTTGCGTTGGATGGATGTAGAGTTGGCCATTGCTACGGAGGATAAGAAGCTGGACCATACGATTATTGATGGTTTTAAAGCAGTAAATAATATGGTTGTGCAATTTCCGGAAGTGGATTGGGGTCCGACGGTTAACAACTTAGAAGTTCGTAAGAAAGAGAAATTTACGACTTTAAAAGGGCGTAATATCTCCGAAGAAGAAGCGAAAGAGAAAGTAGCCAAGCTTCTGGATCGTTCTACAGAAGGGATGAAAGTCACATTTGCTGAAAAGGGTGATTTCCCCGTTTACAGTATTAGCTTTGAAGGGAAAAATGGACCTTGTAATCTGGATTTAACCCGTACCGAGGGGCACGTTACTTGGATGTTATATAATCGTCCCGTCAAAGAGACCAAGTTAAATCGTGAGCAGGCGTTAGAAAAGGCACAGTTCTTCTTAAAGAAGATGGGATATGAGGGAATGGTGCCGATTTCGCACATTGAAGATGATCACGTTCTTACCCTTAGTATGGTACATAAGGAAGGGAACATCCTCATCTATCCAGAGGCTTTAGCTCTCAAAATTGCATTGGATAACGGTGAAATTATTGGAATCCAGGCAGATGAATATGTATTTAATCGCAAAGAACGCGTATTCGAAAAGCCGACTTTGACTCATGAACAGGCTCGTAAACAAGTAAATCCCCATCTGAAAGTAACGGGTACCAACCAAGCTTATATCTATGGCGAAGATGGAAAAGAAGCACTCTGTTATGAATTCCTAGGCACATTAAAGGATAATCAGTATCGAATCTTTATTAATGGTGATACAGGCGAAGAAGAGTTTGTTGAGAAAATAGAAAAAGAAGAGCCAGAAAAGACCTGATGAGACTCTAATCAAAAAAACGAACTAGAAAGCCAGTGTTTTTTATCTGGCTTCTGGTTCGTTTTCATTGCAAAGAATAATACTCTGTGCTATTCTAAAATAAAGTAAAAGTATCATTTTTAGAAATTGTGGTCAGAAATTTTTGTCTAGTTTCTGATTCATAAAGAAAGAAGTACATACTGCTTGATCATGAGTGGATGTCGACTCATGGAACTAGGTCAATTGTCGATCTGGATTGCCATTGACGGGCAGGGAGACCTGCTCTTTTTCATGTAGTCCGCTCTGCAAGTTAGGGAGGATTCGTTGTCGTAATGAACAGTCACTTATTAGTTGCTATTGATGGTCCAGCAGGAGCTGGAAAAAGTACAGTAGCCAGAAGAGTAGCCAAGCGATTGGAGATCCCATATGTAGATACAGGTTCGATGTACCGAACGATAGCTTGGTTGGCTCTAATGGAGCGCTTAACTGCTGATCAGGAAGCGGAAATTTCGGAGTTGGCTCTTTCAACCCCTATGACATTGGTCGAAGGCGGAGTGAAGGTTCGTGATATAGTGCTAAAAGATGAACTTCGGACCTCAGAGATATCAAACTTCGCTTCTACGATTGCGGCGATGCCTAAGGTTAGGGAAGCTTTGGTTCGAAAGCAACAAGAGATTGCTCAGTTGCAAAGTGTGGTAATGGATGGTCGTGATATTGGCACGCATGTCTTACCGCAAGCACATGTGAAAGTCTTCCTTACGGCATCGATTGAGGAACGGGCGCGTCGTCGATTTGAGGAGTTGAAAGGGAAGAATCAATCCCCTGATTATGAAAAGTTGCTACAAGAAATTAGGCGACGTGATGAAAATGATCGAAACCGTGTTTTTTCCCCACTAAGACAGGCGGAAGATGCGATCTTAATTGATTCTACAGATCAAACGATCGAAGAAATGGTGGAGACGATCTTGGAACTATGTTGCACCAAAATGGGCGGTGCGGAGTAATATGTGGTTGTATAAACTTCTTCGATTCCTCATCACTCTGATTTATCGGATTTTCTTTCCCTACGAAGTAATAGGTGTAGAAACATTTCCTAAATCAGGTGGAGCGGTTGTATCGCCTAATCATATTAGCAACTTAGATCCACCCCTACTCGGAATTAGTTTACCTAGGCAAGTACATTTCATGGCTAAAGAGGAAATGTTTCGAGTATCGATCATCAAAAAAGCGCTCTACATAGTCGGTACGTTTCCTGTCAAACGGGGAGGTGGAGATTCACAAGCCTTAAAGGCGTCCATTCGAATCCTACGAGAAGGAAAAGTACTCGGGATTTTCCCTCAAGGAACCCGTGATAAGTCAGGTGAGATTCGTAAGGTACATGTGGGAGCGGCTATGTTTGCTCTTCGGACGAATTCTCCACTTGTTCCAGTAGCGATTATTGGACCTTATCGTCTGTTTCGTAAGGTTCGGATCGTTTATGGGAAGCCTATTTTACCTGCAGAGTATCTGGTGGACGGCAAGTCGACATCAGATGGTGTAGACCGTTTGAGTGCTCGTTGGAAGAAAGAAGTAGAATCATTACTTCATCAATATCGGTAATGGGATCAAATGCAAGGGTTTATGCCCTTGTTGCTTGATCTTTCTCTATATAAATAATGAGTTGTCATTTGATTTGAGGAGGAGTAGTCATGACGGAAGAAATGAAAAGCTTGCAGGTTGGGGATGTTATTCAAGGGAAAGTGGTAAAGGTAGAAAACAGTCAAGCTCTTGTTGATATTGGTTGGAAAAGTGAAGCCATTCTTCCTATCTCTGAGTTGGCTGGTGTACATGTAAGTCAAGTCTCCGATGTACTAGCGGACGGTCAAGAAGTAGAGGTAAAGATTATTCGCCACAATGAAGAAGAGGATCAATTTATTGTTTCGAAAAAATCCGTTGAAGCAGAAAAAGCTTGGACTGAGCTAGAGGAAAAGTTAGAGTCTGGGGAAACCTTACAAGCGACTGTACATGAAGTGGTAAACGGTGGTTTAGTTGTAAATGTTGGTGTTCGTGGATTTATCCCGGCATCATTAGTAGATATAAAGTTTATCGAGGACTTTAGTGGTTTTGTGGGTGAAAAAGTGACATTAAAGGTCATCGAGTTAGACCGTGAGAAAAACAAATGTATTCTTTCTCGCAAGGCGGTTTTGGCAGAGGAATTGGAAAAGACAAAGAAATCAGCTCTCGAGAAAATCGAAGCTGGCGATGTGTTAGAAGGTACGGTGCAACGTCTAACTGACTTCGGTGCGTTTGTTGATCTCGGTGGCGTGGATGGTTTGGTTCACGTATCGGAGATTGCATGGTATCGTGTAGAGCATCCAGCAGATGCCTTAACAGAAGGGGATCAGGTGAAAGTAAAGGTTCTCAAAATCGATCGTGAGCAAGAGCGGATTAGCTTAAGCATCAAAGAAACGCTTCAAGGTCCTTGGGAGAAAGTAGCTGCCCACTTGAATAATGGGGATATCATCACAGGAATCGTGAGACGTTTGGTAACATTTGGTGCTTTTGTAGAAGTGGCTCCGGGCGTAGAAGGTTTGGTACACATTTCTCAAATCTCACATGATCACATCGGTACGCCGGGTGAGGTTCTGACAGAAGGGCAAGAAGTGCAAGTGAAAGTACTGGATATCCTTCCAGAACAGAAGCGAATTAGCTTAAGCATGAAGGAAGCTGAGCCAAAACCAGAACCCGTAACATTGGAAAATCAGCAAGTAGAAGAAATGAATGTAACATTGGGGGATGTATTCCCAGATCTAAAAAATTTTAAATAAGATACAGTAACCAGCCCTACGGAAGAATGGGCTGGTTATTTTTGTTTAGACTAACGATAAGCGTAAAAGGCTAGTGACTTTAGTAAAGGAGTTTATCGTTATGAATCTAGATCATTTGATGATGGCGGTTATTGTTAGCGGATTAGCTGGTATTTGTACACGGATTTATCTGTTGCAAACGGATTACAGGCAATACCCCACTTATCCGCATGGATATATTATTCATCTGGCGTTAGGAATTATTGCTGCGGGATTGGGGTCTGTTGCGATCCCTGCATTAATAAAGAAGGATTTCACAGCGTTTACCTTCTTAGCATTAGCGGCGCAACAGTTTCGGGATGTGCGAAATATGGAGAGAACGATGTTATCGAAGATCGACGGAATGGAGTTGGTTCCACGCGGTGTTAGTTATATAGAAGGAATCGCCATGGTATTTGAAGGACGTAATTACTTGACAATTGCTTCAGCGCTTATTA
Organism: Thermoactinomyces sp. DSM 45892; assembly: GCF_900107305.1. Classification (GTDB taxonomy): domain Bacteria; phylum Bacillota; class Bacilli; order Thermoactinomycetales; family Thermoactinomycetaceae; genus Baia. The sequence continues at coordinate 99,809 of NZ_FNPL01000013.1, forward strand.
CTTCGTTTACCGTGATCACCTGGAATGTAACATTGGGGGTAATAGTAGGGATAGTATGTGTCGTCTGTAGTCGGTTTTTTATGTCTGGTAAGATGATGAGTAGCATCGTAGAAATTCGAGAGGCAAAGCTACGATTAGATGGAGCTAGTTTATACGCAGAAGATATCTATCTGATGAACGTAGGGCTATCAAGCGATAAAAAAGCAATTATGGAAAATGGAATTGGCATGATACTAACGCCTAAAGACGCGAGTAGCCGAATTACGCTGTCTAATGTCGGTCAAAGACAAGCCATTTTGCATGATGTATCGACTGTATTAGGTGTATATCGGGATACAGGGGAGCCAGCCCTCACGCCTCTCGGGAAGCTCGACTTAAAGGATGGACGGCTTGGACTTCTTCTCCTGCCACAAGATCGAAATGTGAAGCGTGCCATTGATATCATTGGAAAAGTGCCTGTTTTAGAGAGTGCGATGAAGAAGCCACTACAAGCAAATGCAACAAGGGGTGGAACGTCATGAGTGATCAAAAAATTTTAGCCATTGTGACCCTCGAAAAAGAGAGAGTTGCCGGCGGATCGCCTATTTTCGTGGTAGACAACAGGGAAGAGCTGGAGAGACAAGCTTTTACTCTAGAGAAGATCCTCGACGCAATGGTGCACGAAGTGGCTCCCACGACCTTCATACTGGTGCGCCACTCTGATTGAGGTTGATAAAACCCTAGTTTCTCGTTAAGATTAGGTATGTTAGTAAGAGATAACGAAATGAATACATAGTAAGAAATGAGGATATAAGTCATGAGTTTACCCGTAGTAGCGATTGTTGGCCGACCTAATGTGGGCAAATCCACTATTTTTAATCGTCTGGCTGGCGAACGAATCGCGATTGTGGAAGATCGGCCGGGGATTACACGTGACCGAATTTACTGTAAAAGTGAATGGAACGGACGCGAATTCCATCTGATTGATACAGGTGGTCTAGAGTTTGGAGAACAAGATGAAATTTTAGATCATATTAAAAACCAGGCAGAACTTGCTATCGAAGAAGCAGATGTCATTTTACTCGTGACAGATGGACGGGATGGTGTAACGGGTAATGATGAAGAGGTTGCACGTCTCTTGCATCGTTCGAAAAAGCCAGTGGTGATTGCTGTAAACAAGCTGGATGATATTAAGCACGAGGATCTGATGTACGAGTTTTACTCGCTTGGTTTCGGCGAGGTAATTGGAATCTCATCCCTGCATGGTTCAGGTACAGGGGATATGCTAGATGCTGTGGTCAGTCATTTCAAAGAAGGAACAGATGAAGAATACGATGAAGAGACGATTCGTATCTCCCTAATCGGCCGTCCTAATGTAGGGAAATCTTCACTTGTCAACGCGATTTTAGGAGAAACACGAGTGATTGTAAGTCCTGTGGCTGGAACGACTCGTGATGCGATTGATACCCCGTTTGAGCATGAGGGACAAGAGTATGTATTGATCGATACAGCTGGGTTACGTAAACGTGGCAAAGTTTATGAATCGATTGAGAAGTTTAGTGTGATCCGAGCGATGCGCGCGATTGAGCGATCTGATGTTTGTTTGATCGTATTAGATGGTGAACGAGGAATCGCAGAGCAGGATAAAAAGATTGCAGGTTATGCACATGAAGCAGGTCGTGCCTCCATCTTCGTGGTAAATAAATGGGACGCTGTCGAAAAAGATGATAAGACAATGAATTATTTCCGGAAGTTAATCCGTGAAGAGTTTCAATTTATGTCTTATGCCCCGATTCTGTTTGTCTCAGCGAAGTCAAAACAACGTGTTCAGCAAATTCTTCCAGCGGCTCAAGAGGTTGCAGAGCAACATGCTCTTCGCATCTCTACCTCTGTGATTAACCAAGTGATCCACGATGCGATTATGGCTGTACCGCCTCCTTCTGATAAAGGAAAGCGTTTACGGATTCACTATGCGACACAAGTTTCGGTCAAGCCACCTACCATTGTGTTGTTTGTAAACGACCCAGAGCTATCTCATTTTAGCTATATTCGTTATCTAGATAATCAGATTCGTCAAGCATTTGAATTTAAAGGTACTCCAGTTAACATCTATCTGCGCAAGAAAAATTGATTGATCGATACAGGGAGAGGAATAGATATGATTCATTGGGTAGTGCCCATTGTAGTTGCGTATCTGCTAGGATCTATCAGTTTTAGTTATGTAGTCGGAAAGATAACCCGTGGAATCGATATTCGTGAACATGGAAGTGGAAATGCAGGAGCAACCAATACGCTTCGAACCTTAGGGAAAACAGCGGCAATTGTGGTGGCTGCTCTTGATTTGTCTAAGGGGATTGGCTCTGTCTTGATTGCAGGATGGTTAAGTGTAAATGATCCCATTGTCTTAATGATTTCGGGGCTTGCCGCAGTGGCAGGGCATAACTGGCCGATTTATCTCGGTTTCCGTGGAGGGAAGGGAATTGCGACTACAGTGGGTGTCTTTTTAGCCCTTATGTTTCAGGCCACCCTCATAGCAGGTGTGATTGCGATTCTTGTTATTTTGATTACACGTTATGTTTCTCTGGGATCACTCATATTTACTGTGACGTTACCCATCGCGATTTATTTTGTCGGCACTTATCCGAGCGTTTATTTTTGGACAAGCTTGTTGTTTACCTTATTTGCATTTTGGAGCCATCGTTCGAATTTGAGCAACCTGTTTAAAGGTGTCGAGAGAAAAATTTAGTACGTAGGGAGTGAACACCAACATGAAGAATGTGGCGGTTCTAGGTGCAGGGAGTTGGGGAACGGCCCTAGCGTCTGTGTTGGCTGAAAACGGAAATAAAACCAGACTGTATGCGAGGCGTGTATCAGCTGTTCAGGAGATTAATATCCATCATACAAATGAACGCTATCTTCCCAAGGCCTCTCTAGCGCCCTCTCTGCAAGCTTCTTCTGATCAAGCGGAAGTGATTCGGCCGAGTGATGTGGTAGTGTTTGTCGTACCCTCACAATCGCTAAGAGAGACAGCACGACAAGTTCGTCCATACTTAAAGCCTCATGCGGTAATTGTTCATGCCTCCAAGGGATTGGAAGTTCGCACCTTCAAGCGCATGTCTCAAGTATTAGCGGAAGAGTTACCTGAGCATGCGAATCAGATCGTTGCTTTAACAGGTCCTAGCCATGCAGAAGAAGTGATTCAGAAGCTTCCTACGGCGGTTGTAGTGGCCTCTAAAGACCTCTACGCAGCTGAGATTGCACAGTCCTGTTTTATGAATTCCTATTTTCGGGTTTATACGAATACAGATGTGATCGGCTGTGAAATAGGAGGGGCACTAAAAAATGTGATTGCTCTGGCTACAGGCTTATGTAGTGGCATGGAGTTTGGAGATAATGGGATAGCCGCATTGCTCACACGTGGATTAGCAGAAATGGCGCGACTTGGATCTGCGATGGGCGCACAGCCGAATACATTTGTGGGATTGGCGGGTGTAGGTGACTTAATTGCTACTTGTACAAGTCCGCATAGTCGGAATTGGCGAGCTGGGAATATGATTAGTCAAGGAAAAAAGCTGGATCAAGTATTATCAGAGATGGGGATGGTAGTGGAAGGCATTCAGACAACAGAAGCTACTTATACGATGGCGAAGCATTATCAGGTTGAAATGCCGATTATCGAACAGTTGTATGAAGTGCTTTTTGCAGACAAATGTCCTAGAGAAGCCCTAATGGATCTGATGAGTCGTGATAAAACACACGAATTACAAGACTATGTACAGGGTTGGTAATGAAATAGGCAAAAACCTTGTGCCACATCGAGGTGCACTAACATATTTTGTAGTAGGTTATGAAACCATACATTCAGAGCATAGAGCATAGAGGGTACAGGGACCAGTGCTTTGCTCATTGCTGAATGTAGCTTGTCAGCGTGTAGCCAGTCTTGAAAAAGACTGGCTACACGTGTGGGTATGAACAAAAAAAGAAAGGGTATTGCCGAGTGGCAACCCCTTTATCTTCTTCGTTTTGGCTGATGATGCATGTCAGAAGTTTGAGCGGTGACACCCCGTGAGAGGAAACTAGACATCAGTTTCTGCACAAAAGGTGACTGCATGAACGACATAATTTGATTGAGATCCATCCGCTTTAGTAATTTACCAATGAGCGGATTTGGCGTCGTGTTCATGTTTTTCGGAAGATTAATAACGGGAATTTCATCATCTAGTAGTATATCTCCAGGATCGGATGCTTGTTCGGGATTTGGAAAGAGATTTTTTTGATTTTGAACAGAACCTTTCTTCTTACCTACATATTGTTGGGCCAGATTGAAAAATTGGTAGGTATTATCCATAATGGAAGCAACTTTTGTTAACGATGTGCTTAAATCTTGTACAGTTGAACGGCATGTAAGGAATCCAGATAACATCTGTGCTAAACTAATCGATGATAGGGGCGATTTGGCTTCTTGGACGGGTGGATTGGCAGGGAGTGTTGCTCTTGCCCCCGTAGGTTTTTTTACACGTCTTTTGTGGCGGTTGCTTGAAGCAGGACGCCTTCTTTGTTTCATAGTACCTCCTCCATTCAAGGGCTGTTGTCCATTTATAGTATGCAATGATTCGGTAGACGCTCTGGACGCTTACCCTGTAATGTGGATAGGCACTAGCGGAAATATAGTTGAGCTGATAAAAAAGAGGTGTATCTTTATGAAAGAATGGAACTGGATGTATGCAGTTGGATTGTTTCTCCTTACGAATTTTATCGTAGTATGGTCAGGCTCATTAAAAAGTAAGGTATTGCGAATCCTATTAAAGATCGTGGCAGTTATTACGCTCCTTATGGCCTTATTATTTGGTTTACGTTCGATGAGTTAAGTGAAGAGGTGAGCAAAGATGAAGCTTCGTTTATTATCCATACTTTGTGGAATGATGTTTTACCTATCTGGATGTACATACCCAAATGAATTAAATCAGCAGGTTGAGGATTTACCTATACACATTGAGAGAGTTCAATCGGCTGTGGCTTCCTATCAACAAGAGAAAAAAGTCTTACCTTATAAATATAAAGAGGAAGAACGGATTTTTACTTCCAAGTATCTAGTAGATTTTCAAGCTATATCAGGACGAACAGAGATTCCTCCTACTGCATTTGAAAGAGGGGGGAGTTATCTATATGTGTTAACGGACGTAGAGAAGAAGGCAACCGTTCGCGTGTTTGATCTCAGATTAAACGACAAGGTAAAAACGTTTGCGGAGCGTGTGGGACTTTACTATCAACAGAATCATGCGTATCCGCTTGGAACCAGAGTTTCACCTTCACTGTATGAGATAGATTTTAAGAAATTAGGTGGAGAGGTTTCTAAAATCAGAAGCCCTTATCACTCGAATATCGAGTTATCCTATTTAATCAGTGATAAAGGAGTTTTATACCTCGACTACCGTATGGATTACATGCAATTCATTCAATCAGCGCAAGAAAAGCCAGCAGTCGGAACAGACCTTAGACAATGGATCAGTCCGCTTTCTTTGCAAGTACCAGCCTATTCCCCTGTAGTAAAATGGGATGGGAAAGAGCCTACCTTACCATAGGTAACAAACCAAACAAGTGATGAAAAGCTTGTTTGGTTTGTTTTTTTGTGACATATAGGAACTTATCCGTACATAAAATGACCGCAAGAAGAGAGAGTCGAAAGGGTGTGACAGGATGGAAATGATCTTGCTTCACCTCATTGCAATTCCTGGTATTTTCCTCTTGGGACGCCTTTCTAGCTCTGTGAGAATGACTGGTTTTAATGCGAAATCGGTCAAGGTGAAGAAGTCCTCAGACGACAATTCATAGTTTGTTTCTCTTTCTTCGTAGGAATATATAGATTCTACACTCATATATTAGTAGTGTCCTAAGGAGTGGGAAAACCGGAGAAGGGAGGATTTTGCCTTTCGCACCGGCGACAAATCCAGTAGTACGGATACCTTGAAGGAGGTTCATGCATGGAGAAAGTAGATATCTTAAAAGACATTGCAGAGCGCACAGGCGGTGACATCTATCTTGGTGTGGTTGGTGCGGTGCGCACAGGGAAATCCACCTTTATCAAACGGTTTATGGAACAAGTGGTGATCCCGAGTATTCGTGATGATTCCGAAAGATCGAGAGCAACGGATGAACTCCCACATAGTGGTGCAGGAAGAATGATCACGACGATTGAACCAAAATTTGTACCAAACCAAGCAATTAATGTAAGTGTAGATGAAGGTTTAAAAGTAAATGTACGCCTAGTAGATTGTGTAGGATATGTTGTCGAAGGTGCCAAAGGATACCAAGATGAAAATGGTCCTCGAATGATTAATACTCCTTGGTTTGATGAGCCAGTCCCATTTCAAGAAGCGGCTGAGGTTGGTACGAGAAAAGTCATTCAAGAGCATTCTACCTTGGGTATTGTTGTAACAACAGACGGAAGTATCGCTGACATCCCTCGATATTCCTACGAAGACGTAGAAGAGCGAATTGTAAATGAGTTAAAAGAAGTGGGAAAACCATTTATCATGCTATTAAACTCCACTCGTCCGTACAGTGAGTCCGTACAAGCGCTTCGGGCTGAGCTAGTTGAGAAGTATGACATTCCTGTAGTGGCACTCTCTGTAGCGACGATGGGAGAGGACGATATTTTAGGTGTTTTACGTGAAGTATTGTATGAATTCCCAGTTCATGAAGTAAACGTAAATCTTCCCAGCTGGGTTATGGTCCTAGATGATGAGCACTGGTTGCGTCGTGATTTCGAAGATTCAGTCAGAGAAACCGTCAAAGATATTAAACGGCTTCGCGATGTAGATCGAGTGGTAGGTCACTTTTACAATTTTGAGTTTATCCAGAAAGCAGCACTGTCAGGCATGCAAATGGGGCAAGGAATCGCCGAAATCGATCTCTATGCACCAGATGAGTTGTATGATCATGTTTTAGCAGAAGTCGTGGGTGTCGAAATCCGAGGCAAGGATCATCTGCTTGAGATGATGCAAGAGTTCTCACTAGCGAAGCGAGAGTATGATAAAGTGGCTGAAGCACTTAAGATGGTGCGGACCACTGGTTACGGAGTAGCTTCTCCTTCGCTAGAGGAAATGAGTCTAGATGAGCCAGAATTAATTAAACAAGGCCCTCGCTTCGGAGTTAGACTGAAAGCGACCGCTCCTTCGATTCACATGATTCGGGTAAATGTACACTCTGAATTTGCTCCGATCATTGGTAGTGAGAGACAGTCTGAAGAGTTGGTAAACTACCTGATGAGAGATTTTGAGACAGACCCACTACGTATCTGGGAGTCGGATATCTTCGGACGTTCGCTCAATTCCATCGTTCGAGAAGGAATTCAAGCAAAATTATCCATGATGCCAGAAAATGCCCGTTACAAGCTGCAAGAAACGTTAGAGCGTATAATTAATGAAGGATCTGGTGGACTTATTGCCATTATCCTGTAAAGCAAAAAGGTCTAGATGTAACCGTCTAGGCCTTTTTTGGTGTCTTTTTTGAGCAATCCTTAGGAAATTCAAGGATTTGTCTTGCAAAGGGGATCAGCGCTGTATTAGTATAGGATTGTCCCAATCAGTTCTAGATTTCATCTGGAATTGGCTTGGATCTAATCAGGAGGTGCTTTATGAATAAAACCGACTTGATCAATCAAGTAGCAGATGCTACCCAAATGACAAAAAAAGATGCTTCGGAAGCAGTTGAAGCAGTATTACGTACAATCTCTGAGTCTTTATCTCAAGGTGAGAAAGTACAATTGATTGGATTTGGCAATTTCGAAGTACGCGATCGTCAAGCTCGTAAGGGCCGTAATCCACAAACAGGTGAAGAAATCGATATTCCTGCAACCAAGGTTCCGGCTTTTACAGCGGGTAAGAAACTAAAGGATATAGTCAACCAGTAATACAGATAAGTATATTTCTGATTGGATGTCAGGAAACTACATATACTGAGCAAAAGTCCCTTTTGAAGAAAGGGGCTTTTTGCTAACACCTAGTTTTTATCTTACATACTTATATTCGACTGAAGTATAATGTAATTTGTTTTATGAACTAGAGAATGAGATGGAGGACATCATCTTGAAAAAAGTTGATCATGATAAAATTGAACAAGCAGTACGGATGATTTTGGAGGCTGTAGGTGAAGATCCGCAGCGGGAGGGCTTGTTAGATACACCGGCTCGTGTTGCTAGAATGTATGCGGAGGTGTTCCAAGGATTAGATCAAAATCCTAAGGATCATTTCTCTGTTGTATTTGGTGAAGACCATGAAGAGGTTGTCTTAGTAAAAGATATTCCGTTTTTCTCAACCTGTGAGCACCACTTAGTGCCATTCTTTGGACATGCTCATATAGCCTATATCCCACGTGGGGGAAGGGTAACAGGCTTATCTAAATTAGCCCGTGCGGTAGATTCTGTCACGAAGCGCCCTCAGCTTCAGGAGCGGATTACAAGTACGATTGCTGATTCGATGATGGAGACACTCGATCCACATGGCGTATTTGTAGTATTAGAAGCAGAACACATGTGCATGACGATGAGAGGGGTAAAGAAACCTGGCTCGAAAACGGTAACCACCGTAGCTCGTGGTATCTATGCTGAAGATACGGTAAAGCGGGATGAAGTGTTTAAAATGATTCGAATGGGATCATTAACCTAATTTATTGGGTCTTGACGTTCCATCAGCCCGATCTTATAATGAAATGGTAAGATTTACTGTTTATTTAGATCGGGCTATGGCGCAGCTTGGTAGCGCGCTTGCATGGGGTGCAAGAGGTCGTCAGTTCAAATCTGGTTAGCCCGACCAACAAACTCTTCCAGGGATGGAGGAGTCTTTTTTATTTTGAAATTCGTATGATTATCTTGTTTTGTGGTACACTTTGGATTGCATAGTGAGAGGAGGCTGACTCTTATGTCGAATCATTCTGGAGAGTATTTTATTATCAAAGCAAAAGAAAATGGCGTAAATGTAATTGGACTTACAAGAGGAAAAGATACAAGATTCCATCATTCAGAGAAATTAGATCAGGGTGAGATTATGATTGCCCAATTTACTGAACATACATCGGCTATAAAAGTACGAGGGAAAGCAACGATCATTACACCATTTAGTACAATTGAATCGGATGAATAATCAAGCAAAAAAGGTCAAGCATAGCATGTTTCTGCTCTGAGTGCGTAAACTGGTGAAAAAGCCTACGGAGGATTACATGAAATGAGGACCTTTTTTCGTTATTGGTCATGGGGTATGGTTGGCGCTATTTGTTTAGCAGTAGGACTTTCGCTGTTTGTACGATATTCAGAAGAGCAAGTGGGACCAGCTAAAGAAGTGATGTTGCAGGATGAAAATGCATGGGTTTCGTTTGTTGTGGATCTGAATCGAAAATGGAAAGTTGGAAGGATCGATCAAAAACAAGGAGTTCTCTTTATTGAGTTCAAGGAAGTGGCGACTGAATGGGAAGAATTGGCGCAAGATGTAATTACGGAATCCTTTATCAAATTGAAACAAGTAGAGGTGCTTCGTCTTCGTTTGGTGAATAAAGAGCCCGAATCAGCCCGAGTGATTTGTATCAAGAGATCGGATTGGCAAGAGAGAGTGAAAAAATCGAAGTGGTCAACAGAAAGTATTCAAGACTTCAATTTGTCAAATGACAAAAAACAACAGATTGATTGTGCTGGTTTTCACGAAAGTATGGTATACTAGCAAGGAAATTATCTATTCTCATTTGGTATTTTTAGGGGGCGTGTAGATGACGTCCATATCTACAGATCAAAATAAAATTCTTATGGATCTAGAAAGACTTGTTGTGAATTCGGACTTATATCTAAATCTAGGTGAACCACCCATCCCAACGCGATTTATTCGTTTACTGGATCTCTTGTTAACGGCTTGTGAGGTGCCAGGAGAACGTAAAAAGATTTTTATCCAGGCGGCTGCATGTCTACATATGGCGCTTACGACGCACGAGCAAATTCCTCTGCAGACGATCGAAAATGAGGGGTTACATCGCGTTCGTCAGTTGACAGTACTCGCAGGAGATTTTTATAGTAGTCTGTTTTATCAACAATTAGCTATGGCTGGAGAAATCGATGGAATTGTGTGTCTCTCCCAAGCTACCAGCCGTACAAACGAGCGAAAAATGAAAATGTATTGTGGAGAAGAACCTGTCTCCTCTTCTATACGAAAGATCGAATCGGTGGAAATCTTAACTGCTATCGCCGGTTTTTTTCTTGTCGAACATCATATAGGAAAAGAATGGATGACTGTTTTTTTGCCATTATTACTATTGGACGAGCTAATAGAGCATCCTAGATGGCAAGATCGCTTTCACGATGCAGTTTATCAGGCAGGGGAAATATGGAAACAACCTCGTTTTCCAGTATGGCTGAGACATGAATTAGAACAATGGATCGAGCAAGAGCGCAGGAATCTCTAACAGAAAGAGGTAGCAGAGATGGAGAAGCGGACTGGAGCTGAGAAAGAAAAATTCGTTCACGGTGTGTTTCAAAGTATCGCCAAAGATTATGATCGGATGAATACACTGCTTAGTTTCCGCCGTCATAAAGCATGGCGTAAATTTGCGATGAAAAAGATGAACGTTCAGCCGGGGCAGACGGCGTTAGACATATGTTGCGGAACCTGCGATTGGACCCTAGCGTTGGCCGAAGCATCTGGGAATGGAAAGGTAGTCGGATTAGATTTTAGCTCCAATATGCTAGAAATCGGGCGACAAAAAGTACAAGACAGCGGGCGTGTCGATCAGATAGAGCTGATACAGGGAAATGCGATGAGTCTTCCGTTTGAGGATTCCAGTTTTGACTATGTGACGATTGGCTTTGCACTGCGTAATGTCCCTGACTATGTGCAAGTATTAAAAGAGATGAAACGGGTTGTGAAACCAGGTGGTCTTGTCGTGTCGCTTGAATTATCCAAGCCGACTTGGAAACCATTTCGTAAACTGTACTACTTTTATTTTCAACGCCTATTACCGCTACTTGGGAAGCTGTTTGCGAATCGATACGAGCAATATAGCTGGTTACCTGAGTCACTCATCGCCTTTCCTGACTATGTAGAGTTAGCTAGTGTGATGAAAAATGAGGTGGGTTTAGAGGTGGATGTGTATCCCCTCTCAGCTGGAATTACCGCATTACATGTAGGGAGAAAGCGTGCCGAGTAAGGATGGTGTAGGACTACTATGAAATTTTTTCACAAGATTATACTCATACTTGACATGATTAAGTTCGAACACTCGATTTTTGCATTGCCATTTGCGTATCTGGGTGCGATTTTAGGTAGCTTGGAGGTCTTAGGGAATTTTCCTACTTGGGCGCAGATCGGATGGATTACGCTCGCGATGGTGGGTGCGAGGAGTGCGGCTATGGCACTTAATCGTATTATCGATCGAAAAATCGACGCCCGAAATCCGCGTACGGCTACAAGGCATATCCCTGCAGGCCTTATTTCGGAGATGTATGCGTGGGGATTTGTTGTCGTTTCCTTTGTTGTGCTGTTTATCTCTGCGTTTCAGTTGAATATGCTAGCTGTCAAGCTATTGCCGGTTGCTGTGTTTTTTCTTGTACTTTATTCATATACAAAGCGTTTTACATGGCTTTGTCATGTTGTGTTGGGAGTCGCGACTGCGCTGGGGCCGTTGGGTGGTTGGGTGGCTACAACGGGTCAAATTGACCTGAAGTCCCTCATTTTATTTACTACGGTGGCTCTATGGATTGGTGGTTTTGACGTGATCTATGCTTGCCAAGATGTAGAGTTTGATAAGCGAGAAGGCTTGCATTCGATTCCGTCTCGATTTGGAGTACGAGTTGCACTTCTCATTTCAAGCTGGATGCACGTGGGAACTGCGATTGGACTGGTTGCACTTGCTTTTTTCACCCAATTAAGCTGGGTTTATGTACTCGGTGTCGTGATTGCTGTCATGATTCTCGTTTATGAACATGCGATTGTTTCGGCAGATGATTTATCTCGTCTAAACATGGCCTTTTTTACCATGAATGGAGTATTAAGTATAATCGTGTTTGTCTTTAGCCTTGTGGATGTGTTGATGATATGAAACGTTTTATTGTGGCGATGAGTGGTGCAAGTGGAGCACCTTATGCCTTATCCGTTATGGAAGAGCTCCTACGTCAGGGTCATGAAGTTCATGTGATCGTGACGGATGCTGCTTGGAGAGTATTATTAGAGGAACATGATTGGGAAGTGGTAAGGAGAGAGCAAAATTTTACCGAGCGATTTGGCCATCTCTCTGGAAAGTTAATCTATCATCCCATTCGGGATATTGGTGCTTCGATTGCCTCGGGGTCTTTTCAAGTAGATGGAATGGTTGTGGTTCCGTGTACCATGGGGACACTTGCGAAGATCGCTTCGGGTATTTCGTCTAATTTATTAGAACGAGCGGCCGATGTCATGATAAAAGAGCGCTATCCTCTTATTCTCGTACCCCGTGAGACTCCACTTAGCTCGATTCACCTAGAAAATATGCTAAAGTTAAGTAGACTAGGTGTACAAATCGTTCCTCCTATGCCGGGCTTTTACCATCGTCCATCTAGTTTAGATGAGATGGTTCGTTTTGTATCGGGTAAGGTTTTAGACCAGCTAAGGGTTGCTCATCAATTATATATGAGATGGGAGGGTGGCAAATGAAACCAATCCGAATCGGTGAGATTTCCTACACAAATGTTCTACCTGTTTTTCATTTTTTTGATTCAAGGGGCTTACCGATCGAGTGGGTGAATCATGTCCCAGCTACTTTGAATCAAGCGATGTCGAAGGGCGAGATCGATTTAGGTGCCATCTCTTCGTTTGCCTTTGCGGAACACTCAGATCGCTACTATCTCTTTCCTAATCTATCAGTGAGCGCATATGGTCCAGTGGGTTCTATTTTTTTATTTACAAAGGGGAAATCGCTACAAGAGCTAGATCAAGCATCGATCGCTCTGACAAATGCATCCGCTTCTTCGGTTAATTTACTGCGTGTGATACTTGAGAGGTTTACAGGTGTAAATCCTTCCTATCAAGTGATGGAGCCGAACCTAGAGCAGATGATGCAAGTGTCCGACGCGGCTTTACTAATCGGAGATGATGCTATCCGAGCGGCTTGGAGTAAACCACACTATCGTGTATATGATCTCGGTGAGCTATGGTTTCAGCAAACAGGTCTCCCTATGGTCTTTGCTGTATGGGCGGTTCGAAAAGAGATAGCTCAGATGCGTCCAGAGTTAATGATGGAGATTTATGATCGGTTTATGAAAAGTAAGGAGAGCGGAAATCAAGAACCAATGGCTATTATAAGGGCGGCGCAACAAAAAGTGGGCGGAGAGGTTCCGTATTGGAGAGAGTACTTTGCAGGTCTGTCTCACGATTTGGGAAAACGTGAACTGGAAGGGTTACAGTTGTTTTATCGCCATGCGGCGGAACTCGGAACGCTTCCACCAGAAATCGCTATCCAGATGTTCCAATTGTCCTTTTCTAAGAGCTAGAGAAACTAGGGTGAAGAGATGCTTCTAACAGATATATATCAAAGTTTAAAAAGGGATTTAAAACAAATTGAATATCGATTAGCGGAAACCATTCACACAGATGAGAAGGAGCTACTCCATTCGTCTCGTCACTTGCTTGATGCAGGTGGTAAACGGATGAGACCATTATTTGTTTTATTGGCAGGTCACTTTGGAGAGTATCGTTTGTCAGAATTAGAAAAAGTGGCGACCTCTCTAGAATTAATTCATATGGCTACGTTGGTTCACGATGACGTGATCGATGATGCGGAGACCCGTCGTGGGCGAAAAACAGTGAAGGCAGAGTGGGATAACCAAGTTGCCATGTATACAGGTGATTTTATCTTTGCTCGTGCATTGACTGAAGTAGCAGGTCTTTCGGATCCTCGTGTTCACCAGATTTTAGCTAAGGCATTGGTTTTCCTCGTTCGTGGAGAGATCGATCAAATTCACGATCTGTATCAACCTGATCAGTCCTTACGGCGTTATTTGCATCGAATTAAGCGAAAAACGGCTTTGTTGATGGCAATTAGTTGTCAATTAGGTGGAGTTGTGAGTGGAGCCCCTGAGTCGATTGTGAGAGCTCTATATCAATATGGGTATTCTGTAGGCATGGCTTTTCAAATGACAGATGATGTTCTCGATTTAACTGGGGACGAAAAAGTGTTAGGAAAGCCAGCGGGGAGCGATTTACTACAAGGGAATGTAACGTTGCCGGTTATTCATACTTTGGAGCACGGTAAGCCTGAAGAGCAACAAATGATCCGCCGTTATCTAGAGTCACGAGGGACCGAAGGGAATTTATCTCAGATCCTAAAGATGGTTTGCCAATCGGAGGGTATTCCGTATACGCTAGAGCTTTCTAAGCGATATTTAAATCGGGCATTAGCAGCTTTGGAAAAATTGCCGAATACACATGAGCGGGAGTCCTTGCGTTTTATTGGGGAGTTTATTGTAACTCGGTCGTTTTAAATGGAGGGACAAATGTGTCTGACTGGGGAAGAGCCTTAAATCAGAACCTGTTAAGCTATCTTTTTAAAATATAAAGCCCATTTCAGAATTGTAATCTCGAACTTGTACACACTAAAACATAGTTTTATATGGGGGGTTTTAGTGTGGAGCCATTTATTCCTCAGTTGGTGTATTTTGAACCGAATGCGTTAAAGTATCCTCTTGGACGAGAGCTATATGAGAAATTTAAAAAATTAGATGTTGAAATACGCGAAACGACTTCTCATAATCAAATCCGTGACCTGCCAGGGGGAAATGACTCGCAAAAATATCGAATTGCGAAATCTACGCTCGTCGTAGGGATCAGAAAAACATTAAAGTTTGATACATCGAAGCCCTCAGCTGAATATGCAATTCCACTGGCGACTGGGTGTATGGCGCATTGTCATTATTGCTACTTACAAACAACACTTGGACAGAAACCATATATTCGAACCTATGTAAATCTGGATGAAATTTTTGATCAAGCTCAGAAATATATGGACGAGAGAGAACCAGAATTGACTCGGTTTGAAGCTTCTTGTACCTCTGATATTGTAGGGATAGATCATCTAACTCATTCCCTATTTAAAGCTATTGAATTTATTGGGAGAACGACTTATGGAAGATTGCGATTTACAACCAAATTCCACCATGTAGATCATTTGCTCCATGCTAAGCATAACGGGAATACTCGTTTTCGATTTAGTATTAACTCAGATTATGTGATCAAAAACTTTGAATTAAAAACGTCTTCCCTTAAGCAAAGAATTGAGGCTGCTGTAAAAGTAGCCGAGGCGGGTTATCCTCTTGGTTTTGTAGTGGCACCTCTTTATATGCATGAAGGATGGGAAGAGGAGTATCTGAAGCTTTTTCAAATGCTTTCCGATAAAATACCAAAAGAATTACCCGAACATATTACCTTTGAATTGATACAACACCGATTTACAAAACCCGCAAAACGAGTGATTGAAAAAAACTATCCGAAGACTAAGTTGGAAATGAATGAAGAGGAACGGAAAGTAAAATGGGGAAGATATGGTATTGTAAAATATGTCTACGACACAGATCGAGCGAAGGATTTGCAGGGGACAATTGAAGAGTATGTTCAGCAGTTTTTTCCAAACTCGGTCATTGAATATTTTACTTAGGATGATGAACCTGTGAGGTTGTGGAGTATTCACCCAAAATATTTAGATTCCAAAGGTTTAGTAGCACTCTGGAGGGAATCATTACTTGCTCAAGCAGTTTTAAGTGGACAGACGAAAGGATATACGAAACATCCCCAGCTACTTCGATTTAAACAACATGAACAGCCTCTCCAAGCCATTACTACTTATTTAGCGTACATTCTTCAAGAATCTAAAGAACGAGGATATCGTTTTGATGGGACGAAAGTGAGTGACACTCGTACTCAGTGCAAAATCAAAGTGTCAAAAGGACAAGTTGATTATGAATTAGAATGGTTACGCGAGAAGTTGAAGGTGCGTGATCTATCTTTTTTGGAGACATGGAAACATATCCAGCAAAATGAAGTACATCCATTGTTTGAAGTAGTCGACGGCGGAATAGAAGCTTGGGAAAAAATGAAATAGGTGCCATCATGAATATCCGCTACTGGTGCTGGATTCATGGATGCTGGATTTGAATCATAGATTGGAATAGGAGGTATCCAACTATGGTAACTTTTCCGGTTCACATTCACACAAAGCTTTATTCCCCGAATCAACATGTCCACATATATGAACCCGAAGTGTATGGATTGTCTAATCAGACAGTGCAACACCAGATCAATCGTAAGATCCAGACCACGCTGAGCCGCTTGCTTCGTGATCAGGGTTTAGGACAGCCGGGCCTTCAGGAGATGGTGGGGAGTTTTGAGATTAAGACTAATGAACGAAATATGTTAAGCCTTGTTTTAAGTGTATACTCCTTTACTGGAGGGGCACACGGCAATACGGTTATTCATTCCCTTACCTTTGATACGACTACAGGACGGCAATACCAACTAAAGGATCTATTTAAACCTAATAGTGATTATGTAACAAAAATTTCTGATATGATTCGACTGCAAATTAAGGAACGTGATCTTCCTGTATTTGAACCTTTTAAAAGCATAAAACCTGATCAAGATTTTTATATTGCCGATAAGTCATTGGTTATCACGTTCCCGTTATACGATCTCCTTCCCTATGTCTATGGGATTCCTTATTTCCCGATTTCTGTATATTCTCTGCAAGATATCGTAAACGAAGAAGGACCACTCGGGGTGATGATGGGTTAGAAATAAAAAAGAAAATAGACATGCATAAAAGGTTGGGTTCATAGATAAAGTGAACCACAACCTTTTATGCAAATAGAGATCTTATGCCATATCAAGACATCTTTACTCTTAACAATTGCACCTTATACATCAGGGATGAACAGGATGTACTAATCAAGTTTCAGAATTCGAATGTTAGCAGCCGGAACCGTATTTCCATTTCCAATCGAATTAATCAATCCGAATATTCCGCCAGCACCGGTGTTTGCATTAATTAATTCTAGATCTGCAATATCATCAACTTCAATGATGGCTCCTCCGGACAACGTAATAATATCGGTTAAAGAACTAGATCCTGCTCTACTAAAAACAATTTCATTCCCACCTAATCGTAAACCAACTGTCGGTGGAGTGGTAGATGGAATGGGTTCTGTTACGGAAAAGCCCTCCGTAGTAGCGTTATACTCTATTAAGTAAAGTCCTGCTTGTAGACCGATAGTAGAACTCGGAGGAATAAAACTGATATCTGCACCTTGTAAAACGATGCTGGTATCAAAAAGAATAGCTTCTTTGCTATTTACAGTTACAATATCACTTAGAGCAAGAAATGCCATGCTAGGGATGATGACTGGTGTGAAAGGTCCAGGAGGTCCTATCGGTCCAACAGGTCCTTGTGGTCCAGTACCACCAGATGCACCTGTGGTCCCGGCTTCCCCTGATGGCCCTACAATCGCTGGCCCTTGTGGCCCTTGTGGTCCTGGAGGTCCTGGTGTACCTGAGCTCGTTCCAGCACTATCCAAGACATTCTCTAATTTTTCGTTTAAGATCCATTCTTTCTTAGCTATCACGTTAATGGTATCTTTAACACTTTGGTTGATCACTAAAAGATCTGTAAGCGTCGGATTTAACGCTGACGAAATGCCTGGAAGCGTTCCGAGCACGTACTGCAATTTCTCTCCTTCTGCATTGATAATATGACTTAATCCTAGTTCTTCTAGAGCAATTGAAGATAAAAGTAAATTAATCGCATCATCTCGAGTCAAATTAATATTAGGGCTTATATTCGGTATATTGGGATAGGACATATTACTCACCTCCTGATGAAATCCACCTTCATATATAGCATATGCTCAAAAAAAAAAGTGTATAAACTATTTGCTCAAGTAAATAGGTGGAGCGAAAAAAGGGCAAAGACTACTCAATACATTGTATACCTAATGGAAAGAGCATTTGTTTCTAGCCATTCCTACATGTAAAATAAGTAAGTCTATCTCTTTTGAATGAATCGTGATGGAACTGAAGGAGGATTACATGTTATTTATCGACAACCAAGGGATTTATGATCCGAGAATGAATTTAGCCATTGAGGAATATGCATTAAAATATTTGGATCTAGCTGACTCCTATTTGTTGTTTTATATAAACGAACCATCGATTATTATTGGGAAACATCAAAATACAGTGGAAGAAATTCATGTGGATTATGTGAGGAATCATGATATTCATGTCGTACGTCGTCTTTCGGGTGGAGGAGCAGTGTATCATGATTTTGGAAATTTAAACTTTAGCTTCATCACAAAAGATGATGGAAAAAGCTTCGCCAACTTTAGAAAATTTACTGACCCCGTTGTACAAACTCTCCATCAGATGGGCGTACAAGCTACTTTATCTGGTAGAAACGATTTGCTCGTCGATGGAAAGAAAATATCAGGTAATGCGCAGTTTTCAACACGTGGGAGGATGTTTAGCCACGGTACATTAATGTTTCAAGTAAATATCGAGCCATTAGTTCATGCACTGCAAGTAAAACAAGAGAAAATCCAATCCAAAGGGATTAAATCGGTTCGGAGTCGTGTGGCCAATATTAGTGATTATCTAGCTGAATCGATGACCATTGAAGAATTCCGACATCGATTACTAGAGTCGATCTTTGCAGGTCAAAATCCAATTCCGGAGTATAAGCTAACGGATCAGGATTGGAAAAAGATCAATGAGATATCCCGTGAGCGTTATCAAAATTGGGATTGGAATTTTGGAGAGTCTCCGATATTTAATGTTCAGCATTCTAAACGCTTCCCGATCGGTTCCATCGATGTTCGCCTACAGGTAGGGGAGAAATCGATGATCGAGAGTTGCAAGATCTACGGTGATTTTTTTGGAGTGGGTGATGTTTCGGATCTAGAGAAAAGGCTAGTCGGTATTCGCTATGACCGTCAATCGCTGGAGGAAGCGTTACGTGATGTAGATATCCCCTATTATTTTGGGGATTTAGCGAAAGAAGAGTTTCTTGATTTTTTATATTAGATACTCGAGATGAGCAAATCTGCTAACAGAAATATCCAGTTCCAATAGACAGACTACGGCTAGGCCGCATTCAGTTGCTTTTTTATACAACTAAGC
>NZ_FNPL01000049.1 GCF_900107305.1 Thermoactinomyces sp. DSM 45892
TCTAAGACACGGGAAACCATTTTGAAAACAGATCGCTTCTTTCGTGACTACTGGAGAAATCATCGGGATGGAATAAAGGTCTCTAAGTTGCTAAGAGAAACGATGCTAGGTTGCGGTCTTGGATACGAAGAGAAAGTAAAGCGACAGATTGGACGGGAAACGGTTCTAGAGACCAAGCAAATCTTTCCGAAAATCGAAATCCTGAAAGACCCTTTTAACTACTACATGCGTTTTCGATTCATACCAGGTCAAATGTCAAAAGAATGGCTCACAAAAGCAGAAGCCTTCTCACATGCGCTAGAGCTTCCACTCGTGAAAACCAAGATTGAAAACGGTTATTGCATGATGGTCTTTCAACACCAGCAACTTGATGCATCTTATGTTCCACGTAAGGAAGATGATAGCCACTCGATCGGACTCGGTTACCGCTTAGGGGAGCGGTTTGACTGGGACTTCAACGAGTTCCCCCATTGTCTCATCGTCGGCTTAACCGGATCGGGCAAAAGTACCTTTGTACGCAATCTGCTCATTCAATTCCCTCAAGACTGGATTCTAAAAGTAGTCGATGGAAAGTTTGTCGAGTTTAGCTTCATGAAGAAACTAGGCTATGATGTCGCCACAAGCGAAAAAGAATTCGTGGACTATGTAGAAGAAGCGCATCAGGAAGTAATACGGCGTTTCGAGGAAATGAAGACTCAGGGCGTCAATGATTATAGAGAATTAGGTTACAAGCCTTACTTTCTCTTAGTAGATGAGTTCATTTTCTTAGTCGAAACCTTGTCAAACAAGAAAGAGAAAGAAACAGGAAAAACCCAGCGAGATCAACTCTTTGATAAAATCCGGGACATTGCTTTGCGTGGTAGATCAGCAGGTGTCAACCTCATGCTCATTCTACAACGTCCAGATAGTAGCTTCCTTCCTACTGTCATCCGAGAGAACCTTACCACGAAAGTCGTACTCGGTGGATCAGAAACCGCTTTCGATATGGCTTTCGGCTCCGAACACAAGAAACTGCAACGTCTTCCCAAAGGAGAGGGATACATCATGAAAGGGGAGGAACTCACCAACTTTAGTTTTGCTAACTACTCCCTAGAAGATTTTAAGAAAGACCTCCACTCTCGCAATGTAGAAGACTTGGAAACCTATAAAACACGGAAACAGGAATCCAATCAACCAGAACCTCTAGGGGATCGAATCAAAGAAGACCATGCCTAAAATCGGCGTCTACTCCTGACATCTTGCTATTCCTTTACACGATCGTTGTCTA
>NZ_FNPL01000029.1 GCF_900107305.1 Thermoactinomyces sp. DSM 45892
ATCGAGCCATTATTAATGAAGTTCAAGGACTGTGTAGCTGTACAACAGCAGGATACAGGTCATTATCTTGCTTCGATGCAATTGGCGGGAAAGATCGATTGTCCAAGTGGGAAAGCAGAAGTAGATATAAAGAAACCTGATCTTGATCCCGAAGTGAAGAAATATCAAATACCAGAAACTGTTACGAAGTTTGAAGATGAAATTAGAAACCATTCTAAAGAGCATGGGCAATTCTTTGATAAGAATGGAAACCCTGTATCGGATGTAGTGGTTGGTAGTGAGAAATCAATTAGTCTTAGTGATTATAAGCATTTAGCTAAAGATGCGACATTTACCCATAATCATCCAAAGAACGGACCGTTTAGCCTAGAGGACTTAATAACAGCAAAGGGATTTGACATGGCAGAAATACGGGCAGTAACTCCAAATGGAAAAATATATAGTATGAAAAGAGGGAAAGATGGATGGCGGGGAGCCGATATAGATTTAGTAGCATTAGATGTTCAACAAAAATGGGGGAATGATATCCGTGAATTATATAAAAAGGACCCAGATGTAGGTACTGAGTTATATTTTAAAAAGATAGCGGAACAAATCGGTGGAGAATATAAATTCTTTAAGAAATAGGAGATGAAAATGAATAAGAAATTCCTTTATAAAAAGCCTTGGATTCCAGGGGTTATAGATGATACTAATTCTGCTATGGATTGGTTAGAAGAAGATGATTCAAAATTTGCACTTAGAAAGAAATTTAATGAAGGTTTATTAGACGAGCTCGTACTAGATCTAGTAGATATATTCCAAAATGGGGATCCAGCTTACAATGTTTTAATGCCTTATCTTAGTTCTAATAACGAACTCAATGAAGAAAAGATGATGTATACGGGAGATAAGAATGAACGAATCAGTAAAGATATTAGCAGTGTGGAAATGCTTCTGGATGCTAAGAATTTTATGATTCGTCACCTTAAGATATACGTTCAAGACATCTCACCGTTCCATGGCCTAGAGAGTAAATTAAATGAACTCTATCCAGACATCCCTTATCAAGAGAGAAAGGATGGATTTATGATACCGATAAGAGGGAGTATCATTACCGTTATGAAACATGTGTAAGATCTGTGCTTCAATGATTTAACCAAGTCCCTTGAGATACAGGGGCTTTTTTTATCTACAGAAAACTTTGTATGTGTAATATGCTATAAAAAGAATCCAAAACATAATCGGCAAACAGGTGCATTCTTGTATGTACAGATCGAGGTGCTTTTTTCATGCTGTTCGAAAGGATTGTACATAGAAACATACTAATTAACATGGGTCTTGCATCTTAAAATCCTGCGGTAGGTGACTACCGTGTCGGTTCGAGCCCGACCCTCGGCACCAAAAAAACGTAGTAATATCAAGGGTTTTGAAGAATGAGCTCCTCAAGTTGAGGGGCTCTTTTTTGGTTCTTTTTGGGTTTTCTGACCCATGAGTCGTTTGCGATTTGTTGTACAACAAATAAATCGCCAAACTCCTTGATACATAAGGGTTTCAGCGATTTTTTAAAAAGTCATTTATGTTCATTTGGCTTGTCATTTTTCAAAGTGTCCATAGGTGTATCATGATATGCGATACGGTTCATCCTGTCCGCCATAAAGAAAATCATCCCATTTTATCATTCTCTATTGGAAGTCCCTGTAGATACAGCACTGTGAATACAGGGACTTCTTTTATTTCTATAAATGTGATACCTTTGTAGAGTAGTAAATGCAAACCATTGCAAAGGAAATATACGATGTAAACGTACGACTATTACAAAGTGGAAGAGTTTTGGAAATGAGCTTGGATATATCGAACATACATATACGATAAAAGATAAAGCTTCTTTCTTAAATCCTGCGGTAGGTGACTATGATCTTTGAGTCCGGCCCTAGGTACTATATAAGACGGTTTGCAAACAAAAGTGAAAACCATTTTTTTGTGAAAATATAAATGATAGACCGATTTAGGTGTGAAAAATGGATAGTGATGTATAAAAAAATCCCTTACTAGGGGTTAGAATATTTAGCAGCTAAAGGAGAGTACATAATAATGCCAGCACATTCTATGGGCTTTGCGATCGAAAGTGAAGAGCAGTTTATGGAGTACCTAGACCTTGTGGTTCGAACGGGTGAGCAAACAGAGACTTCATTTGGTAGGAAGTTTTCGCTTGTTTTTTCGAACGGGGAAGAGATTGTCGCGCTTATGGATGAGGATCATGAAGTGTTCCATGTGAATTTTCACCACCGTAAAGGGATGGTTTCTCCTATTGGAATCTATGAAGTAGATACGAATGAAGAAGGTGAATTGACAGGGCTCACATTTGGCTCGATGAGACCAGAAGAGGAGATGGATCCAGAGTCGGGTTTGTATCCATTTGTGTTTCAAACAGGAGATATGGAAGTGTTAGAGGCATTCCAACAGTCTGAAACGCGTAACGTGGAGCTTTCTGCATTTGCGCATCAAGTACGTTGTTTTGCTACGGAAGAGGAGTTTGAACAGAAACAAGACCCAGAGGTTCCGCTATCATCTGCATCCTTGGTTCCACTTGGGATTTTTAACGATGAAGTGAATGATGTTCTTGCACCTACTATTTTATTAAATGGTGTGGTAACAGACGCACAACTCTTGAAAAATGAGTTATCTAAAGAAGAGTATTGGCAACTTACTGTGCAGACAGTAGGCAGTGCTTACGTAGTATTTGCGGCGCTAGATCGTGTGACTGAAGGAAAACCAGTTGTTGGCGGAATTGTATCAGTAGAAGCATGGCTAACGGGACGTTTTATATAGGGGATCGGTCATTAACCAGACGAATAAAGCACATGAATTTGTGGTAAGCAAAATCTCATGTGCTTTTTGTGATCATGTGATAAAATGAACATGATGAATGGCTGTGATTAGACCGTAACCTTGATAGAATAATTTTGGATATATGGGATCTGGGGGTGAATGAGATGTCGAACATCGATGCGATATTGGAACGCGCATTACAAGGAGAGAGACTTACATTTGAAGACGGCGTCTCTTTATGGAATAGTGATGAAATAGAGAAAATCGGCCAGGCGGCGAATCAAATGATGTTAAAAAAGTACCCGGAGCCGGTTACCACTTTTGTCATTGGGCGTAATATTAACTATACCAATGTGTGTGATACGTATTGTCGTTTCTGTGCTTTTTACCGAGCGCCGGGCTCTACAGAAGGCTATGTATTAGACGATGATACAATTTTCAAAAAAATCCAGGAGACCATTGATGTAGGTGGTACAGAAATCCTCATGCAGGGTGGAACCAATCCTAATTTGCCATTTCACTACTATACGGACCTTTTACGTGAGATTAAGAAGC
Organism: Thermoactinomyces sp. DSM 45892; assembly: GCF_900107305.1. GTDB lineage: Bacteria > Bacillota > Bacilli > Thermoactinomycetales > Thermoactinomycetaceae > Baia. Next base: position 3,367 of record NZ_FNPL01000029.1, read on the forward strand.
GGTTTCCTGAGATCACGATGCACTCATTTTCTCCGGCTGAGATCCGGAAGATGCAAGAAGTTTCGGATGGATTTACGTTGGAAGAAGTGATTCGTGAGCTAAAAGAAGCGGGGCTCGATTCCCTTCCGGGTGGGGGCGCTGAGATCTTAGATAATCGTATTCGTAAACAGATTTCCCGTCTAAAGGGAACATGGGAAGATTGGATGGAAGTGATGGATACCGCGCATCGTGTAGGCATGCATTCGACTGCTACGATGGTAATTGGTTTTGGAGAAACGATGGAAGAGCGTGTTATGCATTTACTCCGTATTCGTGAACAGCAGGATCGGACAGGCGGATTCCTAGCTTTTATCGTGTGGACATTCCAACCAGACTTTACGAATTTGAAGCGTGAAAAACTTTCCCCCGAAGAATATCTGAAAGCTGTAGCGATTGCAAGACTTATGCTAGATAATATTGACAACTTCCAATCCTCGTGGGTAACTATGGGGCCTGATATCGGGAAGAAGTCCCTTCATTTTGGTTGTAATGACTTTGGTAGTACGATGATCGAAGAAAACGTAGTTTCTGCTGCGGGCACAACCCATAAAGTAAATAACAACCTCGCCATCAAACTCATCCGGGATGCTGGTAAAGTGCCTGCCCAACGGAACACGAAGTATCAAACGCTACGTGTTTTTAAGGAAGGCGAATTTACAGAGAACGACTTTGTTATGCAAAACTAATCAAATTAGATAGATATAGGCCCTTCTTTCATATAGAAAGAGGGTTTTTTGTTATGATAAATATTTTTCTTTTCAATTATCTTAAAAGAGATTACAATGGTGTTTGTGGATTTTAAAAAAATATTACATATAGAAGGAATGGAATATATTATGAAGAAGTTTCTAGTTATTATGCTTTCTCTTGTTCTCCTATCAGGTTGTTCGTTGTTCTCGGATGCTGTTAATGTGCGTGAAATTGGAAAAGAGGTAGAGAAAACGATATCTAAGTATAATGAAAATGAACAGAAATACATCAAAATGAGCTCTCTTAGCACAGAGATTGGAAGTATCATGCTTTCAATGCAAAAAACAGGCTTAAATCAAGATAGTATCAAACAAATGAAGGATAAGCATGTAGAAATGAATAAATTGCTTACAGAGTATAAAGCAGAGATACAAAAAATAAATGAGGAGTTACCTGTTAATCAGAAGAAAGTAGATAAAATTAAAAAAGAAAAGTTGAAAAAACTAGGTGATACTTTTCTTGCTAATTTTAAAGCTCTTCTAGACTCCAGACTAAAAATCATTGAGATCACTGAAAAATCTCTCGCGAATGAAGAGGAAGTGTTGAAGTCCGTTGAGTCAAAGAAAGAATTCTCGAGAAAACTTGAGGATGATATGACAAAGTTGGAGGGGGAATTTTTAACTCTGAGCAACGAAAGTCTACAAAAAACAAGTGCATACAATAAATCTTGGCAAGAATTTGTCAATGAAGTGAAAAAGTAACTTCCATACTCATTAGTACAGCGAATAAAGAAGAGAAATGCCCTTCGTCCTTTATCTTAGAGGATTAAGGGCATTTGCTGGTTATTGAACCATTACGCGAATTAATAAAGCGAAGGAAGATCTATTTACTTCAAACAGGTTAGAAACTTTTTAATTAAGGAACTCGAGATGAGCAAATCTGCTAACAGAAATATCCAGTTCCAATAGACAGACTACGGCTAGGCCGCATTCAGTTGCTTTTTTATACAACTAAGCG
>NZ_FNPL01000021.1 GCF_900107305.1 Thermoactinomyces sp. DSM 45892
TAACATCCTTGTTCATGTGCCTTTATGTATTCCTTAAATATACAAAGTTGGTGTTTTTAGTTCTATCCGCCTATCTGTTTCATTTTGAAAAACTGCGAAAAAGAGAGATTAAGTGAGATATTCGTTATTTATAGAGGGAGGTTGTTAGAGTCATGAAGGAATCTAAAATTACTATTGGTTTATCTCCAGAAGAAGCAATAGTATTCTACGACTGGATATGCCGCTTCAATGAGGAAGAGTATACTGAGTTTGAAGATCAAGCAGAGCAACGTGTGTTGTGGGACATTGAATCGATACTTGAGTCAAAGCTTGCTGCCCCATTAAATTCAAAATATGATGATCTACTTCAGGTGGCCCGATCAAAAATCCGTGATGAAATAGAAGGGTAAGTCATCAAGATCAAAAACGGTTGTTCTAGCATAGGACAACCGTTTTTGACTGGGTGGAGTCAAAAAGGTTTACAACGAGGTTAGGAAGTAAGGAAAACAGTCAAAAAGATTGTAAACAGGGCCAAGAACTAAGTCAAAAAAGTGGTCAAGCCCGCCGTCAAGAAAATCGTCAATACAGTCAAGAAAGTGACCCAGTCTGCCACCAAATCGGTTTCACAGTTTATTAGAGGGGCTAGTGATCGGGTCAACAGTAATATCTTCACTCTGGGACTTGCAGATCTAAGTGACCCTAACGAGGAAAAAGGAGTCGCTTATCACGTAGGAGCCGTGGCAGGTGATATCTTCTCCATGCTAGTTGGCGTATCTGCAACTGTAGGTGGAGGCGGAGAAGTCATTGTAGCCTGTGGAACGACTGCATGTGCCGCGTCCGCACCGGGTGCTGTAGCGGCCGCTTGGGGCACAGGAGTTGCAGGTGGTGGAGCGAAGAATCTGGGACAAGATATCTCCCCCTTGATTAACCAATTTTTTTCGGGTAGAGGATCACGAAACTTTCAAGGAATTACTGGTGATGAAGTTAGGGGAATTAATAAAGGGTTTGGTGGTTTAAAGGAGATGAATGGGAATATTGATTCTGCTATTGATAATGCGGAGAGGTATAGTGGTTTTTGGGATAAAACAGCATCTATTACCCGATCTATTGTAGGTAATCATAGCTTTGATAATGGAAATAAAAGAACTGCGTTTGAAGTAATCAAAGAATTGCAGAGGCGAAACGGAATATCGACTGGAGCATCTGATTCTATAATGAAAGATGTTATATATCAGGTTTCTACAGGTAACCTTACGGAAGTAAGTGATATTGCAAGAGGATTAAGGGGGTTTTAGTTTAAATGTACAAAGAAATTATTCAAGGTTTATATTGTGATCACATGTCGATTAAGGATGTTACTATATCCTTTGATCTTGAGATATTCATTCCCTTTATAAGTAGAATGAAGGAAGATAGAAGTGTGATTATCATCAAAATGGATGGAGAGCGAGAAAAGGATGTATATACGATAGTATGTACAGGAGAGCTTTTAGGAGAACGTAACTTTCTTAGAATGGATACATCCGACTTAAATGAAGGGATGGCCTATGTTTGTTGTAAGTATGCAGAGATTGTATGGGGATGGGATATTAACAGTTTTGATGGGATGTACAAGAAGATCATTGAGAGTCTATGTACGGATTACATGATAGCTAGTGATATTGCTTTGTCTGATGATCTTGATGTGTTTTTCTCTTTTATAAGTAAAATGAGGGAAGACCAAAGCATATTTATTGTCAAAATTGATGGAGAGAGAGACGATGATATATATATGGTTCATTGCTCAGGTACGGCTTTAGGTATGCATAATCCTCTTAGTATTGATACCTCTGACTTAGGTGAAGGAATTGCTTATGTTTGTTGTAAGTATGCAGAGATTGTATGGGGATGGAATGCTAAAGCATAAAATGTATTTGAGTAGGAACTGGTCTGTGATGAACAACTAGTGTAATAACGACTTCTTCGTTTAGGAGAAGTCGTCTTTTTTCAATATCATTCAGATCGAGGAAGTCAGTATGCTTCACGTGAATACCAAAATCGGCTAGCAACATTAAAAGTAATTATGAGTTAGTAGACTTTTCAAGGGATGTGACGTTAATTGACTTACGAAGAGGTTTACCGTGATTTATTTACTGTGGGTGAAAATTATGTTTTGGCACATTGTATTAGTGCAGATGCGAAGATGGGTGCAGGAATTGCGGTTGAATTCAAGGAGAGATTTGATCTTACTCAACTTCAACAAATGGCGAAGATAAATTCTTTGAAAGTAGGATGCTGTGTGTTAATCGGTAGAACTTTCAACCTTGTGACAAAGGAGGTTTACTGGAGAAAGCCGACATATGAAACATTTACAATGGCGCTTGAAGATATGAAAAATCTCTCAATTGAACATGGCATTAAAAAAATTGCTATGCCACAGATAGGAGCTGGTCTTGATCGATTAAAGTGGTCAAGAAATAAGGAGATTATTCAAGAGGTATTTAACGACACCGATGTCGAGATTTTGGTGTGTAATTTAAAATAGTGTACAAAATGGGATCTTCGAATTGAATTGTGAAGAGGAAGTATATCACATCCCTGAGTTGCAAGGACTACAATCGATACAACACTAGATGCAGAGGGTATTGAAATTATTGATAGAATTGCAGTGTTTACAGAAGAGATTGTGTAGCATTTGCAAGATAAAAATCGCTTTCTGACTTCGGTCTGGGAGCGATTTTTCTGTTAATGACGATTAAGAGTGCCATTACGTCCATCACAAATCTCAAACCCACACCAGCGATCCCTATAACGATGTAGGCTTATCTCGCCCTTATGATGGATACAGGAAACTACAACCTATACGGTTACACGGGTGGAAATCCGATTCCCAATAGCGATCCAGATGGTCACGCATGGTGGAATAATTGGAATGACTTCAAACTTTTCATTTGGAGAGGATTCGAATTAGATTTGAACCCGCTACGGGTGATGATATGCGTATTTTGGATATTGATTGTAAATTCAAATATGGAACAATCAGTTGCCCAATTACTTCATTGTCTTCATTCTTGATACGAATGGCTTCATACGAAGGAAGTTTTTTCTTTGGCATAAATAAAGTTGCTCAAAATGCTTACCTTGTCCCGAGCCAGCTTACTAGAGATTTTCACCAAGCCCTTTTATTTCGTTTTTCATTTGTGTATAATACTGATAAATTGTCTAACCAAATCACTAACATGTTGATAGAACCAAGCTTGTGTCTAAACCGTCAGAGAAGAGAGCCAGTTGCTGAGAGGCTTTCTCGGATTGAGGTCACGAGGTAGCCAGTTCTTGAATGCAGCTAATCCCTGCCGGCCATGTGCCGTTATCTACATAAGAGGGGCCACTTTATGATTTCATACGAAGGTGGCAACTAGGGTGGTACCGCGGGAGTAGTCTTCTCGTCCCTAAGATGGGATGGAAAGGCTTTTTTTGTGTTCATAAAATAAGGAGGTCATACATGTGAAAGCAACCGAGATCCGCCGTAAGTTTCTTGATTTTTTCGTGGAGAAGGGTCACCAAATCGAGCCAAGTGCATCACTTGTACCGGTAGATGATCCAAGTCTACTATGGATTAATTCAGGAGTAGCGACGTTAAAGAAGTACTTCGATGGTCGCCTTACACCTGAAAATCCTCGTATCACGAATTCTCAAAAATCGATTCGTACCAATGATATTGAAAATGTAGGGTACACTCCGCGCCATCATACTTTCTTTGAAATGCTAGGGAATTTTTCGATTGGTGATTATTTTAAAGAAGAGGCGATTAAGTGGGCATGGGAGTTTTTGACGAGTCCGGAGTGGATGGGTTTCGATCCAGAAAAACTCTCAGTCACGATTCATCCAGACGATGAAGAGGCGCTTCAAATCTGGCACAATGAGGTTGGTATTCCGTTAGAGCGTATCGTGCAGTTGAAGGAAAATTTTTGGGATATCGGGGAAGGCCCATCGGGTCCGAATACGGAAATTTTCTATGATCGTGGAGCACATCTTGCCGATCCAAATGATCCAGAAAACTATCCGGGCGGAGAAAATGATCGTTATCTAGAAGTATGGAACCTCGTATTTTCGCAGTTCAACCATAATCCAGATGGAACCTATACTCCGCTACCAAAGAAGAATATTGATACGGGGATGGGTTTGGAGCGGATGGCATCGATTGTGCAAGGTGTCCCGACCAACTATGATACCGATTTGTTTATGCCGATCATTGAAGAAACCTGCGCGAAGGTAGGGGTGCAGTATGGTCAAGATCCACAAACGGATATTGCATTAAAGGTAATCGCCGATCATATTCGTACGATTGTATTTGCTGTATCGGATGGTGTTCTTCCTTCTAACGAGGGTCGAGGTTACATTCTGCGTCGATTATTGCGCCGTGCAGTTCGTTACGGACGCAAGTTGGGGATGGAACGTCCTTTCCTATACGAGCTAACGGAAACGGTTGCCTCGATTATGTCCGATTTTTATCCAGAGCCAGTATCGAAGCGAGAGTTCATTGAAAAAGTGATTCGGAATGAAGAAGAACGTTTCCTAGAAACATTATCGGATGGACTTGCGATTTTAGGAGAGCTGGTTGAACAGGCAAAATCAGAAAATCGCGATCAGATCAATGGGCCTGAAGCATTTAAGTTGTATGATACCTATGGTTTTCCAGTAGATTTAACAGAAGACTTTGCTCGTGAACATGGACTCGGAGTAGATCGTGATGGGTTTGAACATGAGATGGAAACACAAAGGGAACGGGCTCGTGCCGCACGCCAAGACGTAGATAGTATGCAGGTTCAAGGCGGAGTTCTCGCAGATTTAGAAGTAGAAACGACCTTTGTGGGATATACTTCTTTTGAAGCCCAAACACAAATTCAAGCGATCATTTTCGAAGATGAATTAGTCGATTTGTTAGGTGCAGGTAGTCAGGCACTGGTCATTCTAAAAGAAACCCCTTTCTATGCAGAGAGTGGCGGACAAGCAGCGGATCAGGGAGTGATCTTTACAAACGATGCCAAATTGCGCGTAGAAGGTGTACAAAAAGGGCCCCGTGGTGAGCATGTCCACCAGGTTGTAGTGGAAAAAGGGATCATTCATACTGGGGAGGAAGTAACCGCCCAGATCTCCCAAGATTTACGGAATGAAACTGTGAAAAACCACACGGCTACTCACTTACTCCATAAAGCCCTAAAGCAAGTTCTAGGTGAGCATGTAAACCAAGCTGGATCCCTTGTTACTCCAGATCGCTTGCGTTTTGACTTCAGTCATATCGGATCGATGACCGCAGACGAGATCCATGAAGTAGAGCGTCTTGTAAATGAGCAGGTATGGAACAATCTTTCCGTCGATATCTCTATTAAAGGCATCAATGAAGCCAAAGAGATGGGGGCAATGGCATTATTCGGTGAAAAGTATGGTTCAGAAGTGAGAGTGGTTCAAGTAGGGGATTACAGCCTAGAGTTGTGTGGAGGGACGCATGTAAAGCAGACGGGTGAGATCGGCCTCTTTAAGATATTGAGTGAGAGCGGTATTGGTTCGGGCACACGCCGGATTGAAGCGGCTACAGGGCGTAGGGCTTATCAGTATCTGGAGCAACAAGCGGGCTTGCTTCGCCAAGTAGCAGAAATGGTTAAAGCGAAGCCAGAACAAGTGTTAGATCGTGTAGAACAATTACAGGACAGCATTCGTGATATGACTCGGGAAAACGAATCTCTACGTGCGAAACTAAGCCAAGCAGCCGCAGCCGATTTACAAAATCAGCTTATGGAAGTGGGGAGCGTTCCTGTTTTATCAGCTCAGGTGGAAGCGAAGGATATGGATAGCCTTCGGAAGATGATAGATGATCTGCGTCAAAAGATAGCAGAAGGTATTATCGTTCTAGGTTCGGTAAGTGGGGATAAGGTGAATTTTGTCGCTTCTGTTTCGCCAAAATATGTTCAAGAAGGCTTCCATGCGGGTAAACTAGTGAAGGAAGTGGCTTCCATTTGTGGTGGTGGCGGTGGCGGTCGCCCTGATTTAGCACAAGCAGGCGGAAAAAATCCTGCAAATGTGCAAAAAGCCATATCATTTGTTTACGAATGGATAGCAAATCAGCACTAAAAAGAGGACATTTTTTGTTTGAGAAGAAAGGTATAAAAGTTGGTCATCTGGGAGAGGAGAGGAACGAATCTATGGATGAAACCCAAAAGTTTCAGTTTCGTGGAGATGATGCCGAAGTTTCCGCACGCGATGTACTGTTATTCGTTTATGATGCCTTAAAAGATAAAGGCTATAATCCGACTCATCAGATCGTGGGTTATCTTATCTCAGGAGACCCCGCCTATATCCCACGCTATAATAATGCACGTACCATCATTCGAAAAGTAGAACGAGATGAGCTGATAGAAGAATTGGTTATCGCTTATCTCGAGCCGAACAGCTAGAAAGGACGCCACGGCATGAATTTGTTTGGGAGTAAAGGTCAGCCCCGCGTTCTCTGTCTGGATTTAGGAGAGCGCCGGATTGGTGTGGCTGTAAGTGATTTACTTGGTTGGACTGCCCAAGGAGTAGAAGTAATTGATCGTAAAAACTCGACCCCTTGGCTTGAGCGGTTAGATCAGCTGATCGAGGAATATGAAGTAACCGAAATTGTCGTGGGATTACCGCGGAATATGAATGGTTCTATTGGTCCACGAGGAGAAGCAGTTCAAGTCATGGCAGAGGAAGTTGCAAATCATACTGCGTTACCTGTAAGATTGTGGGATGAACGTCTTTCTACTTCAGCAGTAGAAAAAACGCTTATATTCGCAGATGTAAGCAGGAAAAAGCGAAAGAAAGTCGTAGATCAACTAGCGGCATCATGGATCCTTCAAGGATATTTAGATGCACACAGGAGGTAACATACATGTCAGATCAAGAACAACCGATTGTATTAGGAGATAATGAGGATTTTATTCCCATCATTACAGAAGATGGCGAAGAGTTACTATGTGAGAAGATCTTAGAGCATGAAAATCCAGAAACAGGCCGTAAATATGTATTTCTCGTTCCTGTGAGTGAATCAGACGATGATGAAGTACAAGATGTGTTTCCGTTTCGTTATTTAGAATCAGAAGACGGTTTTGAACTACAAGCCCTAGAGACAGATGAAGAGTGGGACGAAGTAGAAGAAGTTTTTAATGCACTAATGGAATCTCTTCCAGAGGACGAGGACTAATCCTTTATGTTTCAATCGTTTCACGGGGAAGAATATGGATATCCTTTTCACCGTTCAGAGATGGAGGTCGAGCACTATCGGCGTCTTCATCAATTTGAACATGAAGATCAAACCTATTACATCTTACATCGGCAACATGATCCCACAGACGATGTGTATCTCTTTCGATTAGATCAAGATCAATTGATGGAGATTCATGATGTGAAGGAATGGGAGCATGTTGCAAATTATATAGATGATCAATATTTCCAGAAACTACTCTAAGAAATGCAAAAAGCCCACTCTTGAAAACAAGCTCAGGAGTGGGCTTTTTGAAATCCTCGTTTTTTATGGTGATAATGTGTTAATATAGAAAAATACCGAATAGGCCCTATCGAGAGGAGAATTTGATGAGGTGGGTTAAAGGAGTTATTTTTACCATTTTATTAGTAATTGGATTTGTAACAGTGGGCTACTTTTATATTGATTATACATTACAGAGTCCAAAGCGTGATAAAGAGACTGTAATTGAGGTTCCTGAGGATACGTCGTTGAAGCAAATTGGTCAAATATTGAAACAAAAAAATTTGATTCGAGATGATAGTTTCTTTCGATACTATACGTTTTTCCGAAGTAAAACGAATCTCATTGCAGGGACGTATATTATTCAACCATCAGATGACATAGATAAAATTATTAATAAGATTTCATCTGGAAAGCAAGATCTTGTTACGATCGAGGTTCCAAATGGATTTGATGTAGAAAAAATTGCGCTTCGCTTAAGTAGTAAGCTAAATATTAAAAAGGAAGACTTCTTTAAAGAGGTAAATCGGAAAGAGCCGAGAACCAATATAGAAAAAGAAATTCCGACTAAGCCAGGGCGTGTTTATAAATTAGAAGGTTATCTAATGCCAGCGAAGTATCAGTTTAAAAAGGGAGCAACCGCACAGCAAGTTGTGGATCAAATGCTAAACCAATTCGAAAAGGAATTAGAAAAACTGGATTACAAAAACAAGTTGCAAGAGAAAAAGCTATCTCTAGACGACTGGGTGACAAAAGCATCTCTCGTAGTGAAAGAAGGTGCAGTGGATAAAGAGTATCCGATGATCGCAGGTGTCATAGATAATCGACTGACTGATACGAAACGTGAGTGGAAATTACAGATCGATGCAGCTATCGTATATGCATGGGCATTACAAGGTGAGAAAAAAGAACGACTTATGAATAAAGACTTAACAATCGACAGCCCGTATAATATCTATGAAAATAAAGGACTCCCGGTAGGGCCAATCGCCAGCCCAGGAGAGAAAGCACTAATGGCTGTACTAAACCCTGAGAAGTCTAATTACTTCTTCTACGTTGCGAAAAATGACGGCTCAAACGAACACTATTTCAGTGAAACCGATGCAGAACATAAAAAGTTCATCGAAAAAGCGAAAGAAAATGCGAAGAAACAACAATAATACTCGTTATTTCATAAATGAGTTGAACCTCCTGCTGTTAGATATAGAAATGAACAGCAGGAGGTTCTTTTTGATTATGTTTTTACATGTAGTGAAGCACTCCTGTCTAAAACACCACCATTTTTGTTCATAATGTTTATATACAAAATACTCTTGTATGAAATCGATTAAAATTCATAACAAACATGTCAAACTATCCTATCAATCTCTAATATCAGTCTAATTAAATTATGCTAATATTAGATGATATTAATTTGAAACTAGGTCGGAAAGGGAGTACCTAATGAAATGGCTACCGAACACTGTTTACACACTTCTATTGATTATGGCATCTGCTCTAGTGGGGTATTTATACGTTGACTATACCCTTCAATCCCCCACCCGAACCAAGGAGATCGAGGTTGAGATCCCGCCCCAAAGCTCAGTAAAGACTGTGGGGAGTATTTTAGAGAAACAAAATATCATTCGTGATGATCGCTTTTTTCGCTATTATGCAAAGTGGGAAGGGAAAACGAAAATCATGGCTGGATCGTATGTAATTGGAAAAGAGGAGAACATAGATGAAATCCTCACGATCCTCACCTCCGGAAAAGAGAATACCACAAAAGTAACGATTATCGAGGGTTCTACAGCACTTGAAATTGCTGAAACCTTACATAAACAAATCGGTACGAATAAGGAAGAATTTTTAAAAGAAGTTAATCGGACCAATGGGAAATTTGCTTTTGAAAAACAGATTCCAACGAAACCTGAGATTAAGTATAAATTGGAGGGCTACTTATTTCCGAGCACCTATCAATTTCACAAGGAAGATTCCCCCAAAAAGATTGTAGACACGATGCTTAGCAGGTTTGAAAAGGAGATGAAGGAACTAAATGTGATCACGACCCCGTCTGAACAAAAAGGAAAGCCCTTACATGAGCTGGTTACGTTTGCTTCAGTACTAGAGCGAGAAGGTCAACAGAAAGATGAACTGCCTAAGATTGCTGGAGTGATTGAAAATCGACTTGCTAAGCGTATGAGGCTTCAGGTGGATGCGAGTGTGGTCTACGCGATTCAAATCGACACGGGTAAGAAATTAACGCAGGTGATGAAAGCAGATTACAAATATTCCTCTCCCTATAATACATACCAAATTCAAGGATTTCCCCCAGCCCCGATCGGAAGCCCAGGGGCAAATGCCTATCGAGCAGCACTTTCCCCTGAAAAACATGACTATCTTTACTATGTACTGAAAGAAGATGGCACAGGGTATCATGATTTTACGGTTAACTATCAGGATCACCTAAAAGCGGATCAAAAAGCAAAATCTCGAAGATAAACGTGAAAACAACTATGGTCAAACGGACGTAGTTGTTTTTGCTGTGTCATAATTTTGATTAGAAATATGTTATGATGACCATATTACAAGTGATTCAATTAAAATTTTAATAAATAAGAGTGAGTGAACAACATGTCTATTAAAATGAGGTTTCTTCTGTCTTATGTTGGAGTGATCTTTTTTTCAATCATCCTACTATTGACTGCTGGTTTTTTAATCATCTTTGCCATAACAGGTGATGCAAAATCAATTGAATCTCTTTATAAAAAAACATATGTACAAAAACCTCTAACCACAGAAGAGGAGAGTATTTTTCTTGATCTAAAACTCTTGGCTAAAAATGATTCGAAACAGCTTTTGGATGAGAATGAAGTGAGGAGTTTTGAACACGGGGATATTCAGATTGTGGTTAGAAAAGGGACGAAAGTTGAGTATGCCTCCCGAAATCTTGACAGACAGGTATTGAATCAATCCCTTCCAAGATTTGAAAAAACCAATATCAATACGCGAGACATCATTAAAATGAACAATACTTTTTTTACATATGTAAAGTTTGATTTCTATTTTTCAGACCAAAAGGAAGGTAGTATTTTTGTATTGAGAAAGGCAAGCTCTTATACGGAATTGATTCGTGAATTCTTCCCTATTTTATCAGGTCTATTGTTGATTCTATTTATCATGATTATTGGTATCGTGAATTATTTTGTTTCCAGAAGTATCATTAAACCCCTTGATCGTCTAAAAAAGGCGGCCGAAAAGATAGCGTCTGGAGACCTAGACTTCGCTATCAAAGCTACTTCAAAAGATGAAATAGGTCAATTAAATCGGGCATTTGAGGAAATGAGAAGTAGGTTAAAGGAGTCTGTTAATCTGCAGATTCAGTATGAAGAAAATCGAAAAGAGCTTCTATCTAACATCTCACACGATCTAAAAACACCGATGACCTCTATTATAGGTTATATGGAGGGGATCAAAGACGGGATCGCAAATACACCTGAGAAGATGGAGAAGTATGTATCAACTGTGTATGTAAAGGCAAAGGATATGGATTCATTGATTGATGAACTGTTCCTATTTTCTAAATTGGATCTAAAAAAAGAGCCCTTTCACTTTGAGATGGTTGAGTTAAATACATATCTGAAAGACTATGTAGAGAAACTTTATCTGGATCAGAGCATACACATAGATCTTCATCTTTTACAACACTCTATCTACGTGACAGTTGATCGGGAGAAGTTAAAAAGAGTGGTAGCAAATGTAATCAACAATTGTGTGAAATACATGGATAAGGACGAGAAAAACATTTCTATTTCGCTACATGAGCGGATAGAAGATGTAGTTATACAGATAACGGATAATGGAAAAGGAATAGAATCGGTGGCCTTACCGTTTATTTTTGAACGTTTTTACCGTGCGGAACAATCGAGAAATTCACAGACAGGCGGAAGTGGTTTAGGTCTGGCCATTGCGAAGCAAATTATCGTGGAGCATGGGGGAGAGATCTGGGCTACGAGTGAGATTGGAAAAGGGACAAGTATATGTTTTTCGCTAAAGAAAGGTGACTACAGGTGAAAGAAATATTATTGATTGAGGATGATATTAGCATCGCAGAGTTACAAAGAGATTATTTAGAGATAAACGATTTTCATGTTGATATGGAACATACCGGTGATGCAGGGCTTAAGCGAGCACTAGATGGGGATTATGACTTGATCATCCTAGATATCATGCTGCCGGGATCAAATGGATTTGAGATATGTAAAAAGTTGCGCTCTGTCACAGATGTCCCCATTTTACTTGTATCCGCTAAAAAAGAAGATATAGATAAAATTCGTGGATTTGGCTTGGGTGCGGATGATTATATTACCAAGCCGTTTAGCCCGAGTGAACTAGTAGCTAGGGTGAAGGCACATATCATGCGATATGATCGCTTATCTGGAAAAGATACTCAATCTAATACGATTTTGGTTCATGGGATCACGATTGACCGATCCGCTCGAAAAGTTTATGTAAACGGGGAGGAAGTACCATTTACGACAAAAGAATTTGATTTAATCGTGTTTTTCGTTATGAATCCAAATCAAGTATTAAACAAAGAGCAGATCTACCAGCGTGTGTGGGGTTTGGATTCTGCTGCAGACGTTTCTACGGTAACTGTCCATATCCGAAAGTTACGTGAGAAAATTGAACAGGATGCTTCGGTGCCAAAGTTCTTGGAAACGGTGTGGGGAGCAGGGTATCGCTTTAATGTTTAGAACTCGTCGCAATGTGGCGGGTTTTATTAATTTTTTTTAAGAAGCATTTTAGATGGATTTTATATTTATGTACTAACATATGAACTAGCCCATCAGCATAAATGGATCACCACGAAAAGAGGAGACTTACAATATGAAAAAGACAATCATAACGGTACTAGTTGGATTTTCCTTAGTGGCAACAGGATGTGGTGCTGCTAGTTCTAGCACACCCGATCAAGGAAAACAGAATACGGAACAAGTAGTGCAAAAAAATGAACTATCTAAAGGGCAGGAAATGGCTAAGATCTTGGGTAGTACAAACTGGCAAGGGACAAAAGTGTACGACAAAGATCAAAACGACCTAACAAAAGAGAATGCCAATTTTATTGGTCTTGCGAAATATGAAGCCACATCAGGAAGATATGAATTTTTCGATGCGAAGACAGGTAAGAGTCGCGACGACAAAGGAACATTCTTTGTTACAAATGATGGACAGAAGAGAATTTTAATTTCAGAGTCAAAAAATTATCAAGCGATTGTAGACGTAACGAAGTTGGATCAAAATATTTTTACGTACAAAAGAATGGGGAAAGATGCGAAAGGAAATGATGTAGAAGTTTTCGTTGACCATATTCCGTATAAAGAAAAAGAGCTTTCTTTTACCGAACCAGACAAGCAATGGAACAAGACGACAGGGGACATCGAGAAAGATATGGACGGAGATAAAATATTAGGTAGTACCCTTTGGAATGGAACAAAGGTTCTCGATGAGGCGGGCAATGATGTCACCCCGTATAATGCGATGTTTATCAGTCTAGCTAAATTTGATAGCCAAGCGAGCAAATATGAATTTTTTAATCTTGAAACGGGCCAAAGCCGTAATGATTTAGGGTACTTTGATGTTTTGCACGATAATAAAATCAGGGCACATGTCTCCCTCGGTAATAAGAAATATGGTGCTGTTTTGGAGATTACGGAACTAAATAAAAACAAATTTACGTATAAGAGAACGGGTAAAGACAAAGATGGTAAGGATATTACCGTGTTTGTGGAACATGAACCTTACAAAGGTAATTTAAGCCCGTCATTTACCAATTAGACAACCTATTTTTTTAAGGAAATGGATATTACTTCCGTTTCCTTTTTTCTAATAGCCAGCCTCCCCTAATGATTTCGTATAACCTTCAAAATTTTTGTCCAAGATGGTAATAAGAATGAGGAGGGGAGTTGTTTGACTAAACGAACAAAATGGATTCCCATTTTATTTGTACTCTTGTTTTCACTCATCATTGCTAGGCTTTACCAGATTCAAGTTGTTTCCACTCGTGCTTTTTCCAATGGAAAAGTGGACCTCATCGCACTCGCTGAGCAAACGCAATCACGTGAAATTTTACTGGATAGTGGCAGAGGTATGATCTTGGATCGAAGGGGAGTGCCACTGGTGGGGAAGGATGAGTATCAACTGCTCGTTTTCCCGCAGAGTAAACAACAATGGGACTTACGTCAGGATTCTTTTCAACAGTTAAGTCGCTTATTAGATGTTCCATTTCAATCTTTACAGCCTTATCTAGAGGGGATCAAACAGCCTGCGCTTCTCGCTCGATTCGAACAAAAGATGATTCAAATTACACCGGAACGTGCGAAACAGATTAATGATTTACAAATTCCCGGATTGCAGGCAGTGCTTACAGATCAACGATATAGCTCTAATTATGTTGGGAGTTCTATTGTCGGAAGGATTGGACGAAGCAGACATTTGCTAGAAAATCGGTATGCGAAGCAAGTGGAAGATGGAACTTTTTCACCTCAATCGAGAGTAGGATTAAGTGGGTTGGAATCTTCTTTTGAAGTTTTTTTACACAGTGAGAAGGAAAATATTAAAACCTATGTAAAGGATGGACAAGGAAGGGCTTTAACAGGTAGTGCTTTGCGCTGGAAAGAGCAATTGGCTTCTGAACAAGGTCAGTACACGATTCAGAGCACGATCGATTATGAAATACAAGCAAAGGTTGAGCAATATTTAGCGGATGAGAAGGTAGAAGATGGTGCTGTAGTCGTTCAGGATATTTCTACAGGGGATTTGATTGCGTTGGGCAGTACCCCGACGAACGGCGTGAAGACGAAGACAGGAGATTCTCCGTGGGAAAACAGAGCATGGCTTGAGGCGAATCCTGGTTCTATCTTTAAAATCATTACGGCTACAGCGGCCTTAGAGGAAGGAATGGTCAAGTCCAATACGCAGATAACCTGTTCAGGAATATTGGAGCCGTATCATTTGAGAGATGCAAGTGACAAGATACATAGAAGACAGTCATTTACCAGTCAATTTGCGGATTCTTGTAATATTACCCTCGGACAATTTGGAGAAAGATTGGGCGGAAGTAAGCTTCAATCCTACGCAGAAAATTTTGGCCTCGGGAAAGCGATTACGTGGCAAGGGCAAACTTCATTTGATGCCGATTTTGAGCAAATCGAACAAGAGCGCACCGGGAAGATTTACGATCCACGAACACCAAAGACGGATAAGGCAGCTGCTGTTTATACGAGTATTGGTCAACAGGATACGAAGATTACCCCGATCCAAGCGGCCAATATGGTTACAGCCCTTTTCCACAAAGGAAGAGCGATTCGTCCTCGTATCGTTACAGAAG
This sequence comes from Thermoactinomyces sp. DSM 45892, assembly GCF_900107305.1. Taxonomy (GTDB): domain Bacteria; phylum Bacillota; class Bacilli; order Thermoactinomycetales; family Thermoactinomycetaceae; genus Baia. The sequence continues at coordinate 14,835 of NZ_FNPL01000021.1, forward strand.
TTCGGGATCAATCGGGAAAAGCGGTTGCTACATTTCCTAATACATATCTCCCTTCAACCAAGCAACTAAAGGAGAGCAGTTTGCAGACAGTCAGGCAGATGATGAGAGCGGTAGTGACAGAGGGAACTGCTACATCCGTACGAAAAGCAAAATGGGCTTTAGCTGGTAAGACCGGAACAGCCCAAATTGGCGATTCTAAGCTGTATGACAAATGGATGGTGGGCTTTGGACCGTATCAAACCCCTCTTTATTCGGTAGCTGTATTGTTACGTCAGGAGCCAGATTCCAATGATCCACGGGCGATTCGTATCTTTCAAAAGGTGATGGATTTCCTATACGACTACGAGAAACCAAAAGCGCTAGACAAGAAAGATCAAAAGAAAAATCCTGTACCAGACAACAGTAAGAAGACAACGAAACAAGATTCAAAGGGTAAGTCTAAAAATACTAGTATTCGTTGAATTATTAGGTATATAATATGAATCTATTATGTATTTAATGTGTTGTTGTATAATGTGCAGGGAATTCTTAAGTAGTTGTATATAAATCGCTTGTTTTGTTGGATTATGGAGATTAGAATGATGAGAGATGAATTGATATAAAGGAGCGAACGTATTTTATGAAAGTAACTCTTAATCTTAGCAAGGCAGAACTAGATTTAATTGAAGAAGCTATTCTCCAATATCAAAATCTATTGCACAACGCTAAAACACAGAGCAGAATGGTGGAAAATGAATTACATTTGTGTCAACGTGTAATGGATGAGTTTGGAATTGAAGAGGAGAGAGAAGAAGGGCAAGAGCATGCGGCAACGCAAGATCCGCTAGCTTCGATGGACTTGGATGGTTCATCTTACCCATTTTCTCGGTAACAATAAAGCCAAGCCAAACCCCTCACAAAATGCAGGGTTTGGCTTTTTTATCTTTTTTCTTAATCTTGCTTTTTGATGAAAATACGTAGATTTTTCTTTTCAGCAGGGGAAAGCGATTTTATTCTTTGCTGTAGTTGTTGTTTACATGTTTCGTATAGGTGATAATCTAATTCATTCATACTGCGAATATGATTTGTGAGCTCTTCGCTGATTTCAGGCTTTTTTGGACGCTTTTTGGTTACGTTTTCTTTTGAGTAGTGCGATTGTTTCCATCCTTGTAATTGATTTAATAAAAACACAGATTGTGGATACATCTCAGTAATACCAACGAAGGTGAAGTGATCTCGTAGGTTGTCCATGGCTAATGTAAGGTCAGGGTCATTTTGTCCAGATAGGAACCTAGTTTGGTGATTATGAAGAGGGGCTGAGATTCGAGGGTCTGGGCTCGTAACGAACTCTTCTATACTCATATTCTTTACTTTATTATGCAAACCATTGCTAGGCATGGAGCAAATAAAATAATAGGTAGAAATGACCCGGCTTACAGGGTCGCGAAGCATGGTTATATAACGATAAGGCCGATGAAAATGTTGATGAACTCCATAGCGGCAATGTCCATATACCCATCTAAAATTTGCTTTTTGTTTGGAAGTGAGAGTACGAATTATTTTTTCTTGATTCTGGTGCAAAGGATATCGATAGACTTGGTTAGAAGGAACGTTGCTATCAATAATACCTCGCATCGTAATGCCGCCTGTTTTGGGGATATGAGCAAAGATCCAGAGAGGTTTTTTCATGGTCCGTTCTCCTTTCAAGCCCCTATTAATCTCTTTTATATAGTATGAAGTAGGTGTGTTACTGGTTCGCGGGATTAAGACTATTTTCTATAAGGATGAGGGTTGATGATGAATAAAGAACAAGAAATTCAAAGATTTATCACTCAATTACCAGTGGGAGAACCGGTTCGAGTGTTAACTCATGATAGAGAGCAGTATGTAAGGGTAGAACGCATATTTGAAGGATGGATTATCGACTATCGAAGCGAACGAACCATATATCGTAGAGTGGAAGAAGCGATTCAGTTTTTAGCTGAAATATGGAATACGGATTTGAAAGAAGTGATTCATTTGCAGTATGCAGGACTAGAAGAAATCGAGGATTTGGGGGAATTTTAAAGGATAAAAGCGAAATCTCTCTCATAAAGTAATTAGGAGTGTGGGAGAGGAGTGGATCGGGTTGCTTTTTTTGGTGATTTGCCAAGTAGTAGGAGGTACCCTTGTAGCCATAAGCTGGATTCCGCAAGTTTTACAGGATATAAAAGGGAAAACAGCTCATCAAGTAGATTTAAAGCCTCTTTCCTTTCTTTTTATGGGGGCCATATTGGTGGAGGTTTATAGTGTTTTTTTGGCCTTACAAGGGGAAGCGGTAACTCTATTTGTGACAAATACGATTCAATTAATCGTTGTAACCAGTTTAATAAGTATTGTTTTTTGGGCTGTGCCAGCAGATAAGCCATCAGAGGTTAAAATAAAAGGAGAGCGCATTTCAAGGACTTCCTGAACAAGGAAGTTTTTATTTTTATCATATATTCCTAAATTTGTAAATAAATTATTACCTATAAATAGATTGATTGTATTAGGAGGGATGGATGATAATGGGCTTCAAAGAGTTAAAACAACAAGCCAGACAAAGCCTACAAGGAAATTGGCGGAAATCAATGATTGTCGTGGCACTTACTACGATTTTATCTGCGTTACCTAGTTGGATTGAGATGATGGTTCGTCCGGAAGATTACTTTGATCCGACCTATATAGTTGACTATATGAGTATGTTTCAGCCTAGTTCGTTTGGTGTATTTTCTTTCCTCTGGTATTTGTTGATCCCGGGAGCGGTCGTGTTAGGATTGGCTGGATTTTTCCTACATTTAATCCGTCGAAATAGTGCTACAGAAACAGATACCTTTGAGTTTTTTACCAATCTATCTAAATTTGGTAAGAGTGTTCTTTATAATGTATTGATTACGGTGTACGTGTTTTTATGGTGCTTACTACTCATCGTCCCAGGAATTATTCGATCGATCTCCTATGCGATGACTCCGTATATTATGCAAGATCATCCAGAATATAGTGTCAATCAAGCGATTAGCAAAAGCATTCAAATGATGGCGGGGTATAAATGGCAGTTTTTCTTACTCCAATTAAGTTTCTTAGGGTGGATTATACTCGCGATCTGTACCTTTGGTATCGGACTCTTGTGGGTATTTCCTTACATACAGGCTACCAATACACATTTTTATGAACAGCGAAAAAATGAGAATGAAGTCGTAAAGGGATGATCATATGAACTATCTTGACTTGTATCATCGTTGGCTATACTTTGATGGCTTGGACTCAGTACTGAAAGAAGAGTTACAGCAAATCCAGAAGCATGATCAAGAGATCCAGGAGCGTTTTTCACAATCGTTATCGTTTGGAACAGCGGGGATTCGTGGGATCATAGGCGCTGGGACGAATCGAATGAATATCTATACGGTCCGTAAGCTGGCTCAGGGACTTGGGGAGTGGTTGCATCATGAGCATCTAGCAGAGAAGGGAGTTGCGATTGGCTATGATACGAGGCATGGTTCTGTAGAGTTTTCTAGGGAAGTAGCCAAGGTACTTCTTCATCTTGGAGTAAGGGTGTATTTATTTGAGCATATCTGTCCATCACCAGAGCTTTCGTTTGCTGTGCGTTATTATGATGCTGCTGCGGGCATCATGGTGACAGCAAGCCATAATCCTCCTAATTACAATGGCATCAAAGTATATGGAGCAGATGGTGCCCAAATTTCTCCGCTAATAACAAGTAAAATATTGGACAATATTAGTCGAATATCAGATGAATTTATGATTCCAGTGGGGGATCTGTCGAAAGCAGAAAAGGATGGGACCCTTGTTTGGTTGGGGTCTGAAGTCGATCAAGCATACTATGAAAATGTGGCGTCGTTAGCCTTCCAAGATAAGGAACAAAATAAGCATTTTCGTATCGTATATTCTCCGCTTCATGGAACCGGACGACCTCCTATTGAATCCGTTTTGCGTCAGAAAGGGTTTGAGAATGTGTTTGTCGTTCCAGAACAAGCAGACCCAGATCCGAATTTTTCGACCGTGAAATCTCCAAATCCAGAGGACCCAGCATCTTTTGAGTTAGCTATCACGTATGCCAATCAACAACAAGCAGATCTGGTCCTCGTAACAGATCCGGATGCCGATCGAATTGGAATTGCGATTCGCGATGAAAACGGTCAGTTTGCCCATCTTACTGGGAATCAGATCGGAGCCTTATTACTCTTCTATCTACTATCTCAGCGAGTAGAGAGGGGTGCATTACCTTCCGATGGAGCATTGGTTAAATCGATTGTATCCTCTGATCTTGGGGGATCCATCGCTACACACTTTGGAGTAACGACACAGAATACACTGACAGGTTTTCGTTATATCGGTGAGTTGATTCAGAAATGGAAACAAACAGGAGAGCATACATTTCTATTTGGATATGAAGAAAGCTATGGATATCTCATAGGGGACTTTTGTCGAGATAAAGATGCCGCTCAAGCATGCTTATTGCTGGCTGAGTTAGGGGCTTACTATCAAAAACAAGGAATGCCTATTTATCAAGTGCTAGATATGATTTATAAGAAATTTGGATATTTTCAAGAGACACAGATCTCCGTTACCTTAGAGGGACTTGAGGGGGGTAAACAGCTAAAAGAGATTATGGTTCGTACTCGGAGTAACCCACCTTCTCATGTAGCGGGCATTGCGGTTTGTAGCATTCAAGATTATTTACAAGGTGTAGAAGGGTTTCCTAAAGCAGATGTTTTAAAATATCTTCTCGGAGATGGATCTTGGTTCGCGATTCGTCCATCCGGAACGGAACCGAAGATGAAGTGCTATGTAGGTGTGAAGGGAAGTAGCTCTGCTGAGGTGGAGGAGAAAAGGATAGCGATAAAAGAGTATTTAACAGGCTGGCTAGGGTTTTAGGAGTGGGGGACTAGGGAGTGGATGATCGCCAACATCGCAGAAACGGAACAGGCTCCCCTCCCACTGTCCCAACTCTAACCAACACATGCCTTGGGTACTCAATATATCTTAGCTAATAGCTATCAAAAATATTGACAAAAAACATACATACATGTGAAAATGACTATTGTATAGAAAATTAAAATGGTTAGCAAATAAACTCAAAGAGAGTGATTGCGATGATGTACGAAAAGTCTCTACAATCGCATATCCCCTCCTTCCACAAAGGGGCTGGGCAGAAGTGAACACCACTTCTACCCAGCCCCTTTAGTTTGGTAGAGTGTAAAAAGGAGATGAAGTTTTGTTGGATCATTCCAATCAAATATCCCAACTGAACACCTTATGCATGGACGGTAATAGTATCACTCTTCAAGTGGTAGAGCAGGTTGCGAAAAGAGAAATTCGCGTATCTCTATCAAATGAGGCTAAGGATCGAGTAATAGCTTGTAGAGATATGGTAGATCAGCTAGTGAAAGATGACAAAGTAGTCTACGGAGTGACCACTGGATTTGGCTTGTTTAGCGATGTGTCAATTTCGCCCGCAGATGCGACAAAGTTGCAAATCAATCTCATCCGTAGTCATGCATGTGCTGTGGGGAAACCTCTGCCAGAACCGGTTGTGCGTACGATTATGCTTTTGAGAGCAAATGCGCTCTCCAAAGGATACTCTGGAATCCGCTTAGAAACATTGCAACTTTTAATTGATTGTTTGAATCAAGGCGTGCATCCGGTTATTCCTGAACAGGGATCACTCGGAGCAAGTGGAGACTTAGCACCGTTGTCCCATCTGGCTTTAGTGCTGATGGGGGAGGGAGAAGCAATCTATCAAGGAAAGAAGCTTTCTGGAGCAGACGCACTTAAGCAAGCAGGATTGAAACCGATTACATTAGCGGCGAAGGAAGGGCTTGCTTTAATCAATGGGACGCAAATCATGACGTCTCTCGGTGTGCTTGCTGTTTCTCAAGCAGATCGTTTAGCTAAGATAGCAGACGTGATTGCTTCCATGACTCTGGAGTGTTTACGCGGGATTCCAGATGCATTTGCCGAAGGGATTCAACAGGTTCGACCTTATCCAGAACAAGCTTCTGTGGCCCGAAACTTTCGTACCATCTTACAGGGTAGTCAATTAACCACTTCTCAAGGTGAGATTCGTGTGCAGGATGCGTACTCCCTACGATGTTTACCTCAAGTACATGGGGCGGTTCGTCAGGTGGTTACGTATACACGTGAAAAGATCCAAATCGAGTGTAATGCGGCAACAGATAATCCATTGTTGTTTATGGAGGATGGCCAAGTTATATCAGGTGGGAACTTTCACGGGCAGCCGATCGCCTTTGCGATGGACTTCTTAAAGATCGGCATGAGTGAACTGGCCAATATATCAGAGCGACGGACAGAGCGTCTTGTCAATCCAGCACTATCGGGTGGCCTGCCTGCATTTTTGAGTCATCACCCAGGTCTAGCTTCCGGTATGATGATTTTACAGTATGTAAGCGCTTCCCTCGTATCAGAAAATAAAGTATTGGCGCATCCAGCGAGTGTTGATTCGATTCCTTCTTCCGCGAACCAGGAAGACCATGTTTCTATGGGGACCACAGCAGCTCGTCAAGTTACCCAGATCATTCACCATGTGGCCAAGGTCTTAGCCATCGAATGTATCTGTGCGGCAGAAGCGGCTGATTTTGTGGGGGCAGATAAATTGGCTCCAGCTACCCGTAGACTATATGAATTAATTAGAAGCCATGTACCAAGAGTGGTAGAGGATCGCTCTCTCAGTGGCGAAATAGAGCTTGTAGCAAGTTACTTGTTAGAGGGTGATTGGTTGAGTGAAGTAGAAAAAGTAACGGGTGAATTGTTCTAAGGATGGTTCTGATACCAAAAAAGCAAAGGGAGAGATTTGATCATGACCAAATCCATAAGTCGTACTGTTCGAGCAGCGAGGGGAACGGAGCTAACTGCAAAAGGTTGGCAACAAGAAGCAGTAATCCGTATGTTGATGAACAATCTGGATCCAGAAGTAGCAGAGCGTCCAGAAGATTTAGTGGTATACGGTGGGATTGGGAAAGCGGCACGTAACTGGGAGAGTTTTGATAAAATCGTCGAATGTCTTACAGAGCTAGAAGCAGACGAGACGCTATTGGTTCAGTCAGGGAAGCCGGTTGGAATTTTCCGTACGCATACGATGGCTCCTCGCGTTTTAATCTCGAATTCAATGCTAGTACCTGCCTATGCGAACTGGGAGACTTTTCACGAGCTGGATCAAAAAGGTCTCATGATGTATGGCCAGATGACCGCAGGAAGCTGGATTTACATTGGAACGCAAGGAATCCTACAAGGAACGTATGAAACATTTGCCGAAGCGGCCCGCCAACATCGAGGAGGCTCTTTAAAAGGGACACTTACGTTAACTGCCGGCTTAGGTGGCATGGGTGGAGCTCAGCCATTAGCTGTTACGATGAATGAGGGGGTCGTGATTGGAGTCGAGATTGACCCAAGCCGAATTCAGAGGCGTATTGACACAAGGTATTGTGATGTGATGGTGGATTCTCTAGATGAAGCTTTACAATTAGCAAAAGATGCACAATCAGAGGGGAAACCGCTCTCGATCGGACTAATTGGAAACGCGGCAGAGATTTTTCCAGAGTTTGTCAAGAGAGGCGTTACGCCTGATTTCGTAACCGATCAAACATCTGCCCATGATCCATTAAATGGTTATATTCCAGTTGGTTTCTCGTTAGCAGAGGCAGATACATTACGAGCACAAAATCCGAACGAGTATGTAAAACGATCCAAACAGTCTATGGCAACTCACGTTCAGGCGATGTTAGATCTACAAAAAATGGGTTCCGTTGTCTTTGATTATGGAAATAACATCCGTCAAGTAGCCTTAGATGAAGGGGTTAAAGATGCTTTTGCTTTCCCAGGGTTTGTTCCGGCATATATCCGCCCGCTTTTCTGTGAAGGAAAAGGACCGTTTCGCTGGGTAGCATTATCTGGTGATCCAGAGGATATCTATAAAACAGATGAACTGGCACTACGATTATTCCCAGAAAACGAACACCTACGACGTTGGATTACATTAGCTAGAGAAAAAGTAGCATTCCAAGGTCTCCCATCTCGGATTTGCTGGCTCGGTTACGGTGAACGTGTCAAGATGGGCTTGGCGATAAATGAGATGGTGCGAAATGGGGAATTATCAGCACCGATTGTCATTGGAAGAGATCATCTAGATTGCGGTTCTGTCGCCTCCCCAAACCGTGAGACAGAGGCGATGAAAGACGGAAGCGATGTGGTCGCCGACTGGGCGATTCTAAATGCGCTCGTCAATACCTCTTCTGGTGCGAGCTGGGTCTCCGTCCATCACGGCGGTGGCGTAGGCATGGGTTACTCCTTACATTCAGGCATGGTTGTTGTCGCTGATGGTTCGAAGGAAGCAGAAGAAAAACTATCTCGAGTGCTAAACACGGACCCAGGCATGGGGGTTATCCGCCACGCTGATGCTGGCTACGATTTAGCCATCGAAACCGCCAAGAAAAAAGGTGTCCGCGTTCCTATGTTAGGAATCTAAGGCTACTTCACTATCATAAAAAATGAGAGGAGCCCCACATGAAACAAATTGATCTACTCATCCACAACATTGGCTGCCTTATTACTATGCAAGGCTCCCTGAAACCACGAGCAGGAAAAGAGCAATCCGAAGTTCTCACCATTCACCACGGTGCCATTGCCATTCAAGGTGAGAAAATCGTGGCGATAGGTAGTGAGAAAGAAGTTCGTAAGTCTATTCATGGGTTGTCTATTATCAAAGAATTAGATGCACAAGGACGCCTTGTTACCCCCGGCCTAATCGATCCTCATACTCACTTGGTACACGGAGGATCACGGGAACACGAACTCGATTTAAAGCTAAAAGGAGTTTCCTACTTAGAGATACTTGCTCAAGGTGGCGGCATCTTAAATACGGTTCAAGCAACACGGAATGCAACGGAAGAAGAGCTTTATTCACAAGCAAAACGAAGCTTGGATCTGATGCTACTATTCGGAGCCACTACGGTAGAAGCGAAAAGTGGCTACGGGCTTACCCTTCAAGACGAATGCAAACAGCTTCGTGTAGCAAAGCAATTACACGAGTCACATCCGGTTGATATCGTCTCCACATTTATGGGAGCACATGCAGTTCCTGTTGAATACAAAGGAAGATCAGAGGAATATGTAAATCTTGTTATCAAAGAGATGCTTCCAGAAGTAAAGAGCTTGGGTTTAGCAGAGTTCTGCGACATCTTTTGTGAACATGGTGTCTTCTCAGTTGAAGAATCGCGAAAAATCCTTCTGAAAGCAAAAGAGCTTGGATTTAAGTTGAAGATTCATGCCGATGAGATTGAATCCATTGGTGGGGCAGAGTTGGCTGGAGAATTAGGGTGTATTTCAGCGGAACACCTATTGGCCACAGATTATAAAGGCATTGAAGCATTGAAAAAAGCTGGTACGATTGCCGTTTGTCTACCTGCTACTTCTTTTAATTTGCGCCTTCAAAAGCATGCTCCTGCTAGAGATATGATCGAGAGTGGGGTCCCTGTCGCACTCTCTACGGACTACAATCCAGGTAGCTCTCCAACAGAGTCATTGCAACTTGTGATGACACTTGCTTGTCTAAACTTACGAATGACACCAGAGGAAGTCCTAACTGCCATGACGATTAACGCGGCACACGCAGTAGGGAAAGCAGATACGATCGGTAGTTTAGAAGTAGGAAAGCAGGCAGATATTGTTTTATATAACGCAACGAATCTCGCATATCTACCTTATCACTTCGGTATCAATCACGTGCATTCAGTAGTGAAAAAAGGAAATGTTGTGGTGTCGGAAGGTAGATTGGTATAAAAGGAACGGATATACTAAGACCAGTATCACTCGGGATACTGGTCTTAGTTGTATGGATATGATGTAACCCTATGTCTTAAGAGTGTGATAATCTATTAATATATGTAAATTTACTATTCGTAGATAAATAACCAATCTTATTTTACTTAGTTGCATAATATATTAGAAGCTTCTTCATTCCAATATAGGAAAAGGTGGAGATCTAGCATGGCGTACTTGGTTGCGTTAGATGATGGTCATGGGTTATCTCCTACTCCAACCCCAGGGAAGAGAACTCCTAATATACCAGGAATTGGTGTAATCTATGAAAACCAATTTAACCGTGCTGTTGTCAATTTCCTAAATGTAGAGTTAAAAAGATGTGGTTTTAGCACCATCCTTGTTGCACCAACAGATGCCGATACTCCACTTGCCCAGCGTGTATCGGTAGCCAATCGGAATCGTGCAGATGCCTATGTTGCCGTTCACTATAATGCGGGTGGGGGAAGTGGGGTTGAGACATACCATTTTCCGAATAGTACTAAAGGACAACGACTTGCTCGTCTCGTTCACGCTCAAGTGATTAAAGGAACGCCTCAGAAGGATCGAGGTGTAAAGACTGCTAACTTCTATGTATTACAGAAAACTGCTATGCCGGCTACTTTAATTGAATTTGGATTTATGGATGATAAGGCATTAATTGAAGCGAAGCGCATGATTGACCCATTGTTCCAAAAAGAGTGTGCGGTTGAAACAGCAAAAGGGATTTGCCAATACTTTGGTGTAAATTATGTTCCCTCCACACCTATCCCTCTTCCTATGCTACGAGTAGAAGTAGATGGAGAGGTGCTCTTTGATAGCCAAGTGGTTGATACCATCTTAGAAGGTGTGCGTAAAAATTTAGGAAAAGTGATTTCTATTAAGCCACGGTAGGTAATAATGAATAGGTGGAGACGTTTGGACTGAGATAAACGCCTATCTTTTTGATACATTGGCGTTTATCTCAGATTTGCTTGGGAGTCATTATTTGGTACGATACTATTTGTGAAATAAAATACATAAGTAAGTGAGAATGGGATGTGGATTTGTGAATACGGTTGACGAATTTCATAATTGGAAACGAAATATTGCTTTTTTCTTAGGTGGCCAAACGATCTCTTTCTTTGGATCTTCGCTAGTGCAATATGCAATCATGTGGTATATCACCTTACAAACACAATCAGGTGTCATGATGACGATCTCCATTATCTGCGGCTTTGTACCTACTTTTTTTCTTTCTCCCTTTGCGGGTGTGTGGGCGGATCGATATAACCGAAAAATGTTAATCATGATATCAGACTCACTTATCGCAATAGCGACCTTGATTCTAGCAATCATCTTTCTCATGGGCTATAAGTCACTTTGGTTACTATTTGTAGTCTCTGCTGTGCGTGCTCTAGGGACGGGTGTACAGACGCCAACGGTTGGAGCCATTCTCCCCCAATTAGTCCCGAGTGAACATTTGACAAGAATTAGTGGGATTAACAGTAGTATTCAAGCCACTGTTATGCTAGTTTCTCCAATGGTAGGCGGTGCACTTCTCACGTTTGCTTCGATTGAAGCGATTTTCTTTATCGATGTGGTGACAGCGATTATTGGAGTGGGGATTATGCTACTCTTTATCAAAGTCCCGACCCATGCAAAAGCGATGCAGGAACAAACCACTAGTTACCTAAACGATATGAAACTAGGATTTTCCTACATACGGAATCATGAATATGTAAAGAAATTCTTTATCTTTATCGGCGTTTTTTTTATCTTAGCGGCTCCCGTTGCGTTCCTAACTCCGTTGCAAGTCTCGCGTACATTTGGAAATGATGTTTGGAGACTTACGGCAGTTGAGGTTACTTTTTCAGTGGGAATGATACTCGGAGGGCTTGTGATGTCTGCATGGGGAGGATTCCAGAATCGGATTCATACGATGACGGTTGCAAGTCTCATCATGGGGGCGTGTACGTTCGCACTCGGGGTGATTCCGAATTTTTGGCTGTACCTCGTTTTTATGGTGATCATCGGAGTTGCTATGCCGATGTTTAACACGCCTTCTACCGTATTACTACAGGAAAAAGTAGATCCCGACTACATGGGAAGAGTTTTTGGTGTTTTAGGAATGATTTCTACCTCTATGATGCCACTTGGTATGTTAATCTTCGGACCGATTGCGGATAAGATTCCCATTGAGTGGTTGCTTATCGGTACCGGAACATTGATCTTTATCCAAGGCTTCTTCTTACGAGGGACTAAAGCACTAGTGGAGGCAGGGGAACCAACTGTCGAACTGGCAAAATAAATATAATGGAGCAAAAGAGATGCCTTCTCCTCTTAAGGAAAGGGCATCTCTTTTTGTATCAATAGAGTAGAGGGAACGCTGGATCCGTTTGTATAGATTGTTTTCCTAATATTCATTCAGTGTACAAGGATTTTCTATCTATCTACCGAAAATAAAAATGAGAGTATTTGTTTTAATAATGAGATAATAAAAGGAGATTACGAGATGAGAAAATGGTTATTATCTTCTATTGTGTGGATGTTAACGGTTATCTTGATCGCTTCAGGAATGCCTCATGATGCATCGGCTAATAAGACAGCAGGTGAAAATGGACAGTACCTAGTCGTTGACTTGCAAAAAGAAGGGGGAAAAATCCGAATCAATAAATGGAGCATCGAAGACGGGGAAGCGGAGGGGAGTATGGCTACTCCACAACAAAGTGAGCTTGATCCCCAAACTCAAGCTGATACTCTTTTAATCAAAGACAGAACAGGGAAGATCCTCTACCAAACACCTTTCCAGTTCCCGATCGTTAGAACCGTTCCTCCCATTATGCCAGGTCAAAAAACAAATGATCATACTCCTCACCAAGTACCCATCAAAGAGCCAGAAGTTACGTTGATTCTACCTTATTTCCATGAAGCCACCACAGTGGAGGTAAAGAGTTCAGAAACCAAGGTAACGACTCAGTCCATGATTCCGAAAAGCGTGCAAGTCGATTCACATAAGAAAAAAGTGAAACCCCCGAAAAATAATGGCAAGTTTGAGATTCTCTTGTTGCCTAGTGGATATGATGAGAGCAGTATGGATGAGTTTGAACAGCAAGTTAGCCATATCAAGCAAGCCATTCAAACGACAGAGCCATTTGCCTCCTATCTCGATAAAGTTACCATCCATACAATCGATGAGTCTAAGCCTCTCGGCTGTCTAGAAGGCGCGCAAAATATTGCTCGGTTACTTGTATGTAACGATACTAAAGTAACCTCGGCTGCTGCTCACTCTGGCTATGGCTATGATGAGATCATCGTCATCCACAATACTGATAACTATGGTGGTTCAGGCATGCGAGACTATAGTGTTACTGGCTTTAAGACAAACAGCTATTCTACCTATACGGTTGTTTATGATGGGGAGTGGACGGCAAGGATGGCCATTCATGAACTAGGACATTCGTTTGGAAATCTCTGTGATGAATACATGTACGGGGATGAGGGATATAGCTATGTGAACTGCACAAACTGCCGTAAAGATAAAAGTGATCTGGAGAAATACGTGAAGGGAGAGTGTAGTGTAGGTTGTGATGCGAAGCCGGATTACTTCCGAGCCGAAGATAGCATTATGCTCACTCTATCGATTCCTACTTTTAATGATGTGAGTATCAAAGCAGATTTTGCCCCGTATGGCTTAGAAAAGCGCCTGCAATTTTTCACAGGAACAGAGCAGCCGAAGACAGTCAAACGGCTACAGGTGGATCAAACGAAAGTCAACTTAAAACCAGGAGAAGCAATCCAACTAGCCGTGATCGCTACCTATGAAGACGGAACCAAGGAAGATGTAGCTTATGTAGCAAATTGGCGTGCGAGTAGTGAAAAAAAGATTAGCCTTTCGCAAGGATACATGCGGGCGATTTCCTCAGGAAAGGTGCAAGTAAAAGCTTCTTATGGAGGGAAAACAGTATCCGTCTCAGTCAAGATAGAAGCACCTAAAAAATTGATGGTAAGCGAAGGTGAGATAACACTCAAGTCAGGGGAACGAAAGGACATTACCGTACAAGCGATCTACCTGGATGGCACAATCCAAGACGTAACGCAGGATGTCATTTGGAAAACATCTAAGAAAAGAGTGGCTACGATGGAACATGGAGTAATCTTCGCTCATGAAAAGGGGAAGGCTGTATTGACAGGGGTTTATAATGGGAGGGTAATTAAGATTTATGTACGAGTGAATAAATTGTAACTTTCCTACAATCCAGTCATAATTTCTAAATAACTAAAGCTATTACTTTGAGTAAATGATCACAAAGTAATAGCTTTTACTCTTTTATGGCTCTTTATTTTTCATAAAGAAAAAATATTTTGGGAGAGAATCATGGTTTTAATCATGTTTTAATAGGGGTATACACCAAGTGAAATAGATATTGGTAGAGCCAAGGAAGTGATAGAATGAATGCATTAGAGAGACTAAATCAGTTAAATCGAGACTTGTTAGAGATTACTTATTGTCGATTGGATGTATCGAAACTGGAGAAGGAGATCATCCACCGTGAATGGGATCGTCTACAGGTGTATGCTGTAAAAGAGGAGATCGCTTAGGGGCTTGATTCCTGAATGGTAAGATGTGATTTCTGTATATTTTCCCAATGAGCATAATCTTGTTTATGTACTCCATGTAATACACAAGGCTCTCCTAGTTGATTCTCTATTTTCTCTAATTCTCGTGGGAATTGGTTTTCGATATGTAGTCGAATGTAAGGTAATTTTTCTTGTGCCTTTTGTGATCGAACATTACGTTTACTTGCCCCTAAAAATACCCATTCTAACCCTATTTCATAAAAAGCAATTTTTAAAATAAGATGCTTTGACTCCTCGTTGTATCCCTTACCCCAAAAAGGATAACTAATCCATGTCCCTAAATGAGCCAATCCATTCTGGCGATCGATATCTTTTAGTGTAGTGTGACCAATGACTTCCTCCACTTCGTTTAGAATCACTCTCGAAAGCACTTTTCCTTCTGTTTCAGCCAGTATCGTACTCTCGATAAAAGTACGTGTGTCGTCGATTGTGCCTTTTGGTAACGTCAGCGCTGTACGTACATGTTCTTCCTGAGAGCCGTGATAAATCTGATCGGCGTATTGTAAATCGTTTTTTACTAACTGTGTTCTCATATCAAATTTCTCCCCCTAATATACTGTTTGTCCGACCCAATAACCTATAAATGCGAGGAAAATCCCGATCGTGTAGCTTACACCAAGGTACAGTAAGAACTTCTTCCACTCCCTCGATTGTTTCAGTTGTTCACACTCCCAGTGTAATGTCGAGAAGGTAGTGAACGCCCCTAAAAAGCCTGTCCCCACTAATAACATCCACAGCTCAGATAATCGTATTCCACTTGTTAAACCTAGAAGAAATGCACCTAAAAGATTAATAATCAACGTACCATATGGGAAGCTAGGCATGGGCTTATTCATTCGCCGACTAATCCAGAATCGGGAGAGGGCTCCGAGAAATCCTCCAATCCCCACTAATAAACTGTTAACCATCATGCATGCCCACCTTCCAATTGCTTCTTATCCCCTTGTTTTATTGCCACTTTATAACCGATCCAAGTTAAAAATAAGCCCCCCCATAGTGATAGGAACAAATAAAAAAATCCCATGATCCATAGTCCACCATCCAGCATCTTTACTATCTCCACACTAAATGTAGAGAAAGTAGTGAACGCCCCAATAAACCCTGTAGCAAATCCTGTTCGAAACCAAGAAGGGATATTTTTGCTCTGCATAGACCAGATCGTAAACCAGCTGAGTAAGAAACAACCAATGAAATTGATAATTAGGGTTCCGAGAGGAAATCCATAGAGTTCCCCTGAAGGAAAGAAAATGCCAACGTAGTAGCGAAGCAAAGCACCAAGTATCCCAGCTAAACCAATCATCCAATACATCACGGCGGTATCCCTCCTCAGATAGGGTCATCAGCTTTATATCCTATCTTCCCCAGAAATGAACCTGAATCAAAGCTACACTCAATCAAAACAGGCTGGTTTTCTTCATTAAATAATAGTAGATTCGGGTGGGAATGGGAACCGGATTTATTGATGATTACAATCACTTCGGACATGTAGCCTGTGATGATACTATCTTTTTGAACATAAATGGGAGGTTCTAAGGGTACTCGAATCATCAGTTGATTTTTTGCTTCTAGATTTGCTTGTGGACTTCTTCGGATTAATCGACCCAGCATGTTCTTTATTTCTAGTTGGATATTAAGGGAGTTTTGTAGGTTTGCTATGACCTTTTCTTGAGATGTATCAAAGATTTCAATAGGAGGCATGAAAGCGGATGGAGAAGTTGCGTGGATCTTTGGAAAATGGAGTGTTACCATGGTAACTATCACAAAAGATAAGATGGATCTTTTTCGATTCAAGCGATTCACTCCCAGTGGCATGTGATTCATGGATAGTATGCCCTTTGTTTTTTCCGTAAAACAAGGCTTAATGCAATTTCCTTGAAATAAGTGTTCGTTTTCTTCTTGCTTTTGTAGAGTATTTTGCTTAACTAAAATGAAAGGAGTGCATCTATACGAACGGTAGTAGTGACGAATAGAAAGATGACTATACAAGATAGCCCCTTTCTTTGCAAGCAAAAACGAAAACTAGGGAATACTAGGTTCATCATTTCTTCCCACGGAGGTGTAAGAATGGATAAGCTAGAAATTCGCAATCTTACTAAGGTTTTTGGACGTTCACCGAAGAGAGCCTTGAAGCTGTTAGACGAGGGCAAAGGGAAAGAAGAAATTTTAAAAGAGACCGGTTGTACTGTTGGTGTAAATCGCGCTACGTTTGACATACATAATGGAGAAATTTTTGTGATTATGGGCTTGTCCGGAAGTGGTAAATCCACTGTGGTTCGTCTCCTAAATAGACTAATCGAACCAACAGATGGATCTATTTTATTGGATAACAAAGACATTATGAAAATGTCTGTCGAGAATGTACGCGAAATACGCAGAAAAAAGATGGGGATGGTTTTTCAGAAGTTTGCCCTCTTTCCTCATCGAACGGTATTGGAAAACGTGGAGTTTGGATTGGAAATTCAGGGGGTTGCAAAAGTAGAGCGTCAAAAAAGGGCGATGGATTCCTTAGAATTAGTAGGCTTGGGTAACTATGCGGACCAAAACCCAGATCAATTAAGTGGCGGGATGCAACAAAGGGTCGGGCTTGCGCGTGCCTTGGCAAATGATCCGGATATTTTGTTGATGGATGAAGCGTTTAGTGCACTAGATCCCCTGATTCGTAAGGAGATGCAAGATGAGTTAGTTGATCTCCAGCAACGCATGAAGAAGACGATTATCTTCATCACCCACGATTTAGATGAAGCGATCCATATTGGCGATCGGATTATGTTAATGAGAGATGGTACGATCCAACAGATCGGAACTCCCGAAGAGATCTTAACCAATCCTGCAAATGATTATGTAAAACGTTTTGTGAAGAACGTCGATTTAACCCATGTGATAACGGCAGAAGTGATTATGAAGCCAGCAGAGTCGATTATGATGGGGAAGGATGGACCACGTGTAGCACTAAAGAAAATGAAAGAGAAAGCGCTCCCTACTATCGTCGTAACGGATCGAAACCGTATGGTAAAAGGAATTGTGACAGCAGAAGGGTTAAAAGAAGCATTGGAAAAAAATCTTTCGCTAGAAGATATCCTGGTTGCAGATTGCGTCACTGTCTCAAAAGAAACACCCATTAATGACCTTTTAGTACTGATGGCGGAAAGCGAATTTCTCTATCCTTCCATCGTGACGAATGAAGAGGGAAAACTAAAAGGCGTGATCGGAAGAGGCGCTTTATTTTCCGCGTTTGCAGGATATGGAGGTGAGAAAGAATGATTCCCAAGATTCCGCTTGCTGAATGGATCGAATGGCTAGTTAATTGGTTACAAGATCATTTTGATCCACTCTTTCAGCTCATTAAAAATATGATTGAACCAACGGTTTCTTTTTTCACTAGAATTTTAAGCGTTCTACCACCACTTGCTACGATTGGTATATTGATTTTCTTTATCTTGTGGATTACTCGAATTTGGACTGCGGTTCTGTCACTCGCCGGACTACTGCTCATATGGAATCTGGGATACTGGGATGAGAGCATTCAGACCCTTTCATTAGTACTTACTTCCACCTTGATTGCGATTATCATCGGAATCCCCTTAGGTCTATGGTCTGGGCGAAATGATCGAGTACAAGCCTTTTTAAAGCCTGTATTAGATTTTATGCAGACTATGCCAGCCTTTGTCTACCTTATTCCAGCCGTCTTCTTTTTCTCACTTGGAACCGTGCCGGGGGTCATCGCGTCTGTTGTTTTTTCCATGCCTCCTACAATCCGCTTTGCGAGTTTGGGATTACGACAAGTTTCGGTCGACCTAAAAGAAGCGGCCGAAGCCTTTGGTGCTACATCCTGGCAGAAGCTCATAAAAGTAGAGATCCCTCTTGCCCAGCAGACGATTCTCGCAGGAGTGAATCAGACGATTATGCTTTCTCTTTCTATGGTGGTTACGGCGAGTATGATTGGTGCTGAAGGGCTTGGTGCTGTCGTTTTAGAATCAATTACTCGATTAAAAGTGGGAATCGGGTTTGAAAGTGGGCTCGCCATCGTCATTATTGCGATCATTTTAGACCGTCTCACCCAGAATTTAGTTCAAAATAGGGAGGATGTAAGGAGTAGACAAAATCAAATTCCATTTCTTGCTAAAACAAGGAAATGGGTGGCTCCTGTAGCAATTCTCATGATTTTCGCATTGACGATCGCCAGCTTTGCACAGAGTGGGGTAAAGAGAAATGAGATTAAACTCATCTATGTAAATTGGGTATCAGAAGAAGCGAGTACTTACACGCTAAAAAACATCTTAGAAAAAGAAGGCTTTCAAGTAAAGTTGATTCGAGTCGAGCCGGGACCGATGTATGATGCAATCGCAACCGGAAATGCAGATGCGATGGTAGCGGCTTGGCTCCCAACAACAGGTGCCCAATATTACGATCGGTATAAAAAGGATCTGGTTAATTTAGGTGTGAATTTGGAAAAGACCCGTATTGGGCTAGTTGTTCCAAAATATGTAAATATCAATTCGATTGAGGAGTTGGCTTCTCAAAAAGAACAATTTGATCAAAAGATTATCGGGATTGATCCCGGCTCTGGGACGATGTTGCTGGCAAAGGAGACAATCAAGCAGTACAATCTGGGGATGAAGCTGGTAGAGGGATCTGACGCGGCGATGGTAGCAGAATTAGATCGAGCGTACAAGAAAAAAGAACCGATTGTGATTACAGGTTGGACCCCGCATTGGATGTTCCTTAAGTATGATTTGAAATACTTAGATGATCCAAAGAAAACCTTTGGAGAACCTGAAAACATCTACACGATCGTGCGAAAGGGCCTTAAAGAAGATCAACCAGAGGCATTTAAAATGATTGATCAATTCTTTTGGACTGCTCGCGACATGGAAGAAGTCATGCTCGATGTCGCAAACGGCATGACCCCAGATCAAGCGGCAAAAAAATGGATTGAAAAACACCCGAAACAAGTTGCAGAGATCACAAGCGGTGTGCAAAAATAAGTGAAAGTGTAGAGAGTCAATGTACTGGGAACGAATAGTGGTACATTGACTCTCAATATATTACATTTGCCAGCGGGTGAAAATATGTTTTTAAACCGAGTTACACTTCTACAAGATCAAATCCCTTCTTTTCGTGAATATCCTTTTTCTATTCCATATATCAAACACCTTAGCCATATAGATTTGAAGAGCCAAGTTACTTTTTTTGTTGGAGAAAACGGCTCTGGAAAATCTACTTTATTGGAGGCGATTGCGGACAAATGTGAATTTAATACCGCGGGTGGAGGTAGGAATAATCTATATGATGTGCATGCATCTGGATCGGCACTTGGAGATTATATAAGCCTTTCTTGGCTTCCAAAAGTTACAAAGGGCTTTTTTCTTAGAGCAGAGTCCTTTTATCATTTTGCGTCTCATATTGATGAAATAAGGGGATCTGAAGCGTACGGTGGACGTTCTTTACACGAACAATCACATGGAGAATCATTTTTATCTCTATTTTTAAATCGTTTTAAGGGGAAAGCGATTTATTTATTGGATGAGCCAGAAGCAGCACTATCCCCACAACGACAGCTTGCTTTCTTGAAAATATTACATGCATTGGCCTCTAAAGGGGACAGCCAATTTATTATAGCAACACATTCTCCCATACTCCTTGGATATCCAAAGGCTACCATTTTGAGTTTTGATCATAGTCCCATTAGAGAAATGGAGTATGAAATGACGGATCATTTTCAAATAACAAAGTATTTCTTACAAAACCGAGAAAAGTTCTTACAGGAACTGTTTCAGGAGTAGGATGGTAGGGATGGTTTAAAAAGATTGATCGTTTGTTATTTGCTGATTCTATTTGAGAGGTAGATAGAGATGGAAAAAAGGTATGCCAGAGAATCTAGATGTTATAAAACTGCAAGAGTTTTTCCACCTGATGTAAATAACCATAATACATTGTTTGGCGGAAAGCTAATGGCCTATATTGACGATATTGCTTCGATCGCAGCAACCAAACATTGTCGCCAATCTGTAGTTACAGCTTCTACAGATTCTGTTGACTTCTTGCATCCGATCAGACCAACCGACGCGGTTAGCTTGGAATCGTTTGTGACATGGACCGGAAGAACTTCCATAGAAGTGTTTGTAAAGGTGGTCAAAGAAGATTTATTAAGCGGCGAAAGGAAGATCGCAGCTACTTCTTTTCTCACCTTCGTTTCTCTGAATGCGAATAGAACCCCCATTCCTGTACCATCTGTCATCCCGGAAACAGAAGAAGAAATGAAGTTGTATGAAACAGCTCCACGAAGAGCAGAAGCACGTAGGGTTAGAAGGAAAGAAAGCAAAGAGTTTGCTGATTTTCTTATTGTAAATCCTCCTTGGGAATAGATGAATGAATAAAAGCTCTTACTTTGAGGTGATATATACAAAGTAAGAGCTTTTATTCATTTTTAGATATCCTAGAGTCCTCTTGAAGTGATAGAGGCTCGTTTATACTGATAAACCCATGTAGTAACCTTTCCTGCAATCCCAACAGCAAGAATCGTATAGAGCACATGTGGAACGGAAAGATAGAACAACGAGAGTAAAAGAACGAAGGCATCCATGATGAAAAGAGTCGTTCCGATAGAAAGCCCAAATCGTTTACTTAGTAAGAGCCCTAAAATTTCATCTCCGCCTGTTGCCCCTCCGTAACGCAAGATGACCCCCAATGCTAAGCCAGTGACTAGGCCCGAAAGAATCGAGGCGACGATTAACATGTCGGACAAATCGAGTATAAGCAATGAATATTGTTCCATGAGGCTGTAAAAAAGGGTGAAAGAAATGGTTATGATCGAAGTGTTAATGATGAGTTCCCATTCTTTCCGAAGTAATATGAACAAAATAACAGGTATATCTAAGAGAAGAATCGTAGTCGATGGTGAAAGCCCAAAAGCATATTTTCCTAGCAGGGCTAGTCCAAAAAATCCCCCATCTACTAACTGGTTTTGATAGTTTATATGAAAATAGACGAAAGCTAAAAGAAATGTTCCAATTAACATGATACAAAGTTTCTGATACGGTATTTTGTTCCGCATACAAGTATCCTCTTTTCGTAGTTAGAAAAAACAATGTGCTACGAAAGACAAGATAACCGCGGGAGTTTTGATTCTCATCCTGCATTTTTCTTTCGTAGTACATCTAGAAAATTGATAGGTACTACGAAAGAAGCTAGGTGTATGAGAGATCATACCGTTTCCAGATGGTACTACCTGGAGACACAAAAATCCTGATCCCTTCTTTTGTGGTGTTAAGAATCTTTACCCCATATTGTAGGGTTTTACACTTCATAGGGGGGTTGGATCATAGAAGAATGATATTTTCATTAAAATTTTTCATTAAGTTGCTTTAACATAAGACAAAAGATCTTGTGCATAGGGATAGAAAGGAAAACAATTTATATGTACATGCACAGGGAGACACTCTTCTGGGCGCGGATACATATAGTAGATGGATGAAACTGAAAAATCTCATCGGAGGGGATTTTTATGCCCGGAATCTTGACTGCACTCTCTTTAGTGATTCGGGAGATGTTCCTTTTTGTATCGTACATTAAGAATAACGCTTTTCCCCAACCACTAGACGATCAAGAAGAAGAGAGGTGTCTCAGGTTTATGGCTGAGGGAGATGCTGAAGCCCGAAATAAATTAATTGAACATAACCTTCGTTTAGTTGCACACATTGTAAAAAGGTTATAGACACAAAACGATGTCAAAAAATGATGGTCAAATTAGGGTTTGATCTAGGAATGGTAAAGGCTTCGCACAACGTAGAAATCGGTGAGAAGAGGATTACTCAATTAGATAGATTGAATGTTTTTATCAATTAAATAGATTAAATATTCTTATGATCAATAATGAACAAGCTGTGTCCATAGGCCCCGTTGTAATGATTTGATCACATTAATGTTTACTGTGAAGTGATTCAATCGACTATTATGATGGTGTAAATTTTAAAATCAATACACCTGGGGGAGGACTATTTTATTATGGGGAATGGAGAATTTATTAAAAAATATTCACTGTCTGAGGGGCAGAGATCCATCTTTTTGCACTATAACCTATATCCTAATAGTTCTTTGTATAATGAACGAGGTGCTTGGTGTATACGTTCAAAAATGAATATCCAATACTTAGAGGAAGCTTTTCTCGAAGTGATTAGAAGACATGAGATTTTTAGATCTATTTTTGTCATGGAAGAGGAGGAAGCTATCCAAAAAGTTTATAGTGAACCTATTCTTGATTTTGAATTCATAAACTTAGACGGTGCCGAAGATGAGGCTGTTCAAGAATATATATCGTTAGAGTCTGATAGACCATTTGTATTGGAAAATGGGCCTGTTCCTAGGTTTAGACTGATTCGTCTTTCTGATGATTCACATATTCTGCTACTCATATGTCACCATATTACGATAGACGGATGGACAATCTCTCTACTTCTAAATGAAGTAGGTTTGTTTTATAAGCATTTTAATGAGAAGACTGAGCCTAATATCATGCCTATGGAGCACCAATACTCAGACTTTGTAAATTGGCAACGAAATACAGTACTAAATAACGAAGAGTCTTGTACATTTTGGAAGAATAAACTTTCTGGGGAACTTCCAGTATTGAATTTGCCTGCTGATTATAAACACCCAACTACTCCTTCAGGTAATGGTGGATTATTTCTATCTTCGTTTTCAAAAGAGGTAAGCGATAGTTTGCATTGTTTTTGTAAGAGCAGGAAGTACCCCGTTAATATCGTTTTGCTAGCTCTTTATATTACGTTTCTTTATCGTTTCTCTGGTCAAGATGAGATCGTGGTCGGAACACCTACGTTTGGAAGAAGGAACAGAGAATTCCGGAAAATAATGGGTTATTTTGTAAATATGCTACCTATCCGAATTGGTGTTTCAGAAAAAATGTCTTTTAGAGATCTAGTGCACGTTGTTCGGACAGAGTTGGATACTTGCTCAGAACATCAATATTACCCATTTTCTTTAATGGCTGAGAATGTGGTGCCGAAGCAAAATAACAGTTTTTCACCTATCTTTCAGGCTTCCTTTGTATTACAAAAGGCATTGAAGCAAAATGGAGCTGTCTTTTTGGGGAATGCCACTAATTTAATTAATATCCATGGATTATTATTAGAGCCATTTGAAATAGATAAAAATAATTCTAAGTTTGATCTGACTTTGTTTGTCGAAGAGGAAAACGACAGTAGTATTAAATTTAACTTTGAATACAATACAGATATTTTTAATGAAAATACAATCGCTAGATTTTCTAGATATTTTCATGATCTTGTATATTCTCTGGTTTGTAATCCAGATGGTCTCATTTCTGAGGTCTGTTACCTTTCTACAGAAGAGCAGAAACAGTTACTAGAAGAATGGAACGATACGAAAGTAGAGTATTCATATGAGAGCACAATTCATGAACGGTTTGAAGAGCAGGTTTTACGTACACCAGAAGCCGTCGCTGTGGTGTATGAAGATAGACAGCTGACCTATCGAGAGTTAAATGAGCAGGCGAATCAATTGGCTCACTATCTACAGAAACGCGGAGTGGGGCCCGAGTCACTGATTGGATTATGTGTCGAACGCTCTCCCGAGATGATGATCGGACTTTTGGGGATCTTGAAAGCTGGAGGGGCCTATGTTCCTCTTGATCCAACCTATCCAGAGCAACGACTGCAGTATATTTTAGCGGATGCAGGGATTCAAGTCCTTGTCACGACAGAGTCGTTACAGGGATGG
>NZ_FNPL01000015.1 GCF_900107305.1 Thermoactinomyces sp. DSM 45892
CCGCTTAGTTGTATAAAAAAGCAACTGAATGCGGCCTAGCCGTAGTCTGTCTATTGGAACTGGATATTTCTGTTAGCAGATTTGCTCATCTCGAGCACTTAAAAAGGAGTTGGCTATCTTGAAAAGAAATTTGGTAAAGATGAAAAAATATATTTTAACGTTGACAGTTTCTGTTTCTGTTTTAGTTACTGGTCTAGGTACAAGCTTGCAAGCTTTTGCATCAGAAACCAATACCCCTATTGTCCAGAATGTAAAAACAAATCCAGAGGTACTCCAGGACGGAGTAACACAAAATGGTATAAGAGGTTACCTTGTCAAGTTGGCGGCGGAAGCTGTAGCGTTTGCTATTCGACATGGTGGGAGTGTAGTTGGAGAGTTGGTTAAGTTCTTAGACGGTCCAGCAGCGAAGGCTTTCAAAAAGCATAGCGGTACAATTGCTGACAAAATTGATGATTTAGCCAATATCCCTGACGTGACTGCGGAAATTATTAAGACAAGGTTGTACCAATTCTTAAAAGGTCCAATGAATATGAATGCCGGCACAGCAATGCAAATCGCAGATGCTATAAAGTGGGCTATCAATTTCTTTTTATTCTAATCTAGTAAGAGGTGAAGTAGTTGAACGAATCTGAACGTCGACTAAAAGAACTGGAAGATGCCAAAGAAAAGTACGTCCTAGAGCCTGAAAGTGAATTAGAGCTTTTAAAAGAAGAAGTGGCCCAATTACGAGAAATGGTTGAATTCTTATCCTTCTCGAAAGTAACAAATGAGAAGTACGCTTTTTGGGATTGGTGTGTCCAACATAACATTTTTGGAGATACGCGAACACGTTTGGGAATAGTCAAATCCGTTCTAACGAACAGACTTACAGGTCAAGAGACTTTAAAGAAAAACATTCCCGGAGTGTCTATGGATGTTCTATACAGTCCCTCCCCTCCTTCCTATCAAGAAGCAAAGAAATTGCTCATGGAAGCAATTGACACACAAAATGAAGAAACGATTGAAGAGCTTTTTCGAGCTTTGCATAATCAAGGTATATTCCAAGATCTGACCGCCTTGTACCCGCATAAGCTTTAAGCGATTGTCAGGCTTGAATACGAGGGATGATGAGTTCTCTAAATATGTAGAAAAAACCCTTCCAAGCAGCACCAAATAGCCAGCTAAAAATAAACCAGCAATCTTTTCTCGCGTGAGAAGGTTGCTGGTTTACTTTTAGCTATAAACAAACCCAAGTACTTCACCCTTCAATACTTCTTTGCCATGTTGATTCATACACACATACGTAGTAGAAACTTGATATCATTGCTCCTGCTTCTCAATTCGGTGCATCGTTACCTCACATCGAATCGTGTCCCCTGTAAAAACAGGTCTGACAAATTTCATCGTAAAATCGCGCGCCACCACATTAAAATCTCCACCGATTTTAGTCGGTAGAGTCGCTGTCAGGAAACCATGAACGACTACCCTACCATACTCATCAGGCACCATATGATGGTCTCCCTCATCCCCTGAGATAGCACTAAATTGTTGAACATCTTCTAACGTAAATGTCCGCTCATAACAAAAAACGGATCCAGCCTCTATATCCTCAATGATCAATATTCTCCCTCCTACATGCTTCACCAAAACAAGAAAGCTAGGAAGCACCCCCCTAGCTATAAAATGGTCACTTGTTATGCAGTTGTCTGTTCATCATTAGCACTCTGTTGGTGGATCTGCAAACAAATACATCGCGAATTCCCCTTTCATCGTTCTTCCAGTACCAAAGTTCGACATATATAGACAATATTCCTTCTATTATAGATAGAAAATATTTATTAAACGATTATTTTGTATAATCGAAGTCTGGTGGCTCTGCTATACGATACATATTTTCTTCCTCCTTAACACCTTATTATCCTCATCAAGCACTACTATTCGACATTAACTGACAATGTTCCTTCAATGTGTATAAAAATATTTACTAATCAACTAAATCACATCCGATACTGGATATAAAAATGATCTGATTGGTCTTTACATACGGATTATATATTTTTTTATTAATTGATATTTCTACCATATTATCATGCGTTTTTTTATTCAAAGATGATTCAAATAAATAGAGAAAACCCTTTGTTTATCACGTCTTTCGCTAATCAATCAACAAGTGTATCCATTTATTATTTTCTATGATGAACAAATAAAATAATTGCAGGAACATATAAATTATAAAATTTTTATTGCATTTCTTAAATAAATACTATTATACTGTAGTTGCAATCAACCCTCCTTTAGGTCGGTTGCATAAATTTAAATTAAGGGGATGTTATAATGTCACGCCAAGATGCAAAGAAAACGATTCAAATGTATGACCCAGCAGGTCAAAAGAATGTTGAAATTTCGAGAGTGGAATTAGAGCGTGTTAGCGGTGGAAATGGTGCAAACGAAGAAATCACCACACTTATCACAACAATGGTTTGTAAAGCTATTGAAGTTACAGTAAATGATGGCTGTGGGATGAAAAGCTCTCTAGCAACCCCATGCAAAAGATGCTAATAAGCTCTATCGGCAAAACCAAAAGTGATATCAATATCAAATTCATGAGGAGGAATTATGATGTCTCGTAATTATTTCAAAGAAGAAATTAAATATTTTGCAGTAGGACAGAGAGATGTGGAAGTTTCACGAGAGGAATTAGAACGTGTTAGTGGCGGAAATGGCTCAACTGATGATTTTACAAGTTTAGTATGCGATTGGGCTCGGGCTACAATCTATGAACATTGTGGAATGAAAAGTTCTCTTGCAACTCCATGCAAAAGATGCTAGTAAGCTCCATTAGATAAAATCAAAAACGCTACCAAAACGATAGCATATTGAAAATTCAATATGCTATCGTACTTCTACTAAACTCACACATCTGCGAGGAAATATGATGAATACTAACTTTCGGACACAATTATATAGGTCTCTTATATTAAAAGAACGAATCGATCATCTACCCAATCTCGGACAAAGAAAGGTGGATTCGATTGATGCAGAAAAAGTGATTCATGATTGGAAGAATGTATCTTTCTTAGACGAAAAGACATTGGAAAAGAGATTAGCCGCTACAAATCTGGATATGCAAAGATTTGAGAGTGTGTTGCACGAAATGAGTAATGATCATTGGGTAAATGAAATGGAAACCTTGGATCATTCGAAATTCCCGTGGATGGATTGGTTGGATGAGGCGCTTCAATTAAATCGAATGACACCTATTCCAGAGGATATTGAAATAGGGCTTCAATTCACAGTTCGCCCGTTTGTACTATGGGCAAAGAAGAGATTAACTGATTATTTCGGGCAAATTTCAGAAGTCGATCCATACATACAAGTTCATACGGTTTTAGATTCGATCTTAGGTAATTTGGTAGATGGGCTAAACATAATAGCGGGAAGAACCTTCGTTCTAGAACTACACATTGAGAGAGAGATGGAGCAGTTAGAAGGAGATACTCCAGAAGCACGCTTTCATTCATTCATACAGAAAAAAATAATGAATCCCGATCATCTTGAATTTATATACAGTGAGTACCCAACCCTTGCTCGTCTTCTCATGATCCGAACCAATTATTTTATGGAAGCGATCATAGAGGCGATTACAAGATATCTCAACGACCGAAAACAAATTCTACAAGAATTTAACATACAAGATAAACCTCTCACCGCGATTTCAGCAGGAATGGGAGATTCACATCAAAGGTGTAGAACGGTAATGCACTTTCAGTTTGAATCGGAGCAGGTGATTTATAAACCAAAAGATCTCACCGTATCGAATCATTTCCATCAGGTACTTGATTGGTTAAATGAACGTGGTTTCACCCCTCCTTTATCGAGTTATAAAGTTCTAAATAAGAACCACTATGCGTGGGAAGAAGTTGTCACTCAAAAAGGGTGCTCCTCTACAGAAGAAGTTCAACGCTTTTATACTCGATTCGGCGGTTTATTAGCAGTTGTCTATTCGCTATACGGCATCGACTTCCATTATGAAAATATGATTGCAAATGGAGAGAATCCGATCTTAATAGATTTGGAGACCCTCTTTCATAACTCTCCCTCTCCAAACGTAGCAGAGGAAATGCTTGCACAAGTAAAAGCAAATGATAGATTAGCAAATTCAGTGCTGAAGACTGCCCTACTTCCTCTATTCCATTTTAGTGATAAGGATGGAAAAGGGATTGATGTTAGTGGCTTAGGAGGAAGAGAACAAGAATACCCCACTCCCATTTTGCAGGTAGAAGAATACGGAACAGATCAGATGCGCTATGTTCGAAAAAATGCCGTTTTACGATTAAGTGGGAATTTGCCACGCTTACATGATCAGTTAATCGATATCAAGCCTTATGTTGAATATATAGTGAGTGGTTTTAAACAAGCCTGTCAACTCATACAGGTACATCAAGTCGAACTACTTAGTGATAAGGGACCGATTGCCTCCTTTAAGCAGGATACGGTTCGAATCGTGTTACGTAATACACAGTTTTATGCCGACTTCTTATTAGAAACCCAACACCCTGATTATCTCGAAGATTCCTTAGAACGTGAAAAGTTATTAGATCGACTCTGGTTTACTCAAGTGCATGATAAAGCCATCCCTTACGAGATTGAAGATTTATTAGAAGGAGATATTCCTCTATTTACAGCGATGGTTGATGATACAGATCTTTATAGCAGTACAGGTAAGATCATCCCTAACTTCTTCAAAGAATCTAGCTATCAGAGGGTGGTAAGACGAATAAAGAGCTTAACCCCTGATGAGATAGAAAGGCAAGCAAGTTACATTACCGCGTCCATTCTTGGTGGGATTGAATCTAAAACTCACCTGCAAATCAAACAATATGATTTTACTCCTGATCCTATAAAGCATACGAATTTACCCGTCCAATCCTTTGTCGAAGAAGCGGAGAAAATCGGATCCTATTTTTCAAAAAAAGCAATTCATGGAGATAAAAATGATGTAACGTGGATAGGTCTAGCACCAACTGCCAACAATTTGTGGACGATCGCCCCTATGGATTTTGGTTTGTACAATGGGGTTTGTGGAATGGCGTTGTTCTACAGCTACTTAGATCAAATATGTAAAAACAGGGAGTTTGGAAACCTAGCCAAGGCAGCATTACAGACTGCATGTAACGCGGGTCCACTCATACAAGATACAAATGCATTTGTTGGACAATCATCGATTCTTTATACTCTATCTCACATGACTGCTCTCTATGGAGAAAAAGAAGAATGGATGTCTTCTATGAAAGAGTTGCTTCCAAACGTAGAGCAGAAGATAGAGAAAGATCAACATTTTGATCTCATCTACGGTGGCGCGGGGATTATTCATGTGCTATTAAATATGGCTGAGCAGTTTAATTGGGAACACCCTTTGCTCATCGCCCAAAAGATTGGTCATCACTTAATCAAACATGCTATTCAAACTGATAATGGGGTTGCATGGCATACTGGCAAAGATAAGGCTTTACTTGGTGGCTTCTCTCATGGAACTAGTGGAATTGCTTGGTCACTTCTTCGACTTGCCAATGTTTCGGGTCATGATAAATATCGCGAATGGGGTTTAAAAGCCCTTCATTATGATCGTTCCTTATATGATGAGTCGACGAAAAATTGGCGGGATATTCGCCATGAAAAAGGATCATCTTCGCCAGTACAATGGTGCCACGGTGCTCCGGGGGTTGGTTTAGGTCGTGTTCTCTGCCTCCCTTATCTGCCAGCAGATCCATATATACTCGACGAAATTGCTACATCTGTAGAAACAACGAGTCAAGAGGGAATCGGCTTTTCTCACTCTCTCTGCCACGGTGACTTAGGGAATGCTGATCTCCTACTGATGGCCGGAATATCACTCAAGCGAGAAGACTGGATCAAATCGGCCCAATCGATCGGACACAATGTCATTCAAACACAGAAAGAACTTGGGAAGTATCTCACAGGTGTCTCCCATTTCTTAGAAACACCTAGTCTATTTCTAGGGCTATCCGGGATCGGATACCAATTACTGAGATTAGCATATCCGGATCAAGTTCCGTCTGTAGTATCTCTGCAATCTCCATTTATTAAGTAAAAAGCTAAAGTAGAGTAGGCATCTGGATACCGTGTATGCCTACTCTACTTGTTAAATCTAGTAGCAGACCCTTTAACATTTAGGGGAAGGAGGAACCCATCATGTCAAAGCGGGTGAAGTTTATCGAACAGATGGAGCATAGTGAATGTGGTTTGGCTTCGATGGCTATGCTCTTAAACTACTACGGTCATGAGATTACATTAACGGAAATGAGAGAGCGCTATGGCGTCTCAAAAAGAGGGAGTTCCCTTGCCGACTTGTTAGATATAGGAAATGACTTTCATCTAAAGTGTAGTGTCTATAAAGGTAGCATAAAGGACCTGTCATACTCGTTACCAGTCATTCTGCATTGGAAAGGGCAACACTATGTAGTATTAGAACGTCTAGGAAAGAGAAACGCCACCATCATCGATCCCGATAATGGACGTCATAAGGTCCCACTATCGGAAGTAGAACAGCATTATTCTGGCTATATTTTTGTAGCAGAACCGAGTGAAGGATTTGAAATAAGGCATCAGAAGTCAAAATGGAGCTTTTTTCTCCGTTTTATACAAGATCAATCGAAGTTAATAACAAGCCTCATTGTTTTTTCGTTCTTACTACAGGGATTAGGCTTTTTAATCCCTCAATTAACACAATGGATCACAGATCAAGTCATTATCCCCAGTAACAAGGAATACCTCACCATACTGGGAATCGGGGTTCTAGGCTTATTCTTATTTCATCAGATCTTCTCCTATTTGCGGAGTTTCTTCATCGTGAAATTGCAAACAAACATGGACTATGCGCTAATGTCCACTTTTATTAGCCGATTGTTTCACCTTCCGTTTCCGTTTTTTGAAAGTCGAAAAAGTGGCGAACTCGTTTTCCGAGCAAATTCGAATGTACACATAAGACAAATCTTATCAATTAAAGTGATTTCTATTGTAATTGACAGCATTTTAGTTATTTCGTATGCTTGTCTACTCCTTTATCAAGAGTGGCGTCTAGGACTTATTATTATATTATTAAGCTCACTTTTATTTGTCGTTCTCAGCTTGAGTACACGGCTGACGCGAAAGTTAACAGACCAACAAATTTCCGCTAATACCAAAACACAAGCTTACCTAACAGAAAATATTTTTGGCATCTGCGATGTAAAGGTGTTAGGTGCGGAAGAAAAAGTATTTCATGTGTGGCAGGGTTTATTTAGGAATCAGTTAGAAACAAATAAAAAATATGGTCTGTTGTCAGCTGTATTTGACACCATTAGTGGCGGGATTCAGTTTATCACACCCTTGTTTATCCTTTGGGTAGGAGCTGGATTTGTACTCGATGGTAATCTCACACTCGGGCAACTTCTAGGAATCAGTGCTTTATCAACTGCCTTTATGATTCCATTTACCTCTCTTGGTTCAACCTATTCACAGTTTCTTGTACTTGGCTCCTATATTCGCCGTCTACGAGATGTGATGGAAAGTACACCAGAAGGAACTGGCGGGAGAGATGACTTCCAATTACTCGGGGGAATTGAACTAAAAAATGTATCCTTTCGGTATAGTTACTTCGGTGAAAATGTGCTGTCCTCGATCAATCTTACGATTCGTCCAGGTGAAAAAATCGCAATTGTGGGTGAATCAGGCTCAGGTAAAAGTACATTAGCAAAAGTTTTATTAGGGTTGTACAAGCCGCAAGAAGGTAATATCCTTTTTGATGGTACACCTCTACAAGAAATAAACTTACAAACCTTACGCCGACAAATAGGGGTTATTTTACAAGAAACCCGTTTGTTCCATGGAACCATTCAAGAGAATATCTCACTTCTGGATGATCAAGTGCCGATGGAGCAGATTATCCATGCAACGAAAAGAGCAGATATCTATACAGATATTATAGAGCAGATGATGGGCTTTCAGACCATGGTCTCAGAGGGGGGCGGTAATTTTTCGGGTGGACAAAGACAACGTTTACTACTCGCGCGCTCTCTAGTTCATCAGCCTAGAATGCTCGTTCTCGATGAAGCTACGTCCGCCCTCGATACCATACGTGAATCAAATATCCAGCACAGCTTATCGAAACTCAAATGTACCCAAGTCATTATTGCTCACCGCCTAAGCACTGTACGAAATTGTGATCGCATCGTTGTTATGCACAAGGGACAAATCACCGAAATGGGGACGCATGAGGAACTGCTAAAGAATAAAGGGGGTTATTATCAACTTTGTAGAAATCAGGAAAATATTCAATCTTAACTAACATAAAAAAGCAGACCTTACGTTAAAAGGGTCTGCTTCTACTACTATTCACCTGCATCCACGTTGTGGTACACTTGTTGGACATCTTCTAAATCTTCTAGTGCCTCGATCAGCTTATCGAATTTGACTTGCGCTTCTTCTGATAAAGTGATCTCATTTTGTGCCAGCATGGTTAGTTCCGCAACAGTAAAGTCGGTAATACCTACATTTTTACATGCTTCTTGTACTAGATGAAATTGATCCGGCTCCGCATACACAATCACAGATCCTTCTTCCTCTAAGATATCACGGACTTCTATATCTGCTTCCATTAATAGCTCTAGCACTTCGTCTGCTGTCTTTCCTTCTATGCCAAAGACTGCTGTAGCATCAAATAGATAGGATACAGAACCATTTACACCTAAATTCCCGTCAGCCTTGTTAAATTTTGCTCGAACATCAGCGGCTGTCCGGTTTACATTATTCGTAAGGGTATCTACGATCACCATAGACCCATTTGGCCCGAAGCCTTCATATCGAAGCTCTACGTAGTTTTCTTCGGCTCCACCTTTTGCCTTTTCAAGTGCGCGGTCTATGATTGCCTTGGGCACATTATACGTCTTTGCTCTCTCGAGCACGACTTTTAACGCACGATTCGCTTGTGGATCAGGTTCACCCTGCCGAGCAGCTACATATATCTCACGACCAAATTTGGCATATACACGACTGGTATTCGCATCTTTGGATGCTTTTTTTTCTTTGATGTTATTCCATTTACGACCCATTTTGTACATCTCTCCTACATTGAATCTAGTAACTTCCCTATTATACAACATTTTTCATAGCTTTGATTAAATGACTGCCTATACGGGGATACAAGTTAAGGGGGGTTAGATGAATAATTAGTTATCTTTTCTTTGCTTCGTATAGTAAAATAGCACCATACAAATCTAGATTCGTTCTGCCATTTGAAGGAGGCAATACACTTGAGCAAGAAAACACGCAGTCTATTCGCAATCGGAATGATGATACTCGTATTAACAGGTTGTAGTACCAATACAAAACTAGATCCAGAAAATAGCTGGTGGGATCGCTATTTTGTTGTTCCGCTTTCTGATTTACTCGATCTATTACATAACCTACTGGGATCGTACGGTCTTGCCATCTTAGCCCTTACCTTAATCATCCGCTTTGCGATCCTGCCTATCGCATGGAAACAGCAAAAGAGCATGATGGGCATGCAAAAGATACAGCCCGAACTAACACAGTTACGCGACAAACATAAAAATGATCCACAGAAAATGCAACAAGAGATGATGCGTCTTTATCGCGAAAATAATGTAAATCCAGCAATGGGTTGTCTTCCTTTGCTTTTACAAATGCCTGTCTTTTTCGCATTGTACCAATCTATTGCTAAAAACCCTCACCTCTCTGGTGCAGATTTCTTATATTTGAAGCTAGGGGCGCCAGATCCATACCATATTCTTCCGATCCTTGCCGCAGTTGCTACATTTCTACAAATGCATATCTCTACCCAACAAGCTAGCGCTTCGGCTGTAGATAACCCACAAGCACAGATGATGCAAACACAAATGAAATTGATGAAGTGGATCTTCCCAGTCTTTACGCTAATCGCGACTATGAACTTCGCATCCGCGTTAGGCCTGTACTGGTTCTTCTCCAGTAGCTTCTCGGTTGTACAAACCATCTGGTTTAATAACTATAAAAAGAAATTAGAACTGGCAGAACAGAAGTAAGCAGGGAAAGGAAAAAGACACGATCCGCGGATCGTGTCTTTTTGATTGCCATTCGTTTTTGATTAAAAGTCCAACCACTTTTTAAACATATGCTTCGTTGCAGCACGGTTCATGGTTGCAATCGCTTTGGTAAGTGGAATTCCTTTCGGACAAGCACGCACACAGTTTTGCGAGTTACCGCATTCTTGCAGTCCTCCATCGGAGATCAGGGCTTCCATCCGCTCCTGTGCACGCATTGCACCCGTTGGGTGGGAGTTCATCAAGGCAACTTGTCCCACAGCAAAAGGTCCAACAAACGATGACTTACCACTTACGTTTGGACATGCTTCCATACATACTCCACATGTCATACACTTCGATAGCTCATAACGCCATTGTTGCTCTTCTTCGGATTGACGAGGGCCAGGACCTAGATCATGGCTACCATCGATCGGGATCCAAGCTTTTACTTTTTTCAAAGCATCAAACATGCGACCACGGTCAATAATCAGGTCACGTAATACAGGGAATGTATTCATCGGTTCGATGCGAATCGGTTGCTCTAGGTTATCAATCAATGCCGTACAAGACTGACGTGGACGGCCATTAATAATCATCGAACAAGCTCCGCATACTTCTTCCAAACAGTTCGATTCCCAGTTAATCGGGGTTGTTTTCTTGCCCTCTGCATTAACCGGGTTCCGCTGGATTTCCATAAAGGCAGAGATGACGTTCATATTCTTACGATACGGAACCACAAACTCTTCCTTGTAAGGGTTCTCGTTTGGTCCATCTTGACGGGTTACAACTAAGCGAATCGTCTTTTGCTCACTCATTTGCTTCCGCCCCCTTCTTTTGCCACGTCATAACGGCGTGGGCGAGGCTTAATTAGAGAGGTATCAACGTCTTCGTACTCTAGCACAGGGCCATTTGAAGACCATTTCGCCTTCGTGGTCTTGAGGAAGTTTTCATCGTCACGATCTGGGAACTCAGGCTTATAGTGGGCTCCACGACTTTCATTCCGGTTCAAGGCACCCAAGGTGATCACACGTGCGAGCTCAAGCATGTTCCATAACTGACGAGTAAACGGTGCTGCTTGGTTGTTATTTCGAAGCGTATCGACCATGTTTAGATTTTGATAACGCTGCATAAGCTCTTGGATTTTCTCATCCGTTTTTTGTAGCTTATCGTTGTAGCGAACAACGGTCACGTTATCTGTCATCCACTCACCCAGCTCTTTATGAATCTGGTATGGGTTTTCCGTGCCTTCCATTTTAAACATCGCATCGTACTTGTCCGCTTGCTCTTTCTGAGCCGCTTCAAATACGGTAGAGCTGATGTCATCAGAAGACTTTTTCAAGCCGCGTACATATTCAAGCGCCTTTGGACCCGTCACCAAACCACCGTAGATCGCAGATAGTAAGGAGTTTGCACCCAATCGGTTCGCACCGTGATACTGGTACTCACACTCACCTGCCGCAAATAGACCTGGGATGTTGGTCATTTGGTTATAGTCAACCCATAAACCACCCATCGAATAGTGAACAGCTGGGAAGATCTTCATTGGAACCTTACGTGGATCTTCACCCATGAACTTCTCATAAATCTCGATAATTCCGCCGAGTTTCACATCTAATTCATGAGGATCTTTATGAGATAGATCTAGGAATACAACATTTTCTCCGTTTACTCCAAGCTTATCATCTACACAAACTTTGAAGATCGCACGGGTCGCGATATCCCGCGGAACGAGATTCCCATATGCTGGATACATTTCTTCTAAGAAATACCAAGGTTTTCCGTCTTTATCGTAGGTCCAAACACGGCCACCTTCACCACGAGCAGACTCTGACATCAGGCGAAGCTTATCATCCCCTGGAATCGCGGTCGGGTGAACCTGAATAAACTCACCGTTTGCATAGTACGCACCTTGTTGATACAAAGCAGAAGCAGCGGTACCTGTATTAATAACAGAGTTTGTCGATTTTCCAAAGATAATCCCTGGGCCACCTGTTGCCATAATAACCGCATCAGCAGCGAAAGATCGAATCTCCCCTGTGCGTAGGTCTTGTGCAGTAATCCCGCGACATACACCTTCGTCATCGATGATCGCTGATAGAAACTCCCAATGCTCGAATTTCTCAACACGGCCTTCTGCTTCATAACGACGAACCTGCTCATCTAATGCGTATAGGAGCTGTTGACCCGTCGTTGCCCCCGCAAATGCAGTGCGATGATGCTTGGTACCACCAAAACGACGGAAATCCAAAAGACCTTCTGGCGTACGGTTAAACGGAACACCCATACGATCCATCATGTAAATAATTCCAGGCGCTGCATCACACATTGCTTTAACTGGTGGCTGATTCGCTAAGAAGTCCCCACCATAAATACTATCATCAAAGTGCTCCCAAGGAGAATCTCCTTCTCCTTTGGTATTCACAGCACCGTTGATCCCACCCTGTGCACACACAGAATGAGAGCGCTTAACAGGAACAATAGAAAAGATTTGAACCCTGGCTCCCGTTTCGGATGCTTTCATGGCAGCTGCGAGACCTGCAAGTCCGCCACCGACAATGATAATTTTTTCATTCATTTTGGACTAGCTCCCTTCTACTTCAGTGCCAAATGTTGGAGGAAATCAGCTTTCGAAAAAGCCACCAAAGCAGAGATTCCTAAATATGAAACCACTACAAATAAAAAAGTACAGATTGCAAATGAAACTCTTTGTGCACGTTGTCCAACAGTGACTCCCCAAGTAATAAGGAATGTCCACATACCATTACAAAAATGGAAAACAGCCGACACTACAGCAATGATATACAGAACAAACGTAACATCATTTGCGATCAATTGAGCAAAATCACGAGTTAGCTCAACTGCTGTAGAATCATTTAACGCTACTTGAAGACGCGTTTCCCATACATGCCAAGTCACGAACACTAATGTGATTACACCTGTAATCCGTTGTAGGACAAACATCCAGTTACGGAATGTCCCGAAGCGCTCCAGATTGTTTTTCGCCTGGAAAGCGATATACAATCCATAAACACCATGATATAGAAGTGGCAAGAAGATAAAGAAAACTTCTAGCACGGGTAGAAACGGAATACCCCATAACCATTCAACTTGCTTGATAAATTCTTGTGGACCTTTTGTCGCAAGATAATTTGTGTACAAATGCTCAAGCAAAAAAAATCCGACCGGTATTACGCCAAGCAAGGAATGTAACCGACGGTTAAAAAAACTGCGCTGACTACTCACTTTTGCGCCTCCCATCCATAATGGTTCGCAGTGAAATTTATTTTATTGTAAAGCCATTGACTCAACGCTATTAATTTTACTCCCAAGTTGCTAGAGCGTCAAGAAACGACTCGATTCGCCAACCCCACAACCTTTCTTTTACATCTCTTTCATTCTAGACTATAATGTCGTTGGGTACACATGACAGGAGTTGAAGGAATGATGATAAAGCCATTAGGTGTATTAATCTTAATCGCCGTCGCACTTCTCCTCTGGGGTCCAAAAAAATTGCCTGAGCTAGGTAAGGCCGCAGGAGAAACGATTAAAAATTTTCGTCGCTCCCTAAATGGAAACGACAAAGATGATAATGAATCAAATAAGACCCATTCATAGAGATAGAGAAAAAAGCGATCGTTCTACCTGATTAGGCAGAACGATCGCTTTTTTGTTTTCGATTCATCCATTTCGTGGTAAGCCAAATGGTAAGGAAACTGATACCAGTTGGAATCCCTCCGAAGAATAGGAAAACGCTCCATTTTGCCGAATCCATGTATAGAGGCATAGGGATAAGGAAGGAAATCAAAAGGCTTAGATATCTCCATTTAAAAAGGAAACGAGTACATACAAAACTAATCAGCACTGCTATAAATAGAAGAGTCAACCAGAATCCGACAATCACATAAGCCAAACTTTCCATTTATCACAACCTCCTCTTAAAGGAATAGTCTGATTAAGGAATGCTTATACATTCACTTTCATTTTATGCTCTGCATCTTGTTGTACCCTCTTTGCTATTGTCATGCCACTCAGCGCAGCCATCGGAGCCCCGCCGGTTGGATGTGTTGAACCCCCTGTGTAATACAATCCTTGAAAACGACTCTCTTTCATCGAAGGACGCAGAAAGGCTTTACGGCCATGTAATACAGGTCCATACAAGGAACCCTGCCACGCACCTGACATCGCCTCGATCTCCTTTGGACCATACAACTGCTGAACTTCAATCGAATCTTCTAGTCCCTCCAGTCCCCATGTCCCTTCCAGCTGATAGATTAGCTCGTCCCGATATTGATAATACCGCTCAAACCAGTTTTCATCTCGTTGATTCCCTACATTGGCAGGAACATGAACCATGACAGATAGGTTACTTCCTGTTCCCTGCTTGGCCCGCTCTGGCTCCGTATAGCTAGAATTGCAGATAGAGATCATGGGAGAATAGGACCATTTCTTTTGTTCAAAAATATCAATATACTCACGTCCAGAATCAACTGGAAAAAAGCGATTATGATGATGGAGATGAGGCCATTTTCGATCCGTACCTAGTAACATCAAAAAGCTAGATACTGTAGGTTCAGTACGCTCTGTTTTCCGATACTTCTCTGGATAGAGAGATTCCTGCATCGTTCGTACATCTACATTTGAGATGACAAAGTCGGCAGATACATCATCTCCGTTTTCCAACCGAACCCCCCGAACTTGTCCATTTTCGATTCGCACTTCCTCGACTCCGGACTGCATACATACAGTTACCCCTACATCTTCTGCTAAACGAGCAAACGCCTCAATCAATCGATAGTTTCCACCCTCTACATAATGGACTCCTTGAACCATCTCCAAATAAGCAGTAAATGCCATCGTTGCCGGAGTTTGATAGGGAGATGAACCCATTTGAGTAGCATGGCGGTTCATCATCGCTAGAAGGCGTGAATCCTCAAAGTAGCGTCTATGAAAGGAATCCATCGTTTGAAAGGCATGAACGCTAAATAAAGCCTTCGTCATACTCGGATGGAGAAAATCCTTCCACTCCATAGAAGAATTCTCTAATAGAATCTCCTCTACTACTTCATACATCCTCTTCGTTTCATGTAGATACGCAACCAGACTTTGTCTATCTTCTGGGCATAATTCCCCCATCTGATGCGCCATATACTCTGGATCTGCCGTGAGATCGATATACTTACTATCTAGAAAAAAGTTACGACTATTAATCATAAGCGGCTGGAAACGGAGCTCTGGATCGAGTATACAATGCGCTTCGCGATATACTTGCTCAAAAACCCACGGCATCGTAATCGTAGAGGGGCCAAAGTCAAACTGATACTCTCCCATGCAAACATCCCGTAACTTTCCACCTAACTGCTCATTCCGTTCGAGGAGCGTGATTTCAAATCCTTGTGCAGAGAGAATACTAGCCGATACAAGCCCTGCAATTCCTCCACCAATCACCACACCCTTTTTCATAACATCATACTTCCCTTCTTCATTTCACCGTAAAATGGTCTTCTCAAATAATGTAAAAACACTCCATGTTTTCATCCATGGATTAAAATGGGTAGTCTGACCCGAAATGACTTCCTTACAGAGATAATCCAATCGAGTTTGTAGTGCTTCTTGGGCGATTCGTGTAGCGATTTTCCTTTTCCGACACTCCTCGTCCAGCACTAAGGCATCTGTAATACGAATATATACAGAGGGTTTTCGATTTCCATCGTAGGTATAATAAAACAGAACCGGAACTACTTGTAGATCATACATCCGTTCCACCATCGATCCAAGTCCACTCATTAGTCGGATCGGTCGAATGTCTTGATGTTGCATCTCTCCTTGAGGAAACAACCATAATGCCCGATTCGCCGCCTCTGATAAGAGCTGTACCGAATATCGGAGCGATCGTTGAATCTCGACTGTCGAATCTGGATTCACGGAAAAGCCACCCAACTTATGAAAAAAACGAAACTCCTTTTTTATCCCTTTTGGGGCCATCATCGCATACATATCTTTCTTTAAAATGTCCTCATTTAACTGCAGTACCAACAAGGGATCCCACCAGTTACTATGATTCGCAATAAAAAGAGTAGGTCGTCCTTCCGCCATTCTTCCACGATCATCCAGATAGATTTGCTCGAAAGATCGGCGTAACAACCAGCGATTATACATGTGATAAACCTTAGTCAAACTTCTGCTCTTATCTGCTAAAGTCAAGTCCGCGCCTCCACTCTAAGAAGATCATACCCTTGTAGCAGACTTACGATTGTCACTATTACTACCCCTAGTTTATACCGAAATGTCCTATCTATAAATAAAATTCCTAATCTTTCAAAATAATATATATTTCCTAAAGGATACGTTTTCATCTACAGATTTCTTTATCTAATTATGCCATACACCATTATAAAGTTGTCTGCCATAAATGAACTTAATTCGAATCTAAATCTCAAAAACCCACCCACTTTATTTGTATATTTGGTAAACTTATATCATCTATTCCTTCAAAGGAGCGAATACCATGAACCCACACTCCTCACCAACGCTCAAGATATTGGGTGTTGTTAGTACCTTTCTCCTTTTAACAGCATGTACTCCCACAAAGACGGAAAACTCATCCTCTCCCATAAAAAACGAAACAACACAACCATCTTCATCTGACCCCATCACCGCTCCATTGATCGATAAGCTGGTTATAAATGCCAATCAAGGTAG
This sequence comes from Thermoactinomyces sp. DSM 45892, assembly GCF_900107305.1. Classification (GTDB taxonomy): domain Bacteria; phylum Bacillota; class Bacilli; order Thermoactinomycetales; family Thermoactinomycetaceae; genus Baia. Next base: position 16,761 of record NZ_FNPL01000015.1, read on the forward strand.
AATTCTGGAACCGTTTCAAGCTAAACTAGGAGCTAGTAAACAAGAAATCGAATCTGCACTAGGAAAACCGCCAGCAGATTCCTCCGAAAAATACTACAGCTATGATCTAAAAACCCATCATGTCAGCTTCACATTCCAACAAGATAAAGTCTCTTCGATCATGTATCATTGGAACCAAGAGTCTTCTTCGATACCCTATCAAGATGTTATCAAGAAACTAGGGGAAACTAGCCACATCATAAAAGATAAGGGTACAATCCAGCTAACCTACACCATCAAATCTTCCACAGTCACCTTTGTTTTTCCTATGCATCAAAACCAAAATGAACAAAAACTGACTCAGTACTCGATTCATATCACTCCTTAGTGTTATAATTTATTTAAGATTCAAATAACAATCCAAATCTTAAGGGGAACACAATGAAGAAACTATTTACCTTTAGCATAATCTTATCTACTGCCTTAGCCGTAACTGGATGCTCTTCAGACAAAACAGCAAGCGTACAAGCAAATAAAACCAATCAAACATCCGCACAAAAAGAAGCTACATCCGAACCTAGCACCGAAGTTCCTTCCTTCGATGATAACAGCCTTCTTGACGTAAAAAAGCTTGCCGAGTCTGGCAAAGGATTTAATAGCGGCGAATTTGGGATTGGTTCATCAATCGAAGATGTCCAGAAAAAGTGGGGCAAACCCAGTGCTGGTCCTAACTCTTCTAGCAAAGAAGCCACCTATACATATAACAACAAGTCAACTGAATTCAAAGTCACAGGAGGCCGAATCACCACCATTAGCTATTATGGCTCCGATTTAATCCAATTTACTTCCAAGGACATACTCAGCAAACTCGGAGAACCAACCAACTCCCAAGAATCCGAAGCAAAAACGATTCTCACCTATGAAACAAGTGGCGGCTACAAAGCTATCTTCATATGCCAGAACAATGGGTCCGATGAGTATAAGTTGCAAGCCATTGATGTGGTGAAGTGAAGAGATTAGGTGAACTGCACATCTAATAGTTGGATATGAAAATTTGGATTATCCCCTTAATGCCTACCTAGAGGGGATTTTTTATTGAAGTCCCCAAAAACAGGAATTTATTTCTTTTTTTAAAAAAATAGATCAAAATGATAAGAATTATGCTATAAATATAATGATGAACAAGGCGTTTATGTAATACAACGCCTTATTACTAGTTATCATCTATACCATACATAGGAGTGAAAAGAGTATGTGGATCATTCCCCTAGCACTGGGGGTTTTGTTATTTCTAGGTATCTGGGAGAAAAAACGTCACCAAAAAAATATCGACTCCATTCCCCTTCGTATCAACATTAATGGAATTCGCGGAAAATCAACTGTTACCCGATTAATCACTGGAATTATGGTAGAAGCCGGTTACCGAACAGTTGGGAAGACCACTGGGACGGCGGCCCGAATGATTTATTGGGATCGTGAAGAGGAGAAGCCTATTAAGCGTCGGATTGAAGGGCCAAATATCCGAGAACAAAAAGTAGTCGTGGCAGAAGCCGCCGAATTAGGAGCCAACTGTTTAGTAAGTGAATGTATGGCTGTCAATCCTGATTACCAAATTATTTTTCAAGAACAAATGCTCCAAGCCAACATTGGGGTCATTGTAAATGTATTAGAAGACCACATGGATGTCATGGGACCTACCCTAAAACAAGTAGCAGAGGCATTTACGGCAACCATTCCTTACAATGGCCATCTCATTGTCTCTCAAGGAGAGTATGTTCAATTCTTCAAGCGCCAAGCGCGTAAGCGAAATACAATTGTGCACATAGCAGATGATTCCCGTATCTCGGAAACGTTTTTACATCAATTTGACTATGTAGTCTTTCCACAAAATGCTTCCCTCGCTCTTGCGGTAGCAGAAGCACTAGGAATTGATGAAGAGACTGCATTTCGTGGTATGTTACATGCTCATCCTGATCCAGGGGCAATGAGAGTTTTTCCACTTGATAATTCTGCAAATCCTTCTTACTTTGTAAACGGATTCGCAGCAAATGATGCTTCCTCAACTCTCAATATTTGGGAAAGAGTATCCACATTAGGTTATCCCACTCAAGATCCAATTGTCATTATGAACTGTCGTGCAGATCGAGTTGACCGAACAGAACAATTCGCACGTGATGTACTTCCTTTCATACAAATCGATACACTCGTCCTGATTGGACAAACCACGCAACCTATAATTGATGAATATAGAGCTAACCGGATTGTGTGTAACCAATTATTAAATTTAGAAAATGAACCCACAGAAGTCATTATGGATGCAATCCGTTCAAAGCTTGTTGGTTGTTGCGTATATGGTGTTGGTAATATTCATGGATCAGGGGAACCCCTTTGTGAAATTTTCGAGGAGATGAATGATCTCGTAAAGCAACAACGAACTAATGCAAGCATACCAAAGTCAACACGAGACATAATCAAAAGCACTAGAATCGAGAGAGTCGCAAAAAGATCTCGTCGTGCAATGATCTAGGAGGAAATACGTTGTTTGGTTCAGATTTATATATTTCACTAATTATCGGGGTTGTCTTAAGCTTATTATACGCAGAAAAAGTAGGAATTGTCCCTGCTGGGCTAGTTGTACCAGGTTATATGGGATTAGTATTTGATCAACCCATATTTATTGGCTCTGTTCTCCTTCTTAGCTTTCTAACCTACTTAATCGTTACGAAAGGTGTAGCTCGTCTTACTATTCTTTACGGTCGCCGTAAGTTTGCCGCTATGCTGACTGTTGGAATCGCACTCAAACTTCTATTTGATATATTAGCCCCCACTCTCTTTCCCTATCTACCTTTTGAGATGCAGGAATTTAGAGGGATTGGAGTGATCGTGCCTGGATTGATTGCTAATACAATCCAAAAACAAGGTTTTGTTCCGACTGTAGGAAGTACTTTATTATTAAGTGCAGGCACATTCTTAATTATGTTTGTTTACCAACTGTTTTAGGAAGTGAATGAAATCATGTTAAATTGGCAACAAAAACTACAAATCTACATAAAAAATCAAAAACGCCACGCAACCATCCATACTATCATCGCGACCGCAGTCACACTGGTATTCATCACAGTCTTCAACTTATTGGACCGCCCATCTATCGAAAAGATAGACAAAGATCATACTAGCAAATTAACCGTAACTCTTGTCGGTGATATGATGTTTGGCAGAAATATCAGCGATGTAGTCATACCTAATTATGGTCATGAAGGACTATTTCGCTATACACTCCCCTATCTAAAAGTATCTGATTACACAACGGGGAATTTTGAAAGTCCAATCGTATTAGCAGACGGATACAATAAAGCGGATAAATTTATTCATTTGCGTTCTCAACATGGGGCGGCTCCCGCCCTTAAAAAAGTAGGATTTCATTCTGTCAATCTAGCTAATAATCACATGAAAGATTATGGGAAACAAGGGTTGATTGATAGTCTTAACACATTTGAAAAAAATAAAATAGCGACAGTTGGAGCAGGAAGAGATTTGAAAGAAGCAAGTAAGGTCTCTTATGAAACAGTAAGAGGGATAAAGATTGCTACATTAGGAATTTCGGATATTTTACCGAGAGAATTTGGTGCTAAAAAAGATCGCTCAGGTATCCTCCCAGCAGATCCCGATATATTCTTTCCACTAGTGGCCAAGGCCAAGCAAAATGCGGATTTAGTAATCGTTCATATACACTGGGGAATCGAATATGACAGTGGCTATCATCCAAGACAAAAGGATATCGGGCACGCTTTAGTAGACGCGGGTGCAGATCTAGTCGTTGGACACCATCCACATGTACTAGAGCCAGTAGAAGTATACAAAAATGGTGTGATTTTTTATAGCCTTGGAAATTTTATTTTTGATCAAGGTTGGTCACGTACGCGTGAAAGTGTACTTGTACAATATAAATTGCTGAAAGATGGACAAGCACGGATTGAGTTAAATCCTATGTTTATTCGAGAAGGTCAACCTAGACCTCTCTCTGGCTGGTCTGATCTCTATCGCCGTGAAAAAATATTTTCTCAGCTAACAGAAGAAATGATGTTTACCGATAGTTGGAATCAATCATGGAAGCGCGATGGAAATAAGCTTGTTCGAACAATACCAACAAGTGTGCGGGCAAAGGGGACTCCAGAATGAACAATCGTGCCTTTCATATCGTTCTCTCTAGCATAATTATTGGGGGACTTATTATATCGTATTTTTCTCAAAAAGATACCCAGCAAACCGATCTAGAGCATTCACCAACTACTTCGAAAGCTTCCAAATACGGTGTAGCTGCTGCACATCCTGAAGCGGTAAATGTGGGAATGAGAGTGTTAGAACAAGGCGGTAATGCAGTAGATGCAGCCATTGCGGTCTCATATGCACTTGGAGTTGTCGAGCCATTTGGTTCTGGAATCGGTGGAGGTGGTACCATGCTGATTCATCCTAATAATACTAAAAAATCACCAACTATCATTGATTACAGAGAGACATCTCCCCATGAAGGCGAGACACCTACAGATGGAATCGGTGTTCCTGGTTTGGTAAAAGGTATGGAGCTTTCCCATAGTAAATTTGGTAGTATGCCATTGGAGAAGTTAATTCAACCTTCCATTGAATTAGCAGAAAAGGGATTTGAAGCAACCACTCTTTTAAGCAATCGACTTCGAGACGCACAGCATCGTCTCAATGTAGCCAAGCTACCGCATCTCTTCCCAAATGGATCTCACATTCAACCAAAGCAGCTTATACAACAAAAAGAATTAGCAACTACATTAAAGCTGATTCAACAAAAAGGTTCTTCTGCATTCTACGGTGGTTCCATCGCTCAAAGCATCTCACAAGCTTCTAAAGGAATTACCTTGTCTGATCTTACTCAGTATCAAGCGGATGAAAAAAAACCCCTTAAAATTAAATATCAAGGATATGAAATGCTGACGAGTCCTCCTGCTGGAGGTGGTATCATGCTCGCTCAATCTCTACTCATGTCCGAAGAGACAAATGTTCAAAAATCACCAGATCTATCATCTAATCAAATACACTTACTAGGGGAAATTCAAAAACGTGTAAACACATCTCGTGCTAAGTTCCTAGGCGATCCAAAGTACTCTTCCATTCCTATGAGTGACATGACAGATAAAAAGTATATGATGGATCTCATTCAAGATATTAATCCAAATCATCTTACCACCAGTTATAAAAGTATAGTCGATTCCTTAGCTGACAAAGAAGAGCATGATAATACAACTCATTTTGTCATCGTTGATAAATCAGGGATGATGGTCTCTTCTACAAACACTCTTAGTAACTTCTTCGGTTCAGGAATATACACACATGGCTTTTTTTTAAACAACCAGTTAAAGAATTTCAGCATTAACAAAGCTTCTCCAAACCGTGGCACACCAGGTAAGCGTCCGTTAAGCTATACTGCACCTACCATTTTTGCGAAGGATGGACATCCTGTCATTGGGATTGGCAGTGCTGGAGGAAAGCGTATCACACCCGTTCTAACCGAAGTCATTATTAGACTGATTCAATATAAGCAACCTATACAACAAGCAATCAACCAACCACGCTTTCTCGTTGAAGGAAATCAAATTTACGTTGAACAACCTCTCCCTGCCGATATACAAAGTGCGTTACGTCAAAAAGGATATACCATTCGAGTAAAACCACCAGGTTTATTTTATGGTGGTGTTCAAGGGATTCAAATTGATCATAGCAAAAACACGATTGAAGGTGGATTTGATGCCAGACGTGATGGGGCCTTTCGCGCCTCGGGCTCGTAGGAAATCATTAAAATCTAATGAAAATATGAAAAAGCTTATACAGGTATTTATTCCGTTTCTTGTTCTAGGATTCATTTTATATATCCTAATTGATTTTCGACAAGTAGAAACATTACCTTCGGAAGAGAAAAAAGCCATTGAACGATATCGACAAGAACTAGTAAAAGGTACTCTACTTAACAAAGATACTGGGATTTTCTATAAAAAAGATTTTGATATACTGGCTACCTCATTAGATCGGTTGCACCAACATGCAAACTATGTTGTCTTCGGTCCTGAGTGGGGTTATCAAATCTCCAACACTAAAGAGGAATTTGCGAAAATAAATTCCGTATTAGACAAGCCAGAATACCTTTCAAATACAAGTAGTAAAGACCTCATCAAGGCAATAAAGGCTGACTTATCTATAGCTCAAAAAAAGTATGAGTCTAGAGAGTCACATGATATTTTAGATGATCTTTCTACCTTAGTATTTATCGAGCAAATTGTAGAAGATCGACAATGGTCCAAAAGTCAAACAATCAGTCTTATCAAGCAACAAGGATTAAAGCTAGTGGCAAGAGACGAGCCAAAACCTACCAGTAACACTTCTACTTCAACCCAATAATAGAATAGAAACAGCCCACATCCTATCAGAATGTGGGCTTCACCTATTAATAGATTAACTATTTTTCGCCTTACTTCTACTATATATATCAAACCACACAGCAAACACCAGTATCGAACCCTTTACAATCAACTGCCAGAACGAATCAATGTTCAAGATACTCATACCATTATCGAGACTGGCCATAACAAGTGCTCCGATCATCGCTCCGGGGATCGTGCCGACTCCGCCCATGAGGCTGGTTCCGCCGATGACACATGCAGCAATGGCATCCAGTTCATACATGGTACCAGCACCAACGGTAGCGGCATTCACCCGTGCGGTTAGAATCAAGCCCGCTACTGCAGCAAGTGTGTTACATAGTACGAAGATCAGCATGATTTTTCGTTTCACATTAATACCCGATAAGACAGCCGCTTCTGAGTTCCCACCGATCGCGTATACCTGACGACCAAATACGGTTTTCTTCGCGATAAAGGTAAATACGATGGCTAAGAATACGACGACCATAAAAGGAATCGGAATCCCTTGGTATGCATTCATCACCGAAACGACGACGAAAATTAAGGCGCTGATTCCAAGCCAAATTAGGCCGGTCATCCACACTGGAGCGACGGAAAAACCAAATTTCACTCTAGATTGACGTTGACGAAGTAGGAAGATTCCTGTTAACACAATCGCTACTCCTGCAACGATGTACCCCATAAATGGAAGAATAAATCCTTGTCCGAGCGCTTTAAAACTCTCTTTTAAAGGGGCAATGGTTTCACTCTTCGTAATCCCTTGAAGCGCACCGCGAAAGATCATCATCCCGCCTAACGTGACGATAAACGCAGGGACAGCCCGATATGCTACCCACCAACCTTGGATGAGACCAATAATTGCCCCGAGTAAAATCGTCACAATCACGACGGGAACCGTGTCCCAACCGTACCAAACGTGCAGGATTCCCGCAATTCCACCTGTTAATCCCACCAGAGAACCAACAGATAAGTCAACTTGCCCTGCTACTAGTACGAGCACCATTCCAATTGCTAGAATGGAGGTAACCGACATCTGAACAAATAGATTGGAAAAGTTACGAGCTGTTAAGAAGCTATCATCCATAAAAGAAAAAAAAGTCCAAATCGCGATAATGGCTATGATCATAGAATAGGCACGCACATCTAAGCGAAACAAATCTTTATTAAATTTAGCTGAACCTGTTTTTGTTGTCATATCTGGTTCCCTCCTGTCGCTGCAGTCATAATTCGTTCTTGAGTCGCCTCTTCTGCTTTCCATTTAGCGGTAATTGAGCCTTCTGCCATAACGAGAATGCGATGACTCATTCCTAAAACTTCTGGTAACTCGGAGGAGATCATTAAAATCGAAACTCCTTCGCGCACCAACTCATTCATAATTTGATAGATTTCATATTTCGCCCCGACATCCACTCCACGGGTTGGTTCGTCTAAAATAAGCACTTTTGGCTTCGTCATCAACCACTTACCCAACACAACTTTTTGTTGATTCCCACCACTTAATGTTCCCACCACAGTCTCCAGCGAAGGTGCCTTCACTCCTAGCTTTTGAAAATAGGACATCGCGTGAGAGACTTCTTTGCTAGAATTGATCCCCGTCCAACTCGATACCTGCTTCAGGCTTGGCAGCGTAATATTATCTTGAATACTTCTTTCTAATACGAGGCCTGTCCGTTTACGATCTTCCGTTACCAATGCAATCCCGTGAGCAATGGCGTGTTCTGGTTGTTTGATCATAACGGGTTTGCCCTCTATTTTCACGGTACCAGACGAACGGCCGTCCAATGCTCCAAATAAGCTCATCGCTAGCTCCGTACGTCCAGAGCCCATTAAGCCTGCGATTCCTACAATCTCACCTTTTCGTAATTGGAAGGAAACATCGCGAATGATCTTCTTGTTCGGATCTTTTCGGTCCGTTACGCTGTAATTCGCAAGCTCTAGCACTATATCACCGGGAGTCGATGCTTCACGAGGAAAGCGGTCTTTTAACTCACGACCTACCATGAGAGAAATCACCTGGTCCTCGTTTACCTCATCAATCGATTTCGTCGCAATCGTTTTCCCATCCCTTAGAATCGTAATCGAATCCGAAATGGAGAAGACTTCGTTTAGCTTGTGAGAAATGTAGATACAAGAGACTCCACGTTCCCGAAACTTCCGCAATATATCGAGTAAAATCTCAACTTCTTTTTCGGTTAATGCCGCCGTTGGCTCATCTAAAATCAAGATTTTCGCATCTTTCGAGAGAGCTTTGGCGATCTCCACAAGCTGTTGTTGACCAATTCCCAACGTCCCTGTTACCGTCTCCGGATGAATACTAGACAACCCGACTTGCTCCAACCAATAAGCCGTTTCAAGATGCTGACGATGGGCATCGATGACACCGAACTTGGCATGCTCCTTACCAAGAAATAAATTCTCTGTCACAGACATCTCTTTCACCAGTGCCAGTTCTTGATAAATGATAGCAACTCCCGCTTTTTCAGCATCTTTAATCGAACGAAACGTCTGCTCTGTCCCCTCAATCTCAATAGAGCCCTCATACGAACCATACGGATATACACCACTTAGCACCTTCATCAAAGTCGATTTCCCAGCGCCATTCTCCCCACAAAGTGCATGGATTTCGCCCTTCTTTACTTGAAATGTAACACGATCCAGTGCCTTTACCCCAGGAAACTCCTTCGTAATCTGTTTCATCTCCAAGGCGATAGTCATCTTATTTCCTCCCCCCCTGATAGAACGTGTGGAACATCTCTGCTCCACACGTTCATAAAATTACATGATTTTTATTCCATTAGATGAAGCTCTAGATTTCCAAATTCTGTGGTAACCCCTGATTATCCAATAAACATCATTAGCGTGTCTGCCATAAGATTACTTCTTCGAAATATCCTCTTTCTTATGAAACCCATCGGCCACAACCGTAGCATCAATATTTTCCTTCGTCACCACAATTGGATCTAGCAAAATAGAGGGAATCTCTTTCTTCCCATTGTTTACAGTTTTATCCGTTGCGATCTTCTCACCTTTAGCGAGCGAAACAGCTAACTCCGCCGCTTTTTCAGCAATCAACTTGATTGGCTTATAAACGGTCATCGTTTGTGTACCTTCTACGATCCGTTTAATCCCTGCCAACTCCGCATCTTGACCTGATACAGGAACCTTACCTGCTAATTTTTGTGCTGACAGTGCTTGGATCGCTCCACCCGCAGTGCCATCGTTAGCCGCTACGACTGCATCGATTTTATTCTGATTAGCTGTCAAAGCATTTTCCATGTTAGAGAGCGCATTTGCTGGATCCCATTCTTTCGTCCATTGATCATAAACGATTTTGATATCACCTTTATCAACCAATGGCTTTAGAACTTTCATTTGTCCCTTTTTAAATAGATGAGCGTTATTATCCGTATCTGCACCTTCGATTAAGGCATAATTTCCTTTAGGAGTTTTCTCCACAATCGCCTTCGCCTGCATTTCGCCAACACGTTCGTTATCAAAAGAAAGGTATAAGTCCACATCAGAGTTTTTAATTAAACGATCATATGAGAGTACTTTTACACCCTCTTTATGCGCTTTTTCCACGATTGCCGCGGCTACTTCCGCATTATGTGGAACGACAACAAGTACGTCTACCCCTTGACTGATTAAGTTCTCAGCTTGAGAAATCTGCTTCGCGTCATCACCATTTGCCGCTTGTACCTTTACCTCGGCTCCTAATCCCTTCGCCTTGGATACAAAAATATCGCGATCTTTTTTCCAACGCTCCTCTTCCAATGTATCTAATGAAAAGCCAATCACAGTCTTTCCATCATCTTTTTTCAGCTTGCCACCTTGATCAGCGGCCGGTGCTCCCGTACTACACGCCGTAACAGAAAGAGCAAATGCACTTAATAAGCATAATGCTTGGATTTTTTTAAACATCTAGATATTCCCCCCTATAAATTCATAATTTGACTGTATCACGATAGAAAGCGTTTACATCATGAAACATTCTTCACTTTTTTGTTATTAGTAGCATTTTTATTAAATGGTTTTTTATTTTTTATCTCGATATTGCGAGGGGGAGAGTCCACATGTTTTCTTAAACACCCGACTAAAGTAATTCGGATCGTGATAGCCGACTGCATAAGCAATCTCCTTAAAACTAAGACCTCCTTGGCGAATATATTCTTTTGCACGGGAAATGCGGCATTGGGTCATGTAATCCACATAACTAATTCCAAATTCTTCTTTAAAACACTTACTCAAATAAAAGGGACTCAACTGAACGAACTTCGCTAATTGCTCTAGAGAAAGATCTTCCATAAAATGCTCTTCTATATATTTCTTTACTTGGTCAAAAGCATCAAACTGGGCGTTTTTTTGAAATCGTTGGTACGCAACATCTAGCTCCTCCATTTTCACTCTTGCTTCCTGCCACAATTCCATATAGGACTGCCCACGCAAAAGAATATGAGCTGGTACTTCTTTTACACCCACTTCTTCTAACAAATGAATTAATAAAAGAAAATGACCATATAAGCGTTGTCTTGCTTCTTCCAAAGGAGTTTGTTTCTGTTCCATTACGGATAACAAACAAAAAATTATCTCTTTTGTATCCTGCCATCTTTCATGACGTAGCGCTTCAATTAATTTTCGTTCGTACCATAATCGCTTATCATCTTCCCCATGTTCTTGAGATAGATCGTCATAAAATCGAATGCGGTATCCTTGTCCCATCCCTAGATCCGAACAAGCCATTAATGCCTCTTGATACGAGATACGCAAGTCATCAAGTCCATCCTTCGCACTCCCAACCCCCAACCCTATATGAAGCCTAGGATCGCGACAGCCGAGTCGACGAATTTGTTCCATCATCTTACCTATCAGGCGCCGCTCTTCTCCCTTTCGATGGAAAAATAACAGGGGTAGGATGTGGCCTGAAACACTCCCCACCATCATGTCATCACGGCCACGAAGCTCTGCTTGCATTTCACACATAAAATTCTTAAGAGATCGATCCTGCTGATCCCAGTCTTCTCTCAACTGTAAACTCACCACGATAACCGAAGCGGGAGGTTGAACCGCTACCTTCATGAGAGTCGACACCTCTTCCAAATCGATCTCCTGCACTTGATCAAAGAGCAATCGTGAGACAAACTCCGATTCAAGAATGGGTAAAGCTTTTTGGATCCGATTATCAGCCTCTTCTTGCGATTCTAAGCGAGATCTCTCCTGAACGATCTCCTCGCATAACTTCCAAATCGTCTCCACAATCACTTGTACCTTACTTGGTTTCAGCAAATAATCTTTTACTCCTAGTCGAATCGCCTGTTGGGCAAAGGAAAACGTATCATACGATGAAACAATCACTACCTTAATAGTAGGAAACCTCTCTCGAATTTGCCCAATCGCTTCTAAACCATTAATCCCCGGCATCTGGATATCCATCAGCAACAAATCTGGTTTTAGCCCTCCTGCCTTCTCAATCGCTTCACGACCATTTCCAACAGTCGCAACTACTTCCACTTGATCTAGATGAGTGGTCAATATTTTCTCCAATGCAACCCGCTCAATCTCTTCATCATCCGCGATCAAAATCCGAATCATCCAGTTCCCCTCTCTCCCCTAGCGTGGTAGGTATGAGAATCATAATCGAAGTTCCCTTCCCTACCTCACTCTGTATTTGCAAGAGATCCTCTCTGTGATAGTACAAACTAAGCCTTCGAATCACATTGGACAACCCTATATTTCCTGCCTGTCCCTGTGTGGCACGTGTTCCTTGCAGAATTTGTCTTACCTGATCAGGCGACATGCCAACTCCGTCATCAGTCACTTCCAATTGTACACCCTGCTCTACAGCCTGTACCCCAATCGAAATCCTTCCTCCTTCTTCCCTTGACTCAATCCCATGAATAAACGCATTTTCTACAAGAGGTTGTAGGAGAAAACTAGGCACTAGTACATGTAAACATGCGGGATCTATCTTCTCTTCGCCTTTTAATCGATCCGTAAATCGTGCTTGTAGGATCGTCATATAGTTACGGATCATCTCAATTTCTTCTGCTAATGTTACTTCTACATCTGCTTTTGCTAATTGATAACGCATCAATTCGGCCACAGTCGTAATGAGATCGCTTGTCTCAACTGACCCTTCTAAGTATGCTTTTTTAGCCAATGTATTTAACGTATTAAATAGAAAATGGGGCTTCATCTGATTTTGTAGATTCCGCCATTCCATCTCTTTTAGTAAGTATTGATACTCCTTGACCTCCTGCTCTAACTTCCCTTTCGCCTTTAATTCCTCAAACGACTTTTTCACACTTACTCGCATCTGATCGAAGGTTTGCGCGAGAAAGGCTGTTTCATCATTGGACTCCACTTTAATTGGCTGATCATAAACACCAGCAGAAATGAACTTAGCACCCTTGGTTAACAAGGCGATGGAACGGGTGATCCCGCGTGAAATCCAATAGGCACAGCCAAGCAATATGGCCATGATGATCAGAAAACCTTCCCAGCCTACTATCTGCAACTCCTTTGATGATTGGATCATTTGCGCATACAATCGCTCATGAATCGTCAGCTCATGTTCTAATAAAGAAAGAGTTGTCTCCGTAATAAATGCCCGCTCTTGCTCTGCCTTTCGATAAAACTGGGTAGCATCATCCGAGCGTTCTTGTTGATACGCTTGGATGGCCAAATCAGTACTTTCTATAAAACTATCAATCAGATGAGTATAATCACTCACACCTGCTGTATTCTCATCATTTTGCAGTAGTTTGATTTTACTTTGAGCTTGACGTAGTAGGTTTCGAGTAGATATATAATGCTCCTTCGACTGCTCCGATGCCTCATGTAGAAGATCATTCGTTCGAATGAGCAACTGCTCAGATTGAACAGAAACTTGTTGAAAAATCAAATAACGTTCTAACACCTGATTATATTGTTGTAAAAATAGCTGATGAAAGTACTGAAACATCAACCAAAACAAACCGAAGACAAGTAACAAACAGCTAGCTGATAATAAAATTTTCCCTTTAATGCTCTTCATTACGGAATCGGCTCCCTGTGGATGTCTGCAAAGTCGAATCTGTATAAACATGGCTTGGTAATGGTAGCCGCTCTCCCCGAATCCAGGAAAGAAGATACTTTATGCTTTCTTCGCCCATCTTCCTGGGATTATCCACTACCACTGCCTGTACTTGCCCTTTTGCAAATAAATCAGTTAATGACGCAACATCTTGAAACGTATATATCTGAATCTTACCCAATCCCACACGCTGCTCGATCACACGGATGACCGCCTCTAACTCCTCCCCCTTTGACACAATGATCGCATCGAGATTGGATGTTCGATTTAATAATTCATGGGTCTGGCTCATCGTTTGCATCATCCCATTTCTCTCAGAAGAATCATAAATTTGCTTCACAACTTGCATACTCTTCTGGCTTGCTAAACCTTGCTCCGCACCTTTTATCCGTAACATCGCTACCATTTGATCTGTTGATTGGCCAATAATTCCAACAGTTGGATTCGATTTTTTTCCTAAATCAACCCGCACTTTTTCACCCAGAATCCTCCCCGCCGCTATATGATCCGACCCCACATACATCTTACGGAGTGAACTCGGTATATCTGTACCAATTAAAATAACTGGAATTCCACTTTCGGTTGCTTGATTAACCGCCTGTATAAAAGTAGGATCATCTATACCCACTACAATAATGCCATCTACTTTAGCTGAAGTAACCTTCTGTATAACTCGTGCCATCTCCAATGCATTTCCTCTATATCCTCCATGCAATTCCACCGTTATTCCTTGCTTTTTTGCTACCTCTTGGACCCCTAACTCCACCTCTTTAAAGTACAAATCACGAATTGCCGGAGAGATTAAGGCGATTCTGGGTGTTTCTTTTACAGATAAAGCCGGTTTATGGATCTGTTGCAGAGTTCGGTATGTATGAGTGAGCTGGTAGACCGGTAGATAAAGTAATAACAAACAAGCTAGACTGATCGCACCTATTAACATTTTTCCTTTTCTCATAGTTCCTCCGCTCAATAAAATCATCAACTACAGAATACATGATTTCTCTACAAATTAATTATTTTTTATTTTTTATGGTTCTAAAACATCATTTAGCAAAATATACAGTATATTGTGTTTCTAAAAACACAAATGAAAACGGAATAGGGAGATGATCGTTTTATGAAAAAGACATGGTTATATAGTATGATCGGGGCCTTACTATTTACGATTACATTTGGACTACCCACAGCTGATGCCTCCGCAAGCAAACAGGATCGACTCGCTGTAAATCTAGAGGCAAGCACAAGTGTTGGTCAATATCAAATTGTGGATACGGATGGAAAAATTTATACGTATACCGATAGACAAAGCTATGAAGCAGCAGAACAACATTTTAAAGCAAAATGGGCCATCGCAGCTAAAAAAGTAGTAGGTACACTCGCTTCCGACTATGCTACTGAATCATACGAGCATCGTGGATTTGGTGGATGGAGCTACACAACGCCCGTTGGCTACTCTACCAACTTCAATAACAGCAAGTACAATGATGAGATTTCTTCCATTAAAACGGCACGTAGAAGCTCTGGAACGAAGGTTTGCTACCATAAAAATGGCGGTGAGCCTTGTAAAACATTTGGTCCAGGACTAGACATCTCCTATGTAGGTAATGGTTGGAATGATCAAATCTCGTATGTAAATGTATACCGTTAAGTCATAAAAAAGCAGAGCCTATCAGTCCGGTAGGCTCTGCTCTCCTTTTTCCCCTAGTACCTGCATAATCGTTTTCGCTAGTTGGTCCCCGAGCCCAGCTTTGCGAAAATCCTCTAAACTCGCACGCCTCATCTCATCGATTGATCCAAAGTGACGATAAAGTTGCTGTTTCCGCTTCTCACCTACTCCCGGAATCTCATCGAGAACGGATTGAATCATCGATTTCCCCCGGGTTTGGCGATGGAAGGTGATTGCAAAGCGATGAACTTCTTCTTGAATTCGTTGGATCAGATAAAATTCTTGCGTTCCCCTGCGTAAATGAACGGCATAAACAGGATCACCGTACAACAATCCGGCTGTTTGATGCTTTTTATCTTTCACCATCCCAGCAATTGGGACATATAATCCCAATTCGTTCTCCAACACATCAGCGGCCGCGGACATTTGTCCTTTTCCGCCATCCACTAATATCAAGTCAGGCAATGGTAGATTGTCTTTTAACACTCTCGTATACCGTCTACGAATGACTTCACGCATCGTTCCATAATCATCGGGACCTTCGACTGTACGGATTTTATACTTGCGATACTCTCTCTTATCCGCTTTCCCATCGATAAATACGACCATCGCTGAGACTGGATCGGCCCCTTGAATATTTGAATTATCAAATGCTTCGATCCGCCTTGGCAATCCAATATTTAACACTTCTCCCAAGTTACGAATCGATTCATCCGTCTTAGCCTGATTTCTCTCTAGTAATTGAAAACGTTCTGATAAGGCAATCTTGGCGTTTTCTGTAGCCATCTCCACCAGATTCTTCTTAACTCCTCGCTGAGGAATACGAACCTTTACACTCGGAACCAATTGAGCCACTAACTCCGCATCAACTCCAACTGGTAAATGGATTTCCTTTGGCAACACAGGCGATTCATGATAAAACTGCCCTACAAAAGTAAGAAAATCTTCCCCCGCTTCCCCATAGTATGGAAAAATCGACACTTCTCGCTCGATTAATTTCCCACGACGCACAAAAAAGACCTGTACACACATGGAACCTTTGTCTACATAATAGCCAAATACATCTCGATCCACATGATCTTGGATCATCACATTTTGCCGTTCCATCGTCGCTTGAATATCTTGTATCAAATCTCGTAGTTCCTTAGCACGCTCAAACTCCATCGCCTCTGCTGCCTCTTCCATCTTCAGGCGGAGCTCCTTTTGTAGCTCTGGATAACCACCACTTAGAAAACGCGTGATCTTTTTCGTAATCTCTTCATAGCTCTCAAGTTCCACCTCATATTCACAAGGAGCTAGACACTGATCCAGATGATAATAAAGACATACCCGTTTCGGTAGGCTGTGGCATTTTCGCAGTGGAAATAAACGATCCAGTAGTTTCTTCGTCTGTTGGGCAGCACCGGCATGAGGATATGGCCCAAAATATTTAGCACCATCCTTGCGTACTTTCCGGGTCACTTCCAAACGTGGATGTTTCTCTTTCGTTAATCGAATATAGGGATAAGACTTATCATCCTTTAACATCACATTGTATCTAGGACGATGTTTCTTAATCAGATTTAATTCTAAAATCAACGCTTCTAATGGGCTGTTCACAACGATATACTCAAAATCAACGATATCCATGACCAGACGTTGTGTTTTTGCATCATGGGAACCTGTAAAATAGGAGCGCACTCGACTCCTAAGGCTCTTCGCCTTCCCTACATAGATGATCTCTTGATCTGCATTTTTCATCAAATAACATCCAGGTTGATCAGGTAGTAAGGTCAGCTTATCTTTTAATAACGACACAAGGCGCCCCCCTCCATACTGTAACCCCGTACATCTGTTCTATAAAAGACATTTTAACACGTTTCCAAACAAAAAAATCGAAATAAAATTGAAATAATCGTTTTGATCTCTATAAAATAAGGAAGGATAATACTTGTTACACAATGGACAAACTTCTTAGAGTTATAATACAATGCTAAATGCAATTATTTTTTACAATCAAAGGAGGTGCTGTCTATTAGCGGGACTACCCTAGTAGACACATATGGATATCTTAAAAAAACATGGTTCTAAACTTATCGCTGGATCGTATCTCGGTTTTCTTACCTTCGGGGTTCTTACCCTTATCGTTTCGCTTATCCTATTTGGAATTCTAGGCACCATTTTTTATCAAGCATTTGATATTAGCCAGTTAGATTTTTCTAATTCTAATCCTGATATGGAGACCATTTATAAGCTAGCCGATTCGATTGGCTACGCAGTCATTATCATGATCCCTCTTATGATCCTCATTTATTTCGCATCTATGGCACTCCTCACTGCTGGAATGACGGGTGCAGTCAATGATGCTGTATATCATGATCGATCAAGTGTAAGTGGCTTTCTGACACACGGATTTAAGAAATTTTGGAAAGTGACAAAACTATTCCTTGCATATTTGATTGTGCTCTACATCCCTATTATCTTGGTCGAAATATTCATTTCTGCTATCTCAAACCATTCTCCTGCACTCGAAATTTTGTTACTAATTCCATTTTATATCGTAACCATTCCATTTCACATCTCGATGGCACATGGAACCATTCTTTGTTTGCAAAAGGATTTACGTGTTTGGGCAGCAGTAAAGGCAGGATTTCAAACCCTTACTCGCGCATTTGGGCAAACCTTCCTCAGTGGTATATTATTGCTAGTCCTATCGATCGCATTGATGATCGGATTTGGAATCTTATTTGTACTTGGCAGTGTCATGATAGGTACATCTTCTGAGCCAAATCCCCTCTTTATTGTCATGATGGGTCTTGTGATCGGTGTGATAGCCCTAATTATATCCCCGCCTGTCTCCATCATCTATCAGCTCATTCTAACCAAAAGATTTAAGGAAATCATTGAACCTCGTGTGTTTGGTTATGATTCCACAACGGAACAGCAAGGCTCAGACTCAGATGTAGATCCAAATTCAGATGTAGAACAATCAGACGAAAAATAAAGCAAACGATCATAAGAGAACTTCACAACAGAGAAGTTCTCTTATATTTATATTCGTTATAAAAATAATTTTAATAATTAAATGTGTATAATATAGACGGACTTCTGCAATCTGTATTAAGATATTTATTGTTGTTATTCTTATCAAGGGAGTATGTATAAATAAATGGATATTGTAAAACGTCACGGTTTAAAGCTTTCGGTCAGTGCACTACTGGGTTTCCTCACACTAGTGCCTATTATCATTATTGGATTTTTATTGTTAGCATTAGTAGCCCCACCAGACGAGGTCCTCAATAGTGAAGGGATTGCCAGTTTTATAGAAGATAATTCCTTTAGTTTGACCCTTGGTTTCATCTTTATGATAATCATTTACTCTGTTATTGCCAGCTATCTCGCAGGAGGACTCATTGGATCTGTTAACGATGTGGTGTTTCGAAACCAATCTTCAACAGTAAGCTTTGTTCAACATGGCTTTAAGAATCTTTGGATGACATTGAAAATGATACTCCTCCTTTTCCTACTATTTGTAGTAGCAATTATTATGATTGGTATTTTAATGAGATTCATTTCCGAATTCAATTATGCCTTAGCAACACTCTTGCTTCTTCTACTCTGTATTTTCCTCATTCCTCTTTCTCCAGCTATCAATCATATCTTGATTATATATTATGAGCAAAAGATAGGAGCCTTCCGTTCCATCAAAGCTGGACTAGAAACTTTCAGAAAGGCATACAGACAAAATTACCTAAGTGCTATTATAGCCTCTTTCTCAGCATTATCTGTCTATTTGATGGCTATTACGGCAATGGTTGTTTTAGCATCAGTGGTCTTTCTACTCAATCTGGCAATAACAAACCCAGATACGATCGCATTGGATGAATGGAGAGAAGAAAATGAGCTCCTTCAATTTATGATTTTCTTCCTATACTTGTTAATCATTCCTATCATTCAGATTGTGAGTCAATTAATTATTACAATTCGATTTAAAAATAAGATAGCACCCATCGTGTTCCCTAATGGTTTACCAAAACAAGAACCCTTTACTCAGCAACATCTCTATCCGCAACAACCATTTCATAATCAACACCCTTACCCACAACAACAATCGAATCAGACACAAGCGAATAATCACCCTTACCCACAACAACAACAACAACCGAATCAACCAGATAATCCCTTTAATTGGGGATAATACCAACCAAAGTTTGACAGAGGCTCTATTTTATATAGATAAGCATATTTTTTTTGCATTAGAGGAAAATTAGGATGATAATCAATAGCTTAATTGGGTAAAGAGTGGTAACTGTACATATTTCATCATAGGAGGTCATCATGAGGAAAAAAGCATGGATTTGGGCGGGAGTCGTTTCTGTTATAGCGCTGTTAGTAGGGGTTGCTATCTTACAAAAAGGGGCAAAAAAAACCGATGTGCAAGTAACAACGTTGCAAGAATATAATATCCAAGAAAGTTTTATGACCGCAGGCACACTAACGCCTGCTGATGAAGAGGCAATCTTCCTTCGTCCTGATCAAGGCGAATTAAAGAAAGTTTGGGTGAAAGTCGGAGACAAAGTAAAGAGAGGGGATAAGTTGCTAGAATATAAAAACCCCGCTTTGACAACCGAGCGCGATCAAGCCGACCTGCAAGTGAAATCGGCAGAGTTAAAATTGAAACAGCTTACTTCTCAAAAAGGGGCAAGTAAAGGTGTTCAACCAACTATGCCACCAAGCGGAGAAAATATTGATCAACAAATTCAGCTAGCTAAGCTAGAAGTAAGCCAAGCAAAGAAACAATTAGATATCGCCAAAACCAAAATAGCAAATCTGGTTGTCAAAAGTAAGGAAAGTGGTGTAGTGGCCCAAGTAAATGAGGATAGCAGTAGCCCTACCAACACAAAACCGATCGTCGTCATTGCCACTGTAGACAAATTAAAAATTAAAGCAACCATTTCCGAATACGATGCCTTAAAAGTAAAAGAAGGACAAGAAGCTACTGTTAAGAGTGATGCCATCCCAGACAAGACATGGAAGGCGACTGTTTCACAAGTAGGGCTTCTACCCGATAGCAATAATACAAGCGGCTTACCAAATGAGAAGACTCAAGCAGCGAACTATCCAGTCGAGTTGTATCTAAATGATCAAATCCCTATAAAACTCGGTTCACAAGTAGTTGTAAATATAATCTCTTCTTCTAAAAAAGCAATGAGTATACCACAAACAGCTATTCAAGAAGATAACTCTCAAACATTTGTATTTGTTGTGGAAAACGGGAAAGCGATTCGTAAGCCCGTCAAATTGGGAGCTAAAGATGAAAAAATGGCAGAAGTCGTATCCGGAATCTCAGCAACAGATAAAGTAATCGCGAAACTACCTTCTACCATTACATCCGGGATGGATGTGAATCTGAAATGATCCAGCTAACTGAAGTTTGCAAGACGTACCATTCTGGAAAATTACATGTACCTGTACTACAAAACATTAACTTCCATGTAAAGCAGGGTGAATACGTTGCGATTATGGGACCATCTGGTTCTGGAAAATCAACATTGATGAATATAGTCGGCTGCTTAGATCGCCCTACTTCAGGTAGTTATCAAATAAATGGGAAAGAAGTTTCCCAAATGGAGGACTTGGAATTAGCGAAAGTACGAAATCGCATGATTGGATTTATCTTTCAACAATTTCAGCTTTTACCTCGGTTAAGTGCACAAAAAAATGTAGAGCTCCCTCTCGTTTATGCTGGGATGTCAAAAAGTGAAAGAAGTAACCAATCAGTGGAAGCCCTTCGAAAAGTGGGACTCGAGGATCGAAAAAGCCATCGACCAAAAGAACTATCTGGCGGTCAACAGCAACGTGTTGCCATTGCGAGGGCTCTTGTAAATGATCCCCGTGTCCTCTTAGCTGACGAACCTACTGGAGCACTAGATACGAAATCGGGACAAGTCATCTTAGAATTATTTGATGAACTCCATCAAGAAGGGCGAACCGTCGTCATGATTACGCACGACCCTGAAGTGGCGAAGAGAGCTCAGCGGCAGATTATCATTCGAGATGGCGAAATCATCGAAGATTCCATGCCATCCCATGGAGTAGGACGGAGGTCACTATGAGTATATGGGAAAACATAAAAATGGCTTTAGACTCCATTGTCTCCCATAAACTTCGTTCGATTCTAACGATGTTAGGGATTATTATTGGTGTTGCTTCTGTCACGATTATCGTGGCGATCGGCCAAGGAGGGACCCAGCAATTAACGGAGTCCTTTACGGGCACTCAAAACTCGATTAGCTTGATGCCAAAGTCGGATAATGAAGCTGGTGGATTCGCGATCCCCAATCCAAATGAGAAAGTGTTTACTGAAAAGGATATTGAAAGCCTAAAATTAGTCCCAGGGGTCAAGCAAGTCCTAACGACAGGTTCCTCCATGTCTAACGTTCAATACCAAAAAGAAAAAGTATCACAAACCTTTATAATCGGCTTTAGTGATCCATCCTACCTAGAAATGTCCAATGTAACGATAGACAAAGGGCGATTCTTTCAAGGGAGCGACTTCCAGAGTAGTAATGCAGGAGCTGTTATTACGGATGGGGTAGCAGATAAACTATTCCCAAACGAGGATCCGATAGGAAAGATTATTAAAGTAGCTTCCAAACCGATTACTGTCATTGGTGTCACAAAACCTTCTAAAGGAATCGGCTCTTTTATCAAAATGAATGAAGTATTCCTCCCTTCTCGAACATGGAAGAGTGTGTTTGGAGTCATGCAAATCGATTCAGTAACCCTACAAGTAGAAAATACCAACGATATGGAAAAGATCGGAAAGAAAGCAGTACAAATTTTAAATCAAAATCATAGTAAAAAAGATGGGTATGAAGTTCAAAACCTACAACAGATTTCAAAAGGAATCGAAGAAGTCGGCAATATCATGACTCTCGTCATCGGTAGTATCAGTGGAATCTCTCTTTTAGTCGGCGGGATCGGTGTGATGAATATCATGTTAGTCTCTGTGACTGAACGAACAAGGGAAATCGGAATTCGTAAGGCATTAGGTGCCTCCCGTGGCAACATCTTAACCCAATTCCTCATTGAATCCATTACACTCTCGTCAATAGGTGGAATCATAGGGCTAGCGATTGCTGGACTGGTAACCACAATCCTACAGTCCTTAGATCTATGGCCTGCTCATATCTCATTGTCAGTAGCACTGGGTAGCATTCTATTTTCGATGTTATTTGGGGTCATATTCGGGCTTCTTCCAGCTAATAAAGCGGCGAAATTAAACCCGATTGACTGTTTGCGACATGAGTAAAGTAAAACATCATACTGTTTTTTAAATCCTAACTCCCTGTATGTACCTATGTTTAAATTACTTACAGGGAGTTTTGTTTTCATGCTCGAAGTTTGGTAATACCAATTTTAATATATTTATATTAATTATTTTTATATACATTATAGACACATTTCTATTTTGTGCATTACAATAACCTTTATTGTAATCAATTCAATTGATTTATGATTAGGGAGGTGCTATCTATTAGAGGTGCTCCTTCTAATAGAGTAAAGTATGGTAAATAGCTTGCAGCGTCATGGATTAAAACTTTCAATAGGCATTTTACTTGGACTTATCTCATTTTGTTTTTTGTTACGTTTTGTACTAAGTATTGGGTGGGAATTATTTCTCGGGGATGAAGCGGTCATCGACATTTCTTCTATCGACGATCTATCTAGTGCAATTGTTTCTTTTAAAACGTATATCGGCCTAACTCTGGTACTGAGTAGTAATTATTTCTTGGCCGGTCTAGCAGGTTCTTTTAGCGAGGCAGTGTATCGAGATCAATCTTCATTCAAAAACTTTATGATGTATGGAAGTACAAGATTCTGGGAAAATTTAAAGATTACAGCAGGACCGCTAGCTATTTTTTTCTTGATTGTATTATCGAAAGGAATTCCGTATATCGTACTCTTTATTCTATTTCTCTTATTTATTCCTGTGGGGATGGCATTAAACCATGCTTGTCTTATTCGATATGAGAAGAAGTTAAGTACATTGGATTCACTACAAGCTGGCCTAAAGACTCTTACTAAGCTTCCCATCCTAACCATAATAAATGGCCTTCTGGCCCTACCTATTATGCTAGTTCTTTATCTCCTCACTTTAGGATTCAAAACAGAACTATCTAGCTTCTTTATGTCGGGTAGACTTGAACCCAACACTTCTTTTATGTTTTTACTTTTACTCGCACTGCCGTTGGCGCTTACTCTAGGTCAGATGGTCATTACCACTCGATTTAAGGATCAAATCGAACCACTTATCAACTTTGCTTTTCCTAACACCCAAACAAACCCGTTTCAAGGACCAAATCAAACGACTAACCATTACCCACAATTCAACACACTACAACTGAATCAACCAGAAACGAATCAACAACAACTAAACACAACTTCAAATCAACCACAACCAAGTCCGTTTCAACAACCTGCTCAACCTACGAACCAACAACGGTCCCATCCACAATCAAATCCAGATCAGTTTAACTGGTAACATAAAAAACGAGCCTCCCCGAAGGAAGCTCGTTTTTTATGTTATAACGATAACTCTTGTCGTTTATATAATTGATGTAGTAACGATTGAGTTGCCATTTGATCCATCCGCTTTTGAACCAGTAATTCACGAATTAAGTAATAGGCCGTTTCCACATCTTCTTCTGGCAATAGGTCTACCAATGCGTGGATTTGGTCTCTCATAGTATTCACGTCTCCTTAATACTATCTTAGCGCATGATCCCAAATTTGTGCAATTGGTAGAATCGATAAAATTATTGATTTCGGTTTTGAAGGATGTGACGAGCAACATGTATACCAGCAGCCGATGCTTGAGCTAAGCCACGAGTAATCCCTGCTCCATCTCCAATCGTATATAGCCCTTTAATCGTTT
This sequence comes from Thermoactinomyces sp. DSM 45892, assembly GCF_900107305.1. Taxonomy (GTDB): domain Bacteria; phylum Bacillota; class Bacilli; order Thermoactinomycetales; family Thermoactinomycetaceae; genus Baia. The sequence goes on from NZ_FNPL01000015.1 coordinate 40,841, forward strand.
CGGTTTCAAAGTGATCGTTTATTTTAGGACGAGCACTGTAGAATTTCGCTTCGACTCCATAGAAAAGGGTATGCTCATCTGCAATGCCCGGTGTTACTTTATCCAAAGCCTGAATCATCTCGATTAAAGAAAGCATCGTGTTATAAGGAAGAACAAGCCCTAGATCCCCCGGTACAGCTTCTTTTAGTGTTGGCTCTAAAAATCCTTCTTGAATTCGTTTGGGTGTCGAACGTCTCCCTTTATAGATATCCCCTACTTTTTGTACAATCACGGATCCATTCGAGAGATCATTAGCCCGACGGCTAACCTCTTTCGCAAACTCAATCGGCTTATCAAATGGATCAGTAAACGTATGAGATACCAGCAAAGCGAAGTTAGTGTTTTTACTGCCCAGCTTCGGGTCCTTATAGGAGTGACCATTTACTGTCATCACACCCGAATGGTTTTCGACAACCACATGTCCACTTGGATTAGAGCAAAAAGTACGCACTCGAGTCCCGACTGAAGTATTGTAAACAAATTTTGCCTCATACAAGTATTTATTAATCTCCTGCATAATCACATCTGAAGTCTCTACACGGACACCAATATCGACTTGGTTATTCATCATCTCCACGCCATTGCGTTTCAAAATGTTACTCAGCCATTCGGATCCATCTCTGCCTGGACCGATAATCACACGATCCGCTGTATACTCATCTCCATTTTTCAAACGAACACCGCGGACCACTTGATCTTCCACAATCAAATCTTCCACATATGTTTTAAATAAAAAATCCATTTTATTTTCCATAGTCTGGAATATATTCTGAAGGATTTTTAAGTTTTCTTCGGTCCCCAGATGGCGAACACGTGCTTTTAATAATTTCAGTCCTGCCCCAGCAGCTTTTTGCTCGATTCGACGAACATCATCTGTAGTCGGGTCTGTAATCACAGTAGTACCACCATGTTCTAGGTTAACGGAATCTACATATTCGATTAGCTCCATCACCTTAGAGGGCGGCAAATAATCTTGCATCCAGCCACCAAACTCTGTCGTTAAGTTAAATTTCCCATCACTATAGGCACCAGCACCACCCCAGCCAGCCGTAATCGAACAAGCGGGTAAGCACCCTGCATACTCTTTCTTCTTGGTTGCAGGGGGACACTTTGTAATTTTATTTTCTAAAATTGGGCAACGTCGTTGACGAATACTATGCCCTTTATCTATAAGAAGTATTTTTAGGTTTGGATTTTTTTTTGATAATTCATAAGAAGCGAATATTCCGCTCGGTCCAGCTCCGACTACAATCACATCATAATGCATACGGATCTGCCCCCTTCATTTAATTTTAATTTCTGTTATGTTCGCTTTTAATACAGGATTAAAAGATCAACCCGATGTATCGTACCATATATTCCTCATAAAAGCGAACTATTTTTACCATCATATTATATTCATTCGTTTTTTGATTTATTTATAGAATAATCAAATAATTATACCCAAATAAAAGACCCCCATTGGGAGCCTTAGTCATTACTTCACCATATCAAGGATTGCTTCTTTTGGCTGTACACCAGATACCTTCTTCACCTGTTCGCCATCTTTAAAAACAATCAAGGTAGGAATCCCCATAACTCCGTATTTCGTAGCAAGATCTGGATTGTCATCCACATTTACTTTTACTACTTCTACATCTGATCCTACTTCTGTATCTACTTCTTCTAAAATCGGAGCAAGCATGCGACAAGGTCCGCACCACGGAGCCCAGAAATCCACTAAAACCGTTCCAGTTCCTTTGGATTCAACTTTTTCACTAAAGTTTTGTGTATTTAATTCAGCGATTGCCATCGTTGAAATCTCCTTTCGAAGTCAGCAAAATCGATCTAAAGACTAGCTCTCTACAAGCCATCTTCACTATTTAGTATACCACTCCCACAAAAAAAGTTCCAACTGTTTCGTTAAACGAAATAAAAAGTGGCATTAGAAGACAATCTTATCATCACCGATACTATATAATGGGATTTATTAAAATACGGACGGATACATATACTTTATATATATTCTCCATTTCTCATGGTATTGGATTCTTACAAATAAGTAAGGAACTTGAAAGGTAAATCACTAGGAACAACGAGGAAATCCGAGTAAAGTAAAGGTAAGAACAACATGGGGGTGAAGACATGAAGGTAATCAAAACAGTTGCAGAAGTGATCTTTAATGTTCTGACAGGGAAAGAGAGAGGCGGCATCTAAAAGTGAGTACAATGAGCAATCAAATATGAGGGACATTCTAAATAAAACATAGAATGTCCCTCTTTGCATATACATCGCTTCGCCCAGGTAACTGACTCTACATCAAACCCACAAGCGTCATTATCCCACCTACCGTACATCTAGGGAAAGATAATATCTAGTTGTCCAAATATGCTTGCGGAGGAAAGTTCATCTTTAATGTCTACGTTATATCTACCCGCTTTCATATTCGTAAATGTAGATTTCCCTCCGATTAGATTATGGAAAGTGGTACAAGCCTTTGTTTGATCATTGCACAACCGAACCCACAGCTTCGAATAATCAGTAAATCTCTTCTTTATTCCAGAGCTATTTTTGCTATAGAGGGGCTTCACCAGCTCAATCTGGATACTACTTCCACTATTCTCATTGCCAATAAAGCCGTCCCACTTGCCATCCTCTGTTTGGAAAGAATAACGTGGAACACTTGCATTCGCGGAACCTATTCCAACTGTAAAAATAGTAGCAGCAGAAATAGCACATACACTTAAAATGGAAACCGCTTTTTTCATTTGTTTTACTCCTTAGAAGAAATAGAATAGAAAAACTTTATACATTTAACCTATCACTTGAAATAATTTTTGTCTAGCATGGTATCCACAGAAAGATTTTAGTAGTCTAGATCAATAAAAAGACTGTAGACCATCACAGTCTACAGTCCAAGCAAATACCTACTTACCTACTAATACCTTCTTCAATTCCTCTGTCAACATCGGTACCACAACAAACAAATCGCCTACGATTCCATAATCTGCTACTTGGAAGATCGGTGCTTCTGGATCTTTGTTGATCGCGACGATGGTTTTGGATGCGGACATACCAGCCAAGTGCTGAATCGCTCCGGAGATCCCAGCAGCGATGTAGAGGTCTGGTGTTACCACTTTACCCGTTTGGCCGATTTGGAGAGCGTAGTCACAGTAACCAGAGTCACAAGCACCACGAGAAGCGCCAACTGCACCGCCCAGTAGATCAGCTAATTCTTTTAATGGAGCAAAGCCATCTTCACTCTTCACTCCACGACCACCTGATACGACAACTCTTGCTTCGGAGAGGTCCACACCGTCTGTTGCTTTCTTCACAACTTGCTTTATTATGGTTCGTAATAAAGTCGGGTCAAAATCTACAGATACTTCTGTCACAGTTGCTGTGCGAGTGGTATCTGCATCAAGTGCCACGATATTATTTGGACGAAGGGTAGCAAATACGGTTTCGTCCTCTTTAAATGCCTTTTTCACAAAAGCTTTTCCTGCATAAATCGGGCGAGTGAAGACCAATTCGCCGCCCGTTTCTTCTAAAGCGGTTACATCGGAAACGAGACCGAAGCCAAGACGTGCCGCAATTCGAGGACTTACGTCTTTTCCGACTGCTGTGTGTCCTGTGAAAATTGCTTGTGGTTCTACTGTTTCGATAATTTTCTTTACTGCTTGGAAGTATGCATCAGTCGTATATTGATCCAGTTTAGAATCGGTCACCACTACTACTTCATCTGCACCATGATGGGCAAGTGCATTGGCGTGATCTTTTGCAAAGCTTCCCAAGACTGCCGCTACTACTGTGCCACCTTGACTTGCAAGTCGTGCTGCTGCTAAGCTCTCAAAAGCCACATTCCGAAGTTTTCCTTCACGAACATCTGCTAGTACGAGTATTTTTTTGCTCATGTTGATCCCCCCAGTTCTTTAGATCACTTTCGCTTCGCTCTTTAATAGTTGAACGAGCTCTGTTACTTGATCAGCAAGTTCTCCTTGTAGGATTTTCCCTGCATCTTTCTTAGGAGGTAAGTAGATTTCGAGCACCTTTGTTTTGGCTTCCATCTCTTCTTCCTCGATATCAAGGTCATCGATTTCGACTTCTTCTAAAGGTTTTTTCTTCGCTTTCATAATCCCCTGAAGCGACGGATAACGTGGCTCGTTCAATCCTTGTTGAGCAGTTACGAGAAGGGGTAGCTTGGATTCGATGACTTCCATGTCTCCTTCAACGTCTTTCTCAACAACTACCTTTTCACCCTCTACTGTCAACTTCGTAATCGTGGAGATATGAGGTATATTTAAAAGTTCTGCCAACCTTGGACCTACTTGTGCAGAACCATCGTCTACTGCCATCGCACCTGCAAGAATGATATCAAACTCCAGCTCTTGCTCTTCAATCGCTGCTTTAATGATTTTAGCGATACTATACTCATCTAGGTCACCATCAAAATCTTCTGTACTAATCCATACACCTTTATCTGCACCCATGGCAAGGGCCTTACGCATCGAAGCTTCTACACGCTCTGGACCAACCGTTAAAATCGTTACTTCCCCACCATGTTCTTCTTTTAACTTAATGCCTTCTTCCACAGCATATTCATCATAAGGGTTAATTACGAATACTGCGCCATCTTCCACGACCACACCATTTTCAATCGTGATCCGCTCTTCGGTGTCAAATGTTTGCTTCAAACAAACTAGGATATTCATGAAGAGATCCTCCTGTGCTTTTGATAGATAACGCTTACATCTCGCGCGTCTGGTTACCAATCCCGCATACAAACAACTCTAAGATTGGGTCCACTTGGGAGAGCAAACTATATTTGCGATCGTTCATGATCCAAGATGTCACAGTCTCATCAATGGTACCAAAGATTAGTTTGCGAGTCATGCGAACATCTAAATTCGAACGATACAAACCTTTTTTTATCCCATCTTCGACGATCCGGTCAATCATATCCAAGTATCGCTTTAAAATCTGTCCAATTCCTTTGCGAACTTCTGGATTTGATTGACGTAACTCGATCTGTGTTACAATCGCAAGCTCACGATCACTCTCCAAATACGCAAAGTGAAGGCGAATCAGCTGATGTAACTGTTCAACTGGTGAATCGAAGTGCTGAATTGCTTCCTCCGCCTCGCTGATAAATGAACCCATTTTCTCGCTAAATAGAGAGATCAGCACATCGTCTTTGTTTTCAAAATAGAGGTAGATTGTACCATCTGCGACTTTGGCCTCACGAGCAATCTTCGAAACCTGCGCATTATGATAACCAAATTCTGCGATAACTCGCACTGCAGCATCGATGATCGCTTCGTATTTTTCACCAGTCCGTTTCGCCATGGGATCGAAATTCCTTTCTGCATAGACAATAATGAATGATTATTCATTCACTATTATTGTATGGATAAATAAAACGTTTGTCAACGCACACAAATATGAAAAACCTAACATCATATCCATTCCGGATGCTAGGTCACTCATTCATCTAATTGGCTTCTTTTATCTCTTCTTCGTATTTCTTCTTCTCTTGCTCTTGAAGGACACGACGGAGAACCTTGCCAACAAATGTCTTGGGTAACTCATCACGGAATTCATATAAGCGTGGGATTTTATATTTTGCTAGTTTTTCACGACAGTACTGATCTAATTCCTGTTCTGTCAATTTGATTCCCGGCTTTAACACGATAAATGCCTTCACTGTTTCCCCTCGATACGGATGAGGAACCCCTACAACTGCCGCCTCTTGAATGGCTGGATGTTCAAATAAAACTTCTTCCACTTCGCGTGGGTAAATATTATATCCCCCGGCAATAATCATATCTTTCTTTCGATCCATCACAAAGAAATATCCCTCTTCATCCATACGGACAATATCACCCGTACTAAGCCATCCATCTGGTGTTAGGACTTTTGCCGTTTCGTCCTCACGATTCCAATACCCTTTCATCACCTGAGGACCTCGAACTTGAAGCTCTCCAATCTCACCCACTGGAAGTTCCTCGCCCGTTTCTGCATCCACTACTCTCGCTTCTGTATCAGGCCACGGAATACCAATCGTCGATGATCGAACACGATCCCATATTAAATTCGAATGCGTTACAGGAGATGTTTCCGTCATCCCATAACCTTCTACCAGCCTACCCCCTGTTAACTTTTCAAATTTTTCTTGTACCTCTACGGGAAGTGCCGCCGAACCACTTACACAAGCATCAATCGAAGAGAGGTCATATTTTTGAATATTGGGATGGTTAATGATAGCCACATACATCGTAGGTGCACCTGGGAACAAAGTAGGACGCTCTTTTACAATCGTTTTCATAATCATGTCACAGTCAAATCGAGGAATCAGAATCATTGTCGCCGCTTGATACATGGCATAATTCATAACAACTGTCATCCCATAGACATGAAAAAACGGGAGGACACCTAAGATTTTTTCTGTTCCACGTTTCACCTTGTATAGCCAATAGGATGCTTGTATGCTATTTACAATCAAGTTTCGGTGGGTCAGCATAGCCGCTTTGGAAAGGCCCGTCGTTCCACCTGTGTATTGAAGCAAAGCTACGTCATGGATTGGATCAGTCTCGGGCGTGATTACCGGAGTTGGAAGCGCTTTCGAAATGAGGCGCTTAAAAGCATGTGTATCCTGATCATACTCATGAGTCAGTTTTATGCCGTCTTTCCACAGTTTTAGTGGATAAAGAACATTTTTGGGAAAAGGTAAATAATCCTTGATACTGGTCACAATGATACGTTTTAACCCAGTCTTTGATTTTACATTTTGGACTTTTGGTAACACCAAGTCGAGGCATATAATCGTTTCAGAACCTGAATCAGTTAGTTGGTGCCCTAATTCTCGTTCCATATAAAGCGGATTTGTCTGAACGACAATCGCTCCGATAAACAGCGCCCCATAATACGCGATGACGGCTTGTGGACAGTTCGGTAACATGATCGCAACTCGTTCTCGCGGCTTAACGCCAAGATCTTTTAACGAGTTCGCAAAACGATAAGATTCTTCTAACAATTGTTCATAAGTAAGTTTTTTGCCCATAAAATGAACCGCATCTCGCTTAGGAAAATCCCTTGCGGCATCGATCAAGAATTGGGTTAGTAGTACATTTGGATAGTCAATGGTTGCTGGTACATTTGATGGATACTGTTTGAGCCATACTTTTTCTGCATACGACATAGGGACCCTCCTGTCATGAATGAGTATTCACGTCATCCATCCAATTTCCTTATTCTTATTTTAGCTAATTTTTATACGCTTTTGAATCACTTTATTAAAAAAAGACGTTTTTTTGATCGTTTCTTATGCTCCCCTTCCCAATTCTCATGGGGTCTTCTACAATAGGGAAAGTTAGGAAAAGCTAAACATAGCTATATTGAACCTAAAAGGAGCGCTATATGAAATACGATGTGATTGTCATTGGTGGAGGCCCTTCTGGTTTAATGGCCAGTGCTGCCGCTGGGATGCATGGGGCAAAAGTGCTCCTACTTGATAAAGGAGATCAACTTGGACGTAAACTCGCGATCTCTGGCGGTGGACGTTGTAATGTTACCAATATAAAAGATATAGATGAACTTATCCGGTTTATTCCAGGAAATGGACGATTTCTCTACAGTGTTTTTTCTGTATTTAATAATTGGGATATCGTACACTTTTTTCGTGAACTAGGTGTCGAATTAAAGGAAGAGGATAATGGGCGAATATTTCCGGTCAGCGATAGTGCCAAATCTGTGGTACAAGCCTTAATCCGAAAAGTAAAAGAAGGCGGTGCACACATCCGTGTCAACACTCCCGCCCGTCAAGTACTCTACCAGAATGGACAAGTAATCGGTGTAGAAAGTATGAGCGGAGAAATTTTTCATGCGAACCAAGTAATCATAGCAGTTGGTGGCAAATCGGTACCTCAAACGGGTTCCACTGGTGATGGGTATGCTTGGGCGGAAGCAGCTGGCCATACGATTACTGAACTATTCCCGACAGAAGTACCTCTTACCTCTAAAGAGCCTTGGATCCTTGATAAATCCATGCAGGGTCTATCATTGCGGGATATCACCGTTACCGTTTGGAATGCAAAAGGAAAGAAAGTAGTAAGTCATGATGGAGATTTGCTCTTTACCCACTTTGGGCTTTCTGGCCCGACTGCTCTTCGTTGCAGCCAATTCGTCATCAAGAATCTAAAAAAATTTGTCGTTCCGACTACCTTACTAACCATCGACGTAAAACCAGCAGATACCCATGATGAAATCGAGCAAGAGATTCGTAAACTAGCGGAGGAAAGTCCGAAGCGGGCATTCCGGAACGCCCTAAAAGGATATCTACCAGAAAGAATGATTCCTGTGTTATTTCAAATGCTAAGTCTCTCGGATACTTTAAGTTGCACACAAACATCGAAAGAGGTTCAGCGTAAGGTGGCTGAGCATATCAAAGCATTCCCAGTCCATATCAACGGAACCTTACCACTTGATAAAGCTTTTGTTACAGGGGGAGGTGTCCATATTAAAGAGATCGACCCGCGTACCATGCAATCTAAGTTGATGACTGGTCTCTATTTTTGTGGAGAAATCTTAGATATTCATGGCTACACAGGTGGCTATAACATCACTTCCGCCCTATGTACTGGATACGTATCAGGGAAAAGTTCTGCCGAACACATTGAGAACCTACTTACATAGAAAAGAGGGGAGCTCCTATGTCTCCGACTATTCCATCGATATTCTTAGAACAGATGAAAGAGCGACTTCAAGACGAATATGATGCCTTCCTTGCTACTTATGAACAGGCACCAGAGAGAAGTTTTCGTATCAATCGCTTACGTACCACACCCGAAAAACTATTAGAGGAACTACCTTTCACTACGCTAGAGAACGTCCCTTGGTGCCCAGAAGCCTACTACTATCAACACGAGGTAGATCGTCCTGGCAAGCACCCTTTTCATGCGGCTGGCGTCTACTATATCCAAGATGCCAGTGCGATGTCTCCTGCCGAAGCGCTTGAGGCAAGGCCGGGGGAAACGATTTTAGATCTCTGTGCAGCTCCCGGAGGAAAAACGACACAAATCGCATCGCACATGAAAGGAGAAGGAATCTTAGTTGCCAATGAGATTGACGGCAAACGAATCAAGGTACTTGTCGAAAACCTAGAGCGTTGTGGGGTCCCCAATGCAGTTGTCCTAAATGAAGATCCGAATCATCTTACGGATCGCTTCTCTCAATTTTTTGATCGAATCTTAATTGATGCTCCCTGTTCAGGCGAAGGGATGTTTCGAAAAGATGACGAATCAGGAGAGCGCTGGAGCCCTCGTCTCGTCGAAAAGTGTGCAGAGCTACAGATGGAGATTCTTCGCGCGACAGCTCCTATGTTAAAGGACGGAGGAAGACTCGTCTACTCAACTTGCACCTTTAACCCGATGGAAAATGAAGAGGTAGTTGCTTCTTTTCTCAGAGAGTTTCCTGAATTTAATCTCATTCCAGTTCCGCAAGCCCCCCATTACCAACCTGGACGGCCTGATTGGATGAAAAATCCAGATCCACGCTTAGCTCTAGCAGGTCGCCTATGGCCTCATCATCTACGCGGTGAAGGTCATTTTGTGGCTGTACTTCAACAGAGAGACTCCGAGACCTCTCGGAAAGCAAAAATCGGTAAAACAGCCTCTATCCCCAAGGATCGAAAAAAGCTTTATGATACTTTTGTTCAAGATCACTTACTCGATTCTTCTTGGACCGAAGGGGAGTTCACACTATATGGAGAGCATCTCTATCGGATCCCATCTGGCTTTCCTTCGCTTAAAGGATTAAAAGTAGAGCGTCCCGGAATGCATCTAGGCCAAATTAAAAAAAGTCACTTTCAACCATCCCATGCTTTCGCCCTTGCCCTGCAGAAGGATAGGGTAAAACGTATACGTAATCTAAGCTGGGACGAGGATGATTTACTCTTATATCTACAAGGAGAAACACTTCCCGATCAACAAAACGGCTGGACTCTAGTAACGGTAGACGGGTATCCTCTCGGCTGGGGCAAAGCTTCTGGCGGACTGCTAAAAAATCACTATCCTAAGTGGCTGCGCTGGGAGAAATATCGCACGATTTAATTGAGAAAATGACTGGAAACGAATCCTATGAACGGATTTGCCTACAGTCATTTTCGCGTTGAATAGTCCTCTTGAATCATTAGAGTTATCCCTTACCTGTCTCCTACTCTGCCAAGTGAATCTTACATTCTTCTGGGTCATCACAACCACCGCTTGGAATAATAATTCTTCGATCAGCGATAAATTTATATAGTTTTTGTCCAAAACCACACCATACGGATAGATATAGAATCGGAAGGAGGCCCCACATGGGAATCACTCTTTTGGAGATCTGGATGAAGGAATAAATTCCTACTTTAACGTCCTTATCTCCCTTTTTCTTACTATGAATCATTTCCTCTAATGCTTCGATAGACAAATGATTCTCCCGAACGACACTCTCTTCTCTAAATGAAACAAAGTTCACTAACTCTAAGCAATCCATTCTCCGCAACTGATTCGTCGTCTTGGTACAAAATGGACACCATCCATCATAGAAGACTGTAATTTCTTGCATGCGTATGCCTCTGACTTGTCCAATCCTTCTAAAAAAGGCTCGAAACTTTGATCCGATAAGGTCTTTCATCCTAATCAACGCCCGTCGGATCCTGCGATATTCATCATCTGAAAAGATAATCAAATCAGCGATAATCATAACCGCTGAAAAGGTAATTAATCCCATCCCTACTGCAATTCCTAAGTGGAAGAAAAAGATGGAAAATACAGCTATATACTTTGTCGTTCTATTAAAAAGCATGAATGGAAACGCGAGCTTAACCCAAATGGATAGATACGTAAATATCACTAATAACCATTCATGACTAGCCAGTGTGTGTTTGAGTAAAGGAGTTGAAAACTGATCGACTTGCATAATGTAGTATAGGGCAGTTCCCTGATTCCACACTTCCCCCATCATTTGATAGCTACCCGCTGTGAAGTAAAGAATACAGACCTGAATGATACAAGCAAGCACCCCGAAATTATGAAATAATGTGGAAATCCGATATTTGTAGCGATCGGCATCCTTCTGACGCTTCTTCCAGAAATTTTTTGAATCAAACGAGAAGTAGGCTGTATTCTGTGTAAACATCATATATACAAGCAACACTCTTAAGAGATTGTCTCCCCCATCATCCAGAAACCCATTTCGCTGAAGAATGGAGTATGTGAAAATAAAGAAAAGAACAGAAGTAACACGACCCTTATATCCTAAAATATATAAAATCGTTATTACAATCCCTAGATAAAACAAAATATTAAACATAAGTGGACTCGAAGCAAATTGATAGATCGTAAAGTACCCCTGAGAGTACATCTTCGAATCAAGTGCTCCACCTGTAAACCATAGAAAATATCTTTGTTGATAATGGATACAATAAAAAAAGAGCATGACGAGCCCAAAACCAATTCGAGCCAAGCTAGTTCCAATCAAAAACCTTTCTTTATAAACAAAATCTAACCAAGTTCCCCGCAACGTACGCACTGATGACATCATTCTAGTCTCCCCCTCCTCACCATGAAATGACAGGCTCAAATTTCATCCATTCCAAATCTTCATGCGTACGCTCTTTCTTAAAATTTTTATCTAGTCTTTTAGAAAATGGCACTGCCTGTTCATGCACAATCCGTACCCGAACCGAATCGATTTGTTTATCAGAAAAATATTTTTCAGCAGTAGCAAAGGCAAATCGATATAACAGTGATTTCATTCTCTCTCGGCTCTCTTTCGCCCTCTTCTCTATATCTTCTAACATCAACGACTGTTCTTTCGTCATATGTTTTTTATCCAATTTACTAACGAATTTAAGTTCTTCGTCATTCATCCCATTCATCGTAGTAGCTGCCGTCAATGGAATTCTCACAATTCGATTCATCGGACTAAAGTAATTCTTGTAATTTGCCTTTAACATAGGAGTGGTAATATCAAACCAGTCGCTAGGTGTTGAAGAATCTTTAAATTTCAACTGCATATATACGACATCATTCCGCATCAGAGGATTCGGCGAAAACAAATGCCAATTCTGCGTAAATAGGGGGCTAACATAAGTATTAACAATAGGACTTATCTCATTTGATATTGGATTCTTTGGCATGACATGAAGAGTTATTAAGAAAAAATGAATAAACAGAGCGATTGATAAAAAGATTGGAATTGTATAAACGACTACTTTCCTACATAAAGTCCATACCACTCTATTCACACTCCCACCTATTAAGTATCTGACATCGTATCATTTAGGATTCTGGTAGATAGATATACAGGCGAATCGATCACTCAAGTTTATTCGCCTGTATATCTAGGAAAATCTACATTCAATCCTGTTGAAAAAACTATGCCCTATTTGTCAAATGTTATTTCACCAGCACTCGCATTTTTATTCAAGGTATCTGCCTTACCACCCTCACCAAAGAATCCTAAGCAGTCAGCAACGTCACCGGCCTTTGTGAGACCATCAAGTGCATCCCATGCTTGCTTGGCAGCCATTCCCGTCCATTGGTCACCTGCTACTTCACCAACGGCGTCAGTTACCTTTGATCCTGTCGAAAACACTGCACCTGCTATACCTTTCGCTGCACCCCACACGGATCCGGCTGCATTTTTCACTCCGTCAACGATGTCACCTAAAAAGTTAGGATTTACTTCCGCTTGTGTTTGTGTTCCAAATTGGGATGAACTAGTAGCCGTCAATGGCGCTGCACTCGCACTCGCAGATCCGAATGTCATCATACTCCCGGCAACTGCTACACTCATCATAACCGCCAATACTTTCTTCTTCATATCCAACTACCTCCATCATGTTTTTAAGATAGATCCTGAATCTACAAAAGGATTAGTAAGAACCATTAGAGTATATAATCCTTCCCCTCTCACCTCCAATCACCCTCATTTTAAATGTTCTAAACATTCCCTATCGCAAGATTCAGCACCAAGTTAACTCGCAACAATAATTTGCTTTATCGAGTTAACTTGGTGCTACTCTATTCTAGAAAAATAATCAAGTCAATAGATCCATTCTATATATAAACACATTTTTATAATTAGACACATTTATACAAAAAATATAGCCATAATTAGCTATATACCTCGATAAACTCATTTATATAAAATAAAATTGAATAAATATTGCCTAAGAAATGAACGAATTAAAATTCTAACCAACACACTAAATATAATAAAGATAGGGATGTCTCAAAAATGGACAATCCATTCTTAAGACATCCCTATCTTTATTAACACGCATGACTCTCTCCTATCAATCCAGTTCCCATCTATTGTCAGTTAAATGAGAAGGTCTAACGAAGAAATAATAGCAACCCATAGCGCCCATCCCGCATAATGTCGTGATGATTCCTAGTGGCACAACCGTATACTCACCGGCCATCCCGACGAATGGAGCCACTATTCCACCCAATGTGAGTGATATAACACCTAAGACAGCAGCGGCACTCCCTGCTGATTTCTCTTGGCTTTCCATCGCAAGTGAAAAACCTGCTGTTGAAACCACACCTACACTTGATACAACAAAAAATAAAGGGATTAAAATCACATAAAGTGGAGCTTGATTTAAGAAAGCGATGAATAGCAAACCACCGCCGGACGCAGACGTAATAAGTCCTGTCTTAAATAAAGCCCGCTCTGAAAATCTTCCTGCCAATTTACCCGTTACCTGACTCGCAAGCATAATCCCTACTCCATTAATCGCAAAAATAATACTAAACGTAGTCGCAGTTCCATGATAGATGTTCTGCACGATAAACGATGAACCCGATATATAGGCAAACATCGAAGCAAACACTAGCCCCTGACAGAGCGCATATCCCATAAAAGTACGATCTCGTAAAATTCGAGAATAGCTTAGCAAAGCCGGACGAACTCCGCTTTGAGCGCGATTCTCAGCAGGAAGTGTATCGGGAAGCCCGCACACCACGATACCAAACATAGAGAGTCCAATGATACACAGTACAACAAAAACACCTTGCCATGGCATAAAGCCTAGTAATTGAGCCCCCATAATGGGTGCTAGAATCGGTGCCAATCCGTTAACCAAAGCGAGTAACGAAAAGAATCTTGTTAGCTCAGTCCCTACATACAGATCACGAACCACAGCACGTGAAATCACAAGCCCCGCCGAAGCAGTTAACCCTTGAAAAAATCGCAATAGCAAAAACATCCATATCGACGGACTCCATATACATAATAAAGATACGATTCCATATGATAATAGCCCAATTAACAAGGGTTTCCTTCTTCCAATCATATCACTAAGTGGGCCTAGAAATAATTGTCCCACACACAGCCCTATTAAAAAGAGCGTAAGGCTCATTTGAACCAATGAAGGACTTGCTTGAAATTCATTTGCAATCTCTGGAAAAGCAGGTAGATACATATCAATAGATAAGGCCCCAAATGCAGAGAGCCCACCTAAAATAATCGCCATTTTCCAACGGTTTGAAGAAGACTTCTGATCTTGATTATTATTATCAATTAATGTCTCGATGATAGTCTCCTCCTTATTAGTCATCTATTAAGATTACTACGGAAACCGAAAAACGTAAATGGAAAGTCGACAAAAATCAGTTACTTTTTGTTCGCGTTTCTAGGGTTTTTGCATAGAAATATATGGAAATCACGTACTCCCCATTGGAAGGTTGACAAAAATATGAAGCGCAATCCAATACAAAAGAACGAATTATATCCACATATCCAGCTATCTATGGGCATGATCGATCCAGACTATGTACACATTAATCATTTTTTACAAGATCCTAAAGATGATACAGAGGCCTCAACCGCTCAGGAGACAAAAGAAGAAGGAGACAAACACTCTCCACATATTCAAGTTCACTTTCATTCAAGGCAAGAGTGAAGAGGGGTGCAGTTCACAGTATGTGTGAGCCGCACCCCTCTTCTATCATCCATGATATACTTCGTTCGTTTGTTACTTTGATTCTTTCTCCATTTCTATTTCAGTCTGAGCCATCTGTACGAAATCTGGTTTGGGAGCAGATAGTCGGAGAAGGGGCAGAAGAAAAAAAACACCCAACAACATTAACATCCCTGAAATTTGATAGATCCATACAAGAGACATACTTGCCTTTAAAAATCCTGTAATACTCATCATAAGGACCATTGCCCCTATAAAGAGAGGGGTTAAGATTCCATTCACCCGGCCAATAAAATCGGCTGTGGTATGTTGCATAATCAGCGTATTAATCCCGATTTGAATAATTGGCATACCCATACCAGCAAAAAACTGTGCGATTAGAGTGATCCATAGTACCTCTGATATGCCCGAAAGTGAAATGACAACAGCATTTACTATCAGACCTATCACCAACAATCGTTGTGGAGCTATTTTCTTCGCAGCCAAGAGAGCTACGGCACCACCTGCCAACATACCAATGCCACTAACCGTAATCAGCCACTGAAGATTTTCTTTAGGCAAGTGTAGCTTTTCCGTCACAAGGAAAATCGCCAAAGGTTGAATTAACCCAATCGAAGTCCCCGCCATAAAGAAGGTTCCGCCTAGAGATCTCAAAATCTTGCTGGAGAGAACATATTTAATACCTTCCCTCATCTCTTGAACAAGAGATGACTGGTCTTCTGCTTCTTCTTTTATTTCAGAATCAGCCGGTAAAAAAACAAGTGCGACCGCGGAAAGTAAAAAGGCAACCACGGTAATACTAATAGCGGTATTAATCCCAAACTGCTGGAACACAAACGTTCCTAGGATCGGTCCTAAGATCATAAAAATAGAAAATAATGATTGATACAGTGACATCCCCGATTGCATATATTCTGCTGGCACATGAATCTTAAATAGTTTCATCCCTGATGGTTGTGAGAACTGGGAGAGAATGGCCGAAAATAACATTGCGAAAAAGAGGGCTTTCCACGTAAAAAACAAGAGAGCAATCAATACGAAAAAGATCGAGATGGCACTTAAAACATCACACCAAATCATCGTCTTCTTCGGTCTCCAACGATCAGCAAATGTTCCTCCAACAAAAGAGAACAGAAATATCGGAGCAAATTCAGCCACAGAGATCATCGACACAGCCAATGAGTCACCGTTGGTTTGCTCCATTACATACAGCAAAATGGCATAATTTCGAACCCATATGCCTATTTGTAAAAACAATCCCGAAACCAAAATCGCTTGGACAAAACGATTCCGAAAGAGAGAGGTTATTTTAGGTGATGATACGTTTTCTTGATAGGTATCCATATACTACGTCCTTTTCTGATAAAGATATTCTTTTCATCAAACAAGTGGTTCAGTGAAATAAAGAAGAAAGGCATTCCCTCTATTAGAATACCTTTCGTTTCCTACTTTAAATCTTTAATGACCTTACTCGTTCACAAATTGGGTAACAAAATGCGCTGGATTCAACGATTCACCAGTCGCATTTTCAATTAATTTAGACCATCCGTCCCGATCACCAGGGAAAAAGACCTCTTTCAAGAACCATTTACCGACCTCTTGATTAAAGTAAGTAGAGCTTACATGTTGCTTGATATATTGATCGAATTGGGAAGCAGTTAGTTCTCCTAATAGATAGTTTTGATAATATGCTGGTGCAATTGTAAAGTGAATTTTAGAGGCCCAATGCGGCTCATCTACACGGTTAGGTGGTTCCACAAATTGAACTTCTTTTACAATCTCCCACCATAATTTGCTAAGGTCTTGGTCTGGATTGTGATAAAGCTCACGTTCAAAACGGACGAAGGTGATAACCCAGCGTGCTGTAATCAACATCTGACGTTGCTGCATTTTCTCTAAACCAAGTAAGATTTTATCAACCTCGCCCCCATCTACTTGTGCAATTTGCGACAACCATTCCCGGTTCTTTACAAGTCGACCGAAGAACATCGCTACAGCTTCCGTTGTGAAAATGTGGGCGGGTGTACGTAAAAGAAACGGGATTTTCCGATCAATATATTTATCATATACCGCATGGCCGTATTCATGGAGCATCGTTTCCATCCAGTACTGGTTATCACGAATATTGCATAACACCCGCACGTCCCCTTCTCGATCCATGTCCAGACAGAAAGCATGTTGATTTTTCCCTTCACGTTCGTAGAGATCGCTCTTAGCTAGCATGTCACGAATCTCCATCCCCATTGATGAAAATGTATCAACCGTTAACTTTTCAATATTCCTTCCTTTTAAGAACGGGCTAACATCTACACCTGGTACCACAGGCGCTTCTTGAAAAAAAGGATCTTTATAATGCCATGGTTGCAGGCAGGCATCCGAAGGTAATCCATATTGGCTACGCAACTCATCATCCATCTCATTCTTCATCGCTTGGAACGGGCCATCTGTTAACTTCTTTAGATCATCAAAAATCGTGAAAACCTCATCACGATCCAATTCTTGTAATTCAAATGACATCTGGTGGAAATCTTCGAATCCTAAACTTTGTGCTGCTTGATTACGTACACGAACTAGCTCCAACAATCCAGGGGATACCTCCTGCCCGATCGCCTTGCTAGCCTGCCATACCTTCTCGCGTAAAGCTACATCTGTACTAGTAAGAAGGATTTGACGCACTTGGTTCTCTGTCCATTTCTCTCCATCCACTGTAGCGCGAAATGTGTTAAAAATATTGCTTAACTTAGAGGATAATGTAACCATCTCTTCTAAGGTCTCAGCCGGAAGCTGATTTTCTAGTGCCGATTGATATAGACGTTCGTATTGACGTCGCTCAATCGAACCCTCTGGAGTCAAAGCCATCTTTTCCTTCAGTACAGCAAATCGTTTGGGGTCCGAACAGTATAGACGATACTGTGACTCCGCTTGTATTTCTTTGTCCTGCCAATCTTGGGAACCCGTTGTATTTACCATCCAGATAGCTTCTGTCATCGCAGAGGATAATTTTTGTAGGTGGTTATTTTCTTCCTGTAAAAAACGATCAGTCATCTTTTTCTCCTCTATTCTCTCTCTTTAGTTAGGTGATGGGTCCATCTTCTTAGTCGATGAATTGTTAGATGAATCAGGAGTTGATTTCTTTTGGGTCAATGCTTTTTTGATAATAAGATAACGTTTCATTTCTCCTACAAAGAAATATAAACAAGCCCTCGTTTCGAATTCGATACGATCTACTGGGAGAGGTTGCTCACGAAACTCTCGTTTCATCTGTTCTAGTCGCTCTAAATAGATATCGGCTGTATTTCCAGGATGGATGGCATCCGCTAATTCTTCCAAAAAGATAGCAATCTGTTGACTTTGATCACATGTATGATTCAACATGGATACGGTTGGCATAATTCGTTCCATGATCTCAAATTGCTTCTCCCTCATTTGGAAGTATCGATGCATAGCTTTTTCTTCTTCTGCACTATGGTTCTCAATGTTATGCAATGCCATTTCTTTCGCTTCTTTGATCCATTCTGCCGTTTCCATCAGTTCTTTGCCATCCCAATTACTTTCACCATATCGTAGATAAATAGCCATCTCTCGAAAAATCCGCTTAAAATTTTGTTCAATCTTACGTTGAGATTCAAGCAGTTTCTTTTCAGAGCTAGGCATGTAACTATTCACTATAAATGCAACCAAAATCCCAATCACAATAATCCCTAATTCATTGACCATGACATGCCAATCAATATGTTGCAAAGTGTATAAATGAGAAATGATGACTGAGGCAGCAGGAATCCCTTCTTTTGCCTTGAGCCCTACCATGATTGGAAATGTGATCAATAATAAAAGAGTAATCGTCCATGGATGATATCCGAAATTCTCAAACATCAACCAACTAATCATCAAGCCAATTACGCTTGTCAAGAAACGTTCCCACGCTGTTTCATACGAACTCTTTCGAGTCTGTTTGATACAGAGGATCGTAATGATTCCAGCACCTGCGTAGAAGTCAAGCTGTAAAAATTGTGCGATCGCAATCGCAACACCTGCACCAACCGCACTTTTAATCGTACGGTAGCCAATTTTAAACACTTTTTTCACCTCAATCGTAATAATACGAATGTACCCTATTTCCCTATAATACACAATCATATTGTGACGAAAGGTTGAATGACTCAAACTAATAGAAAAATGACCTGAGTACCAACTATACTCAAGTCATTTCCATGAAATGCATCAAACCCATCTATTTATTGATTCTCACAGCAGTACCTGTTGCAATACACATCAACATACCACCAATCGTTTCAAAATCCAAGTCCACGCCTATAACGGCATCTGCACCCTTACGACGCGCTTGCTCTTGCATTTCTTGTATAGCGATTTCCCTTGCCTCAGCTAGCTTCCCTTCATAAGTACCGCTTCGCCCTCCAAAAAAATCCGTAAGCGAGGCCATAAAGTCACGAACCACGTTTGCCCCTAAAATGGTTTCACCACTTACAACTCCTACATAATCTGTAATTTGATATCCTTCTAGGGTGTTAGTTGTTGTTACCAACATAGGAAAGCCTCCTTTAATGTGAATGAACTACCTTATTCTTTCCCACTTGTTTGCCTTTCAAACCGCCATTACTTTTTCAGTTGATATGGCACAATAGTGATATGCACATTTTTCACTTTGAGCAAGTACGCAATAATGAGTAGACCTGATTGGTTATGAAGCAGACGGTGCCACCATTTCTTCGTCACAAACTGCGGCACGATAACTGTCATCGCTGAACCACTTTGATCCGCTTTTTCTCTCATCGCCTCTAAGAAATCACCTAGTGGTTTGATAACACCGCGATAGGGAGAATATACCGTAATAAGTTGTACTCCAGTTCCCCATGCTTCCCAATCGCGCTTTATCTTCTCGATACTCTCATGGCTATATCCGATATAAACCGCTATTGCATCTTTGGATATAGACTTTGCATAAAGCAACGATTTTTCCACCACTGTCGTAATCCCTGATACAGGGATAATCACCAGATTACCTGTTTTGGCCAAGTTCATTATCTTTACAGATTCATCAATCCGTAGTTGCTCTGCTACAGCCACATAATGCCGGTGGATCTGATGGAAAATAAATACCACAACCGGGACAAAGATGAGAGAAAGCCATACCTGACCAAATTTTGTAACAAAGAAAATAGCTAGGATGAGATAGCAGATCAGTGCTCCTAGTAAATTAACTGAGAACCTCCAACCCCAACCTTTTGGTTTCGTTCGAAGCCATTTAAAAATCATGCCGGTTTGTGATAAAGCAAACGGAATAAACACACCCACTGCATAAAGTGGAATTAAACTTTCTGTCTGCCCCTTAAATAGGATAATCAGGAGAATCGATGCCATCCCTAAGGTAATAATCCCGTTGGAGTAACCCAAACGATCCCCTCTAGCAGTAAAGGCTCTAGGCATATACTTATCTTTAGCCAAGTTGTAGGCAAGAAGTGGGAATGCTGAGAAGCCAGTGTTTGCCGCTAATACTAAGATCAATGCAGTCGTAGATTGGACGAAGTAATACATAATGTCTCTTCCAAAAACAGACGCGCTTAACTGCGACATAACTGTCTCTTTCCCAGAAGGGGCAATTCCATACCAATATGCTAAAAAGACAATACCGGAGAAAAGCACAGCCAGAATAATGCCCATACACGTTAAAGTAAAGGCTGCATTTCTCGGGGCGGGTTCTTTAAAGTTTGGAATCGCATTAGAGATCGCCTCTACTCCGGTTAAGGCCGAGCATCCAGATGAAAATGCCTTTAGCAGTAAGAAGAAACTAATCCCCATTACAGGTGTGCCAATAGCGGTGTGTGCAGTTGTTGTAGCATGTCCTGTCAGGATTTGATAGATTCCTGCGATAATAACAATCACAAGCGCAAGAACAAATAAATAAACGGGATAGGCCAAGATGGTAGCTGACTCAGTTAGTCCCCGTAAATTTAATAGTGTAATGAGTGCTACTAATAAAATAGCGATCTGTACGGTATATGGATGTAATACAGGGATTGCTGAGGTAATAGCATCTGTCCCTGCTGAAACACTAACCGAAACGGTTAAAATATAGTCAACGAGCAAAGAACCTCCGGCTATCAAACCATAATTGGTACCGAGGTTTTCTTTTGCCACCATGTATGCTCCGCCGCCATTTGGATATGCATAAATAATCTGCCTGTACGACAAAATCAGCACAGCTAATAAGATCAGAACTCCCACAGCAATGGGAATCGAATACCAGAAAGCAAGTACACTAATCGTGGCAAGGACAAGTAAGATCTGCTCAGGACCGTAAGCCACGGAAGAAAGTGCATCTGAAGAGAGAATTGCTAATGCTTTTAAATTGGTAAGCTTTTGATCATGTAGTTCATTTGACTGCAAAGGTTTACCAATTAAAAGTCGTTTCAACTTATAAAGCATGTTTTCCTATTCCTCCCATGTGCGCTTACGAGGTTAGCTGACGGATTCGGATTATGAGAGTAACCCTACCTTAGACAATACTAAGGATTCACCCCAAATTTGGTTCCCCCGCTCCTTCTATATGAAGGATTAAGCGACTAGTTGCTGTTATTTCATTTGCTAATTCGCTTATCATACTCCCATCTATTTGAGTTGTAAAGGATAATGTTTTTGTTTTTATTTTGATATACTTTTATTTTTAAACGAATCATAATTAGCTTATCCTAATCGGTATTTATTTATAAAAAGGAGTGGCAGAATGAGTATACAACTTGATGCAAATACGATCTCCCTGTAGCTCATGCAAGAACAACACTCAAAAGAATTGTATCAAACCGTAAAATTGAACGGATTGGTGGGGTCAGAGAAGGAACTCTCCGTAATGATCGGCAGTTACCAAATGGACGAATCCGAAATGCCGTATTTTGGATCGTGAATGGGATACAGTAAAACAGAAACTACATAACCTGTTACGTGTATATTAGTCCCCACACATAAAGACACCCTCTCGTTTTAGAACGGAAGGTGTCTTCTCTTTGTTATGCATATTTAATAAACCAATAAATTCCTACCGCCAGAAAAGCTAGTGCAATGGGAATCAAGATCTTCGGAAGATGTTCCATCGAGTTCGTTCGCTCCTTTACTGAATCTCGACAACCGTTACACCTGAGCCGCCTTCACCCATACTCCCAAGTCGAAACGACTTAACGTTACGATGGGAACGGAGGAATTGTTGAACGCCTGTACGGAGGGCTCCGGTTCCCTTCCCATGGATGAGATGAACCTGCTTATAACCGGCTAAGATTGCGTGATCAAGATACCGATCAATCTCCATAATGGCTTCTTCTACAAGATGCCCTCGTAAATCAAGCTCCGGGCGTACATCTGCCTTGCGACTGATAGACGAAGTGGATTTGGGTTGAGATTGTTGCTTACTTTCTCTCTTCTCTAGCTGATCCCGTTTCAATTTCATTTTCAAAGCGCCAATCTGCACTTGAAATTCCTTGTCGCTCAATACTTCTACGATTGCGCCTTTTTGTCCCAAGCTAGCAACAAATACTTCATCCCCTACCGCTAACTTCTCGTCTGACTTCTTCGTTGTTGTACTGTGGTGTAGCACTAAATCGGGTACTGCGGCGCCTAAACGTTTGCGTGTTTCAATCAGTTCATGCTCTTTCAGTTCCTGTGGACGAGCCTTAGCCCATTCACGAAGTTTCTTCAATACTTCATCTGCTTCGCGCTCCGCATGACTAATGATTTGTCTTGCTTCTAATCGAGCCTTCTCACGAATCTGCGCTTTTTCCTCTTCCCATGCCTGTAATTTTGCTTCAAGGCCCTGATGAATTTCTTCTGCCTCAGCTCGTAACCGGTCAGCATCCTTTCGTGCATCTTCTGCGGCTTTTCGCTCTGATGTAAGAGTCGTAATCATCTCCTCCAAGCGATTGTCATCACTGGAAATATGCGATTTAGCTTCTTCAATTAGGTAATTTGGGAGCCCTAAACGCTTGGAGATCGCAAAAGCATTACTTTTCCCTGGTACTCCTATTAGCAGGCGATAGGTAGGTCGAAGCGTTTCTACATCAAACTCTACACTTGCATTTACCGTGCGGGGGTGCGTATGAGCAAATAATTTCAGCTCGCTATAATGGGTAGTAGCCACCACAGCCGCTCCCAATCCAATACAGTGCTCTAAGATCGAGATGGCAAGCGCAGCCCCTTCTGTTGGATCTGTACCTGCACCGAGCTCATCGAATAAGACCAAGCTTTCGTGATCGATCTTCCCTAAGATCCGGATGATATTCGTCATATGAGAAGAAAAGGTACTCAAACTCTGTTCAATGCTCTGTTCATCCCCAATATCAGCGAATACACCACTATATACGGGCATCTGGCTCTCTTCTTCTGCTAAAATCGGAAAACCTGATTGAGTCATCAAGGCAAAGAGTCCGATCGTCTTTAAGCTGACCGTTTTCCCACCTGTATTCGGTCCTGTAATGATAACCGCTTGATGAACTTGTCCCATCTCAACATCAATGGGCACTACTGTATCTTTTGCAATAAGCGGATGACGTGCTTTTTTCAAGACAAGCGTTCGATCTGGAGATAACTTCGGCACCACTGCTTTCACTGCGCGTGCAAACTGTGCTTTTGCTACGGTAAAGTCCAACTGAGCTAAAATATCTAAGTTTATACGTAAAGGTTCAACCGATTCCGCGATCATCTGCGTAAGTTGATACAAAATCTTTTCTACTTCCCGCTGCTCCGCTAACTCTTGTTCTCGCAACTGATTATTAAGCTGCACAACCGCTTCTGGTTCTATAAACAGAGTAGCTCCAGACGAAGATTGATCATGTACAATTCCATGAAAAGATCCACGATACTCTGCTTTTACTGGGATCACATATCGGTCATACCGCTGAGTAATAATGGATTCCTGTAACATTTTCTGGGTATTGGCATTCCGGAGTAGATTTTGCAGAGTTGATTGAATCCGAGAACGAATCGTGCCAATCGCCTGTCTAAGACGTCGCAACTCACTACTAGCAGAGTCCCGTACAAAACCTTGTTCATCAATACTATTAGCAATCTCCGTATCAATATGCTCTAAGCTTTCAATCTGCTCCGTTAACCCGCGCAAACGGCTCAATGGTGCTATTTCTTCGTCCAATTGCCTAAGCATAGCCTTAATCTTCCGACCAGCATGGATCGTACTTCCAATATCAAGCAATTCAGCTTCGTTTAATAATCCACCAATCTCTGCTCGGCGGACACAAGAACGAATATCACGAATTCCACCTAATGTTACATCACCCTTCAAACGAAGAAGTTCGATTCCCTCAGAAGTTATATGTAGACGCTCTGATACCTCTTGCCAGTCATCAGAAGGCTCTGTTTCATCAATTAGCGACTTCCCTAAATTAGAGGAAGAGTAGTATTTTATCATTTCTTTTACTTCCATAAATTCTAACGTCTTCTGTGTCCAATCAGACAAAATCGTACACTCCCTTCAAGCAAACAACTTTAGTATATCATTTTTCCGCTCATTCCCATGACAACTTAACATCATTCCTTACCCATAATCAAATAAATTCAAACTCATCTTCATCCCTTATTTTCTTATGTTTGAAAAAGCATTATCTGTGCATACTAAAGCCAATCATGTATTAGGAGGATGGATCATGATTCGTCATATCGTCCGTTTTATCGTATCAGTTATCGTTTTAATGATTGTTGCTGCTTTGGTTCCAGGATTCAGAATTTCTGGCTTCGGTACCGCCATTATCGCTGCCCTTTTTATCGCTCTTCTCGGTTGGTTAATGGAAATGTTGTTTGGAGAGCGGATTTCGCCGTATGGCAGAGGAATTGTTGGGTTTATTAGTACGGTCGTCGTGCTATATATAACCTCCATGATCGTAAACGGCTTTGAGATTGGCGTCTTTAGTGCAATCGTGGCGGCACTTATCATCGGGATTGTCGATCTATTTTCGCCCACCATCAAAGATCGTGTAGGCTCATAGGGTATCTTGATATAAACAAGGCTTGGTCCATGGACTAAGTCTTGTTTTATGATGTACTCTATCTGTATCATGAAAATGATGGAAAAAAGAGGTGTAGCGGGTGATTCTAATTAGTGCTTGCTTAGCGGGAATTCCTTGTCGATATGATGGCAAAGCAAGTTTAGCCGACATCGCACAGAAATTAGTAACTGACAAAAAAGCGATCTATGTATGCCCAGAAGTATCTGGTGGATTATCTACTCCAAGAGACCCAGCAGAGATTGTAGGAGGATCTGGTGAAGATGTTTTGGACGGAAAAGCAAAAGTCATAACCAAGCTAGGTGAAGATGTCACTGAACAATTTATCTCCGGAGCAAATCACACCTTACAACTAGCTAAAAAAGTTGGCGCCACGATGGTAATTTTAAAAGAAAATAGCCCCTCCTGTGGAAGTTCATTTATCTACGACGGACATTTCCAAGGAAAAAAGGTATCTGGAGATGGCGTCACCAGCGCATTATTAAAAAGACATGGTTTTCGAGTTGGATCGGAACACGATCTCTATGAATAAAATAACCATTTGATCGTTAATCCAATAAGTAGTAGCCAATACAAATCCAACAACCGATAAATCCATAATCGATCTAAATATCGGGTCACCAATACCATTGCTAAGGTAGAAAAAGTAAAAAACCAGCCATAGTTATCATGGTCCAACGCCCATATCCCGCCAAAACAAGTCGCTAAAATAGCAAGTAACATTTGCCAATGAAGAGAAATCCCTACCATTTGAATCGCAAACAACTTAGAAAGATCTGGTTCCGTCATGCGTAACACTTGGTAATCGTATTTTTTTTGTACTTGCATCGCATTAACTGCATATTCTTCCATTTGGAGCGCCATCCGCTCTAAGTAACTCCTCATCTGATGGCTTAACCAAAAACTACCTATCATCCATGCTAATTGCGAAAACCAAGATTCCTTTTTCCAGACTAAAGTCGCTTGGATCTGGACTTGATCTCCTTTTTGTACTAGTTGAAAATTCTCTTCATAATAACTGGCTCCCTGCTTTCGATAAAGAATAAAATGATCAGGCTCATTTCTCATAATTTGGGTATAGGCACGCTCCCTAAAAAAAGATTCATGATTTAGAAACAAGCCGCGACCACCTGTTTTTTGATGATCATAAAAAAACAACGTATACAACTGTGTAGTAGGTCGAAATGGATTCATCAAATACTCCCTTATTTTTTCAAGAGGGGCCGTCACAAGTAACTCCATCTGATATCGAAATTGCAAGATGATCTCATCCTTTTATTATTTTTCTTTCAATTAATAAGATTAAGAGTATACGGCGTCGCTCTATTATAGTCAAAATCAACCCATTTCGGCTACCCCGTAAAACACAGAATAGCTCACTTCCATGACGCAACATAGAAATGAGCTATTTATTCAACGTTTCTTTCGATTCATCTTTCTTTTTTCCTGCAACCATTCTTGTAGCTCGTCCAGTCCCATCGTATTAATCACATCAGATTTCGTAAGCCATGCGCGCTTTGCAGTGGAGACTCCTAACTCTACGCGTGAAAGCTCCGGTACTGAGTGAGCATCCGTGTTAATCGTAAAGGTAAGCCCGTACTCATCTTTTGCCTTTTTGAGCAATTCATCATTTAGGTCCAAGCGACGCCCATTTGAGTTACATTCGAGAATCGTTCCTGTATCTTTGGCAGTCTGGAAGATATGATCAAAATCTAAATCATAGGCCTCTCTTTTAAATAAGACTCTACCTGTCGGATGGCCGATAATATGTACATATGGATTTTCCATCGCTTCTACCAATCGTCTGGTTAGGGTTTCGCGATCCTGCTTCATACCTGAATGGATAGAGGCAATGACGACATCAAGCTCCGCTAATACTTCATCGGGAAAGTCCAGCCGCCCATCCGGGAGAATATCCATCTCCGTTCCTTTTAAAACAGTGACTCCCTCTACCTCTTTATTTACCTGTGCTATCTCTTCCCACTGCTCGCGAAGCTCTGTAATCGTCAAGCCATTTGCCACTTGCAGAGACTGGGAATGATCGGTGATCGCGATATATTCATATCCACGTTCCTTTGCCGCCTCGGCCATCTCACGTATACTATGAGCTCCATCGCTATAACGCGAGTGCATATGAAGATCGCCCCGATAATCTTCTTGCTGTAACAGAGCCGGTACTTGACCTTGCTCCGCTGCCTCCATCTCTCCACAGTCTTCCCGAAGCTCAGGTGGCACATAAGCTAATTGTAAATGAGAAAAAAAATCTTTCTCCTCTGCAAAAGTAATCATCTCGTCAGAATCATCATGGAAGATGCCATACTCACTCACTTTATATCCCATTTGTTTGGCACGTTGCCGAATCCGGATATTATGCTCAGCAGATCCTGTAAAATGGTGAAGGGCACTTGCATACTGTTCCTTTGTAACTAGACGAAAATCAACACTCATCTGAATCCCTTCGACATCCACGGATACACTTACCTTGGTTGATCCCTGATTGACGACCTCTTGCACAAACGGAAGTCGGACAATCTGATCAGCTACTTCATCCGGATGAGTCGTTGCGATAACGAAATCAAGATCTTTTACCGTCTCTTTTCCCCTTCGCAAACTTCCTGCCACGCTCATCTTCTGAATGAAAGAAAGTTTCGTAATCTCTTGCTCAATCGTCCTCGCTACCTGAAGAGCATGTACCCGTAACACTTGCTCAGAACGCTGTGCGAATTT
The DNA here is from genome assembly GCF_900107305.1 of Thermoactinomyces sp. DSM 45892. GTDB lineage: Bacteria > Bacillota > Bacilli > Thermoactinomycetales > Thermoactinomycetaceae > Baia. Next base: position 68,576 of record NZ_FNPL01000015.1, read on the forward strand.
TTTTACTGCCTCTAAAATCTTTTGCTCCTTCTTCACTCCAAAGCCAGTAAGCCCGCGAATCCGGCCTAACTCAGCAGCCTGCAATAATTCTTCTCGGCTTGTAATCCCTAATTCCTTGTATAATGTATAGATCGTTTTTGGACCAACTCCTTGTAACGAGAGCAGATCAGGAAGACCTTGCGGTAATTCGTTTCGCAATCGCTCTAATTGAGAAGATTGACCTGTTTCAACGATCTCCTGAATCACTCCTGCTGTCCCTTTTCCCACTCCTGGCAACTCTAATAAACGGTCTAAATGATCTGCAATCGCAAAACGACTCGCCTCTACAGCACGACCTGCTTTTCGATATGCAGATACTTTAAATGAATTCTCGCCTGCCAAATCCAGATAATCAGCTAATTGGTTTAAAATATGAACTATCTGTTTGTTATTCATAGACTACACTCCTAGATCTCTCTTCTGAATAAAAAATGAGGCCTCTCTAAAAGCATTCTCAATAAACTAGATTGACCCTATTGTAACCAGAAAAGGGTAAAAGGTGAAGGCGACCATTTTAGCAAAAAAAGAGGCCACCCTTTTACCTTGTTTAAAAATGACCAGTCTCTAAACTTAAAATGCTCTCTAGCTTTTCTTGTAGGATCCATTCTTTTCTTCTCAATTCACGTATAGTCTCGCGAACACTTGCATTTAAAGCTAAGAGATCGCTAATAGTAGGTTTCTGTACTGGCGTAATTCCCGGCAGAGTACCTAATATATACTGAATCTTCTCTCCCTCTGCGTTGATAATATGACTCAACCCTAGCTCCTCTAACGCGATGGAAGCAAGTAGTAAGTTAACCGCATCATCTCGCGTGATTGTAATCACAGGAGAAATATTTGGTATATTTGCCTGAGACATTCATCACACCTCCAGCCCTTTTTCTCTTCTCCCCTACTCTATTCACTATGGGCTGGATGTGTGCCCATATGAATAGAGGAGAGGAGGGTGATGAACCTCCGGGTATAACGACCGCCCAACTGGCGGACTAATTCCACACAGAACACATAAAAAAGAAGAGGCACTCAGTTCACCTCTTCTTTTACAATCCTTACCACTTACCTTACATCATCATCAGAACATTCTCAAGTTTGGTCTGCAAAATCCACTCTTTCTTCTGTAATGCCTTAATCGTTTGACGAACGCTATCGTTAATAGCTAACAACTCAGCTAAAGTAGGAGTGAAGGGTGTTGTAACCCCCGGCAGAGTACCTAATACATATTGGAGCTTCTCACCCTCCGCATTGAGAATGTGACTGAGGCCCAGCTCTTCTAACGCAATTGAAGATAGAAGTAAATTAATCACATCTTCGCGCGCAACTGTAATCGTAGGAGTAATGTTTGGTATGTTCGCTTGAGACATGGTAACACTTCCTCTCCATTTGTTTTTTGCCAATGCCATTTGAGCTGGAAAATAATCTTCTAGTCCCTATTAATCTATTCTATATATGACAAAATGCGTGGATGCATGTCCTGTAAACTTTGGGCCCCAAACGAAAAAAGGCAGGAGCTCCCCACCTTTCCTGCTTACCGCACGTTATTCAGACCCATGTAAGATCGAGAAAGCCCTACTGATCGTCCTCTCAATATCGGCTCCTTCCTTGGTGCTAGCTGTTCATACCCTGTTATACATTTTTTTCTGCTGTAAATCCTAGTTCCTCTTGCTATCCGCACAGACTTGGTCAGCCTTTTGAATATTGAAGCCTTTTCTACCATTCTCCTCTGGAGACAAGGCATGCATGTGGGATTTCCTGAGACATCATTTTCTACTATGCTATCTAATTTTCCTTGTAAGGCCCATTCTTTCCTCATCACTTCTCGAAGTGTCTCAAGAATACTTCGATTCATCACTAGCAAATCACTAATTGTAGCAGGTTTCTCCGGCGTAATTTCAGGCAAGTTTCCTAATATATACTGAATCTTCTCCCCCTCGGAGTTCAGAATATGACTTAATCCTAACTCTTCTAAAGCGATCGAAGAGAGAAGAAGAGTCACTGCATTCTTTCGTGTAATCACAATAGTTGACGTGATATTTGGTATATTTGATTGGGACATAACCCCACACTCCCGTCAGTGATTCTTATATGAAACAGAGTAAAAAAGGCGAGTCCCATGGGACCTGCCTTTCGTTGCCCGAATCAACTATCCACAGTTTGCGGGGATATGTTCACCTTTTTTGTATTGCTAACCAGCCTATTTTTATAATATTCTGCTTGACGTTTGTGGAAGTCTGCCTGATCCTTCTCTCCTAATGACTCATAGCAGACAGCAAGTTGCTGATGAGGGAGCCATGTATGATAAGTAGCATCTGCAACCGAGAACGAATAAGAATCAGATAGAGGTTGCAGATAGGCAGTTTTATACCAAAAAATAGCTACTTCTATTTTCCCTTTCTTGATAAAATGCTCTCCCATTCTACAACTGAATGCAGGGTATGGCATATCCATAGCAAGCGATTGTAAAGTAAGCTCCAGTTCTTTCTCTGGTTGATTGTTTAGTACATAACAAGTAGCCAATTTGTGATAGATAAACATGTTATTTGGCAATGAAATTTCTGGATGATCCCGAATCAACTCAAAATACTTAATCGCATTTGGATAATCCTTATGAATCGAGCATTCCCGAGCATAGTTAAACATATCAGCAATGCTTAATTTGTGACCTCTAGCAATATTTTGTTCATAAATTTCTAAATTTCTACGCGAAGGACGTCGGTCCTCACTTGGTGTGTTTAGATCTTTGGTGTGGGTTACGATGACATCTGATAACGTATATCGATAATTCCCCAGAACCCTAATATCCTCATGAACAATCCCTTCCCAACGGGCAGAGAGATCTCTCTTTACCATTCTGATTCGGGTTGTATGTGACTCTACTTGGTCAGAAGGAAGAAAATACTTCATATAAACGACATCTATCTTCTCTTTTAAAAGAGATTTCTTTAGATGTTTAAACTTCTCTATTTCTGTGCTCTCTAAGATATCATCTGCATCTAACCAGAAAATATAATCTTTTGTTGCATATCGAAAGGATTCATTTCTAGCAGCAGAAAAATCATCGATCCATTCAAAATCATATACGCGATCGGTCCACTTCCTAGCAATCTCCTTTGTTCGATCAGTCGATCCTGTATCCACTATCACAATTTCATCTACTACATCTTTAACCGATGCCAAACAATTTGCTAGATTTTTTTCCTCATTTTTAACGATCATACATAAGCTAATTTTAGCCACTGGATTCCCTCCATTTCGGTCTAATCTTCCTATTTCTTAACTGCTTGTAAGAGGATCTGAAGGCAACTAGCATGTTCTGTCACAGGAAACGAATAACCATGTTGTTCGCCGAGATTCTTTAACTCTGTTAAAAATTGCAAAAGATTCTCATCGACTTGGGAGTGTGTATATTCCTGCCTCTCAATTGTAAATAGCTCCTGAGAACATAATGACTGTATCGTGCTCGGAGTAAACGATCGAAGGTGGGTGTGACTAACTCCATTCCCTTGCAAGTAGTGGAGCTGATTATTTGCATGTACCATGTTGGGTACACAGATGATCATCGATCCACCGGGCTTAAGATATGTAGCAAAACGTTGGACAATCCCCCATGGGTCCACTAAATACTCCAAAATATTAGAAAAAACGATTGTATCAAAAAAATCAGGAGCATAACTATCCTGCATATTTTCGACATCCATGATTTGAACATCCTGGTAATAGGCATTTGCGATATTAGCGGCGATGGGAGATATTTCAATTCCATATACTTCACAGTTTTGCCGATTTAACAGCTCTGCACCTAAGGTCCCCACCGAACAACCCACATCTAAAATTCTTCTCGATACGGTCGGAATCATCTTGACAATTTCGTAACGAGGGTAAAGCTGAACAGGGGGGATATTCCATTTTTCGATATAGCGTTGATAGTTTCCATGATATAAGTGTTGAAAACTTAAATCTGGATTTCCATTAAAAGTGGCGTGCCCAAAATGGTGGACAAATGAATCAAAGGCAATCCACAGCTGATATCCTTTTTGAAGGACTTTCAAACACAAATCATCGTCCTCAAAATTTCCGGATACATACTGCACATCAAACCAACCGATTTCATCTAATATCGTTTTTCTAGCTAAAAGACAAAACCCAACTAGGCGTAGCACTCTCTTCGTTTTCCCTTGATTCGCTTTACAATATTTCTCTGCAAAATCATCCAGCTCATCTACTGAGTGATAGCTTGCCGGAACAATTTGTGCCCCACTTACATAATTACTAACAGGTCCAACCATACCGATCTTTGGATCTGCTATTAGTCGTTCTAACATGGGCTCAAGCCAATTTTTTGTTACAATCACATCATTATTTAAAAAGAGAATATACTCTCCTTTTGCAATCGTTCCGCCTTGGTTACAACCTCCGGCAAATCCGACGTTTTTCTCGTTTAGGATAATGCTTACATCGGACAAACTCGTTAGATATTTTACTGTATCATCACTAGATCCATTATCCACAAAAATCAACTCAAATTGATCTCTTGGTGTATTTCGATAAATACTTTCCACACACCGTTTTGTAAACTCTACTTGGTTGTATGTCAAAATAATAATACTAACCTTAATCGGAAACACGTCCTTCCATCTCACTACTCGCCACAGCTACTGAGTGATCTACTCCTACTTTCTCCTGTGAGAGCAGCCGTTGTAACTCTTGTATGGCAGGCTCGTAATGATGTGATTGTTTAATGGCCATGCGATATGCTGCAATCGCTTCTCTTATATTTCCTCTTTTTTCTTGACACCTTCCAATGTAGTAATAAGGGTGGAAACTACCCGCTCCCTTTAGGACCAGATGGATCGTGTGCTCTTCTCCTAACTCCAAGCAATGGTTAAATACCTGAATCGCTTCCTCATATTCCTCTCGTAAGAAAAGAATAACACCCTTATAAAAATGCAAATCTACATAATCAGGATATATCTCAATTACTTTCTCAATCCCCGGCCAAGCTCCTTCATGACTGCCTACCAGTAATAAAACAGCGTACTTTAGTTTATAAATCAGAGAAGGTGGAACCTGTTTCTTCCTGACAAATCCCCGGATAGACTCATTTACATAATCAAATGACTCAGTATACTTTTCTGCCCGATAATATTCACTCGCAATATGGTAGTCCACCCACGGACTATAGCCCTCTTTCTGCTTTTCTTTCTCTAGCATCCGAAGATTTCGTTCTAGTTTGTTCTTGTTTTCTACAAACGGATCTGTATATCCGTAATGATGCACTTGTACAGGTAAAATGGTTACTTCGTAGATATTCCCTAGCACTTCGGAAACATTTAATTTCTCATGAATCGCATTTTCAAAACGGAATCCCATATGGTTTCGGAATAAACGATGATGTGCTAATAGAAACGCCTGATCTGGATCAGGAGGATAGCTTCCAAAGTAATTGATAAGCTGAATCAGTAATATGTGTTCATCTGTATCTAAAGCTTCTTTTAATTTAAAAATATCTTTCTGATCCACCTCTTCATCTGCGTCAAGCCACAATATCCAATCACTTTTCGCATATTTAAGCCCGTAGTTACGAGCGTCCGCAAAATTTTCATTCCAAGAATATGACAAAACCGTTGCACCGTAAGATTGGCAAATCTCAACTGTTTGATCAGTGGAACCCGTATCCACAATGACCATTTCATCCACTACACGATGAATACTCTCTAAGCACTGTCCAATCCACTTCTCTTCATCCTTTACAATCATACATAAAGCAAGAGTTTGCATAATAGCCAAACAACTCCCTTCCTACACTAAGATTTATGATTTATAACGATACGTATTCCAGTCCTGGACCAATTAATTTCTTTCTTACGATGATCCGTTGGATGAGCGATTTTAGCCTGTTCCCTATGTTTCTGTTCCGATATCGGATTAGGCTGTTCCTTTTGATTGCTAGGTTCTCGTTTCTGTCTATCCTCTTGTTCCAATGACTTAGAAAAGCCTCTATCCTTTATGAACTTTTTCCATAGTGGAGTTTTCTCATTTTTAATCGAAGTCTTTTCATCCTCTATCAAACTCTTCTGTTTCTCATCCTCGATCCTCTGTGTGTTTCGCTTCTCATCCTCACCAAATTTCGTCCATGATGATACTGACGGCATTTTCGTATTCTCTACCATCTTTTGCTGGATACTCTGCTTCCGATCTTCTTCAACCTTCTTCCATGAGGATCCCTCTGCACTCTTAATGGACTTTGGCTGAATGATCTGTTTGTCAGCTACCGAAGATTTCGTCCATGATGATGCCTTCCCTTTCTCTATAGACTTCTTCTTGGTAGTTGGTTTACGCTTTTCTAGGAACGGAGTTGGTTTGCGTTTTTCTAGGAACGGAGTAGACTTTGGACGGCCCGACTTTTTCATCAGGGAACTAGGTGGATACAAAGACTGATCTTCCTCTAGCTCCTTTTTCAAAATTTGATATTCCTTGTACCTTTTTAATTCATCCAAGATGCGATCCCAAGGATACTGCCCTTGATATCGCCTATTTTTTTTTCGTATTTCTACTATTAATTTCTCATAATTGCTGTAAAATTTTTTAGAAAATAAAATCTCTCTATCTAAATCTTTCCAATATAGCGAGTAGCACTCCTTTTTTCGGAGCAACAACACCCTGAGTTGATTTACCAATACAAATAATAATTCAGGTCGATATGGGGAAATATCCACTTTTCGTGACTCCAATGCTTCGACAAATTGAACAAACATAAGCAAGTAATAAATCGTTGCTTTCTCTAATTGACCCATAGCAATCCAACTAAGCTTCTTTACTTCCTCTTCTGTTTTTCTTTTCTTCTCGGACATCTCCATATGAATTACTCCCCATCGTAAAACTCAAAAGGAAAATGATTTTCAGGACTCTCTAAATCATCGAACTCATATATATCATTATGAAAATCATATGTATCTTTTTTTGGATGATGTCCTTGTTTTTGTCCTTTTCGTGTTCGCCCGGAGCTTAGGTGAATCACGCCTTCCAGTTTTCTATACAATAACCAATCCTTCATCACCATAATATCGGCTAATTTCTGAATATGTTGATTGAAATTTTCAATATCTTGGTTATTAGGATTAGTAGGAAAGTCCAATTGTCCACCTATAAATGCCTTGATCTTCTTAGCTTCAGAATGAATAAGATGGGAAAGAGCTATTTCTTCCAGTGCAATTGATTCTAATAGATCAATAATAACTTCAGAGAACTGTGGTCTATGTGGCTGTTCTGGAATCTCCGGCATACTCATCTTATCATCACCCCTCTACTCCTTACCAATTTATGACTATAAATCATATTTATTCGAACTTCTTATTAAATTAGTCAAATAGAGAATGAAAAAATATCTTCACGAATATAGTGAATCAAGACAATTACTTTTTTGCAGTGAATAGAGGTGATTTTTTGTCTCAACCCAATATCCCTAATATTACCCCGATCATTGAAGTCAGCACCCATCAAGCCATCAACTTACTACTATCTTCCATCGCCATGGAAGAACTCGCACATGCCCACATTGTGAATGCAGAAGCGGAGAAAATTCAGTACGCACTTGGAACTCTACACGATTGTAATCATCACCACGATTGTAATCATCATCACGAATGTGATCATCACCATCATCGTAAAACCACTCTCACCGAGCTACTCTGCATTAATGATTCAGTCGACAAAATTTTAGAAGATGTTATCTATAAGGAAATGCTTCTTCAATTTAAGTTTCATAAAATTTTGTGCCTACTTAACAATAAGCATGCTTTCGATTGTGAAGATACGATATGCTTTGAAGAGTAGCATCCATAACCAAGAGTTTGACATCCTTAAAAAGAGAGGTCCACTGTTGCTAGTCGGAGTAGAAACAGTGGACCTCTCTTTTTAGGTATATTAGTATGCAGCTGGCACAATTTGTTTCTTTAAAACATTCGAAAAATACTCTCGGTTACCAATCACAATCGGATCCTTTGGACGAAGTTTAGCCGCTTGCTCATTGTAATAGCATGCTTTCTCATGATCACCAATCTTGTCATAACTTACACACAATTGAAGAAGAGGAACCCATGCTGTGTACACATCTGTTCGTATTGCTAGAAGACCGTGATCCTTGCAATGAAGAGCTTGCTCATACCAATAAATCGCTGCTTGATAGTAGTTCTGTTCCAAAAAATAATTGGCAATTCGACAGCATGTTTCTGAACGTGGGGCATCGTAACGTAATGCGTGAAAGAGCCACTCTAAACTTTTTCCGCGTTCTTCAAAATGAGCATGCAAGTCAGATAAGCGGTGACAGGCACGAATATTATCCTCTACCCACCCTTGTTTTGAATCAAGAAACTCAGTATATTGATCTATTGCTTTTCTACGTTTACCGTGATCAAAGAGCTCATTAGCATAGTAATACATATCTCTAGGAGTAAAACTCTTCCCTTTTGCAATCATATCTTCGAATATCTTAATATTACGATTACTATCATGTCTAGTTGATGCGTGAGTAATCGCCATATCACTATCCATTAAATTACCGTGAATCTCTAGGTATTCATGAACAAACCCAATCCATTTGAAATCTTTTTGTCTTTTGACGAGCCTATATCTTCTAGAACTGCCAGTAACATTCCCCGCATCATCCGTTGCTAGTATATATAACATTGAAACAGCATCTGTGTCCCTATTTAATGTTCTTTTTAAAGTGCGTAATTTTTGTTGGTCCTCTGGTTTTAAAATATCGTCGGCATCCATCCATAAAATATACTCCTGAGTAGCCTGGGCAAAAGCATAATTTCTGGCTGCAGAAAAATTATTAATCCATTCAAAATCAAATATTCGATCTGTATACTCTCTTACAATCTCTTTCGTACGATCCGTCGATCCAGTATCTACAATTACAATTTCATCTACTATTTCTCTTACTGTGTCCAAACACCGACCAATCACATCTTCCTCGTTCTTTACAATCATACACAAACTGATCGATATCATGTATTATCGTCCCCTTACATAGTCAACTTTCACTTCAACATCTATATGCAAATGACTAGTAAAAAGTACAATAAAAGCTGTTTTCTCCCCCTCAAAAAATACTTTTTTTATTTTTCATCCCTTTTTTTATTCTATATACGAATTTTTTTCATATAAGAAAATATATATCTTTTCTGTGAGGAGTGATCATATGGAAAAAATGATGGAACAAATCGAAACGATCAATAATGAAATGGAAAGCCCTAGTAATACCGATATTTCACGAATCCTAGATATTGGATGTGGAGATGGGAGCTTTGGAAGCATATTAAAAAATCATTTTGGGACAGAAGTGTACGGGATCGAAATCTCATCCCAATTAGCAGAGAAAGCCGCTGAAAAGCTAACACACGTTCTATGCGAAGACATCGAAACTTGCTCACTTCCCTTCGAAGATGAGTTTTTTGATCAAATCATATTAAGTGATACTCTCCAACAGCTCCATGATCCAAGGGCTACCTTAAGAAAATTAAAACCCTACTTAAAACCATCCGGGACCGTGGTTGCCAGAATCCCTAATGTGGCACATATTTCGATTCTTACGGATCTGTTAGAGGGACACTGGGAGTACTCAGACACTGGGTTACTAAATGAAAAACATCTCCGCTTCTTTACACGCAAAGAAATCATATCCTTATTTGAACAAGCTGGATACGAAATCACCTCTGTCAAAAACATGACACGAAGTTCTGAAATCCACGAAGACCTAATTGAGCGTTTAGATCAAATGATGTCCGACCTAAATATCGAACATTCTCATTTTCATGAGGATTCACGCACTCATCATTATGTCATTGAAGCGAAGAAAAGGGCCAACATCATCCCCAAAAAGCATGTCGATGAAAATGCTTTTTTATTTGTCACCTGTATCGACGATGAAGAAGTCTATCAAAAATGCCAACATCACATTCAACAATTATCTGTCCCAGAAGGGTATAGATTCGACTTCTGCCAAATACGTAAGGCAACCAATATAGCACAAGCCTATAATGTAGCAACCAATCACCCAGCTAAATACAAAATTTATATCAAACAAAATACATTTATTTTAAATAAAAATTTCCTTCACGATTTATTGCATTTGTTTCTGACCAATTCCCAGTTGGGATTAGTTGGAATGATTGGCAGTGAAACAATACCTCCTAGTGGGATCTGGTGGGATTCTCCATATCTCGTTGGAAAATTAATTTACTGTCCTGATGACTTATATCAAGTTGTATCTCATGCTATGAAGCCAGAAGTATCTTATGCCCCCGTCCAAGCGATGGATGGTTGTTTAATGGCTACCCAGTACGACGTACCATGGAAAGAAGACTTATTTGATGGAACGCACTTCTATGATTCCTCTCAAACACAAGAGTTTAAACGCTACGGTTACGATGTTGGCGTTCCATACCAAAATGAACCATGGTGCTTATACGGTGACAGTCATCTTTTTACCCATCTAGAGAATAATGAAAGTTACATGAGGAATCAAAAAGCCTTTCAAGATACCTATGTAAATAGAATGTAGGTGGGCCACACCCAATACTAGTCCGTTCATGAGTAAACCCTTCTAAACTCATTGTTTAGAGGGGTTTGTCTCTACTATCTGATTTAACCATTACGAAAAGTCAAATTGAGAATGAAAGAACCCCCAATAAAAGCACAACTTCGCTTTTATTGGGGGCTAATCATGATATGTCGGACAAACCATCTTTTCTGCCTTATATCGTTACAAGGATAACAAAATCCCATCAATTCGTTCAATATCTTTCGTAAATGCGGGGTATCTTTGGATTCGATCACGATAGCTTCTAAGAGCCATTTGGTATAGATGGTCGCTATCCAAAAAGCCATCTTTGCGGGCAGCAATCACCAGATCCAACCATTCACTAAATAAGTTTGCACCTAACGTCTCATTATTCTGGTTTGGATGAATACGGAAATAACTCAAAGCATCCGTAATATAAACAGCCCTACCTTTTGATAGCAATGATAACCAAGCGGCCATATCATTCAGGAGTACATATTGTTTTCCTTGGTAGAATCCGTAACGATCAACCAAATCACTCTTTCGAAATAGTACAGTTGTCGGTTCTCCAATCACATTTAAGCAATGCGACAAGGCATAATTCCCAAGTATTTTCCCATCCATTACTCGGTCCTCATGGTATAGTCTTCGTGTTGCATAAATGGGGGGAATGTGTTCTCCTTGTGCATTAATCGTTTGGCGATAAGAAGTAACAAGGCTAATATTGGCAAAGCGAAGATAGTAAAACATCATCGAAGCAATTTTCTCTTTGTGAAATACATCATCATCCATCAAGTAGTTGATATATTCGCCTGAAGCCAAATCAAAGCATTTATGCCAGTTTCCAATAAATAAATTCTCTTCATTTTTAAAATAGCGAATCTGCGGAAAACGATGTAAGTAGGAATCCATCATCTCCTCTACCCGATTATCACTACTATCATCACAAATAATGATTTCGATATTCGGATATGTTTGATCTAAAATAGAGTCTATAGCGACTTGTAACGTATCTGGCCGATTGTAGGCAGGAATTAATACACTAACTAAAGGAAAAGATTCTTTACTCATCCCCTACCCCTCTCTCTTTTTTAAATTGCGCTGGCACCCCAGCGTATAAGACTCTGTCAGGAACATCATGATTGACAAAAGCGCCACCCCCCACCATCGACCAAGCTCCAATCCCTATTTTTTCTCGAACGGAACAGCCAATCCCCAGATAAGCTCCTTCTTGAATCACAACATGACCCGCAACATTTACTCCAGGGGCGATGGTTACATAATTTCCTATCTGATTATCATGACTTATGTTTGCTCCTCGATTGATAATGACAAAATCACCTATCTCGACCCGAGTCGTTAAAATAACTCCCTCACAAATGACACTCCCCACTCCAACATAGCTTCTCTTGGAGAGGTAGACAGATGGATGAATGAGAGAAGGAGCGATCGAAAATTCTAACTCGATCGTTTTTCTAGCAAATCGTCTTTTTAAAGCCGGATCACCTACACCCGCACATACAATTTCAACATGATTTCGTCTGGGTAAAATATCTGTTAAATCCCCTAAGACAGGAATATCATCTATGATTCTCCCCTTCATCTCCGGACATTCGTCCAAAAAACCCTCTACTTCACATCCAATCTGCTCACAAAGATGATTCACCTCGCGAGCATGACCACCACATCCCCAAATGACAAGTGGTTTTGTATGATTCATGATTTTGGGAGAATCACTATTTTTTTCGCACACGAAGCACACAACTTCGCATACTGAATGCATGAATCCAATGATTCATCCGAACCCATAGGCCACCAACGAATATCTCCTCCGGGAGCACGGGAAGCAAACAGTTCCACATCCGGATGAATATCCCCTATAATAATCACTTCAAACTCCTTGAAATTCGTATCAATTCCATTTTGTAGAGTCCTAAGTAGACTTTCATAATCCTCCCCTTGGCATGGAGACAAAAATGGAAAAATCAAAGAAACTCGATCAGGATCTTCATCTACAACATGAGCTACTTTCCATGCTGGGCTATCTGCTGACCGATTCCAAATCCGTTCATACGGCACTTGATCTAAACAAGGCATATCCAGCTCTTCCATCCTACTATTGATTCGTGATCGATAATATTGTGATAATTGTCCGCATAATATCTGGATTTGACGATTTCGTATAAAGGTAGTATTTCCACCTTCATTGCGGTACTGCAAATAGAGTAATCTAGGAATTCCTAAATATTTTGTACAAAGAAACGTTCTTACTAATAGATCATAATCATCTGCTACCAAAAGTTCTTCTCTGTGGCCTCCCATTAGATGATAACAATCTCTTGTCCACGCACGAGGATGGTTAGGCAATCCTACCAAATGACGAATCGTAGTCCAGTTTAAGCTAGAGTTTTTACATACATTTTGCCAGCACCCTAGCTCATGCACCCAAACTCGATAGTATAGTCCATATCCATAGCTAAAATCCCAGCCATACCAATGCTGCTGACACGAACCCTCATGCAACTCTGCACTCTCTCCATAAACAAACCCGCACTCAGGATGACGCTGGAAGGCCTTCACCATCCTCTCCAAACAATCAGAAGTTAACTCATCATCGTGATCCAACTCTACTAAAATTTCACCCGTACACAGTCCTGCCGCATATCGTTTTACTGCTCCAATATACCCACTATGTGAATCTTGACGATACCTTCTCACTCGTGAGTCATCTAAAGGAAGTAAATACTCCTGATACGTTTCCCCTTGATCGTCGGAATCATCAACAATAACCCATTCCCAATTTTGATACGTTTGATTTAAAAGAGATTGATAGGGTCTCATGATCCTTTTTTGTGACTTGTAGCTAACAGTAAAAATCGAAACAAGGGGTGTATCTGAAGAAAATGTAGTAGGTGGTATTTCCTTATTTTGAGGAAGGGGTTCTGTACTATGTAACCAACAAAAAAAAGCAGCTTGTGGAGTAATTTCTCCTACAGAATGAAAATGTAACCAGCGCTTCCGTTCGTGTAGAGGCAATTGGCCCAGAGCTGGAAATAAAGATGGGTCTCTACCAATTGAGAAATAAACTCTAGGATTTTTGGAATAACAATCGAGTTTATCTTTGGAGTTATACACTATTACTTTGATACTTTGCTCGTTACAATCGTTTATCAATTTCTCTAAATTCGTAAACTCAGATAACCATAAATGTATGGTTAATATAGGTGGATGATCAGACAAGTCTCTCTCCTCCTCAAAACTACTTCATAATCTATCCATACATGTGGTCCTTGATAAGACATACTTGTATATCTACATCCTTATGTACAAATAAGTAAATTATTACGCCAATACTCTATAGACAGATAGGGAGCATTCCTATTCCGTCTATTAAAATCACAATATTTCTAATAATGAATATAGTGATGATGATAGAAATACACACGGGGGTGTTTTTTAGCTATGTGGAACTCCGATTGGCCTCCTATTACTCCCTTCGATCGAGAAGAAGCTATTAATTTTCTATTACTCTCTATTGCTTTGGAAGAGTTGGCTTTAAGCCATATTTTGAATGCCGAAGGGGAAAAAGTACAGTACGCTCTCGGAACACTACCCGGTATTACATCACCACCTACATCCATTAACGAATTGCTTCAAATAAATGAGAGCGTCAATAATACCATTCAAGAAGCAACCTTATTGGAAAAAGAACTAAACGCTAAGTTGAAGAAGGCATTGTCTATTCCGATCTCAATTGGACCCACAGGACCTACGGGCGCGACGGGACCAAGTGGAGGCCCACCTGGACCCCTCGGGAATACAGGGCCTCAAGGGAATACAGGACCCCAAGGACCGACTGGGCCAACCGGACCAACTGGTTTTTTTGCTACAGGTGATTTCTTATTTTTAGTGCAAGGAAACACGGGGGCAAGCGGAAGTGCTCAAATGGGTTTCGGGGATATACTAAACTTTATATCCAATACATTAGAAATTGAGGTAACATCTGGTTCCGCCGATGTGAGACTAGAAGTTCCGACCGGGGCTAACGGACCGACTGGGCCTCAAGGCGTTACGGGACCTCAAGGACCAACTGGACCCCAAGGTGATACTGGACCTCAAGGTGATACTGGGCCTCAAGGATCGACTGGACCCCAAGGCGTTACGGGACCTCAAGGATCGACTGGACCTCAAGGCGTTACGGGATCTCAAGGAGTCACGGGGCCTCAAGGCGTTACGGGACCTCAAGGTGATACTGGACCTCAAGGATCGACTGGACCTCAGGGAGACACGGGACCTCAAGGCGTTACGGGACCTCAAGGCGTTACGGGACCTCAAGGATCGACTGGACCTCAGGGAGACACGGGACCTCAAGGCGTTACGGGACCCCAAGGCCCAACTGGACCTCAGGGCGTTACGGGACCTCAGGGGAACACTGGACCTCAAGGTGATACTGGGCCTCAAGGTGATACTGGACCTCAAGGTGATACTGGGCCTCAAGGATCGACTGGACCTCAGGGAGACACGGGACCTCAAGGCGTTACGGGACCCCAAGGTGATACTGGACCTCAAGGTGATACTGGGCCTCAAGGCGTTACTGGGCCTCAAGGCGTTACTGGGCCTCAAGGCGTTACGGGACCTCAAGGCGTCATGGGACCTCAAGGCGTTACTGGACCTCAAGGCGTTACTGGACCTCAGGGAGACACGGGACCTCAGGGCGTTACGGGACCTCAGGGATCGACTGGGCCTCAAGGCGTTATCGGACCTCAAGGCGTTACGGGACCTCAAGGATCGACTGGACCTCAAGGCGTTACGGGACCTCAGGGCGTTACTGGGCCTCAAGGATCGACTGGACCTCAAGGTGATACTGGACCTCAAGGGAACACTGGGCCTCAAGGTGATACTGGACCTCAAGGATCGACGGGACCTCAAGGCGATACGGGATCTCAAGGAGTCACGGGGCCTCAAGGCGTTACTGGACCTCAAGGTGATACTGGACCTCAAGGTGATACTGGACCTCAAGGTGATACTGGACCTCAAGGTGATACTGGGCCTCAAGGCGTTACTGGGCCTCAGGGACCGACTGGACCTCAGGGAGACACGGGACCTCAAGGACCAACTGGACCCCAAGGCAATACGGGACCTCAAGGCGTTACTGGGCCTCAAGGATCGACTGGACCCCAAGGCGTTACTGGGCCTCAAGGCGATACGGGACCTCAAGGACCAACTGGACCCCAAGGTGATACTGGACCTCAAGGACCAACTGGACCCCAAGGTGATACGGGACCTCAAGGCGTTACGGGACCTCAAGGCGTCACGGGACCCCAAGGCGTTACGGGACCCCAAGGCGTTACGGGACCTCAAGGCGTTACGGGACCTCAAGGACCAACTGGACCCCAAGGTGATACGGGACCTCAAGGTGATACTGGGCCTCAAGGATCGACGGGACCTCAGGGGGACACGGGACCTCAAGGACCAACTGGACCCCAAGGTGATACTGGACCTCAAGGTGATACTGGGCCTCAAGGCGTTACTGGGCCTCAAGGTGATACTGGGCCTCAAGGTGATACTGGGCCTCAAGGATCGACGGGACCTCAGGGAGACACGGGACCTCAAGGACCAACTGGACCCCAAGGCAATACGGGACCTCAAGGCGTTACGGGACCTCAAGGTGATACTGGGCCTCAAGGTGATACTGGGCCTCAAGGATCGACTGGACCTCAGGGAGACACGGGACCTCAAGGATCGACGGGACCTCAAGGTGATACTGGGCCTCAAGGATCGACTGGACCTCAGGGAGACACGGGACCTCAAGGACCAACTGGACCTCAAGGACCAACTGGACCCCAAGGTGATACGGGATCTCAAGGATCGACGGGACCTCAAGGCGTTACGGGACCCCAAGGCGTTACTGGACCTCAGGGAGACACGGGACCTCAGGGCGTTACGGGACCTCAGGGATCGACTGGGCCTCAAGGCGTTATCGGACCTCAAGGCGTTACGGGACCTCAAGGATCGACTGGACCTCAAGGCGTTACGGGACCTCAGGGCGTTACTGGGCCTCAAGGATCGACGGGACCTCAAGGTGATACTGGACCTCAAGGGAACACTGGGCCTCAAGGTGATACTGGACCTCAAGGATCGACGGGACCTCAAGGCGTTACGGGATCTCAAGGAGTCACGGGGCCTCAAGGCGTTACTGGACCTCAAGGTGATACTGGACCTCAAGGTGATACTGGACCTCAAGGGAACACTGGGCCTCAAGGTGATACTGGACCTCAAGGTGATACTGGGCCTCAAGGATCGACGGGACCTCAGGGAGACACGGGACCTCAAGGCGTTACGGGACCCCAAGGTGATACTGGGCCTCAAGGTGATACTGGGCCTCAAGGATCGACGGGACCTCAGGGAGACACGGGACCTCAAGGCGTTACGGGACCCCAAGGCGTTACTGGGCCTCAAGGCGTTACGGGACCTCAAGGTGATACTGGACCTCAAGGACCAACTGGACCCCAAGGTGATACGGGATCTCAAGGATCGACGGGACCTCAGGGAGACACGGGACCTCAAGGCGATACTGGACCCCAAGGCGTTACTGGACCTCAGGGAGTTACCGGGCCTCAAGGATCGACTGGGCCTCAAGGCGTTATCGGACCTCAAGGCGTTACGGGACCTCAAGGAGTCATGGGACCTCAAGGCGTTACGGGACCTCAAGGCGTTACGGGACCTCAGGGAGACACGGGACCTCAAGGACCAACTGGACCCCAAGGCAATACGGGACCTCAAGGCGTTACGGGACCCCAAGGCGTTACGGGACCCCAAGGCGTTACGGGACCTCAAGGTGATACGGGACCTCAAGGTGATACTGGGCCTCAAGGTGATACTGGGCCTCAAGGATCGACTGGACCTCAGGGAGACACGGGACCTCAAGGACCAACTGGACCCCAAGGCAATACGGGACCTCAAGGCGTTACGGGACCTCAAGGACCAACTGGACCCCAAGGTGATACTGGGCCTCAAGGTGATACTGGGCCTCAAGGTGATACTGGGCCTCAAGGATCGACTGGACCTCAGGGAGACACGGGACCTCAAGGCGTTACGGGACCTCAAGGCGTTACGGGACCTCAAGGACCAACTGGACCCCAAGGTGATACTGGGCCTCAAGGTGATACTGGGCCTCAAGGATCGACTGGACCTCAGGGAGACACGGGACCTCAAGGACCAACTGGACCCCAAGGCAATACGGGACCTCAAGGACCAACTGGACCCCAAGGCAATACGGGACCTCAAGGACCAACTGGACCTCAAGGACCAACTGGACCTCAAGGACCAACTGGACCCCAAGGTGATACGGGACCTCAAGGTGATACTGGGCCTCAAGGATCGACGGGACCTCAGGGGGACACGGGACCTCAAGGACCAACTGGACCCCAAGGCAACACGGGACCTCAGGGCGTTACCGGGCCTCAAGGATCGACTGGGCCTCAAGGCGTTATCGGACCTCAAGGCGTTACTGGACCTCAAGGATCGACGGGACCTCAGGGAGACACGGGGCCTCAAGGCGTTACGGGACCTCAAGGCGTTACTGGGCCTCAAGGTGATACTGGACCTCAAGGTGATACTGGGCCTCAAGGATCGACGGGACCTCAGGGAGATACGGGACCTCAAGGCGTTACGGGACCTCAAGGCGTTACTGGGCCTCAAGGATCGACGGGACCTCAAGGCGTTACGGGACCTCAAGGACCAACTGGACCCCAAGGTGATACTGGACCTCAAGGATCGACTGGGCCCCAAGGCGTCACGGGACCTCAAGGAGTCACGGGACCTCAGGGCGATACCGGGCCTCAAGGATCGACCGGGCCTCAAGGCGTTATCGGACCTCAAGGCGTTATCGGACCTCAAGGCGTTACGGGACCTCAAGGCGTTACTGGGCCTCAAGGTGATACTGGACCTCAAGGTGATACTGGGCCTCAAGGATCGACTGGACCTCAGGGCGATACGGGACCTCAAGGCGTTACGGGACCTCAAGGCGTTACTGGGCCTCAAGGATCGACTGGACCTCAAGGTGATATTGGGTCTCAAGGATCGACGGGACCTCAGGGAGATACGGGACCTCAAGGCGTTACTGGGCCTCAAGGATCGACGGGACCTCAGGGCGTTACCGGGCCTCAAGGAGATACCGGACCTCAAGGATCGACTGGACCTCAAGGTGATATTGGGCCTCAAGGCGATACTGGACCTCAGGGAGACACGGGACCTCAAGGCGATACGGGAACCCAAGGCGTTACTGGGCCTCAAGGATCGACGGGACCTCAGGGCGTTACTGGGCCTCAAGGATCAACTGGACCCCAAGGTGATACGGGACCTCAAGGTGATACTGGGCCTCAAGGATCGACTGGACCTCAGGGCGTTACCGGGCCTCAAGGAGATACCGGACCTCAAGGATCGACTGGACCTCAAGGTGATATTGGGCCTCAAGGCGATACTGGACCTCAGGGAGACACGGGACCTCAAGGCGATACGGGAACCCAAGGCGTTACTGGGCCTCAAGGATCGACGGGACCTCAGGGCGTTACTGGGCCTCAAGGATCAACTGGACCCCAAGGTGATACGGGACCTCAAGGTGATACTGGGCCTCAAGGATCGACGGGACCTCAGGGGGACACGGGACCTCAAGGACCAACTGGACCCCAAGGCGTTACTGGACCCCAAGGTGATACGGGACCTCAAGGTGATACTGGGCCTCAAGGATCGACTGGACCTCAGGGCGTTACCGGGCCTCAAGGCGTTACGGGACCTCAAGGCGTTACTGGACCTCAAGGGAACACGGGGCCTCAAGGCGATAATGGACCTCAAGGACCAACTGGACCCCAAGGCAATACGGGACCTCAAGGCGTTACTGGGCCTCAAGGATCGACTGGACCTCAGGGCGTTACCGGGCCTCAAGGAATCACAGGGCCTCAGGGCGTTACCGGGCCTCAGGGGAATACCGGACCTACAGGACCGAACGTAGCATTATTCGGATTCTCTGCTCAACGTGCCTCTACTGTGATTAATACGGATACACAATTAGGATCATGGACCGTGACTAGCCCCTACTACACAGGAACTGGGTTTAACGCAGCAACAGGAAACTATACCATCCAACAGTCAGGAAGATACTCTGTTAAACTGGTGATTAGTTACCAGGCTGCAGCACTAACGGTCACTGTTGGCGCTGGACCAAATCCATCATTTGTCGTACGCCGAACCTCTCCCGTCGTAACAGACTTGGTAACTGGTTTACTCCCACTATTAGATATTAATGTAGCGCTCGTTCTAACAATAAGAGGCCCTCTAGGGTTTGCCTCCATCACCTTAACAGGGGATTTTGATCTAACGGCGGGAGATGTGATTGGTGTCTTCTATGAGGCAGACGGTTTAGCAACCAATTTAACACTAAGTCCGATCGGCCCCTCATCCACTGTTTGGTCCGTCCACAGGTTAACTTAATCGATCAACTGTAATAAACGATAACAAAAAACAAACAACTCTCTATCATTCCAAGAGTTGTTTGTTTTTTTATTCATTGAACAGACTATTTTACTACTTCAGTCAAAGTCGCTTTCACCCGTGGAATATAGTACTGGGTATAAGCTTCATAACCAGAATCCGTTCCGATGATCAACCAAAGCTTCCCGTCGCTATCTGATTTTATATAGTAAGGCTTCTGCGCATTAGTAAAATTCTTGATTTCGAAGGAATTATCAGTGGTCTTTTCTTTCCCAATTGTACCAATCAATGCTGCATTTTTCCCACCTTCAGCCTGCTGACCATGATCCACATTTAAGCGATAGTGGTTATTATCTGCTACATACGATTTGGGTTCAATGGTGGAAGCTCCTGCTTTCACAAACACAGAATCCCCGGGAGATCCACCTACACCAAATGTACCTGACGGTGTGTTGGTTGCGATATCAAAATCAAAGTCTACCTTATACGTAGTATTTGGTTTTACTTTGTGTGTGGTATGTATTGGCTTTGTAACATACATGAACAAATCATCACTATGATTGCTCCCACCCAAATGAAGACCTTTTTGTTGCTTGCTTAAATTTTTAGGAAGGTCGCGTAAAGAGTATGATAATTTCCAATCACTTTCTTTACCCGGCGGATAGTCTGAAAAGCCACCGCTCCATCCGTTATAGCCACTGTTAAACGTATCTTCTAGTACGATTTTCTGAGCAATCTTCTGCTCTGCTTGGGCTGCTGAAACTGGCTGTGCTCCAGTAAATCCAACAAACACTCCTCCTACTACAAGGGAAGTTGCAAGAACGGCAGAAACTGTCTTTTTCTTCATAATCTCCATACCTCCATTTATATATTTCTCGTCATCAAGTAGTTCGAATTCTACAAAGCGAGAATACAATTTCATACTAAACTTTCACCATCACTTTTACAACTATAGAATTATAAAAAAATATAAATAATTATAAAGCAACATTTACTTATAAAATAGAACCTGCTATGGTTAATAAGGTTTTTCAAATCATTTTTTGGGAGGCAATCATATGTTTAAAAAATGCATTACTTTCGTTACGGGTTGTAGCATCATGATGGTAACAGCTACTGGAGTATCTGCCGCGGAGGAGAAGCTAGAGATCCCGTATAAAGGAAAAGATCACCCATGTAAAACAAGCTTCACTCAATTTAATGCCACGCTCACAAAAGAAGCTGTCGATAAGGGCGGGGTTACCTCTTTAATGGAACCATCCCTCTCATCAAAGCCTCATGATCAACTCCCAACAAAACTTTTTTATGGAACTCATATGTTTAGTGGAGTTGTTCATGGAGAAGAAATAAACGGATCAGATAAATGGTATGTTGTACATAACATGTGGGCAAATACCTATATCCATTCTTCTAACTTTGAAAAAGACGTAAAATGTCTCTGGTAATCAACTGTTCCTATTCGTAAAAATAAGGACGGCTCCTTTCTCTAATGGTAAGAGAGAAGGGAGCCGTCCTTATTTTTACGGTGACTTTCCTTTAAACAATTCTATTACTTCATCTTTTAAATCAGGAGTAATCGCCAAAATCTGTTGAGACAAGAAGGAATCCTGCACTTTGTTATGTACATTTGGTACAGGAACAAACGAAAAGACATTTACCACTAAAACCAGTAAAATGGCCATCCTCAAGAATCCGAAAACAAGACCACCTGTCTGATTAACCGCTGATAAAACAGGAATCTTGGCTATATTCCCCGCAACTCCACCAATGAGCCGGAAAATCGCTCTGGCTACAAGGAAGATTACCACAAATGCGAGGAATGAATAGACAAAGTTACTGACCGGGAATAGTCCCCACACACCTGTTTCAGGCACAATTCCAGGGAACCAACCTGAGATGGTTTGGGCAAAAGGTCCACTCAATTTGTACGCGAGATATATGCTTACAATGGTGCCAAGTAACGCGAATACTTGACGGACTAACCCTTGGCGGTAGCCTTGAAAGCAGGCCGCTGTGATCGCGAGTAATAGGATCATATCAATCCAATTCATCTAAGGTTGATTATCCTCGATCAAATGCATGATTTCGTCGTATTCCTGCTTCAATCGCAAGTATTCATCTGCAATATTAAAAGCAGATAATACTGCCAAACGCGTCATATCTAAACGAGGATTTCCTTCTGCAATGCCTTTCATATTTGAATCTACCAACCCAGCTACTTGGCGAGTGTAGCTGGGGGTTGCTTTCCCAATGATAGGATAGGTCTGTCCATAGATCTCTACATTCATACGAGAACGTTGTACCATTCATATCACCAACCCACACGTAGACTGTTTTTCTTGCATGTTGTATACCAATTGAAATGTTCATTACCCGATCTTCATTGGAATAAAACGATCCTGTCTCCTAAGTCTATCACTAATTAGGCTTATTTTGGGTGATCGAGAGCTAATGGAATTAAAATCGTCACATTAACTTCGCAATACGGCGCCTAATGTAGTCTGCAGATGTTCAACTACTTTTAAATGGGTAGCGGACACTTCGGCATCCGTTAGCGTCCGGTCTGTTGCTCGGTAAACGAGCGAGTAAGCGATGCTCATCTTACCTTCTCCCACTTGTGAGCCGATAAATACATCGAATAGGCGTACCGATTCAAGAAGTTCTCCAGCTACTTCATGGATTCCTGCCTCAAGGACTCCTGCCTCTACATTTTTGTCAACAACCAGAGCCAAGTCGCGGGTGACGGCTGGGAAACGCGGGATCGCTTGATAGCGAACATCTTTCTGAATTGCTTGTTGTAAGCGATCGAGATCAAGCTGAACTATTACAGTCTCTTTGAGATCATGCTGTTTCGCCAATTGCGGATGCATCTGTCCAAGTACGCCCATTACCTCTCCATTATAAACCAATTCAGCAGTACGTCCTGGATGAAATCCCTCATGGTGGCTTGCCGCTTGAATCTCAACGTTAGACACGCCGATTCGCTCAATAATAGCTTGCACAATCCCTTTTGCTACATAGAAATCGCCACCATGCATTGCTTGACGGTTCCAACGGGCAGAGCGAAGGTCGCCTGTTAATAGGAAAGCGAGTTCCATGCGCTCTTCAGGAAGTTCTGTAAGCTTCTTCTCTTGCGTTACATATACCCGGCCCATCTCGAAGATAGCAAGATCTTCATTACCATGCTTCACGTTATACGCTGCCGTCTGAACAAGCTCTGGCAAGAGTGTTGTACGTAATACAGCATGTTCACTAGACATCGGCATCGCCAAGCGAACGGGACCCACTGATGGAGTAAGAGCTCCTACTTCGGTCCCTCGCTTGCTTGAAGTAAGGCTATACGTAAGTACTTCGGATAATCCAAGATCAATCAAGAGATGACGTAGCTTACGACGCAAACGCTGTGAATCGGATAAATGCCCTGGCTGTTGTTGGCCCCATGGTAAGGTCGTAGGGATGCGGTTATATCCATAAATCCGCGCCACTTCTTCAATTAAATCTACTTCTAATTGAATATCTGGACGACGTGTTGGAACTTGAACGTGGTGAGTCTTTTTCTCCGCATCAAAGTGAGACGCGAAGCCTAAACGGCGAAAGATCTCTATAACTTGCTCCTCACTAATACTCGTTCCTAACACTTTCATAAGACGATCATGACGCAAGGAAACCGTCACTTCTTCAATTTCTCCCGAGCGCTTTACGATCACCCCTGAGCCTACTTGCGCCCCTGCGACCTCTTGCAACAATTGAACGGCACAGTTTAATGCAGGTAAGATCCGCTCTGGATCAACTCCTTTTTCGAATCGATTGCTTGCTTCCGAACGCAGACCTAATTTGCGAGATGCACGGCGAATCAAGGTAGGATCAAAGTATGCAGATTCCAACAGCACGGTAGTGGTATGAGGACGGACTTCTGAAGACTCACCGCCCATAACACCAGCAAGCCCTAGGGTCTGCGCGCCATCTGTGATAAGTAACGTTTCATCGTCTAATGCCCTTGTCACTCCATCTAGTGTCACAACCGTCTCCCCTGCTCTAGAACGTCGAACGACAATCTCTCCTGTTGGAATCGTTTGAAGGTCAAAAGCGTGTAAAGGTTGTCCTGTCTCAATCATCACGTAGTTAGTTACATCGACTACATTATTAATTGGACGAATCCCTGCTGAAATCAACCGATTTTGTAGCCATTGTGGAGAAGGTCCAACTTGAATTCCCTTTACCACTTGCACTGCATAAAATGGGCAATCTTCTTCTAGATCCGTCGTGATTTCGATTTGTGTGTTTTCAGTGGATAAAATCGCTTCTTTTCTCTCTGGGAAACGAAGTTCGCGATTAAAGATGGCTGAAAGCTCATAAGCAACTCCCATCATACTTAAGCAGTCAGAACGGTTTGGCGTAAGCTCTAACTCGACTACTTGATCATCCATCCCGAGGTATTCTTTGATATCTTGTCCGATTACCGCATCGGTTCCTAACACCAGAATCCCTTGCTTTTGATGCTCCATTAAGAACTTGTCTGGGATTCCTAACTCTTTTGCTGAACAAATCATACCGCGAGAAGCAACACCACGTAATTTGGTATCCTTAATTTTAATTCCGCCTGGCAAAGTAGCTCCCTTGACCGCAACCGGAACCAACTGTCCAGCTGCTACATTAGGCGCGCCACATACGATTTGGAGTGGTTCAGAATCCCCGACATCCACTTGTGTGATATTTAGTTTATCTGCTTCAGGATGCTTCTCTACTGATAAAACATGTCCGACCACAACATGACTCACTCCATTATCACGAGTGTAGATCACTTCAACCTCAATCCCAGTACGATTTAACTCTTCTGCAATCATCTCAGGGGTAATCCCTGTCAAATCTACATACTCCGAAATCCAATCATAGGAGACTAACATGTATCCCCTCTCCTCTCTTAAACTGATTTAAATTGACGTAAGAAACGCAAGTCATTGTTATATAGGTGACGAATATCATCAATGTCATACTTTAGCATCGCAATCCGCTCTACTCCGAGTCCAAAAGCAAATCCTGTGTAGCGCTCTGAGTCATAGCCTGCTTTTTCTAATACACGTGGGTGAACCATACCAGCTCCTAGGATTTCCAGCCATCCTTTTTCTGGATGGTAAATATCCACTTCTACACTTGGTTCCGTAAAAGGGAAATAACTAGGACGTAAGCGTACTTCTGTATCTGGACCAAACATCTTCTGAATCAGTTGTAGCAATACACCTTTTAACTCCCCCATCGATACACCACGATCTACCACCAAGCCCTCGATTTGTGTGAATTGGTGTGAATGGGTCGCATCATCGTCGTCACGGCGATATACTTTCCCTGGCATGATGATTCGAACGGGTACTTCTCCTTCTCTGGCTAGCAATGTCCGACCTTGTACCGAAGAAGTATGGGTGCGTAACAAAATTTCAGGAGTGATATAGAAAGAATCCTGCATATCGCGAGCTGGATGATCTTTAGGAAGATTCAACATTTCAAAGTTATAGTGATCTAGCTCCACTTCTGGACCCTCTGCGATTTCAAAGCCCATCCCGATAAAAATATCTTCAATTTGCTCGATTACAGATTGGAGCGGATGAATCGAACCTGGTTCAAATGATACGCCTGGTAGCGTTACGTCAATGGTTTCACTTTGTAGCTTGGCTTCTAGTTCCGCGGACTCCACTGCTTCAATTTTTTGTGCAAAGGCTATTTCAAGTGCAGCTCGCACCTCATTCGCAAGCCCGCCTATCACTGGGCGTTCCTCAGCGGATAGAGAACCCATCCCACGTAATACCGCCGTTAATTCCCCTTTTTTACCGAGGTATTTTACTTTTAAATCTCTAATCAGTTCCATTTCAGAAGCGGACTGAATTTCTTGTAACGCCTCCGTACGTAGACTTTCTAAACGTTCACGCATAGGAATACACCCCTATATTCAATAAATTTTCAAGACAAAATAAAAAAGACCTCTCCCTACAAAGGGACGAAAGTCTTTCCGTGGTACCACCCTTTTTGAAAGAAAGTCCTGAAACAAGCTCAGCTTTCTCTTTCCACTTTCGAACCTGATAACGGTGGCTAAAACCGGAAATCCTCTATTTAGAAGACAATCATCTATCTTCTGTTCAAAGATTCAGCTCACAAGTGAATTCGGCAGTCGCTTCCATAGAGGCACTTGCAGTCTAGGATACCTCTTCCCTGAAAAGGAGCACTTCTGCATACTAATCTTGCTCATCGCTGTCATTCATTTTCCACATTGATTATCGCTATTATAACGAAGTCAGCGTCAGCTTGCAATCGATTATCGATAAGACTGGCGCACTCGCTCGTACATTAAAATCGCTCCCGTTACGGATACGTTAAAAGACTCTGTATTCCCTGGCATCGGGATCTGAACTTCAACATCTGCTTGCGCCAGAACATCAGGATTTACTCCACGTCCTTCATTGCCTAGCAAAATCGCCGTACGACTCGGAAACGGATAGTCGAAGTGACACTGCCCTGCATGCGGGGACGTGCCCACAATCGTAATCCCTTTTTGCTTCATCGATTGAATCGCGAGTTCCAGATTGCGCGGAAAAATCGGCACATGAAAGATCGCCCCCATCGTAGCACGGACTACTTTCGGATTATATAGGTCTACCGTACCATGCCCCATATATACTCCTGTAATCCCCATACCCTGTGCCGTCCGCAATAGCGTTCCTACGTTACCCGGGTCCTGTACTTCATCTAACAAGAGGAACGTAGAAGTATCTTGCTCCAATAGGTCGTCTTCCTCCCACTTGTGCATCTCAATCTCTGCCATCGCCCCTTGGGGAGTTTCTGTTTCCACAAGTGACTGAAAAATCGGGGAAGGAAGTACATAGTATGGAGATTTTATCTGATGAGTACTAAAAAACTTCTCCCATTTTTCCCGTTGCTCTTCTTCTACCATCACAGCGACGAAATTCGCTCCCGATCGCACTGCTTCTTGAATCAGATGCTCCCCTTCGATCAGGAAACTTTGATGTTCTTTACGTCCTTTTCTCGTCTTTAACTTCTTCCATCTTTTTAAGGCTGTATTTTGCATAGAAGTAATGATTGTCCAAAGCATATATCCGAACTCCTTCAAAATTGGTTCATTCATTATACCATTGCCATCATATTGGATAAAGAGACACATAATCGGCCATTCTATTGAAAAATAGGGTAAAGGAGGCGCATCCATTGAATTTTAATATCCGTGGCGCTGTCTTACATAATATTAGTGGTATGGCCGAACAAGAATTAGAGGGAATGATCGTCGATTCAATCAAGCAAGGCGATGAAAAGCTCTTACCAGGTCTAGGTGTGCTTTTTGAAGTCATATGGAACAATAGTACCGAACAAGATCGCGATCAAATGGTTGATACACTCCATAATAAAATCACGACAGGCCCTAAGCCTGATCCATTTGGTCCTTGAACCTAAATTACTTGCCATACAAGAGGTTGATTGTTTCAGCCTCTTGCGTAGGTTTCAAACACTGAATATTCTTTTTTAAAAACGTTTTCAAAAACAACATTGTTCAACTCTTCACGATTTGATATGATAGGTATAAATGGTAAAGGAGGGAGCGCGTTGAAATCTCTTATCGTTGTCCGCCATTGTGAAGCAGAGGGGCAAGATCAGGAAGCTCCCCTAACTACTAATGGATTTACGCAGGCAGATGAATTAACTAAATTTTTCATAAATCGAAATGATAGCGTTTCCAAAATTATCTCAAGCCCTTATAAACGTGCAATCCAAACCATTCAACCACTCGCAAAGCATTTGCAAAAAAAGATTATCAAAGATGAGCGATTATCCGAAAGAGTACTCTCCCCGACTCCGCTTGATAATTGGGTAGAGGTACTGGAAAAAAGCTTCGAAAACCTTGACTTCTCAGTCGAAGGAGGAGAGTCTAATCGGCAAGCATTTCAGCGTGTTGCTCCCCTGATTCGAAGGGAGCTAGAGAGTGAAGAGTCTACGGTTGTCTTTGTTACACACGGTAACCTCATGACTTGCATCCTAAAATACTTTGATCCTCAAGTTGGCTTTCAAGAATGGAAATCCTTATCGAATCCAGATGTGTTTCAAGTCACTTTTTGCCCCAAAGGCACCACTCTGAATCGAATTTGGTCAGAACAAATAACTTGTAAATAGCGGTAAAAACACCAAGCTAGTGAAATAACTTGGTGTTTTTATTATGAGGGTGGAAACTACTTTGCTTCGAAAACTCCTTGAATTTCCTTCACTTTAGCCTCATCAAGACGCTTCACAATCGCCACAATCCAACGAACCAACGCCTCACAGTCCCGACGATCTAAGATCGAGGAATGACTATGGATATAACGAGTTGGTACACCTAGACTGATACTTGGTACGCCTGTTTTATGCGTGTGGATAAAATGGTTATCAGTCGCACCACCCGTGATCACCTCAAACTGGTAAGGAATCCCTTCTTCCTCAGCAACCTGCTTGACAAAATCAATCATGCCACAGTGGGCAATATGACCTGCATCATATAGGACGAGAAGTGGGCCCTCTCCCATTTTGGTATCCCCGTGCGGGTTAGTCGTTCCCAAGGAATCGGTTGCAATCCCTACATCCACCACAATCGAGATATCTGGATCTACTACCTGAGCAGAAGTAATCGCTCCTCGACATCCTACCTCCTCCATCACAGTTCCTACTGAGAACACCTGATTTTTATGTAAAACACCATTCTCTGATAACTCTTGTAACACACCTAACGCTACTGCACAGCCTAAACGATTATCCATCGCCTTAGCCAGCCAGCGATTTTCATTACTCATCGTTGTAAAAGGGGAGTAGGGGATGATAAAGTCTCCTGGCCTAATTCCTAATTGATCAATCTCTTCTTTACCCTCCACACCCAAATCGACAAATAAATCAGTTACCTCAACGCCCTTTTTTCGCTTATCTGGTTCCAATAAATGAGGAGCCACAGAACCTACTACACCTAAATGTCGACCCTTAGATGTGATCACCTCTACACGCTGTGCAGGGAGGACTTGCCCCCACCAACCACCTAATGGATGAAATCTTAGAAACCCATCATCGGTGATACGAGTAACCATAAATCCAACCTCGTCCATATGCCCCGTAATCATAATTCGAGGGCCTGTCGTTCCCTTGCGAGCGATAAAACTACCTAGACGATCTTTATGTATTTCATCGGCATAGGAAGCGGCATACTGCTCCATTACTTCCCGTACAGCTTTTTCAAATCCTGGAGGTCCTGCCGCCTCCGTTAGTTCCTTCAGCATGGATCGGAACAAAGACTTACCTTCCGTGGTTCTCCCCATCATTGCGACACTCCCATTTTATGTATCATTTTCAATCTGATAGGAATAGAGACCCCTTAATCACTTAAGAGATCTCTATAGGCCCCTTCAGTGATCATCATCTACTCCACTAATCTTAGTTAGATCAATGGGATGATTAGCAACCACCAAAGCCGCAGCCTCCTCTACCACCCCAGCCTCCTCCCCAACCGCCAAAGCCGAAGAAGCCACAACAGCAGAAGACGCAGACGATGGCTAAAATAACAAGGATGATCCAGATACCACCGCCACCCCAGCCAAAGCCGAAGCCACCGCCGCCATCATAACATCCGCCATTTAAACCACTCATGTGAATACCTCCTCTTTGGGAAGTTTCCCATGATTTAATTTATGTACAAGATATCTAATTGGCTGGACTAGTATCCGAGAGCTTATCACCTATTTTTATTCTGCTTCTTTTCTGCTTAACCAAGTAAAAATCAAAATCAAGAAAAAACCAATAAATGCAAGGACTGGAATCGTAATCAAACCATCCAACCAATTTAAATAATCTTGGCTACACGGAATACCAACCTTACATTTGAGCATTCCCCCAATAGAAGGCACTTGTTGGACTAAAATATGATAGCTAGAAATCAAAATACCGATGCCTGCAAGGGAAAATACATATTTCCCTATTTCTCGATCATCTCGAAATGTAGCAATACCAAGTAATAAGACAAGGGGATACATAAAGATCCTCTGATACCAACAAAGATCACATGGTATCCAGCCTAATACCTCACTCATGTAGAGACTGCCTCCAGTAGCGACAATCGAGACAATCCAAGCAAAGTATAGAGCATATCTAGATAAGAAGTTCATTATTTCCCACCTAGTTCTTTATCCAACCGCGTTTTGAAAGCTTGGACATTGTTAATCTCAGCATCTGTCGCCATCTTGCCATTGATGTACACAACTGGCACTCCCGTTATACCGAGTGACTCTACATACTTATTGTCCGCTTCTACATCTGCTTTGTATTTGTCAGACTTAATATCCTTGGCCACTTGTTCGGCACTCACCTCAGGGATATTTTTCTTGATCAAGTCAACTAAGAAATCAGCCGCTTTTCCTTCTGGTAGTTTATTGTATTCAACTTGATTGTTATAAACAGCATCGTAAAATTTCCAAAAAGCCTCTTTATTTTGGGCCATTACAGACTTAGCCGCCATCCCTGCAACCAGTGGTTCCGGTTTCATAAATTGGAATGGAGCAAATGTAAATTGGACTTTCCCAGAATCAATATAGGGCTTTAGCTGTGCATAATGTTGATCATGGAACAATTTGCAGTGTGGACAACGGAAGTCCCCGATCTCCACAATCTTAACCGGTGCATCTGCTTTTCCGATTTTCGCCTGTTTTTCGACCTTTAGATCAATCACCTTATCAGGTTGAACTGCATCTGATTTTCCCCCAGAATTGAACATGTTTACTAATGAGTAAACACCAACACCTAAAAACAATACTAATAAAGTAATAAAGACAATCGTAGTATTATCACGTTTTCCTTTTTGTTTATGGCGATTTGCCATAATGACGCCCCCTTTTTATTCAGTATGAATCTTTCGCGGCAATATTATTGTAGCAAAAAATTGGAGATACCAAGAGAAACTTTTTTTGGTTTTTTACACCTATTTTTTCGCAAGAGTATCATTTTTCTATCTTTTTATCTTGCAAAATGATTCTCACCACTTGTAACATAGAATTAGACTAACGATAAACCATTTATTCCACTATATCCATGGAGGATGATGCGAATCCGAAAAGCAATATTCGATCCATCCAGATGACGATTATCAATTCATGTACGTGCCAAAAACAAACCAATTTCATAAACTATATAAGGGCTTCCGTTTGAGCACTATCCAGTCTTTTCCATACCAATATATACAGGATCTAATTTCTATAAAACAGGTAACACTTATGATGTACACCATGCACTTGGCCTTAGTGTTCCAAAACCTTGAGTTAACATCAAAGGGATCGGGGGTTCCCCCTGTATGAAATATGTCATTGATACAAATGTACTTTTGACAGGGATAAGCTGTCCAGAAGAACTACAGGATGCTAAATTCGTCATCACAGCAATGGTACTTCGAGAGCTAGAAAAACATAAGTTAAGTCATAATCCACGTCTAGCTTATGATGCTCGTGTGGCTACTCGATATATTGAACAAAATCAAGAACAAATGATTTTCGATACCAAAGATTATACGGTACAGCTCGGAGATCAATTTGATCCAAACTATGCTGATAATAAAATCCTACAATGTTGTGTAGATAATCAGTATGGAATTATCACAAATGACCTGCTTTTAAAGCAGAAGGCTCGAGGTTTAGGAATTCAAGTTTTGGAACAAGATCAAGATGAGTGCACTTATACGGGATACATCGAAGCAGATGTGGACGACGAGCGTTATGCAAGCTTACTTCATAATCTAGATGAAAATGTTTTTGAACTGCTACCAAACCAATACCTCGTCATAAACAACGGCAACAAGCACGTAGATTTGCTTCGATGGACTGGTGAAACTCATATGCATGTTCGTCCACGAGGATTTGAAACCCTCTATTTTGGTAAGTTCTCTCCTCGAGATGCTTATCAGCGCTGCGCCCTTGACAGTTTACGAAACAATCCTATGACTGTAGTCAAGGGAAAAGCGGGGACTGGAAAATCGCTCATCGCCCTGAACTACGCGATGCATCAGATTGAAAAAGGGAAATATGATCGGCTCATCTGCTTCGTAAACCCTATGGCTGCTAGAAATAGTGCTAAATTAGGCTTTTATCCAGGGACACGGGATGAAAAAATCATGGATTCAGCTATCGGATCAATGCTGTGTAGTAAATTTGGCGATAAAATGGTATTAGAAGAGCTGATGAAAGGAAATGAAAAAGAAAAACAACCACCGAAGCTCTTACTACTCCCCTTTAGTGACATTAGAGGGTTCGATACGACAGGTATGAAGGCAATTGTCTATATCATTGAAGCACAAAACTTGGACGTGGATCTAATGAAACTCGCCGTCCAACGTGTCGGGGAAGATTCCAAACTCATTATTGATGGGGACTTCGAAGCACAAGTTGACCATACTAGTTACGAAGGAATCAATAACGGCATGAGACGCTTATCTGAGGTGTTCCGTGGGCAGCCTTATTACGGTGAAGTAGAGCTACCCTTTATCTATCGGAGTGAAATTGCCCGGAAAGCAGACGAAATGTAAAGCTATAGAAAGAGAACAGATCTTTGATACTCCGATCTGTTCTCTTTCGCTTGACAGTTTTTTCTACTCCATTATCCAACATTCCCTATCAATATCATACGTGGGCTATTTTGATGATACGAAATACCATCAAATCCGCCATATGTCTGCTTCACTCGGAGTCCATTCCGGTGTAACATATCAATCATTTGGTCATATGTATACATTTTTACTTTCTCTGTATAAGTTCGCTCTCCTCTTTGCTTATCCGATAGTGTAATCTTTTTTACTACAAAATCATCCTGAATGGAGCGTTCTTCTTGAATTTGGATACCATCTTGCTCCCGCTGGCTCACAGCAACTAAATGTTGAATCACATATTCACGGTTCAGATAATCTATTAAAAAGCGTCCCTTCGGTTTTAAAACGCGTGCCACTTCCCGGATCACTTGTTCATTTTCTTCATCCGTCTCAAAATAACCAAATGAAGTAAATAAATTTAATACGACATCAAACGTTTCTCCTACAAAAGGCAAATGCCGCATGTCCCCAATGATAAACGGAATCTTATACGGTTGATTTCTAGAAACCGCTTTTGAAAGCAATGTAGGCGATAAATCCAATCCCACTACATTAAGATGCTCCATAGCAAGAGTTGCCGTATGTCTTCCTGTTCCACAACATAAATCTAATATAAAATCATCTGCAGCTAACTGAAGCCACTCGGTTATTTGTTTTACTTCTTGTTCTGCATCTTGTTGATTACGATGATGATAAACGAGTAAGTAATCCTTTCCAAAACTCTCCTCATACCATGTCGACACTCATAACGCCCCCGCTACTCTATTTCAATTAACAACGTACTCTTATGGTATTCCCTACACTCTAACAGCTAACCTTTATATCGTTTCAAAAGAATAAAGTTGCTAATACCAAGAAAATTGATCTCCATTATATAAGTATATGATAGCAAATATTGCCTGAAATGAAAACGATCCAGCGTGGGCTTTCTCATTTGTATACGGTATAATAGAAGAAGAAGCCGATTTACCATCATGCGCATCCGTTTGCGTAGATATGCAGGAGTTAACTATGAGTACACGATTTGAGGCTATATTAGAAATCGAGACGATGTTTCGGTTGATTCAACGCTCTATGCGAAAAGAGCTTCGGGAAGCATGGGGTGAAACACTGACTGGAACTGAGTTTGTTCTATTACATCACCTTGATTTGCGCGGACCGCAGATGATCACTGCCTTAGCGCAAGAATTTGAGGTTTCCGTTAGTCATATCACGCACGTAGTAGATCAACTCGAAAGGGAACAATACGTAGCACGTCAGCGTTCTCAGCTGGACAAACGGGTAGTCGAAGTTCATATAACAGAAAAAGGACAAGAGAAATCAACTTGGATGTCTGAAAAAAGGAAAGAGTACCTTCTGCAGAAGTTTGATCCTTTTACACTCGATGATCTTTCTGTCCTTCAAAATTTGTATAAAAAGCTTTTATAAAATACGTCACGTTTCATTCTTCTATCCTGGGTGGAACGTATTTTCCTTCATTTATTTAATCTTGTAAAACAAATATTTCGGGAAGGTGAATATTAATCTATGGAAGATTTAAGTAGACGCGAGAAGATCTTTATTATGAGCGCCATTGCCTGTGCATTACTCTTTGCTTCGCTCAACCAGACGATTGTTATAAACGCCCTACCTACCATCGTCGCTCAATTGCATGGAGCAGAATTATTTAACTGGGTGTTTACTATTTATATGTTAACTTCAAGTATTACAGCTATTTTAGTTGGGAAGTTATCTGATCTGTACGGTAGAAAGAGATTTATCTTAACTGGAATTGGTTTTTTTCTCATCACATCTTTTCTCTGTGGGACTGCTAAATCCATCGAACAATTAATCCTATATCGCGGCTTACAAGGAATTGGTGGAGGCATGATCTTATCTACTTCCTTTGCAGCGGTAGGAGATCTATTTTCTCCACGCGAAAGAGGTAGATGGCAAGGATTCTTAAGTGCTACATTTGCCACTTCTAGCATCCTTGGCCCCACCATCGGCGGTATGATCGTAGACACATGGAACTGGCATTATATCTTCTGGGTCTTTCTTCCTATTGGATTTGTGGCCTTTTTGCTTATCTCAAAACTGTTCCCCACTATCAAGAGTTCAGGAAACAAAAAAATTGACTACCTTGGATCTATCCTCTTAACAGGGACGATCGTCCCATTTTTATTAGTGTTTTCTTTAGCTGGAAAAGATTATCCTTGGTTATCTCCGCAGATCATCGGACTATCCTGCTTATCGTTTTTGAGCCTTATGTTCTTCATTCATACGGAGAAAAAGGCAGTTAACCCGATTCTCCCGCTTACTTTATTTCGAAACAAAATTTTTACGCTCGCTAATAGTATTAATCTGCTTCTTGGGATGGGACTATTTAGCTGTATTACCTTTACTCCCTTCTTTTTACAAGGGGTTCAGGGGAAAGATGCTACTACCTCAAGTGTCATTATGATCCCTATTCAGTTTGGTCTCGTTTTTGCTAGCTTTTTTACAGGACAGATTTTAGCGCGGACGGGAAAATATAAAAAATTAAGCATTTTGGGACTCGGTCTAATACTGGTTGGGATTTTGTCCATGCTCGATACAGCAACCCATACCACTTCGCTCCAAATAATGCTACAGTTATCGATTATCGGTCTAGGACTTGGGATCACATTCCCTATTTTCTCGGTCACCATTCAAAATGCTATTCCGTATGAACATCTGGGGACGGGCACATCCTCTGTGCAGTTATTCCGCCAACTTGGTGGGACTGTCGGGGTTTCCATCATGACGATGATTATGCAGTCCTCTCCACAAAACCAATTCATCCGCGAAGTCTCTGCTTCCACAGCATCTAGCAAAGGGCTTCCAGAATCTACTGTAAAACTGTTAAGCGACCCACAGATCCTAATGAATCCAGAACAATTACATCAAGTTCAGTCTCACCTTACAGCAGAGTCTCAAACGTTTATGCAATCGATTTTAGTGCAAACAAAAGATACTCTCCTTTCTTCTTTACATCATGTTTATCTGGGGATTGGCATACTCATCCTCGCTGCCTTTATTATCAGCTTCTCTATACCTGAGATCGAGCTTCGAACGAGCAATAAGCGTTAAGCCTATAAAAAGGGGAAAACGAGCCTTAAAAAGGGCTCGTTTTTTTATGATATAAACGGTTTAACTTAACCGGTCAGATGAAAGAACTCTATAAATTTGATAAGTACTAAAACATTTTTTACAGTAAGTGGCTAATTCTCCAGTTAAACTCTTCAATCATAATCGGAATGAAATACTCCATGTTTTCTGATGTCTGTTCACCTTCAATATTACTTAAAACAATATGATTGCAATATTCCACTAAACTGTTCCAATCTGTAAAACTCGCTAGTATCTCACTACAATCGAGACTATTTAAACGAATGTAAAAATCTTCGTCTTGCTTCAGTACATAATCCAAACCAATAATGGCAATGTTCAAGTCCACACAATCTTTGACAAACTCATGGATGGCACTCACCGGGAGATAAACTTCCCCTTCAGCAGCCAAATGTCCATTTTGTTCATACTCTGTAATTAGCCATTCTGCTAACATGTAGCTTACTCCTCCCTTTGTTGGGTGAGCGTCTTCACGATCTCCTCGTCTTTTCTATTATAATTCATTTACATATGAATACGATAAAAATATTAATTTCTCTGCCCAAGTCTTACAAAAATTTATTTCAGGCGACATCTTCCACAACGTAGTTTCATGACTCATATTGTAAAAATTTGTATATAAACTATATACAATGAAGAAGGCAAATCTCCTGCCCTTATTTCACATTTTTTCAAAAAAATACAAACAGGACCCCATGACTAACCATAGCTAGTCGCGGGGTCCTACAAACAGAAATTATTTCGCTTTTTTCGCAATATCTGCAAGGTCTGCAAATGCCTTTGCATCATTGACAGCGAGGTCAGCAAGCATTTTACGGTTAATATCAACGCCAGCAACTTTCAAGCCGTACATTAATTTGTTATAAGAAAGTCCGTTGATACGCGCAGCTGCATTGATACGTGTAATCCAAAGACGACGGAAATCGCGCTTCACTTGACGACGGTCGCGGTATGCGTACATCAAGGATTTCATTACTTGTTGTTTCGCTGTTTTGAACAGTCTATGTTTGGAACCAAAATATCCACGTGCTAGTTTGAGTACCTTTTTACGACGACGACGTGTAACGGTACCACCTTTCACTCTTGCCACTAGTAATCCCTCCTGAACAGATCCATTATGTTATAGATACGTAATTAACGATTCAATACGCTTTTGGTCACCCTTAGACAGATATGCGCCCTTACGTAGGTTACGCTTTCTCTTTGGAGATTTACTCTCTAAAATATGACTTGTAAATGCATGGCTACGTTTTACTTTGCCCGTACCCGTTTTCTTAAAGCGTTTTGCTGCTGCTTTTTTTGTCTTCATTTTTGGCATGAGCGAGTCCTCCTTACGATTGTTGTTTTGGGTTTAGAATCATGATCATCTGACGACCCTCTAGCTTCGCTGGGCGCTCTACATCGGCGATCTCTTTTACTTCTTGAGCCACACGATCCAATACCTTACGGCCTAGCTCCTGATGAGTGATCTGACGACCACGGAAACGAATCGATAGCTTCACTTTGTCGCCATGTTGCAAGAACTTGATAACATGCTTCAATTTGGTCTGCACATCATTCTCTTCAATCGATGCGCTCAAACGTACTTCTTTCAGTTGAACGATCTTTTGATTCTTGCGAGTTTCCTTATCCTTTTTGCTTTGCTCGTAACGGAATTTTCCGTAGTTCATAATCCGGCAAACAGGGGGTTTGGCTTGTGGTGCAATATTCACAAGGTCAAGATTTTGTTCTTGTGCCATTTTAAGTGCATCACGTAATGCGACGATTCCAGCTTGGTCTCCGTTTGCATCAATCAAACGTACTTCGCGAGCGCGAATGGCTTCGTTGATTTGATGTTGTTGATCTTTGCTGATGACCTGCCACCTCCAAAAAATGTAATATAGATAAAATAAAAAAGTGTGGACGTATGATGCGCCCACACTTCTGATTCCTGAAGTTTATACAATCCATCAGCGAATGTCAAAACCTAATCTGAACAATGTCAATCAGGTGAGAAGCGGGCGCCTCTTCTTACACGAATGGTATGAATATATCATGTTGGTTACAGAATGTCAACTCACATAACCAAAACTACTTACTGCATGATCTTACCAATATCCAAGTATCCCACCGCTTCTCAATACCTCCTCACCAAACGTAAAGGGTGAAAGCTTTTTGATCTTAGCGACGCTCTTTAATCTCTTGATCGAGGTCTTTCAACAATTCATCAATCTTCCAAGATATTTGCTCTTTATTATGACGACGACGAACGGTTACCGATTTCGATTCTTGCTCTTTCTCCCCTATGACAAACATATAAGGAACTTTTTGTACCTCTGCTTCTCGGATTTTATATCCAAGCTTCTCCTCTCGAAGATCCGCTTCTACCCGAATACCTGCACTTCTTAGCTGCTGTACTACTTCGCTAGCATAATCATTGAAGGATCGCGATACAGGAATCACTTTCGCTTGAACAGGTGCTAACCATAGCGGGAAATCGCCCGCAAAATGCTCAATTAAGACTCCTAAGAAGCGATCAACCGATCCCATGACAGCACGGTGAATCACGACCGGGCAGCGCTTCTCGTTATCTTCCCCGACATAAGATAAATCAAATTTCTCTGGCATCTGGAAGTCAAGCTGAACCGTTGCACATTGGTGACTACGCTTTAGGGCATCACGGATGTGGAAGTCGATTTTCGGGCCATAGAAAGCACCGTCCCCCTCGTTAATTCGATAGTCAATTCCCGAGCGGTCTAGTACATTTTTTAAAGCCCCTTCTGCTTGTTCCCATAATTCATCGGAGCCCATCGAATCCTCTGGACGAGTAGAAAGTTCAATTGTATAAGGAAATTGGAAGACGGAGTACAGTCTATCAATCTGTTTTATTACACTAAATACTTCATCTTCAATTTGATCAGGACGAACGAAAATATGAGCATCATCTAGTGTAAATGTACGGACACGAAGCATTCCGTTTAAAGCACCCGAAAGCTCATGTCGATGCACTTGACCAAACTCTGCCATACGCATCGGTAAGTCCCGATAAGAACGAAGCTCATTTTTGAACATCAGCA
Organism: Thermoactinomyces sp. DSM 45892; assembly: GCF_900107305.1. Lineage (GTDB taxonomy): Bacteria > Bacillota > Bacilli > Thermoactinomycetales > Thermoactinomycetaceae > Baia. The sequence goes on from NZ_FNPL01000015.1 coordinate 107,493, forward strand.
TATGCCCTGGACAGTTCATCGGCTTTAGTGCGAATTTGCTCTCGTCTACATCTGTAAAGTACATATTTTCATGATAATGATCCCAGTGACCTGATTGTTCCCAGAGACGTTGATTCATCATGAGCGGAGTGCGCACTTCCTCATACCCAGACTGAAGCTGGATTTCACGAGAAAGATTTTCTAGCTCGTTACGCATTACCATTCCTTTCGGTAGGTAGAAGGGCATCCCGGGTGCTTCTTCGGAGAACATAAATAGTCTCAGATCTTTTCCGATGCGACGATGATCTCGCTTCTTAGCCTCTTCTAAGAAATGAAGGTATTCATCGAGTTGTGATTTTTTCGCAAAAGCAGTACCGTAAATCCGCTGTAGCATTTGGTTATCGGAGTTACTCCGCCAGTAGGCCCCCGCAATACTCATTAACTTAAATGCTTTTAGCTTACCTGTTGATGGCATGTGTGGCCCACGACATAGATCAAAGAATTCGCCCTGATCATAAATGGTAATAGTCGAATCCTCAGGGAGATCACGGATTAATTCTAGTTTTAGATGGTCCCCGATCTCTTCAAAAATCTCAATCGCTTCATCACGGCTTACGACACGACGAGTAATGGGGATATCCTCTTTAATCACCTTGGCCATCTCCGCCTCAATCTTAGGCAAATCTTCTGGAGTAAGACGTGTAGGAAGATCTATATCATAATAAAATCCATCTTCAATCACAGGGCCTATCCCTAGTTTCACCTCCGGATATAATCGCTTTAGTGCCTGAGCGAGTATGTGGGCTGCGCTATGTCGGTATACTTCTAATCCAGCCTCATCATCCAATGTAACAATATTTAATTCAGAGCCTGATGGAACTTCACGACCTAAGTCTACTGGCTTCCCATCTAATACGCCTGCTATTGCCTTTTTAGCTAGTCCATTACTAATGGAGGAAGCTATATCCAAAACTGAAACAGCTTGATCATATTCACGCACAGAACCGTCTGGTAATCGTACAGAAATACTCAACTGAACCCACCCCTTTAAGTGATAATCGCTTTCAAAACAACAAAAAAACTCGTACCCAATAGGGACGAGCTTTGTGCCGTGGTTCCACCCTTGTTTAATCATGACCGAATCAAAAACCAGCCTGATCCTCAAGACACTGATAACGGAGTGTCACCGATTGCAGATACTAGCCCACACAGGCATTCCCCACATTCGCTCAGAGGGGGTAATAGACTGTTCATAGGATGAAGGGATTTCCAGCCGATGATCTCCCTACTCTCTAGCATCGTAAACAGCTACCATGACCTCGTCACAGCTCTTACAGTTGAAGTTTGTTAATCATTATATGCAAGTAGGACGAAAAGATCAAGCATCTTCTTGAACCGGAATCGATTTCACATGGCAGTGTTGGCAATCATGGCACACCACTACCCTCCCCTCGAAAATCTGGAGAAGTGTACGAATCACATTTTCCTCTTGTTGCTTCGTGTGTAAGACTAACTTTTCTGGTGCGATCGATAAAAGGGAACTAACCACCAAATCTTCATGTGAAAGACTTTGATCCATCAGTTCTTGCACAGCTCCGTCCAATTCACGAAGTTGATAAGGTGTTCCATCTTCCTTTAGTAATTGGAACTGTTTCGATCCTTTATGAACGACATGAATAAGTTCTACTTTCGGACTTTGAACCGACACAAAATAACGAAGGAGCTCAATAAAATCACGATACTCTTTGTCTAGTTGGTACTCTTCATACGCATCTTTAACACAGCGAACCAGCGAATTCTGATACGATTTGAGACGAAATCGAACAAACCCATCAATGGACAGGACACGGTTTGAATCTAGATATATAGCAATTTGCTTACTAATCCGTTCTTTACGAACATGATAACCAGTGCGTAAATAACTCCATGAATTTCGTTCTAATAACTGTTGCGCACGAAATTCAATCTGGTCCATCTCTTCAAGTGCTATATTCGTGTGTTCCTTTTGGATAATTCCTCTGATCAAATCTGTTTCAGCAAAATCACACAAAAAGCTAGCTATAGCGTCTCCCATCTCTCGATGTACTTCCTTATCCTGAAGTCGGCGCTTCCGCTGGGTATGTATTTGGAAAAAATGAAGCTCTCCAGTTGGTTCTTCTACAAATGATGCATTGACACCAATCTTCTTTAACTTCATTATCATGTTGCCAAAGCGATCACGTAAAAACGCCAACTGAATGGGATCTCGACGAGAAATGGAAATAGAGTAGTCCAATGTCCCACTCCTTTCTTTGTCCACACTGGCATTTCTCCTAGTATATGGAGTGATTGGCTAAGGTATACACAAAATCAAAAACTCTAGTGGAGCACTAGATATCCCAACCCGATCACCGTAAAAATACCTGATACATAACGAATCATAATATCCCAGCGGGTATTTGTTTTTATTCGGGCTAGTCGAAAACCCGTTTTATAGGGCCAAAATAACGGAATTCCCGATACAGTTAATGCATCTGCAAATAAATGCGAGAGATAGCCAGCCATAAAATATTCAAAGTACAACTGATTCGGCGAAGCTAAAAAACTAATCATTCCCACCAACCCTACTCCCAAAAGAGAGTGAGTAAAGCTCCTATGAGGAACATATGCCGCAATCACCACATATAAACCGGTTAATGCAATCCATAGCGGACCATTAAAATAAAAACATGCCACTATGAGCAAAAAGCCTATTAGGGAGGCGAAAAAGGCCCTATATCGTGTCTTCAAGTTTAGCGTTACATATTTACTAATATAGCTTCCCTTATGATCTAAATCAGGCAACATACTACTAAGAGTTGCCACAGCAATCCCGATGGAAAGAGTAAGCCAATCTTGAGTCCCATCCACATTTAAAGTGGCGTAACCTACTCCGAACAGAGCACCCATCGATAAATGTGTTTTTCCAGTCATTTGATTTATCCCCCCTTGTTTGAAGCATTAGATACATTGCCCTAATTGATTTCTATGTACTGTTTAGTAATAGGCTTGAATTTATGTACAATATATATTGTATTATATTTTATATTAACTTGTTTCCTTACTCGAGATGAGCAAATTCGCTTGAAATAATTTACAAATGATCAAAAAGAAAGACATGGTACCCCCTGTGTAGAAGTTATTGGTTCCCGCCAAAT
>NZ_FNPL01000011.1 GCF_900107305.1 Thermoactinomyces sp. DSM 45892
TTGGCGGGAACCAATAACTTCTACACAGGGGGTACCATGTCTTTCTTTTTGATCATTTGTAAATTATTTCAAGCGAATTTGCTCATCTCGAGTTAGATAGTAGTAGGATTTTATGAAGTCGTATGCACTTCCTGTCTATTTTTTAGCGGTTTTATTGGGTTTCTTTTCTATGAAAACGGTTGCTTTCCCATTTACTTCTTGATACAATTTTTTTGGTCTTATACATAGTTATCAATTTGCTTAGATGTATCTTCTGGGCACATTTGTTACATAAACTGGAGGTAATACTCATGGAAAAAACATTTATTATGGTGAAACCCGACGGTGTACAACGCGGTTTAGTAGGCGAGATCGTAGCTCGTTTTGAGAAGAAAGGCTACCAGCTGGTTGGTGCTAAATTGATGCATGTGTCTCGTGACCTAGCGGAAGCACATTACGCAGAACATAAAGAGCGTCCATTTTTCGGTGAGCTTGTAGACTTTATCACATCTAGCCCTGTGTTTGCTATGGTTTGGGCAGGTGAAGGTGTGATTGGGACTGCTCGTCATATGATGGGTAAAACCAATCCTAAAGAGGCGGATCTAGGTACGATTCGTGGCGATTTTGGAATAAGTGTTGGTATGAATATTGTTCATGGTTCCGATTCTGCTGAAAGCGCTGAGCGTGAATTGAGCCTGTGGTTCAAAGAAGAAGAAGTTAACAGCTATGAAAAAACGTTAAGTCGTTGGGTGTAAGGCGATGTAAGAAGAAAGCTCGGGTTGACCGGGCTTTTTTCTTTTGAGAGGATATAGAGAGAATGTGATAGAAAGCGGGGGCATGTATCAGATGTCGTTTCAGTCATATAAAGCTCAGAAACGAGTGATAGAATTTTTACAAACGGCCATCAAGCAAGATCGTGTCGCCCACGGGTACTTGTTTTACGGTCCAAAATGTGCCTATAAGAGGGAAATTGCCATCGAGTTTGCTAAGGTAGTGAATTGCGAGAAAGGGCAGTTAGATCCATGTGATGAGTGTCCTACATGTATGCAAATCCAATCGGGGAATCATCCGGATGTAGTCGTGATTGAGCCAGATGGTAACGTGATTAAGATGGAGCAGATTAAGCAGTTACAACATCGCTTTCGGTATCAATCTGCACCTGGGATGACACGTGTTGTGATTTTGGATTCAGCTGATCGAATGAGAATAGAGACAGCAAACACGTTGTTAAAATTTTTAGAAGAGCCGACTTCTTCTATGTTAGCGATTTTGATAACAGAACAAGAGAAGAGTATCGTTCAGACGGTGCGCTCTCGGTGTCAGACAGTCCGCTTTGTGGAGCCATCTTGGTTGGAACTGGCAAAGAGATGGCAAGTGCACGGGATTCAGCCACCTATGAACTACGTACTAGCACAGTGCTCTTACGAATTCGAGCAACTCGAAATGGATTCGGATGAGTTAGAGAAAATCTTCCGTCATGTGATCGAATGGTCCCAGTTGTTAGTAAGTAAGCAATCTACCGCCATTGTTACGATTCAAGAGCCATGGTTCCAAGAAATGATTCAGAAGAAGCAAGTGACGCTTGTTCTCGACTTTCTGATGATATGGCTTCGCTATGTCTCGAGATTGACGATTCGGATGTCGGATGAGAATATGGTTGACTTTATTCAGCAAGGCAGGAATATAGCAAAAAGAACGACTCAAAATGCGTGTGCGAAGATGATGGAGCAGGTTATGATTACGAGAAAATTAGTAGCTAGACCTGAGCTAAGCGACCAGTCATTAATAGAGCAACTCGTAATCCAGTTACAAAAAGATGCTCCTAGTGATTGGACGAAACTTGGCTATAGTTAAGCCTTTTTTGAGAGGATATGAACATAGATGAGATATCTAACAGCAGGAGAATCACATGGTCCGCAACTTACATTGATTATAGATGGCGTGCCGAGTCAAGTTCCCTTTTCGAAAGAGCAGATTGACCATCAATTGCATCGTAGACAAAAAGGACATGGTCGTGGCCGACGGATGCAGATTGAGCGAGATGAAATCCAAATCATGAGTGGCGTCCGTTTTGGTAAGACGACAGGTGCACCCATTGCGTTAGTGATCGAAAATAAGGATTATACGCATTGGCAAAGGGTGATGAATCCATTTCCGATGCAGGAAGAAGCAGATAAGAGAAAGCTAACACGCCCACGCCCGGGGCATGCGGATTTAAATGGAGCGATAAAATATGACCATCGTGATTTGCGAGATGTCTTAGAACGTTCGAGTGCGAGAGAGACGGCGGCTAGAGTAGCGGCTGGAGCATTTGCAAGGCAAATTCTTGCACTATGTGGGATCGAGATTGCAGGGCATGTCTTGCAGATTGGTGGAGTGAAGGCAAAGCGGGTTTTCGGGGTTCCGCTGGCGGAGTTTATCACTCGAACAGAGGAATCGCCTGTACGTTGCTTAGATCCAGAGGCTGAACAGGCCATGATGAAAGAGATTGATGATGCGAAGGCAGAAGGGGATTCGATTGGTGGTATTGTGGAAGTGATTGTAGAGGGAATGCCGATCGGCCTCGGAAGCCATACTCAATGGGATCGAAAGCTAGATGCGAAAATTGCGCAAGCGATCGTGAGCATCAATGCGTTTAAAGGAGTCGAGTTTGGAATTGGCTTTGAGGCGGCTCATTTGCGTGGCTCACAAGTTCATGATGAGATTATCTGGTCGAAGGAGAGCGGCTTTACTCGTGCTACTAATCGCCTCGGTGGATTTGAAGGTGGGATGACGACAGGTGAAGAGATGATCGTCCGTGGTGTGATGAAACCGATTCCTACTTTGTACAAGCCGCTCATGAGTGTGGATATTGATACAAAAGAGCCATTTGCGGCAAGTATTGAAAGATCAGACTCCTGTGCGGTTCCAGCGGCTAGTGTGGTAGCAGAAGCTGTAGTCGCTTGGGAAGTGGCTCAAGCCCTACTTGAAAAATTCCCTGCTGATACAGCAGAGGAGTTAGTGTCCCAAGTACAGCGCTATCGAGAGCATACGAAAAGTTTTTGATGGGGGTGTGAGTACATGAGAAAACTAGAGATCTCGTTACCTAAGCAGTCCTATTCCATCTTGATTGGATCGGGATTATTAGCGAAGTTGCCTGACCTCTTAGAGAAACATGGTTTTCAGAAACAAGATCGCTTATTTCTCATCACTGACGATCAGGTGGCCATTCACTATTTGGAGCCAGTTCGGAGAAGTCTCTCTGAATCTGGCTTCTCGATCGATTTTGCGGTCGTCCCTCACGGTGAACAATCGAAATCGGTCGCAACCTACGAATCTTTGATTGGGAAGTTGATAGAGGCAGGGTGCAATCGAAAAAGTGTCATCCTAGCATTAGGTGGGGGGATGGTCGGGGATTTGGCTGGATTTGTAGCGGCTACATACATGCGTGGAGTTCGTTTCTTTCAATTGCCGACTACTCTACTCGCACATGACAGCAGTGTAGGTGGGAAGGTAGCCATTAATCACACGTCAGGTAAAAACATCATGGGTGCCTTCTATCAGCCTCAAGGTGTTATCTACGATGTAGACACTCTACAAACATTATCAACGCGAGAGCTTCAATCAGGGTTTGCTGAAGTTATTAAGCACGGATTGATTTGGGACCGATCTTTTGTCGATTGGCTATTTGAAAACAAAGAAGAGCTTTTAGAGAGGAACCCTATCTATCTAACAGAAGCCATCGAAAGAGCATGTTCCGTCAAAGTAGCCGTCGTCAGCCAAGACGAAACCGAACAAGGCATCCGTGCCATTTTAAACTACGGACATACTATCGGTCATGCCATTGAGGGGACGACTTCCTATAGTTCCTACACCCATGGAGAAGCAATCTCGATCGGCATGGTCGGATCAGCATGGATGAGCGAACAACTCCACTCCTCCAACCAGGGATTAACCAAGATGACCCAAGAACTACTAACCCACTTCTGTCTGCCTACCAAGCTACGCACACCTTTATCCGAAGATGAACTCATGGATTATCTGCGCAGAGACAAGAAGCACACATCCACCGGATTCACTTTCATCGTATCCCCTATATGTGGACAGGCTCAAATTACCCAACACGTCCCCGAGGAGTTAGTCCGTCAAGCATTGCGTAAGATTGGGGCTTATTGATTGCACTAGCTACGGAAATAGAGGCATCGAGTATTTGGAATAGGGGCAGTGTATCTAGCTATTGAGATGTTTAGTGAGCCTGCTTAGCGTAATCCATTGAAGCAAGGGCTTTTCATTCCATAACACTAACCCTAACCGAATGGAGAATCGAATCTAATGCACTTCTATCCCCATTTCTACGAAAATTTGGACCTTTCTACCTTCAACTATTGTAAAATATAAAGAGAGGGAGGAATACATCCATGATCAAATCAAAAAAATCCATTCAAGGTTTAGCTGTTTATCAGCCAGGCAAACCCCTAGAAGAAGTAAGACGAGAACTCGGCCTCGAACGCATCATCAAATTAGCAAGTAACGAGAATCCGTTTGGATCATCAAAAGCGGTTTGGAAAGCAATCGAGCAAGGAAAGGACTCTCTTCAACTCTATCCGGAAGGACATGCTCCTATTTTACGTGAAAAAGTAGCTGAGCATCTCGAAGTAGATCCACGGCGTCTCATCTTTGGGAATGGATCAGATGAGATTGTTCAAATGATTGCTTGTACATATCTAGAACGAGATACAGAGGCAGTGATGGCGGATCTTACTTTTCCTCGTTATAAAACGGTAACCAAAATAGAGGGAGCTACTCCGGTCCGTGTTCCTTTGAAAGGAGGTACTCATGACCTTGAAGGAATGCTCGCAGCGATTACGGAAAAAACAAGAGTGGTCTGGATCTGTAATCCGAATAATCCAACGGGCACGATAGTAGGGCGCACAGAGCTTGAATCATTTTTAGATCAAGTTCCAGATCACGTCTTAACCGTGATTGATGAGGCCTACGCGGAATATGTAACGGATTCTAGTTATCCAGATTCTTTGTCTTTACTTGATTACAATCCAAATATCATTGTGCTGCGGACCTTCTCTAAAATTTATGGCTTGGCGGCACTACGGGTCGGATTTGGGGTTGCACATCCAGAAGTAGTAACCGAGTTAAACCGAGTACGCGATCCATTTAACGTAAATCGTTTGGCTCAATTAGCAGCTAGTAGCGCTATGGAAGATCAAACCTTTGTTTTCTATTGTCGCAATCAAAATGAGAGTGGACGTAAGCAGATTACGGGGCGCCTCGATCAATTAGGCTTATTTCATTATCCCTCACACGGAAATTTCATCTTATTTGATACAGGTTTCCCAGCCAATGATGTCTTTCAGTTCTTACTTCATCGCGGAGTGATTACCCGTTCTGGAGAAGGACTCGGATTTCCGACATTCCTGCGGGTTACCATTGGTAGTAAAGAGGAAAATGAGATTTTTTTGAAGGAACTTGAGGCTTTCCTAGAAGAGCATAAATGTTAGAAATTACTTGCATTTCAGATAATAAGTAAGTTATATTTAGTGTATAGTATGGTTTCTCTCCACTCCTATCCTAGATTGCCGTGTTAGAACCGAATAACGGTTCTTTTTTTTGGTTTGTCCACATAATGTGGGATGAGGAGGGTTGTCTATGGGCGGGCGAATCTGGCATTTTTCATTGGAATTTTTCTTTGTTTTAATCTGTATTTTCGTTTTGAAAACATGGGTATTCCCTTTTTTTATCTCCATTTGGTTTCCTATTAGTGATATGACGGAACTTCTTCATGAATGGACGTTGCTCATGGTTGGAGTGATTACCTTATTCGCTTACATGGGTTTAGGTTCTACTGCCAAATGGAGCTATCACCTTAACTGGAAGGTATCGAGTGCTTTATTTTGTTTCTATCATTTGCCTTTCTTTGTTCTACCATGGACATGGTTCCAGCAAATGCAGGCGGATTGGACATATCTCGTTGGTGAATTATTTGTGCTATTTGGCTTACAAGAATGGGATTCACCGTTCTCTATTTTAATTATCTCTTGCATAGCATTCTTGTTTGGTAGATGGATGAAGATAAAAGAGAAGGATGAACAGGGAGGTAGACTTGTTTCTAGACATAAAGTATTCGTTCAGAAATAATTAGATTTATCAAGGATAGAGTAAAAAGATTGTCATTCTCACTTTTTTTTGTCACAATGGACAAAGATCTCTAAAGAGGAGAATGAACATGAGCCAAGAGGTTGACTTAACCCTCCATATCCGCTACCAGCGAGATGAGTGGAATGGGCGCCAGCAGGCAACTCCTTTTTCACTATCGCCAGAAGCGTATGTGAAATTGATTGATAAACTAAACATATCTGAACAAGAAATTCGTCAAGTATACCTCCCGATCGCTTCTCGCTTTGTGGAGCTATATCGTCATTTACAACAAGCCCCACGTACTGCTAACATTCCACTCATCATTGGAGTTGCAGGCAGTGTCGCAGGTGGAAAGAGCACGATTGCCCAGATTTTTCACACCTTATTTGAGGATTCGCTGGGTGACGGCTCTGTGGCAGTTGTATCAACAGATAGCTTTTTATATCCGATGAAAACGATGACTGAGAAAAATATGCTACATAGAAAAGGCTTTCCTGAGAGTTATGATATGGAAGGATTCGTTCGCCTACTCTATGAATGCAAATCTGGCTTTTCGAACTTTCAAGTTCCGATTTACTCACATGATACGTATGATATATTGCCAGATGAAACCCTTACATTCACACGACCGAAAATGGTGATTGTAGAAGGGTTAAATGTGTTGCAAGTGGTTCCAGTCCAGTTAGATTTGCTGAAGCGAACTTCATGGATTGCCGCCGACTTTATAGATATTTCAATCTATGTGGATGCAGAGGAAGAGAATCAGATTATCTGGTATCTAGAGCGAGTCAAACGGCTCTGGACGGAAGCTAGAGCAAACCCGTATTCCTACTATCATCAATTTACCTCACTAAGCGAGGAGGAGCTATTAAACCGGGCAATGAATGTATGGAACGAGATTAATCATGTAAATCTCCATAACTATATTTTACCTTCACGCGAACGGGCTGATGTCATTCTACATAAAAATGGTGACCACTCGGTTTCTGATATATATGTACAGAGGAAATTACGAATTTAAATATGACTAACTTAACACCCTTTCGTCCAAACTAGCATTAATAGGGATGAAAGGGTGTCGTAGTGAGATGCGAATAGCAGAATGGCTTACTTATGCAGGAATTGATCAATTGAAACAATTACATCGGCACTATGGATGTGAACAAACGGATCAACACTCGAAACATGAGTTAATCTGTAGCTTACTACGTCGAATCAGTAAAAAAAGTTATATCCATAACTTGCTGGAAGGGTGCTCTGCGACTGAGTTACGATTTATTGAGCTAATTACGCTTGATCCGAGCCCAGCCTACACGATGGAAGAGTTATTGGCAAAAGGTCGTGCTGCTTTATCGGGGGGAGAAGGGACGCCTAGGTCTTTTGTCGTCGAGGCATTAAAAAAAGGCTGGTTGTTTCCAGGCTATTCCCATCAAACTCAGTATCTCTATCATATGCCTAGTGATATCAGAGAGCAGATTCAACAAGCATTTGTTCAGTCGTATATTCCCTTTCAGCAATCGCATGCCCCTAGTTGCTATCGTGATGAAGAAAATCAGATGGTATATGACTTACAACGTTTCCTACGATATTTACAGCAAGATATTGTGAGATTGACACAAAATCAAGCGATTTATCGTCAGCAATTCAAGCAGTTACTCCAAACGTTTGCGATCCCAGAAGAGCCTATTAAAAGCGGTGGGCCAAGATTTGGTTTTGGGCGAATGTATCATCTATATCCGAATCGCTTCTCACTTCTTTATGATTATGCATACTATGAAAAATACATCTTAGAAGATCAAGGATATTTGGGCGTTACTTCTGCGGGATCTGAACGTTGTAATCAGTTAGGAGTACAGGAAGGAAAGCAGCTTTATCGATTTTGGATTCGTCTCTATCGGCGTCCGATTCCTCAATTACCTATTATTTTAAGGTGGATTGGTCTACTCTCCTACCCGAAATGGATATCGGTTTCCGCGATTTATCAAGCAGTCTGTCCTTGGTTAAAACCGTTCTATTATGAAACAGAGAAAACGTTATTCCAAAAAATAATGGAAATGTTGGTTCATTTGGGGATTGGAAAGTGGGGGGAGGAGAATCAAGAAGCTTATTTTACTCTCACATCGAATGGGATTAGGTGGATGCATGGCATTTCTGCATTTGGAGAACAAACAATTGAAGAAGGGTTTATTCAGTCGCCGAAGTAGGAAAATGGATTCTTTAACTCGAATGTAATAGTTATAGGTGTAATAGGATAGATACAAAGAGCTACATCTTTGTCAGGGATCGACTCATTCACCCATCCATGCAAGGGGGAAGGCAGATGAGCAACAGTGTTACCGTTTCAGAGAAGAAACAGTTTATCAACTGGTTTTTGAATCGGTATGAGTTACAAAAAAAAGAGGCGGCTTGGCTGCTCAGTTACCTGTCCTCAGACGAACAACTATTAAAACGGGTCCATTTCGTTGATTACGTAGAAAATCTACCTAAAGCGATTCTCATGTCTACGAAATGTGTCAAGAAGCCATCTTTTCAGTTTAAGAAGAAAAAGCGGTTAGGTACAGACGTAGAAAGTGCTTACTTTGACATCAAGTCTTTTCCAAATGAAGATATTTATATTGGTTTGTATTTTAAAGGTTGTGCATCGTGTCCAGAGTTTGCTGCTGTATTGGAGGTAAATCCTTTGGAAAAACAGGATCTCGCACAAGACCAGCTACTAAGTCTGTTTGCGGAGATGTTCCTGGACCATACGATGAAGGAATTTCATAAAAAAGAGTTATATGTCCAGATTGATCAATCTCTAGAGGATCGAGATGAAGAAAGATTTGCTACATTAACAGCGGAACTAAGAAAATTAGAGAAAGACATGATATAATGCTCAGCAGAAGCTGGGTATTTTTTTGTTTGAGATAAGAAGGATGTGGACATGATGAAACTATGTACAGTAGACGATCAGGAGTGGCAACAAGTGGCTCCTTTTGTAGATACGTTGATTTTACCCGTAGCTAGCTGTTTGATGGAACAGAAACAGGTACCTTTTCAAAGTTTGCATCGGTTGGAGCGTGTAGCGGAGCGCGTGGAACAAGGTTTACAGGGAAGGGTGTTTTTACTACCTACCATTGTAGATTATGGGATGGCTGCTGAGTTGTTTCGTGCAGTGATTCACAACACAGTTCAATCACTGCAAAAGTCTGGATTTGCTCACCTTGTTGTGCTGACAGATGAAAAACACACACACTTAGGGGATGATGAAAGCCTAGATTCGCCTGTGTTTTCCATGATTACCAAGGTTGTATCGTGTGAACCTACAGACGATATGTGGGAGCTAGAAAAGCATGTGCGGGAGGCGACGGAATCAATTGTACAAAATTGGCAAAACTCATATTGAAAACTTGTTACGTTTCTCACATGAGTTTTCTTGATTTTTCAGATGCCATTCGCTATTATTGGAGATGTCCTAGTAAAAGAATAAGTCCTAGCATGTGTAAAAGGTTCCGTTTCCCGTGCTTTAGGCGGTTTCATGCCGTGTAGAAGGAGGTCGGACTTGTCGTGAGTAAAAAAGTTTCCCGCCGCCAATTCTTAACTTATACGTTGGGTGGGACGGCTGGTTTCCTCGGAATGGGCATGCTTTTTCCTATGATCCGTTTTGCAGCAGATCCTATGCTGAAAAAGGGAGGAAAGGGTGCATTCGTCAAAACGAACTTGTCGGAGGGTCTAATTAATGAAACTCCTCAAGCAGTTGATTTTCGTGTAGAAGTAAAAGACGGATGGTATGTTCCAGAAGGTGGGGAGCCCCGTACAGCTTGGGTTATGAAAAGCGAAGGAAAAATTTTAGCGCTTTCACCTATTTGTAAGCATTTGGGTTGTACTGTAGGTTGGGAGAGTAACCCCCAATTCAAGGGTGAATTCTTCTGCCCTTGTCATTTTGGTCGTTATTTTAAAAATGGAACAAACGTTCCTGGTACGCCACCAACTAAACCACTTGATCAATACGAAACCAAAATTGAGGCTGGGCATTTATGGATTGGCCCAATCAAGAAAGCTTAAGTACTCAATCACCGAGGAGGTGTCGCGTTTATGTTGCGCGCGGTCTACAAGTGGGTGGATGAACGCCTCGATATCACGCCGATCTGGCGAGATGTTGCGGATCATGAAGTACCGGAACATGTGAATCCAGCACACCATTTCTCTGCATTTATCTATTGTTTTGGTGGACTCACTTTTTTCGTTGTTATGATTCAAATCCTTTCAGGAATGTTTCTGGCAATGTATTATGTTCCGGATATCATTAACGCCCACGCAAGTGTTAAGTATCTACAAACTGAGGTTGCCATGGGGACGATTGTTCGTGGTATGCACCACTGGGGTGCAAGTGTCGCGATCGTAATGCTATTCTTACATACGTTACGTGTATTCTTCACTGGCTCCTATAAAAATCCACGTGAATTTAACTGGATCGTTGGAGTGTTGATTTTCTTTATGATGTTAGGTCTTGGATTTACCGGATACCTATTGCCTTGGGATAATAAAGCTTACTTTGCAACCAAGGTAGGGATACAGATTGCAGAATCAGTTCCATTTATAGGTAGCTATCTTGCTACGTTCTTGCAAGGTGGCGATATGGTAGGGGCAACCACGATTCCTCGATTCTATGCACTTCATGTATTCTTTTTACCAGGCGGGTTGCTAGGTTTGTTAGCGGCTCACTTTATCTTAATACGCCGTCAGGGCATCTCAGGCCCGTTGTAAGCCGTATACGTGAGGAGGGATCCACTTGGCACACAATCAAGACGGAAACCAGAAGCAAGTCCACTATGTGGGAGACTCGCGTGTAAGGGTGAATTCGAAAGAGATGCTCCCCCCAGATTACTCTCAGTTTCCTGGCAAGACAGAACAGTTTTTCCCTGACTTCTTGCTAAAAGAGTGGATGGTTGCTGCGGTTTTCCTAGTAGGTTTTATGACTTTGGTTATGGCTGAAAATCCGCCACTAGGTGATATTGCAGATCCTACTAATACTGGTTTTTTGCCTGTACCAGACTGGTATTTTTTATTCTTGTATCAGTTATTGAAATATAAATGGGCAGCGGGTCCATTTACCGTTGTGGGTATTATCGTTGTACCAGGGTTGTTGTTTGGTGGTTTGATGCTAGCTCCATTCTTGGATACCAGCAAAGAGCGCCGGCCAATCAAGCGTCCTGTTACAACGGGAATCGCAATCCTTTCACTTCTCGGAGTGATCGGCTTAACTTGGGCTGCGGAAGCAGAGCATGTTATCCAAGTCCAATCTTCCTCTGGTACCCCTGCGAAGGATAAAAAGATTGTCGCTGAACATGACAAAGGCTACGAGCTTTATAAAAAGAATGCTTGTATCAAATGTCACGGTGATAAACTGCAAGGGGTTCAAGGTCCACCACTTCTTGGTGTAGGGGACCGTATCAAAGGCGAGGATGAAAAGTTGACTCGTAAGGATATCGAGAAAGTGATCGATGAGGGTCGTGGTGCGATGCCAGCAGGTATGTTCCAAGGTTCTGAAGCCGATAAACAAGTTCTTCTCGACTGGCTCATGAAACAAAAACAAAAATAACAATGGAGAAAACCTGGTTGCCATTCGGTGACTAGGTTTTTTCCGGATCATAAGGAGAATGAAGAATGACTCCTGCGGTGCGTTATATTCGAAGTGTCATAATGGAGCGATGGTTTTTACTTTCTCTCTTTGTGATTAATTTGGTTGGTACGATCTATGGTTACTATTGGTATAAAGAGCAACTGATGATGACAAAATGGTATCAAATCCCGTTTGTACCCGATAGTCCAACGGCTAGTTTGTTTTTTACAGTGGTTCTATTCTTATATCTGATGAAGAAAAGAAGTCCTCTGATCGAGGCTCTAGCGTGTATTACTCTTTTTAAATATGGCATTTGGGCAGTGGTGATGATCTTATGGGGAGCGGCTGTAACTCCGATTCCTTGGGCGGAGTCTCTTACCTGGGAGCATTGGATGTTAATTGGTTCACACCTAGGGATGGCGTTGCAAGGAATTCTTTATTTCCCTTATTACACGTTCCAAAAAAGAGATATCTTGATCACAGCTACTTGGACTCTGATGAATGACTATTTTGATTACCAATTTGATTTACATCCGTGGGTAGTGACGGAGTTAGATAGCTATATGCCATCTATTGGATTCTTTACGGTTATACTAGGGCTGACAAGTATTTTCCTAGCCGCGATCTTCATGATGATCCCGAGTAAGGTTCGATTATGGGAATATAAAAAGTTATATCAAAAATAGCGAGTATTTTTCCCCTCTTAGACATGCGAGTCGAACAACCTGAATAAGGTAGTAGTACTAGTGCGTTAACAGGAGGGGACCCTGTTGTGGATTCGACTTTGCCTGATACTTGTCATTTTAAACGGATTCTTTTTTTGGAATATATCAGATACATGGGCTGAGGATAAATGGTCGGCAGAGAAAACGAAGGAGCAAGAATGGCTACAATTGGCACTTCAGATACAGAAACAGATCGGGCAACAAAATGTAGTAGAAGCGAAATCGACTGTGACGAAGCTGGCCATCTCCTTTTCAAAAACGAATTTCCAGATGAAAAAATATTCATTGAGAGTGATTTCGGCCTTATCTAATACGATTTTAGAGATGGACGAGCAATTAAATCAGGCGTTGATAGACCCGGAAGGGTTGGCGGCACGAGCGAGGAAGTTAGTCTATTCATTTGATGTTCTTGTTCATACCAATCAGCCTTTATGGCATAATGCAGAGCCTGAGCTACAGCGCTCGGTTGGTGGCATGAAGCAATCCAATCAAGAACAGAAGCATGAGGATCTTCGGGAAGCGGTTCGCCAATTTCAAAAAAGCTTTGATCTGGTACGTCCCGCTATTTTAATTTCAAAAAGCCCTTCTATTTTACAAAGGGTGGATTCCATGCTTGCTTTTCTGGAGAAAAACAGGAATTTTTCGGAAAATGAAACGATTATTCAACTTCTGGAACAACTTATTCCGAACATTTTCCATGGAAGCGATCAAGATGTGATGAGGCTATTAAAACCAACTGTACAAATGCCTATGCCGATGGTTATTATCTGGTTGATTAGTACCATTTTGATTGTATTGAGTTATTTTCTGTGGAAGAAATACGAAGGAACAAAGGCGAGAACAGAATAGAAAAAAGCACTCATTCGAAAATGAAAATGAGTGCTTTTTATCTATTTCTTTTCTTTTTTTATATTCTTTTCTATTTTATCAGGAGCTTCATACGAGAACCCTTCTCCGTACACATCGCGTACGTCATGAATGACCATAAAAGCGTACGGGTCTGCGTTGTGAACGATTTGTTTCAGTTTCGGGATTTGATTGGGAGCAAGGACGATGTAAATGACATTTTTCTCTGTTCCAGTGTATCCCCCTTTTCCCTGTAAGAATGTGACACCGCGTCCCATTTTCCGAGTAATCTCATCAGCCAACAAAACAGCTGCGTTGGAGATGATGGTCGCCGCTTTCGATGCATTTAGCCCCTCTACGACAAAATCGATCACACGCGCGCCGACGAAAACGACGATTAAGGTATACATGGCTTTATCTAAACCGATGACCTTACTAGAGATGAGGATGACAAAAAAATCAAAGATAAACATGGTTTTCCCCATGCTCCAACCGAAGTACTTGTTCATAAGGCGCGCGATAATGTCTGCGCCACCTGTTGTTCCTCCAACCCGGAAAATTAAACCAAGACCAATTCCGACTAATACTCCTGTGTAGAGGGACGCTAGTAGTACGTCTTGACGGGAACTTCCGAGCCCTGCTGTCCATTCGATAAATAGGGAGAAGGAAGTGGTTCCAATTAAGGTGTAAAATAATGTTTGTTTTCCAAATACCCTATATCCAACAAAAAAGAGTGGGATGTTTAGTCCCAAGATGATCCATCCAGGCGATAAACCAAATTGGTAGTTGGCAAGCAGTGCAATCCCTGTGAAACCGCCCTCTGCTAATTGGTTTGGGATCGCAAAGTAGTTGATTCCGACAGCCGCAATAAAGGCTCCTATTAGGATAGAGAGAATATTGCGGGTGTGCATGTAAATTTGTTTTTTCATAGTAGCTCGCTCCGTTTAACAGAATGGTTATTCTGTTGTAGTGTAGTATACCCCGATATAATAACAAAAATCCGAGAGGGTTTCTTATTTAAATTTCCGAAAGATGGGTTCATAGATCTTTTTTTAGTAACTTTATATCTTAAGCCTGATAGGGTAACATGGGAAGGTCAGGAGGGATTTTGATGTTAGAAAAAAAACCGAAAACATTTCACGATATTCAACGTGAAGTAGATGAATATATTGGTCAATTTAAGGAAGGTTATTTCAAACCGCTATCTATGCTTGCTCGTATGACGGAAGAGGTAGGTGAGTTAGCGAGGGAAGTAAACCATCAATTCGGGGAAAAGCCTAAGAAGAAAACAGAAGAAGAAAACTCCATTCAAAATGAGTTGGGTGATCTTATTTTTATTATAGCTTGTTTTGCTAATTCCCTTGACATTAATCTACAAGAGGCTTTTGATGGGGTAATGAGCAAATACAATACGCGTGACCGGGATCGATGGACACGAAAAGAGAATGAACAAGAGAGATAAGAGAAAGAGGAGTAGACATCATGAGTATTCGTATTATTATCGCTGGAGCTTCCGGCAAGATGGGGCAAGAAGCGGTAAAATTAATTCAGCGTGTAGCCGATTTTCAATTAGTAGGTGCGGTTTCACGTACAGAAGAAGGGAAAGATGTAGGAGAGGTGGTCGGGATTGGATCACTCGGGGTCTCTTTTCATCGTTCTGTCGCTACTGCGCTTGATGAAGTGGAGGCCGATGTTTTAATCGACTTCACTTCTCCCGAATGTGTAAAGGATCATATGGAGTTATGCCTGCAAGCAGGAGTTCGCCCCGTAGTTGGGACAACCGGTCTTAGCGAGGAAGAAATCGATCAGCTTCAACAGGACTTTTCACAGAAGAAATTAGGCGCTTTAATTATTCCTAACTTTGCGATTGGGGCTGTTTTGATGATGGTATTTGCGGCAAAAGCAGCCAAATATCTTCCTCATGTAGAGATTATTGAATCGCATCATGATCATAAGCTAGATGCTCCGTCAGGCACATCACTTAAAACAGCGGAATTGATTGCAGAGGCCCGCAAAGAAGTAAAGCAAGGTCATCCCTCAGAACAGGAAGTATGGGAAGGGGCTCGTGGAGCATACTATAGCGGCTTCCGCATCCACAGTGTTCGCCTGCCAGGGCTTGTGGCTCACCAAGAAGTCCTTTTCGGAGGAGATGGGCAATTATTGACGATACGGCATGACTCATTAAATCGGGAATCGTTTATGCCTGGAGTAGATCTTTCTGTTCGAAAAGTGATGAATTTAGATCATCTTGTGTATGGCTTAGAAAAGATTTTAGACATGTAATGGTAGACATCAAAGGTGGAGAATTAGATGAATATTGCGCTCATCTCACATGATGCATTAAAAGATAAAATGGTTAACTTTGCCATAGCGTATGAACCGCTACTTCTTTCACATCGTTTATATGCAACGGGTACAACTGGAGCTTTGATTATGGAAGCGACACAGTTGAAGGTTACGCGTTTTCTATCAGGCCCATTGGGCGGGGATCAACAGATTGGAGCACTAGTGGCCGAGCAAAATGTGGATTTGATTATTTTTTTTCGAGACCCGCTCACTTCCCAGCCTCATGAACCTGATATTTTAGCCTTGTTACGATTAGCAGATGTTCATGACATTCCCGTAGCAACGAATTTAGCAACGGCAGAAATTTTGATTCGATCTCTGGATCAAGATGGATTTATCACAAGAGATCATTCTTAAAAAATGAGAGAGAAGGGAATTTGATGGAAGAATTTCATTCGGTCGATTTGTTGGCTTTTGGTGCTCACCCCGACGATGTGGAGATTGGTGCATCCGGGATTTTAGCGAAACACTCTGTAGCGGGGAAACGAGTGGCAATTTGTAGCTTAACCGAGGCAGAACTTTCTTCAAATGGTACAGTTGAATTACGTAGAGAAGAGGCGAAGAAGGCGGGGGAGGCCTTGGGCTTGGTCGGACATTATAATCTTCAATTGCCAGACCGGGGTTTAACGGGATCACCCGAGCAATTAGTGAAAATGGTTCAAGTGATCAGACAATGCCGTCCTTCTGTGATACTAGCTCCTTACTTTGAAGATCGTCATCCAGACCATGTGGCTTGTAGTAAATTGGTGAATGAAGCAATCTTTAACGCAGGACTAAAAAACTATCAGACTCCTGATCATGAGCCGCATCATCGTATAAAGCAGCTGTACTACTATTTCCTGAATGACATCGCGAAAGCAGATATGATAGTGGATATTAGTAACGTATATGAGAAAAAAATGGACTCTATCCTAGCCTATCGCAGTCAGTTCAGGCGAGAAGAAGGGCAAGTGGATACCCCTATTAACGGGCCAACCTTCTTGTCGATGATTCAGGGGCGAGACCAGATGTGGGGACAGATGATTGGGGCACAATATGGCGAAGGTCTAGTAAGTCCACGCCCTATAAAGCAATCATTATTAGTATAGTGTACTAGTAGCAAAATAGGATCGGGGTGCAACTATGAAAATCGGTATCACATGTTACCCTACACACGGAGGCTCTGGAGTGGTGGCGACAGAGTTAGGAAAATTATTAGCAGATCGTGGTCACCAAGTCCACTTTATCAGTTATGATATGCCTTTTCGCTTAGGCGGATTTCATCAAAACATATATTATCATCCAGTAGAAGCAAATCAATATTCTCTGTTTAAATATCCTCCGTATGACTTGGCACTAGCTAGCCGCATGGCACAGGTGGCTCAAACCTACAAACTGGACTTGCTCCATGTGCATTATGCCGTGCCCCATGCGATTGCGGCTGTACTAGCTAAGCAGATGGTAGGAGATCATCTAAAAATCGTAACCACCCTTCACGGTACAGACATCACTGTATTAGGCGAGGATCCAGTCCTAAAAGACGTAATCAAATTTGGTATTACTCAGAGTGATCGAGTGACGGCAGTATCAGATAGTCTAGCAGAACAAACAGTAGATATTTTTCAAGTGGAGACTCCGATTGAGCGGATCTATAACTTTGTTGATCAACGTGTGTACTATCCAAGGGATGTGACTGGGGCTTGTGAGAAGTACACGCCCTGTAGCCACGAGAAAACGTTGCTACATATCTCTAACTTCCGACCTGTAAAACGGACAGAAGACGTGATCCGAATCTTTGCTCAAGTATATGAGAAAGTACCAGCACGATTGCTATTAGTGGGTGAAGGACCAGACTCTATACCCATCCACAAAATGGTGAAAAGTCTTGGATTAGAGGAGAAAGTCGCTTTTTTAGGCAAACAAGATGATGTGGCACAAATCCATTCTTTAGCCGACCTGCTCCTCCTCCCATCTGAGAAAGAAAGCTTCGGCCTCGTCGCACTAGAGGCGATGGCTTGTGGAGTCCCTACAATCGGATCAAACGCAGGCGGACTGCCCGAAGTTGTAGAACATGGTGTAACCGGATTTCTTTCACCTATTGGTGATGTTGATTCGATGGCGAACTATGCGATCAAACTGCTAACCCAACCGGACCTTTACAATCAATTTGTACAAGCTGGTATGGAGAGAGTACAAAAACACTTCTCCGGGGAAGCGGTTGTTGGATTATATGAAAATCTATATCGTGAGGTACTAGAAGAGCGGTAAAGGGAGTGGAACACATGGACCCTAGGCGAAAAGCAGCTCATGCAGTGATTCAAAAGCTAAATGAATCAGGCTACGAAGCATATTTAGTTGGAGGATGCGTGCGCGATCTGTTGCAAGGTCGCATCCCAAACGATTATGATATAGCTACTTCGGCAACCCCTTCTGAAGTCCAAGCTCTGTTTGCTCGCTCTTTTGCGACGGGACTGGAGCATGGTACTATAACAGTGCTGTGGGACCAGGAATCAGTAGAAGTAACTACATTTCGAACAGAAGGGGTTTATAAAGACCATCGCCGCCCAAGTGGAGTCCAGTTTGTACGCTCCTTACGAGATGATTTACAGCGTAGAGATTTTACGATGAATGCCATGGCGATGGATTTGGATGGAAATCTATATGACTATTTTGATGGGCGGATTGACCTAGAAAAAGGAATGATTCGTGCGGTGGGGACTGCGACGGAACGCTTTGGGGAAGATGCTTTGCGTATGATTCGAGCTGCTCGGTTTGCTGCTCAGTTTTCATTTTCGATTGATCCGCTTATCCAAGAAGCGATGGTGTACTGTAAGCAGGACGTGAAGCATCTGTCTGTCGAACGAATTATGACCGAGATGGAGAAGATCTTGGGAAGCCCTAGTCCGCACATCGGTTTTCAAGTGTTGTTACAGACTGAGCTCTTTTATCACATGCCTCCTTTACATCATTGGCAATGGGATCGGCAGAGAGTAGAAGAACGGCTTAATCGTATCCCCAGCCATTGCCAGCGTGCGGGGAAATGGGTTTGGTTCCTTCTAGCATTTGGCACTACTGCGGACTCAGTAAAAAGCAGAACCCGTGAATGTAAGTGTTCAAAAAAAGACTCCCAATACTTCCAGTCTATTATGGAGATCCTGACCGAATGGGAACGAGTAAAAGCGCCTGACGAGAAATGGATGAAGCAAGTTTTTCTCCGTTATGGATTGGAACCCGTTGTAGAGAGCTACTATATTCAGCAAGCGCTGTACCATGAGACGGGTTGTAAAATGGAGCAGTTGCGAGACTGGTGGGCGGAAATGCCAGTTAAAAGGGTAACAGATCTATCTATTCAGGGAAATGAATTAATTTCATACATAGAGAAGAAACCAGGTCCTTGGGTAAAGTGGGTCTTATCAGAGTTATGTCGCTTGGTTGTAGTGGGAGAGATTCCGAATCAAAAAGAAATTTTGTTGAAAGTAGGGGGCCAAATTGCCACAAAGTATTCGTGATGAAATCTTGGCCGTATTATTGGATCGTCAGCCCCATTATCTATCGGGGGAGGAGTTAAGTCATCAAGTTGGAGTAAGTAGAGCGGCTATATGGAAGCACATGGAGGAACTGCGAGCTGGAGGATATGAGATCGAAGCGAAACCGCGCAGTGGTTATCGTCTGGTATACAGGCCAGATCGAGTTGCCCCAGAAGAAATCTATCCCCATCTACAAACCAACCGGTTTGGCCGTGAAATTCAATATCAGAATCAGACCCCATCTACGCAACTAATCGCGCATCAATGGGCCAAGGAAGGCGCACAAGAAGGAGCTATTGTGGTTGCGGAAGAACAGATTGATGGCAAAGGTCGTTTAGGCCGTGTTTGGCATTCTCCACCTCGTACAGGAGTCTGGATGAGCCTGATTTTACGCCCCCCCATCGCTTTACAAAATGCATACCATCTCACAATCTTAACATCCGTTGGAATTAAGCGTGGGATCGAACGAGTAACGGGCTTGGACATACAAATTAAATGGCCTAATGATTTGCTAATAGACGGGAAGAAGGTTTGTGGGGTCCTAACAGAGATTCGTGGAGAGCAAGACCGCATTCACTATGCCATCATTGGAATCGGAATGAATGTAAATACAAAAAAACAAGATTTCCCTAAAGAGATTTTAGATATCGCCACATCATTATCCATCGAGTTAGGTGGAGATATCCACCGTGCCACATTAATCGCGGCTGTTTTAGAGGAACTGGAAGAGTGCTACGAGCGATATCTACAGGAGGGTTTTCAGGTGATTCAGCAAGAGTGGGAGCGAGGCGCCTATAAGATGGATCAACTGATTACTGTGCGAACACCCCAAGGGAATCATACAGGTATACTCAAAGGTTTATATGACACAGGTGCATTAAAGTTACAAGTGGATCAAGGAACCATAGCAGTTTATTCTGCAGAAATCGATATAGAAAAATATTGAGGGGAATAGCAAATGAAGAACGTAACGATTCGTACGCTAGCCAAGATGAAGCGTGAACAGACTCCTATCGCGATGATTACTGCTTACGATTATCCAAGTTCTGTGTTGGTAGAAGAGGCCGGGGCGGATTTGATCCTAGTGGGTGATTCGCTGGGAATGGTGGTTCTCGGCTATGATTCCACGATTCCGGTAACATTGGAGGACATGATTCACCATACGAAAGCAGTGACGCGCGGGGCCAAGAGGGCGATGGTGATTGCAGATCTCCCTTTCTTGGTTGCCCACCTATCACGGGATGAAGTATTAAAGGCCGCGGGTAGACTGATGCAAGAAGCACATGCATATGGAGTTAAGTTAGAAGGTGGCAGTGAAATAATCGGCCAGATTCAAACACTCGTACAAGCGGGGGTACCTGTGATGGCCCATCTCGGCCTACAGCCACAGTCTGTGAATAAATTAGGTGGTTACCTCATACAAGGAAAAGATCCATCTTCTGCATTACATCTAGTTGAAGAGGCGAAGAGGGTAGAGGCGGCTGGTGCCTTTGCTCTTGTACTGGAATGTGTCCCCGAAGAATTAGCAAGGCAGATTCGGGATGAGATTTCGATCCCTGTAATTGGGATTGGTGCAGGGCGATATTGTGATGGTCAAGTTCTTGTCTTTCATGATGTGTTACAAATGAGTGGTGGCAACTTCAAGCCCTCGTTTGTCAAAACGTATGCTGATGTGGGGGGACTGATTAAACAGGGGATTCGCTCTTATGTTGAAGAGGTAAAAGGACACCAATTTCCAGCTGAGGAACATGTATCTCAGCTATCCTCTGAGACTCAGCAACATCTCTATGGTAGTGGCCAGAAGGAGAAAGAAGGCATATCATGAGAGTGATTACAACTAAATCTGAACTAAGGGCCTCCATGCAATCGTCACGCATTTCTCGTAAAAAAATTGGATTTGTACCGACGATGGGGTATCTACATGAGGGTCACATAAGTTTAGTAAAACAAGCTAAACTAGAGTGTGATATAGTAGTTATGTCGATTTTTGTTAACCCACTACAATTTGGACCGAATGAAGATTTGGAACGTTATCCTCGTGATTTTGAGAGGGATTGTGAGTTAGCGAAAGAAGCAGGTGTTGACTATTTATTCCATCCTGATGTACCAGAGATGTACCCCGGTCAATCGTTAACCTATGTGCGAGTTGGCCAGATTACAGAAAAGCTATGTGGTGCCTCAAGGCCAGGTCATTTTGATGGTGTGGCTACCGTAGTAACAAAATTATTTCAGATTGTGCAACCAGACCGGGCGTATTTTGGGCTAAAAGATGCCCAACAAGTAGCTGTCATTGAACAAATGGTACGGGATTTGGATATTCCCGTGACGGTTGTTCCGTGTGAGATTATTCGTGAACCTGATGGACTAGCATTAAGTTCGCGCAATGTGTTTTTAACTTCCGAACAACATCAACAGGCATTGATTTTGTCGAAAAGCCTCCAGATGGCAAAAGATAAATTAGCTTCTCATTTGTTTGAAAGTGCTGATCAAGTGAATCAATTTGTAATCCAGCAGATTCAAACGCAGTCTTTAGCTGAGATTGACTACGTCGATACTCTGCGATATCCATCACTTGAGACCCCGAATTCTCTTACAGATGACCTACTCATCGCAGTCGCGGTACGTTTCGGCTCTACACGCCTGATTGATAATGTACTGGTCCGTCATAACAACAAGGAGTGTTAATCCATGTTTCGTACGATGATGAAATCAAAAATACATCGTGCTACCGTAACAGAAGCAAATCTAAATTATGTAGGTAGTATTACCATTGATGAGGATATTATGGATCGAGTTGATATCCTAGCAAATGAGAAAGTGCAGATCGTCAATAATAACAATGGAGCCCGTTTAGAAACATATGTCATCCCAGGTGAACGTGGTAGTGGGGTGCTGTGTCTAAATGGTGCGGCGGCTCGCCTCGTGCAACCGGGTGATACGGTTATTGTCATTGCTTATGCACTAATGGACGATGCTACTTCTCGAAACTACCGACCGAAGATTGCCATCATGGATGAAGGTAATCAGATTTTACAAATGCTAGGTGAAGAAGTGCATGGTGTCATTATCTAAATAGAAACCAACATAAACTCCCTAATTAATTGTTTAGGGGGTTTTTATGTTGGTTTTTTTGAATACATTTCTTTCATAAGGAGATACTCCAAACATCAAGCATGAATGAGCGGAGGGAATTTTATGTTTCAGCCACAATGGATCGAAATTGTAGAACAGACGTTGAAAGAGATTGAAACGAATTATCCTAACAGCCCCTTGAAAGATCGACAAAAATGGAAAGGTCGTTTTCGTCAACTAAAAAAGTCATGTGATCAGTTACTGGAGTCATGGTCTGCTATTGAGGAGAGAGTGGCCCAACTAATTCATGAGCACCCAGAGCTTATAAGTGATGAAAAAGAGGTAGAAGAAGAGTTTTGGATTCATGAATCAGTGGTTCGTCAATTTAGACAAGGTCAAGGGTATTTTAACCTTACGATGTTTCATGAGGCAAAAGATTTGTTCCATCAAGTTGTCCATCAAGAGCCTGATTTTTTATTAGGACGTGTCTATCTGGGATTATCGCAGTTTCATGCGGGTGAACTTGAAGAGTCTGCCAATCATTTTCATCTTGTGATCCGTACCACGACACAAGACGTATTTGTAGGATTTGCCACACATATGCTGGGATGTATAGAAGTGAAACAAGGGAATGATCAGCAGGCCATCAAGTATTTTCGTAAGGTAATTAGTATCATCCCAGATCACAGTGACAGTTGGTTTAACTTAGGCACTTGTTATTACCGGATGGGTGAATATCATGAAGCGATCCCTCACTTTTATCATGCCTTAAACATAAATGAACACGACTGGGAATCGATGCACTACTTATCGAATTGTTACCGGCACTACCGTGAATGGGGAAGCGTTAATTTCTGGCGAATGGCTTCTTATGAGAAAACGCATCATCCGATGGTGATGATTTCCATTGCTCATGATTATGAAGAGATGGGTGAACATGATAAAGCAATTGATTGGTACCGGAAATTAACTAGTAACCAGGAGCATCGATTTACGGCTTATCACGGGATTGCTTGGAATTTCTGGGCGAAGCATGATGCTAATTCTGCTTTGTTGTGGTTAAAGAAGGGCCTGACACTCGATCCTCGAAACCCGAACTTGTTGTTTATGTTCGCATGGATCTCCTTCTTACAAGGAGAAGATGATAAAGTGGAAAAAGTTTTATCCTCTATCCCGATAGAAGCACAGAAGCAGCCAAATTGGATTGCCATGCGCTCCCGTCTCTCTACTAAAGCTGGAAAGACCCCAGAAGCCATACAAATAGCAGAAGAAATGATAGAGCAAGAGCAATCATCCTCTCAAGCAATGGGACATTACCAAAAAGGGAGAGTTTTACTGGAGATGGGGCAGATCCCAGAAGCAATTGAACAATTTCAGGAAGCTCATTCCCGGTTGAAAAGCTGGAGGGACCCTATCTTTTATCAAGGAATTTGTCATTTGATTGAAGGTCGCTCTGATCTGATGCAACAATGTTGGAAAGAAATTTGCTTGTCATCCTAATGATAGATGGGGGTAGAAGATCGTGCATACGATGTGGAAAGGATCGATTAGCTTCGGCCTGGTAAATATACCGGTTAAAATGTTTGCGGCGACGGAAGAGAAGAATGTTAAGTTTCGATACCTTCATAGCAAGTGTCAAACGCCCATTCAAACCGTACGCACTTGCCCACAATGTCAAGAGGAAGTTCCGTGGGGCGAAGTAGTAAAGGGCTTTGAATATGCAGATGGGAAGTTTGTGGTGATGGACGATGAAGAGATGGCTGCGCTGCTGCCTGATGCTAATAAAGCGATAGAGATTCTCGATTTTGTCGATCTAGATCAGATCGATCCCATCTACTTTCAAAAGACTTACTATCTAGGCTCTCAAGACCAAAATAATAAAGCGTATGCCTTACTTAGGGAAGCGCTAAAAGAGTCGAACAAGATTGGTGTGGCCCAGATAACGCTTCGTTCCAAGCGCTCATTAGCGGTGATAAGGGTTTATCAAAATTGCTTGGTTATGGAGACGGTTCATTATCCGGATGAGGTTCGTGATGTGGGCATGGTTCCCGGTGTTCCGGACGCAGTGGAACTACCTGAAAAAGAGCTCCAGATGGCAAAGCAACTAATTGAGAACTTGACTACTGAGTTTAACCCTGAAAAATACCACGATGAATATCGTCAAGCCGTGCAAAATGCAATCGAGAAGAAAATTACAGGTCAAGAAGTAGTAGAAGCTCCGGCGCGTCGTCCTGAAAAAGTAATCGATTTGATGGAAGCTCTGCGAGCTAGTCTCGAAGCAACTACTTCAAATAAAGTATTGGAAACACCCACAGAACCCTCTAAGAAGAAAATAACCAAGAAAAAAACAGATAATCCACCCAAAAAAACTACAAAAAAAATACAGAAAAACAAAGAAGCCTAATTTATTAACAAAACCCCAATTTATTCTGGGGGTTTTTGTTTTATAATTTAATTATTCTTTATATAAAAAAATTTACCATCTAATAAACTAGCCATATTTTCCTATTATTTACTACTTGACGGCTATAATATGATTCCTATACCATGACACTTAAATAGTTTTTCAATTTGTGTGGTCATTTTTATTTGAATATTTATTAGCAGCTACCAATTTCTGATTTATTTAATTTTTTCCTGTATCTGGAATACGGTTTAGGGAAATAGAATAGGGAGGTGAATGGTCTAGGAGTATAGGTATTCCAAATCACGCTTGATAAAGGAGGCCTTCACTTGTCTACAAGGGATGTTTTAATTTCTACATATGGTTTAACTAAAAAATTTGATTCATTTACTGCAGTAAATGAGGTCGATTTAGATATTTATGAGGGTGAAGTCTTAGGATTGCTTGGACCTAATGGGGCTGGTAAGACTACACTCATCTCTATGCTGACAACGGTTTTGCCGCCTGACGAGGGTTCAGCCACTGTATGCGGATATGACTTGTTGAAGGATAGTGCGAAAGTAAAGCAGAAAGTGAGCCTTGTTCCTCAAGATCTTGCCCTTTATCTTACGCTAACCGCAGAGGAAAACCTCTCATTCTTTGCTAATTTATACGGTTTAAAAGGCAGAGAGAAGAGATCACGAATCAAAGAAGTGTTAAAAATTGCTCAATTAGAGGATTTGGCTAGCCGTAAAGTAGGTGCTTATTCGGGTGGAATGAAACGGCGTTTAAATTTAGCGATTGGTTTACTAAATCGTCCGAAAGTATTATTTTTGGATGAACCGACTGTGGGAGTAGACCCTCAATCACGGAATCATATATTTAATTCGATTCAATACTTGGTAAAAGAGTTCCAGATGACAGTGATTTATACGACCCACTACATGGAGGAAGCCCAAGAACTTTGTGATCGTGTTGCTATTTATGATAAAGGCAAGATATTGGATTTAGAAGAAACAGACACCTTGCTCCAAAAATACGGGGACAAGCAGTTGGTACTCGATTTTAAGTCGATCCCCGATTGGTTGGTCCAGCATATCTCTTCCTTGCCATATGTTGATTCTCATCATGTGATCGATAACAAACTGATCATTCATTCTTTCAATCTCTTAGAGGTTACGGAGTCGGTCTTAGGATGGATTCGTACGAACCAGATACCAGTTGAATCTTTTAACGTTCACGAGTCTGATCTAGAGAGTGTATTTCTAAAATTAACAGGCAAAAAACTACGTGATTAGATGTGGAGGGATTTCACTTGAGTATATGGCATATAGCAAGAAAAGATTTACAAATCTTGATTCGTGATATTTGGGGATTAGCTTACTTATTTTTGGCTCCTATCATTATCATTGCGATTGCTAGTGTTGCTCTGTCGGGGGTATATGGTGGTCCTACCGAAAAGTTTAAGATACCGGTTGTGGTTGAAGATAGTGGACAAGCGGCGAAGGATATGGTAGAGGCATTAAACAAAGAAAAAGCTTTGGATTTGATGCTTACTTATAAAAAAGATGGAAAAGAACAGCCGATGACTAGGAGCGAAGCAGAGGAATTAGTGAAAGATAAGAAGGCTGCAATTGTGATTCCTAAAGGATTTTCAAAGGCTGTAGGTGAAGGGAAAGGGGCTAGTGTTGAGGTTATCCAAAATCCAGCAGATCAAGTGATTCCGGGTGTGATAAAGAATGTGGTATCGGAATATACGTCTAGATTGTCGACTGCGATCGTTGCAAATCAGGTTGGGGCCCAGTCTATACAAAATTTTGCTAGTGTTGTGGGACAAAAGCATAATCTAAAATTGGATCCTACTTCAGAAATTTCTAAAGTACAAGATTATGTTAAGCCTTATACAGAAAAGCCCCCAATTGAAGTGAAAACAAAAAGTTTGGAAAAGAGTAAAGGAAGTACAGCAACTCCATTTGATTACAACGTACCCGGATATGCGGTTATGTTTGTCCTTTTCGGTGCGAGTTCTGCCGCTTCGGCATTACTTGAAGAACGAGAGAATGGAACATTACGTAAATTAAAAACATTACCAATTTCGAATCAATCTATTCTCTTAGGTAAAATGCTTTCTAGTTTTATGACAGCAACATTCCAATGTCTTGTTTTATTTACGGTTGGTTATCTCGTTTTCGACATGAATCTAGGAAACAGCATCCTTGGATTGTTATTGATGATGATCAGTACCGCATTTGCCGCAACAGGATTGGCCATGCTACTGGCGGCATTTTGTAAAACACGCTCGCAAGCAAGCGGTATTTCGCTTTTAGTGGTTCTTTCGATGTCGGCGTTGGGCGGGTCTTGGTGGCCATTATCAATCGTACCAGAATGGTTGCAGAAGTTTGCTCACGTTACCTTGACAGCTTGGTCAACGGGTGGCTTTAGTGATTTGTTGGTCTACGGAGGAGGTTTGGTGGACATTCTTCTTCCAGCAGGTGTATTACTCGGTATGGGCTTATTATTCCTCACCATTGCAATCCAACGTTTTCGCTTTGAATAACCGATTAGGAGGTGGAAGATGAGTCTCGCATTTATTTTTCCCGGACAAGGCTCCCAGCATGTGGGGATGGGTAGAGATTTCTATCGAAGGTATGAATCCATTTTCTCCTCCTTGTTTCAGGAAGCAAATGATGTGTTGGGATTTGATTTACAGAAAATATGCTTTCAAGGTCCAGTTGAGTATTTAACCGCGACAGAAGTAGCACAGCCAGCGATCTTAACAGTTAGTGTTGGGGTATATCGTGTACTCGAACAAGAGGGCATCACTCCATCGGCGATGGCTGGGCATAGTGTGGGCCAGTTTTCGGCGCTAGTAGCGTCTCGCTCTCTCACGTTTGCGGATGCGTTACAAATTGTTCGCAAGCGTGGGAGGTGTATGGCGTCGGTTAAGCGGCCGGGTAGCATGGTCGCGATTGTGACTTCGAAGCAAGAATTGATGGCAGAGGCCCTTACTTGGATTGAAGAGCAAGAGATCGATATAGCCGCTTACAATGCACCGAATCAAATTGTATTGTCTGGTGCTGTGGAGAAAATGAATGAGGCTTACACCGTACTAGATGAGGTCGAAGGGATTAAGGCTAAGAAGCTATCCGTTAGCCAAGCGTTTCACTCCCGATTAATGGGGGAGATGGAGGCAGAGTTGATGGAATTTATCTCTCGGTTCTCCCTTCGTACCCCTCGTGTTCCGATCGTCCTTAATGGCACAGCGAAAGAATCACACGATGTCGATTTGATCGTAGAAGATGTCAGAAGGCAGTGTACAAGCCCTGTCAAATGGACACAAACGATTACGCGATTAGCAGAGATGGAGATTGAGCAATTTGTAGAAGTGGGGTCCAGTAAGACCTTATCTGGATTGATGCGCTCTTTTGCAGAGGGATATCAAGTGCATTCTACCGAATCACCGATGGCGCTAGCGAAGGCATTAAAGAGAATGAGATAGGAGTCCCTCCTAACTGCAATCTAGCATTCTCTTTTTCTCTTTTTAATATAGTCTATAATTACGATGGATGTCATTAAAGACTAATCCCTTTGTTAAAGGACATTTTTATTATTACTAGGCAGGTAGTTATAAGAAAACTAGTATTCTAGGAAAGTTGAAGCTCAAAAGCTCTATCATTGCCATCTCTCAGGGGTCAGTTTCTTGTAAAAGTTCTTGTTTTTAGCTATAGGAGGGTGTGAAACATGTTTGAGGGTACAGAAGTAGCATTGGTTACCGGTGGATCAAGAGGAATTGGCAAGGCGATAGCGATTGATTTAGCGGCAAATGGAGTAACGGTTGTGCTTACGTTTTCAAGCAATCCACGGGGAGCAGAGCAGACGATTGCTGAGATTCAAGAAGCAGGTGGTACTGCACATGCGATACAAGCTGATATCTCGCAGGAGAAGGAAGTGAAATCGCTATTTAAGGAGGTGAAAAAGAGTTTTGGTAGACTTGATATCCTAGTCAATAACGCAGGTATTACCAAGGATGGTTTTGTTGCTGTGATGAGCGAGGCGAAATGGGATGATGTGATTCGGGTGAATCTGGGCGGAGCGTTCTTATGTTCGAGAGAAGCGGTCAAGATCATGATGAAGCAGAAGTCTGGTGCCATTATTAATGTTTCTTCTACAAGCGGGGTAGCTGGTTCCAAGGGTCAGACCAACTATGCGGCCTCTAAAGGTGGAATTATCTCTTTTACTAAAAGCTTGGCGATGGAAGTGGCCGAACACAATATCCGTGCTAATGTCGTTGCTCCTGGTTTTATTGCGACAGATATGACAAAGGGGATGGATCAAGCGATTTTATCGAAGATGATGGATCTGGTTCCACTAAAGCGCATGGGAAAAGCGGAAGAAGTGGCACATCTCGTTACTTTTTTAAGTTCTCATAAATCCTCCTATATAACTGGAAAAGTGTTTACGATTGATGGTGGATTGATCAACGGATAAGAAAATAAATCAAAACATAACGACATGGAGAGAGTGACAACATTGCTTACATATCAAGAGACAAAAGAAAAAGCAGAGAAAAGACGCGAATTAACGCAGCGAATCAAGGCGATCATTGTGGAACGGTTAAATCTCGATATGGAACCAAATTTGATCACAGATGACCAACCTCTTTTTGGTCGTGGTCTAGGTTTAGATTCGATCGATGCATTGGAGTTGTTTGTTGTAATTGAAGATGAGTTTGGTGTGACCATTTATGACGATAATATGGAAGTATTTGGTTCTGTAAATAAATTAGCTGATTATATCTTAGAAAACATCGAGGAGTGATAACAGCGATGACGGTGATGAATGCGGATGAAATTCGTAAATTACTGCCCCACCGCTGGCCCTTTCTCCTGCTAGATCGTGTGACTGAGTTGAAACCAGGTGTAAGTGGTGTAGGGATTAAAAACGTGACGATTAGTGAGCCGTTTTTCGAGGGGCATTTTCCGAATGAATCGATTATGCCAGGGGTTCTAATCGTAGAAGCACTTGCACAGATGACAGCAGTCGTCTACTGTACAGGCGCGCTTCAGGCTATGCGGGAAGCTGAGCAAGAGGCGGTGGCAACTGCAGAGGTCCAAGTGGAGCCGGTAGAGGAGATTGATATCTCATCCCGTGTTGGATACTTAGTTGCGATTCGAGATATGAAGTTTATGAAGCCAGTAGTGCCAGGGGATCAGCTTCTTTTAAAGGTGAAGATAGGGAGATCTCTGGGGATTTTGTCAAAAGTAAATGTAGCTGCCTATGTTGGCAAGGAATGTGTTGTGGAAGGAACTCTAAGTGTATCTCAACGACCTTAACTACTTCGAGTTCATAAACATGGGGAGTGAGAGTGTTGGATCAAGATCAAGGGTGGGTTAAGATCCGGGATTGTAAACGGGAAGATGCTGAGCAAATTGCCTCTTTCTATAACCGCTTTGGTTATGGGACGGGACCTTCTGGGTATCCGCTGAAGACAGACGATATTTTGCGATTGATGGATGAGCGGGAGATCGTCTCCTATTTACTAGCGGAGTACGAAGGAAGCATCATTGGAACGATGTTGTTTAGCACGTTATCAGGTCAGAAGATGCCTGACCCTAGAGCAGTATGGTCTGGCTACTTTATTATCCACCCTGAATTTCGTAATGGAGGAATACCAGGACGATTTTTTTCGGAATCCATTTCGCGGTTGACTGCAAAGGGATACTGGTACATCGACACAGAGGTGGACCCAACAAATCGACTGGCGATGGCCCTATACAAGCGAGTGGGAATGTATCAAACGAGTCGTTCTCGTCTGGATTACGATGGGTATATTGATTTACGTTGCTACCTCCCCTATATACTCCAGTACGTATTAAGTGGTTATCAGTCGATGCTGCCAGAAGGAATGATGGAAAATGTTGGCTGGAAAAACTTAATTACTTCTGCTACACGTTCGAGCGAAGCGGATTCAGTAGTGGAACATGGAGTCGAAATGGTTCCTTACACGATTCAGTATGGAGAAATGGGTGTTACGTGTTGGATCGACATTCGGAGTCAAAAAGTAACCAAAATGGAGAGTCCGCAGTTTCGTTTTAACAGCTATATGGTGGAAGGACAAATGCTAACGATTGGACAAAGCATTCGAATTCGCTTCGAGTTTGAAAATCGGCAGGATTCTAATATCCTCGTTCAGTTTCAAACTCACTTAGGGAATCAAGAAGTAGAATATCAAAATGGGCAAAAGATCCAACTTTTGGATGCAGGCGAATCAATCGAGTGGGAGGAAACGATTACCCTACTAAGTCCCCTGCAAGGTGAACTCAAAACGAGTGTCCAATTTGGAGAAGTTCAGTTTGAGTTTCATAGTGGTGTGGAGGTTCGCTCTCAAGTGGAACTCAGTATGCCAGAGCAGTCGTTGTTACTTGGAGAGAGTACTACCACCTATCTTCGGCTACAAAGTTTTGTAGCCGAACCCATACGCGTTCAATTACAAGTAAAAACTTCTGATGATAAACGGTTACAAGCTATTTTGCCAGAAAGGGATACATGGTTGATTGAGCCAGAGGAAATCGTGGACATCCCGTTGTGGTTGCAAGGAGCTCGTACTGGAGTGGGGAAGCTCTTCTGTGAGGTTATCTCGGAACAAAATAAGTGTATCCATACGGGTCATTTTCAAATTCCTGTTCATTCCAAGAATGGTGTGGTTCGATACAGGAGAAATGGCAGAGTCATATTAGAGAACCCTTATATTTCGGTGCAGATTGATTCGGACACGGGTGGTGTGTACGTATATGACCAAGTTTCAGGAAAGCAAGTGGTTCAGGAGGCTTGGCCCGATCTCGGCCTCCCTTATACGAGCGGCGTAAAACGTATGGCAAGTCGTTCTCTGCAATGTAACGATGACTCGGAATCTACTATCGTGGTGAAAGAGGTAAGGGACAATGGGGCCATATTGACTCGGAAAATATCGATCTGCTCCGTTCGCATCGTGAAGATTGAAGATAGTACGAACTCTACTGAGTCGTTTAAGATTCATCCATGGTGTATGTTGCAAGATGCGGTTATTCACATCCCATTCAAGGAAGGGATCCGAAAAGATACGGTTATCTATGAAGAGTTTCCTTTTTTGATTCATGACTTTGAATATGCACATGATTTACAGCTACCGTCTGATCCTCAGGCTTACTCCATGTCGTGGAGTGCTTTTGAAGATCGTGAAGTAACGGTAGGTATGGTATGGAAGGGACAAGTTGAATCCCTGCTATATGGGTTACGTTGGATGCCAGCGATTGTATTTGCAAGTGGTGATGGTGAGAAAAAGTCATTTCCATTTATGAGTAAGAGAAAGAAGTTACGAAATATACGAGAATCATATAAAGCAAGCGAGCCTAGGGCTGTTCATTATTATGTTATCGCCCGGAGTGGCGTAGAAAATATCAAACAGCACTGGCAGAGGATAGTAGACAGAGGGAAGTTTTCCGATCCTTTCACACAACAAGCGGAGATCAGTTTGCCAATTAGACATATATCTTCTGTGGAGAAGGGAGAAGTAAGCGTAGAAGAACGCAACGAAGCTTCCAAGTTACTATATTTGATTAACAATCAAGCAATCCAATTGAAGCTGGTTCCGGAACATCAAGGGGCATTGACAAGTATAAAGGTTCAGGGGAAGGAACTACTTTTTCAGTTGCAAGGTTCTGAGAGAAGGGGGGGACGTGATAGCCCTTCACCACGCTCAGGCATTTTTCTGAAGCCGTTTGATCAGCCGATTGATTTGGAGAACAGTGTCCTTCTCGATGCTTCCAAGTTGCTTTCGTTTCAAGGGCAGCCCATTTCGGTCACAGAGAAGAATGGGATTACATGGGAAGGGGTTCGTTGTAGTAATAAAGGTTTCTCGCTAGATTATTTACTCGTTCCCAATGTCCCGTTGATCCGATTGGACTTTCATGTTTCTAATCGTTCGAGAGCGCTTCAGGAATCGTACTTTGCCATCCAATCGCTGTGGAATGGATTTCAGGAAAAACGGCGTGCGAAGACGATTCATTATTGGAATGCACTGGGCCATCAAGTTCTGACTGAAAACGGAATCCGGCGAAAAGTATATGGGGAGCCACGTATGGTATTGGAGCTGGGGAGTGACCTGTTTGCAGCGTGTTGGATGCCTTCTTATCAAGGACAGTTAGCGGTATATGAGATCCCGAAGAAAGGGTTTCAAGTCTCACTCGTCCATCCAGTCAAAGTAGGAAGTGGTGAAAAGAAGCGATATTCTACCTACTTCGCCATAGGACATTCTGTAGAAGAGGTTTGTAACTATTTTAGAATGGGGGGCTAATCAGATGAATGTATTATTTATTGCACCCAGCTTATTTAGTATCGGAGAACTACACAACACGATTTATTTAGCCAGACAACTAGAAGAACAAGATGTTCGAACCCACTTCTTAACTAGTCCGAACCATATCGATTATGTACGACAAGCGGGAATGTCAGCAACTTCCTTACGAAAAGCTACGATGCAAACGACTCCCATACAAGCATTGGTAGAGGAATTCCAGCCAGATGCGATTGTGATTGCGGATTATCATAATTTGGATCTAGAATCACCACTCATCGACCTCGATTATGTGATACAACTGGGGATTCCTTGTGCCACAATCGATTCGCTTTCTTGGGCGCCTAACTCCAGAGTTTTACGAAATAGGCTGTTTGATGGAACAATCAATAAACGTCCGAATGCCAATATCAAAGGAGAAGTTCATTTGCGTCAAGTTCCTGAGCAGATGAAGATTATCCGGACCTGCCCGATTAATTCCCCAGAGGATGTGGACGATCGAATCAAGGCAGTGACTCTCTATAAAGAGCCGTTTCATATTGACGAAGATGTCAAACTGCAGATGAGACAACGGTTTGGCTGTGAAGATGAAGATGACAAATTGGTCATGGTCTCAAAGGCAGCATGGGCTAGTTTGTTGGTTAAGATGCGAATGTTAGAAAGCAAGCTACATATGCAGGCGTCATATAGCTATGAATACTTTATTCAGGAGTTAATTGGTCAATATTTGGGTACCCGCTCACTTCCGTCTAAAGTAGTGGTTGTGGGAATTGCATCAGAGAAGGGCTTTCTCGAACGAGATCCACATTCTAAGTTGTCTTTTGTTTCATTACCATTTATGGATTTAGATGAGTATGAAGATCTATTGTTTTCGTGTGATTTATTTATTACCGATAATATCACTTCTTGCTCGATGGCAAAGGCGTTGTTTGGATATGTGCCCACACTAAGCCTCATTAATACAAAGGTGGTAAGTAGTCCGGATCGCGGTGTACCGTCTCTTCCGCAAGTAAGTAGCGAACCGATCAAAGAGATTTTGGAGCGATGGAATCGAGTATTGCCACAAGGGCTATATCCGTTTCTCACTTTTCCAAATGGTTGGGTTGAGGAGTTGGCCCCTTTGCTAGAAGATAATCCGTTTTTTGCTGCGATAGATATTGCGGAGATGTTTTGTGTGGATCAAACGGGCGAAAAGATATGGAACATGTTGTACGATGAGCCAACGAAGCAACATATTTTGGACAAGCAAGAAAGATATATAGAGAAAATCATTCATTTACCTGGTGCGATGGAAATGCTCCGTTTTATTACTGAACAAAAAGTTGAGTTCTCATGGGGGAGATAAAATGAAAACAACACTGTTAACCAGAAACATTATGAACGATCATGCTTGTCGAGAAGCAGATGGTTATGCTGTGGTTTCGACCTATACCGATGTAAATGAGGAATACCGTGTGCTGCGTGGTGGGGTTGGCCTCATTGACCTGTCTGCTGTTGGGAAAATCAAGGTAACTGGGGAGAGCCATGTAGAGTTTATCAATGAATTAGTTACCAAAGAGATTGAATTCCTTGATATAGAAAAGTCTTTATATACATTGCTTCTTGATGACAATGGACAAGTGATCGATCTCATTAATGTATATAAGACAGAGGATGCGATCTTGATCGAAACATCTATAACAAAGCGTTCTGAGGTATTGGCATGGTTAAATGGGCGCAAAGTGGATGATGTAGAGATTGAAGATCTTAGCGAGAAGTTAGCTATGATCGGACTGGAAGGGCCTTATGCGTGGAAGGTGGGTCAACGTTTAATCGATTTTGAAATCTCCTCTCTCCCATTCCAAGCGTTTGTGGAAATCGATTGGAATGGACATCATGTCTTCTTTGCCCGGACAGGTGTTACTGGAGAATATGGATATAAGGTCATTGTACAGATGGATGTTGCCCATCAGATGTGGGAAACGTTACTCGGTTACGCTGATGAAGATGTAAAAGTACAAGCAGTGGGAATGGATGCTCTTGAAATCGCGATGATGGAAGTGCGCCAGCCGAATATGGCGGTTGAAGGCAACGATTTAACACTGTATGAAGCTTGTTTGGAGTGGTTGGTCAGCTTTGACAAAGAGGACTTTACTGGTTTTGAGGCGATCAATTCGATGAGAGAGCAAGGAGTTAAACAAAGGGTGATCGGCTTTGTTACCAATCAAGATCACGTACTCGATGCCAATGATGCGATCGTAGTAGAGGAAACAAATGTTGGGAAGGTTTTACAAATTTGCTATAGCCCGACTCTTGACAAAAAACTAGGGCTTGCTGTGATTCATGAGGACTTTGCGGTTTCTGGGATTGATCTAGAAGGGCTAAATCAGAATGGGGAACGAGTACGGATTCAAACTCAATCGTCCCCGTATACATTCCCTAAATCGTGGTCAATCAAAATCATCTAAGGCGGTGAGTGGACATGTCAATCCAAAAAGCCCGTATCGCTGTAACAGGCGTAGGGATCATCTGTGCAAATGGCAATGATGTAGAAGAATTTTGGGAGAATGTGGTTGCTGGTAAAAGTGGAATTAAACCGGTTACTTCTTTAGACTTGTCCCAAATCAATACAAAATTTGGAGGAGAAGTGGGTCATTTCAGGCCTGAAAATCACTTTACCGACGAAGAACGAAAACATATGGATCGCGCGGGGCAGTTTGCGGTTTTAGCTGCCCGAGAGGCGGTTCAATTTGCCAAGATGAATCTATCTGAATTAGATCCCTATCGAGTTGGTATCGTTTTAGGAACTTCGCTTGGTGGGATGCGTAGTGGAGAAATTTTTCACAAACAATGGATTGAAAACGGATTAGATCAAACGGATGTAAATCTGCTTTATAAATACCCTGTCCACACCCCATGTGACAACATCGCCCATGCACTTGGTATCAAAGGGCCTCGAAGTGTCATTTCCAATGCATGTGCAGCCGGAACCAATTCGATTGGATATGCAACGGATATCATTCGTACAGGGAAAGCGGATGTCATGATTGCGGGGGGAGTAGATCCGCTAACATTTCTATCATTTAGCGGTTTTAATAGTTTACAAGCTCTCTCCAGTGAACCATGTGCACCCTATAGCCAAAGTCACGGTCTAAATATCGGTGAAGGTGCAGGTATTCTCATTCTAGAGCGTATGGAAGATGCTTGTGCTCGGGGCGCTACGATTTTAGCCGAGGTTCTCGATTATGACCTCTCAGCCGATTCCTATCATCAAACAGCACCCGACCCAGGGGGCGCAGGTGCGATTCGCTCGATGAAAGGAGCATTAAATAAGGCAGGACTGACTGAACAGGATCTTTCGTATATCAATGGACACGGTACAGGTACTCCTACGAATGATGCTTCTGAACCAAAGGCGCTACGGAGTATTATCAAAGAACAAGCTGTTCCTATTTCATCAACCAAATCTATGTTGGGTCACACATTAGGAGCTGCAGGTGCAGTGGAAGCTGTTACGTCCGTCTTAGCGATTCATCGTTCCTTTATCCCTCCTACAATCAACTTTGATGAGGATAGTCAAAAATTTGATTTGGACTTTGTTCCCAATAAAGGACGAGAAGCAAAGATAAACACGGTTCTTTCTAACTCGTTTGCATTTGGAGGGAATAATGCAACGGCTCTTTTTGGAAAGCACCATGATCAAAAGCCAACCCCTGCTCAGGCACCAAGGAAGAAAGTTTTGCTAACAGGTGTAGGTGTGTTAGCTGGTAATGTTGCCAACATGCAGCAGTTTGATCAACTGGTAAAAGGAGAAGAGAGCGGGATTTCGGAGGTTCATCGATTTGACACCAAGCCTTACGGCCAGTCAGAAGCTGGACAAATCCCTGATATTCCTTATAAAAAGATGATTAATCCAAGCATGTTACGAAGAATGGACACGCTGAGTAAGCAAGCGGT
The DNA here is from genome assembly GCF_900107305.1 of Thermoactinomyces sp. DSM 45892. Classification (GTDB taxonomy): domain Bacteria; phylum Bacillota; class Bacilli; order Thermoactinomycetales; family Thermoactinomycetaceae; genus Baia. Next base: position 36,860 of record NZ_FNPL01000011.1, read on the forward strand.
TGCGGTAACGAAAATGGCATTGGATGATGCGAAGCTCAAGATTACCCGTAATAACAGCGAAAAAGTAGGCGTGATTTTCGCGACAGGCACAGGTCCGACAGAGACAGTAGAATCCTTTAACCGTGTAGTCATTCAAGAAGGGGCGAAGATGGCGAATGCCCAGCTTTTCCCGAATACGGTGATGAATGCTGCTGCAGGTCATATTGGACTCCATTTTAAAGTTAAGGGACCTACTTCTACGATTACAGCTGGTGGGGTCTCAGCGATTAGCGCCTTATATTATGCTTACTCACTGATTCAACTAGGTGGATGTGATACGGTCATTGTGGTGACATCAGATGAGTTTAATGAGCCGTTACTTGCGGGTCATGGCCGGATTCCCAACTTCTTGAGTAAAACCAAGTCAAGACCCTTTGCTAGTGATCGGGATGGAGTCGTGCTCGGAGAAGGAAGCGTGGCGATGATCGTGGAGAGCGAAGAAGCAGCAAAGGCTCGTAATGCACGGGTTCTCGCAGAGTGCAAAGGGTTTGGTATGACATCTGATCATCATAAAATTGCAAGCCTAAATCCGGAGGGAACGGAGTGGGCAAAGTCATTTGAGCTGGCTCTATCAGATACTGGTTTAGCTACAGAAGATATCGGCTATATTGCTGCCGCGGCAAATGGACATCATCTCTTTGATCCGATTGAAGCAAAAGCAATCCATCAAGTGTTCCAAGATAAAGTCCCTGTTAGTGCACCGGGTTCCATCTTCGGGGAAACACATGGCACAGCTGGTTCCATTGGCTTGTTAACCGCTTTGTCTGCCTTGGATGGTACGATTCCTTTTACCCGGAATTTAGAGAATCCAATGTCCGATGTAAACCTTGATTATGTAATGGGTGGGCCGCGTAAGGCTCAGGTAGATCATGCATTGATTAGTTCGTATGCGTATGGTGGGAATTATCATTCGTTGGTGCTCAGTCGTTATGAGTAAGGGTGGAGAATTAAGCTAATCACCAAATATTTTGGAGAACGACCGGGGGAAGTGTGGATAATCGGTTGTTTATGAAGGGCTTATTGGATGATCAGAACCGGGAGAGATCTGTTCGACCACTGCTCAAATACCGACCCAGCAGGGAAGTAGGGATTGCTCGCTCCGCAATCCTCCTCTAGGGAGGTGCAAGACTCGCAAAGTACGCTCGGACATTGCACCAAAAGCGCCCCACGCTATGGATCGCTAATATTGCAAGAGGTTGAACAGACTCTCCCCTCTCTAGCCCCTAATTTCTGATGCATAAACCAACCTGGTTGTTGTGGGTGCTTATCTAGAAAGTAAACTTGATTTGCATGATTGGGAAGAGAACAAGCAATTTCTTTTTCTCTTCCCTACAGTTCTGTTAATGAATCAGTATTGGAGATGGAAGAGGGGCAATGTGTCTGATCATAGCGATGTTAGTGAGTCTGTTTAGCGCAGTCATTGGAAGCTCGGGTGTTTTGTGGCAAATGTTTGAGCGGTTTTTGCGAGTTTTTGCCACTTGCCCGAAGCTGAGAATGACGGAGCGGACTTGCTTTTCCACATCTTTGCAGGCTCACTATTTAGCAGTGATCAGATACATGCCCCGTGCCGGCTTCCATAGTTGGCTTAGCTTATCAACAAGCCTATTTTTTTCCTAGCTAATTGGCTGATACTAGTATGACTCTACACGATTCCTTAACCAAATGAGGTGGATATATCATGAAAGGCGTGATTTTAGCAGGTGGAACGGGATCCCGATTGTATCCGTTGACAAAGGTGACAAATAAGCATCTACTTCCCGTTGGGGAATACCCTATGATTTATCATCCGATCTACAAATTACGTCAATCAGGCATTCAAGACATATTGATCGTAACCGGCCGGGAGCATATGGGGGATGTAGTGAACCTCTTAGGAAGTGGAGTTGAGTTTGGGGTTTCGTTTACCTATAAAGTTCAAGATCAAGCAGGTGGGATCGCGCAGGCTTTAGGACTAGCTAAGGATTTTGTTGGCGATGATTTGGTTACCGTTTTACTAGGAGATAATATATTTTTAGATGATATTTCTTCTTGTGTCCAAACGTTTCAGAATCAGGCCCAAGGGGCTAAAATACTGATTAAGCGTGTGGATGACCCCAAGCGCTTTGGCGTACCTGAGATCGATGGAGATCAAATTATATCCATTCAAGAGAAACCATCTGATCCCAAAAGCTCCTACGCAGTAACGGGGATTTATCTATATGACCACCATGTCTTTGAGATTATCAAAACACTTCAACCATCAAAGCGTGGGGAACTTGAGATAACCGATGTAAATAATGCTTATATTAGAAAAAAACAACTAACCTATGACATACTAGATGGATGGTGGACGGATGCAGGAACCATTCACTCTCTAGCCATTGCAAATAAGCTATCTAGTGAGATAGCTTATGATGTGATAGAAATGAAATAATGGATTTATTCAACTGATCCGGTAGTATTTTTTCCATTCCAGTAGCGAAGATAAGTCGTTTCATCTGTTGCTTCTTTTTTGATCATTTTCCCATCCGCATCTCTTGTAATCTCATATTCTTGGTAGGCTTCGACTTGATAACTACCTTTGTCTTGCCGGCTTTGTAGTTCAGAGGAGTATTCACTTTTTCCACCATTTTGTGTGGGAAATGCGGTAGCTGGGACGGAGTTTGCATTTGGGACCCAGAGAAACATGGAAACAAGCATCAGATTGACTGCAATGGCGGTTACTAAGCAGGATTGCATGATGATGGGAAACCATTTATTTTTCATCGTATCCTCCTCTAACTGAGCTTTACCTTCTATTTATGAGACAACTATCTTTTTAGAACTAACGAAGAGGATCCACTATTTTGGTTGCTACTACGCATCTAAAATAGTGGATCCTCTTATTATTTTCCATGATTATGACTGTAGTTTTAGATGTTTTTTCAAGTAATTCGCTACACCGTCATGATCATTGTGATCGGTGATGTCATCTGCAACACTTTTTAAGGCTTCGATGGCATTTCCCATGGCTACTCCCTTACCGACATATTGGAGCATTCCCATGTCGTTATCTTCGTCGCCGAAAGCGATAATTCGCTCCTTAGGAATATCGTAATAACGAGCTATTCGTTCTACCCCAACCGCTTTGTCAACTCCTTGTCGTAGGACTTCCACCACTTGAAAAGGTTCATTCCATTTGCGGTGATGTACGATATGACTGTGACGATTAATAAAGGTTTTTTGGATTTCATCCCAGTTATGATGGTCATGGAATTGTACGAGTATGCTGGTTGGATGATCTTTTATTAGTTGAAGCAAATCCCCTGTGTGAATTTCGTGTGCATGCAAGGAGAAGAATGTGTGATCTGTATTTTCGATTCCTGTTATGGAAGAGTAGATATGATCTTCTATTTCTACGAGAATATTTGGCATATCAAGGGAATAACAAGTTTCAATAATATGATGAGCTTGCTCTAATGGTATGGTAATATGATGTTTTTCAAAGGACGTATCATAGGGATGATGGCTAAGTGCACCATTATAGTTTACGATTGGTGAGCGTAGGCCAAGCTCCTGATAATATTGCATACTCATCCGATAAGGACGTCCTGTCGCAATGGCAACCTCATGCCCCTCCCTCATCGCTTGGTGGAGTACTTGCTTCGTGGCTTGTGTTATTTTTTTATCTTCTGTTAGTAATGTTCCATCTAAATCTAGCACTATTAAATGTTTGTTCGACATAAATAAACCCCCGTTTCACTATTCTTTCGATAATGAAAATAATTATACACCATGTACCAAGGAAGTGCGTGAAGATACCTTTATTTCTATTTTTAGGAATAGTAAGTGGATTGTTAAGCCTCCATTGAAGAAATAAGGAATTTCAGGTATAATCACTTAGTTGTAGGTTGTTTTTCTATTTAAGCGCTACAAGTGACGTTATGATTTCATTTAAAATAGATAAGTCTCTAAAAAAATAAATGAGAATTCAGAGGTGGGAGCATGAGTAAAATGAAAAAAGACTTCTCTCAATACTTTCAAGCCCCTGACTTAAGAGAAGCGAAAAAGCGTGGGAAAGAAGAAGTACAAGTTTTGCAGTTTGAGACATTACCAGATGAAATGAAACAGATCGGAGTGGGTCATAAATATTTGATCCAAACGTTTGGTTGTCAGATGAATGTCCATGATAGCGAGACGATGGCAGGTATTTTTGAGATGATGGGTTATTCGCCTACTACAGATGAACGCGATGCAGACATCATCTTGCTCAATACATGTGCAATCCGTGAAAATGCTGAGGATAAAGTGTTTGGAGAGTTAGGCCGGCTCAAACATCTTAAGCTTGAGAAGCCTAATCTGATTCTAGGTGTATGTGGATGTATGTCTCAAGAAGAATCAGTAGTGAATCGGATTCTAAAAAGCTATCAAAATGTGGATTTGGTATTCGGAACCCATAACATCCATCGTCTGCCCCATCTAGTGCATAATGCGCTTATGAGTAAAGAGATGGTAATCGAAGTTTGGTCAAAAGAGGGAGATGTAGTAGAGAATATGCCAAAAGTACGTGCAGATGGCTTGCGTGCTTGGGTAAATATCATGTATGGTTGCGATAAATTCTGTACGTACTGTATCGTTCCCTACACCCGTGGGAAGGAACGTAGTCGTCGCCCAGAGGATGTACTTGACGAGATCCGAGAATTGGCTCGTAAAGGCTATCAAGAAGTAACATTGCTTGGCCAAAATGTAAATGCATATGGTAAAGATCTAGAAGATCGTAACTATCTCTTCGGCGACTTAATGGATGATGTGCGTAAGATTGGCATTCCCCGAATTCGCTTTACAACGAGCCATCCTCGTGACTTTGATGACCACTTAGTGGAAGTGCTTGGTAAAGGTGGTAACTTGGTAGAACACATTCATCTCCCTGTTCAATCTGGAAGTAGTGAGGTCCTGAAATTAATGGCCCGCAAATATGATCGGGAACGTTATCTAGACTTAGTGCGTAAAATCAAAGAAGCAGTGCCAAATGTGGTTCTAACAACAGATATCATCGTTGGCTTCCCAGGTGAAACAGATGAGCAGTTTGAAGAGACGATTTCGTTAGTGAGAGAAGTGGAATTTGATTCCGCCTTTACTTTTATCTATTCTCCTCGTGAAGGGACTCCAGCGGCTAAGATGCAGGATGATATTCCGATGGAAGTGAAAAAGGCACGACTCCAGAGACTAAATGAAACTTTAAATGAAATAGGTCGTCGTAAAAACGAAGCGTTACGTGGTGAAGTCGTAGAAGTGTTGGTCGAGGGCGAGAGTAAGAAGAATGCAGATGTTCTCTCCGGCCGGACTCGTACGAATAAATTGGTAAACTTTGCTGGACCTAAAAGTTTAATTGGTAAAATGGTAATGGTCCGCATCGAAGATCCAAAAACTTGGTCGTTAACAGGTGTTTGGTTGGAAGATCAACCACAGCAGAAAGTTCCGGTTGCTTAGGTGGGGTGGCAGGTGAAGGATATAATGGAACATCCCGTGCTCGTGTGTGCCAAAAAACTATCTGAACAGGTGAGTGCTACTGCCGAGGTCAAGCGCTTCCGGCAAGCTGAGAAACAAGTTCAGGATAGTGCGAAGGTAAACCAGTTAATTGATGAAATTAAGAAGAAACAAAAAGAGTTGGTTCACGCCAAACATTATCATAAAAGCGAGTACGTTCGTTTGCTGGAAAAAGAATTAGAACAGCTACAATATGAATTTGATCACCTTCCGATTGTGAAGGAATACCAACAGTATCAAGTAGAGATAAATGATCTTCTGCAAACGATTCAAAATGTCGTGGCAGAAACCGTTTCAGCAAAAATTCATATTGAGGCGGGAGGAGAAGTCGCTAGAGGCTGTGGTTCTGGCGGTTCGTGTGGCTGCAAAAGCCGTTCAAAATGAAAAAACTTTGAGATCTGTTAGTTCCCTCATGCACCCTAGGCGTACGCCCTGCATATACTCAAGTGAACGACCGTTTGAGGAGGGAATAAGGTGGCAAATACAGATCGATCAGTTGAATACCGTCAAATCATGTCGAGAGCGATTTGTGGGAAAGGACGGAAGTTTTGTCAAGTGAAACACTCTATCCACCCACCTGACCACATTCACCACATATTAGGAGCGTGGTTAATTAATCACAATTATGAAAGCTCTAAGGTAGGTGAAGCGGTCGAGGTACGTGGTACGTATGATGTGAATATTTGGTACTCCACCAAAGGAAATACCAAGACAGATGTCATGACAGAAACAGTACACTACGCAGAAAAAATTCCCCTTACGTACTATGATCGCTATACACGCGAAGGGACTGTTAATGTAAGTACGATTTGTACACAGACTCCCAATTGTGTAGCAGCAAAGCTTTCTCCCCATAAAGATTCCATTTCTATCAAAGTGGAAAAAGAATTTGTCGTGGAGCTGATAGGTGAAACAAAAGTCACAGTAGCCGTCTTCCCACATGAACTTGGTGATTGGGATGATAAAGACAAAGAAGACTTCATAAGCGAGATGGCTGAAGAAGACGAGTATGACACCTTCGATGACCTAGATCCAGACTTAGTCTTTGATGATTTGGAAGACTGATTCTTAGTAAAGCTACTGGCAAATGATGCCGGTAGCTTTATTTTTTATAGAAATAGAAAATATGTTCATAGGTACGTAAAAATAACTAGAGACAGACTCCAGCCCGCATGGATTCGAATACTATAGCAGGGAGTCTGTTTTTTGGAATGAGAATAAGTGGCTTGATAATACTCACTTGTGCTGATGCATTTGCATATAAATAACCAATGGATTTGGCTTTTTCGGTATTAAGGCATAAAAGGTAGCCGTGGGTGGTGCGTAGAAAGGGGAAAGGTTATGGGAGCCGTTACCCTACCATTAGATGAAAAGGAATCTGAACAAGAAGAACTGCAAGGTCTTCGCGAACAACTTGTCAGTGTTGATCACAGATTTGCGCCTTCCATCCTCTTGGAGACGAATGACGATCAGATCCAAATATCTGGGGCGATACGTATGTCTTCAACGCTCTACACATTAAACAACGAAAAACACGTAGAGAAACTAAAAAGTGCAAAACAACATCATGACATTCTTCAATTACATGGGCTTCAGGTGGTAGGTAGCAGCCGGCAGTTTCTTCGTGAATACGTATTTAGTATTTTTCAGACGAAAGTACTTAGTGTTTATCGTTCGAAGGAAACGAGTGTTTGGTTAAGTCAATCCAAGAAAAAGCAAAAAGTGAAGAGAAAAACGTATGTAAGGGTTACCGATCCGGATCATGATCGGGAAATCAAGCGCGTACAAAAGGTAGCCGTTCGGGCTTTATATGCGACGGGATTGGATTATGGAATGGTAACCTGTGGAGTAGGTACAAGTAAAAAGATATCGATTGTTCAGGTCGACCCTAGTCCTAAGTTAAATGAAGATCTAGAGAGGCTTTTTATTAAAGCCGTATCTGATTATCGCAAAAATCTTAGGAAGTCAAGCACCACACTTAAGCCGATTATGTTAGGTGCCGATCCGGAGTTTATTATGGTTACTCCAAAAGGAAATTTGATTGTCGCATCGAAATATTTTCCTATACAAGGGAAAATAGGGTGTGATGCGGCATGGTTAGGAGATAATCGAAGTCATAAGCCTATTGTGGAACTCAGGCCAGATCCTACGTCAGACCCCTTACGGTTAAGTATTCGCGTCTATCAGTGCTTGCTACATGCTGCGAAGAAGGTGCAACATGTACAATGTAAATGGTTAGCAGGTGCCCTCCCTTACCCCAAATACCCGATTGGTGGTCATGTTCACTTTAGTGGGATCGAGCCTAGTTTTCAATTACTCAGGGCTTTAGATAATTACTTAGCTTTGCCGCTAGTAGTATGTGAAGATCCTAGAGGGAAGGATCGGCGTCCCAAATATGGATTCCTCGGAGATTATCGCATGCAGGAGCACGGTGGCTTTGAATACCGAACTCCACCTAGTTGGTTAATAACCCCTGTTCTAACCAAAGGTGTGCTGGTTTTGTCGAAAATTATTGCTGGAAATTTCGAACAATTGATGTATAATCCGTTAAGTGATCCTGATATACAACAGGCATACTACGATGGAAATAAAGCAGTGCTAAAAGAATGGATTCCAGATCTATGGCAAGATATAAAACGTTTAGATGATTACGAAGCATATCAAAATGTGATTGATGAGTTTTTTTCATTCATCCAGCAAGGGAAGACGTGGGATGAGTCAGCGGACTTACGGAAAGCTTGGAGACTTCCTCCATATCATACAAAGAAAAGGTAACATAAGGCATTGAAGGGAACCTATGGTATGTTATAGTTGTTCCCTTTTTCTATGCATGTTACAATAAGTAAGATATAGAATTGATAGAATAATAGCCGGAGGAAGAGAGATTTGGCTAAATATACTCCGATGATTGAACAGTATCTTAAGATTAAGGCTCAAGCACCCGATGCCTTTTTATTTTTTCGCTTAGGGGACTTCTATGAGTTATTTTTTGAAGATGCTCAATTAGCTGCAGAAGAGCTAGAGATTACATTGACAGGGCGAGGTGGAGGAACAGAAGAGCGAATTCCGATGTGCGGAGTTCCGTATCATTCTGCTAATACCTATATCGAACGCCTAATTGAAAAAGGTTATAAAGTCGCTATTTGTGAACAGGTAGAAGATCCATCCTCTGCCAAAGGGGTTGTAAGAAGAGAAATTATCCGTTTCGTCACCCCAGGGACTGTGATGGAAGAATCAATGCTGACCGATCAAGAAAATAACTTTCTTGTATCTGTTGTACAGAGTCATTCTCTATATAGCTTATCGGCTGTGGACTTATCAACAGGGGAGATTCATCTTACCGAATTACAGGATTTGTCCTCGTTATTAGATGAAATCTTGTCTTATCAACCTAAAGAATTATTAGTCGAACATGCTTTACTAGACCGAGAAGATATAGGAACGATGTTGCAAAAGCGATATCGTGTAGTGGTGACACCGTTTTCTGTGGAGGAGACGCAATTTGAGGGTCTGCAGAAGAAGGTGGAGGGCCAGTTTCCTACTTTTCATCAAGAATGCTCTACTGTTGGCTTAAAAAAAGGTTTAGTTACTTTGTATGCATACCTACAAAATACACAAAAACGATCTTTAGGCCATCTACAAAGGCTGCATCGATATGATGCTAAGCAGTACATGATGTTGGATGAAGTGGCTCGACGTAATCTGGAATTGACGATTACGATGGGAGAAGGGAAGAAGCGCGGTTCCCTATTAGGATTATTAGATCAGTCGGTTACCGCTATGGGAAGCAGGCTATTAAAAAAATGGTTGGACAAGCCTTTGCTTCGTATAGAAGAGATCCAAAACCGACAAGACGTTGTAGCTGCCTATCTGGAGCATCTGTTGTTATTAGATGATGTTCGGGCGGGATTAAAGAATGTATATGATTTAGAACGTTTAGCTGCCCGGATTTCTTACGGGTCTGCTACTGCTCGGGATCTAGTGGCCCTACACCGCTCACTCGTAGCAATCCCTGATTTGAAAAATTTGTTACGTCAGTTGCCGTCGAAACGGATTCATTCCCTTCTAGTAGAGATAGATGAATGTGTAGATTTACAGACATACATATCAAAAGCGATTGTGGCTGACCCCCCTCTCTCTGTAAAAGAAGGAGGCATCATCCAGGCTGGTTATCACGAACAGTTGGATCAGTATCGTGACGTCCAGAAAAATGGAAAACAGTGGATTGCTACATTAGAACAACAAGAACGTAATCGAACAGGAATTAAGTCTCTCAAGATTGGTTATAACCGTATATTTGGTTATTATATTGAGATTTCCCGTTCGAATTTACGAAATCTTCCAGAAGGATTATATGAACGAAAACAGACTCTTGCCAATGCAGAGCGGTTTATTACACCTGAGTTAAAGCAGAAAGAACAATTGATTCTCGACGCTTCTGAGAAGTCGATGGATTTAGAGTATGAGCTGTTTTGTGGAGTGAGAAATCATCTCGCTACCCATATTGGACGACTCCAGAAGCTGGCCGAACAGATTGCTGAATTAGATGTACTTCATGCATTTGCAAAAGTTTCTGCCGAGGGGCAGTATGTACGTCCAGAAGTGCATGCAGGGGATGAAATGGTTGTCGTGGCAGGGCGACATCCAGTGGTTGAAGCACTTGCACGCGATGATCAGGAGTTCATCGCAAATGATGTGGAACTAAATCATCAATCTCGCCAATTGTATCTCATTACGGGGCCGAACATGGCTGGGAAGTCCACCTATATGAGACAAGTGGCTTTGATTACGATTTTAAGTCAAATTGGATGCTTTGTTCCGGCTCGGTCTGCACGGATTTCGTTAACAGATCGGATCTTTACACGAATCGGGGCTGCAGATGATTTAGTAGGTGGACGGAGTACGTTTATGGTAGAGATGGCTGAGACGTGTCAAGCACTGCGAGAAGCGACATCCCGTAGTTTGATTCTGTTGGATGAAGTAGGAAGAGGTACATCCACTTATGATGGCTTAGCTCTTGCTCATGCTATTGTAGAATATATCCATGATCATGTGGGGGCGAAGACTCTATTCTCGACTCATTATCACGAGCTGACACAATTAGACCAAAAACTAGAACGTCTTGTAAATGTACATGCAAAATGTATTGAGAAAGACGGGAAAGTTGTGTTCTTACACCGCATTGTCTCAGGTGGAGCGGACCGAAGCTATGGAATCCATGTTGCCGAGCTAGCTGGGCTACCTACCACTGTGATTCAGCGTGCGAAAGTGATCTTAGAGAGGCTTGAAGTTGGCAACTCGGAGTCTGCTGTCGCATGTGCGGCTTCCATTCAAGTCAATAGCGGACATATCCCAGAAATCCATGAAGAACCGATCGTCTATCAAACAGATGATCCAGATGGACAATTAAGTTTGTTTGATTTTGGTGGAGCTGCGAAAAAATCGCGAGAGCGGGAAGTTGCTCATGAAACAGAACGAGAAATAGTAGATGCAGAACAACGATCAGAGGCTAAATGGTCTTCGAGTCGTCCTGTAGCAGAGGAAGAAGTGTTATCTGCTATATTACAATTTGATCTGATGAATCAAACACCATTTCAAACGATGCAGTTTGTTTTAGAGCTAAAGAAAAAATTATTGAAATAGCTAATTGGGGCGGGCAGATGGTAGGAACCAATCTCTCGTTCCTTTGTTTATGAGAGGGGGATATGTACATGGGGAAAATTCGTGTGTTAGATGAGCAATTGGCGAATCAGATTGCCGCAGGGGAAGTAGTAGAACGTCCTGCTTCCATCGTGAAGGAGCTAGTAGAAAACGCGATTGATGCCAAGGCGGATAAGATTACGGTGCAGTTAGAAGAAGGCGGTATTTCATATATTCGCGTTTCAGATAATGGTTCAGGGATGGAGCGAGAAGATGCAGTAATCGCCTTTGAACGACATGCTACTAGTAAGATTCAGCGTGAACGAGATCTATTTCAAATCCAGACACTTGGGTTTCGTGGGGAAGCATTACCTAGTATTGCATCTGTGGCGAAGGTGGAGCTGAAGACAGCTGAAGACGCTTCTGAACTCGCCACTTTATTAACAATTGAGGGCGGACAGTTATTACACACAGAGGATACTTCTCGTTCTAGGGGAACGGATGTAGTAGTGCGTGACTTGTTTTATAATACGCCTGCTCGCTTAAAATATTTGAAGACCGTCAACACAGAAGTAAGTCAAGTAGCAGATGTAATGGGCCGGCTTGCTCTTTCTTGCCCGGATCTTTCATTTACGCTTATTCATAATGGAAAAGAGCTTTTCCGAACACCGGGAGACGGGAAATTGCTTCATGTGATCCATGCTATCTATGGGAAACAAGTTGCTTCTCAGATGATGCAAGTAGGTGGAGAAGATGGAGATTTCCAATTAAGTGGGCTTATCTCTAAGCCGGAGTTGACTAGATCGAATCGCTCCTACCTCTCTATTATCCTAAATGGTCGCTATGTAAGGAGTATCTCTATCTCTCAATCGATCCTTAGGGCATATGGTACGCTCCTGCCAAATGGGCGTTATCCGATTGGTGTGATCCAAATGAGGATGGACCCCAAACTGGTAGATGTAAATGTTCATCCGACCAAATTAGAAGTTCGTTTAAGCAAGGAACGTGAACTATGTCAATTAATAGAACAGTCCGTTCAAAGTGCTCTTCATAAGCAAAGGCTCGTACCACAAGCTATGGGAGCTGCAACGATAAAAAGTGTCGCGCCGAAGCCAGAGCAATCTGAGTTATCTTTTACACCTGCTCGGTCAAACGAATGGGAGGTTCAAGAGAGGGCTTCTCTATGGCATGATAATCCACAAACGAAAGTAGAAGAGAAAAAAGTGATAGAGAGACAACTGGTTCAGGAGAAATTTTCTCCTCCTCCATATGTGAATCCAATACCAGACCCAGTAGAAGAAAAGATCGAGCCAGAGTTGCCAGACATCGTGGAACAAGCAGAGTCTCGAAACTTGAATACGATAGATGAGTCAATAGAGGCTACGAACTCACGTTTTCCGCTACTGTTGCCACTGGCTCAGGTACACGGAACCTATATTGTTGCCCAATCAGATGATGGCTTCTATCTAGTAGATCAACATGCCGCCCATGAAAGAGTTTATTATGAAGTTTTTTACCACAGAATGGGCGAAAAAAATAGAACACAACAATCGTTATTAATTCCGTTAACGATCGAATGTACGATTCCAGAAGCGAAGATATTAGAAAATTATTTAGAAGAACTGCAAGACTGGGGCTTGGATTTGGAGCCGTTTGGGGGAAATACGTTTATGATTCGAGCGTATCCAAGTTGGTTTCCCAAGGAAAATGAAGTGGACTTGATTCATGAAATCATTCTCTACTTGAAGGACCACGGCAAAGTTGATGTGGCGGTATTACGAGATGCCTCCGCGAAGATGATGTCATGTAAAGCGGCGATCAAGGCGAATCGCCATCTTAGGCATGAAGAGATGGAGTCTCTTTTTCACCAGTTATCTGAGTGTGAAAATCCGTTTACATGCCCACATGGGCGCCCGATTTTTGTCCATTTTACAACGTATGAGCTAGAAAAGATGTTTAAACGAGTGATGTAATAACAAGTGTTGCAGTCACTTCTATTCACCTGATAAACCCGAGTTTTTTTAGGAGCTGTCAAAAGAGGAATCAGGTGAATAGAAGGGGCGTTGCAAACAAATGGCAAACAAGAAGTGAAAAAGTAGTGAAGTCGAGATATTCAATGATATGTATATAGTAATTGATAGGGATTAGTGATACTATTACCAAAGTAATATAATTACTTGATAAAAATCTAATTAAATCAAATGATTATATTGCAAATCTACTAAAAAAAGGGAGAGAGTTGCCGTATTTGTATTCAATGTATCCGAAAATAAACGGTTTTACATGTTTTTTAGAATATTATAAAATAAAGGCAACGAGATAATATGACGTTGAAAAGCAAACGAATATTGAGTGTATGCATGAGTGTATTCATGGTATCTTCCATCGTAATTCCTATCCATGTTTCTGCACAGTCAAAAGTAGAAGTAACTACTAAACAGTGTCTTTCTAAAAGACCATTGGAGTTTAGAGAAGAATGTAAGTCAGAAGCTGACGAGTGGGGAAATGAGTTATTTAGCTTGTGGAATAAACTTGCTCCACAAGTAGAAAAAGATATAGTAAGAGGATATACTATGGCAGATTATAGTGCTATCAATGGTTATCTTCGTTCTAACTTTTTTGAGGGCCTAGATCAAGCAAAAATCGAAAAAAGCATTAAACATATGGACAAGGCTTTTTCTAGAGTAAGACTGTTTCAAGATACGATCGTATATCGTCGAGTGAGCGAGCGAGCATTTGGATTACAAAATGGTGATCTAATTAACGACGATTCCAAGATAAATATGGATCGTTTTGAAGGGTTCAAAACTTTGTTTCAAGGAAAAATGAAAAAAGATCCAGCGTATATGAGTACTAGTATTATGAAAGATGTGGCAGGTGGGTTTAGTGAGTTACCTATTTTAATGAAAATTCATGTTCCACAAGGAGTTCCAGCTATGTATTTAGCACCTTTAAGTAATTTCCCTGACGAAATGGAGTTGCTTTTACCGAGAAATCGAACATATAAAGTTACCAATATCTCGCCAGTAACTGAAAAAATAAGTGAAAAAGACGAGGAAGGAAAAACGATCGAAAGAGATAGAGAATATGTATTGGTAGATATTGATATTTTAGACATACCGTCTAATTATAGAGAGAAACGTTCTCTTGATAACAAAATATTTGAAGACCGCCTACCATCCTTATCAAAATAAGGAGTAAAACCAACTGACTGTAGACAAACCACTTCTGAAAATTTCAATAGAGGTGGTTTTTGTATGAATTTTCACTTCCCTCGGGGTATAGTCCAGCGCATCCTAAGTAGGATCGGAAATATATCTAACAGGCCGATTGGATAGAAGACTGGTATTCGTGTATACTTCAAAAGATAAAAAACACTATAATCCCTTAGTATCGAAGCGAGTGATGTAAAATATTATTTGTAAGCACTTCTTTTCACCCAGACGATGTATTAGTAAAAGAGGCGAAGCAATTGGCGGGAGAGTTAGCTGTTCCGTATAAAGAACGACATCGCCTATCACTCCCCGGTTTATTTGACCAAGCAGACCGAGATGAAGTGATTTTAATAACGAAAAAAGGTTGGCGCTATGAGCGAAAAGACGGTCATTCATTTCATTTCCATCCCAACACTTCAGCACTTAGAATCAAAAATTTAGCTCGTGGCGAATCGGATTCATTGGTGAAGTTTGCCGAGCTACGATCGGGGGACCACGTTCTCGACTGTACGTTGGGTATGGCTTCTGATGCGATTGTGGCAAGTTATGCAGTTGGTGATTCAGGGCGGGTCGTTGGTTTGGAGTCGCAACCTGTTTTAGCACAGATGGTAAGGCAAGGCTTGAAGACCACGATTACGAATCGAACCAGGTTAGATGCTGCGATGAGAAGAGTGGAAGTGGTCGGTCAAGATTATCGCGATACTCTTCCCATTATGAAAGATGATTCTTTTGATGTGGTTATCTTTGATCCGATGTTTCGCTCTACTATTAAGTCTTCTTCTGCGATGCAGGTGTTAAAACCACTTGCGAATCCTGTACCACTTGATCAAGAATCTGTTCAACACGCTGTTCGAGTTGCTAGGCGGTTGGTTATGCTAAAAGAGAGACCCGATAGCGGAGAGTTCGAGCGATTAGGATTCACGATTGTAAAAGCATCTTCGCAATTTGCTTGGGGAGTTATACGAACATCCCAGACAACATAAGTTTTTTATGTAAATAAGTTTGCTTCACAAACAAAAAACAGAGAAATAGAGGAGTTAAAAAGTCAAAAGTGGATATAACATGGAGAAAACTCACATCCGAAGATGAAGTCTTCATTCAGAAAGTATTTGAGATTTATGATCAATCATTCCCTGACGAGGTGAGGGAGTCACACGATGTATTTTATCGGGGTTTAGTAAGTCAGAAATCCTCCTTTCCAGACTCATATACATTTCTAGTAGGATATCAAAATGAGAATGAAATCTGCTCTCTTGCTACTGCCCATTATTTTTCAAAATTGAATATGGGGTTTGTAGTTTACCTCGCAACGAATCCACACATAAGAAGTCGTGGAATAGGCAGTATGACGCTAAATAAAATAGAGGAAATTCTGATGAATGATGCAAAAAAAGCAGGGTACCATTCTCTAAAAGGAATTGTATTGGAGACTGAGAAGGAAGAATTGTCGCATACAGAGCTTGAGAAGCGGAATTGCACGCGGAGAAATCGCTTCTTTGAAAAGAATCAATTTATAAATCTGAAGAATGTCAAATATCTACAGCCACCGTTAAAACAAGGCGATCAACCTGTTCCGCTGCATTTGCTTCTGAAACAGTATGAGGAAACAGTGGGTTATGATGAGATTGAAAGGATGATCGAAGAAATATTTAAGAAAAAATACCAAGAAATGAATCAGATCCATGTAAAAGTACTGGAAGAGTGTCTTACGTCAATGAGGTTAGATTAGGGGTGTAGTTACGATGAAGCCTAACTTGTTGGTAATTGTGGGCCCTACTGCTGTAGGGAAAACGTCTTTAAGTCTATCATTAGCTCAAGAGTTTCATGGAGAAATCATATCGGGGGACTCGATGCAAGTTTACCGTTATATGGATATTGGAACAGCAAAAGCGTCGCAGGAAGACAGAGAACTCATTCCTCATCATCTCATTGATCTGTATGATCCCGACTACTCTTTTTCAGTGCAGGAGTTTCAGAAAGTGGCTCGAGAATCGATTGCCGAAGTAACCCGTCGAGCTCACCTTCCTATTTTAGTAGGTGGAACGGGTTTATACCTGGATTCGGTTACTCATAACTATCTCATGCCAGATGTAAAAGAAAACCCGAGTTTGAGACAAAAATTAAGAGAGTTAGCAGAAAAAAAGGGGAATGATGCGCTGCATAGACGTTTGCAAGAAGTAGACCAGGCATCAGCAAAGAAATTACATCCAAATGATCAGAAACGGTTAATCCGGGCTTTAGAGGTGTATGAACAGACAGGCAAGTCGATCTCACAACTAAGTAAAAAGGGAGAGTCGCCGTATCGATCCTTATGGATTGGTCTAACGATGCCCCGGGATTTACTATATGAGCGAATTAATGGGCGGGTTGATTTGATGATAGAGCAAGGGCTAGTAGAAGAGGTACAAATGTTGCGTCAAAAGGGGTATCAAAGGGCTGCTACTTCGATGCATGCGATCGGTTACAAGGAGATTTATCGCTATTTAGATGGAGAATGGTCTTTGGATGCTGCCATTGAACAGATTAAAAAGGGATCTCGTAATTATGCGAAACGGCAACTCTCATGGTTTAGGCGATCAAGTGAGATTTTTTGGTATGATGTAACGAAAAAAGGAATCTTTGAAGAAATTAAAGAGCAGGTGGCAGGAAAGTTTCCAGAGTACAGAGAATAAATACCTGACTGATAAACATAGGAGGTACTTATTTTGAAACAAGCCATTAATATCCAAGATACATTTTTGAATCAGATTCGAAAAGAATCAGTACCTGTAACCATTTATTTAATGAATGGATTTCAATTAAGAGGTGTCATTAGAGGTTTTGATAACTTTACCATTGTGATCGATAGTGAAGGTAAGCAACAAATGGTTTATAAGCATGCAATCTCTACGTTTACACCAGCGCGTCCTGTATCTCTTATGTCCCAAGAAGATAAAGAAGTAGAAGTCAAGTGAGAAATTATCACTTGGCTTTTTTCTATTATCACCAATAAATGGGCATATGCGTATACATAGACAGAACAAATAGCCCAGATGAGGTGAACTTCATGAGCAGGAGAGTCCTTGAGGTGCAAGATGAGAAACATCGAATCCAAATCGTGTTTGATCGAAAACAGAGCGCTGCTATCTGTTCCCTTCCTGCTTGGCAAGAGGAAACGCCTGTCGGTTTAAAGAAATGCTTCGACCAATTGGATCAATTAGTAGGATTAACCCAAGTGAAGGCCTTCGTAAAGGAAATATATGCATGGCTGGAAATCGGTAAGAGAAGGCAGGCCGCTGGTCTAAGTAGTGAGCAGCAAGTTCTTCATATGGTATTTACTGGGAACCCTGGAACGGGTAAGACAACGGTAGCGAGAATTATGAGCAGTTTGTTTCGGGAAATGGGGATGTTGTCAAAAGGTCATTTAGTGGAGGTAGAGCGGGCTGATTTAGTGGGGGAGTACATCGGACATACTGCTCAAAAGACGAGAGAGCATGTAAATAAAGCACTTGGTGGAATTCTATTTATTGACGAAGCGTATTCATTAGCTCGTGGTGGGGAAAAAGATTTTGGGAAAGAAGCTATTGATACCCTTGTAAAAGCAATGGAGGATCATAAGAATGATTTTATCTTAATTTTAGCAGGATATTCATGGGAAATGAGTAATTTTTTAAGCTCCAACCCTGGATTGCCTTCTCGATTTCCTGTTCAGCTTGAGTTTGCGGATTTTTCGATTCAACAACTACTTGAAATTGCTGAATGTATGACGAATGAGAGACAATACCGTCTATCTGTCGCGGCAAAAGAGAAGTTGCGAAGCCATGTTCAACGAGAAATGGAGCGTTTAGATCGCCCTTTTGGGAATGCTCGTTATATACGTAATTCGATTGAACAGGCCGTTCGCCAACATGCCGTTCGGTTGCTACAAATGCCTTATGCAAATCGAAACGACTTAATGACCTTGCGTTCAAATGACTTTCAGTTAGACGAAGTCGAAAAGAAAACACCTATTCACTCATGGTATAATTAACATATTTCATTGTTTGTTGGAAGGATGGATACCAATCGAAGGAATCGTAGAGAGGGAACGGGCCATACTTGTGAGTTGTGGTTCTAAGTTGCATGAATGGGAGCTTCGTTCTTCTTTAGAAGAATTAGCGGGTCTAGCGGAAACGGCCCACGCAGAGGTAATGGAACAGGTGATTCAGTTTCGCGATCGAAAGGATCGTGCGTGGTTAGTTGGAAAGGGAAAAGCAGAAGAGATCGCGCAGTTAGTAGAGGATCTAGAGGCTGACTTGGTCATTTTTGATCAAGAATTAATTCCTTCCCAAATCAAACATCTAGAGGGGCTAATTGATGCGAAAGTGATTGATCGGACACAGTTAATCCTCGATATATTTGCAGGGCGAGCACAGACGAAAGAAGGTCGTCTTCAAGTTGAGTTAGCTCAGCTCCAATATATGCTACCAAGACTGGTAGGAAAGCGCAGAGAGCTATCTAGACTGGGCGGCGGGATTGGTACACGAGGCCCTGGTGAGAAGAAGCTTGAAACGGATCGAAGACATATCAGGCGACAAATTGATATTTTGAAACATGACTTAGAAGAAGTGCGCAAACATCGCAGGCTTCACCAAGCAAGACGAAAGAAACAAGCCGTGACACAAGTATCGCTCGTAGGTTATACAAATGCAGGGAAGTCTACATTACTCAATCAGTTAACAGAGTCGGAAGTGTTAGCAGAGGATAAATTATTTGCCACCTTGGATCCGACATCGCGTAAATTGGATCTTTCTAACGGGCAAGAGGTTTTGTTGACGGATACGGTTGGTTTTATCCGCAATCTTCCGCACCAATTAGTAGCTTCTTTTCGTAGTACTCTTGAACAGGTGACAGAAGCTGATTTGCTACTACATGTAGTGGATGCAAGCCATCCTGAATCATCAGAACAAATGAAGGTAGTGGAAGAGGTTCTCGAAGAATTAGGAGCGGCACATATCCCAACACTGATTGTTTTTAATAAAGTGGATCAAATGGTGGAGCGATCGACCCAGGATGAATTGGGAGAGCGAGAAGGCAACCGAATGATGATTTCCGCCTTTAATCAATCTGATTTAGAACGCCTAAAAGAAAAAATAGAAGAGCTTCTCTATCAACATGATTTTAAAGGGACGGTTTCATTCTCTGTTGAGAAGGGGGACTGGATTTCTGCGCTATATCGTCATGCAGAAATCTTACATAGCGAGACAGAGGATTTAGAAATTTCGTTTCAATACCGTCTCCCGAGGAATAAATTGAGCTCTCTTCCGAGGGATTTGCAAGAGAAGATGCAAATAAAGTAGGTAGGTAAGTAAACAAATACACAATAGAAACGGTGTACATATGGAGCTAAAACATGAAACATGGATTCAGGAATTACAGTCTAAAGTAAGAAAGCAGGTAGGGCCTATTATGGGTCAAATCGAGGAACGCGTCGATATGCATCAGTGGCGCGTTCTTAATGCGTTTCGCAAACATGCTGTGAGCGATTATCATCTGCACTCGTCTACAGGATATGGGTATGATGATGTGGGACGGGAAGTGCTTGAACGGATTTTTGCCGATTTGTTTGGGGCTGAGATGGCATTGGTCAGATCCAATATTATTTCCGGTACACATGCGATTGCGAGCAGTTTATACGGAAACCTGCGCCCGGGTGAAGAGTTGATTTATCTTACTGGAACCCCTTATGATACACTCCATAAAGTGATTGGTAAGGAGAGGGATGGGACAGGCTCTTTGGCGGACTATGGAATTCGATATCGAGAAATCCCTTTGCTAGATGATGGGGATATCGACTGGAACACATTTAGGAAGTTTGTTAGTGCAAGCACGAAAGTAGTTGCTATTCAGCGCTCTCGTGGCTACGCGGATCGACCTTCTTTTACCATTGCACGCATTCGAGACATGATTTTACAAATTCGTGAAATAGCACCTCAAGCGGTCATTTTTGTAGACAACTGTTATGGGGAGTTTGTAGAGAACTTGGAGCCGACACATGTCGGGGCTGATATTGTAGCGGGTTCACTCATCAAAAATCCAGGCGGGGGCTTGGCAAAATCAGGTGGATATATGGTCGGGAAGAAGAAGTTCATCGAAAAGGCGGCTTCACGTCTCGTTGCCCCGGGTATAGGGGTAGAAGGTGGGGCCACTTATGGGTATCAACGGGACTACTATCAAGGACTGTTTTTAGCACCTCATGTAGTGGGGGAAGCATTAAAGGGCGTGGTATTTGCTTCTGCGATGTTAAAAGAAGTTGGCTTTCAGACTACTCCAAGATGGGATGAACCGCGAACGGATATTATCCAGCAAGTTCGACTGGGGAGTGCCGAACTATTGATTGCTTTTTGCCAAGGTATTCAAAGTGCGAGTCCAGTGGATGCCCACATTACTCCGATTCCGGCAGAGATGCCAGGATATCAGGATCCTGTTATTATGGCAGCGGGAACATTTGTCCAAGGGGCAAGTATTGAGCTATCTGCTGATGGACCGCTTCGTGAGCCTTACATTGCTTTTCTTCAAGGTGGACTTACTTATTCGCATGTAAAAATTGCTATTTTACAAGCGTTAGATCGAATGAGAACAACGGGTTCGCTCCCAGTATAAATGGAATAAGGAGGATATATGTGGTAACGATAACGGTTGTATGGATTATAATCATTGCCCTGTTCGCTCTGGGATTCTTAGGATTGATATTTCCAGTCTTGCCAGACGTCCCTTTGCTAATGGCTGGTTTTGCAATGTACCACTTTTTTGTGGATGATCAAGCATTAGGTTTATGGTTCTGGATTATTACAAGTGTTGTGATGGTGTTAAGTTTTCTGGTCGACAACTTTGCTAGTGGGATTGCGGCTAAAAAAGCGGGTGGATCGAGTGGTTCGTTTTGGGCAGCCGCGCTTGGGGCAATTGTGTTCTCGCTCTTTCTTGGGCCACTTGGAGTAATAGTAGGTCCATTCGTTTTTGTTTTAGTGGTTGAGTGGATTCGTACCCAAGATTTCAAAAAAGCATTCTCTGTTGGAATAAGTACATTGATTGGTTTTATCGGTGGTATATTGGTGAAACTGATTATTTTAATTGCGCTGTTGGTATGGTTTTTTGTCTTAATTTAAGGATGGTTGTACATGAAAAAGTTTTTATGTTAACTTTCCTTACATATGTTGACATAAAAACTGACACATCGTAAAATGAGCGTAAAGGAGACCGTCATCATGAATGATGAGATGCGGCGAAATATGCCTTTGTTTCCAATTGGAACCGTAACAAAATTGACTGATTTAACACCGCGTCAAGTCCGTTACTATGAGCAACAAGGTTTAATCCAACCTGAGCGTACAAATGGAAACCAACGCCTATTTTCCTTTAACGATGTAGAACGCTTATTTGAAATCAAATCGTTGATCGAAAAAGGAGTTAACCTTGCAGGTGTCAAGGAAATGTTACAGAAAGACCATCAGATTCTTGAGGCACACAAAGAGGTGGAAAAAGCGAAAGCTGCGGTTGTAAAAGTGAAGCAAGAGTTGTCCGAACGAGAATTACGTCGGTTATTAAAACGCGATCTTCTACACCCTAAGCTAGGCCGTACTTCTGAAGTTTACGGTGAATTCTCGAGGTTTTTCCGTCAATAATTTAACGACTTTGAAAGGGAGAATGATGGATATGGCACGGTTTACGAAAGAGGATATTTTAAAACAGGCGGTTGAACTAAATGTTCAATATATCCGTCTTCAATTTACAGATCTACTTGGAACCATTAAAAATGTAGAGATTCCACGGAGCCAGTTAGAAAAAGCTCTTGATAATAAAATGATGTTTGATGGGTCTTCGATTGAAGGGTTTGTTCGCATCGAAGAGTCCGATATGTACTTGTATCCAGATCTCGATACGTGGGTAGTTTATCCGTGGGTTGCGGCAGGGGACTCAAAAGTGGGCGCTCTTACTTGTGACATTTACAACTCAGATGGTACTCCTTTTGCAGGGGATCCACGTGGTATTCTTAAAAAAGTGATGGCAGAAGCGAAAGAGCTTGGTTTTACTTCCTTTAATGTAGGACCAGAGCCAGAGTTCTTCCTCTTTAAAACGGATGAGAAGGGAAAACCAACACTTGATCTAAATGACCAAGGTGGTTACTTTGACCTAGCGCCGCTGGATCTGGGCGAAAACTGCCGCCGTGATATCGTGCTTACATTGGAGCAAATGGGATTTGAAATCGAAGCTTCTCACCATGAGGTAGCTCCTGGACAGCATGAAATCGACTTTAAGTATGCGGATGCAATCAAGGCAGCAGACCAAATCCAAACATTTAAATTGGTTGTAAAAAATGTAGCTCGTAACTATGGCTTGCATGCAACTTTTATGCCGAAACCTCTATTTGGTGTCAATGGTTCTGGTATGCACTGTCATCAATCTCTCTTCCGTGGAAACGAAAATGCTTTCTATGATGAGAAGGATGAGCTAGGCTTATCTGAAACAGCACTTCACTATCTAGCTGGGATCTTAAAACATGCTCGTGCCTTTACAGCAGTGACCAACCCGCTAATCAACTCTTACAAGCGTTTAGTACCTGGTTATGAAGCTCCTTGCTATGTAGCTTGGTCTCCAAAAAACCGTAGCCCGTTAGTTCGTGTGCCTGCTTCACGGGGCCTTAGTACTCGGATTGAGGTGCGTTCTCCAGACCCTGCAGCAAACCCTTACCTAGCACTAGCTACGATGTTAGCGGCAGGCTTAGATGGTATTCGGAACAAACTAGCAGCACCTCCACAAACAGACCGTAACATCTATGTGATGGATGAGCAAGAGCGTAGAGATGCAGGCATCAACAGCCTACCAGCAAACTTGTTCGAAGCGATTCAAGAGCTGCAAAACGATACCGTTATCGCAGAGGCGCTTGGTGAACATGCACTTAACCACTTTATAGAAGCAAAAGAAATTGAATGGGATCTATTCCGCACCACTGTTCATGAGTGGGAACGCGATCAATATATGTCTCTCTACTAGGATATATGTAAAGCTGAAATCACCTACAGCAAGTAGGCGGTTTCAGCTTTTTTATGTTTTGGATACAGTATAAAGAAATTCTCGTAGTATAGGATGGACTAATGGACCTTTATCAAATACGGCTCTCATAACGGTAGGATGATAACCTGTCTTCATGAATGCTAATAGCTCCTTCATTTGATTTTACCAACTATTATCTTGTTCAAATCCATAATGAGTTAACAATTTTCCTGCATATTCCTTAAAACATGATTTTATTTCATCGTCAAATTCTTCTCTCCAAGATCCTATTTTTCCTTTTCTAAAAGTACGGGATTTTAAAGGATTGGTATTTCCATTCATTGAATTAACCAATGAAAGCTTATCGCAGTTCTCTATATCATTCTTTAAAATAAAATCAATTATAGATAAATATATATCATTTTTAGTTGTCTCAGCTATTAAATTTTCAAATGAAATAGGAAGGAAATTATCAGTTTTTTTATTTAACCATTTGTAAAATGGATCATAGAAATGTAGAAAATTATATTTTTCACTGGTTAATATGGTTAGCAGACGTTGCTTCCTACTATGATATCTACTTGTATCTCTTAGTTCCTCTGCCAAAGGATAATTTTTAAAATATCCTTTCTCAATATAATAGACTTTAGAAATTAAGACATCTCTGGGATCTCTATATAAGTAAATCGATTTGATATTTAATTTCTTCAAGATTTCCATATACTCCGAGTTGTAAACTGCATGACCAAAAAGAAATTCGTTCATTCTTAAACTCTTCAATTTGTTATCAAATATAACAAGCAATTGTTTATTAAATTTTTCTGGAAAGTAACAAGATAATTCATTTAGTGGGGTTATATCACAGGTTAGATTAGGAATACCCTTAACTATTTGTAATAGTAGGTTCAGTCCACTCTTCGGAACACTATTTATAATAAATGGAGATAGTTCCACTTTATCCATTCCCCCCTCTATAAATGACGAATATCTCTCGTTCTATACATATAATTTCCAATTCATTGGGAATTTACTCCTTTCATTCTTATGAAAATATAAATAGAATTGTGATTCTCCTTCAATAAAATTGGATCTATGTCACGTTAGTGGTAGAAAATAAAAATAAGAGTGTCCTGAAGACAAGCTTAGATCTTCGATAGCTGGAACTTGGAATCAACCCTTTAAATCCAGCAAACACGAAGAACGAAAAGACGACGAAGAAGCCTTATGGGGTAAAACTCGAATGTTAGCATATTACTCTATAGGACGCTTGACTCGCCTATTGAACCACATGCTAGGGTGGGGGGGCTAATCACCCCCTCTACTCGATTATTGTTTTTGAGCTGGATTCGCATAAACGGGAATTGCTTCGCTAGGACTGACATGTGAAACGGTATTATTCCAAACCGATTTCCATTTGGAAGCTGATAACCCCGGATAAGGTAAGCTGGTTGCTTCTTGTGTCGGTGTAGGGATAATGGCATATTGTTGCTTCCCATTTGCATTGTACTTATAGACAAAGGTAGGAAGAAAGGAGAATTTTTTTAGCTTCACTTCATTGGTTTTTGGATCCTTCTCTAAATCCACATATACAATAATCCCTTCATCTGTATAAGGGTCTTTTTGGTTAGAAACAAAGTTCCCCATGGAATAAATAATATATTTCTCTTTTCCATCCACATTCATTTTCTCCATCGGCTGTAGTACATGAGGATGACTACCGAAGATAACATCTGCACCCGCTTTAAATACTTTCTCTGCAATCGACTTTTGACTCTCATTAGGTTTACGTTGGTATTCGACGCCCCAATGGAGTGAGACACAAACTAATTCTGCACCTTCTTTTTTCGCTTGAGCGATATCTTTGGCTATCCCAGTTCCGTCTCCAATCAGATTAACAAGATACGGCTTGTCTGATGGAACCGGGATTCCATTTGTAAGCTCTGTATAAGCGAGGAATGCCACTTTGATTCCATTTTTTTCGACAATGAGTGGTTTCCGTTTTTCTGCAGAAGGTGAGGTGCCTGTCGTTTTGATTCCACGTTCATTTACGACTTTATGGGTTCGAATGGCCCCATCGGCCCCGGTATCCATGGCATGGTTGTTTGATGTGCTTACTACATCAACTCCAGAGTCTTTCAGTGCGTCCACGATCTGGTCAGGTGCATTAAATTGGGGGAAACCAGAGTACGGCTTAGAGGGACCTGCAAGTGTCATCTCAAAGTTTCCAATCGCGATATCTGCTTGGCTAATATAAGGTTTGACTTCCTTAAAAAACGAACGAAAGTCGTAGTTGTTTCCTCCTAAGGCACCAGCTTTAATCTGCGGAGTATGCATCATGATGTCCCCAAATGCAGCAATTTGAAGCTTGCTTGGTGCAGTCTCCTTTTGCTCAGACTTGCTAGGCAGATCACTGTTGCTTTCAGGAGAGATTGCCGCTTTACCAAATGGGAAAAATATAACAAACAAAATAACCGTTAAAATAGCTGTGATAATCGATATAATTCGTTTCAAATGTTTCACTCCTTTGCGTGGCCCGACTTACTATTTAAACGCAATATGTCTATTATAGTAGATTTTTTACTTCAAATTCTGTCTAAAATAAGAAAATCCATTGGTCGAATTCGTTGACGATGAAAATTTCAGCGGTTTATAATGGAAAGAAGCGTCTGAACAGATGGGGGTATTTATGTCAATGATAACAATACGTGAAGTCTCAGCATATGTAGGAAAAGAAGTTACCATAGGGGTATGGATGTATAATAAACGTTCCAGTGGTAAAATTCAATTCTTACAATTACGAGATGGGACAGGCACGATTCAAGGTGTTTTAGTGCGGAATCAGGTGGCTTCCGAAATTTGGGATGAAGCAAAACTTTTGACGATGGAAAGTTCATTATATGTTACGGGAACCATTCGTCAAGATGATCGAGCTCCTTCTGGTTTTGAACTCGACGTAACAAGCGTGAAAACAATTCAAGTTGCCGAAGAGTATCCAATCGCGAAAAAAGAGCATGGCACCGATTTCCTTATGGATCATCGTCATCTCTGGATCCGTTCTGCCCGTCAAGCAGCGATTCTTTGTGTTCGTGCAGAAATCATTCGGGCGATTCAACTATTTTTAGATCAAAAAGGCTTTACATTAGTAGACTCGCCGATTTTAACACCATCTTCCTGTGAAGGTACAACCAATTTGTTTCATACCAAGTACTTTGATGAAGATGCTTACCTGTCACAAAGTGGACAGCTATATGCAGAAGCGGCAGCAATGGCATTAAATAAGGTGTATTCTTTCGGGCCTACATTTCGTGCGGAGAAGTCCAAGACGCGTCGTCATTTAATAGAATTTTGGATGATTGAACCGGAAATGGCATTTGTGGACCATGAAGGAAACCTAGAATATCAAGAGCAGATGCTCGAGTTTGTAGCTCAATCCGTTTTGCAAAACTGTCAAACCGAATTACAAACCCTTGAGCGCGATATTTCGAAGTTAGAGAAGATTAAAGCGCCATTCCCGCGAATTACATATGATGAGGCGATCGAGTTATTACATCGTGAAGGCTTTGAGGATATTCAGTGGGGAGAAGATTTTGGTGCGCCTCATGAGACAAAAATTGCCGAAAGCTTTGATAAACCTGTATTTATTACGCATTATCCAACGGAGATTAAATCTTTCTACATGAAACCAGATCCGAACAAACCGGAAGTGGTACTATGTGCGGATTTGATTGCTCCAGAAGGTTATGGAGAAATTATAGGTGGATCACAGCGGATTGACGATCTTGAGCTATTAACTAAGCGGTATGAGGAACATAGCTTACCCAAAGAAGCTTATGCTTGGTATCTAGATCTGCGTAAATACGGAAGTGTTCCTCATTCTGGATTTGGGCTTGGACTAGAGAGAACGGTTGCTTGGATTTGTGGCTTGGATCATGTACGGGAAACCATTCCATTCCCTCGTATGTTAAATCGTCTCTATCCTTAATAAAAGGAAAAGCATCTACTAATCGGATTTTATGATGAAGATGCTTTTCCTTTTTTCAAGACTATTTTATTAAATAATTCGTGGTATAGTTAAAGGATGAAGTAAGCGAGGTGGGTGTTTCTTGGAACAATCTGGGTCTATTCAGACAACATTAGTTAATTTTCTGTTGCAAGGATCGGTGTCTGTACCAGTTATCCTTTTACAAGAATATAAGCAGGTTGGTTTAACAGAGAAAGATGTTATGATTCTCATCCATCTGATCAATTTTCAAGAGAAGGAATGGAATCCACTTCCTTCGATTCAATTGTTAGAATCTCGTATGCATATGAACTATGAAGAGATAAGCAATGCTCTTCATCACATGGTGCAACATGGTTTTATCGAATTGGAAGATGTTACGGATGAAAATGGACTTCAATCTGAAAGATATTCGTTAACTCCACTCTACAGACAGCTAGCCGCTAATTATATTGGTCGCCAAACACCTGAAATAGAAGAAGAAAATGCTTACCAAGGTCTATTTCAATTATTTGAGAGAGAATTTGGGAGGGCTTTATCTCCGTTTGAGTGTGAGACATTGTCGCGGTGGATCGATGAAGATGGATACTCGGATGATTTAATAGAGGCAGCATTACGAGAAGCTGTTTTTTGCGGAAAAGTAAGCTTTCGTTACATAGATCGAATCCTATTGGAATGGGAGAGAAATCAAATTCAAACTTCGGAGCAAGCTTTTGAATATACAAGACGTTTTCGATCCAAAGGAGTTTTGTATAAGCAAATGAAGCCGACAGAGGTGGATGCAGGAAATTTTTCCTTTTATAACTGGGTAAGTCAAGAATAGACGTATGCTGACAACCAATCAGCATACGTCTATTTTTCTAGATAGGGGACAAATATACTTGTGACTTTTCTCACTTCAGGCATAATCTAATTGAAATAGGAGGGAGGTGGAGGTCTTGTCGCGAATAGGCATTCTCATTAGTCAGAAGATTTTATCTGATTGCTTGCGTCAGCGATCAGCATATGAATCCTTCGTTATGTACCATCGATTTGCGAAAAGAGAAGGTCTTACTCCCATTTTCTTTACCATTTCTCACGTGAATTTCAGGAATCGCACTGTGAAGGGTTTTCGATATAGAGAAGAACAAAATACATTTCAAAGAGTAACTGTCCCAATACCGGCTATCATCCATAATCGAGTGAAGCCCGTGAATACGAAAAAGCAAGTAGACCAACTAGTAAGAACACCTGGTGTAACCGTATTTAACCAAGATAATCGTTTGAATAAGTGGAAGGTACATCAAGATTTATCTCAATTTCCAGAGATTGCTCCTTATCTTCCCACAACGGAGCTGCTTTCTGTAAACAATTGGCGAATATTACAGGAGCAATACCCGGCTATCTATGTGAAGCCTTTGGAAAAAAGTTTAGGGATTGATATATGTCGTATCGATCAACAGGAAAATATATGGCGAATGATACATTCTACAGGAGTAAAGGAAACATATCCAAACTCTGAACTGGAAATTCAGTTAGGAAGAAAAGCTGAAAAAGAGGAGTTCTTAATTCAACAAGCTATTACAGTTCAGACCATTCATGATCAAGCGGTTGACTTCCGTATAGCAGTTCAAAAAGGAGTGAATGGGGAGTGGACCGTCTCTGGTATGGTTGCCCGCCTAGGTGTGAAGCACGGGATTGCGACTAATTTAGCTGTTGGTGGGAAATCGAAGAAGATAGACGAGGTTTTATGTGATCTAGAGATAAACGATCCTCAGGAGATGAAGGAGAGGATCGAAAGGTTGGTAATTCTAGCGGCTCAAAAGCTTGAAACGACTAATCCTGGCTTAGCCGATTTAGGATTTGATATTGCGATTGATGTAGATGAAAAAATTTGGATTATTGAAGTGAACGGTCGAGATCTTCGAATTACGTTTTATCAAGCACAAGATTTTGATTCATGGCATAAGACCATACAGAGCCCCATGCAATATGCAGGGTATCTTGCAAGGAAAATGATCCAGAAGCAACAAGAGAGACCCAAAATTAGTATTGTTACTCCCGGGAGTTTACCCGTTGATGAAGCAGGGAGTGGTTCAGTAGAAATCTGTTCGCGTCAGATTACAAATCATCTAAGTCATCTGTTACCTGTTACATTAATAGGGGCTCATATTCATCATTTCAAGGAAGTTCCGGCTCGGCAAGTTAATATTTCTGCTGAACGGAAGCGTTATCGAAAAGAAGTGGCGAAGTATTTGCTCCATCATCCAAGTCAGATTATCCAATTTGAAAATCGCCCCATCTGGATAATGAATCCCCCTGTTCAAAAGTTACCAGGAAAAAAGGTTCTTTTTCTTCACTCAGAAACCTATATTAGAGCCCCATACATCAATCCGAAAGAAAGAAGCAAGATTTTAAAGAAATACGATATGATCTTGGTAAATAGTCAGTTTCTCCGATCACGAGTGATTGAGATGGAGGGTAGTCTCTCTGATCGTTGCCATGTGGTGCCACTCGGTGTAAATTTAGATATGTTTCCTTCTATTCATGAACCGGACCGTCTACAAAATCGAATTTTAGAACGCCAAAAGCGAAATCTTGGTGGAAAGCCTGTCCTGCTTTTCGTAGGACGACTCATTCCCCAAAAAGGCCTCCATCATCTGCTAGAAGCGTTTGTAGAAGTAGTGAAACAAGAGCCAGATGCGAAGTTATTGATTGCTGGAAGTAGTTATTATGGCAAAGAGATTGAGACCGAATATCTTAAAAAATGTAGGAAAATAGTAGAGCCGTGTGCAACACAAGTTGAATGGTTAGGTTATGTGCCAAATGATCAGCTTCCCTCTATCTACCAACTTGCAGATTTGCTAGTCACACCATCAGTAGGAAATGAATCTTTTGGTCTAGTAAATCTGGAAGCGATGGCCACTGGATTACCTATTTTAAGTACCTCTGTGGGAGGAATTGGAGAAGTTGTCCAGGATGGAGTAAACGGAAAACTATTATCTCCAGACATTCTGAGCAAACGGATCGAGAAGACTGTACTACATTGGCTAAATAATCCACAGCTATTAAAAGAAATGGGAAAACAATCTCGTAAAATGATAGAAGAAAAGTTTAGCTGGAAGCGAGTTGCGGAGGATTTAAAAAGCTATTATCAGTTACTGATGAGAGGAGAGTAAAAAAGAGAGCTGGGGATCTATATACTCCAGCTCCAGACTGGTTTTTAATACAAACAAAATTTTACATACAGGAGAAATTGTTCACAAACTACATATTTAGATTGAAGTTATTAAGATAGTAAAAAGGATATTTTGTTCAATCATTCACATATTCTTTAAAGTGTCACAAAGAGGCTTTTTGTTATGTGTCCAATATGTGATAAGATGTGGTTGGTAGTAATCTCGAGTTAAGGTATGGGAGGAGGACTTCCAATGTCTTTTTATGATTTTATGCAGTTATTTTTATATGCTGCTAACTGGAATTTGCAATTAAACTTATTATTTATTGGACTTGCTGTTGTATATTTACTTATCACAGGACCGTACCGACATAAATTTCCTGGCAAGGATCCGGTTTCTGTTTCTCAGAAATTGTATTTTATGTTTGCGCTACTTATCGCCAATCTAGCGATAAGTAGCCCGTTAGATCTCTTGGCGCATGAGTTGTTTAGTATGCATATGCTCCAGATGTCGTTATTATTTATCGTGCTTCCACCATTTTTATGGCTTGGTATTCCAGATTGGATGATTCGGCCAGTAATTGAATGTAAGGGAATCCGTCCAGTATTTCGCTTTTTAACAGGCCCCATCGTGATCCTTTTTTTATTCAATGGTGCCATTTCTCTATACCATGTGCCCATTGTTTTTGATGCTATCATGGAAAGTCATTTCTTACACTTTGTGTCCCATACGATTCTACTGATTCTGGCTTTGTGCATGTGGTGGCCTATTGTTTGTCCGGTTCCAGAATGGGATAAAACGAAGCCATTGTTCAAGTTAGCCTTTATCTTTTTAAATGGGTTCTTGCTGACACCTGCGTGTGCTCTCATCATGTTTGGGGATCATGTGCTATTTGATACGTATCGTCAAATGTCTCAGCTTGCACCGATTTTAACTCCTCTAAATGATCAGCAACTAGGTGGAGTTATTATGAAGATTGTGCAAGAACTCGTTTATATATCAGCTATTGGGATTGTCCTAAAAAGATGGATGAAAGAGCAAAAGAAAGAAGATGAGCGTGATTTGGCAGAGCTTATGTCTAGAAAGCCAGTTACGGAAGAGTAATGAAATAGGAGAGTGTTATGCATGAAGAAGGGTTGGATTGCTGTTTTAACATGTAGTTTTATATTGATAACCGCTTGCTCAGGTCAAACTAAATCAACTACTGATGCGCCTCCTACGGTAGATGCTGGGACGCCAGAAGCTACTTATCAAAAAAATTGTATGAACTGTCACGGGATGAATTTGCAGGGAGGAATTGGTCCTGATCTTACGAAAGTTGGTAGCAAGCTGAGTAAAGAGGATATTCACAACATCTTGGAAAAAGGCAAGGGCCGTATGCCTGCACAAAAAAGCTATATTAGTGCAGAGGACTTAGAGAAATTGTCGACATGGCTCTCAGAAAAGAAATAATGAAAATGAGGAAACAGTTCTATATATGAAGAGCTGTTTTTTCTTTTGGCTTAAAATGCTGTGTGAATGTAATAAAAAATTCATATGCTTGTTATAAAGGGATTGAATGAAACCATTCAAAGTATTATAATTCATACGATTAACTTAAAAAATTTAAGTAGGTGTCTATCATGTGCTATTTTCCTTTAGATCGGGAGCGGTTAGGTAGATTGATCCGCTCTTGTAGAAAAGAACGTTCTTTACGTCTAAAAGACCTACAGGACGAAAACATTTCAAGTGCCACGATTAGTTCTATTGAACGTGGGATGAAAAATATTTCTTTTGAGAAAATTACATACTTATGCAGTAAATTGGATCTGGATGTTGATCAGTTTTCGGTGTTTGTGGAAGTGGAAGAGAAGCGAGATACGAAATTGCGAAATCAACTCAATTTTATTGAGCATTCGATGGATCTATTTGGTCCAGATCAGGGGCTGGATCAATTACGTAGTTTTAAAATCGATCGAAAGAGCAGATGGTTGGCTCAATATACATATCTGAAAGGTAGATGCTATTTCCTTAAACAAAATTGGGAAAAGGCAAAAAGGCAACTACAAAGTGCGTTAGATTTATTGGAAGCTGGAACAGAGCTCGAATCTACAAACATAAAGGCTGCTTGTCAATATCTCTTTGCTAAGATTGCGATGGAAGAACATGGTGATATTATACTGGCACAGAACTGGATTGATCTGGGAAGCCAATCGTTTGTTCAAGGAGGAGATCGTGGAGAGATTTGCTATGAGCTATTGTTACTAAAGGCACAGATCTATATGGGTCAAGAAGATTGGGAGAAGGCACTCGGGATCGTGAATGAGTTGTGGGAATCCCTTGATCAGGTAATAAATCCATACTTTAAGGTGGATTTATACCGTCTAAAGGCATTTTTCTGGTGCAAGCAAGGTTATCTGGCTGAAGCTACTTCTTCTGTGTTCCAAGGACTTGAATTAGCTAAGATGTGCATGTGGCGTGAGGGTGCAGTTGACTTGCTACATGTGTTGTCAAAGATCTATATCGAAGAAGGCGATGTTGAATCAGCAGAGAAAGTCTTGTTACAAGCTGCGACACATAAAGGGAAACATTCGCACGAATACCGAATGATTCAAACTTATCTTTCTTTAGGGAACTTATATAATAATCAAGAAAGATGGAGTGAAGCAGAAGGCTGGCTCCGAGATGCCGTTAGAAAAGCGAAGAACCATACAAATAAAATATATTATGTGATGGCTTTAGAGGCGCTCGGGGATTGTGAAAAAGGGAAAGGCGAAGATGGTGAAGCTCTCCGGACCTATCAATCTGCATTGGAACAAGCAGAGAGGCACGGATTTGTCCATCAATCTAAAACTTCCTTAATGAAAGTGATCCAATGTCAAGAGGTGCTCAAACAAGAATTAACGTTTCGTGATTTGGAACGTCTATACAGAATTGTGTCACAAGAAAAGAGGGAATTACAGACTACCATATAATCAAACTAGTACAAAAGAAAGACCCAAAGGCTTTGTCCTTGGGTCTTTCTTTTGTACTAGTTTGATTCTGGTTGAATATTCTATACATATCATACTCTTTCTAGGAGGATTTAGATATGAAAGGTGTTATATTAGCAGGTGGAACAGGCTCGCGTCTTTATCCATTGACAAAAGTGACCAACAAGCATTTATTACCTGTAGGGAATACCCCTATGATTTATCACCCCATCAAAAAGTTGATAGAAGCAGGGATTAGAGAGATATGTATCGTGACGGGTGTAGAGCATATGGGAGAAGTTGTCCGGCTATTAGGGAGTGGGGAAGAGTTTGAAGCAGAGTTTACGTATCGTGTACAGGATAAACCAGGAGGAATCGCCCAAGCGTTATATTTGGCCAGACATTTTACTGGTGATGATTTAATGGTAGTATTGTTAGGAGATAATGTCTTTGCAGATTCAATTAAACCATATGTAGAAGATTATATGGTTCAAGGGAGTGGTGCAAAAATTTTGTTGAAAGAAGTTGAACACCCCCAACGTTTTGGAGTGGCTGAGTTAGATGGAAATCGTGTTCGATCGATTGAAGAGAAACCGCAAAAGCCTAAGAGTTCCTATTGTGTCACGGGTGTTTATATGTATGATTCAAAAGTTTATCAATATATTGAGCAACTAGAACCCTCAAAGCGGGGTGAATATGAGATTACGGATATAAACAATAAATATATTGAGGAAGATATTTGTTCTTACAATATCCTATCGGATTGGTGGACTGATGCAGGTACATTTGAATCTCTGATAAGAGCTAATCAATTTGCATCCCAAATAAAATAGACAGATGAAGGTATCGCAAGAAAGGGGAGTCAGTTTTGGCAACCATTTTAGTAACAGGTGGAGCTGGGTTTATAGGGAGTCATTATATTCAGTTTTTGCTAGAGAATACTGATCACACGGTAATTAATATTGACAGCTTAGCTTATTCTGCCAATCGATTTAACAACATAGACGTGGAGTTACATCCTCAATATCAATTTGTGCAGGTTGATCTTGTTGACTCTCTTCAAGTAGGGCAGTTATTTGATCGCTTTGCATTTACGGATGTAGTTCATTTTGCAGCAGAGTCACATGTGGATCGAAGTATTCATCTTGGTGCTGAGCCTTTCCTGATGACGAATATCGTGGGAACGCATCGTTTACTAGAGGAAGTCCGACGTCGGGGCATTGATCGATTTATCCAGATCTCCACAGATGAAGTATATGGTGATTTTCCTCAAGGGAGTGCGGATGAACAGACAAATCTTTCTCCTGGAAATCCATACGCGGCAAGTAAAGCGGGGGCTGATTTATTATGCATGTCTTATGCGAATACGTATAATTTGCCGATTATGATTACACGTTGTACGAATAACTACGGTCCTAGACAGCACCCTGAGAAGTTGATTCCTAAGATGATTCAATCTTTACGAGCGGGTAAACCGATTACCTTGTATGGAGATGGGTCCATGCAAAGAGATTGGATTTATGTATACGATCATTGTGCAGGGGTAGAAGCTGTACGAACGAAGGGGAACATAGGAGAAATTTATCATATAGGTTCCGGGAAACCGATTTCAAACCTCGACGTAGCAAAAATGGTATGTGACTTTATGGGTGCTTCTCATTCACTGATTGAATTTATAGATGATCGTCCTGGCCATGATACAAGATATTGTTTAGATAATACCAAGATAAATCAAGAATTAGGCTGGAATCCGACGATGACATGGGAAGATGGGATTACTACAACCATGGATTGGTATCAATCTCAGACCGTTTGGTGGTCAGGAGTGAAATACTAAAGAAGTGAGTAGGGATAGAACGTGAAGATACTTGTAAACGGTGCAAACGGACAGCTGGGGCAATCGATTATTCAAGATTGGTCTACTCTAGAGGGGATATCAGTAAAGGGTTTCAGCCGCTTGGAGTGGGACATTGCAAATGATAAGCAAACTATTCATATTATGAACGATGAACAACCAGATGTGGTCATCCATTGTGCTGCCTATACAAAAGTGGATGAAGCTGAAGGGACGGGAGGTTATTCCTCCTATCAAGTAAATGTAGAGGGAACTCGTAATGTAGCCTCAGCTTGTCAAAAAGTGGGGGCGAGGATGATTTATGTCAGTACGGATTATGTATTCGACGGGAATCAATTATCTGGATACACGGAGTCTGCACCCACAAAGCCACTTAATTGGTATGGGCAAACAAAACGATTAGGTGAGCTTTGGACGTTGGCATTATGTAAAAATAGTGTAGTCGTTCGGACTTCCTGGTTATATGGTATAGATGGAGCCAATTTTGTTTGGACTATGCTAAATCTAGCAAAGAAGCAGGATATGCTTTATGTAGTAGATGATCAATATGGCTCACCTACCTATACAAGAGATTTGGGAGATGGATTATATCAACTCGTTCATATCCCACAAGTAAAAGGGATTGTCCATATGAGCAATGTAGGTGGTTGTACGTGGTATCATTTTGCTAAAAAAATATTTTCATTTGCTGATTTGGAGATGCAGGTCGTTCCTGTGGAAACAAAAGAGTTTATCAGACCTGCCCAGAGACCTGTGAATTCAAATTTAATCCACAGTCGGTCGGGAGAAGGAATTAACCATTTACCGCATTGGACAAAAGGGTTGGCTAGATTCTTTTTAGATGGAAGGGAGAGAGGACTTCTTGATTGAGGGAGTAGTCTATAAAAAATGTGTAAAGCATTGTGATGATCGTGGTTATTTCACTGAGCTAGTGAGAGATGATGAGAATCTTCTGGAACACTTCGGACAAATGTCAGCTTCTTTGACGTATCCAGGAGTGATTAAAGCATTTCACTATCATAAGAAGCAAGATGATATATGGTACTTTCCTGCAGGCAATGCCCAAGTTGTTTTATACGATCTACGAGAAGACTCTAGCACATACCGCCAAACAGATGTGTATTATTTAGGAGAATTAAATCCGGGTGTGTTATTGATTCCGAAAGGGATTGCGCATGGTTACAGAGTCTTAGGAAATGAGCCTGCTGTCATCGTGTATTTAACAACAAAGTCCTATCAGGCAAGTGATCCAGATGAATACCGGATTCCTTATAATGATAAGGAAATCAACTTTAATTGGGAAACACAATTCAAATAAAGAAGGAGGAAGGGCGAATGATTTCATCAGGGAGGCGTCGATTTTGGATTGCAACCCATGAAGAATGGATTCGCCCTTCCTTAAAAAGCGAATTTTTTTCCTACATGGGTGATATTTTCAGAAATTCAAATTGCAAATTAGTTTGTTTCACAAACAAAAGATCAAATCAAAAGCAAAATATCCAATATATACCACTGGCACAGAGTGGACGATTATGGAAAGAAGCTCATGCCGTTCTTACGTTTGCTTCCCCCTCTACCAGTATGAAGGGAGTTCATAGTAAGTCATTATTGCATGGTATTCCTGTGATTACGGACGATGAAGGTGACCATGGCTATTATGTTAACCATCTATATACGGGCTATATAGTCGATTTAAGAAAATGGAGAGAGAACTTGGTGTCAGCTGTAGAAATGATGGTAAAAGAGCCATCTGTGTGGTTAACTATGCGAGCGAATGCGAAGAGAATGGGGAAGGTCTACTGGGGGAATTGGGATGAGGAGGTTTGAAGATTGTTCTGTAAGTATTATCATTCCAGTGAGGGATGAGTGGGTCTTAACCAGAGAATGTGTCGTGAGGATTTTACAACATACGAAGTGTAGACAGGTCCAAATTATTTTAATAAATAATGGCTCACAGGAGAATCCGCCACCATTTCTTCTCAAACATGGCTCCATCACATGGATTCATAACCCATGGAATCGGGGATTCGCCAGTGCTACGAATCAGGGTTTACGGATTGCGACGGGAGATTATTTGGTATGTTTAAATAATGATACACGTCCCGGTCCACATTGGTTAGCGCAAATGATACACGTTTTACAGGCGTCCTCGCAATGTGGAATGGTAGGCCCTGTCTCAAACAGAGTAATTCCTGAACAGAAGATACCTGTTCCCTCATTCCATTCAAAAGCAGATATTGATACCTTCACAAAAGAGTATAATCACACCGATTCATCAAAGTGGAGAAAAAGCATTCGCTTATCAGGCTTTTGTCTTGTGTTTCCACGTTCTATCTATGAAGAGATAGGGGAAATGGATGAGCGATATGGTTTAGGTACCTATGAAGATGATGATTACTCCTACCGTGTGAGAAAGGCCGGCTATTATTGTATGGTTGCGGGTGATACTTATCTCCATCACTATGGAAGTCAAAGTTTTCAAAAGAGACCGTATCAAGAATTTAAAAAGCTATTAAAGCAGAACAGGGCCTATTTTATCCGAAAATGGGGTATTTCTCCGCCTGGAGAACGAAAAGGAGAGTAGGGGAGTGCAAATTGTCTATTTGCGATCAGGCATCAAAAAGCCATTTACCTTCATTGATCAGATGATTATCCGTGCTTGCCAAACATTAGGACATAACGTGATTACATGGAGCCCTGGAGATGAGTTTGATCAAAATTGGGATCGAATGAAATGTCGGATCAGTCCTCAACTTGTTTTAGCCATGCATGGAGAAAGGTTAACACCTAGTAATCGACAGCTTTTGAAATCGATCACTCTCCCGAAAGCAATCTGGTTTACAGATGATCCGTATGCGATTGATAAAGCGAAAACGATTGCATCATTTTTTGACTACATTTTTACAAATGAATCGCAGGCAGTCCCCATCTATCAAGCTCAGTGCCCCTCAGCGAGTATCCATCACCTTCCTCTAGCGGTATCCTCTGATACTTATCAACCTCGAAAACAAATCTCAAAAAAGTACTTCTCAGATTTAGTAATGGTCGGATGCGGATTTGAAAACCGGATTCGATTTTTAAAAGCATCGAGCCAATCGTTACACCTTATGAAAATGAAGTTAGTAGGTCCTGGGTGGTCACCATTTTCCGAAATGCGAGAGGTTCAAGTCCATCCGCATTGGGTTTCGGGGCTTGAAGCAAATTACTATTACTGTGGTGCGAAGATGGTGCTGAATTTGCACCGTTCCCATGATGATCCTCATTTAAAACAAAACAGTCAAAAAATTAAGGCGTATACTCCAAATAATCGATTATTTGAAATTGCTGCGTGCAAATCGTTTCAGTTAATAGACCAACGACCTGACCTATCTTCTTTATATGAGATTGGCAAAGAAGTCATTTCTTTCTCAGGTGTGGAAGATTTTCAAGAGAAAAGTAAGTTTTATCTACCTCGTGTACGACTACGCGAAAAGATTGCACGTGCTGCCTATATACGGACACGGAGTGACCACAGTTATGAAAAGCGGATACAAAAAATACTTGCGACCTGTGTTATGTAATGCTCTTTCCAAAACTGTGCCTCCAAATAGGCGAGAATACGTAAAGTAAACGAATAAACAGTAGGTAAAAGCATACTCCAAGTTTTCTTCTTACACATATAGTAAAAATAGGAGGAGATTTCTGATGTCGAAGGAAGGGTTTACACTATGGTTCACAGGACTATCCGGTGCAGGAAAAACAACAATTGCCAAGTTGGTTGAATCCCTACTACAAGATAAAATGAAGGTTCGGGTGCAGTTATTAGACGGAGATTTATTAAGAGAGGTAATCAATCAAGATTTAGGATTTAGTAAAGAGGATCGGATGAAGCAAATAAAGTGTGCTGTGTTTATGACACGACTCTTAAACCAAAATGGCGTTCATGTACTTGCTTCGTTTATTACCCCTTATGAAGAGATGAGGCAGTATTGTTGTTCTCATATTTCGAATTACCATGAAATTTTTGTGGACTGTTCTCTAGAGGAGTGTATTCAACGCGATGTGAAAGGTCTTTATAAAAAGGCCATAGCTGGACAAATCAATCAATTTACAGGAATTAGTGATCCTTTTGAAATTCCCCTAAGACCAGATTTAATTTTAGATACCGTAACTGAATTGCCAGAAGAGAGTGCAGAGAAAGTTCTTTCATATATAGTAGAGAAACAGCTCATCTAGAAAGGAGGGCTACAGTTGGCACGACCAAAAGTAGCATTGATTGGCCTTGATTGTGCGGAACCCAGCTTAGTATTTGATCGTTGGATCGACGATCTACCTAATATCAAACGGATTATGGAAAGTGGTGTATATGCCCCTCTGCGTAGCTGTGATCCCCCTATAACAGTACCCGCATGGGCATGTATGATGACGGGAAAAGATCCAGGACAATTAGGCTTCTACGGGTTTCGAAATCGAGCAGGATATGACTATCTGGATGTAGGCTTAGTGGACAGTAGTCAACTTAATGAACCGACAGTATGGGACCAATTAGGAAAATACGGCTATAAATCGATCATAATGGGAGTTCCACCAAGCTATCCCCCTAAACCAATGAAAGGATGTCTCATCAGCTGCTTCTTAACTCCAGACCAGTCTGCAACACATACTTATCCCCCTGAATTACAAGAAGAAATCAAAGAAAAGATAGGGGATTATCAATTTGATGTAAAGCATTTTCGTACGCATCTAGTGGAGGAATTAACTAATGATATCTATCAAATGACGGAGACGAGATTTAAGACAGCAAAATATCTATTGGAACATAAAGA
This sequence comes from Thermoactinomyces sp. DSM 45892, assembly GCF_900107305.1. Lineage (GTDB taxonomy): Bacteria > Bacillota > Bacilli > Thermoactinomycetales > Thermoactinomycetaceae > Baia. The sequence continues at coordinate 77,037 of NZ_FNPL01000011.1, forward strand.
ATGGGATTTCTTTGCTATGGTTGAGATGGGGATTGATCGGATGCACCATGCATTTTGGCATTACATGGATGAGACACATGTACTACACAAACCTTCCCCTTATCAAAAAGTTATATTTCGATATTATCAATATGTCGACCAACAGATAGGGGAGTTATTAGAACAAATTCCAGAAGGAACTCATGTATTTATCGTCTCTGATCATGGAGCAAAGAAGATGGATGGTGGATTTTGTTTAAATGAATGGCTCATAAATGAAGGTTATCTCACGTTAAAAGGGCCCGCTACTGAACCAACTCCACTGACACCGGATCTAGTTAACTGGAATAAGACGAAAGCATGGGGATACGGGGGATATTACGGACGGTTATGTCTGAATATCAAAGGTCGGGAACCCGATGGAATCGTCCCTTTTAAACACGCTGAGAAGCTTCGAAATGAAATCATCCAAAAGATTAAGAGTGTACGAAATGAACAAGGGACCCTCATGAACAACAAAGTTTTTAAACCCCAAAAACGCTATACAACCGTGAAAAATATTCCTCCTGATTTATTGATCTATTTTGGGGATTTATACTGGAGATCGGTTGGAACGGTGGGGAACGGAACACTTTTTGTGAAAGAAAATGATACGGGTCCAGATGGTGCAAATCACGATTATAACGGTATTTTCATTCAAGGGATCAAGAATAAGGATACTCGTAAATTTCAACGTGTAGATCGCTTGCATATCACAGATGTAGCCCCTACTATTTTAAATATCTTTCAGATTCCGATGATGAAAGGGATTTTAGGGAAAGCCAAAGTATGGTAAGAAAATAGGAGTAACTTTATTCAAACAAGTTGCTCCTATTAGTATTAGTTTATATAATTTGATAAAAAGGAGTCCCATATGCTATTAAAATTCATTCAATGTCATGTGAAAATAAATAACAAAAATGCATTTTCAAAAGCCCAACAAAAGTGGAAAGAGATAAGAAAATCCAAAGGATTTAAAGGGCAAATTGGAGGATGGGGTGACCGTGATCGCCAGCAAGCAACGATCTTGTCTCTATGGGATACAGAAGAAAACTACCAGACTTTCATGAGAGAGAAACATGATTCCATCTATGACAAAATCAAGCAAAAGGATATTTTTCAATCTATGGAAGTACAAACCTTTCAAGTGATAAAGCATTCCCTGAATATAGATATCAATAAGATCTGGAAGGAAGCGAGTGTTGTACAAGCTATCTTATGTAAGGTTGTACCCGAGCAAGCACATCGATTTATCGAGACACAAGAGAAAATGATTGTACCAAATGTATCAAGTTTCGAGGGTGTTTTAGGGATGTGTTTAGGGCGTAAAGATTCTACGTTTCTGGTGGTAAGCTTTTGGGATCGCATGGTAAATCATGAGAATTATATGTTGCATGCGTTTCAACATTTTCGTGAGCAAACAGAATCAGAGTCAGGGGAATATCTAACCCATGCGAAAGGATCTCTCCTGCATATTGAGAAAAAATGGATTGTAAATCCAAAGAAGTATATTCGTAAGCTCCGCAATTTACATATATACAGTTCCCTAGATATTAAGAAAAACAAGTAGCCTTGCACGATAGGAAGGCTACTTGTTTTTCTTAATATCCTAACTCACTTAACCGCTTCTTCACCTTTTCTTCCTCCGCTACGGTTAGCCGGTTCATTTTTACTTTAACTCCATTAGAGAGAGGATCAGGTCTGCGATATTTTCGAAGCATCTGGGCAACCCATTTTTTCATCTGGTGCTGGAGACGCCTTGCTATCTGTGGATGTTGAGAGATGACATTCTTTTTTTCGTGTGGATCTTGGATTAAGTTGTAAAGTTCGAACCTAGGATTTCCATAAACATCGCGCTCTAGGGACTGGATCAGTTTCCATTGTTGATTCCGAATGGAGCGTTTGCACTGCCAGTTTGCTTCACAAGAAACGACAAATGGACGATGATTCTGCTTGTTAGCGAGTGAGAGGGATAGTAGAGAGGTTCCATCAATCGGATCCATCCCTTTTGGAATGGGTATCTCAGCCATTTCCATGATAGTAGGTACAATATCAGCATGTTGAACAAGTTTGGTAACACGTTTATGACTAGGTAGTTTTTGTGGATAGGTGATGATAAGGGGAACGTGAAGCGTGGATTCATAAAGTCCGTGATGATCAAAGAAAATTTTATGCTCCCCTAAGCTCTCACCGTGATCGGAAGTTAAGATAATCATGGTGTCTTCATAGATACCAAGTTGCTTGATTTCTTCTATTAGTTCCCCAAAATAGTGGTCAACCTGTTTAACAGTGCCATCATAATCTTTTTGGATTTGGGCGATACTCTTCTGACCCTGATTGTATTTAGATATAAAGCTCCACAGCGGTTCACGTAGGCAGGATTTTAATGATGGTTCATTTGCCTGTGCTCGAATAGGTGACTGCTCAGAGGACCAATTTGCAAATTTATTCTCTGGTTGATAGGGATAGTGCGGATCCCAATAATGGAGAAATAAAAAGAAATCAGGTTCTTGTGCGTGTTTCTTTAACCAAGGAATCGCATGTTGATTAATTTCTTTTGCACTGAGGTTAAGGTGTGTGGATCGATTTTCTGAGGGATCTAAGTATGTGTCAAATCCCCTTTTAAACCACGGATTCGACTTACCAGTAATTCGGTAATTACAATCAACAGCAGCCGTTTTATAGCCTTTTCTCTGGAGGATAACAGGAAATGAGATCAGGCGTTGTGGAAATTTGATTGGTTTCATGTTGACAATGCCGTGTTGATGTGGATTTTTGCCGGTAAATATCGTTGTAAAGCTGCTTTGGGTTACGTTATACAGATGACTGTAATAAACATTAAAAAAGCAATCCATTCATTCAGATTGGCTAATTCGTATTAAAGTCTTGGATATACAACCAATGTAAACTTGTCTAGCTTTTGATGTGGCTCTTTTTCGTAACTACAATAATCAATTACTTTCTTTAAGAGCATATTCTTCTCTTTGGGGTCTTCTAGCCGTGGATATTGGTATAGAACATGTTCGACACTAGGAATGATTTTTACTTTTGCTTTAAGACGTGTATTTTCTACGTCTAATTCTTGGATAGCTTTTCTGAGTGACTCCTGAATATGTTTGGTACGTTCTGCGATATTGATGGATCTTTCCAAATAAGTTTGTTCGTCATAAATGCCACGCTCTAAGAAGTCATGCAAATTTCCTTTTTGTGTTTCTAAGCTTCGTAATTCTTGTTGTAAAGTAGTAATACTGGTTTCAAGCAGCCGTATGCTTGATGTATCGTCTTTTCCTATAGAATTCAAATCATGCTCAGATAAACTTACTTTATATTCATCTAACCATTGTTGTAAAGAATCTAATAATCGTTGTTCGACAAACTCGAAAACACTAGATCTACATTTACAAGTTATTTCTCTACAACAAAGACGGTCTCTTGCGCCTCTACCCTGTGCCCTCTTCACCATAGAGTTGTTACATTTTTTACATCTGATTAAGCCTGCAAGTGGGTTTGTTATTTTTTTATTACTTTTATAGGGGACGTGAACTCTATTCTTAAGTATTCCCTGGGCTTTTTCATAGATTTCTGTTGAAATAATTGGTTCATGCAGTCCTTCAACGTCGATCCATTTATCCTTTGGCTGTAGGGACTGTTCGTATTTCCTGTTTGGATCTGCGGATTTTTTTCTGATTTGCTTTTTCCATTGGATTCGTCCAGTATAAACGGCATTTTTTAATATAACCAGAACACATGCCGGATCCCATGTTCTTCCTGTATAACTGAGATAACCTAGCTCATTTAATTTATGAGCAATTCTCCTAGATCCTATTCTGTTTTCTGGGATATCGCTTGTATACCAGTCAAAGATCATTTTTACTACTAGAGATTTTTCAGGATCTGGAACTAAAGTTCGTTGCTTCTTGTCTTTGACTATTTGGTAGCCGTAAGGCGCATGAGTGCCTAAATAATTTCCTTCCATGACAGCTCTTTTGATCCCGCTTTGCATACGTCGGGTAATGAGCTTTAATTCTTTACGAGCCATAAATGCTTCAAATTCACTATATTCCTCATCAAATTCATCTTGAAGATCATATGTTTTTCGAGGTGTAATAATTCTGGTTTCTGATTTCTGGAACGTTTCTAAAATCAAACCTTGCTCCCGCATGTTGCCACGGCCTAGTCGATCCATATCCATTACCAGTACCGCATCATAAAGTTTATTTTCCACTTCTTTTAATAACTCCATCATCTCAGGACGGTGTAATAAACTTTCTCCAGAAACAACCTCTTGCCTTACTTTAATTATGTTTAAGCTCATGTCTTTAGCCAGTTTAAAGAGTGCTCTTTTATGTTTAGCGAGTGTTTCTTCTTCTCCTCGATTTTCCGCCTCTATATCTGCTCTGGACTTACGGAGATACATTGCAACTCGTTCCATGTTGTTCACTTCCCTTGTTGTTATTTATATGAATGATGAATGAAATTATATGATTGTTTCATGAGTAAAGTATTGGGTGTACTCCCAATACCTATATCTAAATGTAATTAGTGACTGAAATGAATGATCGATGTTGAAAAACCAAATAGAACCATCGATAAGAAGACTACTATAAAGATGATAGAGAAGAAGACAAAGTTCTTTTTTTTACTCTTCTTGATGGTAAACCCCGACTTTGTAGTAGCAGCGGAAACAACGGATGAAATGAGAATGCTCATCCCTTCTGATAGGGTCTGAGGGGCAATGATTTCTTTTACATTCCCTTCGGGATCTGTGACATGAAGCCGACTAAGTGAACTTGGACATTCCTCGTTGAAAAAGCGAAGTATGAACCAACTGAAATAAACAAAGGAAATCAGTATACCTACGGCAATCCCAACCGCACCAATGAATAGATTTTTAATAATGTTTCCGGCAAGCCAACCAAATAAATCTAGAAAGAAATTACTCATGTAAAAAGTCTCCTTTTTACGAAACTATTCTATTAATCACCTCTTATCTCCTCCTTTTTGATTCCTTATACTTTCTTCATAATATTTTAATCTATCAATATAAAGTTGATAGATTTCATCGATTAGCTTTTGTTTCTCCTCGTCTGGGAGCTTTTTATTATAGCGGATGCCAGATAGGATATTTTGTAGGGTCTTGTTGGACTCTAATGCTTCATAAACACCTAAAGGGATTTTCTCCATTTTCTCAAATAGAATTCGCTCATCAATTTGATAGGTTTGAGCTAATTCCCGTATGAATAAATCACTAGGAACCCTTTTCCCGTTTTCGATTTGAGACATATAGGATTCTGTAACTTTGAGAGTGTCAGCTATTTGTGCCAAAGTCTTGTTTTTTTGCTTCCTTATACTCCGTAGATAATCTCTAAGTTCTTCTTGTTTAGGGGTACTAGATTCTGTATCTAAAGGGGTATCTTTTTGCTTGCTTTTATCTCTTTTAAAGAACATTTACCGTACCTCTACTAACTATTTTAGTCTATAACTTAACAACAAAGTAAAGTTATCTTAGATATGGTATCCATTCAATGGTAAATCATACCTTTGACTTGATATGTAAATTTCTGTATAAGTGTATAGGTATCTTAACAAGTTAGTTAAGTATATGTCGTACTTAACATTTATGTTAATAAAATAAGCTATTTATTAGTTTGGAGGCATTGATAATGAGCATCGACGAACTTAATAAGACTTCTCAACAAGGAGAAGAAGTCAAATCTCGAACTAAGAAAGAGATTCTTTATACGGGACTATTGTACGAAGTCATCGGTAGCATAAAGAAAGGGAGTGTAGCAAAATTGATCTCTTGCTTAAAGAAGATGCGTTAATTTACTCCCATGACTTTTCATTATCGGATTCAATCTCTTGCCTAACCCTTACTAAAACAGGTAAAAGAAGCTGTAATGTGCTTGTTGGTATGCTTTTTCCGGCGACTGTCATTGATTTTAAAATCTCAAGGATTTCTGTAAAGGCTTTTTCTTGGTCTTGTTCCCAGTTTGAGCTTTGCGATTTCAAATAGATTTTCTCTAAGGCGGTTATAAATGTTTGTAGATGTTGTGGATCTAACTGGTCATTTATAAATAATTGATTCAGTTCATGGGTGGGTACGGATATATCGGTCGTGCCATATAGGTAATCAATGGAACAGCCGAAAAAATCCGAAAAACGTTTAACCATCTCTGGAGAAGGTTTTCGCTCACCTCTTTCATACTGCCCGAGAGTATTTTGATTGATAGAAAATAAATTAGCTAAGTCTTTTCGACTAATCTCTTTCCTCATTCTCTCCTGCTTTAAGCGCTTTCCTAGAATATTCATCGTATCCCTCCTCTACTACGAAATGCGTTCATTAACTCGTATTGAGTTAATATAGATATGATTGTAACACATATTGTCTGTATTTTAGTAGCTATCAAGAAAAAACGTTGCTTTAACTCAATATGAGGTTTATAATTAATATATAACTCATATTGAGTAATGAGGTGTGAGCTTTGAACAAGAAACTAATCGGAAGTACGCTGAGGTACTTGCGAGGAAATAGAAAGCGGAAGGAGGTATCAAAAGCCGTTCAAATAAGCGTATCTGCATTATCCAGTTACGAAAATGGTAGTAGAATTCCTCTTGATGAAATTAAAGTTAGGATCGCTAACTACTATGGATTAACGGTTCAAGATGTATTTTTTAATCAGTATATAACAGAGCAAGGAGAGGATTACAAACATGGAAGTTTGCAAGGTGGAGAATACAGAATATGATGCTACCTACAAGATCGGTAATACGACAATCCACGTAGTAGCGCCTAAGATCACAGAGGAAGAAAAACAACGGCGGTTGGAAGAGATCAAGTGCACGATTATAAGTTTGCATACCAACCAACAGATAAGAAGAGAGATCGCTAGGAACACAAAAAAGCCCGCTTAGTGGTGTAAGCGAGCCGACAGGGTAACACCCTGACAAAAACAATTGTACTGACAGAATACCAAAAAAAAGAGATTTATACAACTTAATAAGCTAGACGGAGGATACTTCATGTTACTACCCACAGAAAAAACGCATCCTAAGCAGAAATTAGAAGACTATTCAGTCCTTCTCTACGGTCAACCAAAGATCGGAAAGTCGACATTTTGTAGCAGGATGGACAACCCTCTTTTCCTTGCCACGGAGCCGGGGTTAGAAGCTTTGTCATGCTATGAGGTGAAAGTTCCTGATTGGACAATCTTTGTAAAAGTATGTGCAGAACTTAGTCGTGGCAAACATCCATATCGAACAATTGTGATTGATACAATTGATAACCTTTGGAAGTGTTGCGCCGAGTTTGTGAGAGAGAAACAAGGGATTCAGCATGAGAGCGATTTAGGATTCGGGAAGGGTTGGCAGCTCGTGAAAGATGAGTTTTTTCGAGTGATACGGAAGCTCTCCCTTTTACCATATGGTCTTGTTATGACCAGTCATGTCGAGATAACTGAGATGAAAACACGTACTTCTACTATCTCGAAGGCGATTCCATCCATTCCTAAGTCAGGACGGGAGATCGTGCTAGGCATGGTAGATATTATCCTCTATGCGGAGAGTATGCGAACGAATGAGGGGGCTGTAAGAGTGATTCATACACAACCCGACGAACATTGGGAGGCAGGGGACCGCACGGAGCATGCGTTTAACCGTAAACTGCCTGCAACCCTTCCTCTTAGCTTCAAAAGGTTCGAACAGGCTTTCTATAATCATCCTGACAAAGAGCCTGATACGGAAGAAGCAGGGGGCGCAGAACATGCAGAATAGCCTACTAAATAGCCTAGACCAACTAGAAGATGAACTGGTTCAAATGAGGGATACCTTAATTCAGTTTCAATATACCGAGCAAGAGTTGAGAGACATCATAAACCATTTAGTCGAGAATATGAAATTTACAATAAGCCAAACAAGAGAGAACGTAATGGATGATAACAAATACAACGAGTCAGTGTAGAGCTGGCTCCCCTGATGGGGAGAGGAGCAGAATATGGCGGTATACAGGCATGTACGTGTGGAGTTTTGGCAGGATGGGTTTGTGCTGGATCTTACACCAGAAGAGAAATACTTTTTCCTTTATTTAATGACAAACAGTAAGACGGCGCAATGTGGAATCTATGAACTTCCTAAGCGGATCATTGAAACCGAAACAGGCTATAACCGAGAGACAGTAGACAAGCTCCTGAGAAGGTTTGAAGAGTACGGAAAGATTCGATACTGTGACGACACAAAAGAGATCTTCCTATTGAACTGGATTAAATACAACTGGGTCAATAGTCCGAAGGTGAAGGCTTGTATTTTAAAAGAGTTGAAAGAGTTGAAGAATCAAGGGTTTGTAAATGATTTTTATACCCTATGTAAACAGTATGGATACCATATCGATACTGTACCTGTAGACTATGGGGAAAAAGAAAAAGAAAAAGAAAAAGAAAAAGAAAAAGAAAAAAAGATCTCTTGTCGCAAACGAAAAAGAGTTTACGACGAAGAATCCCCTTATATGCAATTAGCAACATACTTAAAAAATAAAATCCTTGCTTGGAAGCCGAATGCAAAGATGCCTACTAATCTTTACAAGTGGACTGATGAGTTCAGATTGCTAGTGGAGATCGACAAACGAACGGAACCGGAAATATATGATGTTATCGACTTTGCGACAGCAGACAGCTTCTGGCAAGGCAATATCTTGTCAGCTAAGAAGCTTCGGTCAAATTTCGATCAGCTACAAAGCCGTATGAAGACTTGGAAGAACAAGCAAATGCCTACCCGTAGATCTCATGAGCCAGTCAGAGGGAATGTAGGCGGTGATTCATTGCCCCCTATTGTCAAGCGACTGAGAGAGCTTGAGGAGCAAAAAAGAAGAAAGCGAGAGGAAAGCCAGCAAGAGGGAAGCCAATGAGTATTAGTCCATTAGCGCCGCATGATATACGTTTAGAACAAGAGATAATAGGTACTATGCTGTTCGATCCAGTGTGTATAGCTGACGTGGTAGAGATTGTTCAACCGCAACACTTTTACTATACAAAATATCAAGGTTTAGTTAGAGAAATCTATCACCTGTGGCAGAAGGACGAGCAATATGTCAATATCGTTGAATTGGAACCCTTTTTAACAAAGCACGATCTTTCCATTAGCGACATGGTAGATATTGTAGCGAACACGATTACCACGGCAAACGTGGTATATCATGCTACCCGATTAAGGGATTTAGCTAGTTTGCGCAACTTAGTAAGGATCGGACAAGATCTTGCTAGTATGGGATATATGCGGGGTCGAGAAGAGATTAGAGAAGCTATCAATCAAGCGGAAAGGCGCATAAGCGAAGTAACGAACAGTACAGTCGAGGAAGGTACATTATCCCCTTTGTCTGATGCCCTTTTGAGGTACGCAGGTAATTTAGAAGAGAAGTATGCGGCAGGCTCTCCGATTGTTGGGATTCCTAGTGGTTTTCAGGACTTAGACCACATGTTAACAGGCTTTAAAAAGCAAGAACTTATTATTCTTGCGGCCCGTCCGAGCATGGGGAAAACGGCCCTCGCTATCGATCTAGCAATGGGAATGGCAGAGAGTGGTCACAAGACACTTTTCTTCGAACTTGAGATGAGTGAAGAATCAATCGTTAATAGGATTGTCGCTAATGGAGCGGGACTTGATAGCTCTCAATTGGGAACAGGTCTATTAAGTGACGAAGAATACGAACAATATACAAAAGCCTTGGGATACCTCTATGAGAAACTAGGAAGTACTCTATTCCTCGAAACGGCTCCAAGTATCGATATAACAACCATGAAGGCCAAAGCCCGTAAGATCAAGAAAGATCAGGGACTAGACATGATTTTCATTGATTACCTTGGATTGATGGGCACGGATCGAAATATGAACCGATATGAGGCAGTCTCTGAGAATGTAAGGGCGATTAAACAGATGGCGAGGGAATTAGATGTACCCGTCATTTGCCTCTGCCAGCTTTCGCGACAGGTAGAACAAAGAGAGGACAAGCGCCCGATGTTGTCCGATTTGAGGGAGTCGGGAGAGATAGAACAAACAGCAGACATTGTGGCATTCCTCTACCGTGACGATTATTACGATGGAGATTCGGAGAAGAAAAACATAACAGAGATCCTAGTTTCTAAACATCGCAACGGAGCCATCGGAAAGACCGAACTATTATTCGTAAAGGAACAAAGTAAATTCCTAGATCTTTCGAGAAGGGAGCATGCTTCGTGAAATGGTACGTATACGAGTTCTGCAAACAGTACTTTATGAGAACTGGACGGCTACCAGAATGGGAAATGGTATTAAGTGAGTTTCAAGAAGTGGATGTATCGGAAGTAGCCGAGGGCATGAGTGAGTTTGATTCACGTATTCAAATCCATTGTTAATAGTGAGGTTATACATATATGGGGAAAGCACAGAGGGACAAGGGAGCAAGATCAGAAAGGGAATTCGCCAAGCTCATCCAAGGAGAAAGGGTTCCGTTGTCTGGAGCCTTGGGCGGATCGTATAAAGGGGATGTGAAAGGGCTTGGCTTGCAATGGGAGTGCAAGGTGAGAGGTAGCGGTTTTAAACAGATCTATGGATGGCTGAACGGTAATGATGCATTGGCGGTTAAGGCAGATCGGCAAAAATGGTTGGCTGTTCTACCTGTTGAGACTCTTTTAAAACTACTTCATGATGCGAAGGCGAGGAGAGAGAATGGCTCTAGATCCAATAGTAAAGGCAAGGATTGAACACGATTTAAGACGATATAGGCAATGGAGAGCTAGGCTAACAGAGATTGAATATCAACTAATAGATTCTTTCTATGAAGGCTCAAACAGGAATCAGGACACCGCAAACGTGCAGAAGTCAGGTACTAGTGATCCTACCTTTCAGATTGTTTGCCAACGGATAAAGCTAGAGGCTGAGAGAGCCAATCTAAAGCGCCGTATAGAACGTATGGACAATGCTTTGTCCGCTATGAATAGAGAGCAAAAAGAGCTTGTACTGAAGCTTTATGTAGATGGCTTAGATCGAAGGAAGATAGAGTTAGAAATGAATATAGAGAAATCTACATTTTATCGAATCAAGGAAAAGGCACTTATTTTCTATGGCGAAGTAGCGGGGCACGTTCCTTCCCAATATGGAATATAGTAAAGCAGATATATCTCTTACAAATAGCATTTGGATAGTTGGAGTATGGCTGCGTCTAATGCTTTTTCTAATTTCTCATTAAGTATCCATTCTTTTTCTTCGATTACATTAATCGTGTCACGAAATATTATTTGATTAAGGATGAATAGAATCTAGTTGTTGAAATGATTATATTTTCAACAACTAGATTCTATTTTTTTGAGATAGGAAGTCATGAACAAAAACAGTCGGCTTTGAAAAAATGGGACTATGAATAGGTTGCTATTTTTATGAATATGAATATGAATATTGATGATAATGTAATTTATTATTTATAAAAGGAGTGAAAACATGTCTCAAGCCAATATACCTAATATTTCACCTAATATTTCCATTACAAGAGAAGACGCAGTGAATCTGTTATTATCATCCATTGCATTAGAGGAGCTAGGTCTTAGCCACATTATTAATGCGGAAGGAGAAAAACTCCAATACGTTCTCGGAACGCTTCCCGGAGTCTCAACATCCTTCCAACCCACCATTAGCGATTTGCTCACGATCAATAATAGTGTTCGCGATACGATTAATGTAATCGGCAAGAAAGAATGGATACTAAATGAGAAGCTAGAAAATGTATTAAACACAGACGTTACCAGAGGACCGACAGGACCCCAAGGGCCTGCGGGAGTCACGGGATCATCAGGAGGACCTCCCGGACCTCCGGGGACTACGGGACCTCAGGGGCCATCTGGTCCGGCAGGAGCAGTCGGAGCTACTGGGGGAACCGGTCCAGCAGGGGCTACGGGACCTCAAGGGCCGACGGGATCTTTTGCTACAGGGGACTTCTTATTTTTAGTTCAAGGAAACTCAGGAGCAAATGGAAATGCTCCAGTCGAATTTGGAGATACACTCAACTTCATATCGGATACATTAGAAATCACGGTAACCCCCGGTTCTGCCATCGTAAAACTAGAAGTACCTACAGGTGCAAACGGCACTACGGGTGCAACTGGACCTCAAGGTAACACAGGACCTCAAGGACCTACAGGGGCAGATGGGGCGGACGGCGCTACTGGACCTCAAGGACCTACAGGGGCAGATGGGGCGGACGGCGCTACTGGACCTCAAGGTAACACTGGGCCACAAGGACCTACCGGCGCTGGTGCTGACGGTGCTACTGGACCTCAAGGTAACACTGGGCCTCAGGGACCTACCGGTGCTGGCTCTGACGGCGCTACTGGACCTCGAGGTAACACCGGGCCTCAGGGACCTACCGGCGCCGGTTCGGATGGCGCTACGGGACCACAAGGACCGACTGGGCCACAAGGACCTACCGGTGCTGGCTCTGCTGGCGCTACAGGACCTCAAGGTAACACGGGACCAACAGGACTACCGGGCCTTGCTTCATTTCGGTATATCGGATTTGGTAGTGGTGGTAGTGGCTTCCCTGTGGCAGTGGGTGCTGTTGTTCCATTTGGATCGAATTCTCATAGTAATATTGGCACACCAGATACTCTTTTCGTTCCCGCGACTTCTTCTATATCAATTGGAACAACGGGGACCTACAGGATTGCATTTCAAGTTACTACATCTTTAGTGGGAGTTACTGCTGTAGGCGTAGCATTTAGATGGACTCCAGCTATTGATGGAACTCCTATACCTAATGCTAGGTTTCATGAATCAATTCCTGGCATAACAGGGCTGGCAACAGGTAACTGGCCAATATCAGGGGAAATCTATCGATCTCTTGTGCCTACGAATCAAATTACAATCCAAAATACTTCGACAATTACTCAAACAATATCAGGGGCCGATGTTGGCCAAATGAATGCCTATATGTCTGTAACGAGAATAAATTAGTCAGTGTTAGGTGTGTTGATTAATCAAAAAGTATATCGTGAAACCCTTCTGATTGTATTTTTCAGAAGGGTTTCGTCTATAGTCTGAGGTTGCCTAGTCGGGTACTGGTGATCCCACCTTTCAGATTGAATGTAATCATTTCTTTGTCAACGGATGAAGTTAGAGGCTGAGAGAGCCAATCCAAAGCGCTGTATAGATCGTATAGACAATGTTTTGTCAGTTATGAGCCGTGAGCAAAAGGAGCTTGTGCAGAGGCTCTATGTAGATGACTTAGATCGAAGGAAGATAGAGTTAGAAATGAGTATAGAGAAATCGACTTTTTATCGAATCAAGGAAAAGGCACTTATTATTTACGGCGAGGTAGTGGGACATATTCCTTATATGATTAAATAATGAAAAAAGTGTAGTTTTGTTATACAATATTAGAATAGGCTTCTTATCATAGCATGTAAACCGATGAGGGCAGGTATCCATCCTGTCCTTTTTCGCTGGATTGGAAGGGAGAAGATAACATCTATGCGAGACAACAAAGCTATTAAATTTGTATTCATTATGATGATTGCTTTACTAGTGGTCGGATTCGTTGGCAATGGAATGGTACATGCAGAAGGGAATTTTATCGATCAAACACCAATTAATGGAGAGTTTAAGGATGATTTAGCAGGTACATCTACAACAAAAGAGAAAGGATTCTTGGAGAAGGCAGGTGATTGGCTCTCGGATACGTGGGATTTTATTTGGGAGGGAGCTAAAGATATAGCCGCTGGAATTTGGCAAGAAATATGTGATTTGTTTGCTTTCATTGCTAGTATTGTCATGGAGTTTATTGGCTTTTTTGTAATGGGAGTTGGCGTTCTAATGACTTGGATGATGTATAAAAGGAAACGGAACGACCTTCCAGCTATGTTCCAACGCGCGGGAGAATACCTAACAGGCATAGACAGTAACAACCCACATGGAAAGTTAAGCGATGTAAAGGTAACTGATAAGCAATTGGCATATGCGGCGGATTTTGCGTATCATAACAATATTCCTGATGATGAATTAGAAAAGTTGGGTGTGGAATGGAAACTAGGACCACAAATTGATTCTATAAATGGACTTCAAGCAAAGACTTTTGTCAATGGAGAAACAAATGAAATTATTATTTCATTTAGAGGAACAGAAGGAATAGGTGACTATTTTTCAGATGCCATCTTAGCAGTAGGTCTTGATTCATATGTACCACAATCAGGAGCCGCTAAACAGTTTGTGGAACAACTAATTAATAGCCCAAAATATAAAGGATATCAATTTTCTTTAACAGGCCATTCCCTTGGCGGGTATATAGCTAATGAGGTAGGAATGACCTATCGGATACCCACAGTCGCTTTTAACGCACCCGGTAAAAACCTCTATCCTAATATAAATGCTTCACTGGCTACAGGTTATGCAGGTGGAGCGGGAACATATGCAATTAATATGAGTGATTATCGGAATCGTAGACAAGCTTATAACGAAGCCGCCGGTAACTTTGATGGCTTAATTAGGAATTATAACTCCTATGAAGACGTAGTCGGCTCGGTAGGGTACCGACCCGGAGAAACATATGTAATAGATCGAAAGGGCGAAGTTACTCATAAGAAAGGGTTGGATAATAACATCGTGAAAGGGATCGAATCAAGTATCAATAATGGAGTAACTGAAAACCATACAATGTCAAACTTCACTGGAGAAGTGGATGGAAAGCCTGTTTCTACTCCTATTACTTCCATTTACACGAAAAACAATGGAAATATAGTTCCAAGAAAATGATTGGAGGATGTGATTATATGATGGAGATACGGAGAACCAGAAGATTATGCCTAGGCTTACTAGTTGTTTTAATGCTGATAGCACTTGCTGGATGTGGTTCACCAAGAGAAGATCTATCTAAAATGACTCCAGAAGAAGAACAAAAGGTGAAGGAACAAGCAAGGCAGTATATCAAAGAAAAATATCATAAAGAGTTTGCGGTTAAAGAGATCTTCAAGAGTCGTGTCACGGGAGCCAGCTATGACGTGAGAGGTACGATTCAAGATGGAAAAAATACTCCCTTTACGGTAATGATAGAGCCGCCAAAAGAAATACGTGATACATATATTCGTAGATTATTTTCTGACGAATTAAAACTCCCTATTAAGAGGTTAGCGGAACAAATATTTGACTTGAGATTGATGGAAGATAACCTTATATGTAGCTTTAGAGATGGTATGGGAGCGAAATATACAGGGGAAATTCCTTCGGTATTTGAAGTTCTAAAGAAAGGTGATAAGGCTTTATATTTTCAAGTTAACCTTGAAGTATACGAGAAAAGCGATCAAGCTCAAAAGGAGATTTCAAACTTCCTACAATCGTTAAAAGAGATGAATTTCCATGAAGTGACGGTTGTGGTGTATGTGTACGATAATCGCTTAAAGTCAGCTCCAAAGAAAGAGGATGCAGATAAGTATTTGCTGTATAGATACAATATTACTCCCGATGATATTCAAACCATTGATATCAACAATCTAGAACCATATAAAACAAAAATCAAAGAGTAGCGATGATTGGGTCAAATCTGGGAAGTTATCGGGAATGAAGAAGGTATATAACGTGTTAAAATGATAGTATGAGAAGGTCAAAGCAAAGACATAGCTCTTTTTAGAGCGAAGGACATGACAAAACGAGTCCCATTCCTATTCTTAGGGGGACTTTTTCTATGTTATAAGGTGGGCTTTTTTGAATTACATTTTCAAGTATAAAATGAATTTTCTAATGATTGTTGCCCTCTATCAAAGTATACTTTTGATAGGAGGGGAATTACATGGAAAAGAATCGAAAAAGCATATTGGACAAGGTAGAAAAGAAGGACTTGATTTATTTATTTTTGGCTATCGACTTGATATTAATTTTAATAGCTGTTGTTGTGTGGAAGTACTCTGATGCTCAATTGTTGGTAGATCAGATTTCATTTGGCTCTAGTATTGCTTCGATTATACTAGCTGTTGTTGCTATGATTTATGCATTTTTTCAAACTCAAGAAGCATCCTCTCAAAATGCTATTGTTCAAGAGGCACTTTATAAAATAAGTAGTCAAGTGGATGAGCTAAATGCAATTAGAGATGAAATAAACTCTTTTAGATTGGAACAAGTAGCGATGAAAGAGCAAGTGGTTTCTATAGCTAACAATCTTGGTGATATAAGTGTACAAAAAGATATACCAGAATCTGCAAAGAAAGAGTTGAAGAACGTACAAGAACAACTAAAGGATGTAATAGATACTCCTGTAACAACAATCGCTACGGGAGTAGGGGCGGGGAGAGCATCAAAGTATAAACTGAGATATCAACACTATCTAGTAATGAGTAATGTAATATTCTCAATAAGTAACATTCTTCATAATATGTATGAGCGAAAAGATATACCAGACTCGATTGTGCAGGAGCTGAAGCAAGTAAAAAATCGCCTAGAACACCAGCAGAGAATGTATGGTTTTTATGAGTTTCAAGTGCCTACGCCTTTGGAGTATTTAAAGACCGATGAAGATTTGGATACGTAGACTGATGATAAGATCTTAAATAATGGTTTGTTGGGTGAGTTCTCTATTAGT
Source organism: Thermoactinomyces sp. DSM 45892 (assembly GCF_900107305.1). Classification (GTDB taxonomy): domain Bacteria; phylum Bacillota; class Bacilli; order Thermoactinomycetales; family Thermoactinomycetaceae; genus Baia. The sequence continues at coordinate 93,637 of NZ_FNPL01000011.1, forward strand.
GAGACTCGCTTTTTTCTATTTGTAAGGTGGTGAGTATGTGGCAAGACGAGGAAAGAAGCTAGGTGATGAGCTGAGAGAGCAGATAAAGGCTCACTATGCATCATGTGGCAATGCGAATGAGACGGCTAGACGATTCTGTGTTTCGTGGTCGACTGTCAAAAAAATAGTAGCTGCTAATCCAGATTCGTTTCACAAACTACGAGAACAGAAAAAGAAAGAGCATATAGAAAAGGCATGGTCGGTCATTCATGCTTACACGGATCACGTCGGAAACCCTGAGCTAATCCAGAAGACGAACGCACGAGATAGCGCTATCGTGATCGGGACTATCTGGGACAAGCTTAATAGAGAAATCGAGTTAGCTTACAAGGGGCAAGAAATAGAGTTAAAGCGCAAGGAGCTTGAACAGAAGAACAAAGCATCTGAAACTCCTAATGTGAAAATCTATCTGGATGCTCTACAAGGCGAAGTAAAAGGAACTTTCGATGAGTAAGGGATTTCAGTTTAAACCGTTCTCACGGAAACAGAAGCAACTACTCATGTGGTGGATGCCGGAAAGTCCATACGCTGGATTTGATGGGGTCATAGCAGAGGGGTCGATTCGTGCAGGCAAGACGATAAGCATGATCGATTCTTTTTTGATGTGGTCGCTTACTACTTTCGAGAATCAAACGTTTATCATCGGCGGTCGTAGTATTGGGGCTTTGAACCGAAACGTAGTAAAACCCCTTTTCGACATCCTGACAGCGAAGGGGATCAAATACAAATATGTTCGCTCTGGGGAAGATCGACACATCAGAATCGGGAGCAATATTTACTACCTTTTTGGGGGTTCTAACGAGAAATCACAGGACACGGTTCAGGGATTGACCGCGGCGGGGATATACTTGGATGAAGTGGCCTTGATGCCGAGGTCATTTGTCGATCAATGTGTGGGGCGGTGCTCTGTTCACGGTGCTAAATTCTTTTTTAACTGTAACCCGAAGGGGCCGAGACATTGGTTTAAAACGGACTTTATAGACCAAGCGAAGGAAAGAAAGTTTGTTCGGTTGCACTTCTTACTGGAAGATAATTTAAGTTTAGATGAATCGGTTATAAGCAGGCTAAAGCGCCAATTTAGCGGAGTTTTCTATCGTCGTAATATACTTGGCGAATGGGTAACAGCCGAGGGTGTTATTTACTCTATGTTTGATGAGGAACGGCATGTAGTGGAACAACCTCCTACAAACATCGTGAAGACGTGGATCGGGGTGGACTATGGGAACAGCAACGCTACTACATTCATGCTTTGCGGACTGGATAGTATGGGGCGATTCCATGTACTCGATGAGTATTATCACTCTGGACGGGATGGACTTAAAAAGTCCCCTAGTCAATACGTAGAAGAGTTTCAGAAATTCTATTCTCGTCACTCGTGGCCTATTGAATACATATTGATAGATCCGAGCGCACAGGCTTTTACGTTACAGTTATACAGTGAGCTACCGCCAACAGAACGCAGGAAAATAGCTCCATCCAAGAATGACGTTATACCTGGTATAGAAACGGTCGCCTCTTTGATAGAGAGTGACCGTTTTTCTGTGCAGTCAAGGTGTAAACACTTCCTAGAAGAGATCCACGCCTACACATGGGATGAAAAGGCACAGGAGAGGGGCGAAGATCGCCCGACAAAACAGCATGACCACACGTTAGATGCCGTACGCTATTGTGCTTATACGTTAAAACATCTTTGGATGCGGAGGTGATGAGTTGATCGTTAATGACATTTACAATGCCTACGGTGGTGGCTCTACGCCGTTAGATTTGTCACGAATAGGCGACAAGATGGCAGAGCATGCGGCGTGGTATAGTGGGGATACCCATACATTGAGATCGTACTATGCGGGACAATCGGGCTGGTATTGGGCGGGCAAGGAGCCTAAAAAGGCTATTCATGTACCCGTGGCCGGGGCAATCGCACAAATATCAAGTGATCTCATTATGGGTGAAGCTCCTGTTTGGTATATACAAGAGGCCAAGCAAGACGAAGATAACCCCCTTATGAAGATTGAGCAACAAAAGTTACTTGATCTTATCGAACTGAGCGATGTAAATAGTCGTCTTCTAGAAGCATTTGAGGTTGCCGCCGCTTTAGGTGGGGTATTCCTTAAACCCATTTGGGACAAGGAACTAACTGACTATCCAATTCTATCAATCACACCACCAGAAAATGCCGTACCTATATTTCGTAACGGCTTGTTGATGGGTGTGATTTTTTATAAGAGGGTAAAAGAGATTTCGCCCGGTCAAGTTCTTTGGCTGATAGAGCAATACGATCATCTAGGAAATATAAATTCCTCTACCCATCTAGGCACAGTTACAAAACTAGGAGAATCAGTTCTTTTAGATCAACACAAAGAAACGGCGTACATTCTCCCACAAGTCCATACGGGCTTTAATGGGGTTGCTTGTCGATATATCCCTAACCGTCTTCCTAATCGCTTGTTTCGTGGCTCTGGTATTGGGGCGAGTGATTACGCTGGATTAGAGACTCTATTTGATTCGCTAGACGAGGTATACGGCTCATGGTTACGAGATATCCGGTTAGCTAAATCCCGCATTCATGTACCAGAGACGATGATGGACTTTGATAATATGGGCAAAAGCTCCTTTGACACGGATCACGAGGTATACGTTAAGCTACAGGGAATAAATTCGTTTGACTTGAACAACTTGACGGCTACACAGTTTGCGATTAGATGTAATGAGCATGAGCAAACAGCCAATGATTTAATACGTCAAATTGTTACCTTAGCAGGTTACAGCTTGTCCAGTTTTGGATTAATGGGCGAACGCTCCGATGTAACCGCAACGGAGATAAGCGCACGGGAAAGAAAGTCTTTAATGACAGCAAGTAAGAAAAAGAGATTAGCTAAAAAGGCCATATTAGACACCATTCAAATCATGCGAACCATAGCGAATACGCATCTAGGGGCTAGCTATGATCTAGATACCACGATTGGATTAGATTTTGCAGACAGCATTGAAACCGACATGAACCAGCTATCGGGAGTCATAAATCAGTTGCAACAAGCTAAAGCCTTATCAATTGAAACGGCGGTAAGGTGGGTTAATCCAAGCTGGACAGATTCGCAAGTCACAGAAGAAGTGGAGCGGATACAGAAAGAAAATGGAATGAGTCTCACCGATCCCGAAGCGGTGGGCTTTTCGTCGTTTAGTCGGTCTCTCATCCCATCAGGGGAAATAGGCTCATGATAAGCGGATACGATGAACAAAGACTCTATGAAAAGGTTAGTGATCTGTATATAGATGTTCAGATCCGCTTACTGGCACAAATGAAAAAGTCTGTGGAACAGGGAATCAAATATCCAAACCGCCAAGCGGAGATAGCCAACCAGCTAGATCAAGAGTTAAGACGGATTATGAGAGAGTTAGGAGTCTTTACACCTCAAGCCGTGTATGAAGTGATAGAAAGAGCTTATGAGGTCGGAATCCAGTCAGTAGATGAGGAATTACAGCGGGCTAGGTCGCCAAATAGCCTACAAAATGCGCTGAATCGTGCCGAGAAAACTTCCTATGATTATTCATTTAACCAAGTCCACACATTGGCAGTGGAGAGTTTAGCCGGGGAGCTTGTAACGGTTCTTTCTGGTACACATGGCGTGATTCTTAACTCTTTAGGTGATCGATACCGTGAGATAGTGGCCCGTTCGTCTATGGGAGCTATAACGGGTGTAGATACCCGAAGGCAAGGAGCGCAACGTCTGCTTAATCAGCTTTCAGACAGAGGGATTACATCGTTCATTGATCGGTCGGGGCGCAATTGGGACATGTCTTCGTATACGGAGATGTCCACTAGATCAGCCGTGGCCAGAGCGCAGATCAAAGGACATGTAGACCGATTAAGTCATAACGGATACGACTTAGTAAAGATATCCTCGCATTTTGATCCATCTCCACTATGTAAGCCGTGGCAGGGTAAGGTATTTAGTATTTCTGGTAAGCATCCTAAGTACTTGTCATTGCAAACATCTATAAACAGCGGACTCTTCCATCCTAATTGTCGTCATTCGTTGTCTGCATATCAGGAAGGCGAAAAGATTAAACCCGTAGACGTTCAAGAGGGGGCATATCTTGAGAGGCAGAAACAACGTTACATTGAACGTCAGATCAGGAAGTGGAAGCAACGGGAAGCCGTAGCACTTACAAGGGAAGAACAGCAAAAGGCACGAGGTAAGGTTAGGGAATGGCAAGCGGAGATGAGGGAGTTTATACAAAGTACGGATCGGCGACGTGATTATGCGCGGGAGCAGATTGGGAAGGCTAAATGACACGAGCAACATATATAACATGCTAATTTAGTTAGCTACATATTAGTTGATTTGTCTAGTAATATGTAGTAGTTTTGATGTAAGTACGTATTGCACGTATAATGTACATGCATATCCTATTACCATTTCGCTATTTCGTAATCTGGTAATAGAAAAAAGCACAAAGCATGGTCAGATGCTCTGTGCTACAAGAAATCAGTTCCGTTTCGTTTTTTTCTGTAGCCTAATCGCTACTTTTACTCTAAGGAATGGTGTGTCTGCAATTAGAGACATTAGCCATTCTTTAATTTTGTTTCTGGGCCTTTTGATGGATGTCATGGTTATCCTCCTTTCTATAAGAGGATGCAGGACAACTAAGTCCGTGAGAAGATTATATATGTTCGGAAAATATATGACAAATGACGGTCATTATAAAGGGTTAAACTAATAGTTTAATAATTAAAGTATTAGGTAGTGTCTGAAAACTTTTGATATGGTATCCTATTCAGTAATTGTAACTACGAAGGGGATTATGCCATGAGTCAACGACGCTACGAGCTTACTGATGAACAATGGGAACAGATCAGAGATTTGTTTCCTCCATATAGAACAGGTCGACCACCCAAATTAGGAAATCGTTCCATGTTCAATGCAATTTTATGGATAGCACGTAGCGGAGCTCCGTGGAGAGATTTACCAGAACGTTATGGCTCTTGGAAAACAGTATACAGTCGTTTTTGTATATGGCGTGATAGAGGTGTGTTGTCAAATATTTTCCATGCAGTAAATGATGAAGCTGACCATGAAAATCTTAGTATAGACTCGACTAGCATCAGAGCTCACCAACACAGCGCTGGTGCTAAAAAAGGGCTTTAAATCACGAGAATAACCAGCACATTGGAGTCAGTCGTGGTGGTAAAACCACCAAAATACATACCATTGTGGATGGCTTAGGTAATCCACTTCTTTTTGAATTGACTGGTGGCAATAAGTACGACTCCCTCCCTGCTTGTGATATGCTCTCCCGTTTAGAAATTGCTGAAAGCAATATCCTTGGTGATAAAGCCTACGGCTCGCAAGTTATTAGAGAATATATTACTGCTCGCGGTGCGAGCTACACGATTCCACCAAGAGAAAACATAAAGAATTCATGGAAAGTCGATTGGTATGTGTATAAAGAACGTCATCTCGTCGAATGTTTCTTCAGTAAACTCAAGCATTTCCGGAGAGTAGCTACACGTTATGACAAGTTAGCAATCTCTTTTTTAGCATTTGTGTATGTGGCATCAGTTTTTAAATTGACTCAATGAGTCAATAAGTAGTTTTCAGACACTACCTAGTTATTTGTTAGTTTCCTTCATCATACATCGTGTACTCTAATAGCCAACAATTGGATATAGCCAATCGGCTCATTATCATATTCTACGATGTAGTTTTGCGATTAGAAGCGTATATGTGGAGTGTATGGGAGAGAATATAGAGTCCTATATCTTATCCCCAATACGCGATTTATGACGCGCCACTTTTACTCGATTTCCACAGATTTTCATCGAGCACCATTTTCTCCGTCCACTCTTATCAATGAATAATAATACACAATCGGGATTTGCGCAGAATCGAAGGTGTTTCCACTCCTCACTTGCAAGTAGTTGTAATGCATCCAATGAAGTGAGAGAGAGAAGAGAGTCAACGGGACTTCCAATGGGGATGGGGGTTAGTCTGTCTTCTATGATTTTATAGGAAAAAGGTGCTTTTTCAATTAGGCTTTCCAGATAAGATGTCCAATCTGTCTGGAACTGTTGTTCTTTTATTGCGGCTTCAAATATGTTTCGTAGGATTGAGCGGAAATGTTGCAGAGTGTGTAATACTTCGACGGAGCTATATGAATGGATTGAATGAAATGAACGAATCAAAGGTATTGCTTGAGATTTGTTCATTTGTTTGAGCCATAAATCTAATTGTTCTGTCGATGATAGTAGGTCATGGCGAGTCCCCCACCGTACTACCTCTGTATTTACTAAATCAAGAGAGATGTGCCTAGAGATGAGCGGAAATGTCTCTTCCATTTTGAAAGCCCCCTTTGCAAGCTAATAACTAACCCTATAATATAATATTGACAAGTTAGTTACAACCAAATAAACTAACCTATATAAACTATTTTAATAGGTTAGTTATAGGAGGATTACAAAATGATTAAACCCCCGTTTACGTATGAAATGGCACTAGCTAAAGTGAAGTCAGCTGAAGATGTGTGGAATACATGTGATCCGGATCTTGTCGTAAAGGCTTATACACCTGATTCGGAGTGGAGAAATAGAGCGGAGTTTTTTGTAGGAAGAGATGCGATTCGTGAGTTCTTACAACGCAAGTGGTCGAGGGAGCTTCATTACCGCTTAATGAAGGAACTATGGTGTTACAGGAACGATCGTATTTCCGTAAGGTTTGAATACGAGTGGGTAGATAAAGATACAGGAAGGTGGATGAGAACACATGGAAATGAACATTGGGAGTTTGATGAAAAAGGCTTGATGAAGAGGAGAGATATGAGCGCAAATGACTACCCGATTGATGAGTCGGAGCGGCGATACTAAGGATTCCTTCTTGCGCATCTATTAAACATTTGGCAGAGTTAAAATGAACAAAGAGAAAAGCGAAAAACATATAAACACACTAGGTAGTGTCTGAAAACTTTTGATATGGTATCCTATTCAGTAATTGTAACTACGAAGGGGATTATGCCATGAGTCAACGACGCTACGAGCTTACTGATGAACAATGGGAACAGATCAGAGATTTGTTTCCTCCATATAGAACAGGTCGACCACCCAAATTAGGAAATCGTTCCATGTTCAATGCAATTTTATGGATAGCACGTAGCGGAGCTCCGTGGAGAGATTTACCAGAACGTTATGGCTCTTGGAAAACAGTATACAGTCGTTTTTGTATATGGCGTGATAGAGGTGTGTTGTCAAATATTTTCCATGCAGTAAATGATGAAGCTGACCATGAAAATCTTAGTATAGACTCGACTAGCATCAGAGCTCACCAACACAGCGCTGGTGCTAAAAAAGGGCTTTAAATCACGAGAATAACCAGCACATTGGAGTCAGTCGTGGTGGTAAAACCACCAAAATACATACCATTGTGGATGGCTTAGGTAATCCACTTCTTTTTGAATTGACTGGTGGCAATAAGTACGACTCCCTCCCTGCTTGTGATATGCTCTCCCGTTTAGAAATTGCTGAAATCAATATCCTTGGTGATAAAGCCTACGGCTCGCAAGTTATTAGAGAATATATTACTGCTCGCGGTGCGAGCTACACGATTCCACCAAGAGAAAACATAAAGAATTCATGGAAAGTCGATTGGTATGTGTATAAAGAACGTCATCTCGTCGAATGTTTCTTCAGTAAACTCAAGCATTTCCGGAGAGTAGCTACACGTTATGACAAGTTAGCAATCTCTTTTTTAGCATTTGTGTATGTGGCATCAGTTTTTAAATTGACTCAATGAGTCAATAAGTAGTTTTCAGACACTACCTAGTTTAATTTTGTTTAATTTTAGGGTTCAAATTTAAATTAGATTTATATTTAAGTCAGTAATAATGCGGGCTTTGATAATTATGTCTATTTTGTGTCTTTTTTATTTAATAATTAAAGGAGTGTTCCGATGGATACCCAAGAGCAGAGTAAACAAGAGAACCAACAATTAAATACCTATGATGAAAAATATATTAAATCGCTTCGTGACGAGACTAAAAAGTATAAAGATCAAGTAAAGGACATTCAAAAACAGTTCGATGGGTTCAAACAAAGCATTCATTCCCAACTAGGTTTAAAAACAGATAGCGACCTAGAGCAACATATTCAGCAATGGAAAGAGAAGGCAAATGAGAGCCTACTAAAAGCAGAAGTAAAGTCGATAGCAACCGATTTAGGTATAGTAGATTCAGATGCGGCATTCGCTCTGATGGATCGGGAAGGATTGGAGATTGCCGAGGATGGGAGTGTAAAAGGTGTTAGAGAAGTCCTTGATGTATTGGTTCAATCTAAGCCGTACCTAGTGAAACAGGTGGATCAAGGGGAAGTAATGGCACCCACAAAAGGCGGACAAGCTTTCCAAGAAGGCGGAAACAAGAGGATAACCCGTGAAGATCTCAAGAGGATGAAGCCCGAAGAGGTAAATCAAGCGTTGGCATCTGGTGAACTTAATCATCTATTAAACCGATAGAGACCAAGCAGTTATAGTGTAGCTGTTTTGGTCTTTTTATTTTACTCAAATAGGAGCGATATACATGGCAATCGATAATTTTATTCCTGAAATATGGTCAGCGCAGTTATTGGAAAATTTACGGAAAAATCTTGTATATGGAAGCGTAGTAAATACTGATTATGAGGGCGAAATAACCAAGTATGGAGACACCGTCCATATCCAGAATATAGGATCAATCAACATCTTTGACTACACGAAAAATACGGACATGTCCAGCCCGCAGATGTTGAACGATGGAACTAGGGCACTTGTCATTAACCAAGCAAAAGCGTTCAACTTCCAAGTCGACGACATTGACAAAGCCCAACAGAACCCTAAGATTATGCAAAAGGCAATGGAGGAGGCATCCTATGCACTCGCCGATGTGAAAGATCGCTTTATTGCTAGTAGCTATGTTGATGCAGGAAGCCAAATAGGGGACGATACAAAGCCTATTGTGCCTACTAGTGAGAATGCTTATGACCACTTAGTAGACTTAGCCGTAGTGCTTTCAGAGAACGACATCCCTCGTACAAATCGGTGGGTAGTTATCCCTGAATGGTTCCACGGGCTTCTATTGAAAGATGATCGCTTTGTTAAATCTACACCGCTTGGAGATAACGTTCTCTTAAATGGTCTTGTAGGTCGGGCGGCGGGCTTTAATGTGTTCACCTCGAACAACGTCCCAAGTACAGGAGGGGCGCAATATAAAGTAATTGCGGGGCATCCTAGCGCCATAACATTTGCCCAACAGCTCACCAATTTAGAAGCGTACAGACCAGAGAAGCGCTTTGCAGATGCTGTGAAAGGATTAGCTTTATATGGAGCTAAAGCGATTAAGCCCAAGGCGCTAGCCGTTTTGACAGCAAACAAAACAATTGTAAAGTAGTTTGTTGAACAAACAAAATCCTACTATATGGAGATGTAACCGCATAGGAGGAATAGATTATGATATCTGTATCAATAGAGGACTTAGAGGGCTATTCAGGAAAGAGTTTTCTGAACGCAGCGAGCTTAATTAAAAAAGCTTTGGAGTCCGTTTCTTTGCTAGTTACTCAAGATCTATCTAGTCTGACGGAGACACAAAAGGAAGCTTTAAAAGTTGCCGTTCTATCCCAAGCATCGTACATGTCTCAACTACAAGATGGTTTTGATGTAGCTGTGAACGTGGCTGGATCTGTTAACGTTGGAAATTTCTCTTTCTCTTCTGGATCGGAGGAAAGAGGGGCGATGATGCCGTACAATCCAAGTGCAATAAGATCCCTCATGAAAGCAGGGTTACTCACTACCAAGGTGACAAGCAAATGATATTCTCTTTTCTCCTAGTTCATGAAGTACAAGTGAAATCCCTTATAGGACATAATGCTTATGGATCTTCGTATGGTGAATCTTTTACCGCTCAATGTCGAATCGAACCCTATAACCAAATAGTAAGAGATGAGAAGGGCACGGATAATGTACCAAGATATCGGGCTTTTTTTGATGCCTCTGTACGGATTTTTATAGGCTCTTCTGTCTTCTATCAGAGCAAAGAATACAAGGTAATAAGTGTGGCTGAACAATATGGATTTGGCTTTTCACATGTGGAGGTGTTATTACAATGAGTTACCGATTTAAACCTAATAGAGTGGGCTTATCCCGTTTTCGTAATGCACTATTTAGTGGAGTCATAGCGGGGACGGAAAAAATGCTCTCACTATCAAATGAAAATGTGCCACTTGACGAAGGGACGCTCCTTCGGTCGGGTGTCGCCTCGTTTAGTGAGTCTAAATTATCGGGATGCGTGTCCTATAACACTCCTTATGCTAGACGGCTTCATGAGCATCCAGAGTATCGCTTCCAGCAAGGCAGAAAGGGAAAGTGGCTAGAAGACACAACCAAGCAAAAGCAGAACGAGATAGTAAAGACAGTCCAACAAACGATTAAAGGGAATGTTTGAACATGACAATCTTAGAGCAAATAGCCCGATTCCTTCAAGCAAAGGAGTTGGGTTTTTTTGATGCAGACGGCACGAAAGGAACCATCTTTATACACTCAATGCCATCTGATCCACACAATGCAATTGCTATCTACGCAACAGGTGGCGGACTCTCTGAATTGATGGATCAGGATGGAGATGTGATCCGCCGAGATGTTCAGATCTTGGTAAGAGGACTAAACAGCAAAGAAACCTTTGAGCGTACTTATCGAGTCTATCGAACATTACACAACTTTTGTGGTTACTTGGTCACAAATGGCAATTACGTTTCATCTTTGTTCAGCTATCCACCGAGTGGAATCGGGACGGATCAGAACGGACGATATGAATTTACTATCAATCTCTCACTACGAATGGAGGAATTAAGCAATGGCTAAAGAGGTGGTAGCGTCAAAGTTTCTCTTTTCTATTGAAAATAAAAAAGCCGATGCTTCTAGGTGGTTAAAGCTAAACGGCATTACATCCTTTAAGTTTGGAGGAGAGGATGAAACGGCCGAAACAAATAGCTTTTCCAAACAAGGATATAAGGGGCAAATGGTGGTACAACGGGGCTGGAAGCTGGAATTTGAATCCAATTATCTAGAGGACATTACCACAGGGGAACGAGATCCGGGACAAGCTTATATAGATCAGTTAGCGCAGGAGTTAGGACAAGAAGCACAATCTAGACTCAAGATGGTTGCACCCTCTCGAAAACACGGTTTTTACATCTTGGGTACTCCTTCTATTTCCGATATGGGTGGAGGGGTTACGGATGTTATGACATGGAACTTCTCATGGGTGATTGATGGGAAGATCGAAGAGTTTACACCGACGGAAGCCGATTTAACCGAATTTAACTAGGAGGGCTATTAATGGCATTTATCGACTTTGACCAGTTCTTAAAGGAACAAAACCACGAAACAATTAAGATCCAAGTAGGAGGGGAGACTTACGAAATTCCAGCCGCCCCCCGTGCGGATCTTATGCTTAAAATAATCGCTGTAGAACAACAGAAAGGAATGTCAGGAGAGTTAAGCACACAGGAGACTGTGGACATGCTGAAAGGTGTGTTTTCTCCCGAAGTATTAGAAGAGATTTCCTGCAAGCTCACCTTTGAACAGCTTACACAATTGTTACGTCTCGTGATTGAGGAACAGTCAAAAGGCATGACAGACGGAGCTGAAAATAAAGACATGGGAAAGCAAAAGGAGGGAGAGGTCAAGACTTTTTATACTTCTCCATCAAACAATGGCATCTCGTAGAAGCTGACTTTCAACGAGAATACAAAATCAATCTACTGGATGAGCTTAAAGAGATTTCATTTCGTCATTTTCTTGTGTTGCTTATGGGCCTTAGCCCTGAAAGCCGAACTATACAAGCTTATAGCAATCAGACAGAGAGAATAGAAGATCCAGAAGAAGCGGAACAAGAAGTATTAAAGTTTGTGAGGGGAGGTGGATAGATGGCTTTACAAGTCGGGGAGCTTTACGCAACTCTAAAGATTGATGATAAAGGGGTTAACACACAACTAGGAGGACTAGGTTCCCGATTCGGTCAGTTGGGTTCACTTGCAAGTGGAGCAATGGCGGCGGCAGGGGCGGCAATAGCTGGAGCGGTTGCGGCAGGTGTCGTCGCTATGGGAGCGGCACTCAAACAAGGAATTCAGTACAATGCGATGCTGGAACAGTCGGCTATATCATGGGAGACGTTAACCAAATCACAAGAGAAGGCGAAATTTATTATGTCCGAATTGCAATCGTTGGCGGCAAAAACGCCCTTTGAGTTTGAGGGATTGGACAAGTCCGCTAAACTCCTTCATATGGCTGGATTCGAGGGAAAGAACCTTATCGATACATTGCGGATCGTAGGGGATTCTGTATCGGCCGTGGGCGGCGGCCAAGAAGAGTTAGAAGGCGTTTCAATGGCATTGTTCCAGATGGGAGCCAAGGGGAAGATCTCAGCCGAGGAAATGAACCAATTAGCCGAACGAGGCATACCAAGTTGGAAGTTGTTAGCCGATTCGATGGGACTAAGCGTAGCGGAAGTGATGAAACTCTCTGAACAAGGGAAACTCATGGCATCCGATGCCTTGCCTAAAATTATACAAGGTATGGATCGAAGCTTTGGCGGAGCGATGCAGAAGCAAGCGGGGACGTTTAACGGACTCATGGCGAATCTAAAAGATACCTTTCTCCAGACGGCGGCGGAGCTGTCTAAGCCTCTGTTTGATGGTATCAAGGAGGCTTTACCCTTTGTAATTGAGATGATTAAACAAATCCCTATGTACCTTCAACAAGTCGGCTCCCTGTTTACGAGTGTAGGCGGGCAAGCTAGTACCTTTCTAGCTCCTGTAATTGAAGTAATTCAGTCACTTGTTCAAGATGCAGTCCACTTCATGATCAGTCTAGGTCAACAGCTACAAGCTTTTTGGCAACAAAACGGAGCTGTGATTATGCAGGCTTTGCAAAATATATGGGCGTTCCTGCAACCGTTTGTACAACAGATGGTAGACGTGTTGGGCGTAGTTCTACCCGCTCTGTGGCAGACGTTGAAAACAGTAATACAAACGGCTGTCACCCAAATCCTGAATATCATTCAATTGTTTTCGGGTATCTTTACGGGTAATTGGTCGAAGGCTTGGGAGGCGGCGAAAAACATTGTTTCCACGGCCGTGTCTGCAATATGGAATCTCGTTTCTACATGGGTTAGCAGTCTGTTTAGCATTTTGGGAATTGGATTAAGCCGGATGGTTCAACCGTTTGTGACTATGACAAGCTCAACCCTTTCTGTAGTCAAGGGTTGGATATCCTCATTGGTTAGTTTTGGAGGTAGCTTGGTGAATAGTTTCATGTCAGCGATTCGGCCAATTGTTCAGTTAGTGGCTACTGTTTTTCAAACGCTTTCTACTAAGATCCTTCAACCGCTCAAAAGCATCAACCTGTATGAGATTGGCCGGAATATTATCCAAGGCTTGATTAATGGTCTTAGTGCGATGGTGGGTTCACTTATGAATAAAGCCGCCTCTATAGCTAATGGCATTAAGAATAAGATTAAAAGCGCACTCGACATTCACTCACCGTCTAGAGTGACATTTCAGTTAGGGCAATTTGTAGGTCAGGGATTAGCCCTTGGTATGGAACGTTCAATAAATAATGTTACAAAACATGCTGACAGGCTAGCAATGGCCGCCAAGCCGAATATATCGGCGACTTCTAATCCTTCTGCCGTCTCCTCCACCAGAAACAACCACTATACATTTCATATAGAGGGGAACGGATCTCAACTCACAGAGAAAACAATCTCTAATGAATTGATCCGGTTGAATTGGTTGTATGGTTGAGCGGGTTATTTGGATATCGGCGGAGGGACAGGAACAAGAGTTAACTAATCAGGTTTGGGTGGATGTGGCGGGCTTACGGGGCTTTGATATGGCCTCTTTTGATTATGTAGAAAGCGAAATCCTATTCGATTATGGAACACAACTAAAACGAGTGAAAACGCCCCCTCGTGAAATGGATATAGATCTGATTGTATACGGTAAGAATAGGGGCGATTTATACCAGAATTTGCGACGGCTGCGTTCGATGTTGAACAGCTATAGAGGAATAGGGAAGCTGAAAGTAGTTACTTCTGATGGATTAGAACGGTTCCTTCATTGTGTATATGCAAAAGGGATGGAAGGAGAACTTTCTATCGAAATGGCATCGTTTCGCAAAATGACGTTGACGTTTCGGGCTTTCGATCCTTTTTTCTATTCAACTTCAATCTTCTCGAACTCCTTTCAAATGGACAGTATACCGCCTCAATGGTTCCCGATTCTTCCGTTACGTTTAGGGAGCGAGGCCATTTCTGGAGAGATTACGATACTAAATGCGGGAGATATTGAAACTTACCCTATTTGGAAAATAATCGGTCAGGGGGAGAACCCGAAAATCAAAAACCTTACGACTGGATCGACTATCAGTTTTAACGATGTGTCCTTAAGGCAAGGCCAATATATCACCATTGATACGAAACAGCGGTTAATCGAAAAAGACGACGGGACAAGCCTTTATCCGTTTCTCGATTATGGTTCTACCTTTTGGAAATTAGTTAGAGGATCGAATATTATCCGTGTAGAGATGTCAGAGGCGACTCCAGCATCTAAAATAGAAATTTCTTACCAAGAACGTTACTTAGGAGCTTGATAGTATGGCTAACTATGAAATTTGGGTACGGGATCGGAATTTGAATAGGGTCGGATCGGTTACGCACTTTAAGAAGTTTGAAATGGTCATGAAGTTCAATGATGTAGGTAAGTGGGTGCTGGAAGTCCCTATTGAATCTCCAGAAGCTAATTTATTATTAGAGGTGCGGAGACAGGGAAATGGTGTTGGCGGGATTCTTGTAACCCGTGATGGGGTTCCTATCTTTTCGGGGCCGATTCGCAATGTCGAGTTAAAGGATGATCAGAGAGACGAAGACGGTTACACCTTCTACGGCATAGATGATAACGGATTATTGGCCACACGATTAGCTTTGCCGCCTCCCTATCATTACATTGCTGGAGTGGGATACGGATATGACAAATTCAGAGGGAGAGCTGAATCCGCTATGATACATCTAGTTCGGAAGAACATAGGAGATCAAACGACTTCATCGTCTAGGAGTATCAGGGGATTAAAAACAAATCAAGATTTAAGAAGAGGGGAAGTTGTGGCGATCCGCTCCCGTCTGCATCCGCTTATTACAAAACTTCAAGAGGCGGCTACGATTGGGGGTGGTTTAGGGTTTAGGATGATCCAGACACAAAACGGAGTTCTAGATTTCCAAGTCTATCAACCCCAAAATAAAACGGATATCGTGGTATTCTCCCGTGATAGAGGAAACCTAGGGGCGTATCGTTATCAATTAGAAGCGCCGACGGGCAATCTAATCATAATTGGTGGAGGAGGTGAAGATACAGAAAGGACATTTATGTATAGTGGCGGTGACGGAGTTAATAGAAGTCTGTACGGAAGGATAGAAATGTTTGTAGATCAGCGGAATACAAGCGAACAAGAAGAACTTTTACAATCCCTGTACAAATCCTTAGATGATAACGACGAAAAAGCCAACCTAGAAATATCGCCTCTAGATGTTTCGCCGACACGATACCTGATTGATTACGATTTAGGAGATATCTGCACGGTTGAAGTTAGACAGGAACGTATCCAAGATGTGATTAGGTCTATTACTTTGAAATTAGATAAAGACGGGGAACAGATTGTACCTACGGTGGGGAATTCCCTAAAGGGAGTACGTCTATTAGACCAATATCGGAATTTAGAATCACGTATTGGAAACCTAGAAAGGAGGTGAGAACAGATGACAGCAGAATTAAGTAGCTTCCCTTGGTCAAACCAAGCCAGTTCAGAGGTGGAGTGGCGAGAGATGATGAGATTTTCCCGAAGCTCTGGAGTGATCGTTAGAGGGGAAGTGATGGATGAAAAAGAGTATGACTTGGCTGTTACATCTGGTATCGGTATGCAAGTCCAAATTGCACCGGGCTACAGTTACATAAAAGGTCACTTCTTTAAACACACAGGAGATTATTATCTTCTATCAATCAAACCCAACCAGACAGGAACCGAACGGGTAGACACCGTGGTTCTAAGGGCAGATTTCACCGCAAATAGCATGAATTATGCTGTTCTAGAAGCTTCTACCACACTAACACAAACTTCGACCATTTGGGAGATTGCTTTAGCCAAAATCACGATTCCAAAAGATGCAGAAGATAGTTCTGTGTTTTCCATACAAGATATGAGGGATTGCTCTGTTTCTTATGCCCTGGTTCCATCAACTAAGCAAAAATCTGAATCGAACAAGGTTTTTACGCTTCCTAATGATGTCTATACAACCCTTCCGCTACGTGAATTTGCGTGGAATTCAACGTCTGGTCAAAAGATATTGGATCAGATCATTGTCCCCCAAGATGGAATCTATATGGTACATGGGCGTATCAAATTTCCGTGGAGTCAACCTCCGGGACTCAGAGGATTGAAAATCCTAAAAAATGGAGAGGACATTGGTATAGTCAATCAAGTCTACACGGCCGGATATCCAATCGATATATCTTGTTCAGGGATGGCCAAGATGTTCAAAGGGGACTACCTAAACCTTCAAGGTGCGCAGATTACTGGTGACGATATGGACATAGAGATATTCGAAGCGGGTATAACGTGGATCGCTCCTATTAAGGTTGAGCCATAGAAAGGGGGTGATAGTTGGATGGATACAGAGAAGAGTGGCATATTCATTTCGGGTAAGGAAATGTACGAGTCTATAACGCAGATTGGAAATGAATTTCGAGATACATCACAGCAGATTTTAACTCGTCTTAGTGTGTTGGAATCAAAGTTTGAAGGATTGGGACAGACGGAAGAAAGAAGCCGTGAAGCACTCAGGAAAGCGGATGAGGCTTATCATATGGCTTCGAAAATAGAAAATCAGCAAGTATGGTTATGGAGAATCTTAGTTAGTTCCTTAGTCACAGGGGCGATTACGATTCTCTTTTCTTTTCTAAAAAAAACATTATAACGGGGGATTAAGTATATGAAAAATAATCGATGGAAAAACGGTGGTATGTGGATCAGTCTAACGGGGCTAGTCTTTTTATTTTTACAAAATATCGGGGTTGATGTATCTCCAGTCAAACAAGGAGCAATTACAACCCTTATTGACTCAATAGTAGGGTTGCTCGTAGTGTTGGGAATCTTAAACAATCCTACTACTGGAAATAAAGGCTTTCTAGACGATGCAAAGGGTTCAGATAACAAGGAGGTTACTAATAATGAGTAAACTTATATGCATTGACGCAGGTCATGGGGGAAAAGATCCGGGGGCTTGTGGATTTGGTTTAAAAGAAGCTGACGTTGTATTAAAGTTGGCAGAACTAGTTAATCAGCATTTCGGCTGCTATAATTGTTCTACTACACTGACAAGGAACCGTAATACATCTTCAAGCTATCCCAATGGCAAAGAGGGGCTACGAAAGCGGATTGCTTATGCAAATGCGAAGGGTGCGGACTTCTACCTCTCTTTGCATTGCAACGCTGGTAAAGGGTCCGGATTCGAGTCTTATGTGGCACAACCTGCACCGGCCCGTACTAAGAGCATTCAAAAGATAATTAATGACTATATACTAGGGTTCTTGAAAGGTCACAGGATCGGATCGCATGGGAATGCATCAAAAAATGATACTCAGGCGGCACGGGGTAGAATCGCCGTGGTACGTGATACAAAGATGAGTGCTGTCCTATTAGAGTGCCTGTTTATAGACAATCCAAACGAGAACAAGTTATTAAAGGATACAAATTTCTTAGATGGGCTTGCAAAGGTTATCGTACAGGGGACTGTTTCAGCTTTAGGAATAGAGAAAAAATAGACATGTAAAGGGGTACTGTTCACTTGATCTGAACAGTACCCCTTTTTTACATATATTCAAGTGGCTTTATGTCTGAACTGGAGGCGGTATTGGTTTTATTCCTTGAGCAACCGTAGTAAGAGAAGATACTGATGTTGTACTCTGTACCGTGTAAGCAAGAGCAGACGCAGATAGTATAGAAATACTCAATAAAACTTTAAAGGATTTCATCGTCATCGTAGTAGTCCCCTTTCAAATTCGCAGACTTCTGCAATTCAAAAGCTTGAGTTGCACATAATTGATACTCTACTTGATTTACAGGGTGCCATGAATCAGCAAGACGAGACCATGCTTTGTATTCTTGAATCTTAAAACTGTGCTGGTGGGAAAGGACTTGTGCTTGTTGGTAATATTGAACCGCTGAGGAATGATTATCTAGGTTGAGAGCAATATCACCCGATAATAATAGAGCATGGACGAGACTGTGAGCATCGTTATTGTCTGTTGCGGTTTTACATGCTTTAGAAACAAAAGGTAGTGCTTTGTCCCACAGCTTCTGTTCTAAATAGAGTTTACCTAACTTTAGATAGATAAATGAGACAGCTTCTGGGCGGTTAATTTGTTTTTCATCAAATTCAAGGGCCAATTCAAAATGATGTTCGGCTTCTTCGAAATTCCCCATAGAAAAGAAGCAATCACCAATACAAAGCCAAAACTCTAGCATCATGTTATAGGATTTAGCCATACCAGCCAATCTAAGCCCTTTTTCTGCATACTGTAGAGCCTCTGTGAGTTTACCTGATTTACGAGTATGACTTGCTTTTAGCCAATAATAGACTAATTGAACATTTGGATCTTGGATCTGATCGAGAGACGATTCTAGATAATCTAATGCCAGAATACCTTCAGATTTATTCATTTTATAACAATATAGTGATTTATTTAAATATAAAGCATATATAATGTGTTGTCTATCCCCATCAGGAACAAACGAACTAATTCCTTTATCGGTCAAGCATAGTGCTTCCTGTATGTCATTTTGACAGTCTTTACAGAAGCTTAATTCTGCATAACAAGCCGCTTCTATATTGTCTTCTTTCGATTCATCTTCTAGCAATTTAATAGTATGCAGAAATGTCTTTTCGGCTTGATCGAGATTACCAAATCCAATTAAACATTTTCCTTTCAAATAATAATACGTCGGTGCGAGATAGTGTGCCTCATTTATAGATTTCCTTTCTAGGTGATATAAGGCTTTTTTATACTGTCCAAACCTCAAGAGTGTTTCTACAGATCTTAATTGAATCTCAATTAAAGATGTGTTCTTTCTTTCTTGATCTAGTATGTCGGAAATATTAGCTAGTGGAACACCGAGTTTTTCAAGGAGATAGACGACTCTATCTAGTTTAAACTTACCAACACCACGCTCTACTTTGCTGATAGTAGATGATGATGCCTCCCCATCTCCTAAATCTCTTAAACGAAGACCTTGTTCGTTCCTTAGCTTTCTAATCAGTTGTCCTATCTCCTTTTGATTAGATTCGATTAACTGAACAACTTGTGGATCTAAATCAGTTGTCTTCATATATGTAGATCTCCTTTCTGTGACATAAAAAAGAAATTATGAAAAAATTAACTATCATAATTGTAATATATAGTGAAGCTATAAATAATTCAACAATTTCATATAAAATAAAAAATCAGTAACATAGAATCAAGCTTATGATTTTGTAGAAAAATAGAATTATTTTTCATTTGAATCATAAAACGTAGATTGTTATTTTAAAGTTGGCGCGCCAACTTTGTAAAAAAGCATAGACGATCAACTTTTTTTTCATTATTATCTAACTAGATCGAATGTTATTTTAAAAGGTGATCTATAAAAACGGAAGCTTAAGATTTAGGATTTATTATTTAACACTCTATAGATGGATTTTGTTCTAAAGTATTTGTCAAAAATACATACTTGACAGCTTCGTTATTACTCCATTCATATAAAAAAATGTATTTTGCAATTATTTTTCTATAAAAGAAAGGTAGTGATGACATGGTAGAGATTGAAATGGAAGGTTCTAAGGAAGAGGTTGAGTCTTTCATGTATGAACTTTATAGAAGCCCTAGCGTGAGGGTATTAGATCAGCATATTGAAATCAAGATTGTAGATAACAAGGTTCATCATTGCGTAAGATGTACCCTTCGTTCTCTTCCGGATAGAAGAAAGAATTTAATTCGTATTATCGATACAAATGGAATAAGGTTTGATTTCGAGATGTTCGATTTAGTACAAGCAAATGTAGTAGAGGATGTAAAGGTATATACGGGGAGGTCAATCGATTTTTTTAGTGTGATAAGGAAGGAAAATGAAGCTTACGAATTGTGGAAGAAGCTCAAAGCATCCTTTTACGAACATAGTTGAAAATTCTACAGGAGAAGGGGGTGATCACATGTAGGACAAGCAAACCTACTCCATTTAGCAAGTTGTCGATTCGGTTTGGGCTTTAGTAAGTACGAGGGAAGTAGAAATGTACGCTCGTCCTTTGTATTTTGGCACGTGCAAGACTAATGTAAAAGAATGAAGCTAATTTTGAGTGGGCAATCCATATGAGTTAAATGAATGATCGAAATGTATGATGGTTAAAATAGTTTCTCTTATTTTTTAGTGCAAAAAATTATATACATGATGGAGTGAATTCTAATGAAAAAACAAATTGCCGGAATGGTGATGGCATTGGTAGTGGTGGCTTCTCCTCAACTGGTAATGGCGAAAGAGAGTATTCAAATTGAAAAAAATACTCAAAATAGTGTAAACTTAAATGGTGTGAACACTATTACAATTAGTGAGAGGATGAATGCTCTTAATATTCCAAAGAAGACACAGGAAGCATTATTTACCAAACTGAAACAAGGTAAAATGTTGGATGCAGATAAGCCACACCGCTTCAATGTGACTGTGGATAGTAATGAAATCAAACAGGTCGTATATCCAGATGGGTCTGTAGAAGAGTTTGGAGCAGTACCAACAGAGTCTTCCCCTACGAAAACAAATTTACCTACTGTACGTAAGGTCTACACTGTGAAGGACAGTAGCCTAATTGCTGATTCTAAAGCTGATGTGAGGTTAAATAGTGTACTGAGTTTGGATGAGTTGGTTTCAACCGGTAAAATTGAAGTTAAAGGTGATGGATCATCAAGTACAAAAATAAGAGAACAATGTAGTACACGATATTGCACATATGATCGCAAAGTCTATCGATGGGGTACATTAACAAGCGGATCATTTTTTGTTCGATATGTTACCATGTCAGGGTCAGAAGATATGATCGAAAGTATTTGGGACCCTGCTGTATCTGCAAGAGCGGGTACAGCTACACAAAGAGCATTCACGATCAGTAAAAAAAGGGAAGATAGCGCAAGTTGGGCTAGAGCGTACCTAAGATGGGACAATGTGCTTACAGGGGGCGCAGGTAGTTACACAAATCTTCTACGTTTCTTTGTTGGAAATGATACGTTTTCCGTGACTTACTCCAACGATTGATAAGTTTGGAGGTGATGAGAGTGAGTGGTGTTGAGTTTTCGAATCTTTTGATACTGTTACCGATGCTTTTAGTTATAGGGCTATGTGCTGTTGCTCTGGTACAGCTTATCCGAGTTCTATCACTAGCTGTACCTATTTTGAAAAAGAAAAACGAAAAAAAAAGTAATCTAAAAAGTTAGTGATTCCCCTGTGATAACCTAATCTCGTCGGAGATAGCTATCACAGGGGCTTTGTTTGTGTTTACTAACTAATATAAAAAAATGGGTGGTAATTGCATATTCATATATTGCATTATTACAAATATTAAAAGAATAAATACATGTCAAAAATCCTCAGCTCCTGCATACCTTGAACAGAGGTGATGACATTGGAAGAGGATTTTTGTCCAGATGCAACCTATCATATAGGGAATACGACGATTCACATAGTAGCACCCAAGATAACAGAAGAAGAGCGACAGAAAAGGCTGGAAGAGATTAAGAAACTAATTATACAGTTAAAGTGGTCTAATGAATCGAAGTTAAATAATGAACAAGATAAGCAACAAAAAACGATAAGTAAACAATAAACAAGTTTGCTATACAAACAAAAATAACCTAAAAAGGGGTCCCGACAGAAAAACGCGGATTTCATACGCTCAGGATTAAAATAGTAGGCGAACCCGATTTTTCACTACGCTAAGTGAAAAATCGGGTTCGCCTACTATTTTAATCAAAACATTATTTTTGTTTCTTTAACAGAAGATTCCTTGCTTCTTGTTCCATTCTTCCAGTATTAGCAGCAGCAATGACCATTTCTCTCATACCTTGGGCAATATTTTTTTGGTTTTCAGAAATTTTAGCAATCATTTCATATATGCCATTCATAACTTGTTCACTCCCTTTCATGTCCTATCTTTCTCAGTTCATCATACTCATTTACTCCCAAAACTTCCTCCGCTTATTGGCAATTAACAAATTAATTTTCTTGTTTTTAACGAGTATATATCGTTCATTGGTAGCAAATTTATACCAAGCCAAAGTACCAAAGGGATAAAACTTCCTTTGGTACTTGTTTATCTAGGGAAATTGGAAGTGACAACAAAATGGAAGGTACGCTAGAACAAATGCTTCGTGGGAGATCATTCAAACAATATTTTAAAGATGCTTTAGGCTTTAAAGATTCGACCCTATCTGACGGCTTTGTATATGTAGACTCAGCCCTTGGATCAGATATGGATAGACCGCCAGCGAAGCGACTACCTTCATTAAGCAACATAAGTACACTAATGTTAGTGTATGGTGAACAAGGGGCACATAGTTTAAGGCAATGAAAATGCCTTAAAACATCCTCTTTACGGTTGAAAAGACTTACAGGGAACACCTGAATCACACATTACAACAGACTTTTTTCATACAGTCATCTGTATAATGTACTTTGGGTTACGTTATTTTCTGCTATCATGTTTTCAAATAAAATCCCATCTTTAGCTAGTCCATCGATGTTAGGGCTAATATCGTCGTGGTACCCATAACATCCTAAACGGTCTGCTCGCAAGGTATCAATTGCAATGAGTATGATTTTCAAAAAGTACACCTACTTTCCATCAGGATGATATGAATAACATATGATGACTGAGTGGAATCGGTGTTTATTTCAATTGGTATCATATTGGCATACTCATACCGTTTTCATAATAAGATAAAACAATATACCTCATCTACAAAAGGAGATAATCACATTGGAAATGAAATTATCTATTTTAGTACCTACAACCATTGAACGACTTACTCATGCATCTAGGACGATGGCTGAATTGCAAAGGCAAGCCCATAACCTTCCTGCAGAAGTATTGGTTTTAGTTGATAATAGAAAGAGCACTATAGGAGCTAAGAGAAATACACTGATGGATCTAGCACAGGGTGCATTTATCTCTTTTGTTGATGATGATGATCGAATTGAGATAGATTATGTTCAAGCTCTATTAGAATGCATTGATCAGCATCCGGATGCAGATTGTATTACGTTTGATGTTGAAGTAAATTTAAGTGGATTAACAAAGAAATTGTGCAAATATGATGTGAGCTACTCACATTCTGAGGATGAACATTGTTACTATCGTAAACCAAATAGTCGAGTGTGTTATGCAAAAAAAATAGCTGTCCAACACCGGTATCAAGATAGTAATTACGGAGAAGATGATGAATGGGGATGGAGAGCATCTCAGTCGATAAGGAAGCAAGTTCAAATAAACAAGACATTATATTTTTATGATTATATCTTGAAAAGGCCTTCCGATAACCGTGGGTTAAGAGAATGGGAAGATCATTTAATGCTACACTCATTAAACAAATGATAAACGAGATAAAAAAGAACGGACTCTTGCAAATGTGAGAGTCCATTTCTTTTTTATCTGAGCGGTCTGTACAGAAGAAGGGTCTTTTATATAAGCAAAATGAACGAACCTAAGGCATAATTCCTCCATATAATATGCAGAAATCACTGTGTCTTGGGAAAGGACCAGATGTGTATGAGAATTTTTTTCATTTCATCGGGATGTGGGTTTGAGTTTCAGAACCACCTGTCAGACGAGGACTCTAGCATTTTGGCAGGATTGGAATCTATTGAAAAAAAGAGGGCAAATTTTCATTTTGACAAATTTATGATTCGACAAGATAAGCGAAAAGAATTGATTCCAAAAATTAAGGCGTTCCGTCCAGATTTTGTTTTGGTGTTCCGTGGACCGTTTTTACCTGCTCATTATGTGAAATCCGTGAGAAAAATGAAGATCCCGATCGGAATATGGGTGGTGGATGATCCATATCGTTTGAAGACGCATAAAGAGTTAGTCCAGCCTTATAATTTAGTCATCACACAAGATAGTAATAGTGTTCCATTTTACCAAGGACTAGGGAAAACAGTGATTCATTTGCCATTGGCGGTAAATCCAGAGAAATATCGACCGATGAAAGTAGGAGAGAAGTATCAATCTGATATTTGTTTTGTAGGGAGTGCCTTTCCGATTCGACTCCGTTACTTTGATCAATTGACCCCGATTCTTTTAAAGAATAAAACCAAGATTATCGGTCAATGGTGGGAGAAGCTAAGCAATTATTCTAAGTTAAAGAAATGTATTTTAAATACCCCTATCCCTCCTGATGAGGTTATCAAATATTACAACGGTGCGAAAATCGTGCTTAATATTCACCGTACGAATAATGATCGAAAAGATAATCCGAAAAACATAGCGGCACATACACCTAATAATCGAACTTATGAGATTGCCGCTTGTAAATCGTTTCAGTTAACCACATGGCGTACTGACCTTTATCAACACTTCGCAGAAGGAGAAATTGCGAGTTTCCATACATTAAATGAATTAAAAGAAAAGATTTACTACTACTTGTCACGTCAAGAGGAACGAGAGGATATGGCGGCAAAAGCATATCAAAATGTTCGCCGTATGCATACGTACCAGAAGCGAATCCATGATTTACTTGAGTATTTGGAAGGTCATGTTCATTATAAGAAAAACCGCGGCTGAAACCCATTAGTTGCGGTTTATTTGTTTTTTATACACAAAATGATAGTGAATTGACTCTTATGGACCATTACCTTCTATTCGTACCCGAGATAAGATATAGGGTGCTGAAATACATAACTAGGAGGTCGACATGTTTCAATCATTTCAAAACGAATCCGATTTTTACTGGGAACTTGTTAAGAAGAACGTTGGTGTCTATTCAAAAGAGGAACAACTTACATTAAAAGAAGCGAAAGTCGTTATTTTTGGATTAGGTGGAGTGGGAGGAATGCAAGCAATTCTCTGTGCTCGTATGGGAATTGGCCATATCACGGGTGTTGATGCAGACGAGTTTGAAGTCTCCAATATGAATCGTCAGATGCTTGCATCTACTTCTGTATTAAGAGAAGCGAAGGCAAAAGTAGCTGAGAAAACAGTGAAAGATATCAACCCGTACATATCAACTCGCTTTGTCCAAACCATGGTGGATGAAGAAAATGTAATGGATCTCATTAGAGATCACGATGTAGTGATTGAAGCAGTTGATGATATGCCTTCACGGGTTATTATCCATCGAACTGCTCGCGAGCTAGGTGTTCCTAGTGTGGGGATGTCGGGTAGCCCGCCTAATCGGGGCTTTGTATCTTCCTTTTTTCCAGATGGAGTACATTATGAAGATATCTTAAATCTACCCGGTAAAGGGATCAAACTGACTGATGAAAGTGTGCGGAGACAAATTGCTGACATAAAGAAAGAACGAGCTCGGTACTCAGTGGAACAAGGGGCTCCGAAGGAATGGGCCGATCAATTTTGTGAAGGAAAAGCGGGTTGGATTATTACGCCTGTAAGAGCTATGCTGTTAGCCACTTTTAGTTTCCACGAAGCAGTTCAGATTATAACGAAACGTCCCCCCTCGGCTCCCGCACCTAAAGCGTTACTCATTAATTTGGATACAGAACAACCTGTCCAAATAAAAACGGCACCAGATGGTGGTTGGAATTATGCACATCTCTAAAAAATGGGAGGAAGCCAAAATGGAAATCCAAACTACACAAAATCTATATGAAGCAAGCTTTGTTCGTAACTTAGGTGTTATTTCAAAAGAAGAGCAAGAGAAGCTCCGGAACGGACGTGTCACCGTAGTAGGAGCAGGTGGGGTGGGAGGAATTACTCTAATCCAACTAGCCCGTATGGGAGTTGGGCATGTTCATGTAATTGATCGTGATGTATTTGAAGCGAGTAATTTGAACAGACAAATGCTTAGTTCGGTAAGCCGAATTGCTAAAAGCAAAGCAGAGTCTGCTAGAGAGACACTGGAAGATATCAATCCGGATATCCAGGTGAAAGTAACAGAGCAGTTTGTAACCGAAGAGAACGCGGAGGAGTTGTTACAAGGTGCGGATGTAATCATCGATGCAACAGATAATCTAGTTGCACGAGTCATTATTCATCGTACCGCTGTGAAACTAGGGATTCCATCTATTTGGATTGCGGTAACCCCACCATTTAGAGGGGGCGTTATGTCTCTGACACCTACCTCATCCCCATATGAAGTGGTTTTGAGTCATCCTTCCTATCAACAACCTTTGACCGAAGAGATGAAAGAGAAAATCAATGCTTTAAAGGATGGGCGTGCAGTTCATTCTGTCCAGTACGGAGCAGACAAGAACTGGGCAAATTCTTATGTAAAGAAAGAATCTCCATGGGCAGTTCTTGCTCCAGTAGCAAATATAGTAGGTGTTTTAGCTAGTTTTGAAGCGTTTAAATTTCTGGTGAAACGAGAGGATCTAAAACCCGTTATCGGCCCAGATTTAATCCGTATTAACCTTGCAAGTCATCAAATGGTAGAGGTACAAACGCCAGCGGAAGGATACTGGGACAATACTGTTTTATAAGGTGAGGGATCGAGATGACTCAGGTTGTGATTGCTTTTTTACTCATTGCAGGCGTATCAGCTCTTTTTAAGGATTATTGGTTAGCTTCCTCAGCTGTTGTATTGCTCTTGGTTTATTTGATCCAATGGAAGCCGATGATCATGCTGTTACAGAAACACTCTTTCCATGTAGGAATCTTCTTTTTAATGATGTTTCTCTTGTTCCCTTTAACCAATGAAAAGATAGATTTACTTGCTTTGGCCAAGGAATTATTCTCTCCTATCGGGTTATTCGCGCTTCTAGCCGGTTTTCTTGTTTCGTATGTAGGAGGAAAAGGGATTGGCGTTCTTTCTACCCAGCCGGTGATCTTATTTGGCGTTATTATCGGGACCCTTGTGGCTGTTCTCTTTTTCCGTGGTCTGCCAGCAGGACTTATTATTGCAGCTGGATTGATTGCGATTTCCAAGTATTTTGTCTCAACATAGATGGAGGAAATAAAAAATGAAGTGTAAAAAATTATTACCCGTAGTAGCTGTTATATCGATTGGCTTAAGTATTGTACTGAGTGGATGTCAATCAGATACAAGCTTGACTCAAAAGAAAGAGTCGATTTCCTTAGAGGAAACAAAGATAGCATCAGAGGGCGGGGTTCAAATTTACCTTCGTCATAAGAAACAAACCAAAGCAAAAGAAGCTGTTCTTTTTCTAGAACCTTTTAGTGTACCAACTGCAAAAGCATTTGATGTGCCGGGCTATTCCTGGATGGATGATTTAGCTAGCAAAGGATACGATACATGGGCGATGGACTTTAGAGGGTTTGGGGGATCTACCCGTCCAGAGGAAATGAATCAACCTCCTAATCAAAACAAACCTGTGGTTACCCATACAGAAGCGATAAAAGATCTATCTGCCACTGTGGAACATATTAAGAAAACACAAAAGGTAGAGAAAGTAAGTATTGTGGGTTGGTCATGGGGAGCGGTAGTAGCAGGTGAATATGCAACTCAGAAGCCAGAAAATGTAAATAAATTAGTTCTCTATGGGTTTATGCACGGTTTTTCTCTACCTTCGATGACAAAGCCGTTTGAATCTCCAGAAAAACCAGGTGAGTTTAATCCTAAGTCTCCTGCTTATCAAGTGATTGACTTTGATAAAGGAATGCACCATTGGCACATGATGATGAACGGAAAAGCACTTGCCTCGGATGATGCGATGAAACAAGTACGAACGACCTTTATAGAGTCTGACGATACAAGTAAAACAAGAGAAAATCAAGCGATTCGTCGCCCTATGGGTCCTCTGCAAGATTTGTTTTCGATTTGGACCAATCGTCCACTTTATGACATATCTAAAATCACGAGTCCTACACTGGTCATCTATGGGGACTCAGATTTCTTTGCCGAAAAAAATCTGCTGCAGAAGCTAACAGGCGTAAAGAATAAAAAAGAGGTCGTCATTCCAGAAGCTACACACTGGGCTTTATATGAAAAAAATAGAGATCAACTGCTAAAAGCAACGGAACAATTCTTACAAACAAAGTAGTAAGTGGAGGAGAATGAGATTGCATCTAAAAATATTAGACTCTACTTTGAGAGAAGGCGAACAGCAATCGGGGGTTCGCTTCCATAGTCAAGATAAGATCCATCTGCTGCGCCTTTTAGAAGAGTTTCAAGTGGATATTATAGAGGTGGGGCATCCAGGGATTTCTCCAGAAGACGAACAAGTCTGCAGAGAAGTGGCAAAGGCTGCTGAGCGCGTGGAAACGCTGATGCATGCACGAGCGATTTCAGAAGAGGTCCGAGCCGTTTATAGAGCTGGTGCGGACTGGATTGGAATTTGGGCTTCCATAAATCCGATTTCACTTACTGCTAAATTTGGGGATAAGACACCTGCTCAGATAAAAGATCGAGTCGCTTACGCGATTGAAGAAGCAAAAAAGCTAGGACTCCAAGTTCGATTTACGATGGAGGATGCCTCTCGTACTTCATGGGAGGATCTTCTCTATCTAGGAAAAGCGGCAGTGGGTGCAGGGGCTGATCGTATTAGTTTAGCAGATACAGTTGGTATCTGGACGCCTAATGAATGTGGGGGGACAGTAAGACGGGCAGTTGAAGAGATTCACTCTGATATTGAAGTTCATTTGCATAATGATCTCGGGTTGGCAACGGCTAATGCATTAGCTGCCATTGATGCAGGAGCTTCGGTTATCGATACTTCAATACTGGGAATTGGAGAAAGAACTGGCATCGTGGATCTCCTTCAACTAGCTGTCATCTTAAAAGAGAAAAAAGGATTTCAGCACTTTCCGTTAGAAAGAATCCTTGAGTTATCTCAAATAGTCCAATGGGCAACTAGATACCGTCCCGATCATTTGAGACCGATCGTGGGAAAAAATGCATTTACACATACATCTAGATATCATGTACAAGCTGTACAAAAAGAGGCTCCTGCCTATGAGATGTTCCCTCCAGAGCGGGTTGGACGGAAGAGGAGGGTAATAGAGGAGAGACCCCAATTGGATTCGCCCGTACTGTCTGCGGCCCTGCAAATAGGAAGTCCATTTGAAAAGGGAGCTTCTGAATTAAAATATCATCGAAATGGACCCGGAACCAGGTGGGTGCTGATGGATCATCGGGTGGATTCCCGCTCTACCTTATATGCAATCCAGCGCACCTTCGATGACAATGAACCTGAAAATCATGTAGATCGTCATACACATGATTGCGATAGTGTATTTGTCTTTTGGGGAGATCATGCGGATGGAACTGGTTTAACATGTTGCGTGCAAATGGAAAAAGAAGAGAAGGTAGTTCATAGTCCAGCTTCTATCTTTATTCCAGCTGGAATGGAGCATGCTTATTATTACGTCTCTGGTAAAGGAACCTATACAAATATTGTATTAGCACCTGAATATAATCAAAGTTTGCGTTTGTAGAACTGTAATGGCGACCTTCGCGGGATCGCCTTTTTTATTTAATAACTACCTCGAGATGAGCAAATTCGCTTGAAATAATTTACAAATGATCAAAAAGAAAGACATGGTACCCCCTGTGTAGAAGTTATTGGTTCCCGCCAAATA
>NZ_FNPL01000018.1 GCF_900107305.1 Thermoactinomyces sp. DSM 45892
TTAAGCCCTCCAGCGCCGATGGTACTTGGACCGCAGGGTCCTGGAAGAGTAGGACGTCGCCAGGCATACATAATAAAAGAAGCATTCAGTTAAAAACTGGGTGCTTCTTTTATTATGCGAAATTATACTTGTGAAGAATCGAAGATTTATGATGGCGTTACGAGAAGTTTGTATAGAGTCCCGTCAAAGAGCTATTTGTGCATAAATATCTAAATAATTAGATTTAATCAGACTTTCTCATATATTAAACCGAACGCTTCAAATCAATATTTGATAAATGTTCGTTTTTTATTGACTAACTTTTAACTCCTTGTTACACTGATAACGAATCAAGCTTATGAACCAAATAAATATCTCAAAACGAATATAGAATAAAGTACTTTTCTTCATATAAGTCTGGGAATAGGCCTGGATGTCTCTACAAGGAAACCGTAAATTTCCTTTCTATGGGGAAAGTCTACTTTTAGGCGGGACATAAGACCGAAAATGTAGATTTTTCACATGAAAATATCTGTATTTCGGTCTTTTTGACATTTAAATTAGAGGGAGAGATGAATAGATGAATCGCCCGAAAGTTGGAGTAATCATGGGGAGTACGTCAGATTGGTCCACGATGCAAAAAGCTTGTCAGATTTTGGACGAGTTAGAAGTGTCTTATGAGAGGCAAGTCGTTTCTGCTCACCGTACCCCGGATGAGATGTTTCAATATGCGGAAGAAGCATCCAGGAAGGGGATTAGTGTCATTATTGCCGGAGCAGGTGGCGCGGCTCATCTACCAGGTATGGTTGCTTCTAAGACGACTCTTCCTGTGATTGGAGTTCCGATTAAAAGCTCCACATTAAATGGGATCGATTCTCTCCTATCTATTGTACAGATGCCAGCTGGTGTACCAGTAGCAACCGTTGCTATTGGGGATGCGGGGGCAAGTAATGCAGGCTTATTGGCAGCTCAGATATTAGCCATAACGGATGAAGACTTACAACGAAGATATCAGGAGCGCCGAGAGATGATTCGTGAGCGTGTCTTAAAGGATCGTGATCTGGCATGAGAATACAATTTACTCAGTCGGAGTCCCTACTGAATAGTCTTCCTAAAAAAGAATCCGGTTTTAATTTGAGGCAATCAAATAGTATCCCTTCTGCTCCATTGGTCGTTCCTGGACAGACGATTGGAGTGTTAGGTGGTGGTCAGTTGGGTCGCATGATCATCTTGGAGGGCCGTAGACTAGGATACCGTTTTGTTGTATTAGATCCTGATATCGACTCCCCCGCAGGACAAGTAGCGGATGAACAAATTATCGGAGAGTACGATTCCCCGATGGCAATGGAACGAATGATAGACAAGTCTGATCTGGTTATATATGAATTTGAAAATATAGATCTTGATACGGTTCGCATGGTTGAAGCGATAAAACCCTTACCACAAGGAAGTAATCTGCTTCGATGGACCAAGCATCGAGGAGAAGAGCGGAAGGTGTTACAAGATGCACAAATCCCGATTGCCCCTTATCAGATTGTGACATCGAAAGCACAGATGCTTGAGGCGATTGAGGAACTGCAACTCCCATGTGTATTGAAAACACTGACAGGTGGTTATGATGGTAAGGGCCAATGGGTGGTACGTGCTTTAGAAGATCCACTTCCCCCATTAGAAGTAATAGAAAGGGGAATATTGGTCGAGAAATTTGTTCCTTATGTAAAAGAGATCTCGGTGATTGTGGCTCGGGGTGTTTCAGAAGAGGTGGAGGTTTACCCACCTGTTATGAATATCCATCGAAATCAAATGTTACACATGACGATTTCTCCCGCCCCGATTAAAGAAGGAATCCGCGAGAGAGCGGAAAAAATTGCATATCAATTGGCTAGCCAACTTTGGTTTGTAGGGGTGCTTGCTATTGAAATGTTTGTGTTGGCGGATGGGACTATTTTGGTAAATGAATTGGCTCCTAGGCCACACAATTCAGGACATATCACAATGGATATTACGACCACTTGCCAGTTTGAGCAGTTTATACGTGCGGTAACAGGACTTCCGCTTAGTAAGCCGGCTCGAAAAAATAGTGGAATTATGGTAAATCTATTAGGGGAGCATCAAGATGCCTTTTTTGGTGAATTAACAAAGTTGCCGCCTTGTGCAAAGATACATTGGTATGGGAAAAGTGTTGCCAAAGAAGGAAGAAAGATGGGACACATTAATTTTGTTGGGGATTCGTTACAAGATTTGTTAGAGTTGGTAAATGAGATACCCATTTGGAATCCATTAAGCGGGCAAGAGTGGGGAGCTATTTTTTCCATTGCTAACCATCAGATAGAAAGTAGGAGATTGTATGATTGAACGTTATAGTCGCCCGGAGATGATGGCGATTTGGACAGAAGAGAATAAGTTTCGTGCTTGGTTAGAGGTAGAAATCCTTGCTTGTGAAGCATGGGTCGAGCTGGGTCATATTCCTAAGAAAGAGGTTGCATTGATCCGCAAAAACGCGAGGGTGAATGTCGAGAGAATTGCGGAGATTGAACTGGAAACACGCCATGATGTCGTTGCGTTTACTCGTGCTGTTGCGGAGACGCTTGGCTCGGAATCAAAGTGGGTACATTATGGGCTTACTTCTACGGATGTTGTGGATACAGCGTTATCGTATTTGCTTCTTCAAGCAAATGAAATTTTACTTGCGGATGTGGATCAGTTCATAGGGGTTTTGAAAGAGAAGGCACTCGAACATAAGTATACTGTGATGATGGGACGTACCCACGGTGTACATGCGGAACCGACGACATTTGGCCTGAAAATGGCGCTTTGGTATGCAGAGATGAAGCGGAATCGGGAACGATTGGTACAAGCGATTGAGTCAGTACGTGTAGGGAAAATGTCTGGGGCAGTCGGAACCTATGCTAATATTGATCCGTTTGTAGAGGAGTATGTATGTGAGAAGTTAGGCTTGCAGGCAGCGGAGATCTCCACACAAACATTGCAACGCGACCGACATGCTCATTATTTATCAACTCTTGCTTTGATTGCGACCTCTTTGGATAAGTTTGCGACAGAGATTCGGGGCTTGCAGAAGAGTGAGACACGTGAGGTGGAAGAAGCATTTAAGAAAGGGCAAAAGGGCTCTTCTGCGATGCCTCATAAACGGAATCCAATCGGCTGTGAAAATGTTAGTGGATTGGCACGTGTGATTCGTGGGCATATGGTTTCGGCGTATGAAAATGTTCCTCTCTGGCATGAGCGGGATATTTCCCACTCTTCGGTAGAACGTGTTATTTTACCAGATGCAACGATTTTGCTTGACTATCTGCTAAACCGCTTTGCTCGTATTGTAAAAGAATTAACCGTATTCCCTGAAAATATGAAGCGAAATATGGACCGTACTTTTGGATTGATTTACTCTCAACGTGTTCTGCTTACCTTGATTAATAAGGGTTTGAAACGAGAAGAGGCATACGATCGTGTGCAGAAATTGGCGATGCAGGCATGGGAAGAACAAACACCATTTCGCTCTCTTGTGGAAAAGGATGAACTGATTCGTGAAACGCTTAGTGAGGAAGAGACAGTAGATTGCTTTGATTATCAGTTCCATCTGGCGCAAGTGGATACGATTTTTAAGCGAGTAGGTTTGGAATTGTAAGATAGCCATTCAATAGGTAATTGAGCAGACTCTCTATCCCTCTTAACCTACATTCTAGTTAATCAACAGGGCTATTTAGGTGGATAAAGAGACATGCCCAAGTGTCTGGTTAATCATTTGCGTGACTGTAATAGAGAAATTACCTTAGGAGTGAGAGGAATGTTAACAGTGATGGCCTAGGGTTAATGAAGACAGGAGGAGCTTGCATGAGTACAGATAGCTTGCTGTATGAGGGGAAGGCGAAACAACTATTTCCCACTGATGATCTACAAGTTCTTCGGGTTGTGTATAAGGATTCTGCGACTGCTTTTAACGGGGAGAAAAAGGCAGAGTTAGAAGGGAAAGGGGTTTTAAACAACCAAATTAGTAAGCTATTTTTTGATTACCTTACCAAGCATGGTGTGGAGCATCATTTTATTGAAATGATTTCGGACTATGAACAATTGGTAAAAAGGGTGTCCATTATCCCGTTAGAGGTAGTGGTGCGAAATATAGCGGCTGGATCTTTGGTGAAACGAGTAGGGTTAGCAGAAGGGACTCAGTTAAGTCGTCCAATAGTGGAATTTTATTATAAGAATGATGGGTTAGGCGATCCGCTGATGAATCAAGACCACATCGCGATGTTGGAGCTTGCTACTTCAGATCAAGTGGGGCATATGAGGCAAATCGCTTTGCAGGTAAATGATATTTTACAGCTATATCTGGAACAAAAGGGACTTGTGTTGGTTGATTTTAAGTTAGAGTTTGGAGTCGATCCGTCTGGAACATTATTGCTAGCAGATGAGATATCCCCTGATACGTGCCGTTTTTGGGATAACGTAACGGGAAAGAAGCTAGATAAAGATCGATTTCGCCAAGATCTAGGAAATGTCTTAGAAGCATATCAAGAAATCTACCAACGACTAGGGGGAGCTTCACATGCTTAAAGCGATCATTTTTGTTACGCTAAAAGAGAGTGTACTCGATCCACAAGGTGTGGCTGTAAAGAATTCGTTGCACACGATGGGCTATCAAACGGTTGCAGATGTGAGGATTGGCAAAAGACTTGAGGTTGTGCTGGATACGATGGATCGGCAAAAGGCAGAAGAAGAGATCCGGGTCATGTGTGAAAAGCTACTTTCGAACCCTGTGATGGAGAATTTTACGTTTGAAATCGAGGAGGTAGATGAAAGTGCGATTTGCAGTTCCAATCTTTCCGGGGTCTAATTGTGACTGGGATTGTATCCATGGTGTGGAGGATGTATTAGGAGAAGAGGTACAACCAGTATGGCATCAAACTTCTCATTTAGATGGATTTGACGCGATTATTTTACCAGGTGGCTTCTCTTATGGGGATTATCTGCGCGCAGGTGCGTTGGCCCGCTATTCTCCTGTGATGGAGTCGGTTGTGAATGCTGCAAGTGAAGGAAAACTTGTAATCGGAATATGTAATGGATTCCAAATTTTGCAAGAAGCAGGACTCCTTCCAGGGGCATTGATGCAGAATCATCATCTGCAATTTTGTTGTGATTTCACTACGCTACGTGTCGAAAATAATCAAACTCCTTTTACCAATCAATATAAGCTTGGGGAAACAATTGAAATTCCGATTGCTCACGGGCAAGGTAATTTTACTTGTGATGAGGGCACTCTTATTGAATTACAAGCAAATAACCAGATACTCTTCCGATATGCAGGAACGAATCCAAATGGCTCTCTAGACCAAATCGCAGGAATTACGAACCGAAACGGGAACGTGCTTGGCATGATGCCTCATCCCGAACGAGCGATTGTAAATTGGATGGGGTCAGCTGATGGAACTAGATTATTTACATCAATGTTACAAGCATGGAAGGAGAATCAAGGTGCTGCATGAATCTACTCAAACTGTTGCGCAAGCTGTGAAGACGATGGCGAATGAGCCTACTCCAGAGAATATTCGAGATCAAGAATTGTACCGAAATATGGGTGTTTTGCCTGTTGAGTATGACCAAATCTGTGGACACCTAGGTCGTCTGCCTAGTTGGACAGAAGTAGGCATTTACTCGGTTATGTGGTCAGAACATTGTAGTTATAAGAACTCGAAACCATTGCTTCGCAAGTTTCCAACGTCTGGACCAAGGGTTTTGCAAGGTCCGGGAGAAGGAGCAGGCGTAATTGACATCGGGGATGATCAGGCTGTTGTGTTTAAGATTGAGAGCCATAACCATCCATCAGCTGTTGAGCCGTTTCAAGGGGCGGCAACGGGTGTAGGTGGGATTATCCGGGATGTGTTTTCCATGGGTGCTCGTCCAGTTGCGTTGCTTAATTCATTACGTTTTGGTGAGCTTGAGTCGCCACAGGTTAAGTATCTATTTGATCATGCAGTAGCTGGGATTGCTCATTATGGAAACTGTATTGGAATCCCGACGGTGGGTGGAGAAGTTGTATTTGATCCATCTTATGAGGGGAATCCACTAGTGAATGCGATGTGTGTCGGAGTGCTCGAGCATCAAGAGCTACAAAAAGGGATCGCAACAGGTATAGGTAATCCTATTATCTACGTTGGGGCTAGCACAGGGCGTGATGGGATTCATGGAGCTACATTTGCCTCGGAGGAGTTAAATGAGGAATCAGAGGAGAAGCGGTCTGCGGTTCAAGTGGGTGATCCATTCGTGGAGAAATTGCTTCTCGAAGCTTGTATTGAAATGGTAAAGAAAGAAATGCTTTTGGGAATTCAAGATATGGGAGCAGCAGGGCTTACCTGTTCAAGTGCGGAGATGGCCGCCAAAGGTGGAGTGGGGCTAGAGATGAATTTAGACTTAGTTCCACAACGTGAATCTGGAATGACGCCGTATGAGATTATGCTCTCTGAATCCCAGGAACGAATGCTACTGGTGGTCGAGGCAGGTAGGGAACACGAGGTAAAAGAAGTTTGTGATCGCTGGGGATTGCAGTCTGCTGTAGTGGGACGTGTGACGGAAGGAAATCGTTATCAAATTTTACACGAAGGTGCTTTGATTACCGATATTCCTGTTCATACGTTGGTGGATGATGCACCTATTTATCAAAGAGAAGCGAGGGAGCCTGCTTACTATACCGAATTCGGACAAGTAGATGCATATGACCAAGTGAAAGAAGTAGATCCACAAGCGGCTTTTTATCAGATTTTAGGTTCAAGTAATGTAGCAAGTAAACGTTATGTTTATCAACAATATGATCATATGGTACGTACAAGTACGGCGGTTCGTCCGGGATCGGATGCGGCGGTTGTCGTGATACGAGGGACCGAAAAAGCACTAGCGATGTCAACGGATGGAAATGGTCGTTATGTTTATCTAGATCCAGAGCAGGGTGGCCGGATCGCGGTGGCTGAATCAGCTCGGAATGTAGTTTGCTCTGGTGCTGAGCCACTTGGTGTAACGGATTGTTTAAATTTTGGTAGCCCAGAGAAGCCAGAGGTATACTGGCAGTTATCGAAAGCAATTGATGGCATGAGTGAGGCGTGTTATGCATTATCTACACCTGTCATCGGGGGAAATGTAAGCCTCTATAATGAGACAAATGGACAGCCTATCTTCCCGACTCCGGTTGTGGGGATGGTGGGATTGATTGAGAAGAGAGAGCATATTACAACGCAAGCATTTCAGCAAGCTGGCGACTGTGTATTGTTACTAGGTGATACTCAGATTGAATTAGGTGGGAGTGAGTTGCAATATCTGATCACAGGTAACATCAGTGGACGCCCGCCGGTACTCCATTGTGAAACCGAACAAACCCTTCAAGCGGCACTGCTAAAAGCGATCCGCCAAGGGATGATTCGATCTGCCCATGATTTGGCAGAGGGGGGATTTGCTTTAGCGGTGGCTGAATCAGCGATGAGCGGAAAATGTGGTGTTACGATTGATTTGAAAAATGAATTACCTACGATCGCCGCACTTTATAGTGAGACCCAATCACGTGTTATGGTAAGTGTGCGCTCGGCAGATCGGGCAAAGGTGATCTCCTTTTTCCAAGAAAATGGGGTTCCAGTTCAAGAGGTGGGAGTTGTTGCGGAAGAGCCAACGATCACGATTTCTCACAATGGACAAGTTGTGATATGTGACTCTCTTGCTTCGATTACGCAACTCTATGAGGAGGCGATCCCATGCAAGATGAAAGCATCTTCGACGAACTAAATGAAGAATGTGGCGTGTTTGGCATTGTAGGTCATCCGACAGCCTCCGCTTTGACATATTACGGATTACACGCTTTGCAACATCGTGGACAAGAGAGCGCTGGTATCGTCAGTACAAATGGAGATCACTTTCATATCCATCGCGGTATGGGGCTGGTAACCGAAGTGTTTTCTACCGAAGTGATTGAGCGATGCAAGGGAACGGTGGCCATTGGTCATGTTCGCTACTCTACAACAGGGGCAAGCGAGCTAGCGAATGTGCAACCTCTTGTCTTTACGTATGCTAGAGGGGAAATTGCTATTGCTACGAATGGGAACTTAGTAAACGGGGACCGATTGCGAGCAGAGCTAGAGGCAGAGGGATCGATTTTTCAGACGACTACTGATACAGAAGTGATTGCACATTTAATCGCCCGCTCTCGGGAGGAGACGATTGAAGGTGCGGTAAAAGAAGCATTAAATCGTCTAGTGGGAGCTTATGCGCTTCTCATCCTAACCAATGAACAGTTACTGGTTTGTCAAGATCCACATAGCCTGCGCCCTTTATCAATGGGGATGGTGGAAGGTGCATATGTTTTTTCTTCAGAGACATGTGCGTTTGATATTACTGGTGCGGAATACATTCGTGAAATAGAGCCTGGGGAGATGATTATTCTCGATGATCGAGGGATACGCTGCGAACGGTTCGCACCGCCTGCTCCGCGCTCACTCTGCTCGTTTGAGTATATCTACTTTGCTCGGCCAGATAGTGATATTGGTGGCATTAATGTCCATAGTGCTCGAAAGCGTATGGGAGTCCAGATGGCGCTTGAGGCTCCCGTGGAGGCGGATGTTGTAACGGGTGTGCCTGATTCCAGTATTTCAGCAGCAATCGGTTTTGCGGAAGCAACTGGTATCTCATACGAATTAGGATTGATTAAGAATCGCTATGTAGGACGGACTTTCATCCAGCCTAGTCAGATGATGCGAGAACGCGGTGTCAAGATGAAATTGAGCGCTGTTCGCAAAGTCGTAGAAGGAAAGCGAGTTGTCATGGTGGATGACTCGATTGTGCGTGGGACGACGAGCCGCCGAATTGTTCAGCTACTTCGTGATGCAGGTGCAACCGAAGTTCATGTGCGCATTAGCTCTCCGCCTGTGAAAAATCCTTGTTTCTACGGAATTGATACCGCCGACCGAGAACAATTGATCGCGGCTACTCATTCGCTGGATGAGATACGTTTAACAATCGGAGCAGATAGCTTAGCCTTTTTAAGCCCGGAAGGGATGCTGCGAGGAATCGGGCGAGATTCTCAGGAGAAGAACTGTGGACATTGTTTAGCTTGTTTTAACGGTGATTATCCAACTGTTATCGAACAGGAACTAGTAGGGGAGGGGCGACGATGAGTAAGTCCTATCGTGCGGCAGGAGTGGATATTGACGCAGGAAATGAGGCAGTAGAGAGAATGAAATCGCACGTAAGCCGAACGACTCGGCCGGAAGTGATGGGTGGCTTAGGCGGATTTGGGGGTTTGTTTGCTCTAGGTTCCTACGACGAGCCTGTATTGGTTTCTGCTACAGATGGGATTGGAACGAAGCTGAAAGTGGCTTTTATGCTAGATCGACATGATACCATCGGCATCGATTGTGTCGCTATGTGTGTGAATGATCTAGTTGTCCAAGGAGCGGAGCCATTGTTTTTCCTCGATTATCTAGCGACTGGGAAACTTCTACCTGAGCAGGCAGAGGCAGTTGTAAAAGGGATTGCGGATGGATGTGTTCAGGCAGGCTGTGCGCTTATTGGTGGAGAAACGGCTGAGATGCCGGGGATGTATGCATCTGGCGAATATGACGTAGCCGGTTTTTGTGTAGGGGTTGTGGAGAAACGGAATCTCCTACCAAGTTATGAGATTCAAGCTGGCGATCTCCTCATTGGATTAGCGAGCAATGGACTGCACAGCAATGGGTACTCTCTAGCGAGAAAGGTGTTACTAACAGATCGTGTATTTGATTGGTCAGAGCGTGTACCGGGATCGTCGCAAAACGTAGCGGAAGTGATGCTCACTCCAACTCGAATCTATGTGAAGTCGGTGCTCTCTCTAGTTGAGCATTTTACGATAAAAGGCGCAGCACATATTACAGGTGGTGGGATTGTAGAGAACGTACCACGGATGTTGCCGGAAGGTCTGCAGGCTGTGATTGATCGTAACTCGTGGCAGGTTCCGCCTATTTTTCAATGGATTCAGCAGGTCGGAAGTATTAGTCAATCAGACATGGATCGTACGTTTAACAATGGGATTGGGATGGTGCTCTGTGTCCCGATTAAGGAAGCAGACTCGGTTATGAAAAAAGCCGTCGAACTAGGAGAGACTCCTTTTCTAATCGGTAGGGTAGAAGAGGGAATGGATCTTCTTCGCTTTGACGATGGAGGCTGCCGATGAGTATTGCCATCTTTGCTTCAGGGAATGGCAGCAATTTCGAAGCTGTCGTCCGATATTCGAGGGAGCATCATTGGACAACTCCCGTTTCCTTGTTAGTCGTGGATCGTGAGGACGCGGGCGCGATTGAACGGGCTAAGAGATTAGAAGTACCTTGTTATGTTGTATCTCCGAAGCGGTTTTCTACTAGAGCAGAATATGAAGTGGCGCTATTGGAATTGTTAACGAAGCATGGTGTGCAGTGGATTGTATTAGCTGGTTATTTAAGGATTGTAGGGAGTACATTGCTTGAACCTTTTGAAGGCAGGATGGTTAACATTCATCCATCGTTGCTTCCTTCTTTTCCTGGACTTTATGCGATCGAGCAGGCGTGGGCTTATGGTGTGAGGGTGACGGGTGTGACGGTTCATTTTGTGGATGCTGGATTGGATTCGGGTCCGATTATTGTTCAGCGAGCTGTGGAAGTGGATCCAACTGATACGCTTGATAGGTTGAGAAATAAGATTCATGAGGTTGAGCATCGGATTTATCCAGAAACGGTATGGAAAGTAATTACAGGGGAAGTGTCTTATATTCCGAGGATTAGTGTGGTTGGTAGTTAAGTGCCAATCCATTAAAGATCAGCCCGTCAGATTGAGAATTTAGGTTGTGGGTAAGACACATTAGGCCAAACATGAATATAAAAATACAGCCACTCAAAAGGAGGATCACCACCATGAATCGTATCAAACGTGCTCTTGTTAGTGTCTCTGATAAAACGGGAATTATAGAGTTTGCTCAGCAATTAGTAGCTAAGGAGATCGAGGTGATCTCTACTGGTGGAACGCATCAACTCCTAAAAGCAGCCGGAATTCCTGTAATTGGGATGTCCGAGGTTACAGGCTTTCCCGAAATCATGGATGGTCGTGTGAAGACTCTCCATCCAAAGGTACACGGGGGTTTGCTTGCGGTTCGAGATCTTCCTACTCATAGACAGCAGATGGAGGCAAACGGGATCGAAGAAATTGATTTAGTGGTAGTTAATTTATATCCGTTTGCGCAAACCATTGCGAAACCAAATGTTTCATATGAAGAAGCAATTGAAAATATTGATATTGGTGGCCCGTCGATGGTCCGCTCAGCTGCTAAAAATCATCGATTTGTTACGGTAGTGGTCGATCCTGCAGATTATCAAAACATTGCTGGTGAGATTACGACTCGTGGGGAGACGACTCTGCAAACGAGAGAATATCTGGCAGCAAAGGCATTTTCCCATACTGCGTCTTATGATTCTCTCATTGCCCAGTACCTGAATAATCGCATGGATAATTCATTTCCAGAGCAACTGACTGTCACGTATCAGAAGAAGTCTTCTTTGCGGTATGGGGAAAATCCGCATCAGCAGGCAGCGTTTTACCAAGAGACTCTCGTTACGGACGGACTGATCGCTTCTGCTAAACAACTTCATGGTAAAGAGCTTAGTTATAACAATATCAACGATGCAAATGCTGCTCTCGCTATAGTAAATGAATTTCAAGAGCCGGTTGTAGTTGCCGTGAAGCATATGAACCCATGTGGTGTAGGAATGGGAGAAACGATTGAAGAAGCTTACCAAAAAGCATACGAAGCGGATCCGGTCTCCATTTTTGGTGGAATTGTCGCAACGAATCAGGTTGTAACGAAGGAAGTAGCGCTTCAAATGAAGAAGCTGTTTCTTGAGATTATATTAGCTCCTCATTTTGAAGCGGATGCACTGGAAATACTTCGAGAAAAAAAGAATCTTCGTCTTATGGAATTAGGAAAAGCCACTCAAAGTAAAGGGAATTCGATTATTACCGTAGGTGGAGGTGTTCTTGTTCAGGAAGCAGACCTACACCAAGTAAGCCGAGATGATTGTCAAGTGGTAACGGATCACAAGCCTACTCAGGAGGAGTGGGAGCAACTCTTGTTTGGATTTAAAGTGGTGAAACATGTAAAATCCAATGCCATCGTACTAGTGAAGGAGAATCGTACAGTGGGAGTAGGAGCTGGACAAATGAACCGAATCGGTGCCGCTCGAATCGCGATCGGGCAAGCAGGAGAACTTGTCACTGGGGCCGTATTAGCTTCAGATGCTTTTTTCCCAATGCCAGATACGGTGGAAGAAGCGGCAAAAGCGGGAGTAACAGCTATTATCCAGCCAGGTGGTTCTATTCGAGATCAAGAATCGATTGAAGCAGCTAATCGATTGGGGTTGGCAATGGTGTTTACTGGAGTTCGCCATTTCAAACATTAGACAGATCCAATTTTCTTTTGAGAACAAAGATTTATGAAGTATCGACTTGTATTTTCCTTGCGTATACTAATAAAAAAACGTTAAGGAGGATTCTCTTTTATGTCGTTATTAAAATGGGCTTTGTTCTGGACGATCACGGCTGTCTTATTGATCGGCGTCCTTTCGTATATAGGGTTTGATTCAGGTTTAG
This sequence comes from Thermoactinomyces sp. DSM 45892, assembly GCF_900107305.1. Lineage (GTDB taxonomy): Bacteria > Bacillota > Bacilli > Thermoactinomycetales > Thermoactinomycetaceae > Baia. The sequence continues at coordinate 12,622 of NZ_FNPL01000018.1, forward strand.
CAGTTTGGGGAAGTAATTTGAAATTTGGAGCAGGCTTATTCTTTGCGGTTGCGTTGGTCGTAGGGGGAGTACTCACAACCGATAAAAATTACAAAGCGAAAACGAAAAGCTTTTATCGTGAAGAATGGTCCTTTATTTGTCTTCTTGTTACAATTTCACTTTTCGGTATTAGTCTGGTCTTTTCCTAAATCCTTGGGTGGACGGTAAGGTCGGATGATATGCCGATTTACCTTCTAAAGGGGGATAAATGGATGCGCGTACTAATCATTGGTAGTGGTGGTAGGGAACATGCTTTACTTTGGAAGATCGCACAGAGCCCGAAAGTGAAGGAAATCTTTGTAGCACCTGGAAACGCCGGGATGATGAATGTGGCAAAGCTTGTACCGATCCCTGTAGATGATTTAGGTGGTTTGCGCCAGTTTGCTTTGGAACAACAGATTGATTTAACGATTGTGGGACCGGAAGTCCCTCTGCTACAGGGGATTGTGGACCAGTTTCAAGAAGTCGGCTTATCCGTCTTTGGTCCAAATGGACAAGCTGCACAGATTGAAGGAAGTAAACGTTTTGCGAAGGACTTGATGAAAAAATACGATATCCCAACGGCTGCTTATCAGGTTTTTACTGATGCGGACGAGGCGAAGCAATATGTGCGTCAAGCGGGAGTACCTATTGTGATTAAAGCAGATGGTCTGGCAGCGGGTAAAGGAGTCGTTGTGGCGGCTACTTTACAAGAAGCCGAGCAAGCGATTTCGGAGGCTATGGAACAGAAGGTGTTTGGGTCAGCAGGAGATGTTGTGGTAGTAGAAGAGTTTCTTGTCGGACAAGAGTTATCCTTGATGGCATTTATAGATGGGACAACCGTTGTGCCGATGGTTCCAGCCCAAGATCATAAACCAGTCTTTGATGGGGATCTGGGGCCTAATACAGGTGGAATGGGTACATACTCGCCTGTGCCACAGTTCTCGAATGAAGTCTTGTCTCTCTCTGTTCAAACTATTTTAGAACCGATGGTACAAGCCTTCCAAAAAGAAGGAATCAATTATCGAGGCGTCTTATATGCAGGTTTGATGATAACGAAGGAAGGGCCGAAGGTAATTGAGTTTAACGCTCGCTTTGGAGATCCTGAAACACAGGTGGTGCTTCCGAGACTAACCAGTGATTTAGTTGAAATTCTGATAGCCGTAGTAGAAGGGCGCCTTCATGCAGATCTGGTTACATGGTCAGATGAAGCGGCTGTCTGTGTTATCTTATCAGCAGGTGGATATCCGGGCCCCTACCAGAACGGAGTGCCGATCACTGGCAGGATAGATCAGTTAGACGATAGGGAATCTGTATACCATGCAGGAACAAGGTATGAAGGTAGCCAGTTGGTATCAGCAGGGGGTAGAGTGCTTGGGGTGACTGCACTAGGAGAAAACTTGCAAATTGCTCGCGAAAAAGCATATCGCCTTGTGGAACAGATCCATTTTCCAAACGCACACTATCGAAAAGATATTGCGGAAAAAGCAATTCAATATCTGGCACAAATCCATATATAAAATGTCTTACTAAGGCCGTCTACTGATCGCTCAGCAGACGGCCTTTCTATGTAAATAAAAAAGAGGCAGGTCTGTACTTGCCCCTTCTGCATCTGACTCAATCAGATGTTATTAGCACATGGTTGTTGTTTCTTTATCTCCCTGGATGCACATGGCGTGAACAGGGATTTGAAACCACCAAGCCCCATCTGTCCTTCGAATAGGCTGATAGCCGGCTTTTTTCAAAGTGCGAGCGACAGTCCAACTTGCGGTATAGACGGTGGCTAGGTTGGTGGATTCATCAAATTGGATCACGGTTTCTTTTTCCATTTCACTTAGAGACATGTTACTATTCACTCCCCAACCGGATCAGATTCCTGATCACATATTTTTTGATTTCATGTCTTTGTTCTCAAGTCCACGTTGCCACCTTCAAGTACGAGAAACTGTTTGTACACTATTTTTCGACGTAAACTGACAGATGCCTTCTTTTTTCTGAAAAATTTTTTCTTATCACTTCGAGAAATAATCTTTTTCAGAAGGTAATCAGTATCTTTAATCCCGGGCTAGTGTTCTTCATCGATACAAAGTTGTTTCATTCTGACTTTCGTAAAAAGAATCGTAATAGAAGTGATCTCCAAATGGTGATCGTAGTATATGTGAAAACGCCTCCAAAACCGACGGGATAAATGGGTAATTGACTTAGAGTGTATAGATCTATCTACGACCAGAGAGAAACAGCTAATCTCATCCAATGGATCTGTTCGCTCACTCTATACCTCCTTTTTAGTTCTTGAAAACTATTATACGAAAAAGTCAGAATATAGGCAATAGATAAGACTTGGATTTGAAGTAAATTTCCTATGTTGAGTTAATCAGAACAAATGTTCTGTTTCTAATTTAGATTGTAACATAGTTTGTTAGGTTTGCAAGTAGCAGATCATAAAAAAAAGATCTGGCCGAATAGTGGCCAGATCGACAAATCTGAGGACGAAAGTAAAGTCATTCGTGTGAACTAGATGTGGAGAAGCTTAGGACCATATCTTTGCTAAAAGAGGAACGGATTTTGTTGTAGAGAGCTCTGCAAGGGCAGAATCGAGCAATCCCCTCTGCGATTTTCATAACGGACATCATTGCGATAAAAAGGTAGCGTAGTCGATTTACACGACGACGATTTAAATAGTTCATACTCCAGACTAACCCAAGCAATCCACAAGTGATTCGTACGATGGCATTTGCTGTACTAATATTTTTTTGCATATTTGATCCCCCTAGGTTTGTTGCTATTAGGTTGTTCTAACTTGCCTGCTCTATACTTAAGAGAGCAGAAAAATATGTTGAAGTTGAAATGAAATCGGGTAATTAGAAGCGAGGTGTTATCCACAGTTATCGACTTGGTAGCGTTTGGATTTTTGTATGGTATAATAAGGAATATTTGATTAGGTTCTCTAAATTTCGGCTGTTCAACGACTAATGGTTTGTGGTAATCTTATATTTTCGCGTGGTAAGTGTAACAATGGATGTGATTTGAATCATTCCATACAACTATTTTGGTTTGTTTATTGTAATTTCTTCATATTATTCGGCTTGATATCTTTAAAATAAAGGGAGTTAACATCTTGAATATGGAACGGAACCAGCATGTGATTCATAACCTCACTGCATTTTTGTACCTTTCCATTCTACTCTCCCCATTTTTACCCCCAGTCGCTTTAGGACTACTTAGCTGTGCTACTATTTATTACGTTAGGGGAAATTGGGAGTTTAGAAGCTGGCCAGAGGTTGTTTTTCTCGGCTTTATGCTAGTGACTATCATTAGCTGGTGCTACAATCCAACTTGGTATCACCTAAAAGACCAAGGTATTACGTTCCCGATTGGGATCGTACCACTTGCAACATTCGGTGCTTACTACATGTTATCTATGTGGACGCGGAAGGTATTAAACTATAGTTGGCAAGATTTGCAAAAGGTATATCTCTGCTTTTGGCTTAGTGGACTTTATGTGGCTGTGATCGTATTTCTACAGCAACTAGATTGGTATGGATTACATGCTACGTGGGTAGGAGATTTATTAGACTTTTATCGTACAAACCGGTATCAATCAGAGAGATCGATTCGAAGCATCGGTACAACAGGTAACTCTAATTTAACAGCTGCACTTTTAATTTGTTTTGCATTATTAAGTATCTATGCCTCATCCGTTTTAAAAGGAAAATGGAAGAAAACGCTGGCCTTCTCGATGTTTTTTTTATTTTGTACTGCGATAGCGTATACAGGTTCTAGAGGAGCTTGGATTGGGTTGGTAATTGGCCTGATCGTTCAAGTATGGATGACCGGCCAAAGAAAATGGACTGTGGGTTTGTTTGCCACTTTTGTCGGTATCGTGGCATTTTTTCCATCTATTATTCCTCGAAAAGATACACTTGCTACTACCATTGACGACCGCTTTCAGGTATGGAGCACTTCTTGGGAAATCTTTCAGGATAACTGGCTATTAGGAACATTACCGATTCATTTTGGACAGTTATATAAGCAGATAACCGGCAAAATTATCTACCATGCGCATAATGTGGTACTGGGTATTGCTTCGGAGTATGGAGTGATTGGACTCCTTTTATTTAGTGCTCTCATTTTCATGACGATTCGTCGAGCAAGGGCATGGAGGAAGGCGGCGAATCAGAAGGGAGAAAAACGATTGGCTGGTATGTTGATCTCACAGACAGTCGCTTTACTCGGTCACGGTATGTATGATTACCCGATTATTTCGCCTCAAGTGGGTTTACTGTTTATGTTAAGTGTCGTGATGATTCATACACAATATGAACGAAGGTGTGTAGTACGGCCTAATTGGAGTGAAGAAGAGGAATCAGCAGATAAGTTAAAAGCCGCATCGTATCAGGCAACTCACGTATCAGCAGCCCTTTCTATTCGGAAAACTAATAAAAACGATTCGTAGTGAAATAAAAACTTTGTACTCTAGATGGATGGTGTACAAAGTTTTTTTGTTGTGTCCTTTTATGTTTAACTTTTCAAAATTCTGTCCATGATGTTATTAGAATTGATAAGAAGAAGGTGAACATGAATGAAAAAGTATTTATTAGTCACTCTAGTGATTGTTCTTCTTGCCATAGGTGCTCATATCAAGAATGATGGCTCTCTTCGATTAGATCCAGTACCCGTCGCAGCCAAAGAAATGGAATCATCATCAGCTAATACTTCTTCCTATGTAAAGATAACCATTCAAAAAGGAGACACTCTTTACCGCTTGGCAAAGACGCACGGCACTTCTGTGCAGAAAATCGTGGAATTAAATCAGATTGCGGATCCATCTAAAGTTCGAGTAGGGCAATCGATTCGAATTATGAGGAATGGAAAACAAGTAGTACAAAATTCCGTACCAAGTGAGTCCAAGACGGAGAGTTCGATACAAACATCTTGGCATCGCGGAAAAGTGTTAGGCGAATTTTCTGTTGTCGCGATGACCCCGCCGATACAAAGTAAGAGTAGCCTTAGTGGAGTTACCATTGGCGTGGATCCAAAAGTGATCCCTATAGGATCTAGAGTATATCTTCCCACCATCGGCTACCGCACTGCCCGGGATGCAGAAGGAAGAGTACACAGTAATCAGATTGAATTGTACGTCGAAAGCACTGCAAAAGCAAGACAGATGGGTACAAAGGAAAAAATGTTGCTGGAAGTCGTGAATTAACATGTATAGAAGCTACTAGGCTAATCGAATTCCTAGTAGCTTTCCCTGTATTTCTATGACCATAAAGAAAAAAAGCTATCTCTTCAGATTTTATACTGAAAAAGATAGCGTTTTTGATGTTCGGTTTTATGGAGAATAGGCCGTTATGATCGCCTTGTATAGATGCGTTTAAACCCCCATCAATTGCATGTGTCTATTCCAATACTGCTTATAATAGAGCTCGGTGTTGTATCTAGAATCGCAGCGATTATCGTATTTGTATTACCATCGATAACAGAGACTTGATGATTATTTGGGCCAAGATTATTTTGGCCAACATAAATCGCGTTTGTGGAAGAGTCTACTCCAATTGAGGTTGGGAGTACACCTGCTTCAATTGTAGCAATCACTTCATTCGAGACACCGTCGATGACAGTGACGAAATCGCCAATAGAATAGATCCGATTTGTCGATGGGTTTACTTTTACTTTCAATTGAGGTTCGCTCATTGTGATAGTTGAAATGACTGTATTAGTAGATCCATCGATGACAGAAACCCCAGAGTCACCGCTTACATAGATTCGATTGGTGACATAGTTTGCGGATACTCCACTAGTTGAAGCAACTACTGGAACGATAGAGACAATCCCATAAGTGTTTGTATCGATGACAGAAACGATTGAAGTACCGGGAACATAAAGACGATTCGTGCTAGGGTTTACGTCGATCGATGGACCAGCTGATCCTCCTGCTGATGAAACATCTACAGAGATTGTTGTGATGAGGGTATTGCTATTTCCACTGATTACGGATACATCAGCATCATCAGCTACATAGATCCGATTCGTCAAACAATCTACTGCCATCTGTTTTGGGCCTATACCCACTGGAATAGTGGCAATTATATTATAGGTAGTATTATCGATTGCGATGACAGTATCATTTGCTATATCGGTTGCATAGATCGTCTTTTTGGCAGAGAAGACCCCTACTCCCAATAGTTGACCCTGAGACACTTCAAGAACAGTGTCAGCTAAAGTATTGGTAACGGCATCGATAACAGTGAGCTTTCCGGTGGTATGGACTGCATAGATCGGATTTTCTACGACAATCGGACCTGATGGCGGTTCTGGACAACAACAGCATTCGCATGTGTCTACCCCAATGCCTGATATAAAACCTGCTGCTATATCTGGAATCGTAGTGAGGACCGTATTCGTATTCCCATCGATCACAGAGACTGTATTATTATCTTGCCCCACATAAATGGCGTTAGTGGCACAGTCTACTCCAATCGCAGTCGAGTTTCCGGCTACCCCAATCGTGGTGATTATTGCATGATTGGCGCCATCGATCACAGTGACAAAGCTGCCGATAGAATAGATTCGATTCGTCATTGGATTTACTTTTATTTTCAATTGCGGATCATTTATTGTGATCGTAGCGATGACTAGATTAGTAGAGCCATCGATGACCGAAACGCCAGAGCTACCACTTACATAGACTTGATTGGTGACACAGTTAGCAGATACTCCACTAGTGGCAGCAACTACTGGAACAGTAAGGATAATTGCATATGTGAGGGTGTCGACAACATACACGAAAGAATCGCCGGGAATATAAAGTCGATTCGTACTAGGGTTTATCCCGATTGACGGTCCGGCTGCTCCTCCTGCTGCAGGTGGAATGGTGACGGCTATCGTGTCTATGACCGTATTGCTATTTCCACTAATTACGGATACAGCACTGTCAACTACATAGATGCGATTCGTCAAACAATCTACTGCCATCTGGCGTGGGTCAGCTCCCACTGGAATAGTGGCAATGATATTGTGGGTAGTATCATCAATTGCTAGGACAGAATCATTTTCGATGTCGGTTGCGTAGATCGCGTTTTTCGCAGAAAGAACCTCCGCTCCGACTAGAGTGCCCGCTTCCAGCACTGTACCAACTAAGGTGTTGGTATCACCATCGATCACAGCGATGTCTCCAGAGAAATTGACTACATAGATTGGATTTTCTACGACCATCGGTTCTGGTGGCGGCTCTGATTGTTCCTCTGGGCAACAACAGCAATCGCATGTGTCTACTCCAATACCTGCTATAATACCTGCTACCGTATTTGGAATCGCAGTGACGACTGTATTTGTATTTCCATCGATGACAGAGACTGAACTATTAACCTGACCGACATAAATGGCGTTGGTGGCACAGTCTACACTGATTGATTCCGGCTGTCCATTTAGTCCGATCGTGGTGACAATCGTATGATCGACTCCATCGATGACAGTGACAAAAGTGCCTATTGAGTAGACCTGGTTCGTCATCGGATTTACTTTTACTTTCGATTGCGGATCACTTGTTGTGACAGTAGCAATAACCGTATTAGTATTTCCATCAATGATGGAAACGCCAGAGTCACCACTTACATAGATTTGATTAGTGACACAGTTTGCGGATACTCCAGTAGTTGAAGGAATCACAGGAACGGTAGCGACAATCTCATACGTGAGGGTATCGACGACAAAAACGACCGAATCGCCCGGGACATAGAGTCGATTTGTAGTAGAGTTTATACCCAGTGAAGCCCCGGCTGCGCCTCCTGATGATGAAATATCTATGTTGATTGTGTCTATGACCGTATTACTATTTCCACTGATTACCGAAATATCATCGAGATTGGCTACATAGATCCGATTTGTCAAACAATCTACTACCATCTGGCGTGGGACTGCTCCCACTATAATGGTGGCAAGGATATTATAGGTAGTACCATCGATAGCATAGACAAGATTATTTCCGAGACCGGATTCGGATACATAGATTGTATTTTTAGCAGATACGATCTCTACTCCCGATATATTTTGTGTTTTGAACACAGGACCAACTAAAGTGTTCCTATCCCCATCGATAAGAGTAAGATCTCCAGCCAAATTGCCTACATAAATAGGATTGTTTAGCGGTGTTGGCCCTGTGGGTCCCGTAGGCCCCGTCGGTCCTGTTTCGCCAGTTGGACCTGTGACTCCCGTAGCCCCGGTATCCCCAGTCGGCCCAGGAGGTCCACCTGAAGGTCCGGTAACACCAGTAGCGCCAGTTGGCCCAGGAGGCCCACCTGAAGGTCCTCCAGGTCCTTGAGGCCCAGTATCCCCCTGAGGTCCAGTGAGACCTTCACCAGTAGGTCCTTGAGGCCCAGTAGCGCCCTGAGGTCCTGTGGCTCCCTCACCGGAACCGGCAGGTCCAGTAGGTCCTTGAGGCCCAGTAGCGCCCTGAGGTCCTGTGGCGCCATCGCCAGAACCGGCAGGTCCAGTGGGACCTTGAGGTCCAGTAGCGCCCTGAGGTCCCGTGGCGCCATCGCCAGAACCGGCAGGTCCAGTGGGCCCTTGAGGCCCAGTAGCGCCCTGAGGTCCCGTGGCGCCATCGCCAGAACCGGCAGGTCCAGTGGGCCCTTGAGGCCCAGTAGCGCCCTGAGGTCCCGTGGCGCCATCGCCAGAACCGGCAGGTCCAGTGGGTCCTTGAGGCCCAGTAGCGCCCTGAGGTCCCGTGGCGCCATCGCCAGAACCGGCAGGTCCAGTGGGTCCTTGAGGCCCAGTAGCGCCCTGAGGTCCCGTGGCGCCATCGCCAGAACCGGCAGGTCCAGTGGGTCCTTGAGGCCCAGTAGCGCCCTGAGGTCCTGTGGCGCCATCGCCAGAACCGGCAGGTCCAGTGGGTCCTTGAGGTCCAGTATTGCCCTGAGGTCCCGTGGCGCCATCGCCAGAACCGGCAGGTCCAGTGGGTCCTTGAGGTCCAGTATTGCCCTGAGGTCCCGTGGCGCCATCACCAGAACCGGCAGGTCCAGTAGGTCCTTGAGGCCCAGTAGCGCCCTGAGGTCCCGTGGCGCCATCGCCAGAACCGGCAGGTCCAGTAGGTCCTTGAGGCCCAGTATTGCCCTGAGGTCCCGTGGCGCCATCGCCAGAACCGGCAGGTCCAGTAGGTCCTTGAGGCCCAGTATTGCCCTGAGGTCCCGTGGCGCCATCGCCAGAACCGGCAGGTCCAGTAGGTCCTTGAGGCCCAGTATTGCCCTGAGGTCCCGTGGCGCCATCGCCAGAACCGGCAGGTCCAGTAGGTCCTTGAGGCCCAGTATTGCCCTGAGGTCCCGTGGCGCCATCGCCAGAACCGGCAGGTCCAGTAGGTCCTTGAGGTCCAGTATTGCCCTGAGGTCCCGTGGCGCCATCGCCAGAACCGGCAGGTCCAGTAGGTCCTTGAGGCCCAGTATTGCCCTGAGGTCCTGTGGCGCCATCACCAGAACCGGCAGGTCCAGTGGGTCCTTGAGGCCCTGTATCTCCGGTAGCCCCCGTGGCCCCGTTAGCACCTGTGGGAACTTCTAGTTTTACGATGGCAGAACCCGGAGTTACCGAAATTTCTAACGTATCGGAAATAAAGTTTAGTATATCTCCGAGACCGAGTGGAACCGTTCCGGATGCTCCTGAATTACCTTGAACCAAAAATAAGAAATCACCTGTGGCTAAAGCTCCTGTTGGCCCTTGAGGTCCAGTAGGTCCTTGAGGCCCTGTGTCCCCTGAGGCTCCAATGGCCCCCGTAGGTCCTGCAGGTCCTTGAGGTCCTGTAGCACCAGCAGGTCCAGGAGGTCCTCCTGCAGGTCCTGTAGATCCTGCTGGTCCCTGGGGTCCAGTGGGTCCCCTCGTAACGTCTGTTCCTAATACATTTTCCAATTTCTCATTCAGAATCCATTCTTTCTTCCCTATTACATTAATGGTGTCACGAACACTTTCATTGATTGTAAGTAAGTCGGTAATCGTGGGTTGAAAGGAGGTTGACACTCCGGGAAGAGTGCCAAGAACATATTGAAGCTTTTCTCCTTCCGCATTAATAATATGGCTAAGGCCTAGCTCTTCTAAGGCAATGGATGATAGCAATAGATTTACTGCGTCTTCTCGAGTAATATTTATATTCGGTGAGATATTAGGGATATTTGCTTGGGACATTTTTTCCCTCCTAACTAATCGGAATCAATTCAATACTATTCCCCCCACTCAGGGTATATGTTAAATTGGAATTGTACTATTTAGAATAAGGTTCTGTTCGCTTGGAATTGAAAAGATAAATGAGATCGTAAAAAGGTTATAATGTACGGTAGATAATGAAAAAAAGGGGGTTTATAAAGTGGCCAAAAAGCGTAAAAAAGAACTTCGTGTAGCCACGGTTGATGAAGTTGGCATCTTGATGCGAGATATCAAAGGAATGGGTCTCTGGCTAGCCTTCGTTGTGGTTGTAGGAGTCGCATTGGGGATGTTGTCCAAAAGTATTCTATAAGATGGAATGAAATAAAAAATCGCCCCTTTAGGAAGCTGAGGTTATCCTACAGGGGCGATTTCGCTATCTATTCTTTTTTGAGCTTCCTTTTAATTGATCGGTAGATACAACCACACTACGTGGGGTGGCAATGGTGATTCCACGTTTATGTAAGCTTAACACAGCTTCTTTTCGCATGGCTCGTTCGACGATGAAGTATTCCTCTGGGGTTGCGATGGTGGTAATGGTAAACTGCACTCCATTTACATCCATGTTGGTAATGCCCACCACTTCAGGATCAGAAATGATCTGATCTTTATATTCTTCTTTGACGGTCATACAAGCTTCTTTTAGTGCTTCATCTACGATATCTAAATCAGAATCAGGTGGCACTGTGACCGGGACAATGGCACGCATTTTTTCCCGGTTATAGTTGGTCACTTGTGTAATGGTACCGTTTGGAAGATAGTGAAGCCTTTGATTATATTCACGTATTTTCGTGATACGTAGCCCCACTTCCTCGACGGTCCCATTGATCTGTCCGTTAATTTGAACGACATCCCCCACTTCTAATTGACGTTCAAAGATCATAAAGAAGCCGGTTATAATGTCCCGAACTAAGTTTTGAGCCCCGAAGCCGATTGCAAGACCTAAAATCCCCGCTCCAGCCAATACGGGGCCGAGATTGATGCCGATCTTCGCTAGTACGGTTAAGGCAGCAATAAAATAAATTACGTAGTGGGAGATGGATTTAATTAATTTGACCAATGTTTTGGCAGTACGATTTTCCACTTTTCCTAGTGAAAAGGCTTGATCAATAACCTTGTCTAGAACCCGAACAACTAACCATGCGAGAAACATGACGAGCACAATATTAAAAAACGGAAATACGATGCTATTCATGGGATTCGATGGAATTCGATCCCAAAAGGATTGGAATCCATCTAGGATGTCTCCAGTAGCTGCGGTAGTCGTTGCTTCTTTCGGTGTTGTTGGAGGAAACATAGGATCACCTCTAAGTGTTTTTTATCGTTGTCTTTGTAGCAGACATCATCTCATAAATTTTCTTATCTAATTGCCCTTCGCTGATCCAGCCTACAAATGAATGAAGGATATGATAACGGTTATCGAGGATAGCCACCGCTACAAACGGAAAATGTTTCTTATGATGATAGCGGACATCAAGCCACCGTACTTCATAGCCAAATGGGTGCTCGATGACTTGTGGATAGCCATAACTGGTAAAGGATAAAAAAGCATCGATTGCTTCTGCCTGTTTCGAGTGATGGGTGGCTGGATGATGGTCGAATTCGGTGGTAAGTTGTCCGGTCCAGAGCAATTTACCACCTCGGATTTCACCCATTCGCACTTCCGCCTGAGTCTCGTATACACAATTCCATTGACCCCATCGAGCAGTTGGGATTACGGTATAGGAGCCTGGTGCGTTTACTTGTCTTCTTACCCATCTAAGCCAACGATGATGCACACAGGTTCGCCATATTAAATATAGACCGATGACGATATAAATAGAGAAAAAGATATAGCCTGCATAAGCAGGAAAAAACCACCATATGACAAATCCTGCAATATGCAATATAAACAAGAAAGGATCAAAAATATTGATAATGTCCCATGCCACCCATTTATTCGAAAAGGGACGTAGTGCTTGTGTCCCGTACGAATTAAATAAGTCAATAAAGACATGAATGAGAACAGCAATAAAACTCCACAACCATACATGTGTTGTATTGGATGCTGGAAATACAAAATGGAGAACGAGGGTTAAGAGAGTAGGCCAGACCAACCACATGGGTAGAGAATGGGTCCAACCTCTATGATTTCGAATATAGGCAGGATTGCCCTTTAGACGATACAATGTATCTATGTCAGGTGTTTGGGAGCCAACTACTGTACCTAATAATACAGCATGAGCTGTGGCTAGATCGTTTGCCACTACTGGATCGATTTGTGCTAATCCAAAAAGACCTAATCCCATGACAAGGTGGGTGCCTGTATCCATAGTGTCCTCCTATTCATAAAAAGGTATTTGAAAGCAGAAAGGAACGGTGAGGGTGAGTCAATTTACAGTGTTTGTTGAATATCGGATTCAAGAAGATTCCATTTCTATGTTTCAAGATCAGTACTTTACCCAAATTCGCGAACAGATAAAAAATCAGTTGGAACATATCGTACATCATGAGTTCCTACTATCCGAAGCTCAAGTGGGACAAGTTGTAGAAGTAATTCAGGTGGAAGACCATGATGTGATCGCCTCATTAAAAGAGCTTCGTATTGGATTTACGCCATCGTGGTTCCATTCACTAGATTCTCATATTGTGGGCGGTAGGTCAAAAATAAAATTGTGGACGTTTCGTAGGTGTGATTGAAATTATAACGATTTGATTACATTATTATACTTTTGATGAAAAAAAGTCTGTTTCTTATATAATTAGTTGTAGGAGGCAAGTATGCAATCAATCATGAATACAATGGTGAGACCAGAGTCTACTATTGTTTCGACGATTCAAACCGAGCTTTTACATTGGTATGCTTGTTATAAGCGAGATTTACCATGGCGAAAAGATCAAGATCCATATAAGATTTGGGTTTCAGAAATTATGCTTCAGCAAACTCGGGTGAGTACCGTTATCCCTTATTTTAACCGTTTTATTGAACGTTTTCCCACTATTACAGACTTAGCGAAGGCAAGTGATGACGATGTAATAAAGATGTGGGAAGGATTGGGCTACTATTCTCGTGTGAGAAACCTTCATTCTGCGGTAAAAGAGGTAGCAGACCAGTATGGTGGTAGAGTACCTGATCAAGTAGAAGAGATTTCTCGTTTAAAAGGGATTGGTCCCTATACTGCGGGTGCTATTTTAAGTATTGCCTACCAAAAGAAAGTACCAGCAGTAGATGGCAATGTGATGCGGGTATACTCACGGATTTTTGCTTTGTATGATGATATAGCATTGCCAGCAACTCGCAAGAAAATGGAAGCGATAGGGGAAGATGTGATTCCAGAACATGCCCCTGGTGATTTTAATCAAGCGTTGATGGAGCTAGGAGCTACGATTTGTACACCGACCTCTCCGCAGTGCCTATTTTGCCCGGTGTCATCCGTTTGTGAGGCAAAGGAACAAGGGTTGCAAGATGAATTGCCACAGAAAAAGAAAACAAAGGCACCTACCCCTGTTTCGGTACGATTTGCTTGGATTGAATCGGATCATTCTGTTTTTGTTGTAAAACGTCCAGATAAAGGATTGTTAGCAGGGATGTGGTCGCTTCCCACTTTTGATCGGGAAGACCCATCCGCTGAGTTAGAGCAATATCTCCTTGCTCATAGATGGTCTGTGCGAAGTAGAGAAGTGAAAGCGAAGATAGATCATGTTTTTAGCCATCGTCATTGGTTTATCGAGATCGAGCGAATCAAGTTAGATCAGGTTCCCTTTGAATGTGGTGAGAACGAGGAATGGATAGATTTGAATAGTATCCATCAAAAAGCGTTTCCTAATGTTTATCGAAAAGCAATTTCAGTTATGAAAAAACAATAAAAAACGCGATCATTTTGTATTTTTATACAGATGACAAATAAGTGATGATTACATTCTTAGATAAATGTAAGGGGAGAGCCTGAGTGCAAGAAAAAGATAAAGATAAAGAGAAGAGAGAGCCAGACAGGCTTGATCAGGAGGATACGGGGAATTCAGAGGCTACCGAAAAGGAATCCGATTCGTTTCTGGTGCTAGAGGAAAATAGTGAAGTTCCCCTATCTGATACGTCTAAGTGGAACTTTACGGAGTTAGAAAAAGTATTGGAAGAGCAGGGAGAGCTTGCGCAAGATGAATCAGAAGCTCATGCCGAGATAGAACCATCTGCTACTTCAGAAGAAATGAAACAGGATACAGAGTTACAAGACATCAAGCAAACAAAGCATGATGCTAGTAGATTAGCTTCTGATTCGGAAGAATCGCAAGAGTCCGAGGTAGATGAAGATTCCTTTTTACAAAACCTACATCAAGAAACTCGTAGTACCCTTTTGACGAATGAGGAAGAGCTAGTTGATTCGAAAAAAGAAGAAGATTTATCTACTAAAAACCTTGATTCAGAAAAGAGGAGCGCTAAAAAGACGAAAAAGTGGTTTGTGAGTGCCTTAGCGTTTCTATTTGTATTAGGGGCTGTCTATCTCTGGGTTACGCAAGACGCAAGTAATAATCCTCGTGCCAGTGAAGAGAAAGTGAAAGTACCACCTCAGAAAATCACCTTAACAGCAAAAGGGAAAAATTTTGAGCTTGATTTGCGTACGATTGGCTATGATGGAAAAGATGCTACTAAGATTGATCAGAAGAAACTCGCAGCATGGCTAGATGATGTAAAAAAGCAAGTCGATATACCGATGAAAAATGCCTCTCAGAAAAAAGTAGGGACTCCTATTACACCTGAGCAAGCAGGTTCAGTGGTGGACGTACAAACCGTTCAAGAGTGGTTGACTGATATTAAGTCTATGGTAAACCAAACGAAAGAACTTCCATTCATTACGGTTGAACCACAAGTTACTACGAAGGATATTGAAAAAGCCAGTAGCAAATTAGTGGGAAGCTTTAAGACCACCTTTGATCCAGGGAACGAAAATCGAACGATTAATATCAAAAAATCATCCGAAACGATTGATGGTCTTGTCTTACTTCCTGGTGAAGAGTTTTCATTTAATAAGGTAGTTGGAGAGCGTACGGTGGCGCGTGGCTATAAAAAAGCAGGTGTCATCGTGAAAGGAGAGCTCGCCGAGGATATAGGCGGTGGGATCTGTCAGGTTTCCAGTACGTTGTTTAATAGTGTAGATAGGGCAAAGGTGCAAATTACCCGCCGAATTTCCCACAGTAAAGAAGTTCCATATGTGCCACCAGGCAGAGATGCCACTGTCTCATGGGGAGGACCTGATTTTCGCTTTAAAAATAGTTACAACAAGCCGATGGTGATTCGTATTACCGTCAGCGGTGGGACGATTCAAATTAATACGTATACGGCCCCAGGAGCAGAAAGAGGAAAGACTCAACCGCTACCTCCAGAAAAGTTTAGTAAAAGTACAGATAGCGGGGCAAAGTCGGAAAAAGATCGTTCAGAAAAGGAAACCAAAACTCCATAGTATAATGGAAGATAAATATCTTGGGATGTGCGTGGGCTAGATAGTGCTCACATACATCCTTTTTTCGTTATGGGTATAGATCTCTCTCCTAGAAGAAAGGATGAAGAATAAATAGAGAATTTAGGGAGAGAGACCAAATGAAATGTAATGGGTCCACCATTTGGATTTTCCGAGTTTCGGGGATCCTGTCTGTAGTCGGTGCTATCTTGATGTGGTTGCTTCTTCAACAAACAAAAAATGATTATGCTACGACTGCTCAGTTTATTGTCGAGAGAAGCTCGTCTTTTTTCTTCTGGTATATAAGTAGTGGGGTACTAGTAGTCATCGGTTTATTGATTTCATGTACATGGAATGTGAGATTCGTATCTCCTGAGTGGAAGTGGATGGGACAGATTGCTTGGTTTATTCATTTATCAGGCATTTGCCTTGTGATCTTATATTTATTTGCTCAAGGGATTATTGTGCCACTTGCTCACGCTACAGGGGAATTTCAAGGAAACATCGGTCTTTTTTATGCACTTAGTCAATTAGAAAAAAGTTTAGTTCATCTATTAACGTATGTGATTCCGTCTGTTCTTTCGATTGGTGGACTCCTATATTGTTTTGTTTTATTTACCGCTTCACAGGTTCAAGGATCGGTTTGTGTTCTACACTTTGTTTTATGGACGGGAATCTTACTAAGTAGCTTGCTATGTCATGTTGGAGTTCCGAACCTCTCGATCTGGATTTGGTCGGTTCTCTTTCCCGTCGTCACTTGGCATACCGGGGGCCTAACGAAATATCAAAATGCATAAAGTCACTTACTCCTTTTTGCAGGTAATCATTAGATGAAGATCTAATTAAATGCAGATAGGAAAGTGAGGAGACTGGGATGCGGTTGAGAAATAGAGAGTGGTATGAAAAATACGCGCATCGACTTGATCCTGATTTGCGTGTGCAACTAAGCCGTAAGAAGCAATTAGATAAGGAGTCCATATCGGTCTCGTATCCAACCATTATACAGTTTGATAAAGACGAATCGGTTGATACGTATGCGCTAGCAAATTGGTGTACCGAGCGAGGGGGGAGTGTTCTAGGAGAAATTCCTTTGATCGATGCAATCTATGGTGAGTTTTCAGCGGAGTTATTAGAAGAACTAGTGGTTCATCATCAAGTAGAGCATTTATATCTAGATCGACGTGTATATGTCTCATTAGACCTATCTACAAAATCGACCGGTGTGAGACAACTCCAGTTTGAGCGGCATTTATCTGGTGTGGGGATCACCATTGCCATTTTAGATACCGGACTGTTTCCACATCCAGATCTCGTGACTCCTGTTTCACGGATCGCAGGGTTTGTAGACTTGGTTCAAGGGAAGACGGATTATTACGATGATCATGGCCACGGAACTCACTGTGCAGGAAGTGCCGCTGGAAATGGGTTTAGTTCACAAGGGTTATACGTGGGTGCCGCTCCAGAGGCCAAGATAGTAGGAGTGAAGGTACTGGACAAACATGGTGGAGGGAAGCTTTCGACCGTTGTTCGCGGGATCGAGTGGTGTGTGATGCATCAGAAGGAGTATCAATTAGATATATTGTCCCTCTCACTAGGTGCTCCTGCTATCCAATCTTATCGAAAAGATCCCCTCGCACAGGCTTCGCGTATTGCTTGGCATAATGGGATTATGGTTTGTACAGCGGCAGGTAATGATGGTCCGAAGCCAGGGACGATCAGTAGCCCAGGACATGATCCACTTATTTTAACAGTTGGTGCTGCCTATCATGAGATAGCTACCTTTTCGAGTCGTGGCCCTACCAAGGATGGATGGATGAAGCCAGATCTCTACGCGCCAGGGAGCGACATTATCTCATTAAATGCACCAGGCTCCGAGTTAGAGTTACAATTTGCAGATAAATGTGTGGATGAACATTATTTACGACTGTCAGGCACTTCGATGGCAACCCCGTATGTGGCGGGCATATGTGCGTTACTCTTAGAGGAAAACCCCAATCTCACACCCAATGATCTAAAAGCGATTTTAACGAGTACGGCGAAGGAGATTTCAGGAGAGTTAGCAGGTAATGTATGTGCAGTAGCGGCAGTGGAGTTAGCGAAACACTATCGTCAATTTCAAAGGAATCAATTGTCATCTCCGTAAGTGTTGACTTTCGAACCTAATTTACATAATATAGGAATACCCTACACAATATAAAGAAAACGCTGTGACAAGGAATAGTAAAGTGATTGAATCTAGTATAGAGAGTGGAATCCATCGGCTGAGAGATTCTACCTAGAAACAAACTTGAACCCGCCCTTGTAGTGGCTGATGATAGACTGTTTTTGCTTTCTAGAAATCAGATCGGAGCTGACCGTTATCTCAGAGTTATGCAGATGAAATGAGTTGTATTTTTATATACTACTGATCTGCATAAATAGAGATAAATTCATGGTTCGTGAGTTTAAATAAGGTGGTATCGCGGAAGAAGCCCTTTCGTCCTTAATGGGATGATCGGGTTTTTTATGTACTTTTTATTTGTTTTTTATTTGTTTTTATTTTACTTTTTATTTGCGTTTCATTTGTTTTTATTTTGCTTTTTTTATTAGAAGCATAGGATACGGAGGAGAAAAAGTGTCAAATCATATTTATGAAAATCTTCGTGTGGGATTTATCGGCGCAGGTTCCATTACCGAGGCCATGATTGCAGGATTAACGAAGGGGAGAGTGATTCCGCCGCGTAACATATCAGTGGTAAATCGCTCTAACCATAATCGGCTGAAAGAGCTAGAAGAGCTTTATCAACTATCTCCTCATTCCCATGATGAACAAGCTATTTTAGAGTCTGATGTCATCGTACTTGCGATCAAACCAAATGTTGCTAGCCAAGTTTTACAGGTTTGGGGTCAGAAGTTTCGAGAGAACCAATTGATTCTCTCTGTGATCGCAGGCGTGAGTACTGAACAAATCGAGATGGCTTGTTCGCAAAGAGTAGCTGTTGTACGTACAATGCCAAATACCTCCGCGGCAGTAGGTCGATCTGCAACTGCAATCTGCCCTGGGCGTTATGTGAAGGAAGATCATTTCTCTATCTCTACAACCATTTTAGAGGCAATCGGTATCGTGCTAGAAGTTCAAGAGTCGCAGATGGATGCTGTAACAGGACTTGCAGGGAGTGGACCAGCTTATTTCTACTACATGGTCGAAGCCATGCAAAAAGCAGGGGTTTACGTGGGGCTTGAATCAGATATCGCTCGTCAGTTTATCATCCAGACTTGTATTGGCGCTGCAGAGATGTTACTTCATACTGAGAAAGAGCCTTCTCGTCTGCGTGAAGAAGTTACCTCTGAAGGTGGGACAACGTTTGCAGGGTTAACAACCTTGAGGGAATTTCATTTTGAGGAAGCGATCTGTGAGGCTATTACCAAAGCCACAGAACGTTCACAAGAGTTAGGAAAACCTACGGACTACTTGAGCTCTCGATGTTAGAGAGCTCTACTTTTTCTTACATGGAAAAATTTACATCATTGTAAATAGGAATGAAAGTATATATCATAATCATCACATCGTTAAGGTAAAGAATAACAGAAATGAAAGATTTTCATTTTCTCCAAAAAGCAGATCACGAAATTAAATTCTGAAACGTTTGTTTTATATCTTTCAGATTTTGGCAATAAAGGAAAATAGGAACGCTTTTCTGGAGGTGAATGGATATCTTACAGAATCGAGGCGACATGATGCGGGTAGAAAGTTACAAGCATCAAGATGTTTTGCACCGAATCTGGAAAACCTCTTTTGTCCTTCATGAAGATGATCGTCAAGTAGTGATTGCGAATGAAGATGTGGAAGTCATTCAACCGGATGGAACTGATGCAGTTTTCGCAGGCATTGCCATTACGATTTTTCCTAAGGACGAATGGTTTAATACGGTTTGCGTGTATAGGAATTCGGACAAGCTCCGGTACTATTACACCAACATCGCCTCACCTGTGAGATTGGATCGCACGAAAAATGTCATAACGTATATCGATTATGACCTTGATATTATCACCTATTCTGATTTAAGATTTCAAATTGTGGATCAGGATGAATATGAGGTAAATCAAGTTCGATATGCGTACCCCTCGCAGGTAATGTTGCAGATTGAACAAGCTGTACATAAGATCACGGATTTGATCCATACTCGATCAGCTCCATTTGCTCCAGAAATTGCCCCATATTGGTTTAGGCAGTATCGTTCCCTGATCAAAGGAGAGGGATGATGGAGTGAATGTAGTCAGTCTCGTTCAACATCGTGTGACGAAGTGGATTGTCTTGGCAATGTTTGGTGTATCAATCGCGATTGGAGTCAATCAATTTATAATTGCGATGTCAATTGTAAACGGAACATCCATGCAACCGACCCTGCACGATGGAGATCGTTTGTTAGTCAACAAATTTTCATTTTTGTTTCACACACCACAGCGAGGGGATGTTGTCACGTTTCAAGATCCCTCTAACGAAAATCGATATCTCGTAAAACGAGTGATCGGGGTACCAACTGACAGGATTGAAATTAGAGACGGGAAGCTTCTACGAAATGGACAAGTCGTAACGGAACCCTATATCGATACCAGGATTGAAGATGGAGATTACGGCCCGATCGTAGTGCAAAAAGGAACCATTTTTGTGATGGGAGATAATCGGCACCGTTTTGCTTCCCGAGATAGCAGATACGATACAGTGGGTCAGGTTTCTGTAAAGTTGATCGAGGGAAAAGTTGAATGGATTTTGTGGAGACCATCCTTAAGTGCTCATCTTTGACTAATTTTTAAAAACTATTGCAAATGTGGTTAAAAGTCAAAGATTGTTCACAAAAATGAATTTGCCTATGTGGAAAAAAAGAGCATAATAGGTAAAGTACATTTCAATCTTTCGAAAATCCAATCCTGTTGAAAAAAATCCTCATTTGTCAGAATAGATGTTTTGACAATAAGGTCCATTTAAATGATAGGTTTGCAAAAAATAGGAGGCATTTACTCATGAACTTGCTTGACAAAACACGTAGAATTTCAAAGATTTTACAAAAAAATGTAGGTCACCACTTAGTAGATTTTGATGAGGTTGCACAAGCACTTTGCGATGTTATTTCTTCTAATATCTACGTAGTAAATCCAGAAGGAAAAATGATGGGTCTTGCTATAAACCATGACTTCGAAAATGAGCGCATGCAAAAATACCAAACAAATCGAGAATTCCCAGCAGACTATGCTCGTCTTCTTATGGAAGTAGATCATACGATGCCAAACATCGGTGTTGATAGTCCGTACACTGCGTACCCATACGAAATGAAGGAAATGTTCCGTGAAGGTCTGACCACATTGGTTCCTATCATCGGTGGTGGAGACCGTCTAGGTACTCTCGTTCTTTCTCGGGTTAATGAATCCTTTGTCGATGATGATCTCATCTTGGCTGAGTACGGTGCGACTGTAGTAGGAATGGAAGTACTTCGCGAACGTGCTGGTAAAGTGGAAGATGAAGCTCGTAGTCGTGCGGTGGTTCAACTCGCGATTAGCTCTCTTTCTTTCTCAGAGCTAGAAGCGGCAGAACACATCTTCAACGAACTAGATGGCTTAGAAGGCTTACTAGTAGCAAGTAAGATTGCGGATCGTGTAGGAATTACTCGTTCTGTGATTGTAAATGCGCTTCGTAAATTAGAATCTGCTGGTGTAGTAGAGTCTCGTTCCTTAGGAATGAAAGGTACTTACATCAAAATTTTAAACGCAAAATTATTACCAGCGTTGGAAAAAGCGCGTCATTAATTTCACGCTAATAAGAAAGTAAGACCGAGAGCATGGATTGTTCTCGGTCTTTTTGTGTGTAGATACTCTGTTTTTGATATACTAGAGACACCTGATTCAATGGTATGTAGGGGATGAAAATATGGGAAGTGTTCGAAGATATCTCCAATTTGTAAAGCCATATCGGAAGCAGATTGTAGGTACAATGGGGATTGGAATGATTAAGTTCGGTATCCCGTTGTTATTGCCCCTTATGCTAAAATATGTGATTGATCATATATTGCTATCTGGAATGGTTAGGCAAGAACAGATTCAACAATTATGGTGGATTACGTTGGGGGCTGTGCTTTTATTTACAGTGGTACGAATTCCCGCGGAGTATTACAGGCAATACTTTGCGCAATGGACTGCGAGTCGTGTTTTATTTGATGTACGGAATCAGATGTATGATCATATCCAGCGATTATCACTTCGCTATTACAATAATCAAAAAGTAGGGCAAGTGATTTCACGTGTGATTAACGATGTGGAACAAACAAAAGAGTTTGTGATTACGGGAATGATGAATGTCTGGTTAGATTTTATTACCTTATTTATCGCAGTCGGAATGATGGTCTGGATTGATCCATGGATGACCTTGATTTCGCTTTCAGTCTTCCCGCTATATGGTTTTAGTGTGAAGTATTTTTATCAGAACCTACGAAAATACACACGTGAGAGATCACAAGCACTAAGTGAGCTGCAGGGGCATCTTCATGAGAGAATTCAAGGGATTCCTGTGATTCGTGCTTTTCATCTTGAAGAGCATGAGCAAGTTCAGTTTCAAAAGCGGAATCGACATTTTCTCGAAAAGGCACTAACTCATACACGATGGACTGCGAAAACATTTGCTTCTGTCAATACGATTACTGATTTAGCACCTATTATCGTGATAGTGGTTTCTGCCTACTATGTCATCCAAGGTGAGCTTACTCTGGGGGCAATGACAGCTTTTTATGGTTATCTGGGCTTGATCTATTCACCGGTACGCCGACTAGTAAATGCCTCTACTACCCTTACTCAAGCACATGCTTCTATGGACCGGGTTTTTGAGTTTTTAGATGAGTCTTACGACATAGTAGATCGCCCGGATGCATATGTAGTGAAGGAGATACAAGGAAAGATTAACTTTGATGGAGTTGCATTTTCCTATGAGAAAGACCGAGAGCCTGTACTCAAGGATATAAACTTAGAGATGGAAGCAGGTCAGATGATTGCCTTAGTTGGACCTTCTGGTGGGGGAAAATCCTCGATCGTGTCGTTAATTCCTCGTTTTTTTGATGTGACGAAAGGGAGTATTAAAGTAGATGGTATAGATGTACGTGATTACACTCAAGAGAGTTTACGAAACCAAATCGGATTGGTTCTGCAAGATAACTTCCTATTCAGTGGGACGATTGCAGAAAATATTCAGATGGGGAGAATAGAAGCTTCAGAGAGTGAGGTGATGGAAGCCGCAAAAGCCGCAAATGCACACGATTTTATTACACAACTTCCCCAAGGCTATCAAACGGAAATCGGAGAACGGGGTGTAAAATTATCGGGTGGGCAGAAGCAACGTTTAGCGATTGCTAGGGTGTTTTTGAAGGATCCTCGGATCATTATTTTAGATGAAGCTACCTCCGCTCTCGACTTGCAATCGGAAGCATTGGTTCAGGAATCACTGGAGAGACTGGCTACGAATCGAACTACGATCATAGTCGCTCACAGGCTGTCTACGATTACGCATGCGGATCAAATCATTGTCATTGATAATGGAGAAGTAGTGGAGCGAGGAACCCACGAACAACTCTTATCGCACGATGGCCTTTATAGTGAACTTTTTCACGTACAAAATGTAGATATTCTTTCTAATGAAAAAAACAAATTTTGATTCCATGAAATTTTGACATAAAATATTCACATACTATGTAACAAGGTCTGTTTAGGGATGGAATACCATGCGAATTAAGGGAACTTTGAAGTAAGTAAATGTTATTATACGAAAATGCGGGAGAAAACAAATCCTTTCTATCTTATTTGAAAATCTTTCTGCCCTTGCACGAACATCCATCATCAACTAAAATGATGTTGGTATCAAGCGTAAAACAGGGATTGTGAATAAAAGCATTTGCTTGAAAAAAGGATGTTAACAACCAGTTTCTTGGTTGGACGTAAACAGGGAGGGAGGTTTGTTATGTCAAGATCTGCTGAGAGAGCACTCGCTTCCCAATCTCTCATGGATGTAGGTAAATCAACGTGGCGTGATTACTATGAGGTTACGAAGCCAGGCATTAATAAGTCGAATTTGCTCGCAACGTTTACGGGCTTTTGGTTGGCTTCTGGTTTTCAGCATTTTGATTTATTAAACCTACTATGGACACTTCTCGGAACAGCACTGGTGATTGCAGGGGGCTGTGTGTTAAATAATTTTTATGATCGAGATATTGATCCGAAAATGAATCGCACAGAGACAAGGGCAGTCCCTGAAGGTCGAATTAAGCCGACGGTTGCGTTATGGTACGGCATATTTTTAAGTTTAGTAGGATTTATCGTGCTTGGTGTATTAGTCAATGCCACTGCAGCATTCCTAGGTTTTGTTGGTTTCTTTGTATATGTGATGATTTATACAATGTGGCTGAAGCGTACCAGTGTGTGGAATACTGTAGTAGGTGGTGTCTCTGGTGCTGTGCCGCCGATGATCGGATGGGTAGCTGTTACTGAGCGGATTGATTTAACCGCTTGGGCTCTTTTCTTGGTCTTGTTTATGTGGCAACCCCCTCACTTCTTTGCACTGGCGATGCGTCGAGTGGAAGAATATCGTGCTGCTGGGATTCCAATGTTACCCGTGATAAAAGGGTTTGCTGAGACCAAGATCCAAACGCTACTCTTTACGCTCCTGCTGTTGCCTTCCTCTCTCCTATTGTTCTTTACTGGAGCGAGTGGTTGGGTGTATTTAACGGCAGCAACTATATTAGGGGTTGTCTACATCATCCTTTCTATTAAAGGCTTTTATGCCAAGGATGATATCGCTTGGGCTAAGATGATGTTTATCTACTCACTCATCTATCTCGTGGGCATACTCTTAGTGATGGTGATTGACAAAGGAATTACATCCTTCTATTAGATGTGAACCAGTAGGGTTTATTGCCCTGCATTTATTCAATCAGTTCTTTTCAGGATTCATTGGTTATACTGAGTTTATGAGAGGAACTGTCTTCAGAAAGTGAGGTTGAATGTAGTGAGCCGAAAAGGTTTATGGCGAATACTAGCTGTACTTGCCCTAGCGATGCTTGTACTAGCAGGCTGTGATTCAAGTAAAATACTACCAAGTGATGCACTGAATGTACTTGATCCGAAGGGAACCGCGGGTGAAAAGAGCTTAGATTTAATCTATTTTAGTATTGCGATCATGCTAGTGGTGTTTGCTATTGTAATGGCAATTTTTATCTACGTTTTAGTGAAGTTTCGAAAGCGTGAGGGGATAACTCTAGATCGTTCCAAATACAAGGATCATAATACTGTGTTGGAAATTATCTGGACAGTTCTTCCGATTGCGGCTCTGGTAGCGCTCGCAATTCCGACTGTGAAGTATACCTTCGATCTTGCTGAAGTACCAAAAGGCGATGATGTGTTGGTTGTAGAAGTTGTCGGTCATCAGTATTGGTGGGAATTTAAGTATCCGAAACAAGGATTTAAAACGGCTCAAGAATTACATATACCTGTTGGAAAAAAAGTTCACTTTAAAATTACAGGTAAGGATGTACTTCATGCATTTTGGGTTCCAGCCCTCGGTGGGAAGATGGACGTAATCCCTGGACGTGTCAACGATCTTACACTAGATGCGAAAAAGGCTGGTGTCTACCACGGGAAATGTGCAGAGCTTTGCGGGGCAAGTCATGCTTTGATGGACTTTAAAGTAGTGGCAGAGGAACAAGCTGATTTTGATAAATGGATTGCGAAGATGTCTGCTCCTCCAGCTCCTGTTGTGACGGCGAAAGAAAAGCAGGGTGAAGAAATCTATAATAGCTCCTGTATCAAATGTCATGCTGGTATGGATCCAAAAAGGGAAGGCCCAGATTTGACGAAGTTTGGTAACCGTCAGTCAATTGCGGGTTTTCTTAAATACGATGAAAAGAACTTAAAAGCTTGGCTAAAAGATCCGAAATCGATTAAGCCAGGGACGAAGATGGAGAAGTTTGACTTCTTGAATGATCAAGAACTTGATGCTCTAACCGAATACTTAATGAATCGCAAATAAAACTCCTATCTTGTGAGGTAACAAAGGAGGGACTACCTTGGGTACACTGCTTATCATGATTGTGTTTGGGCTATTTTTTGCCGCGATTTTCACAGGGGGATATAACAATACTCTTATCCAACGTGCGCGTAAAACAGTAGCTTGGGATTGGCTTACCTCGGTGGACCATAAAAAAATTGGTGTCATGTACTTTATGGCGGGGATCTTTTACTTTGTAGTAGGAGGTTTGGAGGCGCTCTTCATGCGCTACCAATTGTTGGTTCCTGGAAATGATGCGTTTGTTGGACGTACTTTTAACGAATTACTTACGATGCATGGTACAACCATGATCTTCTTTGCGGCTATGCCACTAATTTTTGGTTTGATAAACGTGGTTATGCCTCTGCAAATCGGAGCGCGTGACGTTGCGTTTCCATTCCTAAACTCTTTAGGTTTCTGGCTATTCTTCTTCGGGGCGCTTTTAACCAATATGGGTTGGATATTCGGTGGGGCTCCTGATGCTGGTTGGACTTCTTATGTACAATTAGCCTTAAACGAATATAGTCCGGGACCCGGGGTCGACTATTATGTACTCGGCCTGCAGATAGCGGGTGCAGGAACGACGATAAGTGGGATTAACTTTCTCGTCACCATCTTAAACATGCGAACAAAGGGCATGAGTTTCCTTCGTATGCCAATGTTTACATGGACATCCCTCATTACTTCTGTGTTGATTATCTTTGCGATGCCCCCACTTACGATTGCTCTACTCTTATTGATGATGGATCGCCTTTTCGGCGCAAACTTCTTCGATCATGTAATGGGTGGTAGTGCGGTACTTTGGGAGCATTTATTCTGGATCTTCGGTCATCCAGAGGTATATATCGTGGTTCTTCCTGCGTTTGGGATTATGTCTGAGATTTTCTCGACATTCTCTAAAAAGAAATTGTTTGGTTATAACTCGATGGTATTCGCGACATCCTTAATTGGATTCTTAGGCTTTATGGTATGGGTTCACCATATGTTTACAGTAGGGCTAGGACCTGTATCGAACTCCATTTTTGCAGTCGCTACGATGCTCATCGCGATTCCAACGGGTATTAAAGTGTTTAACTGGTTGTTTACCATGTGGGGCGGGGAGTTAACCTTCCCAGTAGCCATGAAGTGGGCAATCGGCTTTATTCCGACATTCGTTATCGGTGGTATGACGGGGATTATGCTTGCTGCTCCTCCAGCGGACTTCCAATACCAAGATAGCTATTTCGTAGTAGCTCACTTCCACTATGTGTTAATTGGTGGTACGGTATTTGCTCTTCTCGCTGGTGCATACTATTGGTGGCCGAAAATGTTTGGTAAGATGTTAAGTGAAAGACTAGGAAACTGGCATTTCTGGACCTTCTTTATCGGATTCCATCTAACATTCTTCCCACAACATTTCTTGGGACTCTTCGGTATGCCACGTCGAGTGTTTACCTATGAACCGAATGTAGGGTTAGAATATATTAACCAAGTTAGTACACTGGGTGCAGTTCTCATGGGAATCGGAACCATTATCTTTGCTTGGAATATGATTCAATCATTCCGTTCGAAAAAGATTGCTGCTGCAGATCCTTGGGATGGCCGTTCATTGGAGTGGGCTACGCAAACCCCAGTTCCTTTCTATAACTTTGCACAGCTACCAGAAGTTCGCGGTGTAGATGCATTCTGGCTGGAAAAACAAGCTGGTAATAAGAAGATGACTCCTGCAGAACCGCTTGGTAAGATTCATATGCCGTCTGGTTCTCATATCCCATTCTTGATGTCTTTGGCCCTCTTTGTAGGTGGCTGGGGCTTAATTGCTCGTAGTTGGGAAATTGGCGTTATGGGGCTGCTGGCATTTGCTGTAACGATGTTTATGCGTTCCTTCGACCGTGATCATGGATTCTATGTAAAACCGAAAGAACTCCTAGACAAGGAGGCGAAAAGTTAATGGCTCATCATCCAGTTGAAATCAAACCGGGGATGCATCTAGAAACAGCTACTTTTGAAGGTAAGAACAAAGTAATGGGCTTCTGGATGTTCCTTGGTGCTGAAACCGTATTGTTTGCTTGTTTGTTTGGTACGTATCTAGCTCTTCGTAATCAAACCGTAAATGGTCCAAGTGGTGCTGAACTATTTGATCCGGTCCTTGTAGCGGTGGCAACAGCGATCTTGTTATTTAGTAGCTTAACCAGTGTTTTCGCCATGATGGCAATGAATAAGCTAGATAAAAAGGGAATGCTTTTCTG
Organism: Thermoactinomyces sp. DSM 45892; assembly: GCF_900107305.1. Taxonomy (GTDB): domain Bacteria; phylum Bacillota; class Bacilli; order Thermoactinomycetales; family Thermoactinomycetaceae; genus Baia. Next base: position 40,542 of record NZ_FNPL01000018.1, read on the forward strand.
GTTAGGAGTAACCGTATTGCTCGGTCTCTCCTTCCTAATCCTTGAGATTTATGAATTTGTTCACTATATCCATGAGGGTCATACCTTTATGAGTAGCGCTTTTGGCTCTTCCTTCTATGCGTTAGTTGGAACACACGGTGCCCACGTAACCTTTGGAATCATTTGGATTTCGACGATTATGTACCAAGCTTGGAAATGGGGCATTAATACGGAAACAGCTCCGAAACTCTTTGTAAGTAGCTTATATTGGCACTTTATCGACGTTGTATGGGTGTTTATCTTTACGTTGGTATATCTTCTCGGAATGGTGGGATAATGATGGCGGATCAAAATACTTCTAATACCCAACCAACTGAGCACAAACCCGAGAGTAAAATGAAGCATATTGTCTCATTTGGTGCGATGATTTTGCTTACCATCGCAGCTTTCGTTCTTGTACTAAGAGATGTTGTACCAGTGGCTTGGGTACTGCCCTTGATGCTCGGCTTTGCGGTGATTCAGGTTCTTCTGCAATTGTTTACCTTTATGCATTTGGATCAAAAAGGGTCCCTTTACTATATCCTGTTTATTGCTTTTGGAGTGATTGTAGCAGTTGTCTCTGCAGCAGGAATCATCCTTATGCCGTAGATTTTCATAATGAAAAAGTGTTTCTCTTAAAGTAAAAAAACGCTATTCTTTCTGAAGAGTTATCAGGAAGAATAGCGTTTTTTCATGAGTCTGACAGTGGAGATGATTTTAGTATCTAATTTAGGAATTCACCATGTGATAAGCGGACATGGCAAGTCGTGACCACATTTGTTCACGTATGGGGCCGTGGATGCCTACTTCGTCTAAGGTTTCATGCATACAAGTAAGCCATGCTTCTGCGCGCTCGGGAGTGATTTCAAATGGCATATGACGTGCGCGTAGCATAGGGTGTCCTTTTTTCTCCGTATATAGGCCGGGGCCGCCGAAAAATTGAGTAAGAAACATGTATTGATTTTCAATCGTTTCGGTTAAGTCTTCTGGAAAGATCGGATCCAGTAGCGGGTGAGCTTTGACCCGTGGATAAAAGGCTTCTACAATCTGGCGGATAGTAGGTGCCCCTCCTATTGCTTCATAGATTGACGCCTGGTTACTCATTTGTGTGTCTCCATTTTTGAAAATGCGATGTCGACGGCTTTCAAGGTTTCTACAATATCTTGGTCCGTATGAGCTGTGGTTAGAAACCAAGCTTCATATTTGGAAGCAGCTAGATAAATCCCTTGTTCGAGCATGAGACGGAAGAATTCGCCGAACTTCTCACTATCTGAAGTCTGAGCTGTATCGTAATCGAATACTTCTTGATCAGTAAAGTATACGGTAAGTGCTCCGCCAAATCGGTTTAACGTGATTTGCACGCCATACTTACTAGCAGAAGAACGAATCCCCTCTTCTAACCGAGCGCCCAATTCATCGAGTCGCTGATAGGTGCCTTCCTTACTTAATTCACGAATGCAAGCAATGCCCGCGGAGATGGAGAGTGGGTTTCCTGCCATGGTCCCTGCTTGATACATCGGACCCATAGGTGCTACTTTATCCATGATTTCTCTACGACCACCGTAGGCTCCGATCGGAAGTCCACCCCCGATAATTTTTCCAAGTGCCGTTAGATCAGGCTCCACCCCGTATAAGTTTTGAATTCCTCCGTAGTGGAAGCGGAAAGCGGTAATCACTTCATCATAGATGACTAAACCACCGGCCTCATGGACAAGTTCATTTACCTGTTCTAAGAACTGAGGAGCAGGTGGGACAATCCCGAAATTCCCCACGAGAGGCTCCACTAATACGCCCGCAATCTGATCTCCCCATTTCGTAAGGGCCTCTTGCAAAGCGGGAATATCGTTGTAAGGTACGGTAATTACTTCTTGCGCGATACTTGTTGGAATTCCGGCGCTATCGGGGATTCCCAGTGTAGACGGGCCAGAGCCAGCGGCCACAAGGACTAGATCAGAGTGCCCGTGGTAACATCCTGCAAATTTTAGGATTTTATTGCGCCCGGTATAAGCTCGTGCTAGGCGTATGGTGGTCATCACGGCTTCTGTTCCGCTATTTACAAAGCGAATTTGTTCCATTGAAGGGATCGCGTCCCGTAGCATAGTAGCAAATTCAACTTCCTTCGAAGTGGGCGCACCGTATAAAACCCCATCGACAGCCGTTTCCTGAATCGCTTGTGTGACGGCTGGATGGGCATGTCCTAAGATAACAGGGCCAAAAGCCGCTAGATAATCAATGTATCGATTGCCATCTTCATCATAAAAATAAGCACCTTCTGCTCGTTTCATGAAAACAGGAGCACTGCCACCTACCGCCTTAAATGAGCGAGAGGGACTATTCACGCCTCCTACGATCACATTGAGTGCTTGTTCGTATAATGCAGTAGACTTTATTCTTTTATTCATTTTATTCTCTCCTTCTCCTTGTCATTGTAACGAGAAACAGGAGAAAACGGAAGTCGTCGGCTGTGTTATAATTTCATTGATAAATGAATTGTTTTTTGATGATAAAGGAGAGAGTCGAGATGATTCGTAAGTGGATCACCAGCGCAGGATTTGGCTCTGCTAGTGTGGATACCATTTTAACAGATAACCACTTTTTTCCTGGAGATGTATTAAAGGGAGAAGTGGTCATACGAGGTGGGAATACAGATCAAGATATCTCGAAAATTGAACTCGCTTTAGTTGTCCAATATAACAAAGGTGGGAAAAAAGTATCGCATATATTTAAAAAGTTTCCACTTTCGGATGCTGTGATGATTGAAGCAGAACAGACGAAACGGGTTCCATTCCAATTTCGAATTCCAGCGGAGATTCCGATGTCGGAGGGACGTTTCCCCATTTTCTTAAAGACAGTGTTAGATATTAAATTAGGGGTAGCGCCAACAGATTCAGATCGCATTCATATCTATCCTTCCCCGATCATTCAAAAAATCTTACGCGAAATTGAAGAGGCTGGATTTTTACTTTATAAAATTAGCAATGAATACGATTCAGAAGTAAAGCCACATCCTTTTTATCAAATGTTTCAATTTAAACCGATTGGGTCATTTCATGGATACGTGGACGACTTCCTTGTCATCTTTACTTACGACGAAATTGGCTTACATATGGAAATTGAGATGATTCGTACAGCGAAAGTGCTCACAAGCCAGTTATACTGGGAGCATAGCAATCCAGAGTCTACCTTGCAACTAAATGGACAATCCGTACCAGAAGACCCACTACATAAGATACGCAAAATGCTACGAAGCAGAAATAGGAGTGAAAAATAGATTATGTCGATTTTCGGTAAAACATTAGCCAGCATGGGTATCGGAGCCACTCAGGTAGATACACGCTTAGAAAAATCAAGCTACCGCCAAGGAGACTTCATTAGGGGAGCCGTTTATGTGCAAGGAGGACAAGTGGAGCAGAGAGTCGACGATATCTATCTTTTCTTAGTTGTCCAGTATCATCATGAAGGAAATCATGCAGAGTATGTACTCGACGAGTTCCGGATTACAGAGCCATTTTTCATTGGTCCGAGTGAGTCAAAAGAGATTCCATTCGAGTTTCAACTCCCTTATGATGTACCTGTCACCACAGGCGGTTGCCCTGTTTATCTGAAAACGGGCCTCGACATCCGGATGGCAAAAGATCCAAGCGACGTAGACGGCATTGAGATCACACCTCACCCACTCGTGCACCAAATGATTCAATTAATCGAAGAAGTTGGATTTGAATTAAGAGGTGTCACAGCCGACTTCGAGCATTATTTCACACAACAACCGTTTGTACAGGAGTATCGCTTTGCTCCGTTATTACGATTTCAAGATGTAGTTGACCAAGTGGTTGTCGTATTTACCCCACACGATCATGAGATAGACATTATTTTAAAAGTGGATCGCAAGGCTGTGGATTTGATGACATCGATGGAAGAGGCGCTTGATTTGGATCAAAGAATGACTCGCTTCGTTGTGACTCAGGCTGAGTATGAGTCAGGGCAGTTGGCGAGGAAAGTGGAGGGTTTGATTGTGAAGCAGGTTTATTGATATAGTAGATATATTTGGGATGTAATTGAGGGATAAGATGGAAGGATCATTTCTCGTGATTCTCACAAGCTAGTTGTGAAAAATAGAAAGCACTGTATCCGGGCGTGGATGCAGTGCTTTTCTCTAAGGTCATACGCGATTGTGTAGAGAGTGATCAAGCAGAATTCCTATTGTAAATACTTTAATAAACGATCTACTAATGATTCTGTAACCACTAGATTTCCACCTTGGATAAACAACTGATCGACCTTCTTATCCTTGCTTCGTTGCTCATCTAAGTATTGCGCTACACTGGTTGAAAAAGAGTCTCTTGGAGTCAGAAGTAAGGTGCCTTTATGTTTGGCAGCAAGTGGTGCCCCTAAGACTGCATCGGTATGAATGGTGCCAAGTGGCTGAGCAGGGTTGTTTTCCCCATTTGCTAAAACGATCGTTCTAGGGTCAGTTTGGAACTTTTTCGCTAATTCAACTCCAGACTCATAGCGAGAGAGAGTTTTACCATCTCCAATTCTCTCTACCGTATTGCCAGAAGCGAGATCGCGTAGTTGCTTCTCGATGTCTGTCGGAACAACCGTAGGATCATCTACAATCACAAACTTTTTATACTGTGGATATCTCTTGAGGAAATCTTTCACATCAGCATGAATCACAGTATCTCCTACGTAAAGAAGCGGTATCCCTTTTTGAATCGATATATTCATTGCTTGTGTACCTACAGGACCGAAACTGCTACTGGTGATAAGAGCAGTTTCTGGTTTTTTCCCTAATTCATTCATTTTGTTAGTGAAATACTCAGCAATTTTCGCATTGGTTTGGGCTGGATAAGCACCAGCTATGCGAACTGGCTTAATTCCTAAATCTTGGATCGTTTTTTCCACATGGGTAGACATTCTATCCGAACCTCCTAGAATATAGGCTGTTTCGGGCTTTAATCGTACAATCTCTTGCTTTACTCGATCAGGGAGTACACCATTTTTTCCAGTAGGGGTTAGCAAGATGGGAGCATGGTCGAAGTGGGATAGGACCGCTCCGCCTTTTATATCGTAATAGTCATCTTGTCCGGTAATGATAACGGACTTGGCTCCATCTGGATGTAGTGCTTGGCTGGTTTTAATTGCTGTGTCATATTGATCAGAGCCATTGGTTCTGAGGAGACTTGGACGAACGACTTCAATCACGCGAATGATCGAATTTCCGCTTTGGCTCGTTGCTTGGAACTCATAATTGCTATAAGCTGGTGTGTTTTTCTGAATGATATAGCTTTCTTGAAAAGCATTGCCAACAGGGAGATGACGGACGGAACCGCTTTTTCCTTGTTCTTGTAAGGTTAGTAAAGTGGCATTCGTCGATGTTCCTTCAAACGAAAACCGAATATCTTGCAAAGCAAGTCGATAAGACTCACGAATCGGACTTTCGAGTGCTGGCTTGGTAAGTTTGATTTCAGGAAGATTTGTATCCGGTTTTTCGATAAAGGATAGCTGGGAGAGTGTAATCGAGTAAAGCATTTCTCCCTTTTCCACGACTAATGCATACTTTCCAGCAGGTAGTGAACTGCCTGTTTGATAAGTCTTTTTACCATCCAGAGAAGAAATAAAAGCATTCGGTGCTTTTCGTTCTCCAGAAGAGGTTAGGTTAATCGTTCCTTCATCCGTTGTTTCAAACGAATAGTAATGGATTTCACCTGTATGTAAGTATGCATTGTACGAAATCGGACCGGTGTAAGGTTTTTGAGTCGTAACAGTAGGATCAGCAGAACGTTTCTTTCTTGCATTTTGCTTTTTATCCACGTTCTTGAGTCCTTCCTTCCAGTTAGACACAATCGGTTGTGGTAAAGAAGGCGTATAGGATTCTTTATCTGTTGGGCGGACGAGAGAAAGTTTTCCTTCCGCAAGTGCTCCTACTGGCAAACAAAATGCCACAAATAGGGTAGCGAGTAACATGATGCGCAACCCTCTTGAAAAGCGAACAAACATTTTTCCATCTCCTCTATATCTTGTAATTCCTTTCTTAATTTACATGATTATATCTCGATTCACAATGAAAAATATAAAAAATAATTTAAAAACGGATAATAATCATATATAATTTGGAATGGATTTCATGACGGAGGGAGAAAAAGCAACAGATGAGTAAGAAAGTTCGAATAATAGTAAGCATGATTGTCACCATTTTCTTATGGACAAGCATGCAACCTCTACCTGCCTATGCGGTAGATTTCATCAACAATGAGTATTACCAATGGCAAATCAAACAGCCATATGCAATGGATAAAGATTCCAATGCCCTTTTATCGTTTTATAAGGAGACCGCAGCAGAAAAGAAGGCAGGATCTAAAACACCAGCCGCCCCTGCGAAAGCGTCTATCGTCAAAGATCAAATTATTGACTGGGGAGAACCGGTCATCACCTTAAACGAACCCACTAAGGTTCACGGTGATGGAGCTGAGCTCAGTTGGAGCAAGTACACCGGTTCCGGTTTCATAGAGTATCAGGTCCACCGGAGTACCCAGCCTAAATTTACTCCGAGTGAAAGCACCCTCGTCGCTCCGATCGACGGAGTGAATCAGACACAATACCGAGATACGACTGCCCAGCCAACTCCGGCAATCCTTCCTGTTGAGATGGGGCGTACGTATTACTACATGGTTACCGTCAAAACCACGGATAGTAAGATTTTCCCTTCCAAGGAAAAGCAAGTGCAATTACCAAAGGCTGGCCTTACCCTACAAGTAATCAGGCAAGCAGAGGATACCACCCTTTCCAGCGCAAAGCCGACTACGAATTTAGATAAAATAGATGGAAAGTCGTTTCTATCCGTAGGGAATATGGGGCCCTACGGAACCACACGTAGTGTAATCAAATTTGACTTATCTTCCCTTCCTACCGGAGTAAAAGTATCGAGCTCCTATCTCGCACTCATGAATTCCGAGTATGAGGAATCGGATGATAAAACACCTACGAAATACGATATCTATTCACTCGCCAAAGGATTTACCGAAGAGGCTACCTGGAACACCCCATGGAGTCAACCAGGTGGAGATATTGAAATCGGCTCACTCAATGCCATCAGTACAAGCTATACAGCCGAGTGGCATCTGTGGAAGACAACGCCTGCCGTTCAAGCATGGTTAAACGGTACGAAAACGAATAACGGATTTTTGCTAAAGTTTCAGAGTGAAGAAGGAAGTGTGAAAGAGCGGACAGCCTTTCATAGTAGCGAATCACCCGATACATCTGTACGTCCGAAATTAATGGTTATCTATAGTACGAAGTCTGCTGCTAATAACTACCATGCCCCGAGTACTCCTTCTTACATGACCTCCGGAGCAGAGTATGTGGTGGACGTCACCTTAACGAATACGACTGAAGAGAAATGGAGTGGATCAACCGATAAACTTTCCTATCACTGGATTGGACCGGATGGGAAAGAAGTAACCAATGCACGTCTTGATAGCCCACTTCGTCCCGTAGATGAAAAAGGCATCGAAGCCCCAACCCCGATTGATGTCAATCCCGGGCAGACGATTAAAGTTCGAGCCAAGGTAAAAGCACCTGAAATGACAGGGAACCAACAGCGCGAATCCTATAGCCTGCGTTGGGACCTATCGAAAAATGGAAAATGGCTCTCACAAGATACGAACCCAGTAGCCGTACTAGAGCAAAAAGTAGCCGTAGAGAAGAAAGGAGAAGAAAAAGGCTTCGGACATAATGCGGCTCATATCAGCGCTTTTGCCAGTCCAGACAGCAAAGTCGGAATCAACGTTTATCAAGGGAATGTCACCTTTTTCTACAAACCCTACTCAAACCCATCGCGAGGATTTGAGACCTATGCACAGCTTAACTATAACAGTCTAAGTACCACTGATTCCGGTCTCGGAAAAGGATGGTCACTCGGTACCGGATCGGTTGTAAGTATCGGTGCTCCTGCCACCAATGGCGCGATGGTGAATAGCAAAGATGAAATCATCTCGGGTGCCGTAGTAGTTGTGGATGAAGAAGGCGAAAGCCACGAATTTACTTGGAATAAGAGCAAAAATAAGTTTGATCCACCACCAGGGCTGAATCTATCCGTTGAATACATAAGTGGGACAGATAAGCGAAAAAAATGGGTCTTCACGGAACAAGACCGAGTGCAATACTTTTTAGATGACAGAGGCTATACCAGTGAGATCGTGGATAAAAACGGGAACAAACTCATCTACGAATACGAAGAACGAAAGATCGATAACAAACCGAAACAATTTCTACGCCGAATCAAGGACTCGATGAATCGGGAGACTTTGAAAATCTCGTATAACGACCGAAATAAAGTGGACTATATCGATGACATCGCAGGCAGACGGATGCAATTTGTCTATGATGATCAAGATCGATTAGTCAAGCTAATGGATGGCATTGACGTAGGGAAAGTCACAAATGTGACGGACTTAAAAACCTACCGATTTGAATACCATCCGACACTTAAGTCACATATCACGAAAGTGACCGATTCTCGTGGGAATCCTACCACGTTTGAGTATCATACAAGTGGAGATCTAGCCAATAAAGTCACCAAAATGACGAACCGGGCAAAAGAAAACCTTTTCATTGACTACAATGCAAACCAGCGTATTGTAACCGATGCGAATAAAGATCGTCACACGGAATACTCCTTTGATGGCAAAGGCCGCCAAACGCAAGTAAGTGTAAACACCAAATCCAAAACACGTACCACCAAATACGAATACGACGACGATGACAACATGATTCGTCTCGAAGAGCCAAATGGTGCGGTTACCACTTGGAAGTACAATGAACACGGGCAACCGCTCATGAAGACTGACCAAGAAAACAACGCCTTGTCCGACCCTTCTGCCCGAAAATCCACTCGTTACGAATATCAAACTGGAATGGATGGAAGAGTTTCAGAGCTCGTCAAAGAAACCTCCCCAGAAGGCAGAGAAGTTCGTTATACCTATGATGCCAACGGGAATATGCTCACGAAGCAAAACTCGATGAGCCTCGGAACGACCTATACCTATTGGCCTGGCGGATTGTTAAAGAGCGCTTCCGATGTAAATGGACACGCTACCATTTCAGACGAGTACGATGCAAACGGACTAGCACAAAAGGTAACCGATGCCAAAGGAAATGTCACATGGTCTACCTACGGATCGCGTGGTGAAACATTAACCACCACCAATCCCAAAGGCAAGCGAATCACCATGACCTATGACATCTATAAACGACTAGAAAAAACCGAAATACCAAAAGATCTGAAGAAAAATGAATACATTACCCAAATTGCCCCCGTATACGACCAAAATGGCAATGTCGTCAAAGAAACATCCGCAACCGGAGCGGAAACCTTTTATGAATATGACGCTATGGATCGGGTGATTGAAACCAAACTCCCTTCTGACACCGATACCAAAGTACCCCGTGTGAAGAAGAGTGAGTATAACAACGTTGGGAAACTGATCAAAGAGACCGAGCCAAACGGTAGTTTGACCAAGGATGATGATCAGGACTATATTACGACGTATGAATACGATGATTTTGATCAACTCATTGCCACGACAAACTCATTAGGTCATAAAATAACCTACGAATATGATGACGTCGGAAACCAGATCAAAACCACTATGCCAGAGGGAATCGCCTCTACCGCAGATGATAAAGATCATACCATCCGGAAAGAGTACGATAAAAATCACCGCGTAGTTCGCGAAATCGATGCGAAAGATCAATACACCCATACCACCTACGATGCGGATGGATTAGTCACACGCATCAAGGATAAAGATGGGAATCACGTCTATAAATACTACGACCGACGGGGACTACTCGCAGAAGAGCGCGTCCCACATAACGGTAAAGAACTCATCACCAAATATGACTACGACGGTGCCGGAAACCTCCTAAAAGTAGAAACCCCTCGTGGCGTAGCTACTCCGACCAAAGGAGACTTCGTCCAAGAGAAAGTATACGACGAACTAAACCGTGTAACCGAGATCATCTATCCACATGACGGCAAACAATTAGAACGTCCGAAGATGACCTATCAATACGATGAACTAGGCAACGTAACCGAAGTAACAACCCCAGCTTCCTACGGACAGGTCGATCGCATTAAGACCAAGATGACCTATTATGATACGGGCTGGCTCCGAAGCATCGAAGATCCATTCGGAGTGAAAACCGAGTATCAATACGACGATCTAGGAAAGCAAACCGAAAGAGATATAACAAGTGCCGATGGCAAACTCAAGCGCGAGATGGGCTGGGCTTATCAGCCAGATGGGAAAGTCAAACAACTCTATGACTCAGGGCTGAAAGGCACGCCTGCAACCTTTAATAAGAAGTTGCTTCAATATACGTACGATGCTAACGGGAACCTAGTCGAAACCAGGGACCTAAGTACCAAGGCAAACGTAGACAAGTATAAGATGAAGTACAACCATGTGAACCAAGTCATCTCCGTTGAAGAATGGAAAAAAGACAAGGTCACGAAAAAATTCGACTACACCTACGACCGAAACGGAAACCTATTTAATCTCGTCTATCCGGGGCAGACCTCGTACTACTATTACGACACCGTGAACCAAGTCTCGTCCATGATGAGCCAGACCGGAAAAGACGAAGCCCAGTGGACCGAGTACCAACGAACTCCTTCCGGGAAAATCAAGCAGGTAACGTTGCCAAACGGCAACCAGACCACTTACAGCTATTACGAAGACCAGAAAACCAAAGAAATGCAAACCAAGAAGCAGGATGGAACGCTTCTACAAAGACATTTCCTCGAGTACAACGAAAACGGTCACCGTACGAAAGACATCACCACCCTCCGTGGTGCCGATAACCAGCAGATGGATAACACCTACCGCTACGAGTACGATGCTCGTGATCGCCTCATCAAAGCGGAGAAAGATGGGAAACAGAAGTCTTTTGAGACGTATATTCTAGATGCGAATAGTAACATCGTGGAAAAGAATAAAGACAATAAATTTACCAGCTTCCAGTACGACCGCAACCGTCTCATCTCTGAGAAGAAAGAAGGCGTCAAATCCGACTATCAATACGACTCAATGGGACGTGTCGAGGAGATCAAAGAAGGCGAACAGATCAGAGAACAATATACCTATGACCCATTTGATAACATTACCGAGCATATCAAGACTGATAAAGAAACCAAGAACCAAATCAAGACCCAATTTGCCTACGACTCCTTAGATCGCACTATCGCGAAAGTAGAGCAGGCAGGAACGGACCAGTCTAAGAAGACGAACTTCGATTACCTTGGCACCACCGAGCAAGTGATCTCGGAAGAAGTCGCTGATCAGATCACCAGATCCTACGTTTACTCTGCATGGGGCGAACGGATGGCGATGATCAAAGCAGGAGAAAAGCCAGAAACATCGTATTATGGTACTAACACCGATGTCGATGTCGAACTCCTAACCGACGAGAAAGGAAATGTTCGTAGCACATATGGCTATTCTCCATATGGAGAGAACGACGAAACCCTCTTCACCGGAGTAGACAAGCCAGATCCGAATAACCCAACTAAAGAGATGTACAACTCGTTCCGTTACAGCGGAAAACGTTGGGATCCGAATACGAAGTCCTATGACCTCGGCTTCCGGAACTACTCTCCCGAACAAGGACGATTCCTGACGCAGGACTCGTATACCGATGCAGGGAAGTTTAAAGAACTCGTCATGGACCCAAGAAATGCGAATCAGTATGGATTTGCCGCTGGGAATCCAGTGAGTAGTGCCGATTTAGATGGACATGGATATATGCCTGTTGATGATAACTCAGAGGGAATCGTGGGTATATTCATGGCTCCTAATGGGAATGCCGTTATCCATCATCAGGATGGGGACACAGACACTTATAATCACAAAAAGAAGACATGGACATATAAACAGGCTGACTATAAAAAAAATAAAGCTACTGATAATTCCAAGAAAAAGAAATCACAGCCAACTCCATCGAAACCGAAAGCACCACCAAAGCCGAAACCGCCATCGAGTTGGAAAGCAATCGCCCATACGATATTAGATGTGGCAGGTACCTTTGATCCAACGGGAGCAATCGACGCTGCGCATGCGGGATGGTATCTGTTCGAAGGCGACTATGAAAATGCATTCTATACTGGCATGGGCATATTCCCCGGAGGCGACGCATTTAAAGCCGGCAAGTATAGCAAAAACGTAAGCAGTACCACCAAAAGGGCCATAGACGCAGCCTGTAGATGCTTCGTAGCCGGAACCCGAATTGAGACAGAAGACGGTGGTAAGCCGATCGAAGAAATCGACATAGGTGACAAAGTCCTTGCCAAGAACGAAGAAACCGGTGAAATCGCCTACAAAGAAGTCGAATGGCTCTTCAAGCGAGAGATAGACGAAATCTACGAAGTCCACATCGGCGGCGAAGTCATCCAGACCACCGACGAGCACCCCTTCTGGGTAATCGGCGAAGGCTGGGTAAGGGCTAAGGATCTCCGCAAAGGCGACATCTTTGAGACCGATAAAGGGAAGAAGTTACCGGTTGATAAAATCGTTAAGAAGAAACAGAAAGCAACCGTCTATAACTTCAAGGTGAAGGATTTCCATACGTACTATGTTTCAGATTTGAAGGTATTGACGCATAATCAGTGTGATTTTTTGAAGGGGTCAAACAAAAAAGGAGATATTACAAACCGAGGATCGTGGAGGAAAGGTACTGTCCGGGATGCTTGGAACAGGGCAGAAGATGGTCCGAATGGTGGGAAATTGTGTCCTAGCTGTGGCAAGGAAGTTATAGTTGCACCATTCTCTGGTAAGCCGCGTGACTGGGATATTAGTCATATGCCGTCATGGACAAACAGAAGGTTCCCATTGGATGCAAAACGAAAAGATTTCCTGGATAATTATCAAAAAGATACTTTTCTTGAATGTCCTAGTTGTAATAGACCTAGATCAAATCGAGATTAATAGTATAAAATGGCACTATTAATTCACCCTAGTTATGAAGCATGATTCCGTGAATTGTACTTGAGAATACTAATACAATCATGGAATCATGTCTATATTTAAGTTGGAGGAATAAAATGAGTAATTATATAGATTTTCTTGAAAGCCACCTAGGCAAAATTGAGTCTGGTACTTCGGAGATAGAGGGTTTTCAAGTTGCACGGTTTACAAAGGGACCTTTTCAAGGAACAGTTGTCTATTCTACCTTGGGGTTGAGTCATCATTATTTTAAATGTCCAATTTCCAATAAAGAAATAAGGCAGGAGTTGTTTTTTGTTTCTTATTCCGAGTCTGAATATGACAATATTCCAGGGATCTTGGAACAAGTTGGACGAGAAGCATTAGAGAAGCACCGTGCCTACTTAGCTGGGGAGGTTATTGGACCAAGAGGGAATTTATTTGAGGGGACCCAGTTGGAGGCGTTGTATGTTGCAGTGCCGGTTTACTTCCCAGATTCATTCCATGTTTTCTATCCCGAAAATGATATCCCCATTGTTCAGGCATGGTTAGTGCCCATTACTTCTGCTGAAGCAGACTTTGTTAGAAAGAATGGTTGGAGCAAATTTGAAGATATTTTAGAAAAGGTAGATCCTGATGTAATCGATTTTAACCGATCCAGTATTATTTAATAGATTAGTTTTGGGACATTGGAAAAGGTGATGATTGTATGGGAATTAGAACAGCTCATAGACAGTGAATTAAGTAGGTGTTGATATTGAAAAAATGGAAAGATATTCTATTAGACATATCGTATTCTCAAGTAAACGTTTTTAATACGGACTTACAAGATCCGTTTAATGATTGGACAGATACACATGTAAAGCAAAGGTTTTCTTGGAGAGAAGGTAGTGTGTCATTCGGTGCGTTGTCTGACTGGGAAAGTGAGGTTAGTGTGGGGCTGGGAGAAGAAATATACGCGAATGAGCAAGCTATTCGATCCATAGTTGTACCATTCTATGTAGAGGGTAATGGTGTCACAATAACAAGTATTCTATCAGAAGAGTTTATTTTTGACATTCCACAAGGAAGTTATGAATTATTTTTTCATGCCATTCCTTTAGAATCCGGAGAGGACGGTCTGTATCGTGTAAGGTATGAGTTAACATTTGTTAGATGTGCTACACCAAAACCTCATATTTTAAAGTATGATGATGAATTATCTCCACCTCAAGAGTTCTGTATGGAGGCTGAACCAGCCTAGTTGAATCAAATGAAAATGGAAAAGACTTAATCGCTTTTGGGCTTCGGTCTAGAGGCGATTTTTACTAGCTATACAGGTGACAAAGTCCTCGCCAAGAACGAAGAAACCGGCGAAATCGCCTACAAAGAAGTCGAATGGCTCTTCAAGCGAGAGATAGACGAAATCTACGAAGTCCACATCGGCGGCGAAGTCATCCAGACCACCGACGAACACCCCTTCTGGGTAATCGGCGAAGGCTGGGTCCCAGCGAAGGACCTCCGCAAAGGCGACCTCTTCGAGACCGATAAAGGGAAGAAGCTATCGGTTGATAAAATCGTCAAGAAGAAACAGAAAGCAACCGTCTACAACTTCAAGGTGAAGGATTTCCATACGTATTATGTTTCGGATTTGAAGGTGCTGACTCATAATAGGTGTAACCTAGATGATCTAGGAAATATTTCTGGTAGCTTGGACAAGATCAGCAAGTTTAAAGATCCCGATGAGTTTGTTAGACATGCACATGGAGTTTTGGAGAAAAACGGATTTAATGTAAGTGATTTAACAAGATCTAATTCAGACAGAGGATGGAAATTTAATGTCACTGGCTCAGGAAGTCCGGTCTCCTCAATGAGGGGGAGCATGGGTGGAGGACGACACGGTGATGTTCCATATGCAGTGATAAGTACAACTGACAAAGGAAAATCGAAAGTTGTCTGGGGTTCTGAATCGAACTATCGAACTTCCGGTAATGAGAAATCAAGCATATATTTCCTAAAATAATGGGGGATGGGAAAGTGATACCTGATATAGTAGATTTAAATGCCCCAGTCATTCCAGGAGAAAGCATCGGCGGTTTCTTGCTGGGTGAGCATATTCAAACTTACAAAGGAATCATTAGGAAGTTTGGTATTATTAGTTCAGAAATCACAAATCAAAGCTTCACAAAATATTGGGAGCTATTTGTTCCGTTTCAAGTTGAATATGAGATTCAAAATACATTAAAGCTTATTTTTGATATTTCTGATGGAAGTCTATGTAAAGTATTTGCTCTTCCAAATTATAAAGGAACATTACTTGGAGGAATACATTTAGGGATGAAAATCTCCGAAGCGATGCAATTTGATCCCCGTATTAAGTTTGATGATGATGAAGAGTTGTACTACATTCCTGAATTAAAAGGATTGTCCATTGACACAACATTGGATAAGGACAAGAATGAAATCATTGACTGTATAGCTGTGTATACAGAAGAGAGTTAACAGGCTACACTCCACCCCAATAAATTCAATAATTGGGGTGCTTTTTCTATGGTTAATTAGTGTCATCATTATTTGTTGCGGAACCTCATGAAGTTGTAGAGAACAGCGGCTTTAATATAAGTGGTCGAATTAAATCTAAATCGCAAAGAGGCGAGAAATTTAGTGTGACTGGCTCAGGAAGTCCGATTTCCGCCATGAGAAGTAGCATGGGTGGAGGACGACACGGCGATGTGCCATATGCAGTGATAAGTACAACTGATCGAGGGAAAACGAAAGTTGTCTGGGGGTCCGAATCGAATTACCGAACTTCTGGAAATGAAAAATCAAATATATATTTTTTGAAGTAGATTGCACAAAACGACTGTATAGGAGGGAGCATTATGGGCTTTAATATAGTGGATCTACAGGCTCCGATTATACCGGGAAAAAGCATAGGGGGCTTTCAGCTAAGGGAGAATATTCAGGTATATGAAGAAATAATCTTGAACTTCCCTAGTCTTAAACCAAGTATATCAGAGTATACCCCACTCCTTGTAGAATATGAGATTAAAGACACACTTGTCCTCATATTCAATATTAAATGGGAGCTTCGTCATATCATTGCATACCCCAATTATAAAGGGACTCTGTTCGGCAAAATACGCATGGGGATGGAAATCTCTGAAGTAATGCAAATCGATAACCGATTTACATTTGATGATTTCGATGAAGTATACTATATTCCTGAATTACAAGGATTAGTAATTGATACAACGCTTGATGAAGATGATGTTGAAGTTGTTGATCGAATTGCAGTGTTTACAGAGGAAGTCTTGTAGAACTGTATATGTAAGAGAGAGCAGTAGAGTCGCTTCTAGATTTCATATCTGGAGGCGATTTTTACTAGCATAAGTGACAAGGTTCTCGCTAAGAATGAAGAAACCGGCGAAATCGCCTACTAAGAAGTCGAATGGCTCTTCAAGAGAGAGATAGACGAAATCTACGAAGTCCACATCGGCGGCGAAGTCATCCAGACCACCGACGAACATCCCTTCTGGGTAATCGGCGAAGGCTGGGTCCCAGCGAAGGACCTCCGCAAAGGCGACCTCTTCGAAACCGATAAAGGGAAGAAGTTAGCGGTTGATAAGATTGTTAAGAAGAAGCAAAAAGCAACCGTTTACAACTTTAAGGTGAAGGACTTCCACACGTACTATGTGTCGAATTTGAAGGTGTTGACGCATAATACTTGCGGCCCTAAATTTGGTCCAGGTGCCGGTCCTGATTTTATTGTTACTCCTGGAGGGACTGCTGTTCCTATTCCGAAAAATGGAGTTAATACAGGTCTCTCTAAAAATGGAAAAGGTACTAAGTACGAACATGGATCCGGTGGACATGATTTCGATTCTAGAACAACGGGAGTGCGAATCATGGATTCGACATCAAGGTACCCTAACGGTTATGGTGTTTATATGAATAAATCTGGTCAAACCATTAATCCTTATACTGGTTAGACTACCAAAGGAAAAACTGATCCATGGGGGCATTTGCCTTTTAAGTAGGTCAACAACCATCGATATAGTGGACATTTGGCAATATTAAGTCAACTATATGAGCACTTGTCATAGAGTTGATTTTTAAAATAAGGGATAGTTCTACTCCTTAAATTAAAAGAGGGATGAAGCTTGATTTTAAAGAGAATTGAAGGTAGTGAATTAAGTTCGGTAATTTTTATCCGAGATTATATTCAATTAACATTTGAAGGAGATCAGTGTGATAGTAAGCTAACGGCGTTTACAACACCTGTAATACGAATCAGAAATGATAGTGTCTCTTATCGATACGGTGAGTCTGGATATTGTGACAAAATGTGTGACTTAATAAACCAGACTGTGGAGGCTGTGAAGGAATATCCAGATAAGGAGGTAAAAATACTCTTTACAAATGGTGTTTATTTCTCCATATCTTTAAGAGAAGAGGACTATGAGGGGCCAGAGGCAATGATGTTTCAAGATAACAATTTAAATGAGTGGGAAGTTTGGTAAGAGATTTATGAGTGGTTAGAGGATATTCTTTGAGGTTATCCTTGCTGGATCAGAGCGAAAGATCTGTGAAAAGGTTCCGAATCCGAAGAGGTGATGAGACCTGAAGATTTCAATAGTTGAGTTCCATGAGAGAGCGTATGGTGAATTTGATGTAGTGTTTTCTTCTGATCTAGGAAGTAGTAGAGCAATCTGGAAAGGAGAGAAACCTGTATTAAATGCTGATTACGAAGTTGAATTAGAATTTCTAGATACCTTATGGTGGGGGAGAGATATTGTCGAATCTGTGGATAATCGTTATTCCATTTCAAATAATGCCCATTATGTAGGTGTGACTGGAAAGTTGGAGTCAGTATTTGAAGACGGGTGTGTGGTGATCCGCTTGGAAGACAGCATTATATTGCTGGATACAGTAGGAGAACCTTGTAGTATAGGGAATTTCGTTAGGATTCAAACGAAAGAGATTTTTTTGTTTGACGTAGCACTGTAGTAATCTAGTGTTGTGATATGCTCTCAATGGATAGCAATTTGTCTGTGATCCATTGGGAGCTTTCTATTAGAGGAACTATCATATCATTTTCATGATACACTCCTAAAGGAAATACAATCAGTATGGATTTACGGCTGGGAATCATAGAGGCAGCATGTAAATGCTTCGTAGCTGGAACCCGAATCGAGACAGAAGACGGCGAAATTGCCTACAAAGAAATCGAATGGCTCTTCAAGCGAGAGATAGACGAAATCTACGAAGTCCACATCGGCGACGAAGTCATCCAGACCACCGACGAACACCCCTTCTGGGTAATCGGCGAAGGCTGGGTCCCAGCGAAGGATCTCCGCAAAGGTGACCTCTTCGAGACCGATAAAGGGAAGAAGTTAGCGGTTGATAAAATCGTTAAGAAGAAACAAAAAGCAACCGTCTACAACTTCAAGGTGAAAGACTTTCATACGTATTATGTTTCGAATTTGAAGGTTTTGACGCATAATAGGTGTAACCTAGATGATCTAGGAAATATTTCTGGTAGCTTGGACAAGATCAGCAAGTTTAAAGATCCTGATGAGTTTGTTAGACATGCACATGGTGTACTTCAGGAAAATGGTTTTAATGTTAGTAAGTTAGATCCAACTAAGTCGCAAAGAGGCGAGAAATTTAGTGTGACTGGATCGGGAAGTCCGATTTCCGCGATGAGAAGTAGCATGGGTGGAGGACGACACGGTGATGTGCCATATGCAGTGATAAGTACGACTGACAAAGGAAAATCGAAAGTTGTCTGGGGTTCTGAATCGAACTATCGAACTTCTGGTAATGAGAAATCAAGTATATATTTCCTAAAATAGCATGGGAGGTAGGAAAGTGATACCTGATATAGTAGATTTAAAGGCTCCAATCATTCCGGCAGAGAGCATGGGTGGTTTTCAGCTGAGAGAGCATATTAAAACCTATGAGGACGTAATAAGCTGGTTTGGTATTATCAGTTCCCAAATTACAAATCAATGTTCCACTAAGTATTGGGAAATGCGTGTTCCGTTTCAGATCAACTATGAGATTCGAGATTCACTCGTTTTAATATTTAATGTTTTGGACGGACGACTTCGTCATATAATTGCCTATCCTAGTTATAAAGGGACTTTATTTGGAGAAATATGTATGGGAATGAAAATCTCTAAAGCTATACAAATTGACTCTCGCATTGAATTCGATGAAGAAGAAGAAGTATATCACATTCCTGAGATACCAGGATTGGCTATTGATACAACACTTGATGAAGATGATGTTGAAGTAATTGATCGAATTGCAGTGTTTACAGAAGAAGTCTCGTAGAACTGTATATGTAAGAGATTAGTAGTAAAATCGCTTCTTGACTTCGGTCGGGAGGCGATTTTACTACTATCATGTAACCGGTAAATGGATCGAGACAGAAGACGGCGGTAAGCCGATCGAAGAAATCGACATAGGTGATAAAGTCCTCGCCAAGAACGAAGAAACCGGCGAAATCGCCTACAAAGAAGTCGAATGGCTCTTCAAGCGAGAGATAGACGAAATCTACGAAGTCCACATCGGCGGCGAAGTCATCCAGACCACCGACGAACACCCCTTCTGGGTAATCGGCGAAGGCTGGGTCCCAGCGAAGGACCTCCGCAAAGGTGACCTCTTCGAGACCGATAAAGGGAAGAAATTAGCGGTTGATAAAATCGTTAAGAAGAAACAAAAAGCAACTGTCTATAACTTCAAGGTGAAAGACTTTCATACGTATTATGTTTCGAATTTGAAAGTATTGACGCATAATAAATGTTACAGGGATACTTTCTTTGAAGCATATCCAGAATTGAAAGGAAAAGTTGTTGTTCATCACGCGATTGAACAGCAGGCTATGAGAAGATACCCGGGTAAGTATACTAACGATGAAATGCACTCTTTAGATAATTTAAGAGGGATTCCTAAAGAGCTTAATAATACACTTCATCTCTCAACTATTCGTAAAGAGTGGAACCAGTTTTACAAAGATAATCCCAATGCTACAAAGGGACAAATTTCCGGTAAGTCTCGAGAAGTCGATGATAAGTACGGTCATCTTTTTAAACCCCCAATTAGGTAGGTGTAGCATTATATGAAGCTTTATTGTTTAATGCCAGAGGTTGCTGGAGGAGTAGGAGAAAATACGATATTTTCCTCAGAAACATTTCCTAATGGTCAGCGAAAAGTTAGTCACTTGCATTATGAATTTGAAGGATGGCTTGGAGATGCTCTTTTAGAAACGTGCCCATGCTTCATTGTGACTACTAGCTTAGCCTCTCTCATAGAAAGCTCTAACCTTTCTGGATATCAATTCAGAAAGGTGGAGGTAAGTATGTCTGAATTTTTTCAGGAGATGCATCCAGAACGAACGCTCCCTGAATTTGTAGAGTTGGTTCCAGAAGGAAAAATAAGTGTATCCAATGGCCTAGTCACTGATTGGACAGGAGAAGACTTTTGCACAGATGAAATTGCAAACCTAATAGTGAGTGAACGGGCTTTGTCTTTTCTAAAAAAACATCGCCTCAATCATTGTGATATTGAACAATTGGCTTGGAAAGAAAAATAGTTAGTTGAACTAGTAATAAACGGTCTCTTTGATATGAAGAGGCCGTTTGTTTTTTGATTCTGATATACAATATGTACCCGTAATGCTAGTTAAAAGATGATAAACAAATAGCTCTTGTGCAACAATTCCTTCATAATGAAAGCGTCACCCTATCATCAGGAGGAATGTTGCATGCAAGAGCACTTTTATGATACACGATCCCACAAAGATATACAAACATTGTATAAACGGATTTACAAGGATATTAAGAGTCTTTATCATCATTGTTACCCAAAGAATTTCGCCACCGGCGAAATAAAAACAAGCAGA
This sequence comes from Thermoactinomyces sp. DSM 45892, assembly GCF_900107305.1. Classification (GTDB taxonomy): domain Bacteria; phylum Bacillota; class Bacilli; order Thermoactinomycetales; family Thermoactinomycetaceae; genus Baia. The sequence continues at coordinate 61,434 of NZ_FNPL01000018.1, forward strand.
AGCAAGAGGATGTTTCGTTAATAGCAGTTTGTCTGATGGGGAAAATGTTGGGTTTTAAATCCGAGAGACAGTGGCATGCGTTCATTGTATCAAATTTATTCTTCGACCAACCATTTCCTGAGCGATTAGGTACAACCGCATCTGTCGTCAACTTCAACGAGCGATTAAAATTCTATGGTATCAAGTTTACGAGGAGATTTGTTTCACAAGCATACTACACTATCATTGACAGCGTACCATTGCCGATTTGCCACTACACACGGGCATCCTGTGTAAGACTTTTTCAGGATGTTGCAAATTACGGTTACTGTGCTTCTAAACGAGAGCATTATTACGGACTGAAAGGATCTTTTCAAATTACGGATCATGGGTACATTGTTAGTTATGGCATTTCCGCGGCATCTGTCCACGACGTGACCGTCGTGGAAGAATTGGTCGAACAAGCCCCGCACCCATACGTTCAAGCTTCGAGTAGGAACTGGGGGTTGTCTCGCAAGAGACATGCTATCTTGAACACATTCTTACGAGCAGCCGAATATTACGGCATACAAGAAACCTTTGATGAGTTGTTTGCAAAAAGCAGACAAGGAAAGAACTTTCATCGTTTATACCATCTCATTCTGTCGGCTGATACCATCCGACTTGATGATATCGATTATACGATTACTAATCGATACTGCTTGAAATGTAATGTAGGTGATTTTAGATCAGGGACCTATCTGAGAGATAAAGTGGATGAGGATATTTATGGGGATAGTTATCTCATTAATTTAAATAGAGGGTTAATCTTTTATTTTTATGATGATAGAGGAATGGACATTGTGGCTACTAGAAAAGACGTTTTAGCTGAAATATACACGAAGTATAGTGATTGGATATTAGAATACGATAGAAAGAAAATAGGTAATCTTTTCCACGCGTCAAAAAGATAGACGAAATCTACGGAGTCCACATCAGCGGCGAAGTCATCCAAACCACCGACGAACACCCCTTCTGGGTAGTGGGCGAAGGATCTGCGTAAAGGCGACCTCTTCGAGACCGATAAAGGGAAGAAGCTATCGGTTGATAAAATCGTTAAGAAGAAGTAGAAAGCAACCGTCTACAACTTCAAGGTCAAGGATTTCCATACGTACTATGTGTCGAATTTGAAGGTGTTGACGCATAATAAGTGTGAAATCGAAGTTGATGCTAGTGATTACAATAATGCGAGGAATAAAGCACTTGAGTTGACTCAACAATATATGGGGAACTCTAGGTCCTACACTGGTAGATTAGAGAAAAGTTATGGTAATGGAAAGACAGTTGGACGCCAATCTGAAAACGGTAGAACTAGATGGAGAGTAGATTGGGATGAAGGAAAAGGACCTCATATAAATGTGGAGATTATGGAAAATAAAGGTTCAAAAGAGAAATTTGCTGTAAAGTTTCCTGGCTCGGTCAATAAAATTATTGATAGATTCAATCGTTAAAAGTATGTGTCGGAAATTCTAGTTAATAACTAGAATTTCCGACTAAATGCAAAATGGGGTGCTGTTCATATGGATAAAGATAGAAAAAACAAGCTAGAAATGCTTCTTAATGCAAATAAAGAGAAATTGGAGAAAAACAAGAGCTATGGAGATCTGTTTAATAAGCTGATCTCAAGTTTAAGTCAGGAGGCGATAATATTTTCAGACGAACGTTCTAACGAATTGTATGGGCTATTGCAGTCGAAAGTACAATTTACGAACTGGAATAGGATAGATGTTAGTTACCTCAATAGCTATGTCAGAGTAAAAGATGAGCTTGAATTGGAGCAATTAGTGAAAGAGCATATGGATGAGAGAGTTCTTATTTTTTGGGGATATGGAACAGACCCTGTTATTGAAGTGAGTTTGGAAGATTGTATCAGAGAACTGGAACAGATTAGGGATGTAGGCTCTGACCAGTGGATTTTTTGTTCTGAAAGTGGCTTTTTTATCGAACTCTACCATGAGAATGAAATTATAGTAGGTTACTTTTAGTCTTAGCTATTTTGCTTCTGAACGGTGTTTCAGAGGCTTTTTCTATTTAACTGGAGAAGATCACATTGAGGAAATCGACATAGGTGACAAAGTCCTCGCCAAGAACGAAGAAACCGGTGAAATTGCCTACAAAGAAGTCGAATGGCTCTTCAAGCGAGAGATAGACGAAATCTACGAAGTCCACATCGGCGGCGAAGTCATCCAGACCACTGACGAACACCCCTTCTGGGTAGTGGGCGAAGGCTGGGTCCCAGCGAAGGACCTCCGCAAAGGTGACCTCTTCGAGACCGATAAAGGGAAGAAGTTAGCGGTTGATAAGATTGTTAAGAAGAAACAGAAAGCAACCGTCTATAACTTCAAGGTCAAGGATTTCCATACGTATTATGTTTCGAATTTGAAGGTATTGACGCATAATACATGTGGCGTCAAAAATACTACGACAAAATGGGATATAAAAACCGATGCAAATGCTAAAGTGTCCTACAATTTCCATGGACAAAAGGTAACTGCTTATCAAGATAATACAGCTAAGAGTTATTGGTGGGCAAAAGATACAACTGGTCATGGAGGATCTGCATTTAAGGTATTTGATAAAAAGAGAAGTGAACTACATTGGGTTGCAGATGCTGATGAATATGGGAATTTCATTTCAAATAAGCACAAGAGCGATACAGGAACAAAAATCAAGCTGAGATGATCTTAAACTCTAATGCTCTCGAGGAATACTGTTCTTCGGGAGCAGATTATATGAATACGTGAAAGAGGTGTATAGAATATGAGTGAAAATGCTAGAGAATTAGATAGATATCTAACCGAACATTTTGAGGATCTAGAATTAAAATCTCCTCTTTTCTACAATGCCCCCTTCGGTATCCGTTTTGAATTAGGATCCGATTTAGGTTGGGATGACGGTAGAATGGATCAAATACTCTTTCGTACTCAAACATTGTTTCACGAATCCTTTTCTAGTAAAGAAGAAATGTATTTTGTTATCTTTACTGATGTTTGGAATGAGGAAATGAAGTGTAAAGATGAAGATCTCGTATTTAATAGTTACAGAAAATGTCTTTCCCACGAGATTCCCCAAAAAGATATTAGTAAAATCGAATTACCTTTCCGATATGAAGATGATGATATCGATTATACGATTACTAATCGATACTGCTTGAAATGTAATGTAGGTGATTTTAGATCAGGGACCTATCTGAGAGATAAAGTGAATGAGGATATTTATGGGGATAGTTATCTCATTAATTTAAATAGAGGGTTAATCTTTTATTTTTATGATGATAGAGGAATGGACATTGTGGCTACTAGAAAAGACGTTTTAGCTGAATTATACACAAAGTATAGTGATTGGATATTAGAGTATGATAGAAAGAAAATAGATAATCTCTTTCTACCATAAGAATTCAATTCTGATTAGATGGACGAACTCTTCTAGTCGAATGGCTCTTCAAGCGATAGATAGACAAAATCTACGGAGTCCACATCGGCGGCGAAGTCATCCAAACCACCGACGAACACCCCTTCTGGGCAGTAGGGGTTGGCTGGGTCAGGGCGAAGGACCTCCGTAAAGGTGACGTATTCGAAACCGATAAAGGGAAGAAGCTAGCGGTTGATAAAATCGTTAAGAAGAAACAAAAAACAACCGTTTACAACTTTAAGGTGAAAGACTTTCATACGTATTATGTTTCGAATTTGAAGGTTTTGACGCATAATACTTGTGGTCCTATTTGGTCGAAAGGGAGACATGGAGATTCGGTCAAAAATGCATATGAACATTATAAAAAGCATGTTGTAGCAAAAGGGGAATTTCCAGAGTATCAAAACTCTTTGCAGTATGTTAAGGGAGCACATGATTTTGTTAAAAATCCTCCCGCAGGAACTCTAACCAAAAAAGGTGATTATGGAAAGACCTTTCTCTATCACGAGTCATCTAATACATTTGCTGTAACAAACAGGAATGGAGTTTCTCAGACAATGTACAGACCAACAGGTGGAATACGTCACTATAACAATAAGTAGTAGAAAGGTCGTGATTTGAATGGACTGCTATCCATGTCCTTGTTGTGGTTATTTGACCAGAATAGAAAAAGAGTATGGAACGTATGATATTTGTCCAGTTTGCTGGTGGGAAGATGATGATATACAAGCTAAACATCCTGACCATCCAGGCGGTTCCAATGATGAGAGCTTAAATGAAGCTCGTGAGAACTTTAAAAAATTCGGGGCTTGTTCGGAATTCGGTTTGAAGCATATTAGGAAACCTCTACCTGAGGAAATTCCACTAGGAAGGTAAAGATTAATTTATTTTTGATTTGACTTTGTAGTAAGAGGCTGTTTAAAAAGTAGATAATCTACTCTTTAAACAGCCTCTGTCTTGTAAATGCTTCGTAGCCGGAACCCGAATCGAGACAGAAGACGGCCAGAAGCCAATCGAAGAAATCGACATAGGTGATAAAGTCCTCGCCAAGAACGAAGAAACCGGTGAAATCGCCTACAAAGAAGTCGAGTGGCTCTTCCAGCGAGAGATAGACGAAATCTACGAAGTCCACATCGGCGGCGAAGTCATCCAGAAGACCACCGACGAACACCCCTTCTGGGTAATCGGCGAAGGCTGGGTCCCAGCGAAGGACCTCCGCAAAGGTGACCTCTTCGAGACCGAAAAGGGAAGAAGCTAGCGGTTGATAAAATCGTCAAGAAGAAACAAAAAGCAACTGTCTACAACTTTAAGGTGAAAGACTTCCATACGTATTATGTTTCGAATTTGAAGGTATTGACGCACAATATGTGTAAGTGGATAGATGAGGATAGGATTCCTCAAGCAAGCGAAACAATACTGTCTACTTTTACGAAGACTAAGATTCCGCGAGTAAAAGGAGCAGCGGTTTACGAAAATGATAAAAAGCTTTACCATCTTGACACCCTTCATACAGGTTCAGGAGCCCATTTAGAGGTGTACGATAAAAAAGAGGGAGACATATTGGAGAGGCTGATCCTGTAACTGGGAATATAGCTCCTGATACAGCTGATCCTACAAAACGGATAAAAAGATAAATATCTATCAGCTATGGAGTTTGGTGACAAACTCCATAGCTTTATAAATTAAGAAGGAGACTTGTATGAAAAAAACATTACTTCATCAGTTTAAAGTGGCTGGATAATGATATATACATGTTGGATATTGTTTCGAATAACATTGTCGTAAATAATAACTATACAGGTATTCAAATTTTGGATAGTCGCTTGAATTTAGTCAGATGTATAGAGCCCTTCGATGATATTGCTATCTACTCACTATACAAACATCATTCTAACAAAGAGATTATTTTGTATTGTCCAGAAAATGAATGTTTGGTTCATGTCAATTTGGACTCTGGGGACTTTCGAAAAATAGAGTTGGATAATCAATTTTCCGAAGTGGTCTTTTCTTCCATATATCTTTGGAAGAATGAAGAGGTGATGTTCACAGACTATCGTGGGCATTTTTATAGATTATGTATTGAAAGTGGCGCAATCAGAACAGTAGATTTAAATAGTATTAAGACATGTTACACATCGTTCTATCGTTTTTGGGACAACTGGCAAAGTATATTATTATAAAAATGTTAATATAACGTCTGTTTATGATAAAAATAAAAATTATATTGAAAGCAGTCGAGAGAGTGACCATAAACCAGATAAAGAAATTAGAGCTTCTCGCCAAAATGTTACCAAGAATAGAAGTGTAATCTTTGTGAGTCATGCATCAGGGGCGAAAACAAAGAAAATGAAGTATGTTCCTGTTCCTGATATTGACTACCGTATGTCGATTAGCTTCGAGGGAGGTAAGATTAATGCCAGAGGCACCCACGATGGTTTCCCAGCATATCAAATCAGATATAATGGCAAGGTTCGTTATACCCACGATCCGGGTAATAAGGAGGATATTTATAGTTTAATTGGATCAGGAGAGCACAGTTTCAATGTGAATCTAAACTAGTTGATGGAGATTGATCTAGCACTCGCTAGGTCAATCTTTCTAAATTATGATAAGGATGATTATCATGAAGCGCATTATAACCTTGTTATTAGGAATTCTCTTAATCCTAAGTTCGCTTTGGCCGATTTCATTAATGATTGCTGAGAAGATACATGGGGAAATCATATTTAAGCAGTATGATCGTGATGAATTAAAAGAAGTAGATAACTACATGTTTCACGATAAAAAGGTTAAGGTTGAAATAGAAAACATTCAAAACAACAGATACTGGGATCATCACTATCTGAAGAGATTTGTTGTGAAAGCAGACATCCTGGTAAAGATCGATCAGGAAGAGGTAATGACTTTAAAAGGGAAGTTGGTTGCAGTAAACGAAGATGGAACAACAGATTCTAGACCGGTTAGCAAATACGTCAAATTTTTTGTCATGACAGATCGTAGTAAAGACTCAAAGTTTCTCTCAGTTATTGGAGATAGTACACATGTGCCATATAAAATTGATAAAAACAATGTCATATTTGATCCAGCAGTAGATGAAGATCGGACATTCGAAAACGTAAATTTATATGGAAATGGTCAGATGGACATTTCTTCGTTTTCGTATAAAAAGAAAGGAACCTATTTGCAAACTTGGTTAGCCAATTCTTTCGAAACAACTACTTTTGGTCATTATACGGATATTTTTCATCAAACGTACGGTTTTGAATTAATTGCATATCCATTTGGTACGCTTGCTCTAGGACTATATGTTTGTTTTTGTAAGGTGAGGAAGAGAAGGATAGAGCATAGAAAGAAAAATTTAATGGGCTCCAAGCATGTCTTCATCCTAATTATGGGTGTCATTTTGACAGTACCTTCGTTTTGGTCAACTTCTTTAATAGCAACAGAAAAAATACATGATGTAATTGTACGTAATCAATATACAGTATCTTCTTTAAAGGAAACACAAGAAAATGGTGTGCAAAGATATATATTTGGTGGAAAAGTAATTACGATTGAAGTAGAGAATCTTCATGATGAACGGTACTGGGATATCAAGCGTAATGCCTTTGTCACGAATGCAAATATTGTAGTGAGAATCAATCATGAAGTGGTAATGAATCTAACAGAAAAACTTCTAGAGATAGAAAAAGATGCATTTAATCTCAATTCATTAAAGTGGTATGTAAATGTATCTGAGATTCTAGATAAAGGAGATAGCTCTAAGTTTCTATCCATCATCGGTAATAGTTCTGAGATACGATATGAGGATGATGGAAATGGTGTCATAGATCCTGTGGTAAATCAAAGTGATCAAACGTTTGAGAATGTTAACTTGTTTTCAAATGGAGAAATCAAGTCCAGTTCCTTTTCTTACGAAAATAAAGGATCTTACCTTCAAACAAAGCTAGCAAATTCCATAGCAACTAGTAACTTCGGTCACTATACAATCCTTTTACGTGAACTAAACCCTGAATATAAGTTCTATGTATTAGCTGTATTTCCATTTGGAACGCTGATTGTAGGATTATATTTCTTGTATAAGGGCAGATTTGTATTATGTAGGTGGTGTAAAAGCCTACAGTTAAACCTGCTCAACAAAGTGAAAAGAAAATAATCCATGTATACTGGATGCGGAAGTTAATTTTGATATGTATAGCTAATCCAGCCCACATTTGATTAGATCCCCAACCCCTTCAACCCCGAAGGGGTTCTTTTTCGTCCGTGCCTTCTTTTCCAACCAATAGGGTAGCCTAACGATAAAATGTATAATATACTTACTTTTATACAGTTGATTACAATTGAGGTGTCATAGATGCTAGCGATTGAAGCTAAGGGGCTAACAAAAGAATTCCAAGTCTACCAGAGCCGAAAGGGTTTATCTGGGGCGTTTCGTGATTTGTTGAATCGGGAGTATCGTACGATTCGGGCGGTAAATGAGATTGATTTGTCGATTGAGCCGGGGGAGATGGTTGGATATATAGGGGAAAACGGTGCGGGTAAGTCAACCACGATTAAGATGCTAACCGGAATCTTGCAACCAACCTCAGGCATGTTAAAGGTAAACGGCTATGACCCACATCGGGAACGGGAGAAGTTTGTTCGTACGATCGGGGTGGTATTTGGCCAACGGAGTCAATTATGGTGGGATTTAGCGGTACAGGAATCGTTCCAATTACTCCAAAAGGTATATCGCATTCCTCATGAGAAATATGAGCCACATTTAAAGCGGATGATTGATGTATTAAACATCCAAGAATTGCTGGATCAGCCGGTCCGAAAGTTAAGTCTTGGCCAACGGATGAGGTGTGAATTGGCAACGTCTTTAATTCATCAGCCTTCTCTCTTGTTTCTAGATGAACCGACGATTGGACTGGATGTACTCGTAAAAGAAGATATCCGCCAGTTCCTACGAGATATTAATCAGGAATTAAACACAACGGTTCTACTTACGACGCATGATCTAGGCGATATTGAAGCGCTTTGCTCGCGAGTGGTGATGCTGGATAAAGGAAATATCATCTACGATGGGGATATGAATCGGTTAAAACGTGAATGGGGAGATGGGAAACGGATTGTACTGGAGACGGAGAGGGAATACGAGTTGTCCGAATTACTGGCGACTACAGAAGGTCTTCCGGTTGAGTGGGAGAAGAAAGCGACCCATACATACGAGATAAGGGTTCCTGGCGACCAAGTGCAAGTGCCTGAGGTGCTTGGCAGAGTCATCGAGCGTGGAATCGCGATTCAAGAGATGCAGCTAGAGGAAGCGACTGCGGAGGAGATCGTGCGGAAGATTTATCAGGAGGGGATGACTCTTGATTAGGATGTATGCAGAGATCATCCGAATCCGTTTTCTGATGATGTTAGCGTACCGGGTAAATTATTACAGCGGTATTTTAATTTATAGCTTAAATATTGGAGCTTATTACTTCTTATGGACGGCTATTTATGGTGGGCAAGGGAGTATAAACGGTTTCACGGCCTTACAGATGGCTACGTATATCGCGATTTCGTGGATGTCACGAGCGTTTTATTTTAATAATGTCGATCGTGAGATTGCGACGGAGATTCGGGACGGTACGGTAGCGATTCAGTTTATTAGGCCGTATAACTATCTAATGGTAAAGGTGTTTCAATCGTTTGGAGAGGGCATCTTCCGTCTGGTCTTGTTTAGTGTTCCGGGGATGTTTTTAGTGTCGCTGATCTTCCCGATCCAGCTACCGGGCTTTGGCTGGATTTGGTTAAAGTTTGCACTTAGCTTATTCTTAGGCTTTGTGATCAATGTACAAATTAACATCTTAGTAGGAATCCTTGCCTTCTTCGTCTTAAATAATCAAGGAATGCTATGGGCGAAGCGGATGATTGTCGATTTGCTTTCGGGTTTAACGATTCCGATTGCCTTCTTTCCTATCTGGGCGCAGTGGGTGCTAAAGGCATTGCCGTTTCAAGCGATTAGTTATCTTCCGAGTGTGGTGATCGTGAAAGACTTGAGTGGATCTGCATTTTGGGGAGCAGTTGGGGTTCAAGTCATGTGGTGCTTGCTCTTATTAATTCCGATTCAGATGATCTGGAACAAAGCGAGACATACTCTCGTTGTACAGGGTGGTTGATTATGGTTCAATTTCAGCTTTTATGGGAGTATTTTAAGCAATATATGAAAGCAAGATTGGAATATCGTTGGGACTTTATATCGCAGTTTTTTACCGATTTGATGTCTCAAGCGATTAATCTCGTCTTTATCTTAGTCGTATTTGGACATACGCAGCATTTAGGTGGCTGGAGCCGTTATGAAGTTATTTTCATCTACGGTTACTTCTTAATTCCGTGGGCAGTCTTTACCTCGTTCTTCAACTTATGGGGCTTTAATGATAAATACATCATCCGCGGTGAGCTTGATCGGGTTTTAACGAGACCTGTCCATAGTTTAGTTCAAGTCATTATGGAGTCCATGGCACCTGAATCATTGATGGGTGTGCTGACGGGCGGCATCGTGATGGGATGGGCAGTGTGGCATCTACCGCTCGATTGGGCTTGGTATGACCCGTTTCTCTTTATCATGTTTGTGTTAGGCGGAGTGGCTGTATATGCGGGTATCTATGTAGCGTTGACCAGTATTAGCCTCTATTCGGATTCAAAGTCTGATATCCAGCCGATTGTGTATAACATCGGAACCTATGGACGTTATCCAGTTAATATTTACTCGAAAATCATCCAGTTTGTGTTGACATGGATCTTGCCCTTTGCTTTTGTTGGGTTTTATCCTGCGAGTTATCTGTTAGGCAATGGCGATTGGAAGATATATGCGATGCTAACCCCTGTTGTGGGAGCTGCTTTCTTCGGATTGGGACTTTATAGTTGGAATCGTGGGATTGAAAACTACAAAGGTGCTGGTAGCTAATCCGCTTTCTTATCCTTTGTAGGCGGCTTCTCCTGCGTACTATTTCGTTTGGGATGAATCTCTAGATTTGTCCCAAACTTTTCGGTGATCTCGTCCACAAAACCATTTACATCCTCTACCATTGCTTGAGAGGCTAATCCCACATTTAACGTTCCACTTAATGTTTCAACATGTAGCTCCTGTACTTTATAGGTGATATGTTCAATGGCGATCGGCTTGATTTGACTTACTTGTTCTTGCAATAGACAGTTATCACGTCTGAGCGAATGCACCTCTTGCTCTAGCCGTTGAATCCTTGTGTACATTTCTTCCCAAGTCAATTTCCCCAACTCCTGCTTTCTGCTATTCACTTCTCTCTACAGTTATATGCGCTTGTCTTACCACAAAATGCAGATAATTTTAGTTTTTAGCCAAGCTCAATTTGAATAGTAGTAGCAAGAGAGAATAGGGGGGATCATCCTTGAAGACAGAAGATTTTTCCCGTTGGCAGCAATTAGCCAAACAGTTTTTAGGGGACGAATTTTTTCAAGATATCGTGGGTTCCCAAGGGTCAAAGGCTAGTTCAGCGTACCCAGCAGTCGATGTGTATCAAGGGAAAAATGAGGTAATTGTACTTGTAAACTTACCTGGAGTGGAAGAATTTCGTCAGGTGGATATCAAGGTAGAAGGGGATCAATTAACGATTAGTGGAAATATAGCGGAATCATATGGAGATCATGAAGTCATTATTTCGGAACGGAAACAGGGCCCGTTTTCCAAGACGGTTTCATTAGGTGCCCCGGTTGCGAGGAAATATAAACATGCCCGTTATCGTAGAGGTGTGTTAGAACTACGTTACCCGAAGTTGTAGAATCACGTAAAGGTGTGTCATCGCCCACTCTCCTTTCATATGATAAAGAAGCTCATGGAGGGAGGGAGCGATCGGCATGCCAACAATTAATAACATATTTAACATCAAAATAAACAGTGTATCCAGTGCTGCCTCTGTCAACTTTGGTAATACCATCAATATTGGCGCAGAAAGTAATAGTAAATCGCTTGGCGGCTCCTCCCCAGTAGGTGATTTTACTCGAAATTTTGACTGTGAAAATAATGTATATATTGATCCAGATATTATTGATCAGGCGTAGGAGATGAATGGATGGTACATGTAGAGATTCGATACCTTGATATCAAAGCTGTTTCCAATGCTGGATCGGTGAATATAGGTACGACGCTAAATATCATGGATAAATCTGCGATACCGTCTATTCCACAAGTTCCAGTACCTCCCCCTAATGGGGACCAAATTGCCCCTGTTGTGCCCCCTGGAGATGTAACCCCTCCGAAAGATGTTGCTCCTCCAGGGGATGTAGCTCCACCCGGAGAGATTGCTCCACCTAGAGATGTAGCCCCACCAATGGTCCGAAGTAATGAAGAAAAGTAGCCATACTTTTGGTAGAGGGCTATTTTTTTGATACAATGAAATCAAATCAACTATGATGTAGGAGTGAAGAGAATGCTTCATGGACAAGCCCCAGATTTTACGTTACCCGCTTCAAATGGTGAATCCGTTACACTATCACAATTTCGCGGGAGAAATGTGATTCTCTATTTTTATCCAAAGGATATGACGCCTGGTTGTACCACCCAAGCGTGTGATTTTCGTGATGCCCACTCTTCATTTGAAGAAGCGAACACGGTTATTTTAGGGATTAGTCGGGATTCTATAGCAAGACATGCGAAGTTTATTGAAAAATATGATCTTCCCTTCCTCCTATTAAGTGATGAAGATGGAAAAGTATGCGATATGTATGGAGTTTATAAGGAGAAAAATATGTTTGGAAAAAAAGTGATGGGGATTGAGCGGTCTACCTTTGTCATAAATGAAGAAGGAATCATCGTGAAAGAAGAACGAAAAGTAAAAGTGAAAGATCATGTGGGGCAATCACTTGAATTTATCAAACAGAATCTGGAATCTAATTAAGGAGTGAACGATTTGAACGTCAACACTTCTTATCATTGGCCTGATTATTACGATTGGACTTCAAATGGGCTGGACCACGATACGACGTACTATACCGAGCTGGCCAAGGCTTCAGGAGGACCCATATTGGAACTGGGATGTGGAACAGGCAGGGTGACCGTTGCTATAGCCAGAGAAGGATTACCGATTGTAGGGCTTGATAATTCGGTTGAGATGTTACATCGTGCAGAGCAAAAGGCACAGTCGTTCGGAGTCTCTTCCCATATACAGTTTATGGAGCAGGATATGCAGGACTTTGAATTACCGGATTTGCGATTCCCGTTAGCTATCATCCCGTACCGCTCCTTTATGCATGTAACCCATGTGGAAGATCAAAGCAAAACGTTAAAAAATATATATCGTCACCTAACGGATGATGGAGTTCTTGCTTTTAATGTATTTGTGCCTTTTATGGATCAGCTTGTAGGGATGGATGGAAAGAAGCAATTTCGAGGTACCTTTCCCGTTCCAGGGACGGGAGATGAGATTGAACTGTATGATTTTACGGAAATTGAGCCGTTTTATCAGCTTGTCCAGATTACGCGCTATATGGAGAGATTTGATCAGGTAGGCAAGTCACTCGAGCGAATTCGTACGATGTTAGAGATTCGGTATTCATTTCCTACTGAGTTGTTCCATCTACTCAAGTCTTGTGGATTTCGAGTTACCCAAACATATGGCACGTTTTATCGCAGCCCCTTTTCGCATCAAAGTGAAGAGCTGATCATCGAAGCGCGTAAGGCATAATGAAATCGAGAAGGAGGGAGAATCAGGTGAAACCGAAGCCAAAACGGGTTCCAACGAAGAGAATTTTAAACACCTTAGGCTTTATGTATCCAGATGCGCACTGTGAATTAGATTACCGCAACCCGTTTGAGCTATTGATCGCCACCATATTATCTGCTCAATCTACAGACCGTCAGGTAAATATCGTAACCAAGTCGCTATTTAAGAAATATCCAACCCCATTTGATATAGTGAATTTGACTGCAGAGGAATTAGCAGAAGAGATCAGGATGTTGGGATTATTTCGGAATAAGAGTAAGAACATCTTGCAAACATGTCAGATTCTGGTGGGGAAATATCAAGGAGAAGTTCCAAACGATCGTGCTAAATTAGAAGAGCTACCGGGTGTGGGTCGTAAAACGGCAAACGTGGTATTAAGTAATGCATTTGGTGTACCCGCTCTGGCTGTAGATACGCATGTACAACGGGTTGCGAATCGGTTGGCGCTGGCGGATAGTGAAAATGTGCTGGAGACGGAGAGGCAGTTAATGCGGAGGGTTCCACGATCCGAATGGACTGATACCCATCACCGCATTATCTGGCATGGAAGAAGAATTTGCAGTGCTCGCAACCCAAAATGTTCCTCTTGTCAGCTGCTTGAATTCTGTTGGTATGGGAAAAATAGTACCAAGTAGTAGCGTTGACAATTTAGCGAAAAGAAAATAGACTAATTATAGAGATTCTAAAATAAGAATCATTTCATTGATAGACATAGCGAGGTGGGGGAAATGGGTAAGGGCCGCCTGACAGGTGCCATTGGAACCTTAAAAGAGAGCGGTGTTCGCATGACCCCTCAACGACATGCGATCTTACAATACTTGCTTTCTTCTATGGAGCACCCGACAGCAGACGAAATTTATAAAGCCTTAGAAGCAAACTTTCCGAATATGAGCGTTGCGACGGTGTATAATAATCTTCGTGTCTTTAAGGATGCTGGCTTAATCCGTGAACTGACGTACGGAGATGCATCCAGCCGGTTTGATGCAAACGTGGAAGATCATTACCATGTCATCTGCCAAACCTGTGGTAAAATTACAGACTTTGATTATGCCCCTATTGATTTAGAACATCGGGCTGCCGAGGGAACAGGCTATACAGTGGACTCACATCGTTTGGAATTTTATGGTACATGTCCAACGTGTCAACAGGATAAAAAAATTCAATAGGAACAAGCTCTTTTCATGCAGGCATACTAAGCTAACATATGAAAAGCTTGTTCCTTTTTCTATACCTGCATTTGGAGATGGCATTTTGCGGTTAAGGTAACGGGGATCCCAGTAGACAGCCATCCATTTTTCATGCTGGATTCATAATCGGGATCGGAACATGATTCTCCAATGCGAATCATTTGACTCTTTATTAATAGGACGCTATCCGTTGATACCCTGACGTCCACAGAAGGAAGAGGAGTAAACACCTTCTCCCCATTTTCCTGATGCTTTCCTACTGCGATGACTGGACAATCTTCGGTACCTAAAAGTTCAAAGATCGCCCATTGTACCTGCTTTTCTATTGTGGGGAATCGGCAGGATAAAGGCTTTGTGGAGATCAAACATCTTAGATGCTCACCCCATTTTTTAGGTGTAGCTTTTTTAATAAAGCGATCCAGTATCCCTTTTCGAATCTTAGAGGGAATGATTCTTTCAAATGTTGTGTCGTTGGTGGGTGTGGCTTTCTGTAAATCCTGTTCTAACTTTTGCAGGAATTCCGGTGTCTGTAAGCATACGGTGGAAAAGGTGGTTTGGTTGAGGGGATATAATCCTTTATCCGAATCCAAATACGAAATACTAGAACCTGATAACAAAGGATAGAAATGCCCGACCAAACGTTCTATATAGCAGGAATAGGGCAGGCAAGATAAAAATTGATCTTCTACAGAAATAGGAAGTAAGTAGGAGAGGGAATGAATAAGTTGTAGGATGTTGCCGTGGCTGTATGTTAGGGCCCGAATCCGTTCGTTTTCAAATAAATAAATCATAGTTGCAGGGTCTTGTTGTTGAATGGAAGGGTAGGGTAGTTGGTAGGCATCGTTTGAGATGGTTTGTCCTAATTGAACCATGGTATCAAAAGTAACAGCCCCAATATGATATGAACGCCCTGTTAGTAAGGCTACATGTTTCATATGAGGAAGGAGATGTTGGATTTCTTCCAACATACCCGGATTTTCGATGAGAATAGAAGTAATATCGGCATGTTGAATCAATTCATAAACTTGCTCCTTGGATCGTAACGGATCGATTGGGACAGAGATGCCCCCTAGAGCTAAAATGGCCAAGTCGCATATGACGGCTCTTGGATTCGATCTTGCATAGATGGCAACCTTGTCCCCAGCTTGGATTCCTAATTTTTGTAATCCGTAGGCTACATCATGGATTTGATACCAAAGTTGTTGATATGTATAAACACGCTCCTTCTCATGCGTACGCCAGATTAACGCTGGTTTTTCAGAGTGATGTTTTACAATCCTTGATAATAATTCAATGATGTTATGAGGTTTCACTGGGCTCTCCCTCCTACAAAATGGAAGTCCAATATTAGAGTTTAGTATGGCAGGTAACTATACTATAGTTTCAGATAAGTCAAAATATGAATGGAATCATAGATAAAGTGGTGAGTTGGAGAAGCGAAATAAAAAGATGCTCTATATTTGCTGAGGGAGCAATAAGAACATCCTTTGATCAGTGATATTGATTTAGTTTGTGGCATTTGGGGGAGTATTTGGTGCATCTTTTGGATCTAGGGAAAGAATTGCACGACAGTGACTACATTCATCCCGCCTGCCTAATAGCTTTGTCTGCTTTTTACACTCGGGACACTCTACAGGCACGGATTGAAGGGATAACATCCCAATCCAAAAATAGATGCCGACACTGGCACAGACTGTTAGTAATCCGAGTATGAAGAAAACGACCATCCAGCTCGGAATGATAAAGCCTATGTACATAACGCCTACACCGAGAAAAACGAGTAATAACGCGAAAGTACGTATTTTATTTAGCTTACCGGATAAGAGCATTTCTATGATTACCTCCTATAGATCCTATATCTTTTCATTAGTGCTTTCATTGTATCATTTTAGGGACAGAGAAAAAACGAAAAAAGTTATTGACTCTTATTTTGTGGCATGCTATATTATTACATGTCGCCGCGATACGGTGGCACAAACAAATAAGCAAGTGTTCCTTGAAAACTAAAGAGTGAATGAACCAAGACCTGTTAA
>NZ_FNPL01000001.1 GCF_900107305.1 Thermoactinomyces sp. DSM 45892
TCTCCTTGCGGGCCAGTTACTCCCGTGGCTCCGGTATTGGCTGCCGATCCGGGGGCTCCGGTAGGGCCTTGCGGGCCCGTTTCTCCTTGCGGACCGGTTACTCCCGTGGCTCCGGTCTCCCCTACTCCGGTAGCCCCAGCAAATCCAGTGGGACCCGACGGACCTTGGGGGCCGGTTATTCCAGTGGGACCTGGCTCCCCTTGCGGGCCGGTTTCTCCGATGGCCCCAGCAAATCCCGTAGGGCCTGTCGGACCTTGGGAGCCCGTTTCTCCGGTAGCTCCAGCAAATCCAGTGGGACCCGGCAGACCTTGGGGGCCCGTTTCTCCTTGCGGGCCAGTTACTCCCGTGGCTCCGGTATTGGCCGCCGATCCAGGGGCTCCGGTAGGGCCTTGTGGGCCCGTTTCTCCTTGCGGACCGGTTACTCCCGTGGCTCCGGTCTCCCCTACTCCGGTAGCCCCAGCAAATCCAGTGGGACCCGACGGACCTTGGGGGCCGGTTATTCCAGTGGGACCCGGCCCCCCTTGCGGGCCGGTTTCTCCGATGGCCCCAGCAAATCCCGTAGGGCCTGTCGGACCTTGGGAGCCCGTTTCTCCGGTAGCTCCAGCAAATCCAGTGGGACCCGGCAGACCTTGGGGGCCCGTTTCTCCTTGCGGGCCAGTTACTCCCGTGGCTCCGGTATTGGCCGCCGATCCAGGGGCTCCGGTAGGGCCTTGTGGGCCCGTTTCTCCTTGCGGACCGGTTACTCCCGTGGCTCCGGTATTGGCCGCCGATCCGGGGGCTCCGGTAGGGCCTTGTGGGCCCGTTTCTCCTTGCGGACCGGTTACTCCCGTGGCTCCGGTATTGGCTGCCGATCCGGGGGCTCCGGTAGGGCCTTGTGGGCCCGTTTCTCCTTGCGGACCGGTTACTCCCGTGGCTCCGGTCTCCCCTACTCCGGTAGCCCCGGTGAAACCTGGTGGGCCCGTTTCTCCCGTGCCTCCAGCAAATCCGGTGGGACCCGGTGGGCCTTGGGGACCTGTAGGTCCCTGAGGTCCCGTTCCTCCAGTAAGACCGAGTTCTTCAATGACTGCTTGAATCGCTTCTGCAAGAGGACCACTCGCTCCAGTAGCCACTTCTAAATTCACATTTGCTGATCCTTGCGTTACATTGACATTTAGTGTACTAGATATAATGTTTAGATCTTCATCCACAGCCACCATAGCGATTCCATTTGCACCTGAATTACCTAGAACTCGGAATAAATTCGTCCCAGTTGGAATAGTACCTGTTGGCACTGTACCAGTGGCTCCTGCAGGACCTTGAGGTCCTTGTGGTCCTATGCTAGTAGTCGAATCTAAAACAGTCTCCAATTTCTGCTGCAAAACCCACTCTTTCTTCGTAATTTCACGGATTGTATCCCTGACACTACTATTTATTAAGAGTACATCACTAATCGTAGCAACTTGAGGAGCACTGATTCCTGGTAAGGTTCCTAAAATATACTGTAACTTTTCTCCTTCTGCGTTAATAATATGACTTAATCCTAACTCCTCGAGAGCAATAGAAGATAGTAAAAGGTTAACTGCATCATCCCGTGTAATCGAAATAGTGGGAGTAATATTAGGTATATTAGATTGGGACATCTTAACACCTCCCCAACACTTCTATCTGAATTGCCCACACCCTCTTCAAAGTACGAGGTAAATTGGGCGTTGTTCGGTATCCCCTTCTAAAGGATTCTAGGGACTCACCGAAGTTGCGAAAACCAAGCCAAAGTAGGAAGCACTTTGTTTCCACCTCAGGGACTGCATAGAGCCTGCTAAGATAACGAGTCTTTAGACAGGTGTTCGCAAGAATCTACCACCTCTACAGGAGGCAGTAGCTCCATTTTTCTAAAATGAAAGATAATTGTTACGCCTCTTTGTGTAACAATTATCTTTCCATGTATAAAAAGCCAAGAAATATTCTTTATATCTTGGCTTCCTTATCAAGTCGTACTACACGCCTTTGCACGTTTGTTCAAAGCGGTTTTTAGCCTCCAGTTCAGTAAGACCTTGTCGATTAAGGTTCTCCTTGAGAAATGGAGAGTGCAAGGATGCATAGAAAGTTGGTTTTTCTGCTTCTAAAAATTCCTTCAAACAAGGAATTAAGGCATATTCACCACCTTCGATATCCATTTTCACAAAGTTCACATCTCTAATATTATATTGGTTAATTAAGTCCGGATGCATGCCATGCCATAACCATGCATTCCGTCGACTGATTAATACATCAAAATGGGCATTTCGTTTCGAAATAGATAGTACACTCTGTTCCAAAAGGTACACTCCCTTAGATTTATTTGCACATACACCATTTCTATTCGGGAATATAACTCTAATGCATGCCTATATAAAAAACGATGTGATCGCTATGATCACACCATTTTTTAACTAATTCTCTATGCAATTCGATTTCGATATGCAAATCGAACATTATAATCATCCACTTGCCTTCCAAGGGTAAATAGGTCGTAAATCCAACCGATCCCAAGCAATCCACCCGTCAGCAGATAGAGAATCCCAGTTGCTACTTTTCCCAAATAAAAGCGATGCAATCCGAGGAACCCACCAAGGAAGATTAATAAAATATAAGCAATTGATTTATCTTTTTTCATCACGTAACCTCCACCTGGCCATGTTATATTATTTTCCAGATGTGATCATAACTTTGCTTAATTGTTTTAGATAAATTGCACGTACAACAAAGAAATAGATAATCTGGACCGCGAAGAAACCAGAAATCCCGACTAAGGTTGGGGTTATCATATTTAGTACAGATAAGCCACCCAAATGTCTATTTAAAATCTGTAAGCCAATTCCTGATTCCAGTCCAGCAACGACAAGCGGTATAAAGAACAACATGGCAATTTGAATGGTACTAGTTCGTCTCATATCCCTTGTACTTAATCCCACTTTTGAAAGCATATGATACATTCGTTGATCCTGATTTAGATCTGTATACAGCTTAAAGTAGAGGAAACTAGCCGAAGCAACGGAGAACACTGCTGCCATAAAGAGCCCAATAAAGGTAAAGATGCTACGCGCTTGTTGGAAGTCAATATACTGCCCTGCTCGGGTATCAATATAGCTATCTTCCTGCTCTTGACCCATATCTTGCAACTTGGTACTGAGCCTCGCTTGAACCGAATCGGAACGAGGATAGTCTGTATTCGACCACGCTGGAACATGATAATACACAGATGTTCTTTCCTGCGAACGAATGTCTTCTTTTGCTTCATCTGCTTTTTTTATTTCATCGGCTAGAACTTGTTTATAAGTTTCATCACTTACCACCATAATCGGAGGGTAACTGATCGATTTTTCAATGTTACCGACGATTTGAAGATTATATTTCGATATTTTTTGTCCGGTTTGTACTTTTTCAGGTTCCTCTACAAATTTACTGGCTAGGAAGATAGTCTCATTAGACTTCAACTTTTGTGGAGTCGTTCGCCCCAATACCTTAGCAATTTGAGCATACTCAGACTCTTTCATGACATGTACATACTTTTTATTCCCGAAATCAATACTCACCGTTTTACTAGTCACCTTATCAAATTTAAGCCCAGCACCTTGTAATTCTTGGTCAATCTTCTTCGCTTCACCTTCCCAGTTCTTATACTCTTTAAAAAGATTAAATTCAATAGCGAATGGTGTCTCTTTAAATCTTGTCTTCACATCTTGATCAAAGGAGTAAACCAGCCCGGTTCCGGCAGAAGCCATCCCGATTACAATCGTAACCATAAAAAACATCCGAGCATTATCTTTTATCTTGTAAGCCATCTCAGAAACCCATAACATTCTCGTACCCTTCCAGAAGAAGGAGCGACTTCTCTTCAATAATCTCATCAAATACACACTTAACTGAGTGAAAAAGAAGTAAGTTCCGATAATCCCAAGACCAAGAGCCCAGTAAATATTTTTAAAGTCATCATATAACAAATAGTATGCGGCTCCGATTGAAACAAGCGAAAACAGAACGAGTAAAATATGAGCTTTCGGCTCTGTTTTTGGCTTACTTGTCCCCATCAACAGCTCAAGTGCTCTTTTCTGACGAATGAAGAATAGAGTCATAAAAGAAATCACAATATATAAAGCGGCAAATGATACGGCTGTAAGCCCCATTGCTTTCAGTGGTAAATAAAGCGGAAGCTTCCTCTCTACCACGCTAGATCCGTACATAAGGAATATTTTTGAAAAAAGAAGACCTCCTACAATTCCGGTCACGATAGCCCCAAAGCCAATCAATATGTTTTCTAGGAAGACCAGTTTATTAATCTGATTTCTCTGTGCTCCTAAAATCGTTAAAACTCCAAACTCTTTATTTCTGATTTTCAAGAAAGCGCTAATCGAATAAAGGACAAATAAAAATGAGAATACAAATGTAACATAAGACGCGGCTTTCATCCCCATCTTGGTAGACTCACCGAGGTCTGATTTTGCTAATTCGGGATGATAGATAAATAAAGCGTAGGTAAAAAAGATCATGACAGCAAACGCGCTACTTAAAAAGTAAGCAGAGTATGCACGTGAGTTACGTTTGACATTATTAAATGCAAACTGGCGAAAGTTCATGCTTCGTTCCTCCTATAGTAACAATAAGTACAAATGCTACTGTTTTTCTGTTATTTAGTTGATGAAATTAGTGTAACAGTGCAGAAAAACAGGGAGAATGAAATTACCTTACATGAACCTTAAACATTTGTAAGGATTGACGAGACTAATCACGATATCGACGTAGAACTCAAAAAAGTAGGTACCTCTCAGGCACCTACTTTTTTGAGTTCTACAAAGGAATATTCCCATGCTTTTTATACGGTCTTGTATCTTTTTTATCACGTAATAGCTCTAGTGCACTCATTAACTTGATGCGCGTCTCCCGTGGATCGATCACATCATCAACCATACCATAAGCCGCGGCAACATAAGGATTAGCAAACTTCTCTTTGTATTCGGCAATCTTTGCTTGACGAACCGCTTCCGGATTCTCACTTTCCTTAATCTCTCTACTAAAGATGATATTAGCTGCTCCCTCTGGCCCCATAACCGCTATCTCAGCAGAGGGCCAAGCGTAAACGATGTCTGCGCCGATCCCTTTGCTATTTAATGCGACATACGCACCACCAAATGCTTTTCGCAATATTACTGAGATGCGTGGCACGGTAGCTTCAGAGTACGCATATAAAATCTTGGCTCCGTGGCGAATAATCCCACGATGCTCTTGATTCACACCTGGAAAAAAACCTGTCACATCAATCAATGTGATCACTGGGATGTTAAAGCAGTCGCAGAAACGAACAAAGCGACTTAGTTTATCAGAAGAGTCGATATCGAGCCCACCAGCCATCACTTTGGGTTGATTGGCTACGATCCCCACACTCTCTCCGCCGATTCTGGAAAAGCCAATGACGATGTTGCGAGCGAATTTCTCTTGCACTTCCATAAATGAATGATCATCTACCAACTGATCGATTACCTTACGGACATCGTAAACCTTCGTGCCTTCGACGGGCACAACCTCTGCTAATTCCTCGATCCATTCATCTGAAGTATTCTCAACCCCTTTCCTAGCAGGCTTTTCTTGATTATTAGATGGAAGATAAGATAATAATTTCCGAACTTGCTCTAACACTTCTGGCTCGCTTGTAGCTGTGAAGTGCGCATTTCCACTAATGCTACTATGAACCGAAGCGCCCCCTAATTCTTCGGAGCTGATCGTCTCCCGAGTAACCGTTTCGATCACTTTAGGACCTGTAATAAACATTTGGGATGTCTTTTCCACCATAAACACGAAATCAGTAATCGCTGGAGAATAAACTGCCCCACCTGCACACGGCCCCATGATCACCGATATCTGAGGCACCACACCCGAATAGATCGAATTACGATAAAAGACATGCCCATAGCCATCCAAGGACATTACACCTTCTTGAATACGGGCTCCACCTGAATCATTCAGCCCGATAATCGGACATCCATTTTGGGCAGCCAAGTCCATCATACGGGAGATTTTCAGGGCATGCATCTCTCCTAAAGCGCCACCAAACACCGTAAAATCTTGTGCAAATACGTATACGGTTCTGCCGTGCACTTTCCCGTATCCTGTTACGACACCTTCTCCAGGTGCATCCATCTGATCCATATCAAAGTGGCTAGAACGGTGTTCAATAAATGGATTTAACTCTACAAACGTGTTTTCATCGAGTAAAAGATCGATTCTCTCTCTCGCCGTCAGCTTCCCACGTTTATGCTGAGCCTTGATTCGCCTTTCTCCCCCACCCATTTCAATCTTACGACGTCGCTCATACATTTCGTTAATTTTCGTATGCATGTCCACAAAGTTCACTCCGTTTCAGTATGGATCTGTTGACAAAGCTCCATGAGTGTTCCATGGGTTGATTTGGGATGTAAAAAAGCAATTTGCATCTGATGTGCTCCAGCCTTTGGCTCCTCATTTATTAATTTGATTCCCTGTTCTCGTAGGTTTCGTAGGCATGTGCGAATATCAGCTACTTCCAACGCGAGATGATGAAGTCCTTCTCCTCGTTTCTCGATGAATTTGGCAATCGCACTTGAAGGAGCAGTCGGCTCCAGTAATTCGATACGACTATCGCCGATATCGAAAAAGGCAACTTTTACTTGCTCGCTCTCTATCATCTCAATCGAAGTAAGGGGAAGCCCCAGCTGTTGTTCATAAAAAGGAATACTCTCTTCTAAACTTCGAACTGCGATCCCAACATGACTAATCTTTTTAGGTCTCACAACTGGACACCTCCAGAATTGGTTACAGAACCTCCCCAGCCTTTTTCTTCTTTCATCAGTTGGCGGATAAACTGTGCCGTTTGTTGGATTGTTGTCCCTGGGGTAAAGATTTCCCGGATCCCCTGTTTCTTTAATAAAGGAATATCTTCTTGTGGGATCACACCTCCCCCGAAAACCAAAATATCATCCGCTTTTTGTTTTTTTAGTAATGTTACAACTACTGGAAATAGCTCCATGTGGGCTCCTGATAAACAAGATAATCCAATAAGATCTACATCTTCTTGAATCGCCATCGCCACGATTTGTGCCGGAGATTGTCGCAATCCCGTATAAATTACTTCCATTCCCTCATCCCGTAAACCTTGTGCAATAATAAGTGCCCCTCGATCATGTCCATCTAAGCCCGGTTTTCCGATTAATATCCGTATTGGACGCAACATAGTAGGTAGTCCCCCTTCAAACGAATCAATATGGTTGATACTCCCCAAAGACCTTTCGCATCGTATGGCAAATTTCGCCCACAGTCGCGTAATTCCGTACCGCATCGATAATAAACGGCATTAGATTCTCCGTTCCTGAAGCAGCTCGTTCTAAGGCCGCTAAGCACGTTTCGACTGCCTGATTATCGCGCCGTAAACGTAAGTCTTGTAAATGAGCGATTTGCTTCTTTCCAAGCTCTGGATCGACTCGTAGTAGTTCAGGCTGGACTTCATTTTCAATCTGATATTGGTTCATGCCCACTACAATTTCTGTTCCATTTTCAATATTCCGCTGGGTCTCCAGTGCAACGCGGTGAATTTCACGTTGCATAAACCCTTGTTCTACAGCAGAAACCGCTCCGCCTAGCTGTTCGATCTTCTCTAGATAGCGATTCGTCTCTTCTTCCATCGCATCGGTAAGCGCTTCCACATAGTAAGAGCCTCCGAGTGGATCTACGGTATCCGCTACCCCACTTTCTAACGCAAGAATTTGCTGTGTTCGAAGGGCAATGCGCGCTGACTCTTCCGTAGGCAATGCAAGTGCTTCATCTCGTGAATTTGTGTGTAAGCTTTGGGTCCCGCCTAACACAGCGGCCAATGCCTGTACTGTCACACGAACGATATTGTTATCCGGCTGTTGCGCTGTTAATGTGGAACCTCCTGTTTGCGTATGAAAACGTAGCTGCAAAGAACGTTCATTTTTAGCACCAAAGCGATCTTTCATAATCCTCGCCCAGATTCGGCGTGCGGCGCGGAACTTAGCAATTTCTTCAAAGAAATTATTATGGGCATTAAAGAAAAATGACAATCGCGGAGCAAATTGATCTATCTCGAGTCCAGCATCAAGTGCTGCTTGAACGTAAGCCATCCCATTAGCTAGAGTAAACGCTACCTCTTGCACAGCGGTAGATCCTGCTTCCCGGATGTGGTATCCGCTGATACTAATCGTGTTCCATCTTGGCACATGCTCCGTACAGTAAGCAAATATATCAGTAATGAGACGCATAGATGGCTTCGGTGGGTAGATATACGTACCACGTGCAATATATTCCTTTAAAATGTCGTTTTGGATCGTTCCTGTTATCTGGTTAGCCGGAACCCCTTGTTTCTCGCCCACCACGATATACATCGCAAGTAACACGGCCGCCGAAGCATTAATCGTCATCGATGTACTGACCCGATCAAGTGGGATCTCGGCTAATAACCGCTCCATATCTTCTAAGCTATCAATCGCTACCCCGACTTTTCCCACCTCTCCAATCGACATCGGATCATCGGAGTCGTAACCGATTTGCGTTGGCAAGTCAAAGGCAACACTTAATCCAGTCTGCCCCTGCTCTAATAAGTAACGAAAACGCTTATTCGTCTCTGTTGCAGAACCGAATCCTGCGTACTGACGCATCGTCCATAGACGGCTTCGGTACATGTTGGGATGGATGCCTCTTGTATAGGGATATTCCCCGGGAAAACTTACTTTTTCATCTATGTTATCTACATGTTGATAGTAGAGGGGCTGTACTTCAATCTCAGAATGTGTCGAAAAAAAAGGCTTACGCTCAGGCGTCTTTGCACGTACCTTCTCTACTTTTTGTTGCCATGATTTGTGTCGGTCATGATGTGTCATGGTGTAACCCCCTCCTATACGCTTCTACCTTACAAGTTTTTCAAGATTGGCTAAGATGTTACTTCATTTATAATCCTACATTTATTGTTATCCTTCTTATAATACCATCCATTCTGATATTTCATTAAAAAAGCATTCTAACTTTAAATACGATTAGATTTGATTCATTTAGGCTATCCTTTTTACTATATCAGAAAGAGAATCATAACAGGAGTACTCATCAAAGTTTGTGAAGCCATAGACATCTCCTGATCCATTGGGTACAATAATACGTGTATTTTCAACTGGACCTACTAAATAGGTTTTCCTTCACATGGATAATGGCTTTGTGATAAATAGAAGGCAGGTGTTATGTATGTCCGTATTCTGGCAATATTTTATGGTACCTATTATGGTAGTCATCAGTGTGCTCGCTGTACGTGGATTCCTCTTTAACAAGAGAACCGGCAATAAAGGTGGAATTCTCTTAGGTGGTGGATTTGCAGCTGCAACTTTATTTGTAACTGCATTGTCCGTATATGACTTGCTTGTTGGTTTATAAATCTATTACATAACCTCCACTCGAATATTCAAGTGGAGGTTTTGCATTACTGGTACTCTTTGCGAATCCAACTAAGTACGTCCTCTTCATCCTCTACTACATAGGAGGACAAACGCCTTTCATCCTTCGCCTTCCAACCAAACACTTCTTCCACCGCTTCGATTACATAATCCATGACGGGAGCAAGGTCCACTTCCCTCCCTAACAACTTTTCAAGCGAGGTAACCCCATATTCCTGAATACCACATGGAATAATGGTTTGAAAAAACTGAAGGTCACTGTTTACATTTAGCGCAAATCCGTGGCTAGTAATATATCCTTTTCGCGTACGAGCACGATTAAATTTTACCCCTATGGCCGCTACTTTCTCTTCTCCAACCCAGACCCCTGTGTACGGCTCTTTTCGGCTTGGCTGTAGGCCAAAGCGTCGCAGTGCAATGATGAGAACTTCCTCTAACTGACGCAGATACGCATGCGCATCATTTCCCTGGGTTGCTAGGTCAAAAATAGGATAACCCACTAACTGACCCGGTCCGTGATACGTAACATCTCCACCGCGATCAATCTCGACGAGATCCATACCCATCTCGGCATACTGCTCTTT
Organism: Thermoactinomyces sp. DSM 45892; assembly: GCF_900107305.1. Taxonomy (GTDB): domain Bacteria; phylum Bacillota; class Bacilli; order Thermoactinomycetales; family Thermoactinomycetaceae; genus Baia. Next base: position 10,028 of record NZ_FNPL01000001.1, read on the forward strand.
GGAGAATAGTAGGTTCTCTGTATGGCTTCCTCTTCCCAACGTGAGGGTATGAGGGTGCTCTAATAGTAATAGTTGACTCGGAAGACCTTCGTGGTCGACCTTGTGTACGAGTTTTTTTTGTAGATCCCAGGCTTCTTGATATGGAATGAGACCTAGTCGCTGGACTTCAAACATGTTGCTCACATCCTAGGTGATTCGTTTAGTGTGATATGTATCGTATTGTATCATAAGAGATCCGTGGAACAGATTCCGATTGTTCTTCTAAAGGATTTAAGTAATAGGCTTGTTGATGAATCAGAGTTACCGGGGCAATGTATCTGCCCACAGCTCTAGTAAGCCTGCGAAGATGTAAAAAGCAAATCCGCTCCGTCCATCGAAGCTACGGGCAAGTGACAAAACTCGCAAGAATACGCGGGACATTTCCGTACTTTGAGTGTTGACATACACGAACAGGCACCCTACACACAGAGCACCTGTTCATCATCATAAACGAGTTAAAAAGTCGAATCAGCCGTATATTCCTCTAACAACTCTTTCACACGTGCTAAGAACCGCCCTGCCACTAAACCATCTAATACCCGATGATCCAATGACATACAGATGTTCATCATATCACGGACAGCAAACATATGATTCACCACAACAGGGCGCTTCACAATCGCTTCAAAAGAGAGAATCGCAGCTTGTGGTTGGTTAATAATCGGTTGAGACATAACAGAGCCAAAGGAACCTGTATTATTAACGGTAAATGTTCCACCTTGTAGATCACTTAGATCCAGTTTCCCAGCACGGGTCTTCTGGGCTAAGGTGTTCACCTTCTTAGCAAGTCCTAAAATGGAAAGCTCATCCACATCCGGAATCACTGGCACATAAAGCGCATCATCGGTTGCCACTGCGATCGAGATGTTAATACGCTTCTTCTGAATGATCTTATCTCCATCCCACATGGAGTTGATAATCGGGAATTCCTTTAACGCATCGCTAACGGCTTTGATGAAAAACGGCATAAAGGTCAACGATACTCCTTCACGTACTTTGAAATCATTCTTCATCTTATTACGAAGTTCAACGAGACCCGTTACATCCACTTCCATCATCGTCCATGCATGTGGTGCCTCGTGTTTACTTTGCACCATACGGCTGGCGATGGTTTTACGCACACTAGTAAGAGGAATCTCGATATCTCCTTCTTCTGTGACAACCCCCACTGGCTTGCTTGCAGGTGGAGTGGTAGAGAGTGCTGTATCTACATCGACAGTAGGCACATGCTCTACAACTGACTCATCCACTGAAACAGCCTGAGGAGTTGGAGCACTTCCCACTTTTCCAATTCCCTGTTCAATAGCGGCCAATATATCTTTTCGAGTAATTCGACCACCTGTACCCGTTCCAGTAAGAAGAGTAAGATCGATGTCATGCTCTTGCGATAAGCGCAAAACCGCTGGGGAGAAACGGCCACTACTTGAACCACGCTTACCAGCTAGATCTACCTTTACCGGAGCTGAGGTATTCGTTGCCTCTGGTTTCGATTCTTCTCCAGCAGGGGTAGATGGAGCCGATGTACTTACCTCTTCTATGCCTTCCACTGCCATTTTACAAATAATCTCTCCAACTGCTACCGTTTCTCCTTCCCCTGCCACGATTTCAACCATCGTTCCCTCAAACGTAGCAGGAACCTCTGCATTTACTTTATCTGTCGATACTTCACAGATTGCTTCGTACTTGGCTACAGGGTCACCCGGTTTCTTTAACCACTTGGCAATCGTACCTTCTGTAACACTCTCACCAAGCTGAGGCATTTTAATTTCAGTTGCCATCGCTGGATCCTCCTTTAATTCGTCTGCTTACATGATGAAGATTAGAATTCTGCTAGTTCACGAATTGCTTTGGCAATTTTATCTGGGTTTAAGATAAATTCCTTTTCCAATGTCGGGCTATATGGCATAGCGGGGACATCTGGACCAGCGAGACGGCGTACAGGCGCATCCAATTCAAAGAATGCCTCTTCTGCGATAATCGCTGATACTTCGCCACCAAAGCCACCGGTCAAATTATCCTCATGAACGATGAGTACTTTACCCGTCTTGGCAACCGCTTCTAAAACGGCTTCCTTATCTAATGGAACAAGCGTGCGCAAATCAAGAACATGTACACTAATTCCGTCTTTTTCTAGCTGTTCTGCCGCTTGCAAAGCAAAGTGAACCATCATTCCGTATGTAATGACAGTTACATCCGTCCCTTCGCGCTTCACGTCAGCCTTGCCGATTGGAATCGTATAGTCGTCAGCAGGTACCTCGCCCTTAATCAGACGATAGCAACGTTTATGCTCAAAGAATAGAACGGGATCATCATCACGGATTGCAGATTTCAATAGACCTTTTACATCATATGGGGTAGATGGCGTTACAATCTTCAAACCCGGTACCCCTGTAAAAATCTTCTCTACACTTTGGGAGTGATAGAGCGCACCGTGGATTCCTCCACCGTATGGAGCACGTACCACCATAGGGCATGACCACTTATTATTAGAGCGATAACGAATTTTAGACGCTTCACTTATGATCTGGTTGATAGCTGGCATAATAAAGTCAGCAAATTGCATCTCGGCAATCGGGCGCTTTCCATAAGCGGCCGCCCCAATCGCTACACCCGCAATCGCAGATTCTGTCAGAGGGGTATCCAGTACACGATCCTCTCCAAACTCACTATATAAACCGTCCGTAGCGCGGAATACTCCACCACGCACACCTACGTCTTCTCCTAATACGAATACCTGAGAGTCCCGTTTCATCTCTTCACGCATCGCCAGCGTTACTGCTTCGATATAAGACATTACTGCCATGTTGATGGTTCCCCCTATTCCGCAAATACGTATTTATCTATTTCTGATGGATCCGGGTAGGCTGCCTTTTCTGCATAATCGGTAGCAGCATCTACTTCCTTCTTGATCTCCGCTTGAATCTGCTCATCCGACTCTTCTGTTAAGAGGCCATGATCCAGCAAGTACCCGCGGTATTGGAACAACGAGTCTTTTTTCTTCGCCTCATCCACTTCTTCACGAGAACGATAGGTACGATCATCGTCATCACTTGAGTGCGGAACCAAACGATAGGAAACCGTTTCCACCAAGGTTGGCCCTTCTCCACGACGTCCGCGTTCAACAGCCTCTTTTACAGCACGATATACTTCTAGTGGATCGTTTCCATCTACTGAAATGCCCGGCATACCATAACCAGCACCACGAGCCGCGATACTTCCACCCGCAACTTGCTTCTCTAGCGGAACGGAAATTGCGTACTGGTTGTTCTGTACCATAAAGATAACAGGCAGCTTGTGAACACCGGCAAAGTTCATCGCTTCATGCAAGTCTCCTTGGTTTGCAGAACCTTCTCCACACGTCGTTAGAACGACAAAATCTTTTTTATCCAGTTTTCCCGCATACGCAATTCCCGTAGCATGTACCATCTGAGTGGTTACAGGAGAAGAGCCTGTGAGAATTCGATAACGATGATCACCAAAGTGGCCCGGCATCTGACGTCCACCACTGTTTGGGTCTTCTGCTTTTGCAAAGGAAGAGAGCAGATAATCTTGAGCCGTTTGTCCCATTACCATCACAAGCCCCATATCACGATAGTACGGACAAAGCCAATCCTTTTCCGTATCAAGTGCAAATCCAGCACCTACTTGTGCCGCTTCATGCCCTTGACAAGAAATCACAAATGGAATCTTCCCTGCACGGTTTAGTAACCAAGTACGCTCATCTGTTTTACGTGCTAGTGACATATATCGATACATACCAACTGCTTGCTCATCTGTTAACCCTAACTCCCTATGTTTCAAGGAAATCCCCCCTCAAATTAACCATGAATCGCCTTTCCATCTACAGCAAGTGCTACCTCTCCAAATACCTCTGATAACGTAGGATGTGGATGGATTGCTTGCGAGATCTCCCATGCAGTCGCATCGAGAACCTTCGCCAGTCCAGCCTCTCCGATTAGATCCGTTGCATGTGCACCAATGATATGTACGCCTAGCAAATCATCTGTTTTCGCATCCGATATCATCTTAATAAATCCGTCTGTCTCACCAAATACAAGCGACTTCCCTACTCCGCGGAATGGGAATTTTCCAACCTTTACTTCATGCCCGCGATCTTTTGCCTCTTGCTCCGTAAGACCGATGCTTCCTACCTCTGGTCGGCTATAGGTACAGCGCGGAACCATTGTACCATCAATAGCATGTACGTCTTTTCTAGCCATATGTTCAACCGCTAAAATCCCTTCATGAGAAGCCACGTGAGCTAGTTGATAGCCACCGTTTACATCGCCAATCGCGTAAATATGAGATTCTGCTGTTTGCATAAAGTCGTTTACTTGAATAACACCTTTATCCACTTTGATGGAAGTATTTTGTAAACCGATATCTTCGATGTTAGCCTGACGACCCACTGAAACAAATACCTTCTCTGCTTCAAATGTCTCCGTCTTACCATCTTTTTCAGCCACAACAGTTACAGAGCCATCTGCGACCTTCATTTCTTCGGCAAGAACCTTCGCATTTGTAATTACTTTTACTTTCCGTTTTTTGAAAATACGAGTCATCTCTTTACTAACATCTGCATCTTCAAATGGTAAAATGCGATCCGCATATTCGATGACGGTTACCTCTACACCAAAGTCACTAAGCATCGAAGCCCACTCAATCCCAATCACACCGCCTCCAATAATAATCATCGATTTCGGAAGCGTTTCCATTTGCAGTGCATGATCTGAGTTTAATATATGAATCCCATCGATCTCGAGTCCCGGAAGAGTACGTGGACGAGAGCCTGTTGCAATCATCACAAATTGAGGGATGAGCATATCAGATTCTTCCCCATCTGCTCTTTCTACCGAAATGGTACCTGGCATAGGAGAAAAGATAGAAGGCCCTAAAATGCGACCAAATCCCTTGTAAACGTCTACTTTATTTTTTTTAAGAAGCCCTTCGACTCCTTTATGGAGCTGGGAAACGATTTCATTTTTTCGTTTTTGCACTAAGTTCATGGAGAGCTGAACATCATCCGCAGTGATTCCATAACTCTCACTATTTTTCATTTCATGATATACTTCAGCACTTCGCAGGAGAGACTTACTCGGGACACAACCTTTATGTAAGCACACTCCACCCACATGTTCCTTTTCAACTACAGCCACTTTCATTCCTAGTTGCGCAGCCCGGACAGCAGCTACATAGCCGCCCGGCCCCGCACCAAGGACTACGAGATCATAATTTTCTGCCATGCTCTTCTCGTCTCCTTTTACTGTGGTGGATATTGTTTTGCTTCTTCTTCTCGACGTAACACACGAAGAGCACCTTCTGCAAGAGCTTGTAGTTCGTCTTCACCTGGTACAACGCAGACTGGAGCAATCCATTCTACTCGTTCCTGAATCATCGACGTAAAGAGTTGTCCATAAGCCAAGCCGCCCGTCAAAATAATCTGATCTACTTCCCCTTTTAATACAGCGGCATACGCACCAATCTCTTTCGCTACTTGATAGGCCATAGCTTCATATACGAGTTTGGCTCTTGTATCTCCTTCTTGAATCCGCTCTTCTACTTCTCGTGCATCCGTCGTTCCTAGATACCCCATGAGTCCACCTTTACCCACGATCATCTTCATAATCTCGCTTGCAAAGTATTTCCCAGAATAACTAAGAGCTACTAAGTCACCTACAGGTAACGTGCCCGCACGCTCTGGTGAAAAAGGGCCTTCTCCTGCAAGTCCATTATTTACATCAATCACTCGTCCTTTTTGATGGGCTCCTACCGTAATCCCACCACCCATGTGCACAATTAGATAATTTACTTCTTCATAACGCTTGTTTTGCTCTTTTGCTACACGACGCGCAACTGCTTTTTGGTTTAACGCATGGAAAATACTACGGCGTTCAATCTCTGGGACACCTGAGATTCTCGCCACTGGTTGCAGTTCATCTACCACCACGGGGTCGACGATAAATGCCGGAATTTGTAGTTGATTAGCAATATCACTGGCTATCAATCCCGCTAGGTTGGAAGCATGCATTCCGTAACGACCGGATCGCAGATCGGCTAACATCGTGTCATTAATAGCATACGTGCCACCAGGGATAGGGCGCAATAAGCCCCCCCTAGCGACAATGGCATGAAATCGGGTTATATTCATACCCTCTCGATCCAATGTATCTAAAATCACTTGTTTGCGAAAGGGATATTGACTCACTAACTCCGGAAATCGAGCCAACTCTTTTGCATGATGGCGTAAGGTAATATCTAAGATCGGCTTCTCATTATCAAACACCCCTATTTTGGTCGAGGTAGATCCAGGGTTTATCGTAAGAACCCGTAAGACTTCATGCACTTCTAACACTCCTAACAATCCCGAACATATTATCGTTGATTGAGCGAATGACGCTCTGTTTGTAAAAAGGTACTACGAGATTGGCGCAACGAAGCAATCCGCTCTTCTGCCATACGGTCAGCCGCTTGATAGCTTGGAATCCCATCACGTTTCGCAATCTCAAATACACGTAGAATATTGTCATAGATGCCTTCTACTTTTTTCATCGCCCGCTCTGGATTATACCCTACTAGTTCATCCGCAACGTTAATTAATCCACCTGCGTTAATCACATAGTCTGGAGCATAAACCATTCCACGCGCCTCTAGCATGTCACCGTGGCGATCTTCACGTAATTGGTTATTGGCAGAACCCGCAACTACTTTACATTTCAAGCGCTCAATCGTCTCATCATTAATAATTCCACCTAAAGCACATGGAGCAAAGATATCACATTCCACATCGTAAATTTCCTCTGGGGATACACGAATCGCACCGAAGTCATTTACTGCCCGTTGTACGTTTTCTTCATTAATATCCGCAACGATTAATTTTACATTTTCTTTATGGAGGTATTCACACATGCTGTAAGCTACATTTCCAACCCCTTGAACCGCTACCACAAGCCCATCTAGAGCATCGGATCCGAAAGCTTCTTTCGCTGCTGCTTTCATCCCTTTATAAACTCCAAACGCTGTTACAGGAGATGGGTTGCCTGAAGAACCGAATGCTGGAGAAATCCCGGTAACAAACTTTGTTTCCAAGTGAATGAGATCCATATCTTCTACGCTGGTTCCAACATCCTCAGCCGTAATATAACGTCCGTTTAATCCTTCGATATAACGACCTAGAGAACGGAATAACTCTTCACTCTTATCTTTTTTAGGGTCTCCGATCAAAACTGTTTTCCCACCGCCGAGGTTAAGGCCCGCTGCTGCCGCTTTATACGTCATTCCTCGTGCTAGACGAAGTGCATCCTCCATCGCCTCTTCTTCCGTAGCATATGTCCACATGCGTAAACCACCAAGTGCAGGCCCAAGTGTTGTATCATGAATCGCAATAATCGCTTTTAATCCAGAGTTCTTATCTTGACAAATGACGACTTGCTCATAATCATATTTCTCCATGTAGTCAAACAGTTCCATTAGACTATCCCCTTTCAACTATTACCGTTTTTTGAAATGGTCGGCTTGTAATACAGCCATAGCAATCGAATATAGCTTTGCTTCAGCGGAATCAGCTCGTGATGTTAACACAATCGGAGCCTTAGCACCCAGTACAAGTGCGCCAATCTTCGCTTTTGCAAAATAAACCATTGATTTATAAAGAATATTTCCTGCTTCAATGTCAGGAACGAATAAAACATCTGCTTTACCAGCTACAGGACTATGAATGCCTTTATGCTCAGCAGATTCAACAGATACCGCATTATCCAGAGCAAAAGGTCCATCCACAATCGCGCCTTTAATTTGTCCACGACGGTTCATCTGGGACAAGGCCGCCGCATCTAAAGTAGGTTGCATAGAAGGATTTACGACTTCTACTGCGCCGAGCACCGCTACTTTCGGTTCTGAAAGACCTAATGAATGGCAGAAATCAATCACATTTTCAAGAATTTGTACCTTATCCTTTAATTCAGGAGCCACATTTAACGCTGGATCCGTCACATGGATCAGATGGTCAAAACCAGGAACCTCAAACGAAGCAACATGGCTTAGTATTTTGCCAGCACGTAAACCCTTTTCTTTATTTAATACGGCACGAAGAAAGTCAGCCGTTTGCACCATACCTTTCATCAATACATCTGCACGCTTTTCACTAACAGCCGTCACTGCCAATAAGCACGCCTGAGCAATCGAAGTAGCATGTATCACTTCCCCTGACGCCAGATCTAGGCCAATCTCTTTGCCGATCGAGCGAATCTTCTCTTCATCTCCAAACAATAAAAAGTCGGCAATTCGATGCTTCTTCGCATCTAGCACAGCTTCTAACACTTCTTGATCAGCTGCTGCCGCGACTGCTACGGTTACAGAAGGAAGAGATTCTGCATACTTCACTACTTGCTCAAACGTTGTTAACATTTTCATGATGACCTACACCTCTTTGACCAACTAAGTGGCTAATGTAATGTAATAAAACAAATCGGAAGCCGCTAGTCATCCTTTATTATGCAAGAACAATGCCAACACCATAAAACAAGGAAATGACATAAATAGCGCTACACACATTGCATTATTTTGCAAAAACGCAAGCTTTTACATGCAATAAATTGCAGATAGCTTATGTAATACCGGCGCGCTCCAATTTATAATATAAACTTCGTATGGAGATGCCTAACTGTTTTGCTGTTTGGGTCTTATTTTGTCCACAAGCCTGATAAATTTGTGTAACATAGCGATTTTCCGCATCTGCTAAATAATCCTTTAAGGGCCGTTTCAAGTCGCCAGCCTGTTCCTCCTCTTCGATAACATCATGAACTTGATTTCGTTGAAATTCAAATTTCGGCAGATGTTCCGGAGCTAACGTCTGCTCTTGTACCGTCATATGAATCATAGCTCGTCCTAAGAAATTTTCTAATTCCCTTATATTACCAGGAAACGAGTACTGAGACAGAAGTTGAGTGGCTTCAGGAGAAATCGTGCGCACATTCCGTCCATATTCTTGATTAAACTTTCGTATGAGGTGGATCGCCACAAGCTCTAAATCCCCATCACGTTGGCGGAGAGGCGGAATCATAATGGGGAATACGTTTAGACGGAAGAAAAGATCCTCTCGAAACTTCTTCTCTTCCATCGCCCGCTCGAGAAAAACATTCGTAGCTGCGATTACTCGAACATCGATAGGAATTGACTTCGTTCCACCCACTCGAATCACTTCTCGCTCCTGCAGAACACGTAGTAATTTAGCTTGGATACTAGGTTGAAGCTCCCCGATTTCGTCTAGAAAGATAGTACCCCCACTCGCTTCCTCGAATAAACCTTTTTTCCCACCTCGTTTTGCCCCAGTAAAAGCCCCCTCCTCATAACCAAATAACTCACTTTCCAATAACGACTCGGACAAAGCAGCACAGTTTACTCGAATAAACTGGTTATATTTCCGATTACTAGCATTGTGAATCGCATGCGCGAACAACTCTTTCCCCGTTCCCGATTCTCCGCGTAAAAGCACAGTAGCGCGAGTGTCCGCCGCTTGCTTAGCAAGTTGCATCGCGATTTGCATCTGCTCACTCTCACCAATGATATCATCAAATGTATACTTTGCTTCTAACTTTCGAATAATGCTTCGAGCTCGCTCTAAGTCTTGCGTTAATTGTTTTAATTCCGAGGTATCGTGGACAATGGCCACACTTCCCTTTAATTCACCCTGTAAGATAATCGGCGCTACGTTCACGATCACATCCCGATGATGGGGCCCTACTTCCATCTGTACACCCCTAACCACCTGTCTGGTTCGAAGCACTTTCATATGCATGCTCTCCGCACCTTCCGAAATATCTACCTCTGCAGGCTTTCCAATCACTTCCTCTGGCTTAAGTCCGGTTAACCTTGTATAAGCTGGATTAATTAACAGACCGATCCCATTTACATCCACAACAGAAATCGCATCATCTGATGAGTCTATGATCGCCTGCAAATAGCTTTTCATATCCTCTAAATCCATGATTTTTTGGATAAAGTGTTGTAGCTCACTCACCTCGCGGAAAACAGCCACTGCTCCCATAACTTTACCTTCATGATTTTTCACTGGGACCCGATTGGTCACAATCTCCGTTCCACTTGGTAGTTGAAACGTTTGATTTAGTTCTGATTCCCCCGTCCGTAACACTTCTTCCAAACGAGTATGCCCAACCACCTCGCGAATGGGCTTCCCAATTAATTCAGTTCTATGTACTTTTAACATTTTTTCCGCTGAAGCATTTAAAATCGTAATCTGTCCTCGAGCATTTACCGCAATCATTCCATCATGGGTAGAATCGATAATCGCCTCTAGCTCTTTTTGTCGCTGAATCCATGCTTGAAACCAACTCTCCTTCTCTTCAACCAAGCGCACCATCAAGTTGGCTGTATCTCCTGAGACCAGAAGCGTTTTCTCCGATTTCAATGAGTGAATCTGATCGTACACAGCCGCATCACCTGTTACCTCAATCACCACATCAGGTGTAAGCTCTAAAAATGAATTCATATCGGTTCCAGTTGCGATTCCTCTACGCCTCGCTTCTACAATAGCTGGTGTATGAGGTAGTAAGTCAACAATCCCAATTACTTCGATAAATTCAACATCCGATAATGTACGAAGAAGAGCTGCCCCACCCTTTCCTCCACCCACAATCAACACTTTCTGCATAGATTCGCCCCTTTCCCATAGCGTAAGACCTTCTTTCAGCCTATCTTATCACACAGAACGACACATACAGACTAGCAATCGCTTGGCATTTAAGGTAACATAACACTTGGAAAAACGAAAGGCGGTTTTTTTATGAAACCCATCTACCAACGTATCATCGCCATTCTCCTCCTCTGTCTCCCTGGCATCGCAGGCATTTACGGCTGGACAGAAATTCGAGAGGTAATCTTTTATTCCGCTGCTGGCGAAGGCTTCGGATGGCTTCGCTTTCTCTGGGGTTTGCTTTTATTAATAGGTAGTTTATATATTATCGGTGGCTTTATCTTTTACCGTGATAAAAAAAATAATCGGATTTCTCCCAAATTCTTAACTCCTGAAGAACGCGCCGAACGAGAGCGCCAAAAACAAGACCCTAACTATAAAAAACCAGAATTTCTCGATAAAGTATAAGAACATAAGCATGCTATATGGAAATGCGACCCATTTCCATATAGCATGCTTTTCTAGTTTCTACATAACGGATAACATGATATACATTTCATTTCACCTTTTTCATTCATATTCATAGATTAAAAAAGAATGGAGGAGATGGAATGAAAAAAAAGAAGGCTGAAGAGCTATATTTAGATCTACTCAAAAAAGCAATCTTATTTGAAATATGGATTGAGCATGAAAAAAATTATCATCATCCAAGTAACCTTATGTTTAATCCAACAACGGAAACCAGGCAATCTGGACTCGATTGGCCTCCGATTGCCCACAGTATGATTGGTATAGAACGTATGAATAACCTACATCAATGTATGGAGTCAGTCATGACGGAGAACGTGGAGGGAGATTTTATCGAAACAGGAGTTTGGCGAGGTGGTGCATGTATTTTTATGCAAGGCTTTTTAAAAGCTTATGGGATTACAGATCGGAAAGTTTGGGTTGCTGATTCATTCGAAGGCTTACCATCTCCTGACCCGAGCTACCCAGCTGATACACATTCATCCTTTCATACGATGGACTACTTAAAAGTCTCCTTAGAAGAAGTGGTAGATAATTTTAAAAAATACAATCTATTTGATGATAATGTAAAATTCTTAAAAGGTTGGTTCAAAGACACGCTTCCTACCGCACCGATCGAAAAAATAGCGATAGCGAGACTAGATGGGGACATGTATTCTTCCACATGGGATAGTTTAGCAAATCTTTATCCTAGAGTTTCGATAGGTGGCTATATCATTATTGATGATTACAATATTAATCAATGTAAAGCCGCCGTACACGATTATCGAAACCGCGCAGTGATCCATGATGAGATAAAACCCATTGATCAAAATGGTGTTTATTGGAGAAAAACAAGATAATACCTAAAACAAAACAAACAGAAACGAAGAAGATTTTTTGTTCTTCTTGTTTTTGTTTGTTTTTCTGTATTCGTACTCCACTTCCCACACATGCCACCTTTCTTCCAAACATACACATAAGAACAGATATGAAAAGGAGCGTCCCTATGAACAACCCTTACTATGTATACGTGTTTGATTGGATCAAAACGTGGATTATCAATACTTGTCGAATCCACCAACATTGGCTAAAACATCAAAGAGATCTTACCGAGCACGATGATGTCTCAATCAAGCATTTAACAGCGATCGAAACTGCTTATCGTCAAATTGAACAAATGGCAAGTAACCCTCACTCATCAATTGGAGAAATTGATGCTTATTTCTATAAGGTACTAAACGCCCAAAATAAATACGAAAAGTACCTTCAAGCCCGTCACACAACAGGAAACCATAATCAAACCCATATATACACAAATCATAACCTCCATACATCCAGAGTAAGCAGCATCCCCACAGTCCAAAGGGTTCCAATCGGTCAGCATCAACTCCCCTCACTCCCTTATCCCTACCATGCACTAGAGCCCCACATCGATGAAGTAACCATGCGCATTCATCATAGTGAGCACCACAAAAAATACGTAGAAGACTTGAATATGGCAGAAATCGAAATCGAAAAAGCTCGCCAAACTCAAAACTTTGATCAAATGAAACACTGGGAGCGAGAAGCCGCCTATAACGGTATGGAACACTATCTACATACGATTTTTTGGGACTGCATCAAACCAAACAGTGGCGGAATCCCTACAGGATCCCTCATAAAACAGATTCAGGCTGATTTCGGGAAATTCTCTGCTTTTAAGAGCCACTTCTCTACCATAGCTGAAAAAATAGCAGGAGGATGGGTCATCCTTGTATGGAACCCTCGTACTGTAAGGCTCGAAATCCTACAAATGGAAAAACAGCAAATTCTATCCCAATGGGACGGTGTTCCCCTCCTCTGTCTAGATGTCTGGGAGCACGCTTACTACCTTAAATATCCAAATCGAAAAAAGGAATATATTAAGCATTGGTGGAACGTTGTCCATTGGGATGCAGTAAAGAGCCGCTTTCATCAAGCACGTACAAGCACATAAGTCATTGTGATCCAAATACTTGCTTTAAACGACTCATTTCTTTCAACTATAGCCGCAAAATAGCTAAAGACTGAACTGCACCTTTTTTATATTTGTCATCTTAAACCACCTAAAAAATAACAATATTTATGATTTCAACACATAAATATAGGATAGATCACTCGTTTACATGAGTAGGAGGAGTTAAGTATGGCAAAAAAAGGTTCAAAGTCCAAAAACACCCCAGCAAGTGAACAGCAGGTCACTCGCCAAAAAAAATCTCATTTTACAAATCGAGCCAACTATTATTTTCAGGAGGTAGTAGCTCCTATCGAGAGATCCTATCGACAAGCGATGGGTATTGGAAACTATGCAGAAGGAGTAAAACTCTTTGAAACACTCCAGTCTGCTAGAAAAGAGTATCGTCATCTGCTATACCGGAACGAATGGGTAAAAGTCAAAGCCAGATAGCTTAGCCCCAGAACTTCCGATCCAGTGCCCGATACTGAATCGCTTCTGCCACATGGGCTACCTGAATTTTCTCTTCACCCGCAAGATCAGCAATCGTGCGTGCCACCTTTAAAATTCGATCATGTGCCCGTGCACTTAATCCAAGTCGATCAAATGATTGATGTAAGAGTCCTTTTCCATCTTGATCTAATTCGCAATGTTTCCGAATCTGTGCTGGTACCATGCCACTGTTACAAAGAGTTGCCGATTCTTTAAATCGCTCTTGTTGAATTTGTCTCGCTTGATTCACTCTTGATCGAATCTCTTCTGACGACTCAGGTACAGACTTAGAAGATATCGTCTCAAAGTTTACTCGGGGTACCTCCACATGCAGATCAATCCGATCAAGCAGAGGCCCCGAGATACGAGATCGATATCTTTGTACTTGATGTGGGGTACATGTACAACTTCGATCTTCCTCGTACCCATAAAATCCACACGGGCAAGGATTCATAGATGAAATCAACATAAAATCGGACGGGAACGACAGTGTGATCTTTGATCTACTAAGAGTAACCTCTTTATCTTCTAGAGGTTGACGAAGAACCTCCAATGCCGACTTTGAAAATTCGGGTAGTTCGTCTAAAAATAAAACTCCTCGGTGGGACAAGCTAACCTCACCTGGCTTCGGGATCTGTCCACCTCCTACGATCCCAACGGAAGAGACGGTATGATGAGGGGAGCGGAAGGGACGTTCTTGGACAAGTTTTCCCCTCTCTGATAGCAAACCAGCTATACTATAGATCTTCGTTACTTCTAGAGACTCTTGTCGATTCATACAGGGTAGAATACTTGGAATTCGTCTTGCCAGCATCGTCTTCCCAGAGCCCGGAGGGCCTATTAGCATCAAATTAGGGTACATTAGCATGCCGATGTAACTTAACAAGAACAAGTTAAGTTACATTTTCTAAGTGAATGAAAGCGTTTTATACCAAACTTACTTGTACAAGCATCAGAGCCTAGATCGTACATATATTGTTTTAATGTTATAAAAATCTTAATTTAATTGAATGAACAAAAATAGCGTGTCGTTTAATATAACCTTATTAAACGACACGCTATTTTTAATCTTTAACTCTATCTTCAGTGTAATGCAACTGCAACAAATCTGTTCGTCCTTGGCTTTGATTAGAGTACTTTGTAATATATCTGTTGATTTCATCAAAAAACTTTAATTCAAAACTTATGAACGGATTCTGTGGAGCCATTTCGTCTCTTGTGACTACCATAGATTTTATGTTATCAACTATCTCTTCCTTTGAAAAGAACTTCTTGATCCCTAATGTTCGTATCTTGGCAATTATTGAATTTATATCATCAATATCTGCTAAATATGTAGGTCTTTCCTTTGAAAGCTCTGCAATTTCATTTTTGACTCTTTCAATGTCTCTCTCCAATAGCTGATTTTTTTCAACTAGCCTTTCCTTATCAAAACTATCATTTAAAAACAAATCAAGAAGCTTTGCCTTCTTATTTTCCAGCACTGTCAATTCTTTTTGTTTGGCTAGTACATCGTCTAGATTATCTTTCTCAAGATTCGTTACAATTCGTTCTCGTACCTCAAGCAAAAGGTCAGTCTGTATAGCCTTATTATTCTGGAAGGTCTCATATAATCCTCCACCTTGGAGAGCTTCCAGTGAATCATATACATAATCCGCTGTAACATTTATGTTGTCGCACACCTTAATTCCACGCGTTTTTTTTGTACTACATTTATAAAACGATTTCCCTCCATTGAAATCACTGTGATAGGTTGCTCCACATTTTCCACACTTGATCAATCCAGCAAAATCACTGTGACCTAGATAAATACCTCTTGTCTTATCAGATCTAGAACTTCGTATTTCCTGTGCTTTTTCAAACAGCAATCTTTCAATAATTGCTGGGACCCTATCTTCATGAATTATCCATTCTTTTCTGGGTCTTAATTTTGGTCTCGTTTTATTCAAAACAACACCTGTATCATACTTATTACGAACAAGATCTCCACAATACTTTTCATTTGATAGAATTTTGAAAATGCTAGTTTTACCAAAACGCTTTCCCTCTCTTGTTTTATAGCCATTTTCATCTAACCAGTTGATTATCTTCCTGCAACCAAATCCTTTTGTTACATATAAATCGTAAATATGTCTTATAACAATTGCTTCCTCTTCAATTATCTTGAGCACTTGTTTTTTTGGAGTATACTCATATCCATAGATCCTAGTATTTGTAAATATCGCCCCTTTTCTTGCACTCTCATAGTGCCCGAATTTGACTTTCTTGCTTTTATCAATAGAATCTTGCTGATCGAAATTTAAAAACAAATTCAAGACAAACTCATAATCATCTTTCTGAGTCGTCAAGTCGATATCAAGAAACTGGATATAGACTCCATTACTCCTCAACTTTCTAATTATAGTGATAACTTCTACATTTCTAGCAAATCGACTTGTGTTTTTAACTAATATTAAATTAAATAAAGGCTTTCTTTCTTTGCTTACAATGTAAACTTGCTCTTTTCCAACTTTTACGACATCCAAGCCAGCATCTCTCAAAAGCTCATTGAAACCTTCTCGTCTGCTTAAAGATGTACCCGAGATTCCCCTGTCAGTATATATCTTAATAAGAGAGTAATTTGGGTTTTTATTGATTTCTCGTTCAAAATATGTTTTCTGATTCTCAAAACTGTTCTCCTGATCTTTTGTATCTGTCGAGACTCTACAATATGCGCATACGTTGGTTATATCCACTGGATTACTTCCTTTCCACACTCAGTTAGACTTCCAATCATTACTAAGTTAATTAATATTATATGATTTATTTTATTTATTGTAAATAAAAAAATACAAATTAGGAGCTCTGACTATTTTATCAGAGCTCCTAATTACTTGAATCATTGGATAAGTTCCTAATCCACACATAGCGAATAAATACTTCATATCAGACAAACCTTAAACACGTTTCTACGTATCTATCGGGTCTCCATGACCATGAGTTACTTTGTTCATTTCTATTCCCCCCCTCCCTTCAACAACGCTTTTCAAGGACTTCTTTACATGTGAACGGTAAAAAGCGAGAGCATACTGCCCAAAACTAGAGTTCCCACTTTCCTCTAAAGCGTATCCTACTAGCAGTGTCAGATACTCTTCTTGATCAGAAAAGTTATGCTTTTGAGCTAAAGAAAGGGCATCTTGCAACAGATCGACAGCCCGATCAAGTTTTTGATGCTCAAGGTGGCTTTTTCCTAATAGCGTGAGAGCCTCTGTTTCCCAATAAGCATCATTGTTTTTTCGGCTATAATTTATTGCTTTAAAAAAATAGGATTCTGCTAAATCTAATTGATCACGCTTATCATACAACATTCCTAATTGAGTGTAAATATATGCAAATAAGTAACTCTTCTTGATATGAACTTCCAACTTCAAAGCGGTTTCAAAGCAAATTTCAGCAAGATTTAACTTATCCAACTCCATATAAATACTCCCCAAAGTAGTAAATAGCTCAAATGAACGTTCATGCATCTTGTCCAAACGAGCCATTTCTATTCCCTTCAGAGCATACTTGATAGCTTGAGTCTTCTTATTCCCCTTCGCAAGAATGGAAGCATTCAGTTCATATACATTCAAGTTGATTTCATTGCTCTCACTTGGTTGAAACAACAACTCCCTCTCTGTGCTTTGGATGTTAGCAATCTCCTCTAATTTAAGCTGAGCTTCTTCCCAGTTCATCAATTTCTGGTGATAAATGACTTGTGCCACCAAGATAACGTGCTCTAGATATGTCCGCTCCCCATGAGGCTGAAAACAATTTAAGGCATCACTCGCATACTTAAATGCTTGATGTAGATTATTCTGATGGTATTCAGTATGACTCAACTCTTGATAACAAGCCGTTTTAATGTTGCTTGCCAATTTCTGAGGGTATTTCTGATCGATTAACTGGATTGCATCAAACAAATTCTTATGCGCTTTTTTCCAGTTCTCCTTTTTTTTATAAGCCTTGCCACGGAGATAGCGAATATCAACTTGTATCGGATCATCATTTGCTACTGGTAATTCCAGCAATTTTTTTAACCCTTCGGTAGGATCAACCATTGCAATGATATTCTCGATTGAGATCAACCTCAGTTGAATTTCTTCTTTGTCATCGATTCTACGATTTTCTGGCTGTATAGACTTTATTTGCCGAAACTTCTTTACATCCTCTTCTGCTAAATCAAGTTGTTTGAGTATAAGAAGCAAATGACGTTCATTGATACTAAGATTCCCTTTTTCATAACCGCACACTGTTGATTTTGACAATTCTCCCTCAATCGCCAAGTCAATTTGGCGTTTTTTCTTCTTTTTACGTGCTACTGCTAAGAATTTCCCCAGCTCTACCCGATCCCATTGGCTCAATCTATTCACATCCTAAAATTTTTTTGTGCTAAATTTTTCTCATAAACTAATAATTCAACATTAATCATTGAACACCTTTATTATTTTTCCATTATTCATTAAATAAAATCGTTTTTGCCATTTTATTTGCTGGACTTTGGATTTTCAAATATAAAATCCAGTGATTTGACACATATATCTAAAGATTATAAATTTAATCCAAGGAAATATTCTAAATATACACCAAAAAATTATGTATGGGATGTGATTACTAATGAAGATTTGGTCAATTGGTGATTTGAAACAACTTAAAACGCTCCAATCAAATCTTAAAAACAGCAAATGCTTCACATTTATGGGGGAATCAAAACGAAACAAGAACTCTACGAAATCTCCAACCGATGGAAAGTATTTCAACACGCAAGTAATCTTGCATACCGAGAACGGAGAAATACTCCTTCCTCTCATGTCACATGCCGATGTCATCAAAAGTAGTAATAGTCCACTAACACAAGTACACGGTTGGGACTATGACATTTTCGTTTTTTAATCTAAGGAGGATCAGTATGAACAATGTAATTACCTTTGATTCAAGCATACCAGACCAGCTAATCTCATTTGCCGTAATTATTTGTAAGTACAATGACAAATGGTTGTTCTGTAAACACAAGAATCGGGATACCTACGAAACAGTCGGTGGCAGACGGGAACAGGGAGAATCCATCTTTCAAACAGCTCGTCGAGAATTATTCGAAGAGTCAGGAGCAATCACATACGAACTAGATTTGGTAAGCAGATATCGGATGAATGATCTGAATACCTGCGGAGCTCTGTTTTATGCAGACATTCAAACGTTATCCACTTTACCAGAATCCGAAATTGAATCAATCCATTTCTTTGATGAAATTCCTCAAAATCTCACATATCCGCATGTACAACAACTTCTAACAGCCCGAGTCTTAGACCATCTTTATACATCAATGATAGGGAAAGGTTGAATGCTAATGCTTACAAACATCTTTGATACACCTCAGAAATATTTAGACATCATCAGGAGTTCTACTTGTATAAAGGAAGAGAATCAGAAAAGGCACAATGGAAAGTCAATGGTCGTAGTACACCCCACTCGTCATTGCAAGGTGGGATGTACCCACTGTATCTTCTACTCCCAGCCAAAACGAGGAGTGAGCGCAGACATTAAAGACGAAATGTCTTGGACTGGCTGTAATCACACTATCCAGTTCATCAATGCCGCAAATGTTGAATATTTACTAATCGCAGGCGGAGGAGAACCCTTTGAAAAAGAAGAGGTTGTTTGTCACATGGTGGAACATTGCTTCGCCAATCGCATCGTAATAGCGACCAATGGTTTTTGGGGAAAGACAAAAGCAGTTAAAGTTTTAATTAGATTGCAAGAGATTCTCGAGCGTAGGAATGATGATGTAACACTTGTTCTCCGATTGAGCTTAGACGAATGGCACACAGACCGAATTGGGAATGGGGCAATTGTAAATATCATAAAAGCGTTTGATGAGTTCGGTAAGCATCCACACTTAAAGTTAGAGTTGCACACAATCGAAAACGATAAATCAATTGATGTATTGCAAAAAGTTTTCCCCAACAGTCAAAAGCAAGATGATTTCATCCAAGTTGTCTCTGATAACAATACGGTTTTGAAGAACAGTAAAAAACGAGGAGTTTTAACTTTAGCAAGCGGGCTGGAAATTCCAATTGGATACGCCAAGCTGTTCTATCCAAACCTGTTGATCGATTTAAATCGTTCCGATGAAGATTTACGACACATCATGAAACCTTTCTATGAAGATGTCCTAGTCAACCAGAAAGGTAATTATTGTACTATTCACAACAGCGATGGGACGGTGGGTTTAGATTATCTCATTAACTTTAACGGCAACATTACCACTTGGGGCAACTATCAGTTGGACTCAGTAAGCAACATCTACATTGACTCATATGATGCTGTACAGAGAAATCTCTACAATGACATAGTTAGCTATGCTTTCATTGATAAGGATCATGAGTTCCGTGAAAGCATAGTCGAAGAAGTAAACCTCCATGCCGTGCGTAGGGCCAGTGGTGTCAATATCCGAGACTATAGTGGTGCGCTTCTTCTACAAGAACACCACACTTGTCTATACTTTGCCGTGCGAATGATACAACACTATCTATCAGAAGGCATACTTGATCAATCCATATTGGACAAGCTCCCTTTTGAACTATCTGCTGTCATTTGTGCTGATCAGAATAATGTTTTGAATATTTACCAAAAATCCAACTACTCCATTATTCAACAGTATATGGAATCAAACTGTACTGAAAACGATTGGAGGGATTTATACAGGCTCATCAATCTAAACCATTACCGTGTAACTGAGGAGCAAAAGAAACAAGGTCTCAAATTTTTCAATGATAAATTCGGAACTACGTACACTCATCCTCATGAGTTAATTTCAGACATGGATGCCAAAGGAATTATCTCTCGATTAATGGATCGTATGAATTTGCAACAATCCAAAGTCGAGGAATTGTATCAAAATCCTGTAATAACCTAATGAACTCATACAAAGGAGGTGGCAAATATGTAAGAAATACATTTAAGTAATGGAGAATGCCCTGTCTGATATATCTATATAAAAAATCAAATACGATGGATGTAGATGAAATTGAGACTCGTTCTTCGTATTTTGTCTAGTTTTGATCACTTACAGAATGCAAATGAACGACAATTGGAAATGACGATCTCTGTTGTTACGCTCTTTCTTTTCTTTGCACCTATTATACAAAGACCAACATCATATGTTCGGGTCCACACTCCGTAGGAAATCCTCTTGAAAAGCGGTCTAAATAAAGGGAGTGAGGCATTTGTTACTGATCTATTTTGTGATTTTTGGCTTTTATTATGATCCATATGCATAACTCCAAATTCGTGAAATTGAAATAGCTAAGAGGGTCATTCTATTATCAAGAACGACCCTCTATATTGTTTGGCATTACAAATAGTTCACATCATGTCTTAGTCTTTCCATGTTCTATAATAGATAGCTTCATCTACTAGCCAAGCCTGTAAAATACGCAAGAAGTCAGCTTTCATTAGGATCGTTTGAACGATAGATCATTTGAAAAACTTTTTTAAAGTCAATCATTAATGGGATGATAATCATACTACCCACCATCCCAATCAAACAGCCACCTAATGCAAAATTCCAGTTTTCACTCGACCACGGGCCCGTTAGAAAAAACGCTCCAGTTATAACAACTAGTACTACACTTAATGCCATTATCTTTACATTCATCTTCATAACTCCTTTGTATCTAAATAAAAAACCCCCAACCTATGCATTGAGGGCTTAACGTAAATCAAATATTATTGGAGAGAAACCTTATCCAATATTGTTACCCATAGCCCGACAGAATAGACACGCTAATCGCACTATGGCTACTGGCTCCACTTGACACTAAGCTCTAATACTTGTAGCTCCTAACTGAACTAATCGTCTAGTTATTTCTCCACCAACATATCCATTCTCACGAGAGGCAGTGTCTGCACCAAGCTGAACTCCGAATTCAGATGCAATCTCGTTCTTCATTTGATCCAAGCTATTCTGGACTTGATTGTTATGTGTGTGTTTCACTTTGACATTCCTCCTTTGAAAATTATTATTGTCCATAAAAAACGGAATATACCAATATACAGTTCCTTATATTCCCATAAAGTTAGTTGAACGATTATCCTTTTGTTTCCTTTGAAGGTTTGTAGTCCACCATCAGAATTGATAAAATGGATGTAAAATGACTAACAATGTGGAAAAGATATGCAGAAAGGAGCGAATACAAGTGGGAAAACAAATCATCCAAGATAAACGATATACCTACTCTGAGTTTTTAGAAATGGAGTCCGAAGAAGGCGAACGCTGGGAGCTAATCGATGGCAAGCCTGTCTTATTGGCTAGACCTTCTCAACGCCATCAAGACATTCTCCTTAACATTGCCAGCGCTTTAAAGAATCACTTAAAAGGGAAAACATGTAAAGTGCGAATGGATAGTGATGTAAATCTTTTTGGCAAGGAAGACGATGAAATTCGTTATATAGTGGCTCCTGATCTATATGTATCCTGCGACCTTAGAAAGGACGATGGTCAAAAACATAACGGTGCACCTGATCTCGTGATTGAAATCCTCTCCACCAATTACATGAAAGACCGTTGGAGAAATTATCAGCTCTATGAACAGGCAGGTGTTCGAGAGTTCTGGGTAGTTGATCAATACCGCAATACGGTAGATATCTTTGTGTTGAAAGATGGGGAATTCAAGCTTCAAGGAGTATATGGTAGAGAAGACGAAGACACTGCCATCATACCAAGTTCAGCCCTAGAAGACTTTGAAATCCATGTAAATGATATCTTTGAATAAGTACAGATACAAAAAAGTTCCTCTCTATTTTTCTGAGAAGAACTTTTTTATTTGTTCCATATACTCCATTCAATTAGCTTTTGTGTCAGTACCTATCTGGTATTTTCGAGAAATAAGATCAATGGAGCGTTGGGTCGGTTCATAGCCATACTCATAGCATTCTTTATAAATACGAGGCAATTTCTTTAGGCGAAAGTTGAGATCATCCTTATCGAAAAAATGTATATCAAAACTCTCATGTCCAAGCCATTCTTTATACATTTCATAAGCTTGTCCTCTTCTCTTGCTGTAAGCAGTTACTAGTTCATGAAGCCCCATAACTCCACCCACATCTTCAACGATACCATACCCGCTTCCTTCCAATACTCTAGGCAACTCACTTGCATGTATCTCCTGTTTTTCGCAGGATTCAAAGGATACATTGACTTCCCATCTGTCTCCATAATCATCTTCAAAAGTTAGGTTCCACGGAGCTTCCCTATTAATTCGGGAAAGGCGGATCTGATCCGCTTCATAAAAGATTTCATCCTCCCTTACATAGGTCTCATCTATGGGAAGCTCATAACGCACAAATTTTTTCACATTAGGAATGAGATCAACCTTTTGTGGATCATCGAGAAATAAATAGTCGATCTGCTCTCTAAACCCAAACAGGTGACTCGCTTCCATCTCAAACAAAACCATCAAGGAGTATCCTAACTCTGCCATGGTTTTATTTCCATTGATCTCAAATCGTCTCCAGATTTTTGGTTCAAAATCAGACAGTTCCGCATAAAACCGATAGACAAGGTGTTGTGCCATGATTCGCCTCCATTTGTTTATCATCTATACACAAGCGTAACCAAAAAAGGATCCTCTATAACTCTTGTATAGCCTGTCTTATCCTTAAACCAAACGAATAAATTCATTATTATCCTCTTCAAATTTTGTATACATATTACTATGAACATCAAGAAATTGACAGCCATCTGTAGTAAAAAATTCTTTCGGAATAACACCTTCAAACCAAACCCTATGCTCGCTCGCTTTATGCCACAGTTTAAATGTTTGCTTGCCCACTTTTCCTTCGTAACGAAAAGTAGCATCTAATCCATTAAAATCTTCTTCTAAGTCTTCTAACCAATCCTCATCCTCCAACTCTTCTTTGGTTAACTTTTTCTCCCTTATCGCAATCTCTAAGTCTTCATTAGCTATAGGGAAGTCATCAAGAAAATACCAATTGATATGATTAGTAGAAAATACGATCTTAGTCATTATCTCATCTCCTCATTCTATTTAAATCCCACATCGGCTCCACTTATAAACTTCAAACCTACTAAATCTACACTCTAAAAAACACAAAAGATAGCAATTTCACCTATTAAATTTTCCAAAAATATCAACAAGTTCGCTCATTTCAAGCCTCTTACCATCAGGATTTTCACAATACGCTTCGATATCGAGGTTACGATATCTGCCCTTAGCAAACCCTTACTCCCTATATACTCCTGAGTAGATCGACAGACACTTGAACTTTTATCAAAATCATATGTAACTGGTGGGAACATTGTAAACTCCTCCATTCTAGTACGAATCACTTTAAATGAAAATATATCATATATACATGCAAAAACCAGTATAAATGCCTCTCTAGGATTTCCTAAAAAAGAAATGCCCTTAGTTCTTTTTATATCAGAAGAGACTAAGAGCATTTCTTTTTTCAATGTCGTTTTTGTTTATTGCTGATTGCTTCTAGTTCACTTACCAGCAAATAGATAGATTCCTCATACCGACAAGCACTTTTGTGCCTAGTGTATTATAGCGAATCTAGATCCCTATAATTAAATTTTCTCCATATATTCTTTCAACTCGCCTAACAATCTCAAACTAAAATCATATTTCCCATGAAAGTTGGTAGTAATATGAATATCACGACTGTTGTTGACTACATTCGCAATTTCTAACAGATTATCGGTATCATTACTCACTATTAACAGCTCCGCCAGTTGCCGATCTTTAAAATTAGCCGACTTTCTTGAGAATCTCGTGTCCCATTTACCTACGGTATCCGTATCAGGTTTTTGACCTATCGCAAAGAATAAATGCTCATGTAATTGAATCATTCCCTTGGTTTTTGCTGTCTCTTCCTTGCTATGATCATA
This sequence comes from Thermoactinomyces sp. DSM 45892, assembly GCF_900107305.1. Taxonomy (GTDB): domain Bacteria; phylum Bacillota; class Bacilli; order Thermoactinomycetales; family Thermoactinomycetaceae; genus Baia. Next base: position 34,622 of record NZ_FNPL01000001.1, read on the forward strand.
AGTATAAAAACCAGGGACATCCCAACCTACATTATAACGACATAGGGATAGAGTAGGGACATAATCCAACAGATGATGTTTCAACTCGAAATGATCATTTCTTAGATGTTCAAAATACCTACGCACTCCTGCAGATATAGTCAAAATTTTATGTTCATCTTTATACAAGTTAAAGAACCCAATGAGGTTTCTTTCGATTTCATGCCAATTTAGATCCGTTACAATTTCCTTTTTTATGGAATCAATATGAGCCAACCAATCATCTTGATAGATGAACTTCTTACTTTTTAATAAATAGTAACCGACCTTCCCTGATGTACAGCAAGACAAAATAGGCAAATATGAAACCTTGTCGTCTTCCCTTTTATCATTGATTCTTAATAGATCAAATCCATAAAGGTTATATTTAAAGCACGTCATAGAACCCATAAATCCAGATTTAGAAAAAATATCTAGCAAAGACTTCTCGATCCTGATGTAATTGTCATTAACTATCTCGCCTTTTTTCTTTTCTGTTAAAGCTTCATTAGGTATTTTGATTGGATGTATGAATTGGGTCTTCATTTCTTTCAATGCAAATGCCTTTCTTATAACATCTTTAGGATCGCCTGTTTTGTCCTTATCATCTTCATATGCAGGTATTTGAATTAAATGATACGCGCCTTTCGACTGCTTCTTCTGGTCCAATATATCGAGTATTTCGTTCACTCTTTCTGTTTTTACAACATCCGAATCATTGTCCATCTTCCGATCCATGTTCTCAAGCGATTCTTGCTTGACAGTCAAAAACACTTCTTTCCCATTCGCAGTCTGAATCATATATCTATCCGATCCAAGCTTTCGAAATCCGAGAAAGCTGTTATTGATTACATCCAACACCCAATCAAATAAGACCTGATCATCGGACCATACATGGAGTGACATAAACTCATTTTTCCCCTTAGAGTCAACTTCATGAAAATCAACCGTTCTTCTACCATCTTTTTTCCCAAAGATTTTGTTAGGCTTTTGAATCCCTTCATCTTTTTGAAGAGGAAACGATTTCGTCAAGTCAATGGGATCGAATGAATCCATGAAATAATTGTACAGAGCTTTTTTTAGCTGTGGCTCTATCCCAGAACCAACTCTATGAGAACTACCAAAACTGCTATTTCCATATGGCACAGCTATAAAGAAATCATCCATCTCTAAAAATGAACGGGGATTTGCTACTAGCTCATCTAAGTTGTATCTTTTCCTCGTTAACTTTTGAAAACTGTATTCATGATTAAAGCAAAAAGCAGGCCTATATCTACCTCCTTCACCTCTCACAGACTTAATCTGAAAGCGAAAAAACGGCGACCCCTGACGTTCTTTATCTAGAACATACAACGAATGATTCTTCTTACGATCTAACACCAATGACTCGGACTTTTGATAGGTGTCTCTTTGCCATCGACGAATGGATGGATTAATTGTAATTCTTTTCTCCTTTGTCCAAGGATCCACAGTTGAATTAAAAGTAATGACAAATGAAAAATAGTCTTCCTTTAACAAGATTGGCATGGATATTGCTTGGTGCCTGCGACCAGAGAATGCGGTCCGAAAATCACAGATCATTTCTCTTTCTTTTCTATCCTGTGTTTCTAAAAACTCGAATCTCCGAACGCCTTGACAGAAATATCGGGTTAACAATCCTTCAATGACCTTATCATTATCCTTGATCTCATCCACACTTAACTTTGAATCATAAATTAAGTGAAAGTCCAGTAATCTTGCCAAATCACTGATCCCCGTCTGCTTATCAACCCACAAAAACCAATCTTTAATTAATTCTTGTAGTTCCTCTAGATACTTAAGCTTGTCCACTACATACAGCCAAGGTTTCTTTCCATTCAATGCGTCTTCTGTAAGAGAGTAAGAAATGACCCCTGGATGCAAGCTCTGGATATGTCTCCCCAGTGGATCAAGCTTTAACCTTTTTACGTATTGTTTCGTTTCATTTTCATCATAAAACAACACACTCCAAGCTTGTGGCATATATACTGGATACACATTCATCGAATTTAACCATTCTTCATTTAAACTTCCCATTAAGAGTTGAGCGGTATATTTATTCCCCATAGAACACTACTCCTCATAAATATATTGGATGTCCAAGTTTATTAATGCCTTTCTCCAAGCTTTATTCACCCGAGCAGTCAGTTCATCGGCATTATCAATCAGAGCCTTTCTCCAATGAAGCACCATGCTACCTTCATCATCTTCCAATAATACTTCACTATTTCGAGCTGATGTTAGTGGGATCATTTTTTTATCTAAAAAATAAAGGTAGCTAGAGGTCCCTCCCCGTTGCCCTCTCCCTGAAACTTGAATGGCAGTAACTAATTCATTGGTGCTAATCACATTTTGCCGAGCTTCATCCATATTGGAAAAAGAATCATCAGATGAAAACAACTTGTGCAATTCTCCATATGCTTTTCTTTGGATTTTTCTCTGTGCATCGTAAAAACGTTGGTTAGATTGAACAATCTCTTTTTCATAGGTCGAAAGGCTCGAGTGAATGGACATGACTACATCATTAAAATCTCCTGGAATCGGATGAGGTCTTTCATAAAATACGATGGTCCGCAATAATGAACGGGAAGTATTGTCACCTGCTAGTATATTAAAACCTCTTGCTAATGAGGTTCGAACGAATATAAATACTTCGGGCTCTTCATTGAACAATTGCTCAACTTCTATCTTACTAACATGGTAATCTTCCTTAGGGATTGTTTTCCCATCATATCTTGCATCGCTTGTATACAAGACTTTGTACTTGCATTTAAATTTCTGTTGACGAAACACTTCAGCGACCCATTCGGCTTTTTGGTATGAATTGACAACCAGTCCTATGCAAGGTGAAACCTCTCCAGATATCCTTTCAAATGCTAATGAAACATCCTCTGCCTCTGGATCTTCATACAGTTTCCTCTTTAGTGCTTGAATCTCATTTTGATGCATTTGCTTCAGGTTTTTCAACTGCTCATCAAAGAATCCTGATCGAATCAATTTAGAAGTCGACTCTTGAATCGCCTTTTTGGGATCCTTTGCCCCTGAAATCTCGGCAACTGGACAAAGAGTGATTTTCAATTCTAGATCTTCCTGTTTTTTATTCTCCAATAACCAATCTGGCGATATCTTAGTACCATAATAGGATGAATCACCAAAATCACTAGTTGCAGACAGTATGAGTAGCGCAGGAAATGGACAATCCTCAACTCCTTCAAGTAATCGAGGCAAATTTCGAATTAGTGATCTTCCCACACCCTTATATTCATGTGCTACTAATGAGTAGCTCTTTTTAGATTCACCTGTTTTTTTCAATCGATATGCCATAAACGAGTCCGTTAATGCATCAGGAACAAATTTACTGATATCTAGATTATTAAAATGAAAGTTGTTAGCAAAGTTTTTATCCTTAGTACTAAACTGCGCCCTTTGTAAAAAGCTGGAGTAATTAGAACGTAGGAATTTAAATAAGTGCTCCATTAAAAACAGAAATATGATGAGTTCAAAATCCACATATAACCTTTCCAGATCAGTCTCATCAACATCCAATTTCGGATTTAAATCTAATTTTTTAAAACACTCATTCATAATCTTACGTTTCTCTTTGATCAGATTAACCTCTGAAATGATATTCCCAGACACATTCTGTAACTTCTTAGCAATTTTCCATAAATCTGAATGATTCATAAGCTCCACAGCACTTTGCATTTGGAATTTCTCATATACAGACTGAAAGCGTTTTTCTTTACTATCTTTGCTGATATGCTTTTTATACCAATCTTGTAGTAAGGAGTGTGGAGTAAAAAGCTTGTTATATACGTATTTAATAACTACTTGTTTCGTAAATAGTTGCCCGAACAAGTAGTTTAATATTTGCTGAAGTGTGGTTGTTTTTTCAATATAGTTCACCACAAATACATCAACCGTACTGCTTTTTACTACTTTAGGGATTAGATTAAATAGATACTCAGAGAAAATTTTATCAATCTCTCTTGTTTCTGGTCTATCTGCAGAGATGTTTAGATCATTTAAAAATGCTTGATCCATTCTCTGCTGGATTTGATCTACCTCATCCATAATTATCAAGTCAGACCATAATAACCCCAGTTCCAAATAATTCCTTTCATATCTATCCCATGGATAAGGAGCCCTCGAAAAAAGAAAAGCTTCTGGCGTTCCAATCCATACATCAGCATCTGTTAGCTGTTTAAAACGATGATGGGGACCACAAACAGTATACGCAGGACAAACATACCTACTTTTTCTTCTATCAAGATACAGATTTTGGCATGGATTCTTGGTATCCTTGTCTATGCCAAGAGTCGGTTTTATCGGACACTGCGAACTCAAGGTCTCCACAGAATCGAAATGCTTGTGAAACACTTCAAATGGATGATTCATCATGGAGGCTTTATTCAAAATGTAATCATTTTGATATCTGTCTATATTTCCGTCTCCTACTATCACACCAACTTTTAATCCCCATTGTTCAAATTTCTCCTTTTCTTGCATTGACTGCTTTGTGTCCGCCGTAATATATAGTATCTTTTTCTTGCCATATTTACATTGACCATAAAGCAAACCGTGAGTAAGGGTTCCCTTTCCTGCACCAGTCGGAGCAATAACATGACTTACTTCTTTTTTAAAAAAGAAATCAGTATGTGTATCTTCTATTATACGGTTATTAATTTTGTAAACCTGCAAATCCTCATATCGATCTAGGTACTCTTTTCCCATTTGTTTATACAAATTGCGGTCAGGATTAAAGTTATTTAGATCTTCGAATCCTTTTTTGTCCCGTTTCCGTTCATAAATAAGTTGTGTAAGAGGGAAATCATGCTCTTGTTCTAAAAAACGCTTATCAAATAATTTTTTAGCCTTTATATATTTACTCTTCTCTCCATTTTCCAAAGGAACATGCACACTTTTGTCCTCATCTTTTTGAACAACAAACCTTTTTTTGCTTTTTTCTTTGTGTGCAACTAGATGAATATTACTAAGAATTTCATTATAAATGTGAGCTCGACTAGATTCATATTTAGGAACTAGTTGCACAATCAAATCATGTTCGTCTTTTCCATACAAACGCCATTCGGATGGGATCTCAAAGTAAATTTTTTCAACCAATATTTTTATCGCTTTACGAGGATATAACCCTTTGGTTAACATCCTTACTCGTTTTAATAATACGCTGTCAAAAGTAATATCTTTAAATACAATTTCATCGTGACCAAACAACATACTAAATATGCTTTTATATTCAAATGGAGAGTCCCCAAATATCTTTCTAAAACTAAAAAACATGAATTCTAGAAAGATTATATCCTCCACATATGAATGAAACCGTTTATTTTGTTTTTTGAAGTCATCACCAAAAATGTTTCGCAAATCACCATTATTTTTCAGTGTATCCGAAAAGTTCGATCTGCTCATATTTTTTCACCTCCAATAATCTACTAATACACTTTTCAGTCGCAAATCTATATTTCCCTTTCTTCTTAATCCTTTTATTCTTAATCCCTTTTTCCATATTCAAATTATCTAGCCTATTCTTATATTCGTTTTTATACAAAAAGCTTGGGATAACAAAGTAATTCATATCTATCGACTTTGGGTCCCCCTCCAACTTTTTCATAAGCTTAAAAGCGTTTTGGTGTGTCTTACAATCTAGATACACTGAACGATCTGGTAGTAATACTTCAATATCTCCATTTGCCTCCAAATTAGGATGCCGTTTTGTCTGATATCCTTTTTTATTCAACATTTTTTCTACTTGCAACTCAAACATGCTTGGTAATGTAGTGAAGATATAGAATCCCTTCTTCAAAATTTTATACTCAGTATTCCTTGTGTTTACAATTAGATTCGGCGAACTATATTCGTTGTAATGTTGACACATGAAATGACCTACACACTGATATCTTTCAAAAGGGAGTTTTTCCATTGGATATTTACATCGAGGACAAAGAATTGCTGTATCCCCTAAGTAATCTGTATATGCGTCTTCTATAAAAGACATCAACCTAGGACTATGAGCGAAATTTTTTGTTACCTCTTTGAGAAACTTTGTACTCTGAATAAAAGGTTGTTTAGTCATTAATCCAATTCTAATTCTATCGTAATCATTTTGTCTCTCTTGTAAGTCTCGTTGATCTTCCCTACGAAGATAATTTAATATAGGCACCCACTCTTTTTGATATACATCCTCTTCTGAAGAATAGTCAGTGAGATAATGAATAAGATCTTCGTTTATTTCTCCTTTTTCTGTAATGATTGTACTATCACGGTAAGACTTAATCTCTTCACTCTTTGTTGTGTCGAAAGGGATGAGATCTTTCAAAGGATTCACAGAGTACAGACGCATAAACTCACTAAATTTATAAATTCTTTTTTCCTTTATGCTTCTATCAAAGGATAGCTCGTTTATTTCGTAAAACACAGAAGTTAACTCATCTGTGACTTCACGTGTATTTATAAAGTGATCAAATGCTTTCAATATTCTTCTGAGTAGTGCCATATCGTCTCTATCTGACATATCTATACCTCATTTATATGAATTTACAATATATCCAATAAAATACACCATGAAAATATCTGGCGTCAACAATATAACAATTCGAATATACCAAATCCCGTGTATATATCTCTATCCTTACCATTAACAATCATAGTTTTTATATCGCTTACTGTTAGCTCCCTTCCTAATTTTCGATGATATGAAATTAGTAGTGCTGTTCCACCTGTCACAAAAGCAGAAGCCATTGATGTTCCACTAACCTTAGCATATTTTCCATCTGGGTATGTACTCAAAATATCAACAGCAGGTGCAATTATATCAGTCTCCCATCCATAACTAGAGAAATCTGCACGGTTTAGGTCTCTCCTCGCACCACCTACTGCAATGACCTCATCATATTTGGCAGGGTATTCAACGGACTGTATACCAGAGTTGCCAGTTGCACCTACTATTACAATCCCTCTATTATATGCTTCTAAGATCTTTTGCTCAAGAATTGGCGGGAGTTCCTGCGATACTCCTAAACTCATGCATAAGATATCAACTTCATGATTAATACCAAAAGATATGCCATCCATTACACTAGCTAAACTCCCATTCCCATTTTTATCAAGCGCTTTTGCAATATACAATTCAGCTTTTGGCGCAACGCCCACTACTCCCTGTTTACCTGTTCCTGCAATAATTCCTGCAACATGAGTGCCATGATATCCGTCATCGGATATGTTTTCTGTATGATCAAACATATTGATTCCTGCTTTAATATTGTCCTTTAAGTCGGGATGATCCATATCTATACCTGTGTCAATTATCGCCACCTTAACACCCTCGCCTTGAGACTTGCTCCAAAATTGATCTGCTTTGATAGCTTTTACACCCCAATCAATAGTGCCAGCTTCTATCTTTTCCATTACTTCAATCCTAATAAAAAACAACCTCCAAACGATTGTTTACAGCAGAATCTAATCTGCATCTTGATAAAATAACAGTTTTATAAATTACACTTCAGCTTAAGGACCTATCTACTCCATTCCCTTTTAAGGGGTATTGATCGAGCACATTTGTTCAGCAATCATCTTGATATGTTCATTTCTTTTCATTAGGAATTTTTTCATATAATTCTCCAAGAACAATCGATCTGCCAAGTTGCCTAAATATCCGAGTGGTGAAGTATAATCGAAATGATCCAACATAAGTGCCCCGTTTCCTTGTTCAATAAAACGATGCTCATGTCGAAATTGTTTAAATACACCGCTCACCATCTCATCTACAAAGTAAGTCGGTGGATCAAATTCAGTAATCTTAGCAGTAAGACGTTGTTTGATGCCAAAATGGACAGCTTCCCAAGTAACGGTTTGATTTAGCTCAATCAAGCCACTTGTAACGCCTGCAATCGCACGTTCGTGAGTATGAGCGGTTGATTCCATATGCACATCGATGGAGCATGCTAAGTCAAAGCAAACTTGGATAGGAGCATTGATGTGAAGCTCTGTTTTGATTATGGGCATGTTTTTTCACTCACTTTTATTGATATATGATAAAAATATAATATGGATTTTTTCAAATGAAGCATGGTGTTGAAGGAAAGTTTAACATGCGAAGCTAATGCTATATACGCCCTATCATATGTACTCAATCTCTAACATAAAAAAATCTATCTATCTCCCTCGATTCCCTTTTTTAAGCCTGATTGATATATATCCCGATTCTTTTGCAACAAAGCCCGACAGTCCTCCACCCATTCTTCAGTAGTAAATCGCAATCCCTTTTCCGTGATCGTCTTCAATTTCCCTTCTCTTGAACACCTACCAATATAACTGAACGATAGTCCTAATTTCTTTGAAGCATCGTTCAGGTCTAACCATCCCTCTTCTCTCATCTGGTTAATCAAGTTTGATTTCCACTGATGCGCCTTAGATAATCCATCGTAACGATGTGGGCGATTCCTCTCTAATAAAACTCGCCACTCCTCCACCCACTCTTCAGTAGTAAATCGTAAACTTTTTTTCATGACTGTCTGCAAGCGCCCATCAGTAGCACATTTTCGAGCATAATTATAGGCTAGTCCCAGTTTCTTAGAAGCATCATATAAATCTAGCCATCCTTCCTCTTTCATTTGCTGGACAAATTCGGGTATCCACGATTGGCCCCTTCTAGCCCTGCCCATATGCTCTCTTGCTTCTTTAGGCACGATAACTTTCTTATCTTTCGCCATTAGAAGACCAACAGGCATAACCTCTTTCTTGAACCATTCTGATCGTTTCTGCCCATGCCTCCTCATCTTTCGTCGGGTTTCATGAGATACTATCGGCAGGTTAAAAGGTATATTGTACTCAATCTTGAATTCTCGAATTCCCTCATAGCCATGTTTATAGTGAAGGTGCGATCCTGACAATGATAATAAATTTTCTTTACAGATGGGACAAGTAACGTATTGCTCAAATATATAGTCTTGGATGTTCATGATATCCTCCATCATTCGTGGCCTTATTAAATTAAAAATAGCATTTTGATTGTTTGAAAACAACCAAAGCGCTATTTATTAAATCAAATCTGAATAGATTATTTTGTTAATCCGTTATCCCGCCTTTTCAAAGGGATTTACAAAAACACCATTTTAGCTACTTTTTGATCTATTTTTAGATTATAGAATTTTCATTTTATAGTATTGACAGCGTACTTCTCTTTAAATATACTAACTAGTATTAAATATACTTATTAGTATATTTTGTGTTATCAAAAATTATCGATGCTCGAAATAAAATTTAGATGTGGGAGTGTTCAATTTATGGTTAAGAAAATAGTGGCAAGTTCTTTAGCTGTAGCCTGTTTACTGACGACTAGCAGTGTCTTTGCTACAGAATCAGAGTCTTCTATCCAGAAAAAGATAGCAGAAGCCAATCAAGATATGCAGGAGACTATTAAAAATATGCCGAAAGAAGAGCAAGGAGCGGCAGAAAAAGAGTGGGAACGTTCGCAGAAAGTTTATGAAGAATTCCTTCGTAAAGAGGTGAAAGTCGATTCAGAAAAAGTAGCAGAAGCGTTGCGATTAAAATTCAATGATCCAAACATCACGGTAGAAGATGCAAAAAATCTAGGAGTATTAGGGTTTCCACCTAGCCACCATACCCGAGGAGATGTTTTTATCACTTGGGATAACCAATCTTCTAGCTTTAGATATGGGCATGCAGGGATTGGCTCACATACCACATATCTCACTGTAGAATCTTTTCCAGAGGATGGAGTGGCGTATAAAGCTCGTAGTAGATGGCCTCGTTTGATGAATAAATGGGCGGCCTATTTGGTTGATGGTGCGAAGAGTGATGAGTACCAATCAGCCGCTAGTTTTTCAGAAAATAGTATTGGAAAGCCTTATAGTTGGTCGTTTTTAAATAAAAAGAGAACAGACAGATATTACTGTTCGTCACTTGTTTGGAGAGCATGGGTAAATCAAGGCTACGATTTAGATGCCGATGGTGGAGGAGGAGTTTTCCCGTTTGACATTGATAAGAGCAAAAAAGCAATCGCCTATTACACGGAAGGCTTTTGATGAATAAGTCGGTGGAATTTCCACCGACATCTTTTTTAAAAGGGAGTGGATGGATAGATGGTAAGAAATAATCGAATTATCAAGTTTCTATTATTGTCTATGGTTATTTCCGTTTCGATTGGATGTCAACCTGATGGATTAAAAGGTGGGTATGGAGTTATCTTTACGAACTGTGTTGGGAAAGAGAGTGAATTTGTCAGTTTTGATGAATCGGGTAAGCTAGTATCAGAAATTCCTTTCGAAGCAAGGTGTAGTAATAAAGTGCAATATCATCCCTCTGGAGGATACACCTTGCCTGCTGACAGCGATAAGAAAATTACCCGCATCTCCAAAGAAGGGAAAGTGGAAATAGAGAAGGTTCAAGCACATGTTCCATTTATTAAAGAAACACCTGAATTGACCGTAATCGGCTACAATAACGACACCAAAAAAAATACGTTAGAATTCCGAGAAGCAGGGGGGGGGAAGTTACTTGAATGGAAGGGGGTTTTAACTGATGTTCAAATGGATGAAAAGTATATTTATATCCAATCAAGCAATATGAAACCAGAGGGTCCTTTTGAGCCTGTAGTCCTCGTGATTGATCGGAAAAGTAAAGAAGTGATCAAGGAAATTAAATTAGAGGAAAAATATGGAGTAGCTTTGTCAACCGAACTGCTACCTCATAAACTGATCATTCCCTCACAGGAAGATCAATCGGTTGCTTCGATAGATTTAAATACATGGAAAGTAGAAAAACATTCCATTCCCTTTACTAAACCAGAAATCTTAGCAAAACATGGAGATCGATTGTTTGTGGTGAATGCTCAGGGAGAGTTGGCAGAACTAGATCAGCAAATGAAGGTGGTTAAACATAAGAAAATCAGTTCTGCCAATATCGTAAGCATGCGAGTTTTTCCAGATGGTCTTTACCTTCTCAGACGGGAGGACAATCAAAAGGTAACAAAATCAAGTGGTTCCATTGAAATTTACGATCTGGATAGTTGGGATCTGAAGAAAAAAATCACATTGCCAAATAAAGAGATGGTTCCATTAGATGTGATTCGATTGAAGAAATAAGCATGTTGGCGGTTTGATGGAAAAGACAGTCGTTGGAACTTTGTATGCAAATAAAAACAGGAGAGGTTTTTCCGTGACTACCCTTCTAAAGAAAATAATGTCAGCATTACTAGCTTCTTCTTGGGCTATCCTGATAGTGCCGATAGTAGAAGTTTTAAGTAGAAATAATGGCAAATTTCCCTTCGATACGCTAGATACGATGTTTTCTCTTGGTTTTTTGGTTCTTGTCGTAGTCACTCCTGCAACTTTCATATTTGGAATTCTTGCTTCGTGGATTATCGACATAACCACACGTAAATGGGCGAACCATGCTCTCTTCCGATTTATTGGTTACCTTCTATTTGGAACCTTGTCTGGTATCACCACTAATGATGATAAATTCTTATTCTTAATCTATGTTTCAGGTATCACAGTCTCTATCCTCTTTTTTATAAGCAATGAATTTCTATCGCAAAAAAAGAATTGGCCACCAAGCACTCGAATATGGGTCATACTTCTCATTCCTTATCTGTTCTTATTCTCACTATTCTTATGCCATTATTTCGGAATTTTATATTAGGGAGAGGGAAGATGACGAAACAACAAAAACGAACTACTACCACGATAAAGAGAATCAAGAATGCTGGTCTTCGCTTATTTGCTCGCAGGGGTTATCATGCTACTAGTGTGGATGAAATCGTGGAAGAGGCTGGATATACAAAGGGTGCTTTTTATGGTCATTTCAAAAGTAAGGAAGAATTGTTCTTGTCAATCATGGATGAGCGAATGATCCTGCATCAAACAGAGATTGTGAAGTCCTTTCAAGTTCATGAAGATGATGGACTGATAACGATCACACGCCAATTGGAATACGTCATACAACGGGCTCAAGATGATTCATGGGCATCCATTTACTTCGAGTTTCTAGCGAACACTCGTCGGAATCCCGAAGTACAGAAGAAACTTGCTCTGATGTATAGCAGGTGGAGAGAGTTTGTAACAGGCTTCTTTCAGAATCTACAAGAGAAAGGACTTATCAAAATCAATATAGATATACAACTACTGGCCACCACCATAATAGCCCTCTTTGATGGCTTTAATATTCAATCTTATATCGATCCACACGAAGATTCCAAAAAACAAATTCAGATCATCTCTCATCTTTTAGGAGTTGAGAGATGATCTGTTCAGCACTGAAATGACTTGAAAATCTTATAAGATTTTCAAGTCATTTTTAGTTGAATGTCTGATAAGGCTTACGTACTATTTTTATACGCACCCCTAGATGACATTGTTCTTGAATTCACAACTGATAGTTTAGCAAACAGGTTAAAGAATTCATTTAAGATATAGATAAAGTCTTCTACTGTTGATGATCAGAGGATTGATCCATTTTTATCGCTCTGTATCTATAATTCCTTTTTCTTTTTCTATCAAAATTTCACTTTCCTTCACAGAAATTACTTCCACCTCATCACAGTAAAGTCGAATATCGCCCTCTACATCGTCTAATTCATATTTCTGTTCCCAACCTTCTTCCTCGCGATCAATCAAATCAAGTGTAGGTGAATTTCCATGCCACAATCTATCAATATAAAGTCCCTCTACTCCGATAAAACGAATATGAGCCTCATATGTTTTATTTTCTTCTAAGAATAAGCCCTTCAGATCAACGATCGGGGTTGTTTCGGGATCGTGAAGTCCTTGATATGGCATTTCGGTATAAAAGTGAATATCAAATATATAATCGAGTCTACGGATTAAGCCTTTCATTTCTAAATAATCCACTATTATCCCTCTTTCAATGTTGTAGATATAATAGAACCCATTTGCATGAGAGAACTCTGCTGAAACGGCTTTGTCCCTTAAAAAATCGGCTCTAGGAAAAATATTAAGTTATACATACACTCGTAGAGTAGTTTTATCTGTTAGTCTTTATTGTAATAATAAGCTTTAACAAAAGAATACTCCCTGCCCCTAGCTTCACACCACTCTACAAATCCTCGTGACTGATCTTTTCTAAATAAATTCCAGTCATCCAACAATTTTTTATAATAGATAAGATCAAGATAGTTTGTATTCTTGGTTTGTTCGCATTCTACTCTACCATTCAGCTCCTGTATCTCTCTCATAAGATCAATATCTTTCTCGTTGCTTCCTAGATATAAGTCCTCAGAGATATGATGGAATGAATACCAAAGTGAATCAAAATGTATATCAATTAATCTCGATATGGCTCTTTGTTCATTATTACCTCCCACTTCAATTGCTTTATGTAAATAAGTCATAGATACATCTAAATCAATGCAATTATTCCTTCTCAAGAATAAGCCATACCATCTATAGGGTCTCGGGTCCTGCGGGATCAACTTCATCCACTCATTGAGAACAGGTTTTAACAAGTTTTCATCTAACTGATAAACAAGCACATCATACACATTAAACAAGCCTACAATTTTAAATTCCTCAATTAGACCAAACAGCCATATAACAAAATCTTGCTGATTCCTCTGATCCCAATTTCGTGCCTCATCAATAAATAACTCTAGTTCTTTAAAAGACTGCTTTCGCAACCCCTTGGCTTTAAGAAAACAAAACTCTTTAAATAATGGATACTCAACTAATTTATCATTTTCCAATATCTTAGCTAAAATTGTTTTCATGCTTTCTCCCCCGTACAAGATACATATCTTTATTCAAGTATCTTCATTGAGCCATTATTTCTCTTTGTTTCATCCCTTTGCTCCAGTAACTCTGCAATTATCATTCGAAAAAGCGAAACATTTTCTCTCGACATATCTATAAATGGGACTTTATCTAATTTTTCATATAAGGATTTCAGTTCAGCACTAGAGGGCTTCTTTAAATCCTCCTCGTTTACTCTCTCACTCTCAACATCTTGAGACATATTGACCTCTCATGGTTAAACTCCTTCGAAACGTTTCCGTTTTTAACAAAATATAGAGAGCATTCAGTTTGATAGCCCTCTATATTTACCACTTTTGTCTGCATAGCAAACCTGTCTATCTGTTCATATCGAAGAATATCCTACAATCGATCGAATACAAAATCTTCGTCCGTCAGAGATTCAACATTAACCGTTTTAATGTAGCCATTTCCTTTGGTAGAAAAGAAATCATGTGTCTTCGTTTGAGTACTCAAGCCGTTCAGGATAATCGGATTGATCTCTTGCTCCTTATATATCGGTTCCAAACCAAGATTCATTAGAGCTTTGTTCGCATTATAGTGCAAAAATGCTTTCACCTCGTGATCTAATCCGATGGTCGAGTACAGATCCTCTGTGTAACGATACTCATTTTCCATCAACTTGGCTAACAGGGACATTACTCCAGCGGATACCAAATCCTTCTCTATATCAGAAAGTTGATCATACGTTTCTTGAGCTAATTTCCCTACATATAATCCATGAATTGATTCATCCCGAATGATCAAGTTGATGATCTCTCCCGAAGCAATCATCCGTCCTTTACCATCCTCAGCTCCTCCCCCTCCAGCTAGATAGAGCGGATAAAAGAACCCTGAGTAAAAGAGAAACGACTCTAAAAACACGGATGCAACCATTGCCATGTACAATGATGATCGGTCAACTATGCTCTCATAATACTCCTCTATGATCTGTGCTTTGTGTTGCAAATATTGGTTCCGTTCAACCCATTCAAAGACCTCATCGATCTCTGAACCATTTAATAATGTGGTAAAAATAGTAGAGTATGATTTTGCATGAATGGCTTCCATCATCCCCATAAAAGAGAGCAATGCTTTCCTTTGCAAACCCTCTACATTTTCAGCTATTTTCGGCATTCCTATCGTACTTTGTTTAGTATCAAGCAAGGTAAGTCCTCCAAGGACTTTCTTATATACATCTCGCTCATCTTCTGTTAACGACTTCCATATAGAGTGATCCTTCGTCGGAACAAATTCAGTATCTAGCCACATCTGAGAGAAATTTTGATCTAAAAACTCCAATGTATAATCATCATCTTTTGTATTGTAGTTAATTGCTTTATGAATCTTCATATCCCGTGGATGCTCCTCTCTTATATTGTGCATGATACACAGTCCTGCGCTTCTAAGTTTCGAGTCCTTGTATAATAGAGACTTTTCAGCCCTTTCTTGTGTCCATATATATAGAGACGAGAAAGCTCTTTGGTTGAAATATCGCTATTAACAAACAATGTGCAACTAATACCTTGATCGATATGCTTTTGCCATGTAGCGATCACATCAATCATGTCGTACATATCCATATCATAAGCCGTTCTATAAAACCAAAATGTTTCTGGACTCAAAAATGGCATGGGGTAATGAGTAGTCGAGTCTGCATATACACGAGTTTCAACATGTTCGGTGATTGGCATAAGCCCAGATGTTGCATTCTGGATATACGAAATAGAACCTGTAGGTGCAATGGCGTTCAAATAAGAATGATATAAACCGTATCTCTGGATATCGGATATTAATTGCTTCCAGTCTTGAACAGTTGGTACATAAATATCCTCCATTAATGATTGAACCTTTTCCGTTGTGGGGTTAAAGTCTTGCTCGGTGTAATTCTCCAGACCTTTGCCTTGTGCATACAAACTCTGGTTGAAATGTTGAAATGCCTCCCCTTTCTGCTTTGCAATTTCCATGGATCGTTGCAAAGAGTAGAAGCGGATCATCATTCCTAATATATCTGCCAGCTCAATCGATTCTTTACTTCCATATGCCATCTGATTTTTTGCCAGTAATCCATGCCAATTCATAACTCCCAGTCCGATGGAACGCATATCATCGTTTGCGTTCTTTATGGAAGGCACTTCTGTGATGGACGTTTTTTCTGCCACCGTTGTTAACGCATCAATTCCTAACTTAACTGACTGCTCAATCGAATTATGTTCAACGATACTCACTAAATTCAGCGAACCCAAATTACAAGAGATATCATATCCAAATCTATCAATGCCCGAATATCCTTGGATATCCGAGGGGGTTTGTACTTGAAAGATTTCGGTACAAAGATTACTCATTCGAATGGGAGCCACCTCGGATAGATGGTGATTTTGATTCGCATTATCTCGGTACATGAAGTATGGATATCCACTCGCCAGTTGAGTCTTAGCTATCAACGTCAACATCTCACGAGCATCTAATTTTCGCTTCTTTACATCGGCATCGTTTATGAGTTTCTCATACCACTCGTCCATGTTCATTTCATCCAAATGGATTCCATATTTTTTATAGATTGAATATGGCTGGAAAACGAAAAACGGCTCATTCTTCTCAGCTATCTCAAAGAATTTATTAGGCACGATCACACCAATTGAGAGTGTTTTCAAACGCTTCTTTTCATCTACGTTAATGTTCTTTGTTGATAGGAAATCTTCAATATCAGAGTGGAAAATATTTAAATATACCACACCACTCCCCGATCTCTGACCTAATTGGTTGAATTTCGAGAAGGTATCCTCTAAAATCTTCGCTATCCCCACAACGGAGGTAGAAGCTCCTTCAATCCCTTTTATTGGGTCTCCAGATCCACGGAGTTTTGAAAGATTGACTCCGACTCCACCACCAAAGCGACTTAATTGAGCACAAGATTGTACAACATACATAATCCCTTCCGTCGTATCAGGACAATCCAGCAAGAAACACGAGACCATCCTTCCCCCCCTCTTTCGGCCTGAGTTTAAGAAGGTTGGTGTTGCGGGTTGATATTCTTGGTTAATAAGCACATTCACAAGTTCTTTCGCTTTTTCGAAATCCCCATCGGCTAAGAACAGAGCATTGATTGAAATTCGATCTTCATATCTCTCTAGGATCTTCTCACCATCATTGGTTTTCAAAGCATAATTGTTATAAAACTTGAATGCACTCATAAACGACGGAAATCGGAATTTCTTGGCATAGGACATGTCATATATCTCTTTTATCTGCTCATATGTATAGGGTTCAAACACGCTCGAATCATAGTAGTCATTCTCAATTAAATAGTCCAATTTCTCTTTGAGATCATGGAAGAAAACGGTGTTTTTATTTATGTAGTTAATAAAGTATGATTTCACAGCTTCTTGGTCTTTCTCAAGTTGAAAAAAGCCGTTTTTTAATACCTTCACTTCATTATTTAGCTGAATATAGTTCGACATTGCAATCTCCTTAGCTGTTATTGTCTAGCTCTATGATTCGATTCTTAATCTCTTCAATATCCTTTTTCGTACCACTCAGTTCAAATTTCCCTAGCAACGGCACTCCAAACTGAGAAGCAATCCTCTCGCCTGCCATTGCAAAAAGAGGTATCCAATTTCGATTCCCACTCGATGCAACACCTCTGAGGTTGATAAAGTTACCTCGTAATAGAAACTTCATTGTAGTGGATGGAACATCTCCTCTTCCACAGGTATATGTCACCAGTACAAATGGTTCTTCTATTATAAGCCCCTCTTCAATTTTCATAGCTCTCATACCTAACTGCTTGACAAACCTCTCCACATTTCCAGTCAAACTATCGAATAAAACTAACATTTTATCCACCCGAAATCCTATTGAATTGTCTGTCCTATATCAGTTGAACAGTTAGAGGCAACCACATTTGGCAGTGCCTCTAACCTCTCTCTATATTAAAAGTCCTTGTCCCAAACGCTTCTTTTTCATATCGACTAAATCGGTAAAATCACCCTCACGGTAGTACTTCCCAACTCCCGCACTCAAGGTTCGATAGTACTCTCGTTCCTCATATCCTTCGGTTGATAATCGATGATAATCGGATACAAGGCTTGCTTTCTTCGACTTCATGAGCTGAACCCCAATGGTAGTCTTACTTGTCTTGGGATTTATCATAGACGTGTTTACTACGATGATTTTATCAATGGTTGATAGAGCCATGAGGTCATAGTCTTCTTGTGTGGCATCCCAATAGATCGGCTGTTTATCTGCATAGGCATTCTTTAACATGGTTCGGTTGTGCTTTGTACTGTAGGCGGACAAGTCGATCTTAGCTACCTTCCCATCGTCAAAACCGATGATTAGATGTCCCTTATAGTCGTTAGTGACCGTCACATAAAGAATCTCTTCATCCTTTAGCCCTAATAGGGTTGGTAAAAACTCTCCGAGTGATGACGGTTTGTGATCATCTAACTCATACGTTTTATATTTGTAGCAATTTTGTTGATTCGTGAAGATGAGGATATCTGAGTTATTTGTTGTATCCATTTCTCTCACTACTTGATCGCCATCTTTCACCTTCAATTGATTACTACTACGCAACGAAACCAATGGAATCTTCTTTAGATACCCTTCCTTTGTTACAAATACTCGTACATTGTAGTTCTCGATAGAAATCTGCTCTTCTTTCATCGACGACAAATCATCCACATGAATAATTTGTGAGCTTCTTTCCTTACCATATTGGCTCTTCACACGTTTCAGTTGCTCGACAATCACTTTTGATCGCTTCGATGGCTCATTAATCAACCCATGTAACCCTTGAATTTCCTTTTCCAATTTTTCTATCTCTTGGATTCTGGAAAGCAAATACTCTTCATTTAAAGAACGCAATTTGATCTCTGCCACATACTCAGCCTGTAGTTCATCAATCTGGAAGGCATCCATTAAATTGCTAACTACTTGGTTGTTCAACTTCGTGCTCCGAATGATGGCAATCGCCTTATCAATATCGAGTAAGACTTGCTTCAACGCTTTTAGAAGATGCTTCTTTTTTTCCTTCTTATCTAATTCATAGATAGCTCCACGTTGAATACAATTAGATCGAAACTCAATCCACTCATGGATGATTTGTTTAATACCGAGGGTTTGAGGTCGTCCATTTACGATGATGTTGAAGTTACATGCAAAAGAATCTTCTAACGGTGTTAGCTTGTATAGCCTTGCAATCAGTCGCTCTTTATCTGTGTTGTTTTTCACTTGGATCTCGATCCCTTTGGAATCAATGCCATAAATATCATCTATATCAACGATATCTTTGATCTTGCCTTCTTTTACTAGATCCGTAATCTTATCAATGATCGCTTCAAATGTAGTTGTATAGGGTATCTGTTCAAAAATAATCGAGTTTCCTTGAATCTTATAGGTGGCTCGAATCTTAAATGAGCCCTTGCCCGTTTCATAAATTTGGTCAAAGTCCTTGGCGTTATGAACAATATGTCCACCCGTAGGAAAATCAGGAGCTAAAATATAATCGCTCACTACCGTCTCTTTGTTCTCAATATAGGTAATGGTGAAGTCAATCACTTCAATTAGATTAAAAGGAGCAACACTACTTGCCATTCCAACCGCTGTTCCAGAAGATGTATTTATTAAGATAGAGGGGTAAGTAACTGGAAGCAATCGTGGTTCTCTTAAAGTTCCATCATAGTTATCAATCATATCCACCGTATTTTGATCAATATCATGGAATAGTTCACTAGCGTTATCGGAAAGCTTAACCTCTGTATATCTTGCAGAGGCATACTTCATATCTCTTGAATATTGCTTGCCGAAGTTTCCCTTCGAATCTATATATGGAAGGAGTAATGATTCGTTATCCTTTGCCATACGCACCAATGTCTCATAGATTGCCATATCCCCATGCGGATGTAGGAACATCGTCTGACCTACAACCCCTTGAGATTTTTTGCGATTTCCTTTTAATAAACCCATCTTAAACATTGTGTACAATATTCGCCGCTGACTTGGTTTCAGCCCGTCTATTTCTGGGAGCGCCCGACTCATAATAACATGAGCGGTATAAGGCATATAATTATTCCTTAGACTATCAACAATGCTCTGTTGTGTCATGTTCAATCTCCTTTACGTCAATCCATCCTCGATATAAAAGGATAGATTCTCTTCAATATATTGCTTTCTACTCACCAAGTCATCACCTAAAAACATCTCGAAATACCCCTGAGTTTGCTCCACATCATCTTTCATTACTTGGACTAGTTTTCTTGTTTCTGGATTCATGGTGGTTTCCCACATCATTTCAGCCGTATTTTCTCCCAAACCTTTGGATCGCTGGATCAAGACATTTCCTTTTAATGTAGAGACGATCTCCTCTTTTTCTCGATCGGAATAAGCGAAGTAGGATTTATTTTGGTTGGTAATCTCATATAACGGAGACTCCGCAATAAAGACTCGCCCTTCATCAAGGAGAGTAGGCATAAGCCGATAGATCGTGGTTAGTAACAAGGTTCGAATATGAAAACCATCCACATCTGCATCGGTACAGATAATGAGCTTAGACCAACGCAGGTTGTTGAGGTCAAAGGTGTTTAGATTTTTGGCATGCTTACTCTTTACTTCAATCCCGCAACCTAAGATTTTCAACAAGTCTACTATGATCTCATTCCGAAAGATCTTATCGTAGTCCGCTTTCAAACAGTTGAGGATCTTCCCTCGGAGTGCATAGATCGCTTGAAACTCTGCATCTCTCCCTTGTTTGGTCGATCCTAACGCCGACTTTCCTTCTACTATATAAAGCTCCGTTTTAGAAGCATCTTTTGATTTACAGTTGATAAATCCATCGATACGTGCTGTCAGGTTATTAACCGTACCTGCTAACTTCTTTCTAACATCAAGTCGTGTTTTCTCTGCCTTTTCACGACTCCGTTTATTGACGAGCACTTGTGATAGGATAAGCTTTGCTTCTTGGGGATTCTCCACCAAATATACTTCTAACTGTTCACGTAACCATGTGGTGATGACTCGCTTCATAAAGTCAGAGCCAATCTTCTTTTTGGTTTGATCCGTAAAAAGTGAAATAGTGGAATAGGTACTCGTAACAATCATTAAGCTGTCTTCCACATCATCAAAGGAGATCTTCTTCTCTCCCTTGGTATATAAGTTCTGGTCTTTTAGGAACTTATCAAGGACAAAGGTAAAGGAGTTTTTTACGAAATCCTCTGGTGTACCACCATTCTCTAGCCATGAAGAATTGTGATAATAACGGCTAAATGAGGTCTCACGATTGAAGCTGAAATAGATATCTGCTTTAATCTTGTAATCCTTATCATTCTCGTTGTCTCTTCCTTTTTGTTCCGTAGTCCATTTCACAACATCAGTAAGAGAGTGTTCCTCTGAAGAAATGGATCGAATATAGTCCTTCACACCATCTTGAAAGTAAAAAACTTGCTCTTCCTCTAGTTGTTCATTCTTAAAGAGAAACTTTAAACCTCCATTCACGATCGCTTGATCTTGAAGGGTGGTAATAATGAAATCATCATCAATCTCACTTTTCCCACGAAACACTTCTGCACTCGGTCTCCAAGTGATCGTTGTACCGATCGCTATTTTTCCCTCATTTTTGCAAATCTGTATTCCATCCGATGTTTCTACGCCTTTTTCATACTCAACCTGATAGACCTTCCCACTTGAAGCATGCACTGTTACTTGAAAGAAATCGGAAGTATAATTCGTTCCCGTGGCTCCAACGCCATTCGTGCCCAAACTATACTGATAACTTCCACCGTCTTCTTCATTGTTCTGATACTTTCCACCTGCCCACAGCTCATCAAATACTTTCTTATATGACCAGTCTCCCACTCTATTTTGATCCATGGGAACTCCACGTCCAAAGTCACGCACAGTTACTGAGCCATCTACATGCTTTGTAACGATAATCTCTTTACCCCATCCCGCTCGATGCTCATCAATGGAGTTTCCTAAAATCTCTAAGAAGGTATGGTTATGAGATTCCAACCCAATCGAAGCTGGCTTGGCTCGCACTCCGCCCAGTATACCCAGCGATTGAATGGAATCTGAAGTATATGTATGACTCAAAGAAGAGACCTCCCTCATTCATTTATGCTACTAGATTACACTGCTTGTCCGAACGTCTAAAGGAACATACTATGACAAACGATGGGTACGGTCAATGTGATTTTTTCTTTTTCAAGCTAAGGAATAGTCATCGATCATGATTTGTGGGACGACGATCTTTTTCCTTAAACCAAAGTGGAACCACTCATTCCATCTCAGTTCGCCCACTACCGCTACTTCATCGAAACAACTCAATTCAGAACCATATTCTCCATCCGTTCTGAATTTGATTAGTTCACAATCATCCAAAGTATCAATCTTTATTGTATCCTTCATTTTACCGATGACAACTCTTTTATCTACCACAATCCCATTGACTTTTACAGATATCTTTGGGAATCCATTCCCTGTTATCCGATTGATTCTCTCAATTTCGTCGATATAATTCGGGATCTCCGTTATATTGATTTCTAGATCGTACATAAGAGATGGCTCGTTTATTTGTGGGATATGCCAATCAATATACCGTCCAAAGTCTTGTAGCCGCTCTTCCTTGAGAAACAATCCCCCAGCACTCTCATGTCCTACTGCCTCAATATTCCCAAACCCTTGGAGGAAAGTCTTAAAAGGAAAGCCATTATAGGTTCGAAAACTACCTGAGATTACTCCATCTATGGCACTCCCTACAATAGCAGGGCGTTGAAAAGTTTGAGCTATTTGCTGTGCAATCAAACCATTGAACCCCTTACTGGCTTGTTCATCAATGACGATCATTACTTTTTGTTTATCATCCAAATGCTTCATATAGCGGTTTGCAATCTCTTTCTGACGCTTTTTTCTTTTCTCATTTATGCTCTTCATTTCTTGCAAGATCTTATGGCAAACTCTATCATCATCTTCCAAGAGTAAATCAATCGCCAACTTGATCTTATCCATTCTCGCAACACCATTTAATAGTGGAGCAATGGTAAATCCAATCACACTTGCGTTCATCTTATCGATGTTGATGTTAGCACCCTTTAACAGTTGTTTGATACCTGTATTTTGTATGTTCTGGAGCCCATATTGGATTATAAAGCGATTCTCCAGTACATCTACTTTCATTACATCGGCGTACATCCCAATTGCCACCAGATCTAAAAACTGATAGGGATCAACTTGTCCCAAAGTATCCTCCATCACTTGAATCACCTTGAAAACTACGCCTGCCCCGCTAAGGTGTGTATTCGGATATTCGCAACCTTCTTGTTGTGGATTGACGATGGTTGCATACGGATTGAGACGTTCAATAGAATGGTGGTCGAGGATGATGATATCGACCCCCTGTTCCTCTCTAATTTCCTTACATATCTCAACATCATTGGAGGATGAATCGATAATGATTAAGAGATCGGTTTCCTCTTCGATTTGATTGATTTGATTCTCTATCCCGTGCCCCTTACTACGCTCACTGTATGTGTAGTAGAGGTTGTTCGAGTAATTATTAAGGTATCGCAACATCGTACTCGTTGCTGTTATCCCATCTGCATCTGGATCGAACGAGAGGCAAATGCGCTCGTTTTTCCCAATTGCTTTTATAATCCTGTTGCTGGCTTCCTCGATATTCTTCATCAGATACGGATCATATAATTCTTGTATAGTCGGATTAAGGAAGCGATCCATATCTTTTATTCCACGGACTTTGGCAATCTTATCGTAAACGGAGTCGTGTTTTCTAAACGACTTTTCTGGTCTTCTCTGTACCCAATCCAAACGCTTTCGCTCCTTCTTCCTCTAGATGAAAAAACTCCTTAGAAAAATATAAATTCAATTCGGCCATTTCTTTATAGCCTCTAGCAAGCACGCTCCATCTTTCCTTCCAAACATTCTTTCCCACGCCTTCTTGCATGTGACCACCTCAAACATGGATTGGATAAATATCATTCTGAACAAGCCGATTCCAAATATCTATTCCTTGATCAATAGGAGAGTTTTTTTGATGTAGTAAATTCTGTGTATCAAACATTCCAAACACCTGATGATCTTGGAGTTTCATTGCTTGGTTCTTTATGTCTTTAGCAGATTTACCTTGATCATAGCAGAGTATGATCTGAATATCTTTTCCTAAACTCTGGAGCAGACGAGCCTGCTCCAGAGAGAGTTCACTTCCCCCGATTCCAACTGTATTATATATTCCATGACTACATGCTTTCATCGGGGATTTTTCTGCTTCGAAAACATAGACTCGTCCACTTTCAAGTATATGTTCGAGAGCCCGATGATAATTAAACAGCTCTAAACTATTTTTACATTTGTATGGATAGAGATACTTCCTATCATCTTCCTCGTCTTTCATAATACGCCCCTTCACACCAACTAATTGCCCTGATTGGTTTCGAATCGGTATGGTGATTCTTTTGGTTTCCAAATCAAAACCGATTTCATATGATAGTTGTGTTTCATATGAAATTCCTTCCTCGATCCACCCTTGAAAAGGAAGAGGGCTATCTTGAAAATAGTATTGATTCAGGATGGACTCAGGAAGAATGGGATTAGTCATGTGTTCGTTAGCTGTTTTTCTCTCTTTGCGCACTTTTACTAGCCAATCGATGCTATGCACCATTTTGTCTAATTGTAGTTGGCATATTTGGCTAATATATCGTTTTGAGTTAAATACATCGCTTGGAATTTCTGCCCCAGTTTTCCGATGATGTATATAAGAAACAAGTGCAAAAATATCACCTGAAAAGTCAGCTCTACTTCGAATCACACAGGGCAAAGACTCCGTTAAACGGACTTGTACGGATCTTTTATTATCCGACTCTGGAAGACCACAAGTCAGGAGTGACCCTCGCTGTTCATACTTTAGATGATGGCATCCAATTGAATCGAGAAGAATCTCCATTTTTTCTGGACAATCTAGAAGTAGTTGTTTAATCATTTGAAAATCATTCAATACTAAATCGCTCATTCGAAGCACCTACTCATTATAAGCTACACTTTCGACATCCTCATAACATCAAAATAAGCTACTTCCTTCCATGTATTGAACGTATAGTTCACCTCATACACAATCCCTGTCTCCGCTTCGCCCTCACGGTTCTTCGCAATAAAGAGGAGCATGTACATTTTCTCTATATTCAAATCGTATTTTCTTTTTCTCCATTCACCTGATGTCTTAAATTTTTCCTCATCCCAATTGTAGGCATAAATGGCATTGCTCCCACCTTCATACTCATCCGAAAATATCAGTCGCCCCATCAATACAACTCCAGCAACTTCTACTATTTCAAGCGATTTCCCAATCGATGATAGATCTAGGGTTCGATATTCCTTCCCAATCTTCAACTGCACTGTAGCCAACGTTGCACAGTTATTGGCATCTGGTTTGATCACATCATAGAGAGTTTGGGCTGAATTACTAAACGCTTCCCACCGAGCATGATCCCCATTTCCCACTTCAGGCTTAAAGGTATCGAAAAACACGTACTTGTAACCGAGAGGTCTATATAGTTCAATCCGACTGGTGACATCATCAATGCGATACTTTGTTAACCCAACGAACTTAATCATGTCAGAACGGTGCTTTCTTAACCAATCTCTCGCTTCTAACAATTTACTCTTCGTTTCTTCATCGAAATTACCCTTTGCTAATTTTGAACGAGGGATTGGCTTATTCAAGATACTTGAGGCAACAGTAGCTATAAGCAGTGTTCTCCACTTCAATACGCCTTCCTCATTTGCGAAAATAATTCCTTTTTCATTACTTCGTAGTAGACTCATGATCCCAGTATGCATGCCAAACGAGGTTTTCCCCATTCCAGACGACATCACGAGATAGATTAAAGTCCCTTCTTTCCAACCTTTAACTTTGTTATTGAGACGAGGAGTTTCAAAAAATGGCATCCCTACCGTTTCTCCCCGATCCATCAGCTCAATCGTTTCATCTATATGATCAAGAAGGTTGTGTTCCTTCACTTCGCCAGAGTTAATGTGCATAAATGCCTCTTTGTTCTTGAACTGGAAGAACATCTTCAATTGAGAGAGGTTCATTTTCACCAGTTTATCGATTAAATGAGGATTATGAGTATTAATCAATCCGTCTTTCGAAAACTTCCTTAGCGTCCAATATTTCTGCACTTCTGTAAAATGATACTCATCATTTTCTTTATCTATATCACATTCGCTTTGTAGGAGTCGTATCGTTTCATAACCGCCAAACTCGTGATAGTAATGTCCAATGCCTTTGCTATGTTCCTTCTCATATCTGGAGTTTACAAAGGAATACACAGTGACATCATCAAAGGTACGTACCCCATGATCATACATCTCTTTACCAAGCCAATAGTAGTAAAACCAAATATCTTTGGTAAATGTGTCCCGTTCAATGGTATGACTTCGATATTTTTGGTAGAGGCTGGGTGTCCTCCATAAATATCCAACATATAGTTGCTCATGTATTTCACTCGGAGTAATAAACTTGTGCTCATGGGTTTCTTGTTCTTGCAATTGAAATCACCGCCTCATAGGAAATCCGATATATCCATTTCATCTGATTTTTTTGCTCCTACAAAGGTATATTCTCTATCCTCATGATGTTGATCCTTGGTATATACCCTTCGTTTAGAAATTTCCTCTCTCATTTCTTGTTCTCTTCTCTGTTTTTCAATGATCGGCAACTTATCACTCATAATCACTAAACCGTATCGAAATGCCTGCATAAATCCGCTAAACTCTTTCTTCCTGTTCCAATAGCGAATCGTTTCAGAGCAATGACTATATGCTTCTGAAATTAGTGAGAAATCATAACCTTCCTTGGTTTTCTTTATACGTTTCCCATAAATCTCTTCCCCATTGCGTATTTTTTGTAGCAAGGGAAATGCAACCGTTGGGATAATTTTCACATCATATATCTCTTTGATGACATCAACTAACTGATCTAATTCATTTCTTTCCTTATCTTTAAACTCTCTATCTTCTAGATGCTTCTTAAAGCAATCCTTATGGTAATACTTCTTTTGTTTGTATTGCGTTTCAAATTCCATTTCATCTTTTGTTGTGTCAGATACTTTACACCAATTGCATTTTAGTATTCGAGCCATAATTGCCTCCGTTTATTCCAGCTTTTGATGTTTTTCCAATGCCATAACTGTCATCACTGCATAGTTAGCTAAGTCAAGAAGAGTATCTGCAATGCTTTCATCTTTTACTTTTGCTTCATTAACCGATAATTGCTTTAATCTCTTCATCTTGTCATCCAAACGAATAATGGAAGATAAGATTCCATACTCTCTAAATTGGTCTTCGAAACTATTTCCATAATCAGCATTCTTCTTTATATATATTTCATGCATGGAATCCAGTACCGCCTTATGGAAATCTGTATTGGATCGGTTCATATAAGCAAATATCCTCCTAAGTTATATAAAAATAGTAGCCCTGTACGAGCTACTATTCTGTTGGTATATCAGTGTTGTTTCAATTCGTCTAAATAATCGATTGCCTTTTTTAGTGCATCCATATCATTTGATTTTCGGAAGTTAGCATCACCAAGGATTTCTCGAAATTTCTCTGCAACCTCTTTTTTTCTATCACTACTTAACTCCGCAACTTTACCCTGAATCTCCTCAATTAGTTCAGAGAGAGATTTATGTTCTCCTAGACTCTTGTTCGCTTGAGAACTCGTTTTGGCTTGTTCTATTTTGGCGGTCTCTATTGCTTCAGTGTCATTACTATATAGTTCTAGAATCGTTTTATTGAATTCACATAAAAATGTCTGAACATCCAAATCTATTTCAGTAGGGAAGTTGCGAAATCTCGTTCCACAAAGAATATTGCCGTCACTACGGAATCTCAACTTCCGCCTTTCAATTGGCTTTCCATCTTTTCCCTTTTCAACAAATAAGTCTCCGTAGATAATCATATCTGCTTCACAAGCGATAATGTCTGATGTCTTAGTTTGCAAGTTAAACGTTGTATAGTCGTATTCAAATCCATCTCGGTTAGTAATTTTTTTATTTTTTTCATGCCCGATTATAAAAACACCAAATCCTGCCTTTAGCGATCAATCTGCTTATAAATCTCTTCTGATACGAGGGTGTAACCTTTACCCCATGGAATGTCGGATATGTCAGTGTATCGTTTCCCATCTTGTCTACCCTCTCGCTTTGATATAAATGATATAGCATATCGTTCCAATGCAGTGATGGTATCGATAATGATAAAACGAAAAGGAATTTCGTCTTTGTATTCAATCAGCTCATCAATTACCTCGATAAACCCCTTACTTTCTACATTCGACGATGAATCTTCTGCGTAGTCAAAGTCTGTAACTGGAATTGCCTTTACGCCCGATATCGTCTTATATCCTATTTCTGTAGCCAATAGTAAAATAGGGTCCCAACTTCCATAATGTTCTTTAGCTAAATCAAGTGCAAAGGTTGTTTTTCCAAACTTACTTTTTCCTAACATACTAATGAAATAGCCATCCAACGAAGCGACAGGCTTATTTGGTTCCAAATGTTTTAAGAAAGACATGTATCAATCTCCTTTTCTAATAGTTACTTAATGATGTCGATTAAAAAGGCAATTCCAATTCATCATCTAAGTCATGTTTCGCCTTAAACGGGTTTGATCTACTGCTACTTCTACCACCTAATTCTTCTACCAGCTTGTCCTCTCCAAAAAGTACATCCTTCACGAAATCTTCTTCCTGATACACTTTTTTGTCCCATGCTCGAACACCTTCTATCTGTAATTCGCTTATGTATGACTTAGAGGACCAAGAACGTGCATGGTTCGGTTTTGCTCGCCCTCCTAAAGCTAACAACAAATCCTCTTCCTCACGAAAATCTTCTTGGATAATAACTCGATTCACTATATTACCGTCAATTTTTATTACATCACCAAAATGAAACTTTTTTTGGAGGTTTGATGCCAATCGGTACATTGTTTCATCTATGCCACCTTTACCATCTGAAAAATCGAGGGCAAATTCACTATCAGCAAAGTTTGTTCTTTTATCAATCATACGCCCTGTCACATAAGCTTTTGAATTATCTCTATCTAACTCTACTCCAATGAACACCATTGCTTGTTCAAAAAATGAAAGTTCTTTGAATTCATTTGAATCAAATTCTATGTCTTCTTTCTGTTTTGTAATTCTTTTGATCCAAAAGTTTCTACTTCTTTTTTTTTCACCATTTCTACTTTCATATTCGCTATAGTTGATTTCACCCTCTATTAGAACAGAGTCGCCATTTTTGAAACAATCATGTATGTATTTAGAAGCAGTATATCTTGGCATCCCTTCCTTAACGATTCTTCCCGTTTCTTCATCACTCACAAAAATCTTAGTTTGGAGAACTTCATATCCATCTGCTTCTAGTTTCTTCTTATTCTTAATCCACTCGCCATAGGCAACCATCTCTCCTTTGTATTTAACCTTTTTTACTTTAGCTTCAT
Source organism: Thermoactinomyces sp. DSM 45892 (assembly GCF_900107305.1). Lineage (GTDB taxonomy): Bacteria > Bacillota > Bacilli > Thermoactinomycetales > Thermoactinomycetaceae > Baia. The sequence goes on from NZ_FNPL01000001.1 coordinate 63,958, forward strand.
TTGCCAATTTTTGATTCCATAGATGTACTTCTTTTGGTTGATAATCATGCATTTCAATTAGGATCTCATTGGTTTCAGAAGTCTTTACTCCAAAACGTAATTTTCGATACGTCTCTCCTTTTCGTTTCCCTTGCGCAGATACTTCTTCGTTAAAAGCCCCTTGTCGATCTAATCTAGTTAATTTACCCATTAACTTAAATTCATTTTTAGTTTGCTTCAATTCATTTGCCATCAATACACCACCAGTTATTATATAATTAATTTTATGTACATAATCTAAAAATTTATGGAAAGAGTATAATTAGCTCTTTCCATAAAGAATGATTTTCATGCTTTTATTATATCATTATTTTTATGTGCCAGTCAAACACCTACAGTATGTACTTTAAAATGCTAAAATTCTTGTTCTTCTTAAAATTTTCAAAGATACACTCAAGTGTAATCTTGCCATTATTGAGAGATTGTTTAATTAAGGATATATCAGTCACTTCAAATTGCAATAGAAACGTTGCTTCAAAAGCTATAGAAATTCCTTTGTTGTTACAGAGCTTTAAAAACTCTTCAAGCGTTATACTAGAGCTCGATATTCTATACTCCCTGTAATCCATTAAATCCTCAATAGCATGCATATTGGTTCCGTAGTAGTTTCTGTAAAAATATTCACGTTCTCCGCTTGTTTTTAGTAATAGAAGCGCAATTGATGGTAAACATAAGTCATTGATAAGATTTTCCCAATCATCATTTGCTTTAATTAACATGAGATTCTCCTTCACATAAAAATAGTATGAGATTCTCTCGTACATTTTTTCACTATAACAATGAACATTCATTCATTATAAATCTACTTCCAATTAATTATATACCTTTTTTTTGCAGTCAACAAACATTAACATATAATTTTTACTTATTATAATAGATTACACACTGTGATCGGTTAAAAAGAATTATCTCAGGATTGTTATTAGATTTAGAACATTCCCCAAAGATATCTAAATGTCTCCAGACCAAAAGATACTATTGTGATCACAATAGTATCTTTTGGTCTGGAGACATTTTAAAAATGCAAATTTATTTAGGATAGATTTTTCGTATATTATCCATTGTTAAAAAGCCCTTTAAGTTATGGTATGATGTTAAGTTAAAACGATCGGCAACAATTTTAAGATCGTTCAGAGTAAGTTCCTTGGCATCTCCAATAATCTGATTTGCGTAACGCATCATACCAGAACGCTGAATCAGCTTCGGCTTTATATTATCAATACTCATTTTCCTCATAACACTGTCTATCCTTTTATATATATTTTGTATTTCCAGTGGCGAATTTTTAAAATTGGAGTTACTATTAAGAGCCACACTTCTAACAACATATGTATTATCTACCAAATCCTCAATAGATCCGTCTCTTGTCTTATAACTCTTTTGAATACGTGCGCCCATAATTAGTTCAATAGTACGCTCATCCACTTTCAGAGTCCGTTCTTTAAATCTCACAGGCAAACCTTTATCATCAGTTACAAGGCTATTAATTAATTGTACTGTATGATTATGAATATCAACATCGTCAATTTTTAAATTCCGTATCTCGCTCATTTCCTTTCCTCCGACTCCTTCAAAGAGCAGGCGAAATATAACAGCATCTTGATAATTGTCACATTGGTCCTCAATTCTTCGCAACTGGCCCTCTGCTAGATAAACTTCTTGATTGACCACATACTTCATAAAATCATCGGGTTTTAACTGTTCCAATAGATTGCTAGTAGCCAATCCTTTTTGAACACACCATTTCAAGTAACCTGAAATTACACGTCCATATGATACAATAGTATTGCGATTATTCGATTTAAAACTATATAAAACCTTTTCTATTTCTTCAAATGTAAACTGATTAAGATCTTTGTTCAACATTCGTTCCAATGCAGATGCAATTAACAATACCCTAGTATAATATTTTACTGTGTCTTGATTTGAAGATAAACTATCAAAAAATAGATGCTTTATCTCTTCATTATATAAGGAACCATTCTTTCCACCCGTAACATCTCTTGACTTCATTCAACAACCCACTCCCACTATCATTTATCTCAATGAAGTACCGAAAAATAATTAAATAAACTGAATTCATCCTACTGTAATATCTTGAGGTTTTATTTAATCTCCCACTCTTAAATCGTTTATCTCATCGTCTGTATTCCCTAAGTACAGAAAAATAATTACATAAACTGAATATATGACAAGAAAAGTTTAATGTCAAACCACAATCCAAATCTATGTAAAATATTTCTAATATCAGCCTCCATTCGTTTATCAGAAAGTTAATTTATACACTTCAGGAAAATCAGGTTTCTAATATATTCATATAGCATAATTTCTCTAACCATTTAACTATATAAAACAGCACCTCCAACTGTTGGGTTTCATTTCATGTCCAACAATTGGGGTGCTGTTTATTAACAAATAGAAAGTTTTTCGTCCAATCCAATTATACAAGAGCTATTTCAACATCTCTTCCAACATACGCTCTGCATCATCAATTCTATCAAATACATCATCTAAATCATCATAGTCGCGATCGCTCAGAATTTCGGTTACTTCATCTAGATCACAATACCTCTCCTCTATTTTCTCTCTTCTGGATTCGGAAAGTTCATCCATATACTCATTCAGTTCCGAAGAAAATGACTCTACTTCATTGGATACATCATTTATACATTCTTCCAATACACCCGAGATAATCTCTTGCTTCAATTGGTCAGTATCCCAAGACTGTATATCAAGCTCTTGCAATTCTTCATCCAATTCATCCACTTTGGTCAATACTTTCAAGAATACTAGGCTTCTTCTCATTTAACTCTTTTCTTGCTTCTTCCATAGATACAAGTATATCTGTCAATCTTTCTTTCTGTTCTGTACGGTTCAAGTTGTATTCTCCTTTTGACGTACTTATTATTTATGCCTTGACCTTGTCTGTGATATGGCAAATTTCCTCTTCAAGCGTAGACTTAAGGATGCCTCTAGTTCTTGCAAACAGAGTGACCCCTCTCCGCATTTTGAAATCTAGCTTGTCCCATATATCGGAGTCTTCCATCTGTTTCAAGCCTGCATTCAATTCCTCTACCTTACCATTAAAACCATTCTTGATGGAAACTTTTCCAAAAAAAGTTTGAATCTGATCATCATCCAAATAGTTGATAAGCTCAGCAAAGCATTTATATGATTCTGTATATTGAGCCAGAGCTTCATCACTAGTTCTTTCTTCAACCAATTCCTTACAAATATCTAGCAACTTAATCAAATCTGTTTTCATTATAAAAACTCCTCTTCGTATTTGTAGGTAGCCGTTTTCATAATACATTTATGTCGTGCAACGATTACTGATGAACTACCCCTTTTAAACATATTAACTTTTTCGAACAACATTTTGATAGATATTTCTCAATTTTTCTTTTTCGTGGAGTACCACCTAAATATACGTTGCATCCCGAGCAATGGTATAAATACCCCTCTCCTTGATATAAGGTTGTCTTGGTGCCCGAAATGCCAAGCCTTCGCAATTCACTTTCAAAATAAACTTCTCCATCTCTAAACGGCTTCTGCAACATAAAACATGCGTAATGAACTAACCCATGATATACGGTATCTAATATTTCCTCATCAGACCCGTAAACAAGAAGCTTTTTAGAGATGTCAATCTTTACTGGGATGCGGTTAACAACATCACAGTGAAAAACTCCCTAATACTTTTTTAATTCTGCCGTTACTCACGATCGGGATCATGAGCTTCAGCTTGTACTCTTTTTCAAAAAAGGCATTAGCGATCCTAACAATCTCCTCTTCTGTCAACATGGCATCTCCCTTTGAAAAAACATAATAAAAGTAACCTTTTATCCACTTTGGAATATGTAGGGGGCTACTAGGTTGACTCCCTACAAGAGCTTGTACACTTTCAATCAGAGTAACCTTATTGGGGTTGTCAGTAGGAATGTCAATTATTTTCTAGAAACGGTTTATGATGCTTTTCTTCTAAAGCTTTCCGTGCCGCAGTAGCATCCTCTATAGTATCATAATAACCTGCTCGGTATGTTTTTCCGTTGATCGTGAGGTAAGCGGTGTACTTTATACTACCGTTTGGCAACTCCATCCTACCAACGCCTTTTACCCCCGTTGAGTTGTTGCTTCCAACTTTTCTTTTAAGAGAAGGCACATGTGCGCCCGCTTTATTATTTTTCTCCCGATAATTTTGCATTGAAATTTGAACGTTTGATTTTCTTAAACAGCCACATGACTTGACATGTTCTCTTTTCAAGTCAAATGAGTGTACATCCTTTTGTTCCCCACAATCACATTGACATCTCCACAACGTATTGGATTTTCTCTCGATAGTCACAAGCAAACCGAAACGATCTCCTGCGTGTACATCATTGACCACGTTTCGGTTTCGCACACTCTCTACCTGTAAACATCCACACGATCTAGTTTCTCCGTTAGCGAGGCTACTCCCGCGTATAGCTTTCGTATTCCCACAGGTACATTTACAATGCCAGTAGCGACTGCGATTTTTCACTCCTGCATCTTCTATGACAGTTAGTCTGCCAAATACTTTACCTGTTAAATCTTTTTGAGGTTTAGATGATTTGTTTAGGTCTTTAGGTGACATATACTCCAACTCCTCTCTCATGTTGCACATCATTTCTTTTTGGTAGCCCCCCACCACATACAATGATGAGGGACTACTTTCATTTCAATCATTCGATTTCGACGTATTTCCCTATAATGGATAGGGCTTGGTTATAACTATCGCTATTTTCCACCTCCTCTATCATGGAGACGACTTGCTCGTCCATGTTTGCTTCTCTCAATGCTCGGCGGGCAATCACCATCAGGTTATAAATGTTCCCGTCTTGCCCGAGTAATCGTACTGTTGGCTTATCTGTATTCATTTTTGAATCCCTCCTTTATATTGAATATTCCATAATTTATAGCTATCCTTGAGGGCTCCACTCCTAAAATCACACATCTTATTTCACATTCGATTCACCTACTTGTTCCTATTGCATTATAACCGCAACAACACAAATCTTTAATGCTAGACTGCTATTGTTGTAAATCTAGGCAAGCCGCTTCTTCTTAAGGCCTCCTCACTTGCATGACATCGAATTGTGATACTATTTTCATCCATTTCTCGAAGTGTAATTACAGTAAATCTTTCATTTAATGCCTTTTTATACATATCATCTATCTTTCGATATGCTTCTCTTCGTCGAGATGCTAATTCATGGTTCACATCAAAATTATCAATTAGGTCATACTTATCCCGTTCCCTGTAGACATCGTAGCCATAGAACTCATCCAGCACTTCAACAGAATCAAACTGGCAATTTACAACTTCATTGATCCATTCTGTAATGCTTGCTTTTGTATAATCCAATTTATAGATTTTATCAAAGTTCCTCTCTACTTCATGGCACTGTTTAAGACCTTCAACAACATCACCAATCTTATATAAGTGTGGTACAGATAAAGCCCTTGCTTGATCTTTTATCTCCTTATAACTATTTTTCTTGTAACGAGGAGTTGCACTTAATTCCACATAATATGCAATCCCGTCCAGATTAGAAAATGCAGTACGAATTCGGTAGTTTCTCAAATCTCCTACCACTTCAGATGAAAATGGGTTTCCAACACCTTCAAAGTATAAGATTCTCATTTGTCACAGCTCCTTTTATTAAAATGTCATTTCTTAAGAGGGTCATGTACACGTTGTTTTGTACCATGACTCTATCATCCGACCATTCTTGTTCGTAATCTCATATTTTGCCTCACCTCCCTATGTAGTAAATGCGACCGAACACTGCTATTCTTCTAAAGCTCTTCCAGAGTGCAACTGTATAAAAATGCTCTTTTATTCATCTCTTCGTATCAATTCGCCTTCATATGATACATCTTCCAGACGTTCAAACTGTTTGATCTGAAAGTAAATACTTTTATCCTTAAAGCCTTGTTTGCCATAATGTTTTTGTATGTGTTCCGACAAAACACGGTATTTCTCAGGGATTTTTGTGTATAGAGAAAGTTTTTTGTCTAACTCGCCTTCCACATCTGTTAGCACTATCTGTTGCGAACCTATAACAACGTACTGTTCTTTGCTCCAGTCAAGAAAAGATGCAGAATCATAAAACGTAACATCATAATCAACTAGAAACTTTGGCATATGTTAGTCCCCCTCTGGATACATCTGCTTTTTTAATCATCTTTGTTCCTGTGTGCATTTCATCGCCATTTAAATCATTTTTTGAAGAGAGAGGAGTTAGTCCCTCTCATATAAATCGATCCCTTCTTCATCTTCATCTTTGAATAAAATATATAAACTGCTTGGACGGTTTGGATTTGATATAAAAGCACCTAAATCTGGAAAGAGTTTAAAAGGATTCCCCTCTATAAATAGACTTTCATAACTTTCAGAGTCAAAACTCTCAACCCTTATTGACATATAGTCCTCCAAGTTTATACTTTCGGCTCTCTCTCGTGTTACTGGAACCACAGTGTATTTTAGATTACGCAAAACATCATGCGCTTCCTCATCAGTTAACGAAATGCTTCTCCCTTCGTCGTCATGCTTACAGATAATTAGCGTTCCAGCTAGAACATCCTTTCCCATAAGCAATTCTCCCCGATGCTTTTTAAAAGACACTAACCAACAGTTTGGGTCAAGACTATCAAGTTTCCCTTCTTCATTGATCCAGAGATCGTACCCGTTGGGTAACTCAACTACTTCTACAAGCCCTTCTACTGTTTCTTGCAGAAATTTCAAACCCACTTCCTCACGGTCTAGCTCAACAACTTGATACTCTTCGAACGGATTTTTGATTATCACTTTACCCATAACAACAACCCCGATCTATATAATAATATACAACTTATTTTATGTACTTGTTTAGTATATTAAACTCTCAATCAACTATTGTCAATATGTTTGTATAAATATTTTTATTCTAACTATTGATAGGGACACGGAACAATAGGGGGAGACTGTTTTCGATGAACACTACTTATCCATTTTTTGATTCAGTTTTGGGCGTATTAGATGATATAACTGCAAATATTCGATCTTACATGACATCTATCCTAATACAGATAAGACTATCCATCATTCCGATCTATTCAATTATCAATCTTCCATAGCCTTGGTAATGTGAGAAAGATAGAATAAAAAAACATGTATAGAATAAGCCCTATACATGTTTTTATTTAATAATCCACCCCTCTACAAATTAACGACATTTGAATGATGCAAATTAATATTGCGGCATCACACTAGCTATTAATAGATAGGTTGACTTATTTCATGAAACACCTAGACATTGACCGTCATAATCACTAAGCACACCAGCATTATCCCTTTTCATCTTCTACTACCAATTTCCTTTGTCAACTCCACACTTTATTGACTCTCTCGAATTTACTACCATCTCTCTTTTTGAACACATAATAGACTTAGCAACTTTTACAGAAACCTGTTAATTATATTAATTATAGATTTCCTACATTTAACCTATGCGGTTATACATGTTTCAAACTCATGGGACCCACGAATATATGAGATTATTCAATATTCAATTTAATTATATAAAATAGTTAATTTCTTTATATAAATATATTGACAAGAGAAATTAGAGAGTCTAACATAATAATTAAAGTACATAAAATAAATCGTATATCTAAATGTACTATTTGGAGGGAAGAAAAATGAACCGTGATAGGTCCTATATTGAGATTTTTAAGGATGTTGAGTATTTTCATCCTGACAATGGATGCGGTTATTACTACTGTGAAATATCAAAGAAGATCAAGCAAGACTCTTCTAAATGGTTAGTGTATACAGATAGTAAAGTTCAGCGCTTAAACAAAAGTGAATTAGAAGCATTTCACTTGCCTGTTAGGATCGAGCAATGGAGCCTATCCGAAGATAAAAAGCATCTTGTTTATAGCCGTTTGGAAAACATGGAGGGTTTCGAGACCGAACCGACAAGAGACAGAACCCTGTATCTAGCTACGTATTTGTTGTATTTGTCCCGAGTCACTTATTTTAGTACCAACGATTACAAAGATCTGCTAAACAATCAACCTATAGAGGAGAAATGATATATGGATACAGATATCAATATCTACATTGCCAATTTAGGAAAATACAGCGAGGGGGAACTGGTCGGCGAATGGGTAGAGCTACCAGTTGATGACAATTTTCAAGAAGTGTTTTGTAAAATCGGTTTAGGCTATCTGGATGATAGTGGAGATTACCACCATGGATTAGAGGTAAACGGCGTTTGTTATGAAGAGTTTGCAATACATGATTATGAAGCACCCTTTAGAATCGAAGAGTACGAGAGTATATATAAGCTTAACGACATTGCCGAAAAGTTGGACGAGCTGGAAGAGGAAGAAAAGAAGGTTGCTATTATCCTAATGGATGATATTGGTCTTACGATAGATCAAGCTGTTGACGATGTTAAGGACTACAATTATCGATTGTGGAATGAGGATAGCATGAGTGACATTGCTTGTGCATGGCATGAAGAGTGTGGAAGCTTTGATGACAACAATCCTTTATCTTGGTATATTGATTGGGAGAGAGTCGGACGAGATATGGAGATGGATGGGACGTTCATTGAAATTGAAAGTGGTTTGTGGCTGGAATATTTCAACTAGCTTAAAATAATGACAATTATATCTAAGTTAAAAGGTGTCCTATGGATGCCTTTTAACTGTGTATATAGTAGTTATATAGATTGGGTTATATTGGTGGTGGTGACAATGTTGGTGACTTACAGTTTTTGGAACTTGTTATATTAAATAGATCGTGTGTGTCTCCTTGTTGTGAAACAGCTAGTAACAATATCCAAACTATGGAAATCAACAAATACCCCTTTGACCGTCACCCGTCTCATTCACTCCAAAACTCCCCCTCCCCTATACCCTCCTTTCGATCTCATTTATTCCTAAGTACCCTATAATGTACGTTATAGGGGTACTTTTTGACCTTTTCAAATGACCGATTCGGCAGAGGACAGGGGAGCTGTACCACTCCCACACCCTATTATCAAATCGAGGTCTCAGATCTAAAAATCATTTTTCTATTATCCTATAAATGGTAATTAACCTCTTAATCGCACGTTTTCTCGCACGAGAAAGCATTCTCTATTGAGACATTTGTGACGCACTTATTTGATCTAATATATTATCTATTGCTTAATTTTTACGATCATAACTCCCTTTATAGACATACTTCTTTCGTGCGAATCTATCTATTTTTCTGGATTATCTATTTAAACTCCCCTCTATCAACATACTTACAGAGAGCTATTCTGTGCCTTTCACAACATGAAAAAAAGCAAGGATCTCTATTATTGGAGTATCCCTTGCTTTTTTATTTATATAGACTACACACTACAATGTACTAACTAATCCTGTACAAACAGCCGATATCATCCAAAATAGAATGGCAATGATCCATGACTTCTTAGGCGATAGATTGGTTAAGGTCGCTAGACCCATTGCAAAGAGAGTGGTAAACCATATTTCGAATAGATCAACACAGCTTAGAACCCCTGCCCAGAAGCCCTTAACAGGGAGCATACTGGCAAAACTGGTATAGTGTACCTCTGGATTAGTTCGGAATAGAAACGTAAGTAAAAGGCTCCCTATTAGACCCAATAGCGAAATAAACCAGAGATTCATATTTAGCGAGAATGAATGCTTAAATGAGATGTTTCCACCAAATAGCTTGACGATCCCTTGCGTAATCCATGACATGATCATGATTGATAAGACAATGAACACATACATAATCATGAAAACGAATAAGGCCAACACTCCAACGAGTGCGATATGCACTCCAGAATTGCCTGCAAATGTGAAGAATGAAGGCTCATCTAGAAAAACGTATACCACCATAGTCAGAAGAGACAATACTGTTAATGGAATCCAAGCAATAGCGGGGTTGCTCTTCATCGCCTCAAATTGTTCTTTCGGTTTTGTGATAAGTCCGATTAAAGATGGTTTTTTCAAGTATATTCCTCAATTTCTCTGTTTTATATGTAAAGGTTGCCTACGTCGATTAGGCAACTCGAAAGCTGTTATCTCATTGTCTGGCGAACGATCTCCTCAACCAAGTCCTTCGAATGAGACACAGGTTTAGATGTTTTCTGTATGATAAAATCCCCACTGCTGAAATACGATAGCAATTTCTCTAACAAATTCATAAAAATTCCTCCGAAATGTTGTAATAAGCCTTTCCACGATAAACAATACGATCTAAATATTGCATGATAGCCACAACCTCCTTATTTGTTTGATGTGCTTACGTCTTATAGATTCCCTTTTTAATATAAAGGAAACTTTTTAGTATATTAAATGTATTATGATAGTTGCTCTTCGATTCCCATAAGGAAAGGGACCTCCGAATGTATCAAGGAAGGTCCCCTCTATATGTGGCTATTTGATCCAGCGAAGTGGCTCTATTCCCTTTTGATTCGGCTTATCAATCTTTTGAATATGGGTTCCGTCTGCATTCATGGTGTAAAAAGGTGTGGATTGAAAAGAATTTCTCATATCGGAGAACAAGATACCTGATCCATCATTGGACCATAAGGGACAATAGGCAAATTCATCAAAGTCTTTCGTTAGATTCTGCTCAATTCCATCTAGTAGACTTTTCATATAGATATCCGATTGGGTGTCTCCATTTTCTGAGAAGCTTCTGGCAAACACAATCTTACTTCCATCAGGTGAAAGGGATGGACTTGTATCATCTTGCCCCATTAGGATATCCCTTGGTTCACTAGAACCATCGGTTTTCAACAAATTGAAATGTCTAGTTGAGGTCTCCCCTTGTCCGAGCCAAGTTGCGTACAGTACTTGAGATCCATCAAAATTACTCGTTGCGTCTGATTCATTGTCTAGAGTATGAGTGAGTCTGCGTTCTCCTGTTCCATCAGTGTTGATGAGAAAGACATCATCTGAGTGAGTGTCATCGCAGAAGCGAATAAATACGATCTTTTTTCCGTTCCCTGAATACTTAGCAAAGAGCCCTTTTGTCAAGACCTTTGGTCTTGTTCCATTCGTGTTCGATAGAATGATATTGTTATTTTCAAAAGGCGATACATATTGATTCTGTAATACCTTTTTCCCATCTGGAGATACGTCCCATATCCGATCTAACTTAGGACTGAGTGTGCGTCCTCCACTCCCATCAGGATTAGCTACATTGAGAAAATAGCGAAAGATCGGCTCGTGATTCACCGTTCCATCTTGGATCATGTGCGAGTAATAGACTTTTCCATCTCCAGTAGGCGGTGAAGCAAATGTATTGGCAGGAGCCAAAATGAGCAAGCAATTAATGATACAGATTGTCAAAATTCGTTTCATATAGACCTCCAATGTTGTCGAATGATAGATCCATTATATCATATTATTATGAATAGAAAAATTTAAATACAGAATGAAATATAGTCATTTTGCGAACCCCTCTTCCTTGCTTTCGGATAAGGAGATACCATTTCCATCTCCAATTTAACATCTAAATGTGGCATGAAGCTGGAACTACATAATTATCTCCCTTCACTTGGCTAAACCTCTCTTCAACAGATTGCATAAGGGATTCTATAAGAAAAGCTCATTTCATCACGCTCCCTATCTTATACACATTCTCAGATATTATTAAATATTAACATAAATATATTCAGATATATAATGATATGATAATTTTTATTATAAATATTTATTGATTTTTTAGTTATATTTATCGTAATATAGTGACTATAAACAAAAAGGGGAGTGGGTGGTTGACGACCAAGATTGGCAGTGAGTGTTTACTTGGTACAACTGACAGATTTTATAGAAAGGGTGAGGATAATCCGTATTCAACGAAGTCTTATGTATATGGGAATTATTCTGCTTGTCATAGTGAGCTCTTTGCATATTAGACAATATTTGAAGTTAGGATCATCTTCGGATCTACATCTCTTGTTTGTCTGTTACTATCTTGTTATATTACTATCACTCACTACACTTTATATCGAAAGTAAATACAAGCATTTGCTAGTATATCTAATGCCAATTCCTCCATCATTTTTATTTCTGGGATTAATGGACCCACATGGTCTATATCCCATGATCAGTGTAGCGGCTATGTGGCTTATCGCATTTGTAGTTCACATGATTTGGTTGATGGTTTGCTTTTTTACAAAGGAAAATATAGAAAAGCGGTCGAGAAATCTAAGTTAGTATGGGAGTTATTTATAGTGAAAATTCAAAAGTGGCTCTATAGAATAGGGCTTGCTGTCATGGCTATAGGTTTCATGGCGGGTCTATTATTAGCAAACGTATCTGTTGTGACACCAAGTCAAGTATTCCCAGAATTGGGTCCCACAACAAAATCCACGTTTGTATGGTCTATAGCCCTTATGTGGTGGATCGGATCAGCCGTGGGTGGAGGGATTTTGCTAGGGTTATCCCAAATGATCGAAAACCAACTTGCTCAAACCGACGAGTTACGAAAAAGTCGAAGCCGATCCTTCTAGGGGTCGGCTTATTCTATTTCACTGTTTTAATCGAATTCAGTGTACTTAGGTTGGATATGGTTTGTTAAATCATAAAAAATCAATAACATCTCCCACATGGGTACATAGTCTTCTAACACTTTCAGTTGCACAATATATTTATTGTCCGATTTGTTTTTTCGCATCTGTCTTTTTGTTGCCAAGGTTAACGAATGCTTTGCATATTGCTCTTTAAAAACCTCAAACATGTTATCACGGTCAATCTGGCTTAGTCTATGCTTAGTATATAACTCCTCCAAATCACCAAAATGTAATTCTGGAACCTGTATGACACAACCGTGTGATTCATAATAGTATTTGATACCCATTCCCATCAACAACTCATCATACTCCTTCTTAAAGGCATTAACGGCAGGATGAAAATGCTTGAAAGATAGATCTGTTAGAGAAACTCCATGCTTCAAACATAATTCTTTTCTTAAGTTTGAAATCTCTTGAACCTCAAGATTAGATAGAGCTCTATGCTCTTCGTCCTCTAACTGACAAGCATACATTTCTTTACGGTAAAGGATGATATTCTCCTCAGAAAGCCTAGTAAAAACAGAAGTTAACCCCCGTCTTAAGCGATTCAGCTCAGTTAAAACAAAATGACGTAAAACCACAATATCATCCTCAGTAAAAGCACTATGATATTTTTCCTTCAGCTTCCCAATATGTTCAATCATGGTTAGATCATTGTTTGAAGCACTGATTATCTCTATATTCACAAAACCTATTTGAGTCAACCATTGATTCAACGACATTGATATGAACTTATCCCTGCAATATGTAAAAAAGTAATCCAAAACTAGATTATATAATGCATCGTTGTAAGGTACTACAGTTCCATTATTTCGGCGTTGATCCCTTCGCTCCACAACACTCTCAAATGGCTCCTCTAAAACAAACACCTTATTACGTCCACGTTTTTCTTCCTTAACAACACCATAATATTGCTTCATCGATTTCAGAAGACAATCATTGCTTTCCTTTCTCCATTTACGACCGTTAGCAATACAGTTTCTTTGTGCTTTCGTTCCAAACCGTTCTACAGCCTCTTTCAGCATTAATACCAACATGGTTTCAGTCCTGTTCTGTTCAATAGGTACGTAAGATCAGTTTTAAAATAATATATATATATTTTATAATTGATTTTACGTACCTATTATTTAAGTAATGAAATCATCCATCATATTTTTTTATACAATCTACAGTCAAAATAGGTTTATCTCTTCCCTTTACAAATCAAGCGTATCCAGAGATTGCAGTAATTTAATCTGGGTACTCCTATCTGCTTGTTTTACTAAATTCAACAACTGCTCATGTGATAAATCATCAAATCTTTCAATGGGTATATGATTATTCACATCGACGATAACTAAATCGTCAAGTGATTTCTTCGCCATATAATCATTTAGAGTGGTCGTAATAGAGGCATGATTCCCCTGTTGTTGCATGGCTTTCAAGTCATAGTTCGTTATCACAGCAACTTCATTAATACTTGATTTTTTAAACGAATGGAAGGCGATCTTCCTGTCTTGGAAGTCCATATTATCTCTTAGATAGCTGATTAACCTATTCACACTTTTATTAGTAAGTCGAAAAATTTTTTCTCCACCTACCAATTCTTTTTGCTTCATCAACGCATCATGAAGATCAGATGAGATTTTTTTGTAATCCCATTTGTTCCCTTTGCCAAGAGTCCTTAAGAACCATACCCCATCACGTTCGATTAAACTGTCCCAAGTCAAATTCAGGATAGAGTCTTTTCGAAATGCAGTAGCATATGCCACTCGAATTAACAGCCCCTTTTCAAATCCCTTACGTGTTGTACCAACTAATTTGATAGCTTCTATGATTTCTAAATGTGTCATAGGATCATAGGATACCTTGTCATGTTCAGCATATCGTTCCACTTCAAACCATGATGGTTTCACATCAAAACCGTACTCTGCTAATTTCTTATAGCATTTTTTCAGAGCGGAGAGACGAGAATTGACTGTTGCAGTTTTATATCGTTGTCGGAGCTGTACCTGATAAGACTCAATCTGCATTTTCGTGAATACCAAATCCCCTTCTACTAGATCATCTACTGCCTTGCGACACATTGTCATGAAAAAATCTCTTATCGCAACCTCATAGGAAGTCCTTGTATGAATACTATTTTGCTCAATTCTCTCTAAAAATGTTTTAATACATTCCCATATGCTACTTCCAGTACTGCCATTTAACTGTAGTAAGTTATTTTGAAAGCTCATAAGATCACCACTCCCTATACTCTTTATATTATACGATTATTTTTATGTACTTATAAAGACCCAATTGAATCTTCTACATTAAGTTTAAAGATATTTCCTTCAATGAAAACTCAACCTCATACGCCGTTAAACCATTGTTAAAACAGGATCACTTACATAAAAATAGACTTTCACAAAACTAAAATCTAAACTAACTATCAGATTTAACATAATAGCCTCGTTTGACAAGTACATAAAAATAATCATATAATATTAATATAGAGGTGACGATATGTCGAATAGAATCATAGTAATACCAAATAAAAAACTGTATTTCGATGAAAAAAACTATTATGGCATCTTTGCTTGCCAAGTTCATTCGAGGTCTGCTAACAAGATCACCCTAAACAAATATGGAACGATTAGTATTAAAGGCACTATGCCCCAACTTAAACTAGGTGAGAAATACTGCGTTTCACTAAAAGAAGATCCAAATGGTAAGTATCAAGGAAGTTACATTGTATTGAATCTCACGCAACTACTCCCTCAATCCAAAGAAGAACAGAAACTATTTTTTAAGTCATTCCTCCCTTCTGCTCAACTGAATCATATTTTTGAGATTTACAATGGGGAAGATATTATTTCGCTAATCAAAGAAGATAAATTTGACTATCGTAAGATCAAAGGGATGGAGAAAAAGGCTTTTGAAACAATCTATACAAAAGTAAATGAGATACTAACCATAAATGAAATATCTACATTTATTCATCGGAACGGGATTCCATATCATTTAGTAGCCGATATATTTAAAAAATATACAAACACTGAGACTGTCATTGATCTAATTGAGAATAATCCGTACTTGCTAACTGGAGTGATTGGTTTCCCCAAGGCAGACGAAATTGCAAAATCTATGGGGCATAGCTTAACAAGTCCCTTAAGAATTGAAGCCTGCATTAAGTACGTGATCCAAGAAGAAAGTGTCAAAGGTCATACTTGGATTGACTATGATACACTACTTAATCGTTGTGCAACATATTTGTCCATTGATCGATCTTATATAGATACCTTGCTGACGGAAGGGACACCAGATATCGTCAAAAAGAGAAATCGATATACCTTGCGAGAGTTTTATAAGCAAGAAGAGTTAATAGCCATGAAAATGAACCAAATCAAGACTCAATCCAAACAGATTTTTACTCCAAAAGAAATAGACGCATTCTTGGACAATTATTGTACAAGCCATCGAATCATACTTGATCACCATCAACGCAAATTCTTCCATGACTGGAACAACAACAATATTCTGTTCTTAATTGGAGGAGGAGGGATGGGAAAGAGCTGGATTCAACGCATCTTACTAGAGCTAGTAAAAAAGAAAAATCTTACGGTTGCCCTTCTAGCTCCTACTGGAAAAGCTAGTAAAGTGATGAGCCATTATACGGGAGAACAAGCATCCACCATACATAGAAAAATTAGAGCGAGTAAGTTCCTTGAAAAAGCTACGGGAAAGATTAAAGAAGACATCATCATCGTTGATGAGTCCAGTATGTGTGACATTTTTATTTTAGCTCAGTTATTTGACTCGATTGATAATCCAAATGTACGAATTTTGTTTGTAGGAGATGACTTTCAACTCCCCAGTATAGGAGCAGGAAACTTCTTCTATGATGCCATACATAGTCACTGTATCACCGCTTCGAAATTAGAAAAATTCTTCCGTCAAGAAGATGATGGCATTCTCAATGTAGCAACCCATGTTCGAAATGGAACCAACTTTTTAAAGGATCACTCAAAAGGTCAAATCTCTTTTGGCAATGATTGTCTATTCCATTTAGTCGATCCTCCTTACATTCAAAATCGATATTTACAACACTATAGTAAGCTTTTGGAACAATACGCCCCAGAGGATACCGTAATCCTCTCCCCTACTAAAAAAGGCATACTAGGGACAGCCATCATCAATCAAGAAATCCAGAATCTAGTTAATCCTGCAAGCCCCATGAAAAAAGAAATCGCATTTGGTAAAAGCTCTACTACTCGATTCCGTGTGGATGATTTGGTAATGAATATTGTAAATTCATATGAAATGGAAGCAATAGGTGGAGAAAAATGTGAGGTTTTGAACGGAGATACAGGAAAAATAGTCGATATTCTGAAGGATGAAAAGGTCATCATTGTAGACTTTGATGGTGTAGAGGTGAAAGTAAAGTTTAGCAATGTATTAAAGCACTTAGTTCATTCGTGGGCATTAACGATACACAAGAGCCAAGGTAGTCAGTATAAAGCTGTAATCGTCATTCTTGATGAGTCAATGGCCTACCAACTCAATGCAAATTTAATTTACACCGCTTTCTCTCGAGCCAAGAATCAATTGTTGGTTTTAGGACAAGCAAAAACGATTAACCATGGAGTCTCTAGATTTGCTAGTTTAGAAAGACGAAGTTTTTTACCTGAATTACTACATCAATTTAGTAAGCCCCATAAACATTCCGACCGTAACATTCATACCGCATAGTTCACTTTTCAATTTGATCCAATTCCAACACAACCAAAAAATCTTCTAACAAGGAGTGAACTAGAAATTGCTAACACTAACAAAAAAACTATCTCAAAAAGAAGGGATAATAGAAGAGCTTACTTTAACCAATCCAATTGTAGTAAAACATCTCATTTTTTTTCGGGATCAGGTTGATATCACATATAACCCCAGCATACTTCCAACAAGTACTATATCTACTATCGATATTGAGATGGTTGCCACCTATATGTCATTGGACCTCGCCATTGCAAAGTGTAGATTCAGCAAAAAGGAACTAACGCTATTAAACTATTTATTTAAAGGCTATTCCGTTTTTGATGTGGTCAAGAAAACTCAACTTTATCCAACTAAAACAGCGTATCGAGTATTGGGTCGAATAGTCAACCGAATTGCACAAGTAAGCTGAATATAAGGAGTGAATAAAAATATTTCCTTAATAGTGACAAAAAAGTCGCTTCAAAAGGGGTATATATATGAAGGGATTTATATCATGAAAATAATATTGCCGAACGGAGAAGTAGTTGAATTAGACCAACATTTAAACATACATGAGAAAAAAGAGATAGTGGAGAAATTGAAATGCGAATGGATTGACACTATAACAAAGGATAAGTATGCATGGTTTAACAATAACACCAAGTACTTCCTCGATTCACTTGCCAACTACTTAGTTTGGCATAAAGATAACATAGATAAATGTAAGCATGATAAAGAGGTTTTATCAAAAAAACGAGTCGATAAGCTTTCCAACTTCCGTAAAGATAGTAAAGAAATCCCCTTTTCTAATCTACCAAAGGAACAACAACAAGACTTAGGTATCGAGGTTTAAATTATGAACAGAGAAAAAAAGTTCGACTTGCTAGTAACAAATAACAAAGCCTACCAATGGTGCTACGTCGACACCGAAAATACTTTCACTTTTATGAATCACACTCTCCAAATAAGTGAAGATGTAAAAGAATATGCCGTATATAACAAAGCTAAATATACAAATGGAGCACTAAACCAATACTCTAATAAAGCCTCTATGGAAAAAATTTTAATCGTAATGAACGCGAATAACCAACTAAATTTTTATAATGAAAACTTTAATCCCATTCCATTTGAACACATTCAAGTCAAAGGAGCTTAACAGTGAATCTACAAAATCTCACGCACACTGTGTGGCAAGATGAGCGAATTCAAGAATTAGGAATTAAGAAAAAGGAAGTAGAATTGCTAATGAGTGTCTTATCAGACAAAATAGCAACTGGACTGGTAGATAAGAAGAAGATCAAAATTAAAGGTCTCTTTACTCTAGGAGTTCGTAAGGTAAAAGGTCGTAAAATCGCTCATCCACAGACCCATGAGCCTATGTACATCGATGACTACTATAGACTACATGTAAGCCCGTCAAAGAATCTGAAGGAACAGCTAAAAAAACTAGATTAATACACCCTTTAGACACACACAGCAAATCATATAAATTAGAAAATACAACTCAAAAATTACTAAGTATTCATTGGTTGTGTCTAGTCCCCTCACTCATTCGAAGTACCTCTCCCCCCTCTCTCCAAATGAGGCACATACAGCAAATCAAACTACATAGAAAACTAAAAGAAAATCCCCCTCATCTAAGACAATCCGTGCCTAGTTATATTTATCTCTATCATATCAATTTACAAAACATCTATTCCATTAGGGAAAGGGACAAACAAATGCTAAATCTTCTTCGAAATGAGTTTAATCAAGCTCAAACCGCAAATGGTGCTGTTTCATATAGAAGTACGGAGTCTACTGTGCTGGACCTTTTCTCTATGGGCGGAGCATACAGACAACGGAATGATACCGATATTAAAATGTTATTTTCCCAAGCATACGCAGAAGACAAACTATTAACCATGAAGACCCTCTTCTATCTTCGGGATATCCGTGGTGGTCAGGGTGAAAGACGATTTTTTAGATTATCGTTGGAGCATCTTGCACTACATGATCGAGATGTGCTATTAAAAAATCTCCATCTAATCCCTAAGTTCGGTCGCTGGGATGATCTATGGGGACTACTAGAAACACCATTAGGACAAGAAGTCGTTGCTATAGTGAAAAGCCAACTAAACATAGATCGATCATCTGCTATGCCAAGCTTACTTGGTAAGTGGATGCCGAGTGAAAATGCTTCTTCCCGTATAACAAAAAAATACGGAAAAATACTACGTGAATCACTTGGCTATTCTTCTAAAACTTATCGGAAGACGTTATCCGACCTTCGTAAGAGGATCGATATTGTTGAAAATAAGATGAGTTCCAAGCATTGGCATGAGGTTGAATACGACAAACTGCCTTCCAAAGCAGGATTGATTTATCGAGATGCTTTCTATCGACACGATGAAGAGCGATATCGATCCTATCTTGACAACTTAAAACAAGGGAAAACAAAAGTAAATGCTAACACCTTGTACCCTCACGAAATTGTTGGAAAAATCCTAGATAGTGAAAGATATCGTTACTGGAGTTCCTCAGATCCACTCACCCCACAGGATATTCAACTATTTGAAGCGCAATGGAGCGCACTACCTGATTTTATTGGTGAAAAGAGCGAAGACTCACTCGTCATGGCAGATTGTTCAGCCAGTATGATGGGGACCCCCTTGAATGTCGCCATCTCCTTAGCGATGTATATCGCAGAACGCAACAAAGGAGCCTTTAAGGACCACTTTATGAGTTTCTCCTCTCGCCCCAATCTAGTTAAAATCCAAGGGAATAACATCGTTAATAAAGTAACGAATATTTCTAAACACAACTTCGTGGAATCCACCAATATCGAATCAGCATTAAGCGTAATCCTCCAAACTGCTATTCGAAATAAGCTCCCCAAAACAGACATGATCAGAAAGCTATATATCATCTCGGACATGCAGTTCGATGTTGCAACGGAAGGCGCAGAAGTTCATATCTTCAGGAGCATGGAGCGCAAATTTGTAGAAGCAGGCTACGATCTACCAAATCTAGTTTTCTGGAATGTAAACGCATTTACTACGAACGTTCCATTCACGATGAATGAACAAGGCGTACAACTTGTCTCAGGCTTCTCGCCGAGTATATTGAAGCATCTCATGAATGCTAGAGAGCAAACACCTTATTCATGGATGTTAGAAGTGATTCAGTCTGAAAGATATGCGGAGGTCAGTGTGTAAAAGCACCTCCTCCTTTTTGAATCTAATGAGAATGAGGTTGAACAATATGGCTAAACGTACCAATAAATTTTCTGCAAAAGGTGAATTGGCAATAGAAGAAGGAAAGATTTATGAACTAAAGAAAGACGAGATGATTGAAGTCCCCTTCTTCAATATCTTAAAAGAGTTTGATGGTAAAACTGTCACTGTCTCCATTTCAGAAGAGATCGAGATTTAACATCGATATATCTTCTCTATTGTCCATGTCAGAGATAAAAAGGAGGATTTTCCTTGCGAAGCTTTACGAATCAAGATGGTGAAAAAATTATAGTTAGTAAAGATCACCTAGAGACAGCCGTTCGAGTAAAAAAAGAACTTCAGAAAGCCTCTCCCTCTCGAAGGTGTTCATGGAATCTACTCGCATCACTTATGCAGAAGGAAGGCTTTCCAGAAGCTGAAAACTCCGAATCGTACCGATGTCTCATCAAAGCTTATCAAAAAGAGATTGGCGAGCTTCCTGAAGTAGCCAAACACGCCGATATGGTGGCGAGTTCAAAGTTAGAATCGATTAAAGAACTCGTTGGAGAAATCCAATACGAGAAACAAGAAAATATCCAGTACTTGCGACAAATCAACAAAGGCAAACGAGAACTCATCAACTTCTCCCTTATCGCAGAACAAATACGAGATGCATTTCAAAACTACGACTTCTCCTCCCTTCAATTCAGCCATTCTCCTCCTAAATCAATCACTCAGAAGAAAATGGTTGTATGTTTGTCGGATTTGCACATTGGGGCCCAATTCGAAAATAAATTCAACTCTTACAGTTACGACATAGCGAAAAATCGATTGGAAAAATACTTACATAAGGTCGTTGAAGAATGTAACATACATAAGGTTCAAGAAGTATTAGTCGTCAACTTAGGAGATGTGATCGAGCACAGCTATATGCACAATCTCGGGTTTAATACCGAGTTCTCCATGTCAGAACAGATCGTTCGAGCTACCGATCTAATCATCAAGTTTTTGATCGGATTAAGTAGTCAGGTTCCGATCGTTAGATACGCTGGAATAGCTGGGAATCATGATCGAATCCATGAAAATAAGGATAAGAACTTAGATGGAGATCATGTTGTAAAAGCGATCAATTATTCCATCAAAGAGTTTATCGCCAATGCTCAAATCCAAAATATCCTCTATGAACAAGCAAAGGATTATGACTACTCCACTCAGATTCATGGTCGATATATCAAGTTCATTCACGGAGATCGAGATTCGATGAAGGATGAAGCATTAATCGCTCGACACTCTCTCATCGATAATATCGGATATGATCTCATTGTAATGGGGCACTATCACAATCACCGAGAAATCGAAGTAGGGATTGATAAACGAATTGCTGTCTTTGGCTCTTTGAAAGGGGTAGACGACTATGCGATGAGGATTCGAAAACTCTCGGCTCCCTCACAAGGAATCATCATCATTGATGAAACGGGCGAGATTGTTATTAAGCGAATCGAGTTAGGAACCAAATCCATACAAAACTCAATCACCATTGCAACTTAATAAGGGTGTCTAGAATGAGTAAAAAAACAACGAAGACTACGAATCTTACCAAGAAAAAATGTAAAGCTTGTAACAAAGAAAAAACCACAACCTACTTTTACAAGATAGATAGTCCACTCTTCCCTGACGGAATGATGACCATTTGCCGTGATTGTGTTCGCAAAACAGTCGATGTGGAAGATATCGAACAAGTCATACTCTTTTTAAGGCAAATCGATAAGCCTTTTATCAAAAGCTATTGGAATGAGGCATTGCAGACCAACAAACATCCATTAGGTGAATATATCCGAAAGATAAATTCCTTACATCAAATTCGAGACAAAACGTTTAAGAACAGTGACGGAATGAGCGATATGGGTAAAATTGAATTGCATACCATTCAAGAACTCGAAAATGTGAAAGGGGAAATGATTGTTTACTCCGATACTCTCATTGATAAATGGGGAATCGGATATGCAAAACATGAATATCTAAAAATGGAAAAGTTCGAGCAAGATATGCGACTCACCCATGAAATCCATACCCCCATTCATGTTGATATGCTTACACAACTAGCTTATATGTCCGTGGAACGAGATCGTTTGAGACAAGAAGGGGATTGGGGCAACTACGCTCGGCTTTCCAAAACCATTGAGGAAATGACAAAATCGGCAGGCTTCCGACCTGTAGATCGTCAAGGAACTGATGAAGCCACAGGACTTAAAAGTTTCTCACAGATTTTCGAAGAGGTTGAAAAACGTGGGTTTCGAAAACCTCCACCACTTGAATTCCGTGAAGATATCGTCGATGCTATGATCCTTTCCTTGTCCAATTACTATCATCGATTAGTGGGCAAACAGATTCTAACTGATATCCCTGAAGAGATGAAACAAGAGCTGGATGCATTTTTCGAAGAGGATCTCACCCCTGTAGACTTAGAAGCGAATGAATATGAAGAGCTGGATTTTAGCGTGGGTGATGATGCCTAATGTCTAAGTGGAAAAACTGGAGCGAATTAGAGAATGTAAAAGGAACAAATATCCGAAATCTTACCTCCATGCTCCCTGATTTTGCAGATATGTTAGCCTATTTTCAAGTCTATCCAGATCGTTTCATTGACTATATCAAAGATCCAGATAGTACATTCGAACTATACCCATTCCAACGAATCTTCTTGCGAATTATGGCTAGACATAAAAAAACGTACATTACCGCCACTCGTGGAACATCCAAATCCTTCCTCAATATCCTCTCGATGTACTTGAAGTGTATTTTCTTCCCCAATATCAAACTGTCTCTTGTTGCTCCCCAAAAAGATCAAGCTTCGCAAATCGCCCAGCAAAATATCGAAGCAATCTGGAACTTCCTTCCTATCTTAGAGAAAGAAGTGAAATCCAAAACATTTGCGAAAGACTTTACTAGGCTAAAGTTCAAAAATGGAAGCGTACTCGATATCGTAGTATGTTCGCAAGGATCTCGTGGTCTTCGTAGGCACGGACTCAGCTTCGAGGAAATTGTACAAATGGAAAAACATCGTGAGGTTATTGGAGAAGTACTACTTCCCTTGCTCGCCAACAACCGAAAAGGCGCAGATGGTAAAGTTTCCAAACATGAGATCCATAAACAGCTAACATACATCACCACCGCCTCCTCCAGACAGTCCTACGCTTGGGAACAGTTATTCGCAGTCATGTTAGATATGGCTCGTGGAAGATCCGCCTTTGTAATCGGTAACGATTTTGAACTCCCTGTCATGTTTGACCAGCTCGACCCTGACTACATCGAAGAAGTAAAAGTAGACCCTTCTATGTCCCCTCTCCAATTTGCTAGAGAATACATATCGGTCTGGACAGGCTCTAGCGAAAATAGTTTGGTTCAACTGAAGGACTTGGAGAAGTGTCGAGTATTACCGAAAGCTGAATTTGTGGCTAGTAAGGGTGATCACCAATATGTGGTCTCAGTCGATGTAGCTCGCTCGGAACGAAAAAATACTGCTACTACAGCCATTGCCATCTTCAAGCTAATCCCTCGTGGAAATGGAACCTACTTCAAACAGTTAGTCAACGTCCATACTTACAAGGGCAACATGCACTTTGAGGATCAGTCGATTTATATTAAAGAACTAGTGGATAAGTATCGTGCCTCCGCAGTCATCATTGATGGCAACGGGTTAGGTCGTGGTCTCATCGATTATCTGGTTAAAGAAGATCGATATCCTTCTTACTCGGTCGTCAACGATAACTCCTATGACAAATATAAACTTCCTAACTCCCTCCCTCTTATCTTCAATGTCATGTCCAATACCAAACAAACAAACGCTTCCGACATGCACAACAATTTTATGACCGTGATTTCGAACCATGATTTAAAGCTTCTGGTATCCGATTCTACTGTCAAAGAAAAATCTCGAGAAAAAGATTATGAGAAACTAGCCGAACAATTACTACCTCATATTGAGACAAGCTTATTTGTCGATGAAGTAATGAACCTCACTTATGTAGCCGAAGGAAACAAGACCAGAATCAAACGAGTCTCAAAACAAATGGATAAAGACCGTTATTCTGCCGTTTCTTATGGACTATGGTATATCTATCTAGAGGAAAAGAAGAATCAACAAAAAAAGCGACAAATCCTTGATGTAGCTGGGTTTCTGGCTATCAAGCAAGGAAGATACAAAGTTTGGGACTAAGGAGGTGGTTCAACCTATGAGTGAGCAGATGAATGTGAAACAAAGAGAAAGTGCCATGGCATTTAGTCACTTTGATTTTGCAAAATTGATATTAAATGATGTATCCAAATCGAATGAAGGCCGCTCTTTCCTGAAGAAATATACACAAAGTGAAGTTCGGGAGTTAATCGAGGGGTATCAACTTCCTAAGAATCAAGAAAAACTCCGAGAAATCTCGCGAATTCTTTGGTCAAAAAGCGGACATTATCAGAGACTCATTCATTATTTTGCAGGGATGCCACTCTTCCCCTGTGTCATCACTCCGATAAAAAATATCCGTCTTCTTAATCAGGACAAGGTGTTGAAACAGTATACACAAATTGGAGAACTCCTCAAAATGATGAATCTGAAACATGAGATGGCCAAGGGGCTCCAAGTTGCCTTCCGAGAAGATGCTTTCTTCGGCTATGTCCATCGGGATAAAAAGTCGTTCTATATCCAGCTCATGCCACCAGAGATGTGTAAGATCACGTCCATTGAGGATGGATGTTTCAACTATAGTATCGACATGAAGATCTTTGAAAAAAACGAGACGAAACTACTCTCCTATGCCAATGAGATCCAACAAAAATATCAAGCTTGGAAGTTTTTAAAAAAGAAGAATCCCCGTATCAGTGAGTGGGTAGAGCTTGATCCCACCAACACCATCGCTATCAAAGTAAATGAAGAAATGATCGAGTCTCTCCCACCCTTTGTGAGTGTCTTCGATTCCGTATTTGATATTGATGCCTTCAAAAAGCTTCGGAAGGATCGAGAAGAGGTCGGTAACTACATGGCAGTCTCCCAACAACTTCCGATCCGAACCGATAGCGAAAATAATAACGATTTCCTCATCGATAAAGAATACATGACCTTGTTCCACAACATGATTGCTGACCATGCTCCTGAAAATGTGGGGGTGTTCACTTCCCCTATGAAATTAGATGTCCTTCGTTTCGATAAGGACAAAGCAGGAAGTGATGGTGTGGCGGAAGCTCAACAAAACTTTTGGACTGCTTCTGGAATCTCTTCCCTCCTGTTCAACTCAGATAAATCTACCTCTCAAGGTTTATTGATGAGTATTAAAACAGATGAAGAGATTGTATTCAAGCTACTTGTTCAGATTGAAAGATGGTTGAACCGTTTTTTGAAGTTTTTGTATCGAGACCTTCTCTTTCATGTAAGTATTTTGCCCGTTACGATCTTCAATCAACAAGATATGTACAAGATGTATCTGGAAGTAAGCCAATATGGGGTTCCCATCAAAAACCATCTCTGTGCAACGGTCGGATTATCGCCAATCGAAACGATGAATATGGCTTACCTTGAAAACGATCTTCTGGAACTCCATGATAAATTCATCCCACTACTCTCCTCTCATACCATGTCTCCTGATGAACTGAAAAATGAAGGTCGTCCTCCCGCAGAATCCAATGAAATTTCCGATGAGGGTTCCCGATCACAAGATAAACCTAATAAATCCTTATAGTGGGAAGGTGGTGAAATCCCAATGAAATACTTTCACTGTGATATCAGCCAAATCACTCCGATCAATCCTCAATTCTCAAGCTGTAAAGTTCGAGTCTTGCATACGGGGAAGAATCAAAACCTGTCCCTGATCTCCAAAGAAGCCATTACAAGAGCTCTCCCTACTTTGCGAAATATCCCCATCGTTGGAGAGTTTCTAGAAGAGAACGATGACTTTGGTGGTCATGGAGGAACCATTGATTTAGATACATATAAGTACATTCATACAACCAAACCTTATGGAGTCGTCCCTGAATCCGCTACCTTTGAGTGGGAGCATGTCAAAGGAGAAGATGGCTATACCCGTGAGTACCTTACCATCCACGGTTGTTATTTATGGACGGGTCGCTATGAAGAAACAAACCATATTCTGGAACAAATGAAAGGTCAATCGATGGAAATCGAGGTGACAAATAGCACTTGGAACAGCTCAGAAGAGACTTACGAAATCCACGATTTTATTTTTTCAGCTCTCTGTATCCTCGGAGATAGAGTCTCTCCTGCATTCCCTGAAGCCGTTATTACAAGCAGTCGTCCCTTTAAACAGGAATTCTCTCTGATGATGAAAGAACTACATTTCTCTTTATCCCCTAACGAGGAGGTGAATACCACCATGACTACAACGACTTCCGATCTACAAGAAGAAACAATCCTCCACAACGAAACCGAACCACAATCGAGTGAACAGACCATAGAGAAGACGGAACAAGTACCTGAGCAGGAGAACCAAGAGGAGACCTCCGAAGAAGTTTTTTCTCCATCCGAAAAGCTAGAAGAGGAATTCCAAGAATTGAAAGCACGTTATCAATCTCTTCTCCAAGAAGCAAACGAGCTACGTTCTTTTAAACATGAGGTAGAGAAGAACGAACTTGAAGATAAAGCTACCAGATTGTTTGAGAAGCTCCAATTGGATGATGGAGATCTAAAAGAGATCGATATCCACTCCCTCACGTTCGAACAAATTGAAGAAAAATGCTATTCGATTTTAGGCCGTAAGATGGCAAACAGCCACTTCACCAAAAAGGATAGTAAAAGTTCTAGACCCACACACTTACCTTTATTTAACGAAGAAAATCAAGATCAGCCAAATAGTCCTTATGGGAATTTATTTGAGAAGTACTGGAGGAATTAATATATGGCGATTGTTCGCAAAGACAAGATGTTAGCAAGTTATAACGGGAACCTCGAAACCGTAAAAATCTTCGGCAATGATGGCAAAGACAAAACATCCACAACCAATGGAGTCTTTGTTGTAGTAGAAGGCTTACTTGCTGGTGAACGTGAGATCAAGAAAGCTCGCTTAGGAGCAACAAGCGATCATGCGAAAGACTTGTTGCTGGTTCATAATCCAGAAGTCATGTACGATCAACGACTAAACAAATTAGATGATTATATCACCCCAACCGATAAAGTAGCTCGTGCCTACCGACTCTATGACGGCGATGTGATCACCCTAACTCAAGACCTGT
Organism: Thermoactinomyces sp. DSM 45892; assembly: GCF_900107305.1. Classification (GTDB taxonomy): domain Bacteria; phylum Bacillota; class Bacilli; order Thermoactinomycetales; family Thermoactinomycetaceae; genus Baia. Next base: position 91,730 of record NZ_FNPL01000001.1, read on the forward strand.
TCGCAGAGGCGGTTGCAGTGGGAGACAAGTTGATTATCAAATCCGCTGGGAAATTAGGAAAAGATGCCACCAACCTTCCCAATGCAAAGATCGTTTTCGAGGTAATAGAAGATTCTGGATACGAGTTACATAAAACGATGAAGTCTTGGGCGGTGCAGATCGTCCGCCAAAAATAATTACGAAACCATACTTGAGGTGGATACCTATATGCAAAATGAATTAATAAAACTAGGAGTTGATCTCGCCCAAGGGAAGGTCAAGCACTATTCCTCGGACGAAGCAAACTCTACTCTTCGACAAGCCTTCTTGGATCTCATGGAAGTTTCCGATAATGGAAAAATCGATCGAAAAACGTTCCGTCGACATAAAACAGAGGTCTTCGAAATCCTTGAAGTCATCTTAGAGGAAGTGGTAAATGAGAGTATCGAAAATCAATTTTCCGATCTCGCAGAGTACCGCAACCTAAAATGGGGAGATGCAAACGAATTCATTGTTCCAGATAATGAACTTTTCCGAGTCGCCATTGTCTCGGATGGGAACGGAAACATTCGTAGGCAGAGATTGCGTGACGGTGAAGAGTTCATGGTCAGTTTGGATACTTACGCAGTAAAGATTTATGAGGAGTTCCACCGCTTCCTTGCAGGACGTATGGATTGGGTAGCCATGATCAACAAAGTGGCTCAATCCTATCTACTCGATCTAAACCAGAAAATCTATGATGCCCTATACTCCGCCTATGGCAAATACAATTCCACATATCACAAAACGCTTGCTGGACTAAATTCCACACAAATGGAAGACGAATTAGTTCAGTTGGCAATGCACATTGAAGCAGTCACGGGCGAAAAAGTAGCTGTGTATGGTTCTAAAATGGCACTTCGAAAGTTTGCCCCTTCTGCTATTTCAGAAAACATGAAGGATGCCCGAAACAAGATTGGCTTTTATGGTGAGATTGCAGGAATTGAATTGCGAGAGCTAAAGCAGAGCCATCGTTTTGGTACTGACGAATTTAGTATCGATAACAACTTTATTTTAATGCTTCCTCAAAACGCTGACCGCATGATCAAAATTGTCAATGAGGGTGAAGCGATCATCCAAGAAACCGAAGGCGGAAAACATGCGGATATGAGCCTTGAATACTTAATTGCTCAACGCTTTGGCGTTGGTGTGATCTGTTCCAAAGTATTCGGGTTTATCAAACTACAGTAGAATTTTGGAGGGTCTTCTCTCCCTCCTATTCCACAACAGAAAGGAAGATCAGGAATAACTATGGCATTAAAAAAAGACTTGATTCAAGAGTTAGTAGAGAAGCATGGGTATGAGAAGAGTAAGGTAGTCGACTTAACCAGTGCTGAGTTAACCGACTTAATTGAAAAAGAACAATCCAATGATGATCCTACGAAAAAAACAAAAAGTACTGAGGTAGATCGAGATGATCTCATCGAAGTGATGAACGGAACATCTGGTGGATTAAAGATTGGCTCGTCAAGGACAGGCTATATATGGGAGTTTTCCGAGTATGGTCAGATGGACTCTATCGAGTACCACGAGTTGGAAGCGATGCGAAATCGGAATCCTAAGCTATTTGCAGATGGGGTTCTCATTCTCTTAAACGATGAAGTGGTGAAGAAGTTTCGTATGGAAGAGGTGTACGAAAATCTGGTTACTCCTGCCAACGTAGAGAAAATCTTTGAGAAAAGCGTAGAAGAACTCCAGTTATTCATTGAAAAAATTCCAAAAGGGATGTTGCAAACATTAGTGGGACAAGCAGTCGCCTTATACAGACAAGGGAAATTAACCAATATTCAAATGATCAAGTTCCTAGAAGAACGTTTCAACCTCACCTTTGATGATATGTTGTAGGTGATTCGATGACTCCATTGAGACAAGTCTATGAAGTGTTCCTCTCCAAGATCTCCGACTACACATTTCTCTCCCTCACACCCTCCCAAATTGAAGAAGATTTATTTGGTTATCTCCGTTCTGCTACAACACGCTTCCATCGATGCAAAAAAGACTTATCCATTCAATCCAACTCACTTGTATCTACATTAACCCTGTTTGAAATTGAGATTTTGGTTACTCTCATGATCTGTGAGTATATGAAGCCACTTATTCTCTCTTCCGAGCTCATGAAACAATCCCTCAGCGACAAAGACTTCCGTATCTATTCTCAAGCCAATCAGATTCGAGAACTAAACCTCACTTATCGGATGTTTCGTACAGAAGCACAACGACTCATGACAGACTACAACTACTTAGATTTGTCCGAGACGGATTTTCGTGATTAGGGCGGTGATGTCAATGAGTTATTTAGAATCCTATCAAAACCGTCTCAAGAGAAACGGAAGTCATAACGGTGAAGCTTACACAAACAATACCATTGCCATGATCCAATCTACGTTCCATGCCTCTCCTACCTTCCGTGTATTGGGAGTTAGAAGTGCCCAGTATCCCGATCTTATGCAAATGGATGCACGGATCATCAAGATAGAAAGATTAGGATCATTACGAGAGGTCATCTTTCGGCCTAATCAGCGATTGGAGATCGGAACTTACATCACTTTCGATGATGACACTTGGATTATCTTCGATCAATTTCGAGGACTTGTTTCCAAGGTCATCGTAGCAAAGTGTAATCACACATTGAGATGGAAGAATCAGCACGATCAAATACTGGAATTCGATTGTGTCGCCAGCACCATGGATCTGGGTTCTAAGACGAAAAAAAGTAAGGATGAAATTCGGTGGAACAAATACGATGTCCCTCTTCCGATGGGTCAACTCTTGGTCTTCGTAGAGTCCAATTCAGCTACTAGTCAAATCGAATTAAATCACCGATTCATCTTTAACCGAAAGGCTTATGAAGTGGTGGGAATCGATGGTACTACTTTAGTCAATAAAAGTGGGTTTGGTGTCCTCCAGTTAACTTTATCTCTCACAACCCTACAAGAAGGCGACGATCTAACAAATCGGATTGCTTCCAATCGATATCCACTTGAAGAATCACCTACAAGGGAGGGACTATGGTGAGACTAGACTCCTTATCAAAAAATATCGTAACAATCCTTACCGAGTTGGCAAAAAACGAAGGACTTGCCAAACTGTTACTCAACGATGTAAGCACCCCCTTCTCCTCTCGTTTACCTCCTATTGATTCGAATAAGATCCTCAATCAGAAAAGCGAGCTATGCCGAATTTTTCCCTTCCCCTTTAGCCCCGAAGCCCATACAGAAGATCATTCCTTTATTCGTGTCTACTATCCCAACGGATCATTCAACGAAAATGAAGTCATCGCTGAAACCCAAATCAACTTTGATATCGTCGTCGCTAAAAGCTTGTGGTTGATTGAGGACGGTAATCGAAAACTAATACGCCCCTATGAAATCATGAGTAGAGTCACAGACATGCTAGGTAAGAGAAGTATTGGATCAACCATCCAACTTAAATTCTCAGGTTGGAACCATCTCTCCGTAAACAACCGATTTGATGCCCTCCGTCTCTACAGTGAGTATATGTCGGTGGAAGCAGGTTCGCATGGAGTATAAAAAGTTAAATGAAGTCGATCTCAAACTGAAACTGCTCAGTGGATCTAGTATCTATGTAGACGGGTTAGAGATTCAACCCTATACCCTGAAAGAAATCTGTGATTACGGCTACTCGAATTATATGAAATACCTGCAATGGGTTGCCCTTTCTATGGAAGACTTTCTACATGGGATCAAAGACGAAAGCGAAAAGGAAATTCTAGCTAAACAAAAAGACCATCTAAAAGTATTCGATTTTTATATCAAACTAGGCGGTCAAGAATTACAACAAGATCTGCTTACTAGTCTCTCCATGATATTCCGCACTGAAGATGTCTCCGTTTTGGATGATGGTGTTATTGCCCTCGATTGGGTTCGTTTGGGCATTTTGCAACGTTCTGATTCCAATCAACCTCAAATCAATGAGCAAAAGCTCAACTCCCTCCACGAAAAAGAAATCAAGCTCATCCATCGAGATAATTTTGACGACATCATTCAAGTCGTAAAGCTCCAAAACTACATGAGCAAACCCCATATCAGCAAACAGACCATAGAGAATCCCTCAGATGATGATACTCGTCAATTAATCGATCAAATGAAGAAACTACAGCAAAAAGTAGAGACAGCAAAAAAATTGAGTAGCAGTACTGGTGAATCCGAAATGGATCTCGCTGACCTAATCTCTGCGGTAAGTAGTAAAAGCCACTCTCTCAACAAGTTCAATATTTGGGATTGTACTCTCTATCAGCTTTACGATGAGTACGCTCGTCTGGAATGTATTGAACAATATGAATTTAGCACCAAAGCCATGCTTGCAGGTGCAGACAAAATCAAGCTGAAACATTGGTCTGCCCCATTGTAATTTACATCAGGAGGAATACATACATGCCCAACATTCAATACGGTTTAAAAGAGGTTGCAAACGTAATTTTCTTTGATGCCTCCACCAATAAACCCATTATTTTCTTCGATACCTTGAAAGTATCTTCCATTGAAAACGAATCCGAAAGCACTGAAGCCCGTGGTGGCCAAGGGAACGGTAAATTGATGAGCTGGGACTTCGGACGAACAGCCACCCTAACCATGCAAGATGCTCTGCTTTCAGATGCATCCCTTGCAATGCTATCAGGTAATGCATTACAACAGTCAAATATTAAAGTAGTAGGCCGTGAAGTTCTATCAGCCACAGGAGCAACCGCTACCAAAGTTACTTTAAAAGAAACTCCTCTTACCAACTCTGTCACTGTCTATAAGATGGCAGGCGGGATGATGACCACAGAAGTCACTACATTTACGACGAGTGCAAAAGATGTGAGCTTTTCCGCAGGAGTAAAAGACGGGGATCAGCTAATGGTTTTCTATGAATATACCATTGCTGATAACACAGCAACACTCGTTACCTTCTCAGCAGAAAAATTCCCTGCTACTTATCGAGTAGTGGGAGACACTGTTGTTCGTGGTCGTGATGGTGTAGACCGTAAAATGCAATTTCTTATTCCTAGAGCGAAGTTGCAATCTTCCTTCACCTTCACCATGGATGCAGAAAACGTTTCCACTTTCGATTTCAACTTGGATATCATCGTAGAAGCAGGAACCAACAAGCTATACGATATTGTCCGTTTCGCCTAATTTCTAAGAGAATGGTAGAGGTTCTCTCTGCCATTCTTTATATATAAGATCTCTTTTATCAACTTGACATGAACAAATCTGCCAACAGAAATACCCAAAAGGAGTTTGAATAAATGAAGGTATTGGATTTATTCGCAGGGGTTGGGGGCTTTCGCCTTGGAATGGAGATGGCAGGGCATCAAACTGTAGGATGGGTGGAGATAGATAGATTCGCACGAGAATCATATGAAGCTATACACAAGCCAAAGGGAGAATGGACACATGACGACATCGCAACAGTCGATCACAATGACTTGCCCACAGCGGACATCTGGACGTTCGGCTTCCCGTGTCAGGACATTAGTGTCGCTGGATCACGAAGTGGATTCAAAGGAAGTAGATCAAGTCTCTTTTTCTCAGTTACAAAGCTACTTAGAGAAATCAAGAAAGAAGATTCCAGCCAACTACCTAGCTACCTTATCATTGAAAATGTTAAAAACTTTCTTGCAGTCAACGGAGGATGGGATTTCCTCGCTACCCAAATTGAATTGGATGAAATCGGGTACAATCTGGAATGGCAAGTACTCAATTCACGAGATCACAGAGTCGCACAGAATCGAGAACGGATCTTTATTATCGGACATTTGCGAGGAAGAGATACCAGAAAAGTACTTCCTATCGGAAGCAATAACAAACAGACTGCACTTAAACAAGTTGGAGTTCTAACAGGTCAGAAATTCAAACAGAGTGCTAGAGTATACAGTCCTAAAGGCATATCGCCCACTCTTTGTGCTAAAGGTGATGCTCCTAAGATTTTAGTAGAAACTTCGCAAGGTGAACGATCTGTTACTATCCATAATCTAGAGAGATTAAAGAAGCTGGCTAAGAGTGGATACAGATTACGTAGATTAACACCGCTGGAGTGCTGGCGGGCACAAGGATTCCCAGATTGGGCATTCCATAGAGCTAGAGATGCAGGTATATCAGACACTCAATTATATCGACAGGCAGGAAATACGGTCACGGTTCCTGTTGTGTATGAGATTGCAAAGAGAATTCCAATTTGACATGGAGGAATGCATAGTGGCAAAAAGCAAATCCGAAATAAAACGACTTACCTCTCATGAGCTAAAGAAACAAGACAAGAAACTAGAGGGCACATATCCAGTCGATCTAGTAATAAATGAGACAGTATACGAGATCATAGTAGATGAACATTTCCGCAAATCAAAAATCTTCCAGTTACTTGATGATATGATCCGATTCTACAACGAAGCAAATAAACCCCTTAATGCCTCTCTACTCGAACTCAGTACCCCCTACTCTACTCTTCTCATTATCAAACACTTTACGGACTTTGAGGTTTCAGATGATATCAACGAAGCTCTAGCCGTGTTAAATCTATTAATCGACCTAGACCTCCTTGATAAGATCCTTAATGCGATGCCTGAACAGGAAATCACTAAAGTCTACGAGATGTTGTCTCAGATGCTCACCAACATGCAAGTTAATCTAGAAGAAGCCGAAAAACAAGCCGATGAGCTAGGTAAGCAAGTTGCAAACAGCGAAGTGAAAACATTGGTTCAGTAATGGCATTCAATCTACATGGACTTCGTGCGATCGGAGAAGAGGAAATCAAAAAGTTGCTTCTCCAAGAAGGAAAACAACTAGAGCGAATCGCCAAACACACTTGGCAAAAATACCTAGATTCCTATCATCCTATTGAGTATATCCGTACAGGAGCCTCTATGAAAGCAATAAAACTGGGGCGAATTGAGAGATTGTCTTCTCTAGAATATGGCATACGTCTAGAGTTTGTTGATGATCTTAGTTACCATGATTCAGTTATAAGAGGCGGTGATCAAGGTCATGCAATTATGCTAATTAGTGACGGTTGGAAGGCTACTCAAGGAAGGCAAGCTAAAGTTTATCGATTCGGATATTATGAAGGCTTTCAATATATCGAACAAGTTCTGAAAGCATATGAACAATCCAAACCTGATCTAGTTCAAATTCAATTTCACTGGAATGGAGCCTATACCCGTTAACGGAGGTGATCAGTTGGCTCATAAGAACGTGGACAGAAAACATATTGTATTTTATAGTGGTGGACTCGGAAGCTGGATGACAGCCAAGCTTGTAATAGAGAAATATGGGAAAGAAAATATCATCCTCTTATTTACCGATACCCTAATAGAAGATAAAGATTTATATCGTTTTCTCAACGTCACTGAGGAACATTTCGGGATTCAAATTACAAGGATTGCAGATGGGAGAACTCCTTGGCAGGTGTTTAGGGACAATCGCTGGCTTGGAAATGCTAGAGTCGCACCATGTAGTCACCATTTAAAGCAGAAAACTGCTAGAAAATGGATTGAAGCGAATTTCCTCCCTAATGAATGTACCTTATATCTTGGAATAGATTGGACGGAAATGCATCGAAGAAATGCACCTATCAAAAATTGGCACCCTTATCAAGTGGAGTTCCCACTCTGCGAAGAACCCTATATTAGTAAGCAAGAAATTGTTGGAGAATTAGCTAATACTGGAATAGAACTCCCCAAACTTTACAAGCTTGGATTTTCTCATAATAACTGTGGAGGCATTTGTGTTCGAGGTGGACAAGGGCACTGGATTCATTTATTAAAAACGATTCCAGAGAGATATTTGGAAGCAGAACAAAAAGAACAAGAAATGAGAGAATTTCTTCAAAAGGATGTTACGATTTTAAGCCGTCAACGGAATGGTAAAAAACATAAATTAACCTTACGAACATTACGTAAAGAATACGAACAAGACAAGCCTATCGATATATTGGACATTGGTGGATGTGGCTGTTTCGTAGATAATGAACCCGATCAATATCCCAATGTAAATTGAGCTGGATAGCCAACGGAGGTGATTACTTGGCTCAACCATATCGAAAAATTGAAAACGTAGACACTGAATTTTGGGATATCCAAGCAAACCCCTACAACAAAGAATTAATCGAAGAATTTCTATCTCAACAACACCTCTCCCCTGCTACACTCAAACAGTATACTTCTGCCTTAAAAGTGTTTGCAAAATGGATATACGACTTTGCCCGAAATAAGAATATCCATGAATTAAAACCAAGGGATGCTTTAAAGTATCAAAACTGGCTCATCAGCTTAAATCTCTCCTCTAACTCAATCAAGTTCAAACGGAGCGCTGTCTCCAGCCTTTGTGGATTCATTGAGTTATACTACCACGACGAACATCCAACCTTCCGAAATATCTTTACCAAATCTATCCCTGCTGTCCCTAAGTCAAATATAAAAGAGAAAGTCCCTCTCACAATCGAAGAGATCCAAACCCTCATTGACGAATTAACCCGTCGTCAGGAATGGCAAAAGATTGCTTACATTTGCTTCACTTACTCCACAGGTTGTCGACGTGAAGAGACACGTCAGTTACGAACAGAAGTTGCTACCTATGAGAAGTATAAAGAGAAAAATTTCTATGTCAGCCATAAGATACGAGCCAAAGGGCGTGGCAAAGAAGGAAAACTCCGTCACTTTGCATTTGACGAGAGATCCATGAAAGCAATTCAAAAATGGTTATCCCATCGTTCTAATCAAGTCGAGCAAGACAATTGCCCTTATGTATTTGTCCGAAAGACGAAGAACGGCTATCAGCAAATCTCTGCTAATAGCTTCAATTTATGGTGTAAGGAGTTTAGTGAAATCCTTGGTGGAAAAACCGTATATCCCCATTTATTCCGAAGCTCCCGAGCTACCAATGCTGTTATCGAGGAAGGTAAAGATATTCAATCTGTCCAGAAATTACTGGGACATGAAAGCTCCCAAACAACAGAAATCTATGTCGTTCGGGATGATTCGGATGATCTAGACGATTTGTTTTAAACCAGATCCAAGCATAATATCCAAATATCCAGAAATGGGGTGAGAAAAAGTTGGCAAAATCCAGTGCAAATATCCTATTACGAGCTAAAATTGATATCTCCAAGTCGATGCCCGATATCCGAAAACAAGTGGACGAGATCAGTCACAAGCTAGAAAACAAACCTGTTAAGCTAAAAGCAAAACTGGATCTGAAGATGAAAGACTTCGTTCCTCAACTGAGACTTATATCTAAAAAGATTGAGAATAAACCACTTAAACTAAAAGTCCATTTAGATGTCCACGGCTCCGCACTCGCTATTAAGAGACAGCTTCAAGATGTCCACAAGACAGTGGATGATTTCAACAAAAAATACAGCAAACAATTGTCCCGTATGCAAGATCAAACGAAAAAAGGGTTCTCCACTCCCTCTTTAGGTGGGTTTGATCTTAAGCAATACGTATCACATATAAAAGAAGCCGAAAGAATGATGAAGCAGACTTTTGGAAAAGGTCTCTTCTCTTCTGTTGAAACAAAGGATGCTTTTGGGAATCTAAATGGATTCGTCGCTCAATTAGAAAAGGTAAACGGAGTTGTCCAGCGAATCCGCTATAACTGGAATCAGGACGAAGATAAATTTAAAGTCATTGACATCAAAACAGCTACTACAACGGAAAAAGTAGTGCAGAAATCTATAAACTCCCTACGAGAATTGGAACGAGAAATTCTAAAGCTCGGAAAAAACAGTACTCAGTTTTGGAAGGAATACAACCAACTTCAAAACCAAGGAAAATCAGGCACTCTCACTCCCTCCACTGTAGCTGATCTCAAACAACGTATTCGAGATGAACAAATTCTCCAACAACAAATCAGTAAGGAAAACCAGTTTCTTCTCGAACAAAAAAAGCTCATTGAAGAAATTCGCCATACCCGATCCCAGCGTACCGCCGAACGAAATCAAGTAGCCTATCGTCCCTTGGATCAGAGTGCCCGAAAAGCTACTACTGCGGAAGAGTTAAAAGAGATCCGTTTCCAAACAGAACAGTTGGCACGTCGTCATCAAAAAGATGAGCAGTATCAGAAAGACCAAATCAATCTATTGAAAGAGCGCATCAAGATCATGCGTGAACTAAGAAAGATTGAAGCCCAAACCCCTACGAATCCGAACAACGGAAAACTCCGCCAACAGTATGTAGAAGAAGCGAAAGCTATTACCCAATCAATCCGATCCTATCGAGATTTGGAGCAAGCTCGGAATCGTCTTAGCGCTCTAAAAAATAACCAGTGGCAAGATTCAGATCAACGCCGAGCAAGAAAGCTTTTAGAAGACTTGAAAGCAGTTGGGGAACAGCTTAAAGTCACAGGTCACAACATGTCTCGCTTTAATCGTGAAATTGGAAAAATAGATGTAGGGCAAGGTCAAAAACTGAATACCAAAGATATTGAGTTGCAATTAGATGCTTATACCCGTCTACTCCGTCGGAAGAAAGCTGAAATTCGAAATGCCGAAAAGGAGTTACGATTAGGCGAGGATATTACCCAATCTGTGAATCGACGAATGGGTCCAACTGGAGTCTCACAATTAGAAGGGTTAATTAAATCCAGAGACATCCAAGGGTTACAGGAATTCATCGGGAAAATCTATGGAGCCAAAGTCGCTACTGTATCTTTGAGAAATGATGGAGTTGATCCGACTGGTCGTGCTGTAACCAAACTGGTCACAACATTTGATAGTGCTGGGAAATCCGCTCGTCGTGTGAGCTTGACCATGGCAGAAGGATCTCGTACCCTCCGACAATCCTCCGAAGAAATGGTTTACAACGCTAACCGAAACTTAGGTGTCTTTGAGCAACTGCGTATTGCGATGTCTAGGGTTCCTGTTTGGATGACAGCTATGACCGCTTTTTATGGTTCGATTAATGCTGTCAGAGCAATGGCTACTGAAATCCTACAATTGGACAAGGCTTTAACAGAATTAAAGCGGGTAGCCGATGGGAATCTCTCCATTGACACCCTTTTCCAAGGAGCCATTCAACTCTCTAGCGAACTCGGGAACAATCTTCATGATGTGATGAAATCGTTAGCCGAATTCACTCGTACCTTTGGTGATTTTAACGAGCGACAACTTCTTGCCATCACCAAAACGGCCACCCTCATGTCAAATGTCTCAGATCTATCCGCTCCTGAAGCAACCGAATCACTAGTTGGAACAATGAATGCTTTTAACATAAGTGCAGAAGAATCGATTCGAATTGTGGATGCCTTGAACCAAGTCGATAATGACTATGCCATCTCTACAAAACAGTTGGCGGAAGGATTATCGAAATCTGCTTCTACTGCTAGGACATTTGGTGTTTCAATGGAGGAGTCCGTTGGTCATATTACCGCTATTGGCGCTGTCACGATGGAATCAGGGAAGGTCATCGGGAACGGCTTGAAAACCATTTATTCGAGAATCACTACTTTGGCAGATGCTCGGGAAGTTCTGCAAGGAATTGGGATTGACATCAAGCAGATCAAAAACGGGCAAGAAACCGTAAGGCCCGTTGCCGATATACTGGGAGACTTACATAACCGTTGGGACTCACTCAGCAATTCCCAAAAACAAAATATCGCTGTTACAGTAGCAGGTCGTTACCAACTAAGCCGTTTTCTTGCGTTAATGAACAACTATCAAATGGCTCTTGATTCAACCGAAACAGCCGAGACCTCACATGGTTCAGCCATGAGAGAAAATGCCGAGTATCTAAAGTCCTTTGAAGCGAGAATCAATCAGTTGAAAAATGCTTTCGCTGAACTCTCTCATTCCGTTGGGGATGCAGTCTTAAGTGATGGAATGTTAGCCGTCATCTCAGGTTTAGGTGCACTTACTCAAGCAGGAATTTCGATTGCTCAGACTTTTGGTGCATTGCCAGTCATATTTGGTGTGGTTGCACTCGCCATGACCAAAATGGGAATGTTTGAGAAAGTTACAAAGGGATTAACAGAAGGCTTTGATGCATTCGGAGATGCCATGAAACGTTCCATGTCTACTACAGGCGGGATTCGAGGGGTCTTAGTTGGTGCTTCCGCAGGATTTGGAGCATTAGCCGAAAGTACTCGGGGAGCTACTGTAGCTACCAAAACCTTTAGCATAGCTTGGAAATCCATGCTTGCTGAAACGGTTATTGGAGTAGCATTTGTTGCTCTTGGAGTTGCTATCGAAAAACTTGCCAGCCATTTCGCTGAACAAAAACAAAAAGCTGAAGAGCTAAAAAAGCTGAATGATCAAATGGTGCAATCCTATCGTCAACATGCAGATGGCATGCAAGGTCTCATCTCTCGATATGAAACTCTCAGCAATAAACAAAACAAAACGGCGGAAGAGCAAAAAGAATTCAACCGTATCCAAAAAGAACTTGCTACCTCCATCCCTACTGTAGTCCAATATGTGGATGCAAATGGGAAGGCACATCTTAAAAACACGGAAGCTATCAGAAAAGAAATTGATGCCGTAGCCAAGCTCTCTCAAGAACAAGCACGGTTAACCGATTTGAACTTTGCGGAAAACGTGAAGAAACAAGCAGAGGCTTATCAAGATGTAATCGATAAGATTAGCGACCTCCAGTCAAAGAAAAAAGACTTAGAACAATCAAATGGCAAATTGGATATATCAGCAGGTACTAGGGCCAACTATGGGATAACTGACAATCTTCTTCAAGACAATTCGAAGGCGATCCAAAAGTCCAAAGTCGAGATCATGATGGCTGAAGCAGAGAAAACGGAAGCTATCAAGAAGACCATCAAGGTCATTCAAGAGCAAACTCTCACTCATCTTGAAGCAGGCGGAAAACTATCCAGCCTTGGTGATGCTCAACAAGCCGTCATTGAAAAGTTCATTCAATCCAATGAAGGAATACTTCGTGGAGCCCAAAGTGTAGAGGAGTACAAAACGAAAGTTCAAGAACTATTTACACTGGGTACAACCATTGGAGATGTGTTCGTTAAAGCATTCCAACAAATGTCTGCTGGTTTTGAAAACGATCCGCTCAAGTTAGATAGTATTAAGCAACAGTTAAATGATGTAGCTAAAATACTACCTGAAAGCTTCTTCACTTTGGATCAAAATCGGAATGCGGATGTGGTTGCTGGGCAACTACAAAAAATCTTAGACATTAGCAACCAAATCGCACAAGGTTCAACAGACTGGAACGGTTTACTACAAGCCTTGCAGAACTCTGGGCTTTCAGCCGAACAAGCAGGTGGTTTCCTCTCCCGCCTTGCAAGGGAGCATGATAATGCTAGTTTACGTGCACAAGCTCAAGCGCAAGGAATTGGAGAATTAACAGGATCTCTTGAAGACCTCAATGAGAAAACACTTGCCACTGTAGAGATTACAGAGACTTTGTTCGGTTTCAAATCTGGCAATCTATCCGCAATGAAGTCTCACATTGAAAGTTTACAAGTGCTGAAACAAGTCTATCGAGATAATGCATCTAACACCTCTCAGTGGAAGGCTTCCTTGAGTTCCCTAGCGGATGCCCTCGGGGTTACAGAGTCCGAAATCGCCAGCAATTTATCACATTACCATCAAATCATTGGGGCTTTACAGAACGTAAGAGTAAAAACGGATGATGCAGGTAAATCGACTCTAGATCTATCCGAGCTAAATAAACAACAGAAGGCAATCCTCCAAGAGTGGATCTCTACCGCTCAAAATAAGGGTGCAGTTATTGATATCCTGACTGGAAAAACAAATGCACTCGTTTCAGGAGAACAACAAACCCAATCAGCAATCAACGCCACCAAGCAGTCCATGCAGGATATGAACAGTGTGAGTATCTTCACTCCCCAATCTCAATTAAATGCTCTCGGTAATCAAGCGATCTCTACAAAAGGGCAAGTACAAGGATTACAAACTACGATCTCTTCCCCACTTCTACTAAGTCCGTCACTTACCTATACTCTGAACCAATACACTCAATTGGGAACCACAGCTAATACAGCAAAAGGACAAGTTCAAGGTATGCAAGGCGCAGTCAACTCTCCTGTCTACAGTCCTACCCTTCCCTTGTTAATCGGGCAGTACAATAACCTAGGAACATCCTTAGATAGCACTGCATCAAAAGCTCAAAATACTGCTTCTGTTGTTCAAAACGTCGGGAACCAAGCAGGAGCTGTATCTCAAGTCAGTAGCCAAATGCAAGGTATGCAGTCCTCGGCTCAAGGTGCAGGAGCTTCGGTTGGAACCATGAACCAGCAGTTAGGCGAAACCTCTCAAAAAGCTTCGAATCTGACTCAAGTTCAAACGGGTATTCAAAGCATTGCCTCAGCTTCGCAAGGAATTAGCTTTGATTCGATCAATGGATCTTTAGAGAGATTAGGTGCAGTGGCATCAAGTGTAAAAGCGAAGATAACTGAATTTGCTCAGTCCCTCACTCAAATCGGAGCATCTGTAAGTTCCTCGTCAGGATCAATTAATAGCTCTGTCTCGACAATGAACAACCTTGCTTCAACTATGGTTCGTAGTGCCTCCTCTGCAAAAGCGAGTGCAGACTCTTATTCGAGTATCGCCAGTTCGTTTAAATCAGGAGCAAGCTCTGCTATCTCCTATACGAATGCAATCAATCAAATATCTTCCGCCTCTAATGCCTCTGTCTCTGCTTCATCCAAAATAAAAGCATCCTTATTACAACAGGCTCAAGTATTGGCACAACTACAACAAGCATATGGACAAGTAGGTAGTGCGGTATCATCCGCATTTAGTAGCATGGCAAGCACTGTCAATTCCCGTACCAATAGTATGATTAGCTCCCACCAATCACAAGCTTCTGCAATGAATAGTTTGGCCTCCTCCGCTCGGAGTGCAAAATCTGCTATTGAGAGCCTAAACTCCTCTGCTCGAAGTGCGATGGATACTTTGAACGATTATATTGCTCGAGCCAAAAGTGCAAGATCTGCTGGTTCAAGCGTTCCTTCTGCCCCTAGCTTCCATGCCAATTCCTATCAAGATCTCTCTTCTTCGTTCCAAGGAAACATCGCTTCTGCTATGAATTCATTCTCTGCATTATCAGTTGATTCGATTGGTGAAAGTGTTTCTGCTAGTGGCGATACTGCTTCATCGGGTACGTTGAGATCTTCTATCTATGAAGGCGGCATTGGAGTAAATGGTAAGTTCTATGCATTGGCACTAGCGGACAAAGTAGTTGGTGATCCCGAAGAACGTCAAATGACAGTCTACGATGGACTCATTCGCCAACAAGAAGCTATGCTACAGCGTATGATCAAAGCAAATGTTCAATATCGGGATGTTTTAAAGACTGTGATTACCTATGAAAATTTGAGACTGGAGTTGGCGAAAAAAGAGCTATCCCAAACTCAATCTCGAAATTCATGGGTTAACAATCGAATCAAACAGTTGGATTCGTTGAAAAAACATACGGAATCCCAACGGGAAGAATACAACAAGCTCCAACAAGAATACGATCAAAATCTCAGTAAAATAGCTAATCTCCAAGGTGAAGTAGAGAGTAGCTTTAATAGCATCCGCCAGAACTCCATTAACATGTTTACAGATTTTGTAGATGAGATCGTCGATAAGTATGATCGAGCAATTAACGAAATCAAAGCTAAGGTAGATGATTTCGATTTCAAAATTGATGTCCTAACCCTGACACAACCAGATAACATTCAAGATATGTTAAACGCTCAGATTGAAAAGGCTCTAGCTTTACAACAGTCACAAACTCAAGAATCTGGAAAGGTCTCTGCTCTCTCAACAGAATATGAAACCACAAAAGCTAAATACGGGATTAACTCGGAACAAGCGAAAGTGATTAAAAAAGAGTTAGATCAAGCGAAAGAAGCTTGG
Source organism: Thermoactinomyces sp. DSM 45892 (assembly GCF_900107305.1). Taxonomy (GTDB): domain Bacteria; phylum Bacillota; class Bacilli; order Thermoactinomycetales; family Thermoactinomycetaceae; genus Baia. The sequence continues at coordinate 107,579 of NZ_FNPL01000001.1, forward strand.
GAAGATGCTGTGATGGGTGTTCTTCGAGCAGAAAAGGACATCAGGGAAACCCGTGGAAAAGTGGCAGATGAGTCGATCAAGCAATTGCAAGACTACTACAAGAACATGAAGTCCATGGCAATCGGAGCAATCGATATGGAAAAAGAGGCTCTGAAAAAAGCTCACGATGAAAAGATGGAGATGTATGATCGTGAGATTGACCAGATCAACTCGGTTTACGATCGTAAGTTGAAAGCCATGGATAAGGAGCAAAGTGAGTCCGATTATCAAGAGAAACTGGATGAAAAGAATAACAAGAGATCCGAGTTAGTTCAACAAATCTCCCTCCGATCCCGTGATAACTCTCTAGAAGGTCGCAAAAAGCTGGAAGAACTCAGAAAGCAATTGGCTGATCAAGATAAGGAAATTGCCGATTTTCAAAAAGATCGCCAAAATGAGCTTCTTCGCCAGTCCATCGAAGAGCAAAAGAAACAACAGATTGATGCGCTTAATGATAAGAAAGAAAATGAGAAAACGGGGTTAGATACCCGATTAGGTGAATTGGATCAAGAGAAAGAATCCGTCATCAAATACTATGACGATCTCTTGAATAACGATCAGCACTGGGCAAATAGGCGAAACGAATTCATTACAGGTAGCTTCTCTACTCTCCAGACAGAGTTAGAAAGTTTGAAGACAAACCTAGACAATATGAATCATGGGGTTTTTGATGGACTCACTAAGAGTTTCTCTACTTTCTCAGATGAAGTTAAGAAAAAGATCGCCGAATTAAACTCCCTTGAAGTTGATAATATGTTGTTCCGTGCTAATAAGCTGGAGCAGTTTGATCAAGTGAAGAATGTGAATCCTTATACTTACACCAATGGCGAGTTAAAAACAAATCTCCCCTATACACCACCGATTTTTAACACTCCTCCACCACCAGAACCACCCAAACCAGATCCTCCGCCTAAGCCTACGACTCCTCCCACTACTTCTAAACCTGTACATGGTTGGAAAACAACTTCGGACTTAAACCTCCGAAGATCTCCAAGCTATGGGCGAAATGTTATAGCTGTTATGAGACGAGGAGATTTGGTTGAGTTCCTCGGCATGGAAAGAGGCTGGGCGAAGATTCGTTGGAAAGGGAAAACGGGTTATGCGGGGAAACGTTATCTCCAACAATTTGATACGGGTGGATATACAGGTACATGGGCTGGAAATGATGGCAAAATCGCTATGCTTCATAAAAAAGAGCTTGTCCTCAATGAACGTCAAACCTCCGACATCCTTGATACTGCCAAGATCTTAGATCGATTAAAAAACATTATTCCAAATTTGAGTTCCATACGAAATGGTACCGACCAATTGGCTACAGTAGGCTCCGTTCATTCAAATCAAGTTTCCTATGGAGATATCTATGTAACCGTTGAAGGCGGAGATAAAAAGAAAGCCAAAGACATCGCAAAAGAAATACTATCAAGCTTGAAAAAGAAGGGGCGATAATCGCTCCCCTTCCTTAAGTTTCTGGAGGTGAGAGTATGCCGACTACAAAAGACCGTTTGCACTTCAACTATGATGGGATTTCTTCTCGAAAGTTCGGTTTGATCCAAGTCAATCTAGACAGCGGAATGTTTGAAGAAGCACTCATAGCAGAAAGAGCGATTCAAGAAACGGAAGTGAGAGGTCAAAAACCCCTCTTCCACTCGATTGAAGAATCACCCTTGGAATTCGATCTCACTCTCGCATTCGAAAGGAAATTTAATGAATCCGACCTAGACAATATAATCCTCTGGCTGTTTCCAGATACATACAAACCTCTCTATTTTGAAGATAAGCCAAATAAAATCTACCATTGTCTACCCGTTGGCAATTCCTCAATTACTCATAACGGATTGAACCAAGGGTATCTCACCGTAACCATGCGATGCGATTCCCCTCGGATTGTTTCACCGCTCTACTACACTCCTGAAGTAGAAGTGGCGAATGAACAAAAAACATCCATCACGATTGAAAATAAGGGGCATCTGACAATCTATCCTGAAATCTCGATCAAAAAAATCGGAGCAGGGAACATTACTCTTATGAAGGATGAAAAAATCTTTGAAATCAGAGACTTAACCGATCAAGAAGACATATACCTCCATTGTGAAAAAGAAGTCATCGAAACAGATCTCATTGGGTTTTATCGATATGACCAAATCATAGGAGATTTCTCCACACTTTCCCTTCAACGTGGAACAAACAAGATTGAGATTGAAGGCGCATGCAAGATTCAATTTCGATATCGGTTTCTATATAAAACGTAACACCTAATTAGACAAAAGAAATCAATAATTATATAATTACACTATAATAGTAAATAAAATTTGTAATAAACATAGATGATCATAAACATATATGAGAGGGGTAATTCTACGATTGTTTGTCGACATCGACTACTCAAAAAAGCCCAAAGATATTCGCCTCCACTTATCAAAACCTAATAAGCAAGTCATCTCTCACATCTCCGAAAAATGGAATGTAAACCTCTCCTTAAAACTCGGTAATATCAGCGAGTTATCCTTTTCCATCCCCTATAAAGTAGCAAATAGGCACAACTCCCATGTAGAACTGATAAAGGAAAAAATGTTGATCAAAGTGACCATGGAGGGACATATCGAATGGTTCATTGTCGATGAGATTGAAGAAGACAGTGATGACTCCGACACCTTTCATGTAAAAGCATTTTCCTTGGGATATGAATTGCAACACAAACGAATTTCGGTACAAGAAGATAGCATCAATGCTCATGAACTGTTAACGAAACTAGTAGCCAATACGATTTGGACAATTGATTCGGTTGATCCCATCTTCCACTCGATTTATCGACAGTTTGATCTTAGCGATACCAATGTCTTAGATGGTATTCTCCAATTAGGAGAAACCTTTCAGGCCCTAATAAAATGGGACACCACACAACGAAAAATTTCTCTTCACTCATTTACTACATATGGAAAGTTCCGAGGTACAACGATTGACTATGGAAGGTTTTTACGTTCCATTAAGAGAACTCGAACAACGGATGAATTGGTCACAAGATTATATGTCTATGGTAACGAAGGAACCAGTATCCACTCAATAAACCCCACTGGCCAAAGTTATATAGAAGACTTCAGCTATTTCCTCTACCCCTTTGAACGTGACAAAGATCGAAAAATCATCAAAAGCTCTCACTTCATGTCCGACGATCTGTGTCATGCGCTCCTAGATCATCAAGAATTGGTAAATCAAAACTCCCCTCAAATTAAAACCCTTTCCAATCATAAAAACCCAAAAGAGACTCAGTTAGTCACTGAGGAATCAAAATTGGCTCAACTCCATCTGGAACTCACCAACATCCTCCAACTCTTAGATCTCGCTAAGGCGACAGAAGACACCAATCTAATTAAACAAAGAATAGAAGAAAGAAACCTCAAAGAAGCACAAATCACTTCTCAAACCACAATCGTCTTCAACCTCAAAAATGAAATCTCTCATCTTAACTCTCAAATCCAAACTCTACAAGATCAAATTTCCAATGATCCTCAATTCACTTCTGTATTAAAGAAGGAACTAGATCCTTATATCATTGAGAAGGAATGGCGGGACGAGCGATACACTAATCCCCAAGAGCTTTATGATGATGGATTAAAGAAATTCAATGAAATGAGAATCCCCAAAGTCGTGATTGAAGCAAATGTCGAGAATCTGATCGATGTAGCCCAACTACAACTAGGAGACCTGATTAAGACAAAGTACAGGCCAATGAATATTGAATATATGGCTCGCTTCATCGAAATCCAAATCGACTTTGAATCACATGATACAAAGCTGATCATTTCAAATACTCAAGATCTACTTGATGAATCGGAAAAACTCGTTCAACTCCTATACAGCACTTCTGCTACCAGTTCTCTAGTAGAAGCTAACAAGCATATCTGGAATCAGATCCAACCAGCAGTCGAACAAGTAAACAGCATCCTATCTAACCAGTGGGAGGCAAATAAGAACAAGATCGTTGCAGGTGTCAACAACCAAGTAGAAATCGGGAATCGAGGAATTGTCATTCGAAACCCTGACACTCCAGAGGAAATTGTGATTGCCCAAGCAGGTATTATCGCCCTCTCGAAAGATAATGGAGAAACTTGGAAGACCGCAATTAAGCCAGATGGTGTGGTAGCAGAACGGCTAATCGGAAAAGTAGTCGCTGGTGAAAATCTCCTCATCACAAACGGAAATGGTCACTTTGTTTTTGATAACCGTGGAGCACGTATTAAAGCTGATTCGTTTGTCATTGAATCAGGTACGGGTAGTAACTTAATTCAGGACTGGACAAACAGTCTAAACCACCTTGAATTTAAGCTACAAGATGATCAAATCGCCTCGATTGTCACCAGAAATGAACCCTTCCTTACTTCTCTTGATAGCAAACTACGAAATCATGACTTCCAAAATGATCTCTTATACTGGAAAGAAGACCACAAACTATCCACTCCCTTGAAAGCTCCTATCATCAGTGGACAAGGGAAATATGGAGATAAAGTAGTTCAAATATCGGGTTCCAAAACGGTATTCTATGGCAAGATGATTCCCATCGATCCATCCAGAACTTATCGAGTTCAGTTCCGTGTCAGACAAACCAAAGATTCCTCAGTCAGTGAGAAGTCCAAAGTTTTTGCAGGTGTCGCTTCCTTTGATGTAGCCAAGCAACCTATCACGACCGTTCATTATGGAGAGCATCGTTACTGTGCTGTACAAGGTCAGAATCTAACGGTGGCAGACGGTTGGCAGGAATTCAATGGGATTATCACGGGTGAAGGGGTGGATAGTTACAATCAGTTTATTCAAGGAACAAAGTATGCCGTTCCTGTGTTTGTAGTCAATCATGATGATGGAGATGGAGTTGCGGAAGTAGATAGTTGTAGCCTTGATGACATTACGTTAGAAAGTAATATGGACGGGCTCTCTACTCGAATCTCCAATGCGGAAGAACGAATTACCGATGACTCAATCGTTAATACCGTGACCCAATCGATTTCTTATCAAAATGATCTAGACAGTAAAGCAAGCTTTGATGACCTATCCCGATATACAACATCAGAGGCTCTAGAGAAATCTAAAACGGAAGCCAATTCCTACACCGATAACCAGATTCGAAATATTGATTTCTCCCCCTATGTAACCCAGTCCAAACTCGAACAAAAAGCAGATAGTATTACTGCTAAGTTTGCTTCGAGTGGCGGAGTCAACCTTCTAAAAAATAGCGTTGGCTATGCAGGAATCGATTTCTGGACAATCCATAGCCAAAACATGCTCCCTAATAGTTCTCTTCAAAACGGAACTACTCACTATTCTCTTTCAACAGGCTGGTCGCTTGACAATATGATGCAATATAAAGGATTTAACACCTTGATATGTGATGTAACAAGTCTCACTACAAATGAGATGCGAGCCGTTACCACTCCATTTGGGAATGTGAGAGCAGGAGAAACCTTTTCAGGTAGTTGGTTTGTGAATATCCCTTCTACTCACAACATCGATATGGGTGCAAAGGTAGAAATGGAATGGTATGATGCTGAATCAAAACTCAGCTCCATTACGACTAATGTAAATTTATCCATGATAAACCGATGGCAAAGAATTGTAGCCAAGGGAACTGCTCCAAATGGTGCAACGAGAGTACGAGTAAAGATTTATCCAGTCCAAAACGGGAGCTTCTGGGCAACACTCCCTCAATTAGAAAAAGGAAATCTCACAGAATGGTCGCCCAATTCCTCCGACCCTGCTATTGGCAAGTTGATTAAGGTTATTCAAAATGATGAAGTCAAAACCAAAGGATCGGGCAGTGGTTTCTCACTCTCTACAGGTGGGAAGATGGTTCAATCGATCATTCCGATCGAAGGCGCATCTTATTCCATATCTGCAATGTGTAAGTCATTGAATGGAAACGGATATATTCGACTTTATGATGGAGATGTGACCAGTACGCAATATGCAGAAATCTTGTTAAATGGCTCACATAACTATTCTGCTCAACATATCACACTGAAGCCCACCACTAATAAAGTGACCGTAGAATTATGTTGTAGTTATCATCAAATACTTTTCACTAGCATCATGTTAAACATTGGAGAGATTCCCCTTCAATGGCAACATGCATCAGGGGAAGTGTATAACACTCACATTCGAATGGATGTAAACGGTCTTCGAGTTTCCCACTCCGATTACTCTGGGTACACAACGATGACACCTGAAAAGTTCGCTGGCTATTATGATGTGAATCAAGATGGCTTGATTGATGAATCGCTTGGCTCTACAGATGAAGTGTTCCGTATGGATCGTGATGAATTCGTGATGAAAAAGGCGAATGTAAAGCAAGAAATCTTGCTGGGTTCAATCAAACTCATGAAGATACATTCGGGAGATAAAAATGGATGGGCATTTGTGGCTACAGGATGATAATGAAAGGAGAATGGCATGGCACTAAGCGGAAGTTTCTATACAAACGTAGGGAGTGGGTATCGCCTTCAGTTAGAATGGTCAGCTACTCAGGACATTACCTCTAATACAAGCTCTGTGACCGCAAAACTATATTGGATGTCGCTTGGTTCACCATACACGGTAAATTCGAGTGCATCGAAAGATTGTACTATCTCCATTGATGGTTCATCCTCTTCTACATCTGGAGCAGGCATGGCCTCATTACGAGGGAATCAAAAGAAGTTAATCTATCAAGTTACCAAAAATGTTCCCCATAATAACGATGGAACAAAATCAATCTCATTTGACGGTTGGTTCGATGCAGAGGTTACGTTAAGCGGTACGCATTATTCTCGAATCAAATTACCAACCAAAATCTATACACTCAATACCATTCCTCGCTCCTCCTCTTTAAGCTCTAACCCCTCTTGGATAGCAGGTGAAGATCTCCCCCTAGCGATTTCAAGATCGAGCACGAGCTTTATCCATACCATCAAACTCTATGTAAATGATATTCTCATCAAAGCTCTCAACAATATCGAAACTTCCACTACCATTACTTTCTCGGAATCAGAATATAGAACGATTTTTACTCAACTTAATCAAACGGGTAGTAAACCCTCTACCATTCTGCTCGAAACGTATCAGGGAAGTAATCTAATAGGCTCTAAAGAGTATACAGGTCTCTGTAAGGCTCCCTCTCCCAGCAAAGTTGCCTCTGGTAGTAGCTTTAACATCGGGGATACGGTTCTCATTTCCCTATCAAGTGCGAATCACTCCTTCACTCACGATCTAAAGCTATATGTAGGTGAAAGCCTAATCAAAACGTATTCTAGTGTTGGCTTAGAGGCTCAGTGGATACCTACACAAGCAGAAAAAGAGGAAATGTATGCAACCACTCCAAATGCGAATACTGTATCGACTCGAATGGAATGTATAACATACTATCAAGGCATTCAAGTTCAATCCCTTACATCTGTAGTGGGGACAGCAATCGTTACAAATAGTGATCCTACTTTCAACGATTCTTTCATCTATAAAGATACCAATGCTACTACCTTAGCGATCACAGAAAATGATCAATATATCATTCAAAACCATTCCACTGTACTAGTAGAAATCCCCTTCCTTTCCAAAGCAATCGCAATCAACGGCTCCACTATGGAGTACTATGTGGCCACATTAAATGGTATGTCCATCTCCAGACCTTATTCAAGCTCCAACATAGTATCCTTTGATTTTGGATCAGTTCAAACCAATACCTCCGTCACACTATCGGTCAAAGCCGTAGATAGTCGTGGCAACTCCACCATCGTAACGAAAGCCGTTTCGATTCTCGAATACTCCAGTCCTACTCTTACCTTCTCTGCAAGACGATCGAATGACTTTGAGAGTGAAACCATCCTAAAAGCAGGAGGGAATCTATCTCTTTTAAGTATCGGGAAAGTCCCTAAAAATCGAGTAAAGACCCTCCAATATCGCTTTAAAGAAACGATTTCTCCTACTTGGAGCGATTGGGTGAGTTTGTCCGCATCATTCGTCCAAAACGGGAGCACCTATACGAACTCGGATACTCCTATTAATACATCATCTGGCCTAGACAATTTGAAAGCATGGAACATCGAAGTCCAAGTCGTCGATCTGCTCTCCTCTTCTCTTTCCTCAGCCATTGTTCCAGTTGGACAACCCCTTTTATTTATTGATTCCACCAAGAAATCAATTGGTATCAATCAATTCCCCAATGCTCCATCTTCGCTAGAAGTAAATGGGAACCTCAATGTAACTGGAGGTATTACACTTGGAAGCACTGGCATCGTCCAAGTAAAAGAAGACATGTTGTATTTCAACGAAAAACCCATTGCTAGTGCAAATATTGGTACGGGCTATTTATGGACAGGCTCTCTATTTATGTCTCCCGACCAATCCATCACTCCCACAAAAACCATCTCCTCCTGTCCCAACGGCTGGATATTAGTCTGGAGTGAATACAGCGAAGAAGAGGTTCGGAATTGGGATTTTGTTTTCCATCCCATCCCCAAATATATTGCCTCTAACCATTCAGGAGCTGTCTCCATGTTTTCTATCCCAGTTGATTCCATTGTTAATGTGGTAAAAGAGCTAGAGATCTACGATGACCGAATCAAAGGTTTTACAGATAAAAATGCTACAGGGGATACTACTCAAGCTACCCTACGATATGTATTGGAATGGTAGGGAGGGAGTAGAGAAATTGAAAGTGTTTCTAGAGCTAGATTCTCAAAATAGGGTTACTGGCTGGGGTAGTAGTCTAGTTAGTGAGAAGTGCGTGGAGATAGACATACCCGACCACCACGAATTCTTCTCATTGCCATTTTCTTGGTTTGTTTATATCAACAACGCCTTAGTTAAAGACGACACGCACTTGCTAGATCTTGCGAAAGAACGGAAAAATAGAGAACTGAATGAGGCTTGTAATCAAACTATCCTAAATGGTTTCGATTATACGATTCATGAATCTACCTATCATTTCTCCTTTGATATGGAGGCGCAACTAAACTTTCAGGATGCAGAAAGCGCCCTAAAAAATGAAGATCTTGAATCAGTCAATTGGACTGTGATGAAGGATGGAAAATACGAACGGATCGCCATTACAAAAGAAATAATGGATGAACTAAAGAGAATGATTTTCCAACATAAGAACAGCAACATTTCAAGGTATCGGGATTTCTTTCTCCCTAAAGTTTCCTCTGCATCAAACATTCAAGAGGTAGAAAGCATCTCTTGGTACTAAAGAATGATCTCTCAACACATGACTGCTGGATGAGAGTGTAGTCCAGCAGAATACATAACTAAGGAGAAACTATATGTCAGTATGGCAAGATAAATATATTGTAGTCAATTCAAAATCACGCCCTAGCTTTAAGTTACTTGGTGTGAGAAAGTTAGTTATCCACTATACCGCCAACAACGGCGGAACCGCAATGAACCACTTTAACTACTTTAACAACTATCGAAGTCTTCCCCGTGCCGCCTCAGCTCACATCTTCGTCGATCGAACACAAGCGCTTTGCATTGTCCCCTTGAACGAAGTGGCGTATCATGCCAACGATAAACCTTCTCTTATTCCCGCATTGCGAGCAACCGCTTCCTACTATAAAGGTGGAAATGCGAACCTAACATCTATTGGTGTAGAGATGTGCATGGAACGAAATGGAACTTTCCATCCCGATACGATCTCACGAACCGAAGATGTATTTGTGGAACTATGTAGGCGTTATCGACTTGATCCACTCACAGATATTGTCCGTCACTATGACATTACCCGAAAGAACTGCCCTGCTCCATGGGTTAGTAATCCTCAAGCATTTACTAACTTTAAGAATAGAGTATATGCAAAATTAAAAGGCACAGTTCCTCCTTCCTCCCTCCCCTCTACCACTTCCTCTTCTTCAGATCCCATCCTTCGAAAAGGAAGCCGATCCGATGCAGTAAAAAGTCTTCAATCCTACTTAAATAAATTTGGATACAATCTGAATGTAGATGGAGCTTTTGGTCCACTAACCCAGAATGCAGTTAAAGACTTCCAGCGAAAGAATGATTTAGTTGTAGACGGAATCGTAGGCGAAAAAACATGGTCAAAACTGAAGTCTGCCTCCCCTGCACAACAATCCTCTAAATTCCCACTCCCTTCTGTCATTCTCAAATATGGATATCACGGTTCAGAGGTACGTCAGTTACAGGAAGCATTGAATGAAGCAGGTTTTTCATGTGGCAGAGCAGATGGTGTATTTGGAAAGAAGACTTTAACAGCCTTAAAGAGCTTCCAAAGATCAGCAAGTCTTGTTGTAGATGGAATCTATGGAAATAAAACAAGACAGGCCCTACATAGCAAAGTAAATACATAGGCGGTACTGCCTCTTTGAACTAAGAGCATTTAGAAAAAATCAGAAAGGTGGGGGTGCTATCCCAAATGAATTTCTTTGGAATACATATCGGGATTGAATGGTTTACTACTCTCATTACTCTGATCGGCGCAGTCCTTGGCTATCTTGGAACCAAGCTGACAACGAAAAAAGACCTTAGAATTAGTGAGCGTGAGCAACTCTCTAATGACCAACACCATCTGATCTCAGAATTAAAATCATTATTACATGAGCATAGAGAACAGATTGACGAACTGAAAACAGAAATCAGTAAACTTCAACAAGCAAACATCCAGCTCACTATAGAAAATAATAAATTATCCCATGAAATCGCCGAATTAAACGAGAAGCTAACTCGCTTCAATCATTAACCACTCAAAGGAGACTTATCATATATGGAAAACTTAAATATGGAACTATTTAGCGTAATCGCAAGCTTTTTAACCGTATGCACGGGTATTGTTACACGATATGTTGTTAGATACCTTAGCGAAAAAGGTATCATCCACAAGCTAGAAGCTAATAAAGAATGGGTAAATCTTGCAGTGCAGGCCGTTGAGCAAGGCTATAAAGACCTCAAGGGAGCAGACAAATTAAATCAAGCTAAAATTGAAGCTACCAAGTTACTAAATGAGAAAAAAGTCAAAATTACTGAGGACGAGCTAGGACTTCTCATTGAAGCTTGTGTGAAGCAAATGAACGATGGGATTGCGAAGGAGCTTAAGTAGTTAAATTTCCATAGTGGAAAATCAAAGAAAATAAGTGAATACAAACAGAAAAAAACCTTGCCCGATATGAAAGCAAGGTTTTTCTTTACTCATCTCTATTTCATTGCACAAATCGAACAACAGGAGGAGTAAATGGAACTTAATAAAATATATCATATGGACTGTTTAGAAGGCATGGGGTTAATAAAAGATAAAAGCATAGATATGATTCTTTGTGATCTCCCCTACGGCACTACTAGAAATAAATGGGATACCGTTCTTCCTTTTAAAGTAGTGTGGAGCCATTATGAAAGAATCATTAAAGATAATGGAGCAATAGTTCTTACTGCACAAACGCCATTTGACAAGGTGCTAGGGTGTAGTAATTTAAAACTGTTACGGTACGAATGGATTTGGGAAAAAGAGTTTGCAACTGGTTTTTTGAATGCAAACAGAATGCCACTGAAAAAACATGAAAACATACTTGTTTTTTACAAGAAATCACCAGTGTATAATCCACAGTTTACTTCAGGAAAGCCCTACAAGGCTGGACGTTCGAGTTATACCACCAATTATGGTAAATTTGATCCAAACAAGAAACCTGATAATAGTGGCTTTCGTTATCCTAAGTCTGTTTTGCAATTTAAGCATGACCAAAAGAGATTACATCCTACACAAAAGCCAGTGGCATTGTTTGAGTATTTGATTAGAACATATACAGATGAAGGTGATACTGTTTTAGATAACTGTATGGGATCGGGAACTACTGCTATAGCTTGTATTAAAGCAAACAGAAATTTTATCGGGTTTGAGATTCAAAAGGAGTATGTAGATATAGCTAGTAACCGCTTGAGACAATTTTAACAAAAAGCCATTTGATAACAACCCTACTACTGTTGTTATCAAATGGCTTTTTTGCTATATAAAATATGGATTTTATCAAATATGATTTCATCAAAAAATAGCAAATTCCTCATCTCCATTAGACAAGGGATTTGCTATTTTTAATAGGTTGATACTGCAATACAATTAAAAAACGATCAACTAACATGGTAATGCTGAAGACTAAACATCCATGGATCTACATTTAGATAATCTTTCATCCTGTTAAACTATACGTGTAGCAGTCATTATATATGCTATTTTCTTCATCTAGAATTCGAGATACCTGCACATGGAAAAAGCTCACAATAGTCTTACCACTTTTCCATTACTCTTCCAAACTCTCTTACTTCGTCACTCATTTTCTCGATTTTGGATGCTTTTAATATTGAAGGTATGAAGTATTCTTCTGGTTTAAACTTTTTGACCTGTGTAGTAATTTGAAAGATTCGTGTATCGTTTTGCATAATGCCAATCGTAACAGTTTTAGCTCCCTTTATGTCTTTCTGTTGAAGAAACTCGTAATACTGATTAAGAATGAATTGTACAGCATGCCCCGCATGAGCTTTGTTAAAAAGAAAGATATCTACATTTATATGCTGTGTAATTTTCCTAGCATCAGTTACTTTTATATCTTCAACAAAACCCATTTCGCCAAGCATTAACGTACTTGAATCAATAGAGGAGCTTTCCTTTTTTTTCTCTTCTACTTTCTTTTCCTCAATTTTTGCCTCAGTTGGAATGGTAGATTCAGTAGCTGGAGGTTTAACAGGGGTATTAATCTGTGGATTTGAAGCCCAATCAGTCTTTGTTGTCTGTTGAGATGTAATAGATTGGCAAGCTGTTAGCGTGTGTAGTAAAACACATAAGATGCCTGTACTAATAAGGATTTTCTTCAAATGTGTTGCTCCTTTCTAATATCAATTCCCAACACAAAAATAAACTATGAATTATATATTAATACAATTATAATTAATATAATGACAAAAAACAAAATTAAATTTAAAATGTTTTTTGTACATAATCTTTTATAAATTCGCAAGGAGACGTGTAAATGAAAAGTTCAAACACTACAGTTACCAAGTACAAATATCCACGGAAATCCATAATATCAATCCTTTTATTTTCATTGATATTACCAATTGTTACTATACCTACAGCATTCGCTTCTGAAATACCTATAGTTATTAGTCCAAGCAGTCAAACAAAACCAGCGGTTTACAATGATAAAGTCGTTTGGGCAGATAATCGAAATGGAAATAACGACATTTATATGTATGACATAAGTGCTGGAACAGAAAAGCGGATTACTTCAGATTCGCACGATCAAGACAATCCCGTAGTCTATAAGGATAGAATTGTTTGGCAAGATAGTCGAAATATGAGTGGAAGTGGAAATCTAAATACAGATATATATATGTACGACCTCAATACTGACGAAGAAATCCAGATCACTAAGAATGACAGATATCAAGGGCAACCTTCAATCTATGAAAATAAGATTGTTTGGACAGATCGTCGAAATGGAGAAGGAGCTTCGGAGCTTTATATGTTTGACATAGATAGCGGTACAGAATCCCGAATCAATACAAAAACAAATACTTGGCAAACTTCCCCTAAGATTTATGGAGATAAAATTGTATGGGAAGATACACGAAAGGGAAGACCAGAAATCTATATGTTTAATCTAAATACAGGTGTAGAAGAGAAAATTAGTCCAGATATAGACGAACACCAAACCGATCCTGCAATTTATGAAAACAAAATTGTATGGAAAGGTGAAAATTATAGAGAAAGAAATTCGGATATTTTCATGTATGACCTGCTTACAGGTAAAGTAAGTAAAATCACGGATGATAAAAAATCCCAAAATAAACCTCAGATCTATGGAAATAAAATTATTTGGCTAGATAATCGAAACAGCGAACGCAATTGGGACATTTATTTATACGACATAAACAGCGGTACAGAGCACCGAATTACTACGAGTTCGAGCAATGCAGGCTCCCCAGCAATTTATAATGATAAAATTATTTGGCAAGATTATCGATACGGGAACTCAGATATATTCATGTATACTCTTGAGTTTGAAGCACCTGTTACAACACATACAAATACCCCTTCAAGTGAAAATGGTTGGTACAAGTCCAACGTAACCATCTCACTTTCAGCCTCTGATGACAAATCTGGAATTGAAAAAACAGAATATCGGGTTAACGGTAAGGCATGGACTCCCTACCAAAAATTCACTTTATATGCCTTGAAAACAAATACGGTTGAATATCGAAGCGTTGACCGAAACGGGAACATAGAGCAAACCAAATCGTTTGAAATAAAAATTGACAAGACAAAGCCCACTACTACTCATTCAATCACTCCTTCATCTTCGGATAACACTGATGTGTCATTCTCTGCTACGGATAACTTTTCGGGAATTGCTAAGACAGAATACCGAATTAATGATGGGAGTTGGGTTAATTATACAAAGCCACTTGTTATATCAACCAAAGACAAGGTTGAATATCGAAGTATAGATCATGCAGGAAATGCTGAGGACATTAAGTCATTCCAAGTGACTAATGACAAAAAGATCCGTTGAACGCATTCATTAAATGGTGAACATTAGAGGCTAAAGTGCCTCTTTTTTCATTAAAAACTCAAGAGCGTCTTTCATTTATAATGTTGCTATTATAAGAGCTAAATACTATTAAGGAGTTTTAAAATGGATATTTTATTGCCACATGCACCTTTAGAGTTTGCAATTGAAATGAAGTTTGAATCTCTATGTTCTTTTCTCTATCCCTCTCTCACCTCGATTGATTACCAACAGGATCAGTTAGAAGAACACAAACTACAATCTTCCTCCAGAGATCCTGAATATTATTACATGGAGGATCTACAAATTTATGAAGAACTGCCAGAATTATTTTCACAATCATTTGTCATTATCTGGTTTTCTTCGATTGAAAACTTGCTTTATCCGATTATGCGACAACTCTTACTTGAAAAAGAGCTAGATTTAGAAAAAAGGCAAGCAAAAAATAAGAAATACTCAAAACACAAAAAACTTCATCTCTATATACCTGAATTCCATACTTTAACGAATGGAGCTTTAAATCAGAGGGATGATTTATGGGAAGAGATATCCTTTATTAGAGTAATCAGGAATGAACTTGCTCATCAGGACGAATTCATTCCTGAACACGTTAAGGAGAAATTTTTTAGTGTTCCCTTTTCTGACAACGCATTTCAAGACTTCATAGACTATCTAAACATTCATTGCCTTCTTGCTTCAAATCAAATGGGAGACCCTGCCCTTAAACCAACTCCAAGTTTCTGTATCCACTTGATGACATTTTACTGTCACTGGTTTCCTGAAATCTTCAAGCGACTATTTAAAAGAAATATGCAAGTTCCATTATCCTCACATTGTTTCTATCAGCGGTTGATTGCATTAAATATCAAGCTAGAAAGTCAACTTAATAAAACATGAATTTTATCTAGACTGGCTTTTGATATATACGTAGGGATACTATGTTTTTGATAATAACTGATTCAATAAAAAAGAGCGATTATACCAAAATGGTACAATCGCCTTTCTCACTACTTCACCACAATTCGTACCTTTTGACCATCTGCATAATCCCCCAGTTGATTTCCAATATGGGAGCCCGCACCTCGGTTATCGCTGGGCGAAACATATTTTACATGAGCTCCTTTTCCCCCCTCGCGGCAAACCGCCATGGGGAATTCATCTCGATCATAGCCTTTCTTCGTGGGAATCCCTTCTAATGATTCTTTTCTTCGCTGGTCTGCCCCCTCTCGATCAACGGTACATAGATCGGTTTTACCTTTTAATATCGCTTCCTCTACGTGCTGAGCGGTTTCGGGGTATTCCGCAGATGGTAACTCTATGACTGGGATTGATTCTCTAAGAAAAATAACTTCATGGGCTTGTACTGGAAATCCTATGGAGACTAAACAAATCGCAAGTAGTATAAAGCGTTTCACCATTTTCTCCTCCATGTACAAATTTGGTTTCTAACCGTATTTCTCAACTTATACGTTATATACGTACAGAAATCCTCCTACAACATTATTATTTCTGTTAACATGTAAATATCTATATACAAATTCGTCGGACTATACACAGTAATCATATTTTCTTCATACAGAAAAAGGAGACTATACCAAAATGGTACAATCGCCTTTTTTCTATTTTTTCATCCGAAGTTTCTTCCTATCTACAAGAGAAGTGGATACAGGAATTGGCACCTTACTTTAACTCCCGAATAAAGTAAGACAGAAAGTCAAAGTATGCATGAACACCTTTCATCTATGCAGTAGGGTCTTTGGAGAGATCGTTTTCCGGCATATACTCCCAATTATGCCAGAAAACGATCTCTTTTTATTTTTCTTACTAAGGACAACGAATTGATTTATTTACAAGATTGTCATCCCTAACTGATATCCATTGTGTTGGCACATGAAGGATGATTGTCTTTAGAATAGTTTGTACACCCAAGAAAATCGCCATATTTCCCTGTTTTCCTTACCATGAATCCGCCACAAGAACTACACTTTTTAGGATTTTCGAGAACGCCTATTTGGTTTAACGTATAGTCACAGCTCGGATAATTGGCACAGCCTACAAATTTCTTTTTAGCCTCTCTCAATTGTAAATACCCAGTTTGACACTTAGGACATCTTGGATTATCCAGAATGCTCTTTCCTTTACTCAAAGATATATAAGGTGCGTCATAGGATTCAATGAGTTCTTTTGTAAATGTGGACATCTTCCCTTCAGGAGCAAGGACATAAGTTATATTTTTGGTTCTTGTCACAGCAACATAAAACAACCGACGTTCTTCGCCATATAGGTAGCTATCACTATCCGTCAACACCCATGACAATATTGGGTCATCTACCATTTTATTAGGGAAGCCATTTATGTCGTTTTTGCCATTAAGAAGTATTACATTATCTGCCTCTAAGCCTTTTGATTTATGTGCAGTTAAGAAAACCATTTTAAGCGAAGGGTATTTATTATATTTTACTGGACATATCCCAGTTTTTTTATTCCACTTTCCTTTAAAGTCGGGTTCCTCAAGAACTGGCTTAATATCAAATCTATTTCTTCCAAGTAACATAATTTCTGTTTCCTCGCCATAAGAAGACACAATCTCTTCAATTGCAAACTTTAAGGCTTCATGAATCTGATTGTTGAAACCAATAACCTTAATGGGTTCAGTATGATTCTTTGGTGAAGTCAGATCTTTCTTAAACTGCATCGGATTCTTCATAACAAAATCGCCAGCAGTATTGATCAATTCTTGAGAGTTCCGATACGTTTTTTCAATTCTCAAAAGCTCATGTTCCCCAAAAAACTTGCCAAATTGAGTAAACAATTGGATGTCACTACCTGCGAAACGGTAGATGGATTGCCAATCATCTCCAACACACAAAACCTTTGCACTTGTCTTTTCCTTAATTGCCTTTATCAAATTAAATCGGCTGATCGATACGTCCTGATACTCGTCAATGATAATGTATCTATAGCCAAAATACACATCATCAGAACACACTATATTGGTTGCTTGGTTGATCATATCATTAAAATCAATCATTTTCTTTTTACTTAAATCCGCTTGATAATGTAAATAAATCGGCTTCACAAAATGGAAGAAGAGATCAGTTCGCTCTTTCAGGAACTCATTATTCTCTTTTTGCTTATTGATTTCGATGAACTCATCAAACTCTTTCTCGGTAAAGCCATTAGATTTAAAAAGCCCAATAAACGTTTTAATCAGGTTAAAGAATTCTCTAAAATACTGATCCTGTTTGTCTTGATCGAAAATAATCGAGAATATCTCCTGAAAATCAATTTCATACATTTCGACGTTATGTTTCTTTAGATTTTCTCTCAACATCTCCAACAGAATTCCGTTCTTATTGTAGTATGAGTACGACTCGATGAGAGTTGTGCCTTTCTCAGTATGCAACTTCCTTTTCCATGCAACACCTTCTATGTATTTCTCTTCTTCATAGCGATTTAGCCAAGGCGCTCGCTGATGTTCTGTTAGCCCGAAATGCTCAATATAAATATCGAACTCTGGCAAATAAAAATCTGGTTTATATTGTCGATAATCCCTATCTCTTGTCTCATGCTTGTAGTCGGCTTCATAAATATAGTCAACACCATTCAAAAACAGGAAGTTTGCAATCATCACTTCTTCTAAACTCTTAACCCGCTCCCCTTTCAAGCTCCTCATTTCTTCCTTCCTAGCTCCTGTAGCTTTTTTGACAAATATTGCTTCCTCTGTCTTTCCTCTGATGGTTTGTTTATCAATGCTCTTACAATGCTCATGATATTCTCCCAGACTTTTAAAATCTGTGTAATCTTTAGGTATGTTCAAATAATAACTAAAAAACTCGATCAGTCTTTTTATCTGATTCTTATCATGAAGGAGCTCGCTTTGTATGTATGAATTAATAGCTTTCTCCAGTTCACTCTCCTCTGCGATGCTCGGGTTCTTCTTCTCATGGCGTTTGATAATTTCTAACCCTAATTTGTGAAAGGTCTTAACTTGCACATCGACATTAAGCTTCTTGGAAATGCGATCATACATCTCCTCCGAAGCTTTTTTGGTAAAGGAGATCAGAAGAATTTGCTCAGGTCTTATCTGTTTTTTGTCTATGAGATACTTTACCTTACCTGAGATGGTTAGTGTTTTCCCACTACCTGCACCAGCCAAAATCAGATTATGATCTTCATCTGTAACGATGGACAATCTCTGTTGTGCATCTAAAGATTTCCCATCTATGTTATCAAAAAGCTCTTTGTTTTCTTCGAGCTCACGTTGAACATACTCCTTATTCCACCGTGAAACAAGTGAATGAAAATTCGTATATGTCTCGAGAAAAACAGCCACTTTATCGACTTCAGATTGTCTTCCACTCGAAAAGAAAGTATACGGATTTGAATAGTCCGTCAGTATTTTATTGGTGATGGAGTGCGTAATGTACTCCTTTTTGATGGAAACAACATGAGAGATAAATTGCTCTATTAGCCTATTATTTTGACTAATATGATCGTTAATCTGAACTACTGCTTCATCCAAATAAACCAATTGAGAAAGAAATGCGTCTTTAGTTTGGTTATATCTAGTCATCACCTTTTTGTAAGATGGATTGGATATGATCCAGCCTTCCTCTTTCTCATAAAACGAGTGCGCTTTTTTATTTATATTAAATGGATTATCTAAACTGAAATAACTAGCTTCTGGCAAATATACATTTTTAACTGCCTCTAATTGTTCATCAGTTATATAATCACGTTGATTAGATAAACTTTGGAGGCAGGCTCCAATTTCATCTTTCTTATTGCTAACTTCAAGTAGATATTGGTCAATTTGAACTAGGAAATTCTTTAGCTTATATTTTTTATATACGTTAAATATGAAAGCAATTATACTCTTCATTGTTGTACTCCTCATCTTATTAAATTTGTCTTATACCTATTATCTTAACCCCGAACTCCTCTTCTCCTATATAGTGCTGAACATCTTCTTTCTCAAAAAGGATCTTTATTACTCTTGCGATAGCTTGTGGATCAGACTCAATTCCCTCAATACATAAATCTGCATGACGAATCCCATCACTTGCTATTATGAAATAATTTTCTGTTGAATGTTTGCTCACCACCTGAATACTAATATCTTGTACCAATGAACATAGCGATGCCCAATATTCCTCTTCATTCAAATTCATTTGATTTAGATGACCTTTCGCTATACATTCCATATACTCTTGAACAGTCATCTCTCTATCTGTAGCCAGCTCCAATAGCTGGTCATATTCCTTGTCCTCTAATCCTACTTGTACTATTTTTTTCTTGTGCACTTCACTCATAAATCTATTGCCACCTTCTCCAATTACGTAAATTCCAAACTCTGTTCTATGTTTTATCTATTCCATTATAGGCTCAATTTTTAATTTATTGTCATCACTACCTGCATCTGTATCCTCCACTGACTTATAAGTACTTCGATCTGTTGGACTCTTGATAAATTTATCCTTTTCTGGAGAAATTTTCTTTGATTTATCTTTATTTGGTAGATTCCGACTCATAATTTCATCTCCATATCGTTCATCTCTTATATGGACCATATATCCACTTAATAAAAGCGTATTTTTATTATATTTAGAGTATACTCTATACCTTGGATCATTCAAAGTAGGAATAGCTACCGCAATCTATATCAAGAATTCGTTCGTTATATATTGTAGGAAAACACTACTTTCCTCAATAAACTCTCTTTCTTCATCATAAAAGAGACAAGAAAATTCTGTTCTGAGTTTACCCACTAGAAACTCCTCCCTTTCTAGCTTTAAGTATTTTTGAATCACGATGTTCAAAACCTAGCTCCTCTTCGCTAATGATCTCCCGATTCAGTACTTTCTTCCTAGCTTCTGAGCTAGTTTCTGCATCCACCAAAGCAATATATTTGATTACTACAACTTGCTCGTACTCCACTTCATAAGTCATGTAAAATTCCTCCTCACTTACTAAAACAGTTGTTTTTCTCATTTGTGATCAGTTTTATACAAAAAAAATGAGACTCCGTAGTGAAGTCTCATTCCTGATTCGAGAGTATAATTACTCTTTTTTCGTCTTATTTTTTGGCTAATTGCTCTTTGGCGAATAGCCGACGAAACACTAAAGCCAAGACAGCGAATATAATGCTAGCTACTGCTGAACCAGTAGTAATCATCTTCGACACATCGCTTACTGGAGAGTCGAATAATGGAGGGATCGAGAGGGTTAAAACGGAACCAGATAAAGACAATCCTATAATCGAGACCATCAAAATCTTAGCCAAAATCTTATCCATTAAATCACCTCACTCACTTAAGGTTGAAACAAGCTACCGCTCCAGTGATACCCACACCACTAACAACTGCAAATCCACCAATACACGCGGCGCAGACAGGAGCAGTAACTGGTGTCAGTGCTCCACACACACCAGCACACGCCGCCACAATAAGAGTAGCCACCGTACCACTAACACCGAGGGCTACGGTAAGACAAGCTAACAATTTTTTCTTACCCATTGGTTGAATTCCAGAAGTCGGATTTTCTGCAAGCATTTGATCATTTGTCTTATATGCAATCCCAGTATCTTTGGAAATAGTAAGTACTCCATTCAAATACTTGTTAACTTGGAAATTTCCTACCACATTCTTGGTTATTAACGTTTCATTTGTCTGCAATACAGCATTATCCTTGAAGAATACAGTTACGTTACTAGTAAGGCTATAATTCCCATGCAAAGGAACTGCAACAAACGTAACTCCACCGCCAATATCGTACACCTGTGACCCTTCAAAATCAAAAGTAGACAAAGGAGCAACCTTTTTAACTTCACCTTTCTCTATTGCGTGTTGTGTTGTATCAACCCATTTCTTAGCCTTATCCCCTGTAATCTTAACAATGCTTGGAGTACTGTTAGCTTGCGCAGTAACCCTTAGAGCTGGAGATAAAGTTAAACAAAACATAACCAAAGCTATTAGTACTGGCATAAAAATTTTTTTCGCTTTCAACATGATAAATCCTCCTAGTATATATTCTGATTGTGCAAATCAATTCCCTTCTTCTGATTTTCTATAGGGATATCACTTCCTCTCATGATGAATTCAGTTTGTTTTTTATGAAAAGATTCTTTAAGGTTCTTCCACAATTCTAGATATAGATTTTGGATTAAATAGATTAAACATAAGTTTCAATCTCTACTATATTTTTAAAATTGTGTAACACATTTATAATATTACAATATATAAAATTCGATAGTCAACAGGATTAACAAAAGACATAATAGTTTATTTTGGAGAAAATATTTATATTATTAGTAATTTTTATGATGGAACTTCTCTAAATTTTGATTCCATAAAAAAACACCTCCAACTGTTGTTTTTCGTGTCCAACAGTTGGGGTGCACCTTAGTACCACAGATCATATTCACATCAATTTGATACTTTTATAGTTGGTGATTGTATATTCTTTTGATCAGAGTCATCAAGTTTCTTTTTGCACACACTAGGTGACATCTCTTTTGTATAAGGCTCTAGTTTCACTTTCTCACTCATAATCATTACATTTTCTGCGCCATAAGAGTATCGATTAAATTCCTTTTTGGAGTCATCGATTGACTTTTGGACTGCTTGAACCTTCTCATCATCAGCAAGTTTAATTAACTCAAAACATGGAAACAGCAAGTTTTTTTGATCAGTATATCCTATTAGATAATAGTCTCGATAACGATTCATCAATACTTGATTGCTTGCTTTTCCATTATAGCTAACTTTGTTTAGCGACTCAGACGAATGCCCCATCCACCATGGGACACCCACTAGGACAATAATCAACAAAGCTGTACCAAGAAGAAGTCTTAAGGCTCTCTTGACACTCTCCATATCTTCAGAAATCGATAAAATATCTTTAAATATAAAACTGGGTAAGCAAATGAGAAAGGAAAATACTGTCCATCCAATAAGAGCAATCCAAAAATACGCTGAAAATGTAGGGCTCGTATTAAAGTAAAAATTCATTAATAAATCAAGAAACCCTGCTAATACCACATAGATTAATATCTGCCTCTTTTTTGATAAAGGGATTGCTTTTCTTTGGGGCTTTGTTTTATGAAGCTTGAACCTTTTTATGTTCATAAAATTGACTATCACATAGTTATACATACTAGAAAAAAGTACAATGACATACACTATGACAACCCCAGCGTCTGAGCTTAGAAGTAAATCAACCTCCAAATAGTTTAACGGAATCTGCCACTTTGTAAAATAGCCTAGTTGATAAAAATAGTTGATCAAAAACCATGCAATAATGAGAAATACCACAATTAATTCTGCCTGAAGTATTTTCATTAAAATCGGATGCTTTTCAGCAAATGTTCTTTTTAAACTGTAGTCTTTTGGAACAACCAAATGTGTATCATCATCAACATTATGTTCTTTCCATCGCATGTTGTCACCACTCTATAAAATTTCATTTTTATCCACTATTTGAAGTATACTCTATACCTTAGATCATTCAAAGTAAGGAAGACCTTCACAATTCACATGATTATCCCTACAAAAAAGGAGACAAGGGATAATCCTTATCTCCACTAAGTCATAGAATTTTCTACATAGATGGATCATCATATAGTGAATCCAAAAAATCGAAAATATTATTTGCCAAGAAGTACATGTTGCTCATATCAGACTCATCTTCTGCTTCTTCTTCATGATCCCAGAAGTAGATATGATCGTAGTATGGAACTTTAGTACCTAATACGATCTGATTCCCAGCAGGGTCGAACCCAATCGAAATAAAACCACTTGGTAAACGATCATCATCAAAAATATCAAGGGAATCCTGCAAGTTGTCATACATATCACCTATACCATGTAACCCGTTCAACACACTAGGTCCTTGCTCTTTCGAGATGAAAAATAGATTTGGTTCCGTATATGCAACTCCGTTCCATCTTAATAAAAAGTCTTTGTATTGATCAGGTAGTTGGAGATCATTTTTCTTTTCAAATTGAGTAATCTCATCAATGGAAAGTTTGTCATTTGTACTAAACACTTTGGTCATATCCTATTCCTCCCTCGACACAGAAACTCCACCCCTATGTTTAAATTAAGTATGAATGTATTCATCCACAAGAATCATCATCTTCCCATCTTCGCTATGCACCAATATGATATATTTAATAACAGGAGAATCAATCTTAATTTTCGATATGGAGGAGCTAGAATGAATAATGGTTTAAATGAATTTTGGAGTCAGTCCGATTATTTTACGAACTCAATGTCCGTTACAGAGGAAATGGTTGTCAAAGCAGAGGAAAAACTAGGTTACAAGCTTCCATCAGCGTACATAGAGTTGATAAAAACGAAAAATGGTGGAACTCCCATTAATTCTTGCTTTCCTACTACTTCGCCGACTTCTTGGGCAGATGATCATATTGCGATTGAAAGTATTCGTGGCATAGGAGGCGAACATGGGGTTGATTCTGAAGATGTTCGTGATTCCGATGAGGATTGGGGCTATCCTACTAACATAGGATTTGTCATATGCGATTGCCCATCGGCTGGTCATGATGCTGTAATGTTGGATTATAGTCAATGTGGAAAAAGTGGAGAACCACGAGTAATTCATGTGGATGTTGAAGTATCTGATAAGCCTGTTGTGACCCTTTTATCCAACAACTTCAAAAGTTTTTTACAAGGGTTAACCAACAGTAGCGAATATGAAGACTAGAAAAGCACCCAATAAAACTAGGTGCTTTTCCTTTATTGCATATCTCCATAGACTATTTATTTAATGAAACTCCACCAACATGAGTGAATTCTCTATGAATCGAATAGTCTACTAACATCATTGTTTCCCCGTCTTGATGATGATGCCATGTATAACCAGTAGGTGGTCTATCGCTTGCTGGTACTGATGGTGTAGATTCTCTGCCTAAACCAGCTTTTAAATTGGCTTCCTTAAAATCAAGCCGTCTAGTTGACGTGAAATTAATCTTTACAGGTGCGACAACTGGATGCTGATATCTGGAGAAGTCTGGATACCCATCTGGATACCTTATAGAAACTCCGTTCTTATTGGTATAAGTCCAGACTTTATTTTCATCTATACTTATACTACCACCTTTATCTAGCCATTTCTTTGGAACTGGTGAATTTTTGGGTTTGGTTTCTAGTAATTCCTTAGTGAAATTTTCATTTCCACCTTTAGTAAAACTCTTTGAACCCGTTTCTGCTTTCCCACTCGGACAATCAATCTTCCCAGCCAATTGCATCGAAGCAAGATAATGTCCTGTGTCCTGCTGTTGTACAGCTACACAGTCCTTGAACTTCATTAATAATGGCTCGATCTTCGGCCATGCAAATGTAAGTCCTGTTACTGCAACCGCACCGGCTGTCGTGGTAGCAAGGATTCTTTTGCCACTACCGAATAGATTATCGCCGAATGACTTTACTTTGTCACCCAACCCGGTTAATGAGTCAGAGATTGCATCAAAAGCTTTACTTGTTAAAGGAAACTTACTAGAGAGGCCACCTGACTTCGAAACAACATTGCCTGCCTTCCCTGCTTTATCTACACCTTTTAACCCAAGAAGTTGTGAAAATGCATATCCGAACCACTCTGAACGAGATTTCCCATCACCGTTGATTACCATGCGATCCCATGACTCGGTTATCTCTTTCCAGATCCCCCCTGCCGCATTGGATATGTTATCCCAAACCTCGCCCGGGTGTGTAGCCCAATGTTTGAGCTGGTTCCATGACTCCCTAGGGTTTAGAATGACATACCCTAGGAGTCCTACAGCTCCTAGCGCTAAGTCAAAGACCCCGATGAGCATGTCTACCAATCCTCGTAACACACCTTTAAGGAAATATGTTGCCCATTCCAACACTTTTAACATTGGAAACTGCTTCTTTAATATAGCCCATGCTAAGGTAACACCAGCCCCGATTGTCAATCCCCATTCCCATAAATTATCCTTAATACTTTTGATTTTAGCACCTAGATCGTCCAAGATATTATTTACATCATCCCACAGCTCACCGCACCAATCCGTGAAACCATTCCATTTGTCACTAACCCAATCTCCTGCTTTGTCCCACCACGACACCTCGGTCGTGGGTTCACCTGCAAGATCGGTCGGAAAATGAGAGTCAATTTCGATGTTATCGATGTTGAAATCGACTGCATATGTGACCCCACTCCCAACAAAGCTAAATCCGATTAGTACAACCATCATGATAAGTAACATTTTTATGATTTTTCTATTTTGCATAAAGTAACCGTTGCAAAGACGTTTCTCTTTGCAGTCCCCTCCCCTGTAATATGTATATAATCTATTTCTATAATCTATTAATTTTATATTATGGTATACACAATTGGCAATCTTCCTTTTCATAATATAGAAAAGGAGGATCAAATAAATTAAAAAAACGTCCATCTATAGAATGATGAACGCTACTAGGTTTTATCGAATTGGGCAAATTCCAGATTCACAACCACCTTGACCAACCAAGTCTTAATGCTTCACTTAGTTCTTCTAAGGAAAAAGAGTCACTGCTTCAGGAAGAAGTAACTGCTGGCAATAATCGTTCTTTAGATCTTCATAATCAAATTAAAGAACTAGAGGATGAACTCAAGGTAGCGAAAGATAAGATAACGAAAGAAAAGAAGCTCAAAAGTGAATTCAAGTTCAAACGAGATAATCTATTTGGGCATATTATCGATTCAAACCACTGCGTACTGATTGATATTCACCTTGAAATGGATAATAAGGAGGCCACTTGTTACACTACCACCTATTTAGTAGAAAGGCTGGAAGGCGAATTCTATCTGCCCTACGAATTTCAACAAAAGAATGCATTCAGGTCAACATCCCCTGATCATTTCCTCCGACAAACAACTAAATCCTATCAATTTTTCACTTTCAAAAGAATGACGGAAGCCATTCAAGAGAAATTGAAAAATGATGTGGATGAACTAAGTTCCCACTTTGAAGCAAAGCTTTAGAGTGATAAACATAAAAACAGACGAAAGCATGCTGTGTAGGAACAGCTATGCTTTCGTCTCTAAACAATTTCTAATTTCTTGGCAGAATCAGACTAACCATTTCTATATAAAATCTATTTTATCAACTATTTAGAGTATATTTCATAGTCTTAAATTCATCTCATTTTTACAAGCATAGTACCTACTTAGCTAAAAGTTTCTTGATTTTTAAAAAATATTAGATATACTATTCAAGGGTATTCGTAATAGCTCTCCTCTGATTAGTAGATTAATATTAGACTATTCTTTATTTACTGAAATTTAAATGTCGATCTCAGGGATTTACTACGCCACTAGAGATCGACAAAAGTCATCTAAATTCACTTATTTATCATCTTCTTTTAAAATGGTGATTGTAAGCTTTTTGTTGCTTCTTTGTTCGATTCTTCTCTGCTAATTGTAGATCCTTATCTACTTTCCTATCCATATAATCAAGCTCTCTTTGAAGCTTTCGATAGCTGTGTAAGCGTTCCGATGATAAGACCCCTTCTTCAATTGCCTGTTGAACAGCGCATCCTGTTTCTTTACGATGTGTGCAGTCAATAAAGTGACAGGATTGGGCCAAATCAATAATATCCATAAAAGCATCATCGATTCCACTCACAATACTTCCTAATTGAATCTCTCTCATACCAGGAGTATCGATTATCGCTCCACCCTGTGGTAAAGCAATTAATTCTCTGTTAGTTGTTGTGTGTCTTCCCTTCCCATCTTTTTCTCTGCTTCCCTGTGTAGATTGACGATCCGTACCCAGTAAGGCATTCACCAACGTTGATTTCCCTACCCCTGATGATCCCAACAAAGCCACCGTGTTTCCTGCCGACACATAAGGTGATAATTCCTGAATTCCTTGGTGACTCATTGCACTGATTACATGAATAGGTACACCACAAGCAATACCTTCCACTTGATGGACTTTTTCATGCACATCTGGACATAAATCTCCTTTATTCAATACGATTACGGGGTTAGAACCGCTTTCCCACGCTAAAACAAGATAACGTTCGATTCGTCGCAGATTGAAATCTTGATTGAGTGCACTAACCAAAAAAACAAAGTCTACATTACTTGCTACATTCTGTTCTTCTAATCCAGTCCCTGCTTCTTTCCGAGAGAATTGACTAAAACGAGGGAAGATCGAATGAATCATTCCCTTATCCTCATCGTAACGTTGAAATGAAATCCAATCTCCCACACAAGGGTAATCACTCCGTTGATGAGCATGGAATCGAAATTTCCCTGAAACTGTTCCTAGGAGCTCCCTTTCTTGTGTCATGATTCGATACGAACTAGGATATTCAGTTATAATTCTTCCAAGTTCATAACCGTTTATCTTACATTCATTCTCCCAAGCTTCCTGCTGTTTTTTCCATCCCAATTGGATCAAACTCATTCCGTCAAGCCTCCATCGCTTTTAAAAATACTTTCTTTTCATAAAAAAAGATTAACCAATGATTATAGAAACAGATTATAGATTACTAAGAAATTCTACTCGTCCGACCTTCACATAATCATCTGATTTTCTCTGCCTTAAAACCAA
The DNA here is from genome assembly GCF_900107305.1 of Thermoactinomyces sp. DSM 45892. Taxonomy (GTDB): domain Bacteria; phylum Bacillota; class Bacilli; order Thermoactinomycetales; family Thermoactinomycetaceae; genus Baia. The sequence continues at coordinate 135,731 of NZ_FNPL01000001.1, forward strand.
AAATCCAGAAAAATGATATGATTAACAGAAACAGCGATGTCAGATATAATATGATCTCAGTACTTATGAAATCGGTAAGTCCCCCTATTATAAGTAAAGCAATCGGCATGCATGCCTGCTCAATCACACCAAACAAGCCAAATATTCGTCCTCTAAATCGATCCTCTACATTCGTTTGAATAAATGTAACTGAACTTATGCTCACTAGTGAAGATCCGATACCATATATAAATGCAAATACACAGGCTACCTTAAGAGAAGGCGAAAAGGCTATTCCACCTATCGAAACTCCCATCGCAACTAATCCAATTGGTGTATAGATATTTGCGTCAAGGTACTTACCAAATTTCGAAATCCAAGAACTAGAACATATTGATCCAATTAAGAGCACTGAAAACAGGATTCCAAATCCTTCTGCACCGTAATTCACACTTTTTAACTTTACTGGCATTAGCATCTCCAAGACTGCATAACTAACACCCATGGCAGAAAAAATAAAGGGAATCTTCAACAAAGGGATCGAAGAAAATAAATAAACAAAACCTGCTTTTAGATCTTCCACAACGGAAGCGTTATTACCATTTTCAGTAATCTCAGGAAACTTAATAAGTCCTAGTAATATTGACATAATCACAAACGTAACCCCATTGATTAGAATCGCATATAAGATTCCAATATATGCAACTAGAATCCCGCCGAAAATAAATCCTGCAAAATTGGCTATCTGTCCAGAGAGTGTATTTAAAGCATTCGCACGTGCTATATCTTCATTTGGAACTAATCTAGGCAATATTGATCCAAATGTAGGGCGATAAATAACGCCTATTAACCCTGTTAAAAAAGCAGATCCAATTATGACAGAAACAGTGAGATGATTACTCCAGAGGAGATAACAAATCAACATCATAATCATCCCTCGTATGAGATCTCCCACAACAAGGTATGGCTTTATGTTGATTCGGTCAATCATAACGCCAACTAGTGGGCTAAGTACATATGGTATAGTACCAGCCGCCATAGTTATTGCTGTGTATTTCGGTGAACCTGTCAAATTTAAAACTAAATAAGTTAATGCTACTAGATAGAGGATATTTCCACATACAGATTGTGCTTGACCGATCCATAATAAAGTGAAATTTCGATTCCATAATTTTGTTGGTGACATTTTAACTCTCTTCTCTTTTATTTGACGAAATTAGTTTCTTAAACCAATAATCCGATCTTTCTTCATTTCCCAAATCGTCATAAGTAGCAATCAGCATTTTATGAATCTCTTTTAATTTATCAGACCACACACTTCTTGCGAAAAGCTTTTCAGCTCTTACTAAAATGTCTACAGCTTCGTTGAATCTTTTATTGCGAATCAGAGCATATCCTAACATAGCCAAACCTTCTGACAAGGATTCCCTATGATGATGTTCGCTGAAATAGACTGCATCTTTTAAAAGAGCAACGGCACTATCCCAATCCCCTATGGTTTTAAAGTATAGTCCTTTATTTTCTAAAACTTGCATTCGATACCTGTTTGAAATTTCTGGTCGAATGTGTATTTCATCATCGGAAACACTTGAAATCAGTTCCCACGCTTCATTAATTGTTTTCCCAGCTTCTTCAATTTCCCCTGATTTTAGCAAATGCAATGCATGTAAGTTACGGATCATTCCCATACAAAATCTAGTTGTATTTTTACTTCTAGTAACAGTCCCAAAAGCCTCAGCTGCTTTTTCAGTATCTAGTAAAGAAGACTCTATGTTCTCTGGAGTATTTAAACGTTTAATCTCAGCAACTGATAATCTAAACTGTGTAGTGAACTTTTGATAGGGATCCATCCAGATATCAAATGCTTCACGATAAACATCCCTACACAATGTATTGCCAGTTTGAGCCAAAAGATTCCCACACAAAGATAACAAACGAGCTGTGTCATCCTTCTTTACAAATTCATTTTTATGGAGTATAGCTAAGTGCGCAAATTCATCGGCATCTTGCCATCCACCTAGCACATCAACATAATAACTCAAGACCTCGCTCAGCAAAAATGGATTATCACTATTTTGTAATATAAACTTTTCAAAATCATAATGTTCTACTGAACCTAATTCAAGCTTCAAATCATCCAATATGTCTTTTGTTGTTGCGTCTACTTTTGCAAAGGATGCATTATCTATTCCTAGTTTCTTTAAAAGAGGAATTGCATTTTCGAAAAAGTAATGTTTCGCTTCATCCGTTCTACGCAATCCTAAATCAGATATGTAACTCACATTATAATAACTACTATCATCTTCCCCCCTAGTCAATGCGGTAAAAAAAAGAGGATGACATCCACTCTCTAAGTACTCTCTATTTTCTAATAATAAACGCACAATGGAAAAAGAAGGTGTGCTCGAATAAAGATAGTTGCGGTATTTCATAAATAATAGCATCCTCTCATGATTATTAAAATTTAAAAATACAGAAGGAACTCACAACGAGAACCTTCTGTATTTTGTGTCTTAATATTAACCGTGATTCCATCCATTAATGAGTCGAACGCTGAAATCTACTTTTTTCATTTCTTCTTTAATTTGAGCTACTACTTGTTCTTTAGTCAATATTAGCACCTCCTATTAAATTCTATGTAATACATTTATTAATATAACATATATAATTATATAAGAGATTGATATTTGCAGTACTTAGCCATCAAATTTAGCAAATACTACTATCACAAAATAGCATCTCACTAGAAGATTTGCAAAAACATAATTTAGAAATTTCTTCGGAGCGGGGCTCCTTTCGGAAACATCAAATTAGCTTGATTCATTGTCATTCAGGTGTGTGCTGAAAAACAGGATTTTGGGATATTTTCGAGCTACTTTCGACTTTTGAAATAGCTTCTAGATACTGATTCACCCAAAAGCTAAATATCCTCTAATGGTTGATAAAAGTACAATTTTATCTAGCTATCCCGAGCATAGTTTCATTAATATTAGCTCATAAGTCTTAATAATTAGAAATATTAAGTATATAATTAAAAACATTGAAATCTATATTAATAAAATATATCATTTAAATAGTATTAATTTTATTGAAAGATTAATATATAAAAACAGGAGGTTAGTTTATGAAAAAGTTCTTTAATGCTGTATTATCTATAGTACTATTCTCTAGTATTTCTGCAACTACTTTTGCGGCAGAAACGGGATCTATTAACGAAGTAAAAATTTTAAAGGCTGAAGCCAGTAGTACAACTGTCTTCGATAAAGTTGAAGCAAAAAAGGGCGAAAACGGTTTCCATATTAGAGTAAGAGGAACTGGCACTGCCGATGGTGTCTATAGAAGCTACGTAGTCACAGCAGACCTCGAAAAAGGGACATATAAAGCTGTAAAAGAAAATCCCATGTTTCAAACATCTCCCATTGTTACAAAAGAAAAGCCAGTAGGAAATTCAAAGGCTTTAGTCAGTTACAACAGTGCTAATGTTAGAGCGCATACTTACGATCCAGTTAATATAGACTGCAATTGGACTGATCTTGGATATAGTTGGAAAGATGATAATGGTAAATTCAGCTACTATAGCAGATCATTAAATACTTGGGATGCAAGCCCCACTTCTTTAGGAACATATTGGAAATTAGTGTGGAAAAAATACAATAACGATCCAAATAGTTTTCAATCAGCTAGTGCAAAACATGTTAATACTAATTTCTTGGGTGGAATCACGGGGACAACATATGCAGAACACTATATCAGTATTACACCAAAGCCAAATAAAAAATATCACTACTTCGCTGATTTAGATACTGAAGGCGTAGCTGGTCATTTATTGCATCTTAAAATTACGACACATTAAGCAAAGTAAATTTGTATCTTAAGTAGTCAGAAATACACACCACAGCAATTGCCATAGCGTGTATTTCTGACTACTTAAGATACAGTTCTTATCCCAATATACAAACATTGTTTGAACCCAAACTCATCTGTTTTGATGAGTTTTTTTACTGATTTCTTCTCTCTTTTCGGATAAAACAGTTAAAATTGAGATGAAACTGAACAGCAATGAAATAACAAATAGATTCCATATGCTAGGGATTACTGCAACCCCCAAGTAAATCCCAATAGGTATTGACCATATTAAAAACAACAGCATTAGTAACGGTCTTCGAATTAACGATGCAATTAGAAATAAGCAGGTTGGAAATGTCACCAAAGAAAAAACCCTAATTATTGTATCTTTACTGTTAGGAGTAAGAAGCAAAAAGCAGGCGGATAGCATGATAGTGATGATAGAGGAAATAACACCCATATACATTCCACTTCTTTTAGCCATAGCACCAACCTCATCTTTTCATTTAGAATAAATTTAACAATTACCTTTACTTTATAGTACCACTTCATTTCTAGAACAACAAAATTTTACGATATTTTTCTTTGAAGATCCTCAAAGAAATGTTCCTCGGTATCATTCGCTTATACTTCTCTAACTGTTAGGTTTCATTTCATTTCCAATAGTTGTGTTATCCAGCTCAAAGGGCTAGGGGTTGATTCTAAAAATATCTGTTGATTTGAGAAAGACGTTCATAAGCCATCACTAGAGTAGTCATTTATTTTCAAGAAATGGCCTATGATATTTTTCCTCTAAATCCTTCCGTGCGATGGTAGCATCTTCTATAGTGTCATGATAGCCTGCTCGGTGAGTCGTTCCATTTATGGTGAGATATGCTGAATACTTTATACTACCATTAGGCATCTGTACTCTTCCTACACCTTTTACACCTGTAGAGTTATTATGTCTCACTTTTGTTTTAAGAGCAGGCACATGTGCGCCTACTTTTTCCTTTTTTCTCTTATAATGTTGTACTGTATTTTGTAGCTCTTTATTTTTTTTACAGCCACATGATTTGACTTTCTTTCGTTTCAAATCATAGGACTCTACGTCCTTCATCCCCCCACAGTCACATATACACGCCCATAATGTATTAGATTTTCTCTCGATTGTCACAAGCAAACCGAAACGATCTCCTACTTTTATATCCGTGACTCTTTTTCTTATTCGGATCGCATCACCATTTAAACAACCGCACGATCTTGTTTTTCCGCTTGTGAAACTACTTCCTCTTATAATTTTTACTTTTCCGCAAAGGCACTGGCATTCCCAGTACCTTATTCCTTTATTATTTGTCCCTCCATCAGCTAATACAGTTATCCTACCATATGTCTGCCCAGTTAAATCATTTTTAGGAGGGCTCAATTTATGTAGTTCTGGTGGCATATAAACCAACTCCTCTTCTCATTACGCACGCACTTCTGAATTAGACAGTGCGGGCTTTTCATAGTCAATTAGATCTTTTTTGATTAGATATGTAAGACAAACTGCAAAAGAATCACTCTCATCTTCGCTTACAAACCGAATAAGATGTAGTACTTTAATAGCCTGTTGTACCTGTTGCTTAGTCGCATTCCCACTCAGAACAGCTTCCTTAATTGCCTTGGGAGGATAGTAGACTTGCTCAACATCATAAAATAGAAGATTTATCAAACCGTGGACTCTGTAAGTAACTTGAGTGGAAGTGTTAAAGCGACTAAATCCCCGCTCAATAGCAATTACAGTTGGAGGATACTTTGCTTTCAGCTCTGATAGGCTATCGTATACATGCTTGAGTTTCAATGCGTTATGGTATCGTTTCTTTTGACTTTTGATTTTGGTCGTCTGAATACTTCCTATGTATACAAATCGTTTTGTTTCCAAATCGTAAATAGTAACACCTGTGCTGGACAGACTTGGATCTATCCCATAAATATAATTCAAATGGCATTCTCCTTGATCAGGAAAATCCCCCTCCATACAAAGCAAATCCTATCTTTATTATACAATTGATCTGCAATTGTTATCTAATACGGCATCACGTTCTTTGCTCTTTCGAATCAACTTGCATTTTTCTAGCCAGATGTCTTTTGCTTCTGGATTCTGCACCCACTTACCATTCACGTTTTTCCATCCATTCTTCTCAGCAGTCTCTAAAATTTGGATCACATCTCCTACATATAAAAGATCGTCATCTCCTTGGTAAAATTTCTTCTTGTTCACCTTTAATACAGACTCCTCGCCTGTTTTTACTCTATAAAGCACAATCTTAGGAGTAAATTTTTTGTCGATATCCAAAACAACTGCAAATGACTCACTCACATCTTCAAAAGTCGATACTGCATAGCCCAATGTTTCTTTTTCAAAAGAAATCTGCTCATGGAGACTAACTTTTTGAGGCGGATGATCTCTAACCGCTTTTTCGAAGTTCTCCAAGTTAGCAATGCGTTGTTGTTTCGTCTTCTCCTTATGCCCCTTTGTATACTTCAATGATACTGTGACAAATTCGGGGTACAATTCTCCATCTGGCTTCTTCCTATCCATCATTACTTTGGAAATTTCAAGTAAGACTTCCTGCCTACCAAACTCCTGAAAGAAGTCTAAACGAATAAGTATCTCCATTTGCCTAGTATCAATCGTCGTGTGCTCAAGCATATCAACCACTAACATAACAAAATTATCTCGATCATAATCCTTTTTCGCTAGTTCGTATAGCTCTTCAGCAACTTTGGCATTCAGATATTTGATTGACTGAATACCTTTATAGATCGCCTGTTCGTCTTTACTGAAGCTATAGACAGAACGGGATTTGCCAAATTGTATTGGTTTAATCTCAATTCTTTTTTGCTTTGCATAATGTACGATTTTTGTGGTCTTATCCAAATCATTGCCTCGCAGGTTAAGAGCCACTGTAAGAAATTCTAACGGATAATGGTGGCGAAGATAAGCTCCGATGTACCCGATATAAGAATATGGCTGTGAATGGTTAACAGAGAACCCATAGTCGGATGCATCCTCAATTACCTTCAAAAAGGATTGAAGAATTTGTTTGGCATGCTCTTCATCTTCATCATACTGCGTTCTCATCGTTTCAATAAATCCTGCCTCAATAGCAGGTAGAAATTGTTCCGTTCCCACCTTCTTCGCAAGTCCACGTCTTACACTATCTGACTCCGCACCTGAAAAGCCACAGAAGTCCGTTAGGAATCTCATGATTTGTTCTTGGAATACCATATATCCTAATGTTTCGGATAAAAATTGATTTAAACCTTCGTGGCCATTATCTTTTGTTATCCCTTTTGCTAGATCATACCGATAAGATTCTCCTGAAGGGCGTATTGCTCCATTAGCTAGGGAAAGCAGATCTATATAATCAACCTCTCCCAAATCATGATGTATTTTCTCTAAGGTCTCATCACTAAAGAGCGTTTTTAAATACGCATGTGCACTATCCCCCTCAAACTGAAAAACACCAAGAGTAGACTCTCGCAGGGTCTTCCAAACATCCAAGTCTGACGTATCAATATTGTCTGGTATCAATCGTTCGATTCCAGCGAGTTTGCAAGTCTCATTGATAAGCTCAATGTTATCTAAGCCTAGAATATCTAGTTTTACGTAATTTTCTCCATCAAGCTCTTTCATGTTAACGCTAGTAACCCTATGCTTGCTTTCCTTTGTATAAACTGTCCCAAGATGCTTGTCCAGATCAATGGGTGATACTACAAAGCCTGAAGGGTGACTCCCCATGCTTTGGATTACACCCTTAAGCACATCTACATATTGAAATAAATCTGGATACTCTTTTCTGAACTTCTTCTCATCTGTTTCAATGTTTTTTGCAATATGATCCACAACATCTAACGACATATCCAGCGCTCTGCCAACTTCTCGGATAGATCCTTTGTCTGCCAACGTATTGAACGTTATAATCTCGGCGAACTCTACTCCATCTAAGCCCGATAAATAGTCAATTACGTCCTGTCTCCTGCTTGGAGGGAAATCGATATCAATATCAGGTAAGCTTACACGATCTGGATTAAGGAATCTGAAGAAGTTAAGCTTGTGCTTAATCGAATCCATTTCAGTGATACCCAATACATACGCAATTAAGCTCCCATTTACCGATCCACGACCATACCCTTGATAGATCTCATTTTCATGACACCAGTCAATGATCTTTTTTTGAAGCAACATATAGTCTACAGAATCAAGTTTGATATAAGTGTCTATCTCTTCCTTAATCCGATCGTAGTATTCGTTTCTCTTTTCCTTTGGAAATTGATGAATCCCACGTTTTACAACACCGTCATTAATCTTCTGTTTGAATACTTCAATCGGATTTTCATATAGTTTGGGGTATTTAGGAGTTTTATCGAGACTGAACTCTTCAACCATATCTGCCATTGAATTTGTGTTATGGATCGCCTCTAGGTAAACATTTCTAGGGAGTGCACGTTGGGATTCAAACATCCCTACTAGTTCTTGGAAGGATTTGAAAGTGAGGTCAAACATGTCTTCATTCCCATACGTTGCCCCTTTGGACTGGAGAAAAATCTTGCGAGCTTCTTGATGCTCTCTATTCAGGGCATGCGTATCGGTTCCTGCAATCAATGGAATTTGTAAATCTTTTGACCACTGGTGTAGTAGTTTGTTGAATTCAAATTGCTCTGGATGTGTGTGATATTGGATTTCTAGAAACATACGATGGCGATTATCACCCATCCACTGCAACATATCTTCGAGTTCATTTTTAAGTTTAGGATTTTTGTACATCCGCCATAAAGGGGAAGCTAAACAAGCAGAGGTCATGATAATGTTGTCGGAGGTACTTTTTAACTCTTCAAATGAGATACGGGGGTTGTAATAGAAGTGACCATCTTGGCGATTGAACGACTTAGATGTTAGTGTGTTTAGCTCTTTCACCCCTTCATAGTTTTTGGCGATTAGCATGTAATGGTAATTATCGCGTATTAGACCTTGTTGTTTGTCAGTATGACGGGTTAAGTACACTTCATTGCCATGTATGTATTTCATACCGCGTTTTTCTATCCCTTGCTTCTTTTTAATCCAATTCATCTGATTGCCGTGCTCTGAAAAACAAAAGGAGTTCATTCCATATTTTTCTGCCAGATCGAGATAATCTACAAACTTTGTTACACTGTCTGCACCTGTTCCTGCTGTAAGATTGGATAGATCGGAATGAATGTGGTATACAGTATAGTTGTCCATCTAATTCCTCCTCTATTCGAATCTAAGTGGCTACTTCATATTGGACTGGATCTCCATGATGGTATCCAATTAATTGAAAATCATCGATGGTAAAGTCATAGAAATTTTTAATGTCAGGGTTCATCCATAAGATAGGTGCATTGTATGTATCACGCTTAATTTGTTCCTCTATAATGGGAAGATGTCGCTCGTAAATATGGCAATCACCGATATGAAATATGTATTCTCCTAGTTGGTAGCCTGTTACTTGTGCAATCATTCGTTGTAGTATGTTGTATTGAAATACGTTGAAAGGATTTCCTAAAGCCATATCATTACTTCTTGCTCTAACTTCTAAGCTCAACTCACCTTGTCTTACATACCATTGCGTTTCGTATACACAAGGCAACAAGCTCATCTCTGATAGGTCATCTGTATTCCAAAGAGTTGTAAGATGCCTGCGACTAGAAGGATTGTATTTTAGTTGATGAAGAAGATAGTCAACTTGATCCACTTTTTTGCCCATGAGATAACGGCACTTTTTCCCCAACTGATATCCATATGCCTTCCCAATAGTTCCATCTGGCAACTCCCACTCATTCCAAATTCCCACTCCCATATCTCGAAGCTCCTGTACCTTATTTGATTTCATTTGCCAAATCCAAAGCAATTCTTTAATAGCTGTTTTCCATGCCACTTTTTTAGATGTTATAATCGGAATTTCTTTATTATCAAATCTCATCTTTTGAGAAATTATTGACTTAGTATACGCTGGTTCTCCATGTTTCCACCTTGATCTGACAACATGATCTACATCCCAAATTCCATTATTGATAATATTCGATATTAAATTTTTGTATTGATTGTCAGCTTGGCTCATTATATATCCTCCCATAGTCTATCTAGTCTATATACTCAAAGTTAATATGATAAAACTTCCCTTTTAATTCAAAGTACTCATTTCCACAATCCATACAGAAAATACCAGAAGTATTAAAATTTCGGACAAGTGATTCAATTCGGTTCACCTTTTCACTATTACAATTCGGGCATCTTTTCAAATTATTTATTCCCACAATTTCTGAATACAGATTATACGATGAAACTCTCCCCTTAGTTTTCTGACCAAATTGTTTGCAAGCTTTACTCACTGTTGCAACATTAATTCTCAATTCTGTCGCTATCGTCTTTCGAGGTACGTTATGCATATCTCTTTCGGCTATGAGCTTTTTAAAGTCATCTGAAAATGAGTTCTTTTGTCTATTTTTTTCTTTATACTTTATCAATATTCTAGATATATCAGACTCCAAACAACTCAGTTCTTCTTGTATGACTAAAATACCAACGCCTTTACTAAATGCATCTAATACCTTCTCTTCTTCTATTTGAGACATATGCTACTCCTTTCAAAGCGGTCTAAAGAATACCTGCTTTCATTTATACATTATACGATTTATTTTATGTACTGTAAATATATATTTCGACTAGTCCTCTCTAATTTCGAATATTAATCGTACCACTGCTTAGCATTGTTTGTATTCATTTCTTGATTTTCAGACTTGGTTGCAAATAGCAATACACCTCCTTTTAATGTCCGTTTAGAAATCATAAATCAAATTAACACAAACTAATCTCCAAATATAGCAGAGCTAGAAAGAGAACTTGCATTTGTACCCTTACAACAGCAGATTAGGATACATTGGCATGCTAATGTATCCTATCAGGATCAAATTATGCCCGCCTCCAGCTGCCACTTCCATCGCTCTTTTTACATGTTGCTGTCCTTGGACATCTTTCAAATCGGGTTGAGTCCATTTCGTTTGTTCGATGGTGGTAGCGGTTTCTACAAAATCTGGATGCCACTCTCCCTTTAAGTAGCCAACAGACTCCTGCAATGTCTGGAGAGGGATAATTTCAATTCCATCTACTAAGCAGGCCTCTGAATAATTGGCAGCAGGTACTAACACCTTAGTAAAACCTTGTTCCTGCGCACACATCACCATCGGCAAAATTCCATGTAAGGGGCGTAAACATCCATCTAGAGATAATTCACCTAAAAATATCGTTTTATCTACGCTGATTCCAACCATTTGATCACTAGCTAGTAGAATCCCCATCGCAATGGCTAGATCAAAGCTAGCTCCTTCTTTTTTAATATCTGCTGGAGCTAAGTTTGTCGTAATACGCTGTAAGGGAAAGTTTACACCGCTATTTTTAACCGCTGCCCGAACCCGCTCTCTGGACTCCCGAACAGCGGAGTCAGGGAGTCCGACTATATCAAAAGCAGGTAACCCATTACTAATATCTATCTCCACCTCTACGATAAATCCATGGATTCCTAATACGGATGCACTATAGATCTTTGCATACAAATGATTATCCCCCAAACATTTGTTCCATAATATGGAATTATTCGGCGTCTTTTGACATAATCCTGCTTATTTGCTTGAATAAAACATAAAAAAGATGACCCTTATCTTACTAGTCATCTACATGGACACTTATTTTCGGAAAACAATCATGCATCTTTATGCACAATATAAAGATTATCTTCTTTAGATAGGCCTAATCTATGTGCTTCTTCGAAAGAATATCTCTTTGCGATATTATACAACTCGACTCGAAAACCGACTGATTCAAGTCTCTTTATATAATCCTCCTTTGCATATACTCGCACATGATCTGGATGGCCATAAACTCTAGCCCGATCTTCTGGAGTAATGCGTTGCTCATCCTCTAAACTCGTCCCTATATTTATAGCCAGCGGTACTTGCATAATCCCCCAGCCTCCGACTTTCATCACTCTATAAAGCTCACTCATCGCCTTGCGATCTTCTGAAATATTATCGAGTATATGACTACATATTATGACATCAAATGAATGATCTTTATAATAGAGATTTGTAACATCCAGCCCCTTCGTCCATGGATCTAGCGGTTTAAATTCGCCAGACACATAATGGAGATTCGAATATTCAGCAAGCTTATTTTTTACATGTTTTTCTTTTTCAGGGTCAATATGAAAAACAAAAGCTTGTGCCATAAATAAATCAGTTTCTCTTTCAATAAACCATGTGTATAGTCTTTCACGATCCAAAGCCCTACACATCGAACAAATTCCTGTTTCGGGATTCCAATTTTCCAATTGAAACGATTCTGGTTCAAAAAAACCGGCGGGCCAGGGAATAAATTGTGCAACGTGATTCTTACAACATGGACAATAATAGGAAGATGTATGTTCCAATCTACTCACCCCTATGTAATGTATTTGCTAGTGCTTTGACAATTTGCTTTACATGATCCCTCTCAATTTCTTCCCAAAACGGTAGACTGATAATACGATCTGATATACATTCCGTCACGGCCATCGTAGATTGATTGCTAGTAGCAAACTGTTTTTGTCTGTGGCAAGGCGGAGAAAAATAACATCGCGTATCAATCCCTTGTTCACCTAAGTGATGTATGATTCTATCGTTTTCACCCTGTGGACTGAGAACAGAGAGAAGTTGCGTCACAAGTTGTCCTGAGCAATTTTGAACTCTCCACCCTTTCTCAAATAAATTCCATTTGTCCATCTGCTCCAAATACCATTTTTTAATCTGCTTTCGGGATTCTACTTTCTGTTCAAATACATCCAACGTTGCCAAACCGATGGCAGCCATGTATTCGGACAATTTACTATTGAGCCCTTTTAAAGTTGATTCCTTACTCCCCTTGTAACCGAAATTCCCCGCTTGCCGCACATTGGAGATGAGCCCCTGATCCCCACTGTATACCAGTCCCCCCTCTCCAATTCCAAACCCCTTGGTAGCATGGAAGCTGTATATAATACTCCCTAAAAATCCCTTCCCAAAATGTCCATACGCATCTCTTGCGCCAAAGCTGGCTGCTGCATCCACAACGACTGGGATTCCCTTCTTCTGTAATTCGTTGTAATAGGTTAGATCTATACAGGTTCCAAAGGTTGCATATGGCACGACAACGGCAACCTGGTCTCCTAGATTTTTCAAGGTGTCCTCTACTATATCTACATTCATAGACCATTCATCTTCACGAATATCAATAAAATAAGGCTCTAATCCACACCAAATAGCAGCTAAAGGAGTAGCTGAGAAAGTAAAGCTAGGCATTAGCGCGTATCGACCATTTGGCCTCATACTTTCGGAAATTGCCAGCATTAGGCCAATCGTTGCATTATTAACTGTGCTAACCGCCCCCTCCCCTTCAAAAAACTCCTGAAGGATCCGTTCTTCGAAAGTGTCATTCAAGGGGCCATAGTTCGAATAAATCCTATTTTCATCAATTTGCGAAAGATACTTTAGGTATAATTCGCACCTCACTACATTAGGACGAAGAAATGGTATCTGCTTAATTAGAATCTCCTCACTTTATATAAAAATCCACAGTAGTGGTTGCTATAAGTTACATACTTGTGGAATGTCCTCTAGTAGCCTCAAGCATTTGGCACGTACTCCTTGCATAATAAATGCTTGATTTTCAATCGCCATTAATTCATGGATACGAGAGTCCCAACGTTCATTCCACTGCTTGAGATAACCTTGATACTCATCCATTTCAATCAGTTGGCCTTCCAATGAACTCCGCAGAATACTGGCCCACTCAGCTATACGTCCTAACTCTAGATCTGCTGAATTCATCTGATTATAGTCTAAATGGATCCTAGAGTAACTTAACGGTTCTGCTATATATACCGCATCTCCTTGAGCGAGTAGAGACATCCAAGTAGCTACATCACTCAAGACAGCATGATGGGCACCTCCATACCTTGCCCACCCTTCCATGAGATCGTTTTTTCTAAATAATACAGTCGTAGATTCCCCTATAAAATTAGTAAACTGACTAAGCATGAGCTTTCCAAGATTTTTTCCATTAATAAGCGAATTTTGATGAAATAATTTAGCTGTACTTACTACTGGAGGGAGTTCACTTCCAGCGTCGTCGACCAACTGTCTGTAAGAAGTGACCAATTTGACATTCGGGAGGCGAAGAAAGGAATGTACCATTTTTTCAATTTTTTCTCGATGAAAAAAGTTATAATCGTGCAGAAAGTTAATAAACTCTCCCGTAGCCATACTAAACAAGGTTAGGGTGTTTGCTAAGCTGGATAAGTTTCTACCTGTCTCTACACTTCGCACATACTTAATATGATCATAGGCCTCTAAATATGGCCTAATCAAAGCTTCTACTCCATCATCTGTACTACCATCCCCAATAATGATTTCCATATTGGGATATGTTTGATCTAATACACTCTCCAATGCCTTCTTCAACATATGAGGACGATTAAAAGCAGATATTAAAACACTTACCTTTGGAAGATACAAATTCTTTTCTTGACTCATAAACATTCTTTTTAATCCCTGGCTCATAAGCAAACCTCCTAATCATCCCTTTTTTATCGATCTTCATAGTATTTATTCATTAGCTTCAAAGAATATTCTAAGAGTTGGAACAAGAGAATCTCATCATGACTCCTGTAATTAATAGCCTATTTTTTGGAAAAATATCTATATTTACCATTCGCATAGAAAATGAAAATATTACTTTCATTTCCTCTTTACAGATTGTTATGAAGAGGCTAAGATAAAGAGGAAGTTTTTTTAACTAAAAGGTTAATTAAGTTATAAAATTAACAATCTCAAAGGAGCGATTGATATGTCAACCTCTTCAAATCAGGTTATTATGATCACTGGAGCATCAAAAGGGCTAGGGCGTGCTTTAACGCTAGCATTTGCTAAAGAAGGAGCAAGATTAGCTATTTGTGCCCGAGAAGAAACGAAATTACTCCAAGTAAAGAAGGAAGCGATACAACAAGGAGCTACTGAAGTATTAGCCATTACGGCTGATATGTCACTGTCTCGTGATGTAGAACGGTTTGTGGCATTGGTGGAAGCAACATTTGGCACCATTGATGTCTTAATTAATAACGCATCCATACTAGGACCGAGTCCTATGCCCCTTCTAGCCGATTATCCCGAAGATGACTACCAAGACGTTCTTCGTGTAAACGCAGTAGGGCCCTTCCTCGTCACAAGGAGAGTGGTGGCGAAGATGCTACAAGAAAAAAAGGGTTCGATCATCAATGTAACTTCAGAAGCAGGACATACAGGTTATCGTGGTTGGGGGGCTTATGGGATCTCCAAATTTGCGCTGGAAGGATTAACCCAGACGTGGGCTGATGAGCTAGAAGGTACCGGTGTTCGGATGAATATGGTTGATCCTGGTGAAATGGACACAGAAATGCATGCTTTAGCAGTGCCAGATTGCAATTACGATCTCGTTGATCCAAATGATGTCGTACATATATTTCTATACTTAGCTTCAACTGAATCAAAAGAAAATGGCGAACGAATACAAGCAACAGAATTCCTACAAGAAAGGGGAGCATATCAATCATGACAACATCCCTTTCCTTCTACCTACCGGACTCCCTGCATGCATCCTCGCCACCTGAACGCCGGGGCATTCGCCGTGATCATGTTAAGTGCATGGTGTTACATCGTCAAACAGATGAAACTACACATACTCAGTTTCAACATATCGATTCCTATCTCGAGAAAGACGATTTATTAGTATTAAATGCAAGTCGAACCATACCCGCCGTTTTTCACGTTGATTGGACACGGGATCATGTACTCTTACAATCGCAAGTAGAAATGAGACTGGCACGGAGAATCGATGCTACGCACTGGGAAGCGCTAATCGTGGCCGCTGGAGTTACGTTAGGAGATGAATTTCTTTTTGCTCCTTCTCTCCAAGCGACCGTTACTTCACTATCAGATGCTTCACTCGTAACCCTACAGTTTTCCCAATCTGGGAATCATCTACTTGAATCTTTCTATGCTCTAGGCGAGCCGATTCGATATGAATATATCGATCAACTGTGGGATCTAGACTATTACCAAACCGTTTATGGAACTGTGCCAGGGTCTGTAGAGATGCCTTCTGCAGGGAGAGCTTTTAGTTGGGAGTTATTACTGAGATTACAGCAAAAAGGAGTGAGGATTGCTTATATTCAGCTCCATACAGGTCTAAGTTATCTACTAGATGACCAAGCGTATCTCGATCCAAAAAAGCACATTGAAGAATACTTGGTTCCTGTTAGTACCGTTCAAGAGATCAAAAAAGCGAAAAAACAGAGGAAGCGAGTCATTGCAGTTGGGACAACAGTAGTAAGAGCCTTAGAAACATCGATCGATGGTGATGGAGAGATCATCCCCCAAACCAGTTGGACCAATCTACATATCACAGCCGATACAAAGCTCCGTGTCGTAGATGGACTAATTACAGGGTTTCATGAACCAGAAGCAAGTCATCTCGATCTTCTCTCCTCTCTGATCAATCCAGAACGAATTCTACATGCTTATCAGGAAGCGATCGAACATCAGTATTATTGGCATGAATTTGGTGATATGAACTTCATTCTGTAGAAAAGGAGAAGAGGAGCACTTGACAGATTTAATAGGGAGTCTAAACTAAAGTGGAGGTATTACGAAGAGCGAGATTATTTTAGTGAGGGGAGGTCGTTTGCTATGTCTGAACCAATGAGCTATACACGTCAGCAAATCCTAACTCTACTTCGAAAAAGTGGATCCATGAGCGCACAAGAGTTAGCAAATATCTTAGAAATCTCTAATATTGCTGTGAGAAAGCATCTACAAGTTCTTGAAAAGGATCAGCTACTCAAGACAACACTAGTACGTCAAGCGATGGGGAGACCTACATCCGTCTACTCCCTTACTGAGAAAGCAGAAGTATTTTTCCCAAAACATTATCGTGATTTAACACTTGATTTTCTACAAGACCTGGAGTCTCTTCACGGCAAAGAAACGATCGATCAATTATTTCACCGGAGGGAAGAACGCTTAAAGCAAGCCATTCGATCTCTCATGAAAGGTCTTCCTCTCTCCGAGCAAGTGTCCCAATTAGCCTCTATTCAACAGGAAAAGGGATATATGGCCGAGTGGGAAGAAAGTGCAGAAAAAGACACTTACACCCTAACAGAATACAACTGCCCCATTCATACCGTTGCACACCAATATCTGCAAGCATGTGGAAGCGAACTCTCTTTGTTTCGTGGTATTTTGGATGCAGAGGTAGAGCAAGTGGAGTGTAAAGCCAAAGGCGGGAAACATTGTGTTTATCAGATCCGTCCTCGTAAAAATTAAGCAAACGATTATAAGAGGATCTATGTCCAATATAAGCACATAGATCCTCTTTTTTCATTCATAGCATTCTACATTCTGGTAACATTACTCAGAACTATGCATTGGATCAACTCAATTCGCTGATAGACTTGGCTCCCTGATTACGCAACCATTGAACTAGATCAGTAGCATGACTCCGTTGTGCAGCATCCAATGGTGTTAGATTGTCCCACAATGAAATCCAGTTCAGATTAGCCCCCTTATGGAGCAAGTACTCAGCGGCGTTTCGTTGTCCACCGTGACAAGCGCACCAAAATGATACGTTCATTTCCTCTGTAGGTGAAGTAGATTTTTCTACCCAAGGGTATTTTGCTGAAAGTTGGCCACCTGCAAAGTAAGCTTCTACTACATCCATTTTTCCTAATGCGGCTGCATGCCATAGTGCCAGCTGTGCTCCACGTTCCGCCAATCTATATGCCGTCCCCCACTGTGCAAATGCAATTGCATCGTCCAACGGTGTCCCACCAGCAATTACTGCACCATCCGCCTCGATGTCAGCACCAAAGTCGAGAAGCATGTCTAGTATCTCGATATCATTATTGCTTGCAGCCCAATGAAGCGGTGTCTCCGTATGTGAGCCGGAAAATCGCGCGTTCACATCAGCACCTGCCTCGACTAGTACAGTAACGGCTTCCGCTCCATTCGGAAAGTGGCCAGGCGAGTCAGTTACTACATGTAACAACGTACGGGACATGCGATCTCTCCCCATAATTCGCGCTGTAGATAAGTCTGGGTTTACAGAAAGTATCTCCTTCAACATTGGGATATTGCCTGTGTGAATTGCACTGATAACATCCATTGCCAGCTTATCATTCTCATTGAAAAAATTCATGTCTACATCATCTCACTTTACACTCATTTTGTCGTGTCGATTCATACAGTTACATTTCCTCTAGCTTTCGCTAAAAGTAGAATAAGCTTTAACATTGTGTCAATGTCAATCTATTATTGTGATCTTTTAGAGACAGGAAAACATATTTGTGTCACACATTGACATTCCTCATTCCGATCAATATATCGTATGACCTCTCCGTTCTTTGAATCAAACCTTCGTTTCTCTCTATCTCTATCATCTCGTTCATTTCTATAATAATTTGCCTATAGCGATCCACTTCATTGGAAAGTTCATTCATTTTCGAGTATATCCATTCGACCAATAAATTCTTTTCGGGTGTCTGTAGGATCGTCTTAATCTCTGACAAGGAGAATCCATACCTTCGTAGCTTTTTTATAAATAATGCTATTTCTAACTGACTTTTCTCATAATATCTATACCTATTAGTATTTTCTAAAAAAGTCCCTCTTTGTCGTAGTGTCGTAGCATGCGAGGGCTTAATTTGCAAAGCTGTGAAAACTTGCTAATCGTATACATCTGCCTCCTCCTTCTTTATGATAAAGACGATTTGCGAGAATACCATCCATCGTAATAGAAATTGTATATACTATTATCGATTAACCCATTTCTAATATATCAAAGTTTATCAACCTGACTATATTGAAATCTCTCAAGTAGGTTCTTATTTTTTAGATGTATTGACCTTCACGTATACGTAATACCATATAGTATTTTTAGGGAGCGGATAACCATGCTTAGCATAGGTGAATTAGCAAAAAAAGCAAATATAAGTAGACGGACACTTCATTATTACGATGAGATTGGTTTGCTAAAACCAACGAAGGTGGATGATAAAAACTATCGCTATTACGATCAGAATGCATTATTAAGGTTACAAGAAATACGACTGTTAAAATCGATTGGTTTTACATTACGGCAAATCAGACAAATGGTTGGTCAGCCAGTGGTCAGGGCCGATGAAAAAATGTGGATTACATCTTTACAGGAACAAATCAAGATCATTCAAAAAGAAAAGGAAAATCTAGAGAGAAAGCAATACTACTTACAATCAACCGTGCATGCTATTCAGGTAACAGGGCAAGTCAAGGCAAACGAGATTTTTGAGTTAATAACATCTTTGGAAGATCGAGAGGTAGAAAACGGAGTTATCGTCGCTACATTCCCTGACCAGCTTTTTACGGATGAGGAAATGGAGATTTTGCAACAGCTTCCCCTGTTAGGAAGTAAAGATCCTCGATTAGTTGAATTGATCGAATTGATACAGCAGATTCGCCAAAATATTCATAAGCCTGTTTCGGATACCATCGTACAAGGATTTGCTGAAGCACTACATGTACAGATCGTCCGTCTATTCAAAGGAAATATAAATCTGGTAGAAAAATATTGGAAATTAATTACACCAAACGAAAATGAAGCCCCCACTGTTTATGGATTCGATTATAAAATAGTGAGCTATATTAACCAGATGTTGGAATATTACTACATGCAACAGGAGTGAGCACAACATGAACACAAAGCAAACAAACCAACTGACTTTTTATCGAAAATGGGGACAGGCAGTCAGCTTAATCCATTTTTTGATTATAGCTATAGCGATAGGATGGTTAATGTGGAACGGGTTGACTGATATTCGATATTCATCTGACCATCAAAGTACAAAACCAATATGGAATATATGGATTCCAGCGCTTATCGGTATCATGCTTATTAAAATGATGTCACTTCATCTACCCGTGACAAACTTCCATCAAGTCAGCCATCTTCCAAAGTCACAGCTTACCATTCAATCTATTATTTTTCTGTCAGGGGCAGTCTTGTTTCCTACTACTTTGCTCTTAGTCGATGGCAATAATCCACATTTTTCCATTTGGTATATTGGACTAAAACTTACTTTTCTGCTAATGCTCCCTTGGATTATTATATTTATCTATCGATTTCCATCCCAACATGATACCATAGCTAAACAGCCTCAGTCTCTGTCGCAATGGGCTCGGATGGCTCCCTTTTTTATTGGAGGCGTTTGGATTTATCTGTCCTACTTCTCTATCTTTTCAACTCCGCATACTCCTAGTACCGTTACCGATCCTTTGACATTATTCCTTCTGGTACTATCCAGTTTTTTCGTTAATAGCTTGCTGGAAGAATGGTTCTATCGCGTCTGGTTACAAACACATTTAGAAAGATTACTTGGGACTTGGCCAGCTATATGGATAACGTCTGTTCTTTGGTCTATTTGGCATATTGCAATCCAAGGAACAGGAGAATGGAGTACGGATATTGCAACTGTCATTTCCAATCAAGGCATAACAGGTGTTTTCTTGGGTTATCTCTGGTCTCGTTACCGTAATATATGGATTTTAATTTTGATTCATGGAATCATAAATGCGCCTCCTTATTTATTACTGGATATATGGAGAAATTGGTTTTAATCAAACTTGAATATTGGAGGATGTGTCCATGAATAAATCGATAGCAGAAGAAAAGATGAAACAATTATCTTATCGAATAGATCCACAGAGTAAGTTACTTTACTCACATGAATTAAAAGGTGGAGTCTCAGCACAGGTAACCATGCTGGAAGTAGAATATCCAGATGGCCACAAGAAGAAAATGATTATACGTCAACATGGTGAGATCGACATAAAACGGAACCCAAAAATAGCATTAGACGAGTTTACACTCCTAAAAAGCCTACATTCCTTTGGATTGCCTACACCAGAACCTTATTATTTAGAATCATCAGGCGAAATTTTCACCACACCATGTATTGTGATGGAATATATAGAGGGTGAAACACAGTTTAAACCTGCTTGTTTAAGCGATTATATCCTTCAACTAGCAGCGAACTTAGCAAAAATTCACAGTATAGATTACTCAAAAATAGATTTATCATTTCTCCCTAATCAAGAAAACATGTATACAGAAAAAATGAGAAATCGTCCTCCCGTTCTTGATGAATCATTGAGTGAAGGACGTATACGAGATACAATCGAACTGGTCTGGCCGGTAGTCCAACAGAACTCATCTACCATACTCCACGGAGATTTTTGGCCAGGCAATCTATTATGGAAAGAAGATCAACTTGTCGGCATTATTGATTGGGAGGATGTAGCATTTGGAGATCCGTTAGCTGATGTTGCAAACAGCCGTCTCGAAATTCTATGGCACTTTGGTATTCATGCCATGAATGATTTTACAGCCCAGTATCAATCGATAATGCCTACTGTTAACTTTGAAAATCTTCCTTATTGGGATCTATGTGCTGCGTTACGACCAACCTCTAAAATCACTACATGGGGACTAGATGAAATCACTTTAAAAAGGATGAAAAAAAGACACCATCTATTTGTTAACCAAGCAATAAAAAAGATTCTATCAAGTAATGTATGATAGATATGAAAAATCATATACAGAAGGGATATTATGATGAAAGGAATTTTTTTTGCCATTATAGGTGGAGGTTTCCTTACATTACAAGGAGTAGCTAATTCCCATATTACTCAAGGGATTGGTACATGGAAAACGGCCACCATCACACAACTAACAGGATTCATAGTATCCTATATAATCCTTATGCTCACTCGAGATTACCATTGGGAGTCATTAAAGCAAGTTAAGCCCTTATTTTTGACTGGAGGTGCTCTAGGAGCCATCATTATTTTTAGTAATGTGACTGCCATTCACCAAATCGGGGTTACTCTCACAGTTGCATTACTACTTATTTCACAGTTAGGTTTTACGTTTATCACAGATCGTTTTGGATGGTTTGAAGGAAAAAAGCAAGAGGTGAGGCCTTCGCAGTTAATGGGTATTGGAATGATGGTCTTAGGTGTAGCCATTCTTCAGTTTGCATGATAGGAGTCACAAAACAACGCATATCTAATGAAAGAGATTCAGTTATAAGAGGTAGTGAAAAATGATGATAGGATTATTATTAGGATGTCTCGCTGGAATATTAATCAGTTTCCAAAACACCTTAAATAGTAAATTGAATGAGCAGGCTGGCACTTGGATGACTACAACATGGGTACTAGGGCTAGGATTCTTAGCTTCATTTATAATTGGTTTTATAGTAGAAGGAATTGATTTTCTTAATTTACGAAATGCAGAAATCTGGTATTGGTTTAGCGGAGTGCTTGGTATATTTGTGGTGTCATGTCTTATGCAAGGAATCCGATTACTCGGTGCCACCTATGCCATTTCAATCGTCCTTACTTCACAGATTGGTTTCGCGCTTGTATTTGATTCACTTGGACTCTTTGGATTAGAAAAAATCCCATTTCAGACTACCAAATTACTTGGAGTATTCATCATTATTAGTGGCATATTCGTTTTCAAGCTAGATAGTAGGAAGCGAATAGAAGATTCACTACAACACAAAGAATGACGTATGAGCCGTTTCCCTCACATGTCATTCTTTTTTTGTTAGGTCTCCACCTTTTATCCCCTCTTCAAAACGCCCCTTCAAAACGCCCCTTCAAAATGCTCTGTCTCGATAGCTTGTCCTGTTTGACGATTTAGAAGAACTGAGACGACATCGAACCGCAAGGAATACGGTCGTTTCACATGGCTGAGAACGTATTGAAGCGCAATTTTTCGAACTTGTTGTTGTTTCTTTCCATCTACAGACTGAAAGCCGTAACCAAAACGAGTACTTGTTGTCGTTCGCACTTCAACAAATACTAAATCTCGTTGATTCGTTACGATTAAATCGAGCTCACCTAATTGGGAGCGCCAATTACGCGTTAAGACCTGATAACCCTTTTCTTCTAACAACTGTGCAGCAACTTCTTCCCCTAGGGCTCCTATTTGTTTACGCACATCTTTCATAACATAAGCGCCTCCGACAAAAACCGTTATAAGGGTAGATTACCAGAAGTTGTATAATTCTGTCAATTATTTGATGAAATTGGATCTATCTAGAGCGTAATACTGCTTGAATGGGTGCAAAAGATGATCGGTGTTCGGGAGTGATCCCGAGTGCTTCAATAGCTTGTAAGTGTTCGGGGGTTCCATATCCCATGTGCTTTTCAAAGCCATAGCCTGGATATTTGTCTGCCAATCGGATCATATATTCATCCCGAGTTGTCTTCGCGATAATCGAAGCAGCTGCGATGGAGTGGCTTTGTGCGTCACCTTTGATGATTCCGTGTTGAGGAATGGTTACTCGGGGAATCTTGACAGCATCACCTAAGATAAAGTCCGGGATGGGTTGTAGTTGGCTGAGAGCGACTCGCATGGCCTTATAAGTAGCTTGCAAAATATTATATTGATCTATGTAAGGTACATCTATTATTCCAACGCCAACCGCAATGGCCTCTTGCTCAATCTCTTGGCGTAGTCGATTTCGCTCATCCTTCTTTACTTGCTTGGAATCATTTAGACCTGTTGCATCAAAGTCGGGTGGTAAAATGACAGCAGCTGCTACCACAGGACCTGCTAAAGGACCTCGGCCTGCTTCATCTACTCCAGCAATCCAACTCTTTCCCTGAGCCCATAACCTACGCTCAAATCGCCACATTCCTTCAATCCGCATCTGCTCAGCCTGTGCTCTCTCTTGCAGCTTTAAGTAGGATTGAAGGAGTTTTTGGATGCCTATTCTTGAATCCGCCCGTAGTTCAGTTAGTTCACTTTCCGTTATTATCTCTGAAGATGAAAGCCTCTCTTTCCAATCTGCGATGGTTCTACTCATCTCTTTGTACATCCTGTTCCGCTGTAAAAAATTCATCGCCCGGATATTCGAAGGAAATTCTTCCAATCATACCACCCTGTAGATCATTTAGGAAAATCTCAGCCGCTTTTTCGGTATTTACGATTCCGCCACGCTGGATACAGCCCCGCTTTTTTCCGATCTCTTGAAGTACTTCATAAGACTCATGCTCGAGCGCAGAATCCTGTAGCTTATAACGGGTGATAAGTTCGGTAGCATAGCGCTCTTTGAGATAAGCAATCCCATGTACTGCCACTTCTTCAATCGGTAGGATCTCTTCTTTGATCGCACCACTTAGAGCAAGACGAAGCCCAACTCCATGATCTTCAAACTTTGGCCATAAAATTCCGGGTGTGTCCAACAACTCTAGATTTTGTCCAATTTTAATCCATTGCTGAGCTTTAGTAACACCAGGACGATCACCTGTTACAGTTGCCGCCCTCTTAGCCAATCGATTAATCAAGGATGACTTTCCAACATTAGGAATCCCTAACACCATCGCACGAACACGACGCGTTAAAATCCCCTTGCGCTGGCGTGTTTCAAATAAAGGTTGAAGGAGCTTATCTGTAACAGATTGGATCAAGTTTACTCCTTTTCCTGTCTTTGCATCCACTTCTAGTACGCCAACACCTTGTTCACGAAAATACGCTACCCATTCCTTATTCACTTTTGGATCAGCTAAATCGCATTTGGTCAGAAGAATAACTCGTGGTTTTTGTGCCACAATCTCGCCCATCATCGGGTTACGACTCGAGATTGGTAAGCGTGCATCTAATAATTCAAATACAACATCGACCAACTTGAGCTTTTCTGTCACTTGCCGGCGAGCTTTGGCCATGTGACCCGGAAACCATTGAATACTCATATTTCCACATCCTATTTAAAAACTATAAACCCGAAAAATGGGCTATCGGCCAATATACAAAGGACGCCTTCCCAATGATCTCATCTGTAGAGACTGGACCTAAAACTCGACTATCTGTGCTATTAGAACGATTATCCCCTAGTACAAACACCTGTCCGTTTGGTACTTTAACCATGGCAAAGTCAGCCGTTTTAGTAGAGGTTGATAAGTACGGTTCTTTCACTTCTTTTCCGTTTACCAACAACTGATTATTTTTTACTTCGACCGTCTCTCCCGGAAGAGCCACAATCCGTTTGATTAAATCAACCTTGTCTTTACTGCGAAAAACAACTACTTCTCCCTGCTTCGGAGAACGGATTTTATAGATTAACTTATTTACCATTACCTTATCACTGGAAGCTAAGGTATTTTGCATAGAGGGACCTGAAACATGAAATGGCTCCAGTACAAATCCCCGAATTAAAAAAGCAAGAACGAGTGCAGCAATAAGCGCGATCGCCCAATCTCGATAGGAATTCTTCCCTTTCTCCTTTCCACGATTACGCCTCGAACGTGAAGGAAGAGAAGATTGATTCTGAGATTGCTGTTTTTTCAAACGCTCTGAACGTGGGATAAACTCTTGACGGTCCATAGATCCCTCCTATATAGCATTGGTAAGTAAATATACAGTAAAAGGGCTGGATTGAAAACCCAAGCCCTTTTCTATGTGTACTCTTATTATTTCTCAGTACGGATTTCTTTAATACGTGCTTTTTTACCACGTAGGCTACGTAGGTAGAACAATTTCGCACGACGTACTTTACCACGGCGTAATACTTCGATCTTATCGATACGTGGAGAATGGATTGGGAAAGTACGCTCTACTCCCACTCCGTAAGAGATTTTACGAACGGTGAAAGTTTCAGAGATACCGCCACCACGACGTTGAATAACCACGCCTTCGAAAATCTGGATACGCTCGCGTTGTCCCTCTTTTACTTTCACGTGCACTTTCAAAGTATCACCGGCACGGAATAAAGGAATATCTTGACGAATTTGAGATTCGGATACGCTTTTCAAAATTGGATGCATAATCGTTTGTGCCTCCCTTCCTTAAGGTATTTTTTTATCCGCTTCTGAGTAAATCATGAACGGAGATATTTTAACATAAGCCACTACTGAAACACAATTATTCGGATCGCTTTCGTTGCTCCAATGTCCGCAAAAACTCCCGATCTTCTTCTGTCAACGGAGCTGACTTCAAAAGGTCTGGCCTTCGTGTCCATGTTCGCTCTAGTGACTGTTCTCTACGCCATTTCTCCATATTCGCATGATGACCAGATAACAAAATCTCGGGTACTTCCAACCCACGAAATTCCGCCGGTCTCGTGTAATGTGGATACTCTAAAAGCCCGTTTGAAAACGAATCCATCACCGCCGAATCATGGTTACCGAGCACACCAGGGATTAATCGACTCACACTGTCCATGATGACCATCGCTGGGAGTTCTCCACCAGTGAGTACAAAATCTCCAACGGAGATCTCTTCCGTCACCAAGTGCTGGCGAATCCGTTCATCAAATCCTTCATAATGCCCACAAAGGAAGATCAGATGCGAGTGCTCCGATAACTCCTCTGCTTTTTTTTGCGTAAAAGGAGTACCTTGTGGAGACATCAACAGAATCGGTGGACGCTTGGTAACATCCTGAAGTAGATGATCGACTGCATCAAACAGAGGTTGTGGTTTTAATACCATGCCCCCACCGCCGCCGTACGGAGTATCGTCGACAGTCTGATGCTTATCGGTAGCAAACTGACGAAAATTGGTTACATTCGTCTCAATGAGCCCTTTTTCATGAGCTTTACGGATGATACTAGTAGATAAGAATCCATGAAACATCTCAGGAAAAAGAGTGAGTACATCAAAGCGAATCTGTGCCAATTATTCCAGTCCTTCCATCCACTCAATCGTAATCTGTTTTGAAGCCACATCGATCTCGTTGACAATGTCATCAATATAAGGCAAAAGGATCTCGTTCCCGTCCTCTGTCGCCACGACCCAAACATCGTTGGCCGGAAGGGTTAAAATTTCTTTTACCTTCCCCACTCTGCGTCCCTCTGTTGTAACTACTTCGCAACTAATAATATCTTTGAAGTAGTACTCACCTGCTTCCATATCAAGAGAGACAACATCTGTAGCAGGAACTACGAAAGTTCCTCCCTTGAAAGGTTCTGCTTGATTGATGTTATCCCATTCTCGGAACTTCACCAAGTAAGCATTTTTATGAAGGCGACTCTTCTCTACAGTCAAAGGGAGCGGTGCTTTAAGTGTTGCATGTTGTAGCATTAACACCTGTCCAGGTGTAAAGCGATCTTCTGGGAAGTCAGTCTCTGAAAGCACTTTAACCTCGCCACGAATACCATGTGTGCCAAGAAAACGGCCTACTTTTAAAAACTCTACTTCTTTCAAATCAGTTCACCTATTCCGCTATCGGATCGGATCATAACATTATTTTGATTCAAGGATACCTTCTTTACGGAACAAGTTACGTACGGTATCAGATGGTTGAGCACCAGTAGCCAACCATTTTTTCGCTTTTTCAGCATCAATTTTTACTTGAGCTGGTTGGGCAATCGGATTGTAGTAACCAATTTCCTCGATAAAGCGACCATCACGTGGAGCACGAGAGTCAGCAACGACTACACGGTAGAAAGGAGCTTTTTTCGCACCTATGCGTTTTAGACGAATTTTCACTGCCATTGATTCTTCACCTCCTAATTAGGGTTTCACAAATTCATCATTATACCATACTATCCAAGGAAAGGAAACTTAAATCCTTTTCGCTTTTTCTTTGATTTCGTCATTTGAGCCATTTGCTTCATCATCTTTTTCATATCTTCAAACTGTTTGAGAAGGCGGTTCACTTCTTGTACCGAGGTTCCACTACCAAGAGCAATCCGTTTTCGTCTGTTTGCATTAATAATCTCAGGTTGCTCACGCTCGGCCTGAGTCATTGAACGAATAACTGCTTCAATACGTCCTATTTTTTTCTCATCGACGTTAAGGTCTTTGACCCCTTTCAACTTGTTTGCCCCTGGGAGCATCGCAAGCATATCTTCAAGCGGCCCCATGTTTTTCATCTGTTGAATTTGATCTAAGAAATCGTCGAGTGTGAAGCTTTGTGTCCGCATCTTCTTTTGAAGTTCGCGTGCTTTCTCTTCATCGACTGCTGACTGCGCCTTTTCGATCAAGCTGAGAACATCACCCATCCCCAGAATGCGAGATGCCATGCGGTCTGGATGGAAAGGCTCGATCGCATCCATTTTTTCACCCAAACCTACGAATTTGATCGGACAATCTGTAACCGACTTAACGGAAAGTGCCGCTCCCCCGCGAGTGTCACCATCAAGCTTAGTAAGTACAACCCCTGTCAGTCCTAGCTCTTTGTTAAAGTGGTCGGCTACATTTACTGCATCTTGTCCTGTCATCGAATCCACTACTAACAAGATCTCGTGAGGCTGTGTGTGCTCCTTGATCTGACGAAGCTCATCCATCATATCTTCATCAATATGCAAGCGACCGGCTGTATCGATAAAGACATAATCAAAGCCCTCTGCTTTCGCCTTCGCCACACCTTCGGTTGCAATCTTCACAGGGCTTTCCTTATCTCCGAGCGTGAAGACAGGAGCACCGATTTGTTCCCCAAGGACTTGTAGCTGTTTAATCGCCGCTGGACGATATACATCTGCAGCCACTAAGAGAGAACGCCGATTTTGCTTTTGTAAGAATTTCGCAAGCTTTCCAGTATGGGTGGTTTTCCCTGCCCCTTGCAAACCAGACATCATGATAATCGTAGGGGATTTAGGTGCCGTATTTAACTTAACCTGCTCCCCACCCATCAAGGTGGTCAACTCTTCATGAACTACTTTAATCACTTGCTGTCCTGGTGTTAGGCTTTTTAGCACTTCTTGTCCAATCGCACGTTCTTTCACGCGATCGATAAACGTTTTTACTACTTTAAAATTTACATCTGCCTCTAGTAAAGCGAGACGTACTTCACGCATTGCTTCTTTTACATCGGCCTCGGTAACTTTTCCCTTACCTCTTAGCTTCGACATAACTGATTGTAGTCGCTCAGACAATCCTTCAAATGCCATCCGTACACCTCCCTAGCCTTTATTTTCAATCAATCTCTAATAGTTTTGTTATGATCGGTTCGGCCACAGCTCGAGCATTTGCATCTGTTTCTAGCTGAGAACGTAGTTCTGCGATAAGCTCTTGGCGTCTTCTATGTTTCGTTACTAAGGATAGTTTATTTTCTAGATCCGTAAGTGTCGCTTGTGCCCGTTTAATCGCTTCAAACACCGCTTGACGTGAAGTCCCTTGATGTTCGGCAATTTCCGAGAGCGACCAGTCTTCTAAGTAATATAACTCGAGGAGAGATTGTTGCTTCTCCGTGAGAAGTGAACCATAAAAGTCATATAGCAAATTCATCTTAGTGGTTTGCTCCAGCATTGGGAGTCACCTCATTTATGCCTGTCAAGGCAATCCCATTTACAGGTATTAACTATAAAGGATTGGAATATAGGTGTCAAGTGTTTTAGGTTAACAGCTGTGAAGTCTGCACTGGAGCATGTATCTGTTCACCGCTCAAATAATAAGCCAGCGAGGATGTGGATTCTCCTGAAAAGAAATAGTCCAAAGGACCCTGTTTGAGCAGGAATTCTTTGGACTTGGACTTAGTTACTCTCATCTTCTTCGATTGTATCTTTAAACAATGCATGTAAAAATTGATCCCGGTCAAACTCTTGTAAGTCGTCGGCTTTTTCTCCAAGTCCAACGAACTTAACAGGAATCTTTAGTTCATTGCTGATGGCGATGACAATTCCACCTTTTGCTGTGCCGTCCAGTTTAGAAAGTACTAGGCCTGTGACGTTTACAGCTTCGCCAAATGTCTTGGCCTGTACCATGGCATTTTGTCCAGTTGTGGCATCTAAAACAAGGATGACTTCATGGGGGCCGTCCGGAATCTCACGCTGAACTACACGGTGCACCTTTTTCAGTTCTTCCATGAGATTTACTTTGTTTTGCAGGCGACCAGCCGTATCACATAGGAGAATATCTGCTTTTCGGGATTTGGCCGCCTGAATGGCATCGAAGATCACGGCGGCTGGATCCGAACCTTCTTGATGTTTAATCACGTCGACACCAGCTCGCTCACCCCAGATTTCTAACTGTTCAATTGCCCCCGCTCGAAAGGTATCTCCAGCAGCTAGGATGACTTTTTTACCTTTCTGTTTGAAGCGATGAGCCAGTTTTCCGATAGTCGTCGTCTTCCCGACACCGTTTACTCCAACAAATAGAAGAACCGTCATGCCATCTTCTTGGATTCGTAATGTACTACCTGCATCTGCCTCTTCTAAGATATCTGCAATCATCTCAGACATCAGTGGCTGTAATTCTGTAGGCTCGGTGATTTTTCGCGTTTTCACCTCACTACGTAACCGCTCCACGAGATCCATTGTCGTAGTAACCCCTACATCGGCGCTGATCAAAATTTCTTCTAATTCTTCATACAAATCATCATCAATCTTTTTTCGATTGCGAAATAGATCGCCCATCGCACCTACTAAATTAGTACTTGTCTTACTTAAACCGGATAAAAACTTTTGCGTAACGGATTCTGTACTTTTTGATACACTTTCTTTTAATCGTTTAAAAAAACTCACACTTGATGCCTCCTAACTCATCGTTGCAGCTACTTCTTTACTACTATCATCATAATCTTCCATACGCACGGATACTAGACTAGATACTCCAGATTCTTGCATGGTAATTCCATACAGTACATCTGCGCCTTCCATCGTGTGTTTACGGTGAGTGATGAGGATAAATTGGGTTTTCACAGCGGCCTCCTTCATATATTGGACAAAGCGGGTTAAGTTGGCCTCATCCAGTGCCGCATCCACCTCATCTAAAAAGCAAAACGGGACCGGCTTCACTCTTAGTACGGCAAATAGTAATGCCAATGCTACTAGAGAACGCTCCCCACCTGATAACAAGGAAAGTTGTTGCAATTTTTTTCCCGGTGGTTGAGCCACAATCTCAATCCCTGTTTCTAACAGGTTATCCTCATCGGTTAATTGCAGATCAGCGCGCCCCCCACCAAACATCTGCACAAATACATCTAAAAATTCTTCTCGAATAAGCTGGAATACATCTAAGAAACGTTTTCCCATCTCTGATTCAATCTGAGCAATGAGATCGTAAAGGGAACGTTTAGCATCTAACAAATCTGCTTCTTGTGTTTTTAAGAACTCTAGACGTTCACTAAGCCTCTTGTATTCTTCGATTGCTCCTAGACTCACTTCCCCTAAACCCACAATTTGTTGCTTGAGAGAACGGACTTTTCGCTCTGCCTGATTTGGTTCTTCTGGGGCACCATACATCTCTTTCGCACGTTCGAAACTAATCTCATACTCTTCGGCAAGCTTCTGTAACAAATGATTTAACTCAACATCTAACCGGTTTACTCGAATTTCTAGATCACGAAGTTGCTCTTCTTGTTTGCGGATGGTGGATTGAGCTTGATGAACCTCATGTTCTAACTCATTCCGTTCCCGCATTTGCTCATCACGAGTCCCACGCACCTGACTCAATTTCTCCTGAATCGCTATTTTCTGCTCGCGGAGTTGTTCAATCCGAGCGGATAGCTGATCTAGTTCTTGACTATTTAACTCCCCACGCTCACCTAGAGCCGTCTGCTCTTCCACAATTTGCTGTTGTTGTTTTTGGTTCCGCGATAAGTCACTTTGGATACGAGTTATATTTTCTTTGCTATTACGGATTTCTTGCTTGAGTTGAGCGACCGCTACCCGCCATTCCGTCACCTGTTCATTTGCTTCCGCTTTAGCACTAACTTCTTGTTTTCGACGTTCTTCTAACTCTTTTCGCTTCTCTGTAAGCGATTTTTTTTGCTCTTCCAGCAAGTTTAGTTCTTGTCCAATCTCGTGGGTGCGCTTCTCAAGCTCCATCGTTTTCTCATCCATAGTGCGTTGTTGTTGTTCGCTTTGCTCAATCAATTTCTCTACATTTCGTAACTGGATCTGGCTTTCGCGGAGATGACTCTCCATCTGCTGTTCTTGCAAACGAAGCTGCTCACCTTCTGCACGAAGCTCCTCCCAAGCTTTTTCCAAATGAGTTCGTTGTTCGGTCGTCGTCTTTAAGTCAGCCTGCACCGAATCCCATTCTTGCTTTTGTTCGTGAAGCTCTGTCTCCAGCTCCTCTAGTTGACGAGCCCTTCCAAGTAGGTTACTTTTATTATTTTGACGACTACCACCTGTCATCCCTCCACCCGGGTTTACAACATCCCCATCCAATGTAACCACACGATAGCGATATTGAAGTGTCCGTGCTAACTGGTTGGCAACCTCCAGATTTTGTGCAACCACTACAAGCCCGAGCAAATTCTCTACTAGCGCCTGATATTCCGGCTCACAGGAAACCAAATCTTTGGCCATCCCTATAAAACCATCTGCCTTGTTGATTCGTTCGACATCACGACTTGGTAAAATCCGAGGCTGGATCACATCAAGCGGGAGAAAGGTAGCTCGTCCCAAACGGCGATCCTTTAAAAATTGAATCGCATGCCTCCCTGTCTGCTCATCCTCCACCACTACATTTTGCACAGCTCCACCTAGTGCTGTCTCCATTGCAATCTCATATTTCTCGGAAACATGAATCAATTGAGCAACCGCACCCCTGACACCCAACAACGTTTCATGTCCCCGATCAGAGGCAAGTAGAATCTCTTTTACACCTTGGAAAAAGCCTGCGTGCTCCGCTTCCATATCTTTCAACACATCATACTGAGAACGGGTCCGGTTATACTTCTGCTCCAATACTCGGTTTTGATGAATGAGACTTTTTTCTTCTTCTTGGAGAGCATTCCGTTTCTCCACCACTTGATTAACTTCTTCACGCTTTTGTTCTAAAGTAGACTTTACTTCTTGTAGCTGCTTATGTGAGCCTTCTTCCGTCTCTTCCATATCCTCACGCTGCTCATAAACCTCAGACAGTTGGTCCACCAACGAAGACAAACGCTCCGCCAATTCTGTCCGTTGTTGTTCTACAAACTGCTGTTCACTTTTTAATGTAATCACTTCATTGTTACATTCCTGAATCTGTTGCATGACTTCTTGAAGAGGAGTAGAGGCTTCTTGTACGGTTAACCTCATCTGTTCCATAACCGTTTGTAATTCTGTCTCAGCTTCCTGTGATTCTATTTCCTTCGCAGAAAGCCTCTCTTGAAGCTCCGAAATCTCTAACTGTAGTCGTGTTTCCTCTTCCTGTAATGCAGTGTGGCGCTCCTGTAATTGCTGCTGGGTCGCCTCTCTGTTGCGGCCCCGCTCTAACCACACTTCCCGTTGCCCTTCTGCTTTCTCAAGATCCTCACTTGCTTTAAGGAGCTCTCCCTGCACTTGCTCTAAACGAGCTTCACTTTCGTCCACCTGCATCTTTACCTCTTGCAGATAGACTTCTCGTTTATTTAGTTCAGCAGATAAAATCGCTTGCTCTTCTTTTCGCCGTTTTACTTCTTGAGCAGATGACTGCCACTTATCATGGATATCCTCAATCTTATGTACATATAAGCCAATTTCCACTTGCTCTAATTCTGCTTTTAACTCTTTATAGGTAACTGCTTTTTCCGACTGATCAGCGAGCGGGCCAACTTGATCATCTAATTCATGAATTAAATCATGGATGCGCGCTAAGTTTTGTTCTGTCGTCTCTAGCTTCTTCTCCGCTTCCTTTTTCCGAGACTTATACTTTACGATTCCAGCCGCCTCTTCAAAGATAGCCCTTCGATCCTCAGACTTGCTACTCATAATCTCCTCAATTTTTCCTTGTCCGATCATGGAGTATGCTTCTTTTCCAATTCCCGTATCCATAAATAATTCATTAATATCTTTCAGTCGGCACGTTTGCTTATTTAACAAATATTCACTTTCACCGGAACGATAAACCCGTCTTGCCACCGTCACCTCTGCATAGTCAAGAGGTAGCTTCCGCTCTGTATTATCAAATGTAATCGCTACTTCACAAAAACCGACTGGCTTACGTGTATCGCTTCCAGCAAAGATGACATCCTCCATCTTGCTACCCCGCAATGATTTCGCACTCTGCTCACCGAGCACCCAACGAATTCCATCAGTAACATTACTTTTTCCACTACCGTTCGGGCCCACCACCGCCGTAATACCAGGGACAAACTCAAGCTCTGTCCGGTTTGCAAATGATTTAAATCCGGACATCTCTAATCTCTTTAAATACATGGCCATCCTCCCTTCTCTTGCGGGCGTAATCCATTTATTTTATCATAGCCAAACTATGTATGAAAATTCCGCCTATCACTTTTGTCTTTTTCTTTCTACACGATCGCTCTGTTTCCTTTTCGGCACCCCAGAAAACTGAAACAAAATGTTCACAAACTCATGGATGTCCATGTATTTACTACCTTCATGCAATCCTTTATGATGAATTACATTATGGAGAGTGAACATATATAGAGACACATGCGGAAACGAAATAGGAGGTGAAGCAGATGCTTTGGGACGTACTAAACATTATTGGCATTCCAGCATTCGCCATTAGTGGAGCGATCGTAGCGCTCGAGGAAAAATACGACTTATTTGGCTTGTATGTACTCGGATTCGTTACTGCCTTTGGTGGAGGAATCATTCGAAATGTACTAATTGGAGTTCCCGTAACAGATCTATGGAAACAAGGAAATTTAATGTTGGCGGCGCTGATCGCTATGTCCATCGTTGCTCTGTTCCCATACGTCTGGGGAAATCGCTGGCGCAAATGGATTCTATTCTTTGACGCTGTTGGTTTATCCTCTTTCGGCATTCAAGGAGCACTTTTTGCTCACAAGATGGGGCACCCTCTATACGTAGTCATCGTTGCTAGTGTGTTAACTGGAATTGGGGGCGGAGTAATCCGAGACCTCCTCGCTGGTAGAAAACCAGCCATTTTGCGAGATGAGATCTACGCTATTTGGTGCATTATGATTGGTGTATGCGTGGGTTCTGGATGGATTGCATCTGAAATTGGCCTTTATACATTGCTTGTTATTATCGTGATTCTTCGGATGTTATCCGTTCATTACCATTGGAATTTATCCATTTATCGTAATTACCCATCCGTATAACCAATACAAACCCCCAACTCTGGCGAATTGGGGGTTTGTCGTAGCTATTTACAGGAAACTTTTTTTTGAACCAAACGGGCTGTTTCTTTCTCATCCACTTCTCTTAATTTCGCATCTAAGATCTCTAAAAACTCTGCCGCATCCTCTTCACGTGTAATATCTAGGCGATCGGCATCAATAATGAGTACATCACTTTCCTTATAGTGATTAAATACCCAGTCATCATAACGCGAATGAAGGCGGCGGAAATAGCTAACATGACTTGGATCTTGCTCGTAGTCACGCCCCCGCTTCTCAATCCGTTCCATAATCGTTTCGAAAGAAGCACGTAAGTAGATAAATAAATCAGGGCGCTTCTTCGGTCCTGTTGGGCAAGTGCAGTGATCCAGCTCCTGAATCTCCTCTAGCATATTATGTAAAAGGTCCAGATAACAATCAAACTCTGCTTCTTTCATCATGCCGTCTTCAAAATTAATTTTCGCAAACAAAGCATCTTCATAAATCGAGCGATCCAACACGTTATTTTTATGACGCATTGCTTTTTTGATTGAACGGAACCGGGTATTTAAAAAATAAATTTGTAGAGGGAAGGCAAAACGCTCCCGATCGTTGTAAAATAAATCAAGTAGCCGATTATCATCAACAGACTCATAAAATGCTTCACTATTTAAATGCTGTGCAATCAATGTTGTATAGGAAGTCTTTCCGACTCCAATCATACCGCCAAGACAAATCACATAACCCATCTCCCTCAAAAGCCTCCTGGACTAGCTTCTTGAAACATTCCCATTATGGTATGGACAAGCAAAGGCCCGGAACCAACATATCAAATCCGAACCATATATGTAGGACAATAGTGTAACATTAAACAGATTGGAGTGGTATTCTTGATTTTTACTAAAAAACAAATTTTAGGATCTACACAAGACTTTGCTTATCAAGTTCATCACAATGATACAAGTGGTCATGATTTCCTACATATTGAACGAGTCGTAAATAATGCGAAAACGATTGCTGAGCATACTGGAGCAGACTCGTTTATCTGCCAAATGGCTGCTTATTTGCACGATATAGCGGATGAAAAAATTAGTGCGGACCCCGAAAAAAGCAAACAGCAAATTATTCAGTTTCTCATCGAGCAAGGCTTGTCCACAAAAGATCGAACACATATTATGGAAATTATCACCACTATGTCATTCCGTGGAGGAGCAAATAAACAGCCACCTCGTACACTAGAAGGAAAGGTTGTCCAAGATGCTGACCGCTTAGATGCATTAGGCGCTATCGGCATTGCCCGAGTCATGGCGTATTCAGGTCACACCGCTCGCCCCATTCATGATCCTTCTATCCCAGTACGTGATCAAATGACAGTAGCGGAATATCGTAGCAATCGGGGAACAGCTATTACTCATTTCTACGAAAAGCTTTTAAAGCTAAAGGATTTGATGAATACAGACTACGGAAGACACATGGCTGAAGGAAGACATAAAGTGATGGAGGAGTACTTAGAACAGTTTTATGCTGAATGGGATGGGAAGCGGTAAGACTGTTTAATTGAGTACTGGTTTTTTCTAGATCCTAGGTCCTGGGCACGTATCTGACCACAGCCTAAATAGTAAGCTTACGCCGTCGCTGTGGTCTCATTGCCCCTATTCCACTTGATCACTAGCATCAACCAACCTGTTCAAAATGTCTACCTCCAAATACCAACATCCCTAACGCATAATAGGCCCAAACGTGATCGATCTAGTTAGCTAAAATGTTCCTCTAGCTTTCGACCAAGCTATCCTTATTATTTCCCTTTTTTCTGTCTCGCACCCGCAATCAATGTCATCGTAACTAATAGTAGTGCTGTTCCTACAAGCAACCATTCAGAAGTCCCGACTTCCTTTGATGAGGAATCGACTTCTGCCTCTTTTGAATCGGGGGTACTATTGGTAGGTGTATCTGTTGATGGTTTATTTTCTACTCCATCCATCATCCACATACGTTTATTGAGTGCATCTAGATCAGCCTGAGCCTCCGATAATAGTTTCGTGCGACTACAAATAGTCGTCGTAAGGTGACCATTTTTCTTGATAGCATAAACTAAATACTCTTTCTCCATTTCAAACGTAAAACCACACGACGCCTCAGACAAGGCTGTATACACTATTAATTCCGGATCAAGGTCTCCTTTCCAGCGTTTGGATACATGTAAGGTGGCAATGCGTTGATTCGCATCCCTTTCCAATTGGACAACCTTACCTACAAAGACCGCACTACTTTTATCCGCTTCTTTAACCGGATCATCTGATGGAGCACAAGAACATGCCTGCACTTCTAACACCCACCATCCACTCATGGTCAATACGAAACCCATGATAACTCCTAGCATGATACAAACTCGGTTCATACTGAGAAAGCCTCCTTATGAGAATGGTTGGTTAATTCAGACAATTATATCCCTATCATAGCATGTTAAGAGCTTTTCCTCTATCAAAACTCTTTCTCCATATGAATTAATTCCTGCATTCCTTTACAAGTCTTAACATAATCAGAAGAAATCGTTTGAAAGCCTTGTTGCTTCCAAAACTTCATCGCAGGTGTATTAATGGCTAGTACATGTATTCCAACTCGTTCCCATTCCATAAAACTAATAAATAGATGCAATATTTTTTGACCGTAGCCATGCCCATGGTATCGCGCATGAATGGTCAAAAGAGAGATATGAGGGATACCGTACTTAGGATGTATCGGAATCGTATCAATCATTCCGATTCGGAATCCATCCGACTTTCGCGTTACCCCTATCATCACCGATCCATACTCCCGCCACGTTCGCAGGAAACGATGTGTATTAAATTTTGCATCATCATTAAAAAATGACCAATAATATTGGTTACTCCGTTGCACCTCAATAAAATGTACCCACGTTTGTTCATTTAATTGATCAAATATGAAATTAGGCGATTCAAACAGTCTCTCCATCCTGTCTCCCCCAAAAGTTCGGTTTCAAGTGCATTACCCCGAACATATAGGAAAACAAATAATAATACAATAATTTATTTGTTATTCGCATAGAAAACCACCTAGTGTATATAACCTAGGTGGCTCCTTCTGTTCGTCTCGCTTGCCAAAGTTTTAAAGCCTTGGTGGCAGCTTGTTGCTCGGCTTCTTTTTTAGAGCGACCAGAGCCCCTGCCTAAACATTGGTTCTCCAGGTATACTTCAGATACAAAGTATCGGTCATGAGCAGGCCCTTGTGTATCAATAATGCGATAGTCCAAGGGGCCTACCCGTTCTTGTTGCACTAATTCTTGAAGCTGACTCTTCGCATCTGTCATCCGTGCTAACCACTCGTCATTAATCTTCGGAAACACCACACGTTGTAGGAAAGTGCGTGCCGGTTCCAAGCCTTGATCGAGGTACACAGCCCCTATGAATGCTTCAAACACATCAGCCAACAGAGAAGGTCTAGTCCTTCCTCCTGTCAATTCCTCTCCTTTACCAAGTCGTACAAAGCTACCAAAATTTAATTCCTTGGCAAACGAAGCCAGCGAAGGTTCACAAACAATTCGAGCACGACGGCGAGTTAGCTCTCCTTCACTCATCTTCTGATCATAATGAAAAAGAAACTCGGATACAGCTAATTCCAAGACCGCATCCCCTAGATATTCGAGTCGTTCGTTATCTGGGATGTGCCCTGAATTTTTCCGCTCGTGTGCATACGAGGTGTGGGTGAATGCTTGTTGGAACAATTCTCTGTTACGAAAGCGAATCCCAGTCGCTTGTTCCAAACTTGTAAAGTTCATGTTAATATCACCACCCTAAGAATTACACATCCTCATATACTTTAAACGCGATCGTTGCATTGTGCCCACCAAAACCAAATGAATTGGAAATCGCAGTACGAATCGATGCTTTTCTCATTTCATTTGGTACATAATCCAAATCGCATTCAGGATCAGGATGTTCTAAATTGGTTGTTGGTGGGAGGATTTGGTGATATAAAGCCAAAACAGAAGTAATCGCTTCGATCCCACCTGCCGCACCCAGCAAATGACCAATCATTGATTTAATCGAGCTCACGGTTAATTTATAAGCATGATCACCGAAAGCACGTTTAATCGCAATCGTCTCATATAAATCGTTTAGCGGTGTAGAAGTTCCGTGAGCATTAATATAATCAACATCTGTCGGCTTTAGCCCAGCGTTGCCCACAGCCGCTAACATACTTCTCGCCGCCCCATTTCCATCTGGAGCAGGGCTGGTAAGATGGAACGCATCTGCGCTCATCCCGTAACCAATCATCTCCGCATAAATCCGAGCACCTCTTGCCTTCGCACGCTCTAAGGATTCTAGAATAATGACTCCAGATCCTTCTCCCATGACAAATCCATCCCGCTCCTTATCGAAAGGTCTGCTCGCACGTTGTGGATCATCATTATTACGAGAGAGAGCTCCCATTGAAGAGAAACCTGCAAACGCCATTGGAGTAATCGTTGATTCCGTTCCTCCGCAAACCATTACATCCGCATCTCCATGTTGGATTAAACGGAATGCCTCCCCAATACTGTTTGTACCACTGGCACAAGCGGTTACGGAAGAACTGTTGGGCCCTTTGGCACCTGTATGTATTGATACTAAACCAGACGCCATATTTCCAATCATCATCGGAATGAAAAAGGGGCTTACTCGCTTAGGACCTTTTTCTATTAAAACAGAGTGCTGGCTTTCTAGAGTGGGTAGTCCGCCAATGCCAGATCCGATATAGACTCCGATGCGTTCTGCATTTTGATCATCAATTTGAATGTCTGCATCTTGGAGTGCCATCTTAGCCGCCGCAATCGCATACTGTACAAATAAATCAGTTCTTCTTACTTCTTTCTTATCTATATATTGGAGTGGGTCAAAATCCTTGACCTCTGCAGCAATTTTCGTGGAATAATCAGTAGCATCAAAACGAGTTATATATCCTATTCCAGATTTCCCAGCAATCAAATTGTTCCAGAAGGTAACGACTTCATTTCCGATGGGCGTGAGCGCTCCTAATCCTGTGACAACAACCCGACGTTTCATCTGGTTCACCGCCTTTCTGAATGCTGTACAAATAAATTCAGTCATTTAGGAGAGAGTCCCACCGTTAAACGGGACTCTCTCCGGTAGGTATAAATGCATATTTAATACTTAAGTATTAAGCTTTTTGTCCGTCTACAAAGCTGACGATATCTTGTACGGTCGCAATTTTCTCAGCAGCTTCTTCACTAATTGACAGACCAAACTCATCTTCCAAGTCCATGATCAAATCCACTACATCAAGGGAATCTGCATCAAGGTCTTCACGAATGGAAGCTTCTAGTGTAACCTCTTCAACTGCTACATCCAATTTCTCAGAAATAATTTTTTGAACACGTTCTAATGTAGTTGCCATCCTTATCACCTCCTTACGTATTATACGAAAACAACATTTGACAGACAAGCAATGAAGCATTTCCTTATGAGGTAACCATCCCGCCATCTACATGGATCGTTTGACCTGTAATGTATCCCGCCGCAGGACTTGCTAGGAATTTCACTAGCTCTGCCACCTCATTAGCCGCCCCAAAACGTCCGAGTGGAATGGCCCCAAGCATCGATTTTTTCGTCTGTTCATCTAGTTTAGCTGTCATATCGGTCTCAATAAAACCAGGTGCAATTGCATTTACAGTAATGTTGCGGCTAGCTATTTCTTTTGCCGTCGATTTCGTTAATCCAATTACACCCGCTTTTGCCGCTACGTAATTAGCTTGTCCCGGATTCCCCATTACACCCACCACAGAACTCATATTAATAATTCGACCAGATCGTTGTTTCATCATCGGGCGAATCACTGCTTTGGTGCAGAAAAAGACACCTTTTAAATTTGTATCAAGCACCTGATCCCAATCTTCTTCTTTTAAACGCATAATTAAATTATCTCGAGTAATTCCTGCATTATTCACTAGAACATCAATTCTACCAAATCGTTCCAAAACCTGCTTACATGCCGCAGCTACCTGCTCTTGATTTGACACATCTACTTGAAGAGCCAGACCTTGCCTCCCGGTAGCTTGAATAGCAGAAAGTGTCTCCTCAGCCGCTACTTGATTTCCAGCATAGAAGATCACTACATCTGCTCCTGCTTCTGCTAATGTACACGCAATAGAGCGACCAATTCCTCTAGAGCCGCCCGTTACGATGGCTACTTGATTTGCTAACATGATCTCTCTCCCTTCCTAACGAAGTTGTTCAAGAGCTTTTTGAAGTGTTTCTGGATCTTGAATCGGAAGCATCGTAATCCGACGATTTACTTTCTTAACAAGTGCTGATAAAACATTCCCTGGGCCAATCTCGATAAACGTATCAACACCTTGGTCGAGCAAAGTACGAACCGTATCTTCCCATAAAACAGGCGCAGCTACCTGTCTAATTAACGACTCACGAATCTCAGCAGGTTGTGTAATAGGTGACGCGCTAACATTCGCGATAACAGGCACTTTCGCTTCTTGAAACTCAATCGCTTGCAAGGTGTCAGCAAGCCGCTTTGATGCCGGAGCCATTAATGAAGAATGAAACGGCCCACTCACAGTCAACGGAACAACCTTTCTCGCTCCTGCTTCTAATGCTTTCTCGCCAGCCGCTCTGACAGCATCAGCATGCCCTGAAATTACAATCTGCCCTGGGCAATTATAATTAGCAGGCTCCACAATATTTCCTGCAACACTTACCGAACTGCATATCTCATCTAATACATCTCGCTCACAGCCAAGCACAGCAGACATGGCTCCCACACCAGCAGGAACCGCTTCTTCCATAAATGTTCCCCGTTTATGAACGGTTGCAACCGCATCACGAAGAGAGAGAACGCCTGCTACCACTAAGGCTGAGTACTCACCTAGGCTATGTCCAGCTACAAAATCAGGTCGAATTCCCGACTGGCGGAACACTTCATACAATGCCAAACTAGTTGTTAATAGAGCTGGCTGTGTATGCTCTGTTAAACGCAATGTATCCTCTGGTCCTTCAAAACACAACCCTGATAAGGAGTATCCCAAAACCTCGTCCGCTTCACGATACACCTGCTTTGCTTCTACAAAGGATTCTGCGATCTCTTTTCCCATACCCACTTTCTGTGAACCTTGCCCCGGGAAAAGGCATGCTATTTTCCCCATGTCAAGCCCCCTATTCTGCCTCGTCTTGTGACCAACGTAAAACAGTAGCTCCCCATGTTAATCCGCCGCCAAAGCCACAAAGAACAACCGTATCTCCTTCATGAATTCGGCCTTGCTCCCATGCTTCATTCAATGCAACTGGTATAGAAGCCGAAGACATATTCCCACAGCGATCCAAATTCACAATGACCTTCTCCTCATCCAGTCCCAGTCGATCTACCGCAGCATCAATAATACGCATATTCGCTTGATGCGGAACTAACAAACTAATGTCTTCTTTCGTTAATCCTGCCTTTTTAAGAGCCTCATCTGCCGCACTAATTAAGACACGAACCGCAAATTTGAAGACCTCACGACCATTCATATAAAGATAATGACCGCCCTCTTTTATTGTCTGTTCGCTAGCAGGACATCTAGAGCCACCCGCTTTTAGATTTAAATGAGTCGCTCCGGTTCCATCGCCTCCTAGTTCAAACGACTGAAACCCGTAACCTTCTTTTACAGGACCTAGTACTGCCGCACCTGCACCATCTCCGAACAGAACGCATGTATTCCGATCTGACCAATCCACAATTCGAGAGAGGACTTCTACACCTACGACCAACACATATCGATAAACACCCGTTTTGATAAACTGAGCGCCTGTGGTGATCCCGTAGATAAATCCTGTACATGCTGCTGATAAATCAAAGGTTGCTGCATTTTTAGCACCTAATTGTTCTTGTACGAGGCAAGCCGTTGCTGGAAATGACATATCGGGTGTAACAGTCGCCACAATAATGAGATCAAGCTGTTCTGCCGTGATATTTGCACGCTTCAGCGCCTGTCTAGCAGCCCCCACAGCTAGATCAGAAGCCGCTTGCTCTGGAGCCGCTATATGACGTTCACGGATCCCTGTACGAGAGACAATCCATTCATCGTTAGTATCCACCATTTTTTCCAGATCGGCATTCGTAATCACTTTTTCTGGTAAATAGGCACCTGTTCCTAAGATTCCTGCTGATCGCACCTCTCCTCATCTCCCTTTCGTTTTCACTAACCCCTGTTGAATCTGTTCAATCACATTTTGCTCTACAATCTTCTTCGCTTGCATCGCCGCTTGATAAAAAGCACGAGCATCAGAAGAACCATGTGCTTTAATAATAGGACCTGCCAACCCTAAAAGAGGGGCTCCGCCGTGTTCTTTATAATCCATACTCTCTTTAAATCGTTTAAGGCCAGGAGCGAGGATTCCTGCCGCCACCTTCGTTCGGATGCTTCGAGTAAATTCCTCTTTTAACTTACTAAAAATGGCCTTGGCCACACCTTCCGTATTTTTTAGAAGAATGTTCCCTGAAAAACCATCGGTAACCAATA
The DNA here is from genome assembly GCF_900107305.1 of Thermoactinomyces sp. DSM 45892. GTDB lineage: Bacteria > Bacillota > Bacilli > Thermoactinomycetales > Thermoactinomycetaceae > Baia. The sequence goes on from NZ_FNPL01000001.1 coordinate 179,165, forward strand.
CATCACATGTGCCATCTAGCACGTCTCGTGCCTCCACGTTTCCAATAAAGTGGATACTAGACTCGTTTGAAAGAAGATCGAATGTTTCTTTCGTGAGAGACGTTCCCTTCCCATCTTCCGTACCGATATTAAGCAAGCCAATTCGTGGTCGCTCGATTCCCATTACCTGCTCTGCATAGATACTTCCCATCACTGCATACTGACGTAAATGTTCTGGTTTCGCCTCGGGATTCGCTCCTACATCCAGCACGAGCGTTCCGCCACCCTTCATACTTGGAAAGATCGGTGCTAGAGCAGGACGATCCATCCCCTTCATCCGACCTGTGACAAATAAGCCAGCAGCCACCAAAGCACCCGTATTACCTGCACATACAAACGCATCAACGGATTTTTCTCTCACCAAACGACAGCCAACAACTAGGGATGAATCCTTTTTCCGTCGAATCGCTTTAACTGGTTCGTCTTCTGCTGTGATGGTTTCCGTTACCTTGATCATCTCAACATTAGATAGTACAGATGACACCAGAGCTTCCTCAGTACCAATCAATACAAATGTGATCTCAGGGTAATCTTTTGCTGCCTGCAGGACACCCTCAATCACCGCATTCGGTGCGCGGTCTCCTCCATGGACATCAAATGCAATTCTCATGGATCATTTTCCTCCTAGTTGCCTCTATCGTCACTGACACGGTACACTTCAAAATCACCTTGAAAAACGATTTCCTCTTGAACCTTTGTCTGCACTCCAACATGCAAACGACTATCATAAGCTTCTGCGACATTGGCAAAAGCAATACACTTCTCTCCTAACTGAACCGGTCGAACAAAGCGAATGGATGCATTCCCCGTTAGAGCCACTTTCCAATCCGCTAAGGCAATCGCTAAAGAGTTCGCCTGCGCAAACAAAATGTGCCCGCGGGCAATTTGGTTTCGCTCAAAAACGTGCTCAAATCCAATTTCGAGTAAGGAGATCCCATTTTTATGTAATTGCAGATCAATCACTTCACCAATCACTTCATTTGGAGATAACGACTGGACACGATCAAACTTTTTCTCTGCCATGTGCTTTATTCTCTCTCGCAACTCTGGTATCCCTAGTTCTAACCGATCCAATCGAATCGTCTGGATACTAACATGAAATTTTTTCGCCACTTCCTCATCTGTTAGAAATGGATTTTGTTCCAATGCTTGAGATAAATAAGATTGACGTTCTTTCTTTGTTAAGCGCAAAGCGGAGATCACCACCTTGGATTATGACCTCATTTTAATACCTAGTCCTAAGTGCTAGTATAGAAAAAAAGATCGAGTTTGACAACACCTAATCTTATCGCCGTAATAACTCTTATTAGTTTGCACAACACTTACGATATACATGTTTATAAAAATTACATCAGGGAAACAATCACCATACGTATGTAAAATCTTACAAACAAGAAAAGCAGGAGGTTTTGATCCGTGGATTCACAGTCATCTGGATTAAAAATATTAGTTCATGCTAGTACGTGGTTTGCCCCTGTACTACTCCCACTTATTGTCTATTTTCTTTCATCGAGTTCCGATGTAAAGCGCATCTCTCTTCAAGCTCTCATATTCCATTTTCTAATGGGTATCCTCATTACAATCTCTATTTTCTTCTCCTTTATTCTCATTGGAATTCCGTTTTTCATTATATTTGGTTTGATCTATCTCATATCGCCGATTATAGGAATTGTCCGCGCAACGCAAAATCGCCACTTCCAATATCCATTCTTAGGTTTCATCAAATAATGAAAACATATATATCGGAATCAAAATACAAAAAAACGAGCTACCCTCTTGATTTCCCAAGTTGGTAGCTCGTTTTTGTTTCTAGTACTAGAAACTAGCTAGTCATATCGATTACTCGTTTACTACGCCTTCCACTTTTTCACCTTTGTAATAACCACACGATTTACATACACGGTGGGACATCTTAGGTGCACTGCATTGTGGGCAGCTTACAACGCCAGGAGCGCTCAATTTAAAGTGAGTGCGACGCATGCGTTTACGAGTTTTAGAAGTACGACGAAATGGTACTGCCATGTCATTCACCCCCTGTGCCGTTCTTAAAACACAACTTCGTTGATTATACTACAGTTCCCCTCGATTGAGAAGGTTTTCATTCCTTAAATAAGTCCTGAAGTGCCGCTAGACGTGGATCAATCCGTTCCGTCATACAACTACACTCTCGGACATTTTTATTCGCTCCACACACGGAACATAGCCCCTTGCAATCCTCCATACATAGCGGTGCAAAGGGAATCGTGAGTAGAAGCGCCTCGCGTATATAAGGATCAAGATCTATCGTCTGTGCCTCGACGAGATGAACTATCTCTTCTTCTGAATCGATCGCTCGGCTCTCTTCATCCGTAAATCTCTCAGACCATTCTGCCTGTAAGGGTACGGTATACCCAGTTAGACAACGCGAACATGTCAATACCGCTTGAGTGGATTCCTTCACTTCCCCATGGTACAAACGAGAACCCACGTTCTGAAAAACCGCTTCTACCTGTACGGGTTCGATCCGTTCCAGACCTAGAACTTCATCTACCAACTCATCTAACTGGATACTTTCTTTCACAATCAGTTGTTGATTTGGTTGTTGATTGATCTTTTGTAGAGAGATCTGCATTCATTCCACTCCTCGCGTGAAAACAGGCTTATTATATGACATCCATATAATTGTGTCAATGTTAACTCGCCTTTTGTGATGATTTTTCTTGGCTTTGCAAATACTGAAGTGCCTCTTGAAAAGTAGCGACCGGCACAATTTTCATCTTTGTTTTAATTTCTTTCGCGGCTTGAATCGCTACTTTTTCATTTTCATCAGTCGGCTGTATATCTTTGGGAGCAAAGAAAATCTCAGCCCCTTCCTTATCTGCGGCCCTCACCTTATACTGAATCCCACCAATTTGGCCTATTTTCCCCTCACTATTCATCGTACCTGTACCTGCAATTTTCATGCTATGTGTCAGATCACCTTCTGTAAGCTGATCATATACCTCTAATGTAAACATCAGTCCAGCAGATGGACCCCCGATATCACCCGCTTCTATCTTAACTGAAGGGGTCGTACTCACTTTCTCCCGTGTCAATGGATAAATACCTAGCCCGGCTCGTTTCTGCCCCTCCTGTGGCTGGGCTACATCCGTTAACACAATTTCTTTTTCGATCGGATCTTCCGTATTTGTTCGCTGGAACTTCACTTTTACCCGATCCCCAATCCTCTTTTTCTCGAGATATGCAAACAAATCTTCTTTGCGCAAAATCGGCTGTCCATCGATGGCCGTAATGAGGTCCCCTACTTGCAGGTCATTATCCTTGCGAATCGAAAATACTTCAACACCTAGATAGTCAACTTTCATCGGCTTTTTCGCTTCTCGAAACGCGGCAATTAAAGCAGCATTTTGCGATTCCAACATATTCTCTTTTTGTTGGCGCTGATACTCTTCGTCATCCCGAACGTTGACAAACATCTCTTTTTCGGGAATTAACTCTAGTTCATGTGAATATTGGGCCCAAATCCAATCCAATACCGTTGCTTTCCCCACCCCAACTGTCGTTAGATAAAAGGTGCCCTCTCCGTGCTCAGCAGGTTTTTCATCTACTTTTACGAATGGCGCAACATCCTCTGCGGACCCTGGCTCCATCACGTAATAGGGAAGCCCAGCAATCGGAGTACCTAAAATTCCGATCAGGATCAGAAACGCTAAAATCCAGAAAAAGACTCGACCTTTATTGTTTCGTTTAACCATCTTTCTTGTCCCCTCGCCACTCTGCAATCATTTTTTTTACCAGCGGAAGTTGCTCTCGCGCAGCTTCCTCCCCATAACGAATGCATTCTTCTACTTTTGTAAACGCAGTCGAACTAATATCTTGCACCTTCGGCCGAATTGTAACATCAGCCTGATATGTATACCTTCGCAATAACTCTCTTTCCATAATATCAAGAGTTTGCGCAATCACATCGATAATATTTCGGATTTTCACCTCTTCAACCTTAGCAAACACATCTACCGCAATCACGAGATCGGCCCCCATCTCTTGTACCACACTAACAGGTACCCGATCTACGACGCCTCCATCCACTAAAAGTCGATCTGCTATGTTTACAGGATCAAAAACACCTGGGATCGAAATACTTGCTCGAATCGCATCAGCGGCTGGACCCTCACGAAACACAACCTTTTCACCTGAAGACAAATCTGTTGCGACAACAGCTAGTGGAATCGGAAACTCTTCAATCCGCTTCCGATGAGTTAGCAAGCGAATCACTTCATGCGCCTTTTGTCCGCCGACAAAACCCATTCCTGGAATCTTATAATCTAACCAAATCTTACGCTTAAAGTGAACAGCCAAGCCTTCCATCAGCGATAATCTGCATCCATTTGCATAACAGGCCCCTACAAAACTCCCCATGCTACTTCCTGCGATTAAATCGATTGGAATTTGTTCTTCCTCTAATACTTTTAGCACACCAATATGTGCAAATCCCCTTGCTCCACCAGCACCTAATGCCAAGCCAATCACAGGACGACGAGACATATTGGATCGCTCCTTCCACTCTATGATAAAAGGAAAATTTGCATTCTTAATCGGACAAACCGGTCTAAACGGAGGGATACATCCATACATATTTATGGATCGAAGTGTCGATGAGGAGAGAATGACCCATGATTCAAACCCTTCTCCCCAGAAAGCAACTACAATCTATCCTTCTTGCTTCTGGTGTATGTATATTTGCGATTGTCCTGATGAAATATCCTGATGAGTCGTTTCAGGCGTCTCTCCGCGGACTGAAAATATGGTGGGAAGTTGTATTCCCTGCTTTGTTACCCTTTTTTATCACGGCCGAAATTTTAATGGGATTCGGTGTGGTTCACCTGCTTGGCGTACTACTCGAACCCCTCATGAGACCTTTGTTTCGAGTCCCAGGAGCCGGTGCCTTTGTCATGGCAGTAGGGCTCATATCCGGAAACCCGATGGGAGCCAAGCTAACCACTCGCTTACGAGAAGATAAACTGATCAGCAAAGCAGAGGCAGAGCGACTTGTTTCCTTTACCACCACAGCAGGTCCCCTTTTTATCTTTGGCGCCGTCTCTGTTGGTTTTTTTGAAAATAGCTCGCTCGGTGTCCTACTAGCTATCGCTCACTATGGCTCGGCTATTGTCGTAGGAATCTGTATGCGTTTCTATCAAAGGCATGCACCCATGACTCCACGACTTGATCGGCGTCGTGCTAATATCCTCATTCGATCCCTTAGAGCCATGCACCATGCTCGGCTAAACGATGGAAGACCCATCGGACAGCTATTAGGAGAAGCAGTCACCAGCGCCGTCCAAACCCTCCTAATGATCGGTGGATTTATTATCATCTTTTCTGTATTGGTACACCTGCTTACCTTCATTGGGGTTACGACTTTCTTAACACACCTCCTAGGGTTTCTGTTTTCCCTATTCCAGCTTCCAGAATCTCTTCATCATCCGTTTATCGCTGGAATCTTCGAAATGACGATCGGCTCTCAAGTCATAAGTGAAACTTCCATTCCCATTCCACTATTAATTAAACTATCTGTGGTCAGCTTTTTCATTGGATGGAACGGGTTATCTATTCATGCACAAGTTGCCAGCCTGCTAAGTCGTACTGATATTAGTTATAAACCATATTTCTTTGCAAAAATACTTCATGGTACCTTAGCTTGTGCCGCAACATGGCTTCTATACATTCCCATGCAACCATGGCTACAAGATCAACCAACCGTCGCACCTGCTTTTACTTGGACCAACCATCTTCCTATGCAGGACACCACTTGGACCTTCTGGCACTATTTTTCCTTGTTTTTCATCATTTTCTGGGTATACAAACTGTACAAGAAAACCCGCCGGTTATAACACTAGCGGGTTTTCGTATGACCAAACTTTTCTCGTAACATCTGTGCCACAAAATCAGGAACCAATTCCTTGGTCTCCGCACCATAGCGAGCAATCTCTTTTACCATAGAAGAACTAATAAATGAATGCTTATTATTCGACATGAAAAATAGGGTTTCCACTTCATCGCTAATAATTCGGTTAACTGATGCAATCTGTAATTCGTACTCAAAATCAGAAATCGCTCGCAAGCCCCGTAAAATCACGTTTGCTTGTCGTCTCTTCACATAATCCACTAATAAACCATCAAAATGATCGACTTCGATCTCACAATCTTGAATTCCACGTACTGCTTCCCGAACCATACCCGTTCGCTCATCAGTCGAAAACAAGGGGTTCTTTGCCGAGTTTACAAGTGTAGCCACAATAATTTTATCAAACACTTTTGCACCCCGTTGGATAATATCAAGATGTCCATACGTAATAGGGTCAAAGCTTCCTGGATATACGGCGATTTTCATAGCTCGTCCTCCATCAAGTCTGGCTGTACTCGTACAATGTGATCGCTGTATCTCCATAGGATAACTGACGATAGGCAGATAAACCAGCTACTATGCTAGGCATCTCTAGCTTAGAAGGATGCTCCACCACGAGAGTGCCCTCATCTGTCAGCAGTTCTTTCTCCCCAATATACGTCAGTATCGACTCATAAAAACCCTCATGATAAGGTGGGTCTAAAAAAATAACAGCATATCTCGCTTGATCTGCAAGCGTTTTCACATATGTCCGTGCATCACGCTTGATTAGCGTAGCGCGATCAGCCATTTTCGTCAACCCAAGGTTTTCCTTTATGGTATCTACACTAGCACGAGCATCATCCACAAATGTGACATGGTCCATACCACGGCTTAACGCCTCTAGACCGAGAGCGCCCGTTCCCGCAAACAAATCAAGCCCTTTTCCCCCATCAAAAAAAGGGCCTATCACCGAAAACAGTGACTCTTTGACTCGATCTGCAGTAGGACGAACATGTTTCCCGGGAACCATCTTTAACCTCGTGCCACGAGCGCCACCCGCAATAATCCTCATCACGTTCACCTAATTTCTTGATCGTAAAAAACATTTTTATCCTATCAAGATTATGATGGCGAGTCCAGCAACCCTCTGTTCTCTTTACATTAATCAATAATTCCCCTATGAATGGTTTCCACTTCTACACGTGGCTCTATTTGTAACGTTTTATAAAGGTCATCCCAGTCTTTCTCTACTTTTTTCCAATACGAAAAATGGTGTGCTATTAATTGTCGACCTATCCCCAAACCATCAAAACCACTCTTTTGCATCTTGGATATCACTTGCTTCGACATCTGTGTAAGATCCTCACTAAGTGCTTTTTCCAATTTTCTCATGGTAGCATGATCGCTCCCTAGTTCCGTTTGTAATTCAGTTATCGCGATTTTAATTTTTATTTGTAGATCAACCTTTACTTTCCCATCCTTCGTTACATCGACATCAAACTTTTGGTTCTCATCTCTTATATCAAACATCAAGCTTACTTTCTTATCATCCATGGATACCTCTCTAAATAGAGACCCTTTGTCTTCTAATTGGTTATTTAGAATTAGAAAAAGAGTGGCCTCCTCTACGGATAGAAATGTATTTGTATACGAATGGTTATGAAACATCGCAATTCCGGAGATGGATATAGCTCCATCCTCACTTGTGATGTAAGGCAAACCAAAATCATGTCCTGGGTCTAACATAGCAGAACAAACTGACTGAACAGTAGTCCTGGGAATTACGGTAGTCTTCTCACCGCCTAAAAGGAGCTTCTCAAAAAATTGACCAATTAACGTCCCTTTTAGCTCTTTTAAATTTACTAACTCCCCTGCCTCCCCTTCTACAACCGCCATCCTAGCATCGAGAGCTGCTTTGGGATCACGGTAGATAGAATCGAGTAAAGGATACATATCTTTTTCTGCTTCCTTATTCCCGAATAGGAGAACCCTTGTTTTATAGGTACGGAATTTACCCGCAGTTTGCCGATCTAATGCGTTACGTAGACTTCTCGTAGAGGTCCCTTCTGCTGTATAAGTTTGGCAAATAGGCTTATCACCTTGACCAGCAGGGATATCATGAATGCCAATCGTCACTTTTAATCGACCTTCAGGAGTTTGGTCAAATGCTGTAACATAAACCAGGTCTGCCGTCTTTAATAGATCTTCATCCCAACAGCCCGGTAATACGAACAGAGAAAGAATACAAAAACATACTGACAAGGCCTTTTTTACAGTTAAAGAATTCACTATGTCAACGCTTCCTTCCCCTAAATAATGAGATAATGAACAGAAGAATAGGTATCCCGAATACAAAAGGATAACTTATTATTTTAATAAACTCATCAAATATCTCACCTCGATGAGGAGTAAGCGTAAAAATAGTACAAACACAGCAGACAGCCGCTATCCAATAGACAAACTTCTTATGGTTCTTTGCTCTACATATTTGCGCTACTCCAATGGAAGAAAGATAAACAAAACTACAAACAGAAGTAATGACGCTAACCAGCCAAATTGATAGAAAAATCAAATCAATCCGTTCAATCACATGAAGTGAATATGATTTCAATACATATAGCACGGGCTCTGGAACCAAAGGCAACTCATCTGGAGCAAATGATATCAGACATACAAAGGTAGTAAACGTGTACACAATCGTCACAAAAAAATTCCCTATAGAAGCCGCCTTCAGTTTGTCTTTATCCGATCCTTCCACTGCAAAATAAGTGAACAACATAGCTTCATAACCCAAAAAGTAAAAGAAAGACATTTTAGCACCTTTCAAAATAGCTAACCATCCGTTTTCAAGGAAAGGCATGGGATATGTAAAATGAACATTTTTAAATCCTAAGGAAGTAAAAATAACAAGCGGAATAATGAGGAAGCTTACAAATACATACATGCGAGTGATAGTCCCCAGTGATTCCTTTGCCAGATACACCACAGCGATTGCGACAATAAGGATATTAATCCAGACAGGTGTTTCAGGAAACACCCACTTCGTAATGATTCTTATATACTCTGATAATTCAAGAACTGTGACGAGCGCAAAGAAGCAACTATAACCAATCACTAAGCCTTTTGCTGTGATTTTCCCTACTAGCTTTTCCATTGCTTGCAAAAAGTTTGAGGCTGGATTCTTCTTGAGAAAAGCCCAAAAAATAACAATCATCACTTGAGAAATAACTCCACCCATGATGACTGAAATCCATGCTCCTCCTTTCGCATCTTTATGGATTTGGTGGGCTAAAGATAAAATACCTACACCCAATTGAGTCTGTAAAATAAAAAATAGAAATTGGGTTGACGTAATCTTATCTTTTATCGAGTAATTCATTCCCTCCCCTCCCCAAGGATTGCTTTTTCTGAATTACGTTGATCAGGAGTAGAGTCTTTCGTACTTTTATTTAAATGCCAGAGAGGGAACCTGATAAAAGTATCTTTAAAGCCTTTTAGTTTAAAGGGCATAACCGGTGAAAAATATGGATTTCCGAACGTTTCTATCTTCGCTAAGTGAGTAAAGATCAGAAAAAGTCCGGTTGTCATCCCGATAAATCCAAACATCGAGGCCGCTATCATAAGTGGAAAGCGCAGGAGTCTTACGGTTGAGCTCATTTCGTGCGATGGAACAACAAAAGCAGATATCGCCGTTAACGCTACTACAATAATCATCGGCAAGGATACTAACCCTGTTTGTACGACAGAGTCTCCAATCACAAGTCCGCCTACTATTCCAATCGTCTGGCTCACCCTAGTAGGTAACCGAATCCCTGCCTCTCGGATCAGCTCTAGGGTTAACTCCATAAAGAACGCCTCAATCAAAGAGGGATAAGGAACTCTTTCTATAGAACTTTTAACAGAGTAGATAAGCTCGATTGGCAATACCTCAGGATGAAAGGTAACGATCGAAATATACAATCCAGGTAAAATAAAAGCGATCAAAAAACTCGCAAAACGAATGGATCGTATCAATGAACCAAACATCCATCTGGAATGATAGTCATCGGGTGATTGATAAAACGAAAATAGTGTAACAGGGGCAATAATAGAAGTCGGATTTCCTTCTGACAAAATAGCAAAGCGCCCCTCCATTAAGTATGCAACGGTCCGGTCCGGTCTTTCTGTATACAATAATTGCGGAAACGGAGAGTATGAATCATCCTCGATGTATTCCCCGATAAAGCCGGGAGAGAGAATAAAATCAGTCGGAATTAAGTTAAGTCTCCGTGCTACTTCTTCAATCAGTTCTTCCTTTGCCAAGTTCTTCATGTATAATAATGCGACTTTGGTATCACTTTTTTTTCCTAGAGAAAAGTATCGCACCACTAAATTAGGATTCTCAATCCGATTACGAATCATATGTAAATTTATAACTAAATTTTCGATAAATCCATCATGTGCTCCCCGTACTATCCCTTCATTATCAGGCTCTTTAACCCCCCTCTTTACAACTAAACTAGTCTCACAGATATATACTTCCGGAATCCCTTCTAAAAACAATAAACATTTTCCTGCTATAATCCAAGAAATCGCTTTATCTAGACCCTCTCCTACCTCAAGCCCAGAGGATGTAATAACATGTTCAACCGCTCCAACCTTCGCTCGTTCCAAAGGCTTGATAATCGATTCCATGACTAAATATTTGTCCGATACCGTTTCTAAAAAAATCAACTTTCCTTGACGATTATCAAAATAAATGTCACGTTCTAAAATATCATCTGAATAAAACAATTGCTCTTTTATATAATCAACATTCTCTTTTACCGAAGGAGACACATCTTTTGCTTCTGGACTGAGAGATAGGCCCTTCTGTAAATGAGGGATCCTTGCTTTTTTCCTGATCCTTTTCAAGTTACGTCCTCCTAACAAGTAAAATCAGGTTTTTTTCGGTATTACTTTAACCTGAAAGATGGGACAATATACCATCTGTCAATTCTAAATAATGGGAGCATACAATCCCTCAAATCGAACGGGTTTCCATTCTTACTTTATTGTGAGAATGATATTCGAAATATTCTTGTGTATAAAACAAACACTACTGGTAACAATAGCTAGGGACAGCATTCATTTGTGAACGCTGTCTAACCGCGGAGAAGACTTACATTTCCCCATAAGCTCTTCCTCCGGTTTCTCCTCTCCCATAAAGTATCTTTCGTCATGGAAGATACGATTGGCTCGCGAACTGTCAACGCGGGCTCTTTTTTTGCGCTAAAAAACCCGTAGTCACACAAACACTACGGGTTCAGTTCAATATGGTTGATATTTGTATAATGTCTGAAGTGCTCCAAAAAACATAGTGTTTTCAGGGGTTTCCAGACTCTGAATAGTCCGTTGTTTAACGCTTGTTTCGTTCTATACTGCTCTCCTCAACATCATTGCCTCAAACTGTGAAATAACACCCTCTCTTACAAATAAATCAATAACCCGATATGAAAACTCACGATATCTTGGTGATGTCCTTAGCATCTCGATCTCATTGGTAGAGAGAAACTGATAAGGGAGCCTTTGTGCATAATTCATCAACCCCATCGTCCCCTGTGTCTTCCTAACATACTTCGCCTCCATCACCAACTTCTGCAAACGACTCGCACTAACTGCTCTTCTCCCCGTCGTAGTATTGACGAGATCCGCCACATCTCTATACAACGGATCTTTATAACCTCTACTCATCGATGATCCTCCTTTGTGACAATCTCTAGTCGTATTATCCTATTCAAAACCAGCTCTAGCGTAACAACACTAGCCCCAGTTCGACAGATGCGATCTAAAAAACAGGCACATTTTAGGGAATGGTTAAAAAGTTCATTGGAGCAATCCCCGATCATGTTTGCCCCCTGCTTCACTCTCTACAACAGCATGTATGGTGAGAGATAACCAACGACTTCAAAGGAGATAAACGTCATGTTTCAAGTGAATCAGAAAATATAAAATAAATATCGTAAATATTTATAATAAAATAAGAGATTTATTGTTATCAAGTAGTGTATACTACTAAAAAATCACCTAAGGAGACTTCTATAGTGACAATGCTGCAACGCTACTTGGGACATCTTCCCTTTCTTATCCTTTTTCTCGGAATATGGGGCATTAACCAATTTACATTTCTGTACGGGGATGATCTACGTTATGCAACTTATTTGGGATTAGAGCCACATATTTATGATCATCCTGTAACGTTATATCAGATTATCCAAACTCAACTTCACGATTATTTACATATGAACGGACGATTCATCGTAAACGTTTTCACCATTCTCACCGTACTTGACGGGATCGAGTTTTGGAGGTGGATGAATCCCATCCTCGTGACGGTTCTTGCATATGCGCTATTTTATCTCGTATTTGTTCGATTTCCACAACGAAAAGATCTCGTACTCACGACCCTTACTACATCTCTGTTTTTCTTCATACATATCGTTATTTTCAAACAAACCCTTGCATACGCCACGGGGGCATTTAACTATGTCTACCCCATGATTTTTTTATTTGCCACTCTAATCTATTTTCGAAAGCAAGACTTGAGGGAACCTATTACAACAAAGTGGAAATATGGACTTGTATTGCTTTGTTCATTTTTAGCTGGTTGGTCACAAGAACAGATTTCTGCTATTGGTCTGTTGCTACTCTTGGTATGGTTCGCGAAACGAATATGGCTTAAAAACAAGGTTCAAATCGCGGACTGGCTACTTCTTATCTCCTATGTCGCTGGGGCTCTCTTCCTATTTTTAGCGCCTGGTCCAAGGTTACGGGCTCAGATGCCAGGATTAGAAGCGTACAATCAACTCTCTTTTTTTTCTAAGATAAAAAAGACATTACCTGAAGTATTACATTTTTTTATATACCAACAATCTATTTTCATGCTATTTGTAGTCGTTTTATCTGCCATCTTATGTTATCAGATTTCAAAGAAGGCCCACTTCCTTTTATTTATCTGCGTTCCTCTTATCCCGTTCATTTTATCCATCCCATTTTTTAGTACTGGTCAAATCGCTTCATTCCTGACTGGGAGTCGACTTATGACTGTTGTAATCGGACTTTTTACTGCACTCACCATCATCGGACTAAATGCTTTTATTAGTTGGAAAGAAAAGAATGATTTCTATCTTGTTCTTGCTCTTGGATTTATCTCGATTAATTTGATTATGATCTTCACACCCTCTACCTTTGGCGGACGCGTCGCCTTTCCTGCTATCCCATTTGCAATCTGCTTAATCATCTTATTATGGTCTAACATTCCATTTCGTGCTTTTCATGTCCCTGTTGTCTGGATATTGACGATTTGTGCGTTAATAAATATCATATTTGTCTTTCGAGAGTATCAATTTAATGCAAAAATTCATTTAGAAAGAAAACAAATCATGTTACAAACGAAGGGACAGAAGAACACCGTTATCACTCTCCCGCTCCTTCGAAATAAGCAGTACGCCGGCTATGAGATTCATGACTACTCTTGGGCTCTGCAAGCATATCGGGATTATTATCGAATGGATCCCTCAGTGAAGATTCTCTTTCAAACAAAATAGTGTACGATTTGTGAAAGAAAGTAAGATCTGCTCAAAATGCTTTAGAAATGATATACTTCTTAATCATAACGTAATAGCAAATTTCATATTTATCTATTACAAAAAGGAGGCATTTCTAGTGCCAAACCAAATAAAGAATGAAACAGAAAAATTATTTGATCAGATAATGAACCAAATGGAAAATAATAGACAAAACCTAAGTGTGGATATGTTGACACATATTAATGGCTTGCTACATAAAGACCAAAAAGAATCAGGTCATTCCGAAAATCCTAATACGTTAAACATTCGTGTCCACGGTGGGAAACCACTTTCAGGCGAAATCGAAGTAAAAACCAGTAAGAATGCAGCCGTTGGTCTACTCTGTGCGTCATTGCTAAACAAAGGTACCACAACCCTGCGAAACCTGGCACGTATTGAAGAGGTTAATCGGATTATTGAAGTTCTCACAAGTTTGGGTGTTCAAATACAATGGCTCAACAACCAAAATGATTTAAAAATCACCCCTCCTGAGCGATTGCTCATCGAAAGCATCAATATGGAAGCAGCTCGAAAAACAAGGTCTATTATTATGTTTCTAGGACCACTCCTACATGTTTTCAATGACTTCGAACTCCCTTATGCCGGTGGGTGTAATTTAGGAAAGCGTACCATTAAGCCCCATCTTGACGGTTTAAAACACTTTGGATTAGAAGTAGATGCCTCTCAAAATGGCCTGTATAAAGCACATGTAAATCCTCGCCAGCCGAAAAAGCCGATTGTCATGATCGAGCGCGGAGATACAGTAACAGAAAATATCCTCATGGCTGCGGCACTTTCTACAGGGACCACGATCATCCGCAACGCAAGTCCTAACTATATGGTTCAAGACTTATGCCTATTTTTACAACAATTTGGCGTTACAATTGAGGGAATCGGAACCACAACTCTTAAAGTAACTGGGGTAGAAAATATAAATCAAAACGTAGAATATTACCCTAGCGAAGACCCGATCGAGGCTATGAGCTTACTAGCTGCAGGCATCGTTACAAAGTCGCAGATTACGATACGCCGCGTGCCAATTGAATTCCTAGAAATCGAACTACTTCTACTTGAAGAAATGGGACTACAGTATGAGATGAGCGAAGAATATGTTGCCCATAACGGCTACACACGTTTGGTAGATCTGGAGATCAAGCCATCCGAATTGAATGCGCCGACAGACAAAGTCCATCCCCTTCCTTTCCCAGGGATCAATATCGATAACTTACCATTCTTTGCTTGTATTGCCGCGACCGCTCATGGCCGCACATTGGTACACGACTGGGTATATGAAAACCGTGCCATTTACTTAACCGAGCTAACCAAGTTAAATGCAAAGGTTGAGCTACTTGACCCACATCGTGTCTATATCGAAGGGCCAACGAGATGGAAAAGCGCCGAAGTGATCTGTCCACCCGCACTACGGCCTTCTGTAGTCATTCTACTAGGGATGCTTGCAGCAAAAGGAACATCCACCCTGCGCAACACCTACTCCATTGCCCGTGGATATGAAGACTTAGTAAATCGGCTAAATTTACTAGGTGCTGAAATTGAGATATTTGGTGGAAATTAAATAGCGAAAAAGGAGGACTCAAGCTTTGATTTAGGCTTGGGTCCTCCTTTATTAGTATCTGGAGCTACGTATTTAGATTGATTCATCATCTAGTTAGAGATATCCAACTTTTTCTTTGCGAAAAACCTCTTTACTATTTGTAACCCCTCGTACGCTAAATAAGCAGTGACGAATACAACAGGAGTATACACCATTTGCCATGTGATGGACCTATCCAATCCATCCGTTCCTAATAAGAAGAAAAGATGAATGGTCAACTTAACAAAGAGCATATGGATCACGTAAATTCCCACAGACTTGCTACCGATCTTAGTTAAATAGGATCCTCGACCTAATAATGGCTTAGAAAGGGAAAATAAAAAGAGGGCAGGTACAGCAATCATTGTAGATAGAAAGTATTCCTTCCAAACGGCCTCTAGATAGTAAGTACTAATATAGCATTCGACAATACTCGTGAGCGAAAAGAAGAAAAACAAGCCCAAATATATCTTGGGATATTTCAGCCATCTTCCAATTCGTTCCATATTATATCCTATTACACTGCCTAATGTAGTATAGAACAAACCAAAGAATAGAGCATCGCGTGTCTCGATAGATAAATCATAGATGACAGAGTACCCTTGCCCCAAAAAGCCAATCAAGTGTAGTGCCAGACTAATGGCCAACAAATAGGTGATATATCTTCTTTTCACGATAAATATGATTGAAATACAGACAATAAGTGCATTTAAATACCATAGGTGATTAATTCCGTAGTAAATGATATCCCATACATCTTCGAATGTATGATCTGTAAAGATCTCCTTTCTCCAATAGGTCCCCTTCGCAAGATTAGTAGATATATTTAATATGATCCCCAGTAGTAGATAAAATATTGTCCATGTAACAAGAAGTTTCCCAATCTTATACATGTATTTTTTATAATACTGTACTTGACCACTATATTTGAGATTCATCATTTTCTGGGAAAAAAGATATCCTGAGACTAAGAAGAAAAATGGAACAGCAAATCTAGAAAAGGCATCTAATGCAAGATCTAGGTACTTTCCTTTCATGCCTAATAGGTTATCCACTTTTTGAAATGGGTTTGTGTGTATAACTACTACAGCAATGGTAGCAAAAAATTTTAATAAATCGATTGAGTAGTTCCGTTTCATGTAGCACCTCTGATCAATATACACGTCTAATATAGGCCGAGAAACCTACTAATTACTAGTAGCCCTCTCGGCCTTCCTTCATTTTTTAAAACAACGTCAACTGATTGCTCTGTGGTAGTCCCTCCATACATCCCATCAACCTAAGCAAATCAATCGTAGTAGAACTTGCCTTGGTTCGCTGTTGGAAGTCGTCAATCGAGAGGAAATCTCCACTTCCACGAGCTTCCATAATCTTATAAGCAACGCTCTCCCCTAAACCCTCGAGTGATTTGAACGGTGGGATCAGGGTTTTATCACCCTCCATGACGAATTGGGTGGCATGGGAGCGATATATGTCAATCGGTTTAAATGTAAAGCCTCTTGCAAAGTATTCCTGTACGAGTTCGAGCGTAGTATATAGACTTTTTTCCTTCGCAGAGGCGGAAAAGCCCTTATCTTTAATCTCTTTCATCGTTTTCTCGACGTGAGTAGGTCCCTTTAAGATCACTTCACAGTCAAATCCGTCAATCATGCGATAGAAGAAGGCGGCATAGTAGTGGATCGGCTGATACACTTTATACCATGCAATCCGTACAGCCATCGTCACATAGGCAACCGCGTGGGCACGAGGGAACATGTACTTGATTTTTTTACATGAATCAATATACCACTCGGGCACTTTATTATTGCGCATAGCTTCTTCGAATTCGTGAGAAAGCCCCTTCCCTTTCCGTACCTTCTCCATGATATCGAAGGAGAGCTTTGGCGGGAGACCTTGATACATCAAGTAGCTCATAATCTCGTCACGTGTACAAATCGTTTCGGAAAGCTTATGACCCTTCTTGACTAACTCTTGCGCATTCCCAAGCCATACGTCTGTACCATGTGATAGACCCGAAATTCTCACTAATTCGGAAAACGTAGTAGGCCTTGTCTCTTCGAGCATCTGTCTTACAAAACCCGTACCAAACTCAGGGATTCCGGTTGTCCCGACCTTAATTCCGTTTACATCCTCAGATTTAATTCCCAACGCACTAAGTGAGTTAAAAATACTAAGCACTTTGGGATCATCAAGCGGTAAATGAAGCGGGTCGATCCCTGATGTATCTTGTAGCATTCGCAAGGTAGTAGGATCTTGGTGAGCTAGCAAGTCCAGTTTCAAAAGTCGCCCTTCAATCGCTTTATAGTTAAAGTGAGTGGTCTCTGTTTTCGCATTCATGTCGTCAGCCGGATATTGAACCGGCGTAAACTTTAAAACGTCGCTTCCTTGCGGGACAACCATCAATCCACCTGGATGCTGGCCCGTTGTCCGTTTGACATCAACGCATCCCTCTGCTAGACGTTGGATTTCGGCGAAACGAGGATTTTTGCCTTGTTGTTCCGCATATTTCTTCACATATCCAATCGCTGTTTTTTCTTTCACCGTCGCGATGGTT
Organism: Thermoactinomyces sp. DSM 45892; assembly: GCF_900107305.1. Lineage (GTDB taxonomy): Bacteria > Bacillota > Bacilli > Thermoactinomycetales > Thermoactinomycetaceae > Baia. The sequence continues at coordinate 196,801 of NZ_FNPL01000001.1, forward strand.
CCTGCACGGAAGATTGACTGCTTTCCTAACCATTCCTCGGTGTACTCATGAATTCGACCTTGATACTCACCTGAAAAATTCAAATCGATATCGGGCGTTTTATCTCCTTCAAAACCAAGGAACGTCTCAAACGGAATATCCTGTCCATCTTTATCTAGCTTCGTGCCGCACTTCGGGCAATCTTTTTCTGGTAGATCGAAGCCAGAGTCAACACTACCATCTAAGATAAACTCACTATACTGGCACGATGAACATACATAGTGTGGTTGGAGAGGGTTTACTTCGGTAATGTTACTCATCGTTGCGACAAAGGAAGACCCAACAGAACCACGAGAACCTACTAGGTATCCATCCTCATTTGACTTCATAACGAGACGGCGAGAGATGATATAAATAACCGCAAATCCGTTTCCAATGATACTTTTCAGTTCCTTTTCCAGTCTTGCCTCTACAATCTCAGGTAAGGGACTTCCATACTTCGCCTCTGCATTTTCGTAACACGAGTTTCGCAACTCTTCCTCTGCTCCCTCTAACTTCGGCGCATGTAGATCATCTGGAAATGGCTTCAATTCTTCCATCATATCGGCAACGAGGTGTGTATTGGTAATCACCACTTCTCTCGCTTTCTGGCTACCTAGATATGAAAACTCTTGTAACATCTCGTTCGTCGTACGTAGATGAGCTGGCGAAAGATCGTCTGTAAATCGACCTCCACTCTGATTCCGATACAGAATCGTCCGATGAATAGCCTCTTCGGGATTTAGATAATGGGCATTGGAAGTTGCTACCACAGGCTTCCCTAGCTTTTCTCCCAATTGAACAATCAGTCGATTAGCCGCTCTCAGTTGCTCTGGACTGGCAACGAAGCCTTTTTCCACCAAATGCATATTTACATCAATCGGTTGAATCTCTAGGTAATCATAAAAGCTTGCTATCTTCTCTGCATCTTCAGGACTTTTATTGAGAGCCGCATCAAATAACTCGCCTTTCTCACAACCTGAACCGATCACTAATCCCTCCCGAAACTCTTCTAATTTACTACGTGGAATTCGGGGTACTCGGTAGAAATATTCTGTATGAGCAATCGAAACAAGTTTATATAAATGATAGAGCCCTGTTTCGTTCTTAGCAAAAAGGATAACATGGTAAGGCCTTGAGCGCTTCACATCAATAAAGTCTACATTTTGATTTAAATCTTCCAGTGTAAATAATTTTCGCTTCTCTGCTTCCTGTGCCATTTTCCAAAACACATACCCAGTCGCTTCCGCATCGTAAATCGCACGGTGATGCTGCTCAAGATGGACATCCAGATGCTTAGATAAGTTATTTAGACGGTGATTCTTTAATGATGGATACAAAAAACGCCCTAATTCTAGAGTGTCTATAACAGGATTCATCACTTGGGGACCATGTATTCGATTGACAGCTTGTTGTAAAAAGCCCATATCAAACCGGGCATTATGAGCAACGAGCACACTATCGCCGATAAAATCAAGAAACCTAGCTACTACCTCATCCACTTCTGGTGCATCAACCAGCATACTATCGGTAATATGAGTCAGCTCAATGATTTTCGGGGCTAATGGACGATGTGGATTGGCAAACTCAGAAAATGTATCGATCACTTTGCCATTGTGAATTTTAACCGCTGCTAGCTCGATAATCACATCATGTATAGCTGAAAGCCCTGTCGTCTCCACATCAAACACCACATACGTCTCATCTACTAGATTTGTAGGACGTGGATTCATCGTTACCGGCACTGCATCATCCACGATATTGGCTTCCATTCCAAATAGTAGCTTGATACCTGCATCTTTAGCCGCTTCATAAGCCTTCGGGAAGCCTTGAACACCACCATGATCCGTAATCGCTACCGCTTTATGCCCCCACTTTGCTACCTTTTTTACGAAATCGCTCGGTGCAAGTAATCCGTCCATAGGAGACATAGATGTATGTAAATGTAACTCGATTCGTTTCTCCTCTGCATCATCTTTTCGTACAGGGGAGGAAATTTCTTGCAGATCGTTTACCATAAAACAGAGTTCTCGGGAAAATGTATCAAACTGTACATCACCACGAATTTTAACCCAGTCGCCATTTCGAATCTGTTGAAACACCTGTGCTTGCTCCTTATCTCGAGCAAAACACTTACAAGAAATCGAATCTGTATAATCCGTGATATTAAAAGTTAAGAGTTTACGTCCACTTTTTAATTCGCGAATCTCTGCCTTAAAAATCTTGCCTTGTACCGTTACTCGTCGATCTTCTTCTTGAATGGTTTGAATCTGGACCGACTCATTCCCAATGTGCACTCCAAGCTTTTTCGCCACTTCTATAGTAGGCGCTGCTACATCGGCTAGTGTCGCGGCCCTTTCTCGCTCTGCTTCCCTCACTTGTTCGATGAGCATCTGCTCTTCCTCTGACCGCTTTTGCAATAACTCTGTGCGGTAATCCGCTTGATTTTGCTCGCTCATCAACCGAACCTTCATCTGACTCCCTGTGTACTCTAGGTAGTAACGAGCCACATGATCAGCAATCTGCAACTTCTCCGCCATCGCTTGGACAGCCGGATTCGGCAGTTGGATACAAATCTCATTCTCCTGAAGCACCCACTCCGCCTTCCCTAGCCAAGCCGCCGCAGAACGGGTATGATTTTCATTAATTTGCTTTTGAATAAAGGTTTTCGCTTGTTGCAAAGCAACCTGATGGTCGATTGATTGATATTGATAATGAACTTGAACCGTCCATTCCTTATAGTGGTTCATCAATGATTGAGCAAATTGATGGGTAAGCTCAATCGGAATCAGCTTAGGAAACTCCATAAACAAATCCCAAGTATTTTGCCGCTCACTCACTTCTACTCGTAATATTCGTCCATTTTTATAGTAGTTGGTATACCATTCTCTTGGTAATTTCGCTTCCTTAAAAAGGTTGATCATCGGATCATACATGATTTTAACCTACTCCCTATCTCTGTAATCAACCGTTATACAATGACTTTCATTCTATCAAATAATGCTAGATTCATCTAGAAATACGGGCGAAAAATAAAAACTCCTTCTAGGGAGGAGTTCAAGTTTAGAATCTGTTAGGTTGTAGGAAGCCCTAACCTTTATCCATACTGAAACCAATCTTTTACATAGTACTACACTAGAGCACGGACATAAGAAGGTACGTGATAAGGAATGCTTGCTTCTGTAAATGGATTTATATACGTACCATCATATATTTCGATTACAAATACATTGGGATTCGTAGTCAGTATCTTTCCTTCCACTACCTCATTCAAAAAATAAACCTCCACGTTTTCCCCCACGTGTGCTTGTAACAAATTCCGTAAATTCAATACAGTCATCCCTAGGCAAGAATCGCACGAATGCTCACAATTGGAATCATGACTAAATACCCATTACTTTCTTCCAACTGAATCCCATCCGATCCTACTATTTGTAGTTCGCCTGTGACAACCCCTGAATCCGTCATAATGTTTACTGTTCGGTGCAAACATTCGCATGGATCAAGCAAAATACCGTCAAAAATATTTTCTAGGGAACTCACTCAATCACATCCCTTTCTTCCAATCTACCAACTATTGTATGAATTTGTTGGTGATTCGGAACGAACATTCACCTAAAAAATGCGAGGATAGTGGGGTGAACAGTTCCATTATCCTCCACTGGATCGGTTATGAGATCGTGATCGAATCCGAATCCCCAAATCCTATCCCGTCTCACGAATGGGAACTAACCGTGACTTGCAAACCTTCAACATTGCTATTCTGCTTCACTAAATCCATCACCTTTACCACTTGACTCGGAGTCAATTTCGCTGTTTTCACGATCACATCTACATGATCCTCATTCGTCACAACAACCGCATCTGCAAATTTTAGCTCTTTACAGATAAGGTCTTCTAACACACCCTCTTGCTTCTCCGTTTTGTTTAATTGCTCAACCTTTTTACTAGCAGACTCTAGTTGATTTTTGGTCGCTTTGGGGTCCATCATCATTTTGTAGTTTTCCTCTAGTAATTGCTGGCGGAGATATTCCCTGTTTAATTGATGTCCGACGAAATAATCAGACCCTTTTTGCTGCTTAGCATCCTTGGTATCCGTTTTCGCTGTTGCTGAGGCTGGTTTGTTTGCCGCCTTAATATCTACTGCAATTTCACTTTTATTTAAAATTTCTTCCGCCTTTTTTGCCATCTGACCTGCAGGTTCCACTGGACCCGAAACGATATAGTAAGCAGATAAAACAACCATAAGTGATAACATCGTCACCAACCAAATCGTCTGTTTGTTCATGTTCATATGAAATTCCTCCTTTTATCCTTTGGACAATACTTCAATTCGGTGAATCGGGAGATCTAGGACCCGTTGAATCGCTTGTAGTACAATCGCCTTCACTTGTAGGTCTTCTACTCCACGTGCTACTACTAAAACCCCACGAACTCTTGGTTTTAATCGTTTGACAACAAGGGGCTTTTCTCCACTTCCATCACGGTACATGGCAGTTTTATTATTTGTGTTATTTTGTTGAGTCGATCTTGTTCCACCTTTGGGATCCGTTTCGGTTGTCGTTTGTACGTTTTGTTGTGTCTCATTTTGAATGACTTCTTCTTCGGTAGAATCTAGATTAACCACAACATCCACATCACTAACCCCTACCACTTTGCTAAGGATATTGGCTAGTTCCTGTTCATACTCAGCCTCGTACTTCTGCATAATCGTACCTTCAGACATCTTTGCCTGAGCGGGTTGAGCAGAATTCTTCGATGTGAGTAGACCCCTTTCATTTCCAGGAGGCATCGCATCTTCCTCCGGTTGAAAAAACGAGGAGACGAGCATGGCTCCGATTCCAAAGAAAACGAGTAGGAGAAAGAGAAAAAATCGCTTACGCTTCTGGTTGTTTCCTCCACCCACTTTATCGCCCATTTTTTCAAATAACTTATCAAACATTGATTTCCCCTCCTCCTACTCTAATTGGACCTCCACTTGCTCCGCAGTCAGATTCCACGTTTGCTGGATAAAGCTTTGAATCTTTTTACCAGTCTCGTTTGAAGTAGATTCCGTAGGTGTGGGCTCATTTGATGGAAGAATGGATACTTCTTGAACCGGCTTTACCTGTTTCGCAGAGGCATCTATCGCTTTCTCTCTCACAACAAGATGGATCTTCTCAATATGAGGGTTTTCTGTTGTGAATTGAGCCACTACATCAGCCGACACCACCTCCATAGCAAATCGATCCGGTATATTTTTCTTCATCCACGTCTCCATAGACTGTTTCGTTTTCTGCTGAATTACTTGATCTTGTTGCTTTTTTAGCTGATTTGTTTGCTCGTTTATATCTGCAAGCGACTTCATCTCAGGGACTGCCACTACTGCCTTGTTCGCATCAAAGAAAGCAAGCTCGGTCAGATTCAAGTTTTCACTTAGTAATTTGAATATGGGAGATAAGATCGCCATCAAGATGAGGAGGCCCATTACCAATTTGACGTACTTCTCCATCGCATTACTAGGTAACAACATGTCTAAAAACGTAGCTACAAGCACTAGCAAAATAATTTGTTTGAGCCAATCACCCATCCATTCGATGTGTCTCACCTCATCTCATCATCAGTGATATATTCCCAGATGTAATCACAATCGTAATTGCAAGGAAAAACATAAGCCCTACAGCAGCCAATGCGGCAAAGACGAAAATCAAGGTTTTCCCTATCGCTGACAAACTTTCAATCACCGGACTATTTCCCAAAGGCTGCATAATCGCCGCCGAAAAGTTATAGATAAAAGCCAGTGTAAGAATTTTCAGTGCAGGGAACGCACAGATCATGAGCAAAATCACAACCCCAGCTAAGCCAATCGTGTTCTTCATCAATAAGGAAGCTCCCGCAACCGTATCTGCCGCTTCTGAAATGGTTCTCCCTACAACCGGGACAAAATTTCCTGTTATATACTTGGCTGTACGGATCGTCACTCCATCTGCTACGGCTGTGGTAGCCCCTTGGATCGAGATGACACCTAAGAAAATCGTTAACAATCCTCCTAGTACCGTAATCGCAACTTTTCTCAGTAAGCCCGCTAGTTGATTTACCTTATATTTGCTTGAAATCGTACTAACAACAGCCAAAATCGTTGAGAAAAAGAGAAGCGGAAACACAAATGTATAAATGATCGTGCCAATTACATGAATCATAAAGATGATTAAGGGATGAAATAAGGTAACGGACGTCAAATTCCCCATCGATCCAAGCAGGGTTAAGAGGAGCGGCACAAGCGCAAACATAAAATGAATCATTTTCTCAATGGCACTCTTAGCGGCTTCGATGGCAACTGAGAAACTATCTACAGCTAGGACGACGATGACCAAGAACACAATGGCATACGCCACTTTGCTCACCTGATTATTTTCAAAAGCATTTTGCATCGTTTGGAGCAACATACTAAAAACGGTCAGAACCACGATAGCACCAAGTAATTTGCCATTGTACATCACTTCATGGAAGAAAAACTTAGCAAAAGCCGTAAAGAATGCTTTAAAGCTAATCTCTTTTTCTTGAAATAAGAGATCAAAAAAACCTGGCACCTTCCCCTCAAAATACCTTCCATACTCCGTTTGAAGTTGATTCCAAAACGACTCTACCTCTTGCGTCTGGAGTTGATCCAGTTGGGAGCGAACCACTTCTTTGGTTAAGTTAGCAGGGGTGGGAGTGGGTTCTTCCCCGTTCGCTAATGCAGAACTTGGATTCAAGTTGACGATGAGGAGAAAGAGAGCAAGAATCATCCATCCAACTCTCTGCATAAGCGAACCTCCTTTACGTGGGTAAAATCGAAACAATGGTCTCAATAATGACGGTAATAATCGGAATCGCCATCACCATAATTAATACCTTTCCAGCTAGCTCAATCTTAGAAGCAATAGAACCTTGTCCAGCATCTCTGGTAACTTGAGCCCCAAACTCAGCAATATACGCAATCCCAATAATTTTTAAGATCGTTTCTAGGAATAGATTGTTCACATGAGCTTGAGTAGCTAAATTCTCCAGAATGCGGATTACATCGGCAATCTTCCCAGCTAGAGCGAGAAAGATCATAATTCCCACAAACGTAGCTAACAAGAAAGCAAAGATTGGCTTTTGTTCTTTGACGACTAAGATGAGGATCGTAGTGATTAAACCTAACCCCACCACTTGCAAGATTTCCAAGTGGATCGCCTCCGTTCTACATTCGGAACAAGAACACGTTCTTAATCGTGGTAAATAAGTCTTGGATTAGCATCGCAACCATAAATAAGACCACTCCAAAGCCGAAAAGCGTTACCCAATGAGCAAAGTCTTCCTTCCCCATCTGTTTTAAAATGGTATGAATCATAGCGACAATGATTCCAATCCCAGCAATCTGGAACACAGCATCAATGTTGTATGGCATTATGTACCTCCTAATACATCAAGATGATCAATAGTGCCCCGGCAAGGATTCCTAGCGTTTTGAACATTTTCTCGTACTGGATCTGCTCTTCCTGGGCTCTATGCTCCTCGATCTCCAAATTGCTCTTTGTTACTGCTAGATTTTGTAATTGATCCTGCCGATCAGAGATCCCCAGTGTCTTACAAAAATCCAAGATCACTTGCTTCTCTGACTGTTTCATACAAGTGGCTCCCCAATTACTCTCGATTGCCTGAACAAAACACTCATAGGTAGAAGCACCGTCTAATTGGAGTAAATTTTGATGAGCCTGTTGAAAAATTGCTTGTACAAAACCGTCCATTCTTGCCGCAATCGATTGGCAGGCATCAATCAGAGTTCGGGTCCCATAACCAATTTCCGTTTCTAGTAGTTGAAGAGCGGATCGAACCTGACGGATCTGCTTGGGTCTTTCTGCAAACGTACGAGCATGCTGAAATCCAGCCCATGTTGTTCCAATCAAGATAATGCATGCACCAAGTAGCTTAAGCATAGGAAGCCCACTCATTTTTTTTAGATGGATAGGTCATCTGTTTACCCGATCCATTGTAAATCGCCTCGATCGTTCCAGGGCCTCGTCTACGCGATAGTAGGATGACTCGATCAAAAATTCCTTGCTTCAATAGATCGCCCAACTCCACCCGACGCGATACTTCTTCCCATGTATGTCCATGTGCAGTCGAGATTACCTTTACTCCCGCATGAATCGCTTCATGCATAGCATATAGATCTTCTAGCCTTCCGATCTCATCAACAATCATGACATCGGGAGACATCGAACGAATCATCATCATCATCCCTTCTGCTTTGGGACAACCATCTAAAACATCTGTCCTCGGACCTACATCGTGTTGAGGTACGCCTCCTACACAGCCAGCGATTTCGGAACGTTCATCTACAATCCCGATTTTCTTGGATGGATATTTCTTTTCATCACCTAAACTAATCAGGCGAGCTAAATCGCGAAGCAAAGTTGTTTTTCCACATTGAGGCGGCGATACGATCAGAACATTATGCAAATTTCTGTTAGATCCAAACAAAATGGGTAGCAATTCTTCACCTACCCCTTTTACTTCTCGTGCAATGCGAATATTAAATCCTGTTACATCTCGCAGATGCTTGACTCTGCCCTGTTCCATCACCACTTTCCCTGCTAATCCCACACGATGCCCACCTTCAATGGTGATATATCCCCTTCTAAGTTCCTCCTCCATCGCATACAAACTGTGATTGCTGAGGAGATTTAGTAACTTGGCACATTCTTCACGACTGGGTAAAACAGAATCTTTCGGTATTTTATTCAACTGGCGACGGTAACTGACAAACCACGATTGTTCGGATGTAATCACTTCTAAAGGACGATTTTGTCTAATGCGTATTTCTTCTAGGCTTCCTAGAATCGTACGTGGAAGTGATTGAATGATTTCGCGGATAGACAGTGGAAGAATCTGATAAATCGGTTTCAGCATCCAAAAACACCTCCTGTCCAATACTCTCTTTATTCCTCAATGTATGGCTTGTATCGTTTGTTTATGACAAGCTCTCTTGAAGGCAATAAAAAAGAACTAGCTCGTGAAAGCTAGTTCGAGTGAAAAACCAAATCTCATTATCCTCTTTTTTTACTTGAAAACAGTGAATCAACAGCAAGAAATCTACTTCCATTCAAGGCAAGATAAATCGCAATTGCTAATAGGGCAAGATCAAATTCATATCCAGCCGATTGTCCATTTCCCATAAAGCCAGCTGATAATTTCACAGAGAAAATCGCGCCAATCATAACAAAACCGTTTAAGATCGCAATGACTCTCGTACCCAGTCCAATTATAAGGAGGATTCCTCCTACTAGCTCAATCGTCGCAACAATATAAGCTAAGAATCCGGGTAATCCAATACTCGCGAACCAACCAGAAACTCCATCAATTCCACCAGAAAATTTAGACCAACCGTGTATGAAAAAAGTTAGCCCTAAAATAATGCGAAGAACAAATGCTCCCCACTCCACTTGTCTATTCTCTGTCATCTACTATACACCCTTCCATTTTTATAACCAAGTAAACTTATAAACAATATAGTGGTTATGATTTGTAAGTCATTATACTTAAAGTAAGTAACTTATGTCAACACCGATATTTTCCATGTACTGGATATAGAAAAAGCAAGGCTTAATGCCCTGCTTTCTCTCTCAACTCTTGCTCAAAAGCAAATTTCTCGATCAAGCTGTCCATAAATTTCGGATCATCTTCCAATGTCCTATACGTCTCAGCTAGCCGTTCCAACACGAGCAGCCGAATCTGGGTACTACCTTTTTTGGCGATTTCTTTCGCTTGCAGATACTGATTTAATCCATTTTCTAGCTGATTCAATTCTACCTGCAAATCTCCAAGATAGACATATGCTTTTGCTAAACTAGTAAAGTCATTCCACCGCTTGCTAAGGAAGACGACTTGTTCGATTTTTTCTCTTGCTGCTTCATACTGCTGCTCTTTTAGATAGAACATACCATATTCAAGATATGTCTGTACCACAAGGGAGCGCTCTTTAATCCGATCTTCTAAAGCAAGAGCTGTTCGATACGCAACATCAGCAAACTCGATTAATCCCTGTTCATGATATACATTTGCCAGCATTAACCAACATTCACAAACTAATGAATACTCCCCGTTTTCCCCACACCAACGTATCGCTTCTTCTAGTAATTGAATCGCTTCTTTGTTAAGACCTAGTGCCCGAGACAATCTCACCTTACCCATATATAATTGGATAATCAGATAGGAGGAACGTATCAATGGGACCTCACTCCAAAAAGAAGAGTAGAAGTAATACGCTTCATTCATTCTCTCTAGCTGAATTAAGCATAGAACACGAAGCCCTGCCAATGTTAGCTCAGCATCTTTATTTTTCTTACGCTTCTCTCCTTCTTCAATCCACTCCATTCCACGATCTGCTACTTCAAGGGCTTGTTCATAACTCTTCAATAGATACAGAGAATGGCAAATCTCACGATAACACTCTAACTCAAGCGGGTGATGGACGTGAGCCACCTTTGTAATGCGCAGAACCATCTGATACTCCGAAATCGCTTTTTCGTAGTCTTCTTGGGAAAAATAATATTTCCCTTTCGAAAAATGGTAAAAATGAGCCAGAGCATGTGTTTCGGATAAACGATTCTTTTTAAGCCATTCCCAAGCCCGTTTGCTATTTCCAGAAGAAATCCATGTTTCAACGGCCTTTAACTCTAATAAATACAAGTCATCTTTCTGCTTTTGTTTGGTTTCCAATGCATTTAATTGATGGAAGTCGATCCCTAACTTCTCTAACAGATACCTAACCTTTTCCTCTTTTACATGCGAGTATCCACGCTCAATGTTACTAATCGTGGAAACGGAAATCTGATCATCTGCTAAATCCTCTAAGCGAAGACCTCGCTCTTTTCGATAAGAGCGAATCGTTTCTCCTAGTTCCATAGTAGATAATTGCATCCTACTCTTCCTTTCTTTTTTATAATTGCAAAATTAGATATGTATTTTTTTGAAAAAACACCCTGTTTAATACCTTCTGAATGTTTATTCCAAATTTATAAAAATAGTTTGAATATGTGGTATATTTATTATGTAAACTCTTGCCAAAAGTTGTCAGCTTGAGTATAATCAAAAGCGTGATCCACCATATTCTCATCATTCAGATTAGAGGTGTTTTTTCTTGTTAAAACTACTTGTACAAGGCTCTCAAGACGAGCTTTCTCGATTTTTCCTCCAATTTCGGACTCATAAAGAGTTTATTGTACACCCAGATTCCATTCAGTGGCAAGAAGAAAATTCAGAAAACGTGCAATTGTATGTCTCTTTTGATTTCTGTCCAGAGTCCCGAGAAAATCTTACCATACAAATGATGACAGAAAAAGGGACAATTGTAAAATTAGATCTACTAGATGGTATTGTCACCCGCTTTGATGATGGTAAGACTTACATAAGGGGTAAGCTCTATGATATTTTTGGATAAAAAAACTCATTGAGGTAACCCAATGAGAAAAAATAGTACAAACCTAACTCCGATTTTATCATAAAATTCTGCCACAATAAAGAGATGAGGAGAATTTTCCTATCCTTACATATAAGGGAGTGTGAAAGGCTTGGATGCCCCTCACACTCCCTTATATTGTCCTTTCTTCATTATAAATCATATTCCTGCTTGAGCGCTTGTAACATGATATGGTTTTCCAACCCTTTGTATCTGCCCTCTCTTTTAAACATATAATCATAGTAATAAAGAATTTTTGGTATTTTTTCTTGCTTTTGGATTTGATCACGAACCTGAACAGCCCATGCTGTATCTTCTCCAAAACTCAGATCTAAATAGCGATACTGACTAGCTAATTTCCTAGAAAAACACATAATGTGATTAGGGTTCCGATAGTAATATTGTTCATCTTCTAATTTGTCTTTCCCATACATTACATCGTACTTGCAAATTTTCTTAATGATTCCACCTAAGCTTACCTGAACATCAAACGTAATACAGTCTGCATCTGGAGTTTGACGAATAGCGGACATTAGCGAATTAATATAATCAGTGGAAACTCGATCGTCATCATCAACAAACACAACAAAATCACCTTTTGCTTGCTGAATCAAGTCATTCCTCTTAGTCCCAATTGATCTCCTCTTATTATCGACGAAAATAAGGATCTCCACAGGAAATCGCTCAGATTGTCTCTGTAATTCATTTACTAATCGAGCTAAGCAACTTGCCCTTTCAGGAATCGATGGAATCAAGATAGACAGTTTTATATCCACGTGATCCCCTCCTCCTTCAACCCTTAATCATTTCACCACTCTTACTATAAAACACGGGATGATAACAACTAGCAAGAACCGGGATATTCTTACTTGAAAACGGTTGCTCATAGTGATTTACTTCAGAGTGAAACAGACAACAGAACTTACTTTGATGATGGCTTAGTAACCACATCTCAGGTGCTAGATAATCTGGACCTATCTCCGCATCTAGCTGCTTTATGTACTCACTATTCGCCCACCAAAAATTCCCTGAAAAATGAGGCTTAGGTGATGGCAAATAATTAACACCACAGGCATCAACGCTTCCCAGATGTTTTAAACACATTTCATGATGATCGATTAATACCGTTTCCATCAAATGAACCCAATCCCGTACATATGATTCAACAAACGTTCCGAATCGAGCCACTCCTTTAGTGTGCATATATAAAATCTGTACATTATGCGGACTTTCAGTACAATACTGATGCAACCACTGTAGCGTAGGGCGCTCAAAATCATGTGTCTGAGGTAGGATTCTTATTTTCATGGTATCATCTGCTTTTGAAAGCATATTCACCTCTCGTAAGATATCCTCAACATGTTTTTCGTCATTTGCACGTTCAGTAACAAATGAGATATAAATAGAGTCCATTTTCTCATACAATCCTGATGATTGCAGCCGGCCAATCTGCCTTTTTACAATTTCTAACCAATTATTAATCTCAAACACATGCATAAAACAAACCGTTTTATCCAATTTTCTCAATAGGACTTGCTGGACCTCAACTTTGTCTCGTACAAATCCGATCACTCTTTTTACCCATCCTTGACTCTCTATCCCTTCCAATACTTCCTTTTGAGACTGAATCAAAACCCTTTTTGCATAGCACATCAAATGTTTAGGCTTACTATTAAAACCAAACCCTGCTTTAGAATTCCAGTTATAAGCTACATTAAAAGCAATGCAATCGGCATTTGGATGCTGAAAAATCTCATCAAGTATGGTTGCAATGTAATCCTCTGATAGCAAATAATGATCATCTATAGAAGCAATAAACTCTCCCTGAGCCAGATTCAATAACGTCATCTGCTGTTCATCCATCGAACGTAATTGATTATCCATTAACATCAGTACTTCTACTGGACGATCACAAGCTTGCTTCTCCAACTTTCTCATCATTTCCATAGAACCTGTAAGTCGTTCTGGTGTAGAGTACACTAAAATTGATAGCTTAATATCCAACTTGATCTCCCCCGAAATCATCATTTTTAACGAACTCTCTGTTATCTCATTTATAGTTATATGAATACATTTGCAGGTTAATTCTTAATCTTCTCCATTAACACTTGGTTTTGTCACACAAAAAAGGAACTTAAGGCTTGTCTCTTAAGTCCCTGTTTATGATATGAATCTGATTTAATCGATACTCTCTTCATCTACTCCACTATTATCTGGTTCGATATCGGAAGCATCTTCTACAATCAAAACCGTGTGACATTCTGGGCATAACAACTCTATTTCAGCATCTGCTACGTCTTCATAATCTACATATACGTCTTCTCCACACTCGGGACATACGATACATAGCTCATCTTCATCATTCTCATCAACATCATCTTCATCGTCGTACACTAGTAACTCCATGTCATTTAAATCATCATCAATGGATTCCACATATTCCTCTAACTCTAAGAATCGATGCTCTAGATGTTCATTTGCTTCTAACAGTTCATCCACAATATCTAAAAGCCTTTGAATCGCTTTCCCCTCTGGATGACTGCTTTCTTGGTTGGCACCTTCCATCAAACCCTGCACATATGAAACCTCTCTGCGTAGACGATCGTACATTACAACCCCACCCCTCATCAAATATCGGTAGCTCTATTTTCACCTTTCGATTCAAAAGAAATACATTTTAGTTGAAATAGGCTATTTTTTCTTTAGTTGGACAGACTAAACAATCAAATGAATTCATAAATGAGGTTTATTACATATGGATCAAAAAGCAAAAGCAACATCTCAGCCAAAAGCAAAAAAATGGATTCTTGCAATCTTATCCTCTATCCCTATCATCATGGTTTTGGGGAACTCTATGTTAATTCCTGTACTACCAACGATTGAAAACGTATATGATGTTTCAAGTGTACAAACAAGCTTATTAATTACTTTATTTTCTATCCCCGCGGGGATCGTGATCCCTTTTGCTGGGATCTTAGCCGACCATATAGGAAGAAAAAAAGTCATTTTCTATAGTCTGCTTATATATGGTGTAGGAGGACTATTAGCTGGATTATCGGCAGTTTGGTTTCCCGAATCATTTGGATTTCTATTGGGGAGTAGAGTGATTCAAGGTATTGGAGCGGCTGGAACAGCACCTATTGCAATGGTATTAGCAAGTGATCTATTTGAAAAAAATGACCGAGCATCTGCCCTTGGAATCATCGAATCCTCTAATGCTATGGGAAAAGTACTAAGTCCCATCATTGGCTCCCTGCTAGCACTCTTTACTTGGTATACGATGTTTTTTGTTTTTCCTATTTTATGTATCCCGGTTGCTTACTTCCTTGTAAAAGTAATTCAAGAACCAACTCAATCTCATGAAAAAACACCCCTTAAACAGTACATCAAACATGTAAAATCAGTATTTCAACGAGAGGGGCGTTGGTTATTCCTTGCTTTTATCATTGGATCTATGACACTATTCACACTTTTCGGCGGGTTATTTCGACTATCCGATTCCATTGATACAAATACTAGCCTGAGCGGGGTTCTAAAAGGATTCGTTTTGGCTATTCCCCTTCTTGCTCTTTGTATCACAGCGTATACAGTAGGGAAAACAATCAAAACCAAAATCGGTCTAATGAAGATACTTATCTTGATTGGTTTAGGATTATTGACGACAACCATCATTTTCATGATCTGGATGAAGTCCATCATATGGATGATCACAATCTTATCCATTAGTGCTATCGCCTGTGGACTCATCCTTCCGTGTCTAAATACATTTATCACTTCTTCTACTGGCACATCAGAACGAGGAATTATTACTTCTTTATATGGAAGCATACGCTTTTTTGGAGTCGCACTGGGACCTACTGTCTACGGCGCTCTGCAAAATCGCCCTTTTCTCCTATTTATTGGAAGCGGGGCTATATTTGCGCTATTATTACTATTATCAGCTTGGCTCATCCACAGTCCCCAACGAATCAATGGAAATCGAGAGGGACATTCAAGGATTTTGATTCGATCCAAGCGCATTCATCCCAGCACTTAGAGAGGAGTTTTAGTAATGGGGAGAAATATATGGGGGGACTGGTTACAAATCCATACGAAGCATCGACAAATCAACAAGCCACGGTCTACCGGGCTAACTATGGTGATGGATAAGGGCCTCGGGATGCGTGCTTTTGATGACCTAATCGAAATCGCTCATCCCTACATCGACTTCTATAAACTAGGATTCGGAACCGCTGCGGTCACACCTTTACGCCTACTAAGAGAAAAAATTGAACGGACTGAGCAGGAGCGTATTCACATCTATCCGGGGGGAACGTTTTTTGAAATCGCCCATCATCATCGATGTACAGACCAGTATTTCCAAGCCTTGCGGGATCATGGGATCAGGTGGATTGAAATATCAGAAGGCACCCTCTCCATACCTCCTAAAGAAAAACGAGATTTGATCCGCAAAGCCCATAAATTAGGATTTTCTGTTATTACCGAGATAGGAAAAAAGGAATCAGGTACCTTTCTGACAGTAGAGGAAATATACACACAAGCTACACTAGATCTGGAAGAGGGTGTACAATTTGTCATTATTGAGGGTCGTGAATCGGGGGTCGATGTAGGTATCTATGATGAAAATGGGAAATTTGATTCTTCTCTGATCCGTGACTTAGTAAATAGCTTACCTCTTAATCAAATCATGTTTGAATCCCCTCTCAAAAAACAGCAAATTCAATATATTCAATCGATTGGGAACGAGGTAAATCTAGGAAACATTGCTCCTACAGAAGTAATCGCCCTTGAAGCTCTAAGACAACATTTGCGCTCAGATACGTTTAATCCCACTATGGAGGTGTACCAATGAACATTCAAACAATCCCTTATGTCCAAGCGTTCAAGCCGAGCGATTATGTAGATCAAACCATTATTGTCATAGACACATTTCGAGCTACTTCCACCATTGTGGCGGCCCTTTCATCCGGAGTAAAGTGTGTCATCCCTGTCAAGGAAATTGAAGATGCCAAGAAATTATGGAAGCCGGGACGTATACTAGCTGGTGAGCGGTTTGGAGCACAGATTGAGGAGTTTTCCCTCGGTAATTCGCCTGTCCATTTTATTCAAGATTCTTCTTGTAAGGGAAAAGAGCTAATCCTTACGACTACGAATGGCACTCGGGCACTGAGCAGGGTCGCCCAAGCAAAACGGGTCTGGATCGGTAGCTTGTTAAATGCGAGATCCATTGCCCAGAGATTGCATATAGAAAACATCTCAAATGTCCTATTTTACTGTGCAGGAACAAGAGGCACGATGTCATTTGAAGATTGTGTTACCGTTGGGGCCATACTAGAGGAATGGCGACAACTGGACTCACAAATTACTCAATCCCCTTCACCTTTTGACGATCTTTCTCTCCTATGTATGAGCAGTTTCCAATTTCTTCACTCTCAAGATCAACTTCATCTATTGCGGGAAAGTAGGGCGGGAAAGCGAAATCACTCTCTTGGGAATGAGGAAGATCTGGATCTATGCCTAAAGATAAATGAATTTAACGTAGTCCCGACTTATGCGCATGGAGTTATTACAGCTTCTATCTTTTGATTTTCATTCTATCCCTGCTCGATCGTGCATAGTTTAGTGATAAAGTCATTATGGACAAGGGGGGCGCGACATGAAAGCAGATCTTATCATTGTAATCTTAATCGTGATCGGGTTATTGGGTCGTTCCCCCATCATTGCTACTGCGGCAAGTTTTCTCCTTATTTTAAAACTTCTCCATCTCGAACGTTTTTTTGACGGTATCGAGCGCCGTGGACTAGAACTTGGATTATTATTTTTAACCATTGCTGTATTGGTTCCATTTGTATCCGGAAAAATAACGTGGCAACAAATCGTGGATGTATTCACTTCGCCCGCCGGGATTTTAGCTTGTATTGGCGGAGCACTTGCTACTTATATGAATGGAAAAGGACTAGACTTATTACGCGTAGATCCCCAATTAGTAGTAGGTCTTGTAATTGGATCTATTTTTGGAATTATTTTCTTGCGAGGCATTCCTGTCGGACCCCTTATGGCAGCTGGGATTACCGCATTTTTTATGGGGGTACTCAAAATATGGTGGCATTAAAACCTCCTACTTCTAAAGATATATAAAGTCATATACATTTTTCTTGAGTCCCTAGGAGAACTCACGTATACTTAGGGCAGTCAAGGGGGTTTTTCTATTGTCCAAAATTGCCATTATTACTGACAGTTCGTGTGATCTACCGAAAGATCTAGTTGCAAGGCTAGGTGTTTCCGTTGTACCGCTTCGTGTGATCTATAAATCTGGGGAATTTCGAGATGGAATTGATATTGAAGCAGCCGATATTTATGAGCGGCTTGAAATAGAAGTTCCAACTACCTCCATGCCTTCACCAGAAGATATTTATGCTACATTTGAAAAAGTACGTTCCGAAGGATTTACTCATTGTCTTGTCATTAGCGTATCCTCTGGATTAAGTGGAACTTATAATACATTTAAACTTATAGCAAACGAGTTTGATGATCTTCATATACACGTTATTGATTCTAAGTACCTTTCTTGGGCATTAGGTTATCAAGTAATAGAAGCCTCTAAATTAGTCCGCGAAAAACTAGATTTTGGCGAAATTGTCCAAAAGATCGAAGCGATGAAGAAGCAAATTTCTGCTTACTTTGTAGTGGACACATTAGAATACCTAAAAGCAGGAGGACGAATCGGACGAGTTTCAGCCCTCTTCGGCTCTATGCTAAATGTGAAACCTATTATTTCAGTAGATGATGATGGTACGTATTTCCCCCTTACAGTAGCTCGTGGAAAAAAACAAGCGATGAAGAAGCTTTATCAGCTTGTACAAGAGCATGTTGACTCCGCTAAGGCAAGTATTGCCATTGTACAAGGACGTGCTGAGAAAGAAGCAGAAGCACTTGCAGATCGAATTCGTCAACTAGGGGATAATATCTCGGATATTTATGTAGGGACTGTAAGTCCTGCCCTCGTTGTTCATGCAGGTCCTGGATTGGTCGGTCTTATTATTAAAGATGAAAGTAAGAGCCCTCTTCTGTCACGATAATCAATAAAAAATATCCTTAACCCGGATGATCTGGGTTAAGGATATTTTTTATTGATTATTATGCACGTGAAACGTATTGACCGCTACGAGTGTCAATTACAAGGCGATCGCCGCGATTGATAAAAAGCGGAACCGTAACGACAAATCCCGTAGATAACGTAGCAGGTTTATTTCCACCTGTCGCTGTATCACCACGGATTCCTGGGTCTGTTTCCACAACTTCCAACTCTACTGTGTTAGGTAGTTGAATTCCAATCGTTTCATGCTCATACGTAACGATTTGAACTTCCATGTTTTCTTGTAGAAAGTTTAGTTCATACTCTAGGCGCTCTGCTGGCAATGAGATTTGATCATAGGTTTCATTATCCATGAACGTGTACTCACCGCCAGACTCATACAAATAGCTCATCCGGCGAGTTTCAATCAACGCTTTAGCTACTTTCTCACCACCACGAAACGTTTTCTCTGTAATATTTCCATTACGAAGGTTACGTAACTTGGAGCGGACAAAGGCAGCACCTTTTCCTGGTTTTACGTGTTGGAATTCAAGAACGGAATAAATATCACCATCAATTTCAATTGTTAAACCTGTACGAAAATCGTTTACACTAATCATCCATCGTTCCTCCTGATGAAACAAAGATCTAGAGTATAATAAGTTCCTTAGTACACTGAGTTAATACTTCGTGACCTGACTCCGTAATTAGAACATCATCTTCAATACGGACTCCACCGAAATCAGAGAGATAAATTCCTGGTTCCACCGTTACGACGTTTCCAGGCTTTAAGACAAGAGAGCCAGCTTGAGAAAGTCTTGGACCTTCATGAACTTCCAGCCCAATTCCATGTCCAGTCCCATGTCCAAAGTGTGCGCCATAACCTCGCTCAGTAATCAAATCACGAGCTACTGCATCTGCCTCCATCCCAGTCATACCTGGACGAAGAGCATCTACAGCCTTTCGTTCCGCCTCTAAAACAATATCATAAATTTCCTTTTGTTTCTCGTTTGGTTTTCCAACCATTACGGTACGAGTGAGATCAGAAACATATCCTTGATAGGCAGCTCCAAAATCAAGGGTAACAAGATCACCCTTTTCAATCACTTTCTCACTAGCCACACCGTGTGGTAATGCTCCTCTCCAGCCAGATGCAACAATAATATCAAACGATGGACCCGTCGCTCCCATCTCCATCATGAGTACCTTCAATCGAAGTTGTACCTCCGATTCCTTTAATCCTGGTTGAATATATTGAATGATCTGTTCAAAAGTACGGTCTGCAATCATAGCCGCATGACGGATGATGGTTAACTCTTCATCCCTTTTTACCATCCGTAATTCTTCTATGATTTGTGCCGCAGGTATGTACTCAATCGAAGAATCTCCTTGAGATAACGCTTGGAATTGAGCAAACGTCATATGCGTTGCTTCAAAACTTACCTTTTTTAGACCAATTTTTTTAAGATTTTCTCGAACCGTGTGCCAAATATCAAGTGATGATTGGAGTTCCAGACGAAAATGTGGACACTCTGCTTTTACTTGATCGATATAACGAAAATCTGTGATGAATACAGCATCCCTTTCCGTCACAATCGCCACACCACTAGAGCCAGTAAAACCAGTGATATATCTACGATTATAAGGATTCGTGATCAAATAGACCTCGATCCCTTGACTCATCATCTTTCTCCGCAAGCTGGCTAGACGTTTTTCCATGAGTCTCACTCCTAGTATGTTCGGTTATGCTAGATCAATTCTCTTTATCGCTTGTAACGCGAGATCATAACTGTATGATCCAAATCCACTAATTTGTCCGATACAAACAGGCGCAGTTACAGACTGCCTACGAAATTCTTCTCTAGCATGAATATTAGATAAATGTACTTCAATGACAGGAACTTCTACCGATGCCATCGCATCTCGGATAGCATAGCTCGTATGGGTATAAGCTCCCGGGTTACATACTATGTAATCAAAATTTCCTTCTGCTTCATGAATCTCCGTAATGAGCTCGCCTTCAAAATTAGACTGTTTCGTAACAACGGACAACGCCAAGTGATCACCTAATTTTTGTAAACGTTGGTTGATTTCATCCAATGTTTCAAAGCCATAAATCTCCGGCTCACGTTTGCCCAAACGGTTTAAATTCGGGCCATGAAGGATTAATACTCTCGTCATCTACGAACACCCCTATAAGGGTATATTTTCTCATGGATTCAGCGATTTGTCCAACCTCCATATCAGATATTCCCGTTATGTGATAAAATGGAGATACTTACAAAACTCACAATTTAAGACACATGATACAAAGGTGGTGCCAGATTTCGTGGCTGAACAACCCATAGCATATGGCGGTCAGGCAGTAGTAGAAGGTGTTATGTTTCAAGGGCAATATAGCCTTGTTACTGCCGTTAGACGTAAAAGCGGAGCAATCGAAACATTTGAAGTACAAAAAAAAGAACAACCCATCCTCTCAAAAGTGAAGAAAATCCCTTTTATTAGAGGATTGATCGGGCTCATTGAAGCAAGTGCATCTGGTGCAAAACACCTTCAATTTGCTACTGAACAGTATGATTTAGACGAAAATCCTGAGCAAGTTCATGATACGAAAGAGACTTTCTCTTCCAAGTTATCCATGTGGTTAGGTGTAGCAGTAGTTGGGATTCTTTCCTTCATTGTGGGAAAGGTAATCTTCACACTTGTCCCTGCAATGCTAGCCAGCTTTTTATTCGATGGATTCGTAACGAATCTGATTCTCCAGAACCTAATTGAAGGCGCCATCAAGACAATCTTACTCTTCTCATACCTTTGGATCATCTCGCAAACCCCCATTATCAAACGAGTCTTCCAATACCACGGAGCTGAGCATAAAGTGATTACCGCGTATGAACATGGGGAAGAATTGACAGTAGAAAATGTTCAAAAACATTCTAGACTTCACTATCGATGTGGTAGTAGCTTTATGATTCTGACCATATTGGTGGGCGTTATCGTATACTCCTTTTTCCAATATGACGACATGTGGGATCGAATGATCATACGTTTGGAACTACTTCCAGTCGTGATTATGCTATCTTATGAGGTTTTACGCTTTACCAACGCGCTTCGTGATGTCCCTGTGCTCAAATATTTAGGTTATCCTGGATTATGGCTTCAATTACTTACTACAAAAGAGCCAAATGATGAGCAGGTAGAAGTCGCTATCACCTCATTTAAGCGCATGCTTGACTTAGATAGCGAAGTGAAAGCCAAACAAGCTCCCTTGAATCATGCTTCTTCCATCGAAATGTAACTAGACCTTTACGAAAGTGGTGGTAGCGTGAATATCTCCAAGAGACTTTCAGTTGGAACGATCATCATATTAGGATTAGTCGCCATCGGGATCATGTCAGCACTACGTGAATCCTTTTGGAATGTAGTAGGATGGATCGGATTGATTGGGATCATCTTTTATTTATATAAGAAGCCTCCCATCTGGTTACAAAGAATAAGTGGGCATATTCCCGCCACAACATCAACCAAACGAAAGAAAAAATCACATCGATTTAAAGTAATAGATGGCTCTAAAAAACATCGCAAATTCTAGAGAAAAACCCCTAGTCTCACTTTGACTGGGGGTTTTTCGTATGGATCTGATTAAGGCCTTCCACATTTATAGGCACATCACTTTTCGTCAAGACAAAAGGATATACAATCATCTGCGGATAAAACGTACCTGGGGCTGGCTCATGCTCCATTACTTCCACTTTCACCTTGTTATCTTGTTGTACAACATTGGTAACCTCTAATTGATACCCCGGATTAGGCCTCATACCAAGTGAGATAAGTGTGTATTCTTCATCCTCCATCTGAATCTTATGCAGCCCCGAATGTACTTTTTGATTCATCACCCATTCTCGAATCGAGACAGGTAGTGTATTTAGTTCATCACTCGTAATAAGTTTAATCCCATTCTCAAGATCTTTTTCATCATTCTGATTCATATTAACTTCCTTTCTGAACGGGTGGCTCATCATTTTTCCCAAAGTTGATCTGGGTGGAACGACTTTTGCCACGTGCTTGTAAATAGGAATCAAATGTCCAACCCTCAAAGAACGCTTCTCCTGCTTTCATTCCAGATTGATAAAGAGTGTCTTTTTTATCCTTACTTAAAGAAAAATCAGTTATTTTGACACCGAGTGTAGGGACAGAAATCGTACGAATCTGATCCTTTGACCGAATATAACGATTATCGTGAGCGTCCATCATCGTATAAAACAAGGATAAAAACATATTTAACGGTCCTGGGACTTCTGCTACTGATTCCTTTGTCTCTTTGGTTGGATTGTTTAAATCAAAGCCAAAAGTAGGCCAACGGGGACAGTCTGAATCAAAAATCCAAATAGGAAAATTACTTAGCACCCCTCCGTCTACAATACAACTATACTTCCCAGAAGGCGCATGATACAACATCGCAGGATCAAAGAAGAAAGGAATACCACAACTCATCCGAACCGCTTTTGCAACTGAAAACGTTGTTGGCTCATGGCCATAACTAGGTAGATCATCTGGCAGAATCATGAGCATTTTTTGTGTGATATCGGAGGCAATAATTTTCAATCCAACGTCCTGCAAATCACCGAAGGTTCGAACCCCCTTCTCAGCCAATCGACATTCTAGCCAATGTTCAAGTGCATCACCCGAGTAAATCCCCTTTTTAATCCACATACGTAGAGCCGGACCAACATAAGGGATGCGGTGGTAGAATGTCTTCGGTAAAAACGATGTAAAGTCAAGATCTAGAAGAAGCTGATGAAGCTCCTTTGCTGTATAACCGGCCGCAATTAGAGCCGCGATCATCGATCCAGCAGAGGTCCCTGCTACGTTTTTCCATTTGTATCCTTTTTTCTCAGCCACCGATAGTGCTCCGACTAGTCCAATTCCTTTTACACCGCCACCCTCGAATACTGCATCTGCCCACACATGACTCACCTCTTCATAAAAAGAATGATTTATTCATGTGTATGAAAAAAACCCTTGGAACAGGACTTCCGAGGGTTAATTTATTCTTCTTGCTCTGTAGTCTCTTCAGCAGCTTTTGTAGATATGAGAAGTTTAACCACTTCTGGATTTCTTTCGAGATAGTCAACTAAGTTCTCCACACAGGTGATAGAATCCCAACTCAGATGGTGTTCAATCCCTTCCACATCCTGATAAACAAATTCTTCACGCACTCCAATCAAGCGAAGAAATTTCTCTAATAATTGATGCCTGTCTACTAGGCGCTTTCCTACTTTTTTACCCTTAGCAGTTAAAACCAAACCACGATATTTTTCATAAACCAAATATTTATTTTGATCAAGTTTCTGAACCATCTTTGTAACGGACGAGGGGTGAACGGATAACGCCTCTGCTATGTCTGACACGCGTGCATATCCTTTTTGATCAATTAATTGATAAATATTTTCTAGATAATCTTCCATACTTGGTGTTGCCAAATAAACCACCCCTTCAAATCAATGCGACCAGAGTCATTTTATCAGATGTTACGTATTAGCTCAATGAAAGTGTTACAAAAACACCTCTCAAAAAAGCACCTACTTCCGTTATAATGAAGATCAAAGGAGGATTCGCTTTATGAGAATCACCCCATCTGATATTCCAAACAAGAAGTTTAATAAGTCTTTCTGGGGCTATGTACCCGATGAAGTAGATCAGTGGTTAAATGAAATCGTTATTTGTTATGAAGAGGATGTAAGCGAACTAAAAGAGCTACGACAAGAAATTACACGATTACGAAGCGAAAACAAACAATTACGTGGCATAGTAAAAGAGATGGATCAGTTAGATGAAAGCCGAGTATCTAGCGAATGCTAGTAAGTCTCGGCTTTTTTCTGTTCATCATTCCAAATTCGAACAGGTCCAAATTGGATCGCATCACAAGCAACCAAACGGAGTTCAACACCTTCTACATTCCCTTCGATGGCATCTTCATGTGCCTTTCCATGAAGGTGCCCGTACACACATAAGGAAACCCCATACTCTTTCAGGAGATCGAAAAACTTGGATTCTTTTCCTGTCTGGGTTAAAGGAGGGTAGTGAAGCATCACGATAGTAGGCAAATCGGAATGTTTTTTTCGCCCTGCCTCTAACGCCATTTTCAGCCTTCCTGCTTGCCGCTCGTAAATCTTTCGATCTTCGGATTCTTGATAACCGTAATCTCCCGGAAGCATCCAGCCACGGGTGGCAGCGACTATCTTATTCTCCACAACGGTAAAATCAGCATCTAGCCAGGTCATTCGCTCAGGTAAAGCTTCTCGAATCTTCTTCTTACTATGTACATAGTACTCATGATTACCTGGTGAGAAAACCTTGTTTCCAGGCAACTGATCAATCCACCTGAAGTCATATAAAGCCTCTTCCAATCGTAGCGCCCAGCTAATATCTCCTGGGATAAGAACCGTATCTTCTTCTCTTACTCTCTCCATCCATAAATCTCGAATTCGATGGTAATGTTGATCCCAGCCAAAGCGCTCCATTGGCTTTCCAATATCTCTCTCGGGATCAATCTCATATAGATCCACAGGCCTTTGGAACGATAAATGTAAATCCGCAATTGAAAAAATCGCCATACAAGTACCATCCTTTCTCACAACTACACAATACTCCAATTACGAAAAAAAAAGCAAGAAGACTGTTGATCCTCCTGCTTATTCATCTGCTATTTATTTTTCCAACAATTTATATGGTTGAGCCGATTTATCAATAAATAAATCACGTAATGATAGTGAAGTTTTCTCTGACAAACCCAAGGTTGCCTTTACCTCTGTACCTTGGTTAATGTTGATGACCATATCACTATTCGTCACATTTAATGAGAAGCCGATCGGCTTATTCTTCACTAATTTCGGTATAGGAGTAGAGTCTACTTCCGTAATTTTCGTACCCGAGTTACGTAACAACGATACTTTTCCGTTCGACCACTCCACCACGTACGTAATGCCATCTACCGAATTGAGTTTAATCTCAAATGGAGTACTTGAGTCTTGAGTAAGCCCTACCAAGAAATTCGTGAATGAGCTTGAGATCGGAATCGCAATCTGTGTCTTAGGCATAACCGTTAAATCAGAGCCCTTCGCAATTCCAATACCTGTATTTAACATCCACGGTTGATTGGGTAGAAAATCAGCATCCACTTGGGAAGTATCATCAATCTTTTGAAGACCCGGATTTTGCAGGGTGATCCCTTTACCCGCAGTAAAAACCGGCTTTAACGCACCTTGTATCGGATTAGTACCACGGAGTACAAACGCTTCCTTCGTCTCTTTATCCACTATTTTCACTCGTACGGGAGCAAGTGAGGTATGGTATACATAAAACTCGTACGACTTACCTGATTTAATAAAAGGAACTCCTTTTGATCCAAACGTAGTAGTACGCGCGCCTTGTGAGGACCCTGAGATAATCTGACCATCTCGCTTAATAAGGAGTTCAAAACGTCCCCCATCTGATTTTTCCATCGTAGCCTTGAAATCATCAAATGTTTCATCAAAAGCAAGTTCCCCTTGTAGTACAGTAGATTCTTCCATCGAATCAAAGGCATAATCTGATTTGGAAGCAAAATCATGCTTCTGGCCATTCGGTTTGATCTGGAAAATCGCCTTTTGTTCACCCTTAATTGGATCTTTGGCGTCTGATTCATTTAAATAATAATTCCCAACCAGTGCACCCGTTGCAATCAAAATGAGCGCTACAGCAGTAGACATGAATACTTTACGCAATCCGCCAGGGTTACGCCGCCCAGATTCCAAACTCCGATCTTTCAACAACTTATCTACTTGCCCAATCACTTCCTCCAGACTCACTTTTGTCTTCCAAGACTTCAAAGCAAGTTTTTGTAATTTACGAGGAATTAGGTTATTTTCCAAGAATAATTTGTTATTCTTCGGGTTCTTAGAGGGCTGATAACCTGTGAGAAGGAAGAATAGGAGATCTCGCCACTTCTGATCACGCTGTACCTTGACTTCATCATGTACATAATAGAATAAGAGCAAAGGTTCCGATCCACTTAATAAAATATTTTTCGGATCGAGCGTTGTTCGAAGCGGAAAGTTTCTGCGTTGTAACTCTCGAATGGTTTGTAGCAAGCTTTTTGCTACTTTTAAAGCTTTCAATGGCTTCATGGGGCGCTCTTTCGTCACGAGCAATGGCAGCGGTTCGCCTGAAAAGGGGGCATGAACCAGAATGACCTCATGCTCGTCCACCATTACATCAATAATCGGGGCAAGATGAGGATGTTGAAACTTTAGCGCAAGCTCTCGAAAATCCTCTGGCAAGGTTTGACCTTCTATTGGAATACTTTGGAGAAATACACGTTTTCCTGCGTGAGTACGTGCCTGCAAAAGCTTTCCAGATGAAAATTGAATCTCATCTTCTACTTGAAACCTCTTCACAAATTGAGAGTGAAATGATTTAGCCAACGGTAGTACCACCCTCACACAACAAATTTTTAGAAGTGATAATGATAGAATATAAATACAAATAAATTATTCGGGAATCATCTCCATCCTAAACTTAAGTATATTAAAAATCAAGTTATTGTTTCGTTGTAGAAATATTATAATGTGAACAATTTTCCACAAATAAGAATGGAGTAATGAAAATCAAAGACATGAAAGGTTATCGCTTATAATTCCAATCGTCATTTGCGTATTTCGCTCGAACCAGTTTATATGCCATTTCTTCCTCATAAGAGCTAAGTCGTCCTATTTCTGCATTCAGCTCTAACCCTTCAATAAACCCTTGTGTAAAAGCATGCTCAACCTCTAGTATGTGAAATCGCTGTGAGCTGCATTGATGTATCGAAATCGCTTTTTGTTCCAACTCCTGCTTTCTCACAGTTCGAATCTCTTCCGTCGGAAACGTTAGCACTTCAAATAATCGATCTGTATCAAGATCTAGCAAAATGGAACCATGTTGCAAAGCGACCCCTTTTTGGCGAACTTGAGCACTCCCAGCCGCCTTTCGTCCATGAACGACCAATTCGTAATCTGATGGGGCATCAAAGCAAGCCGCTGAATGGAGTGCTGGGGAACCCTTGGCAGGTGGAGCAAGCTCTGCTTCTATTCCTAAGTTTTGATACCCACGAAGCAGACCTCTGCTTAGATAGCGATAGGACTCTGACACGCTTCCTCGTACCGATGAATGCGTTTCTGGGGCAATGATACTATAGGTTAGTTCAGAGTCGTGTAGAACAGCTCTGCCGCCTGTCATTCTGCGAACAAAACCCCAGCCTAATTCCTTCAATCGCTCTAGATTAACCTCTTTTTCAGATCGTTGGAAATATCCAATACTGAGGGTTGCTGGATTCCAGCCATAAAATCGCAGAGTAGGTGGAGCTTGATTTTCGCTGATGGCTGTTAAAATTGCTTCGTCTAGTGCCATATTCCATGAGGGAGCGTGTGGTTGATAGGGAATGAGTCGCCACTTGTTTTTGTTCATTTTAGAACCCTCCTCTATGTCCAAGTTCCGGGCCAATCTATCCGAATACTGCTCAAATAGTAAGTATACAAATTAGAATAACACAAAAACGGTTCCCAATGAAAAAGCACCTCCAACTGTTGGATTTTATTTTCGTGTCCAACAATTGGGGTGCAGTTCATTTTGAGTGCTTTTTTATTTGCTATTGAACGGTAATCGGTAATGGCTGTCCTTTTTGGCATTGGATTGCCTGACATTCTATTTTTTGTTCTTGAAGGTTCGTGAAGACGATCGGGGTAATGATGGATTTCGCATGTTGTTTGACATAGTCGAGATCGAAGGTTACGAGTTCTTGTCCCGCTTTTACGTGATCTCCTTGTGCAATCATGGCAGTAAATCCTTCTCCCTTTAATTGAACGGTATCAATGCCGATGTGGATGAGGATTTCCCGGCCACTTAGGGAGCGAATGCCGATTGCGTGTTTGGATGGGAATAAGTTTACGACTTCCCCATCTACTGGGGATACTACGACTCCTTCTATTGGATCAATTGCAAATCCGTCTCCCATTAGCTTATCTGCAAAGACTGGGTCTGGAACTTCTTTAAGAGACAACACTTTCCCTGTCATCGGAGATAAGAAAATGTCCGTTTCAGATATAGTCCCGATAGAACATGTCTCACTTGGTTCCACTCGGGATCCTACCTTGTCTACCAGTTTAGGAGTCTTCCCTGCTATTATGTCTTTCATTTGTTCCTTAATTTGATCCGATTTGGGGCCAAAGATCGCTTGAATATTGTTTCCAACTTCTAGAACCCCAGCAGCTCCTAGCGCTTTTAATTTCGCTTTGTCTACTTTTTTAGGATCTTGAACCTGAATACGGAGTCGTGTAATACATGCATCTAGATGAGTCAAGTTTTCCTTTCCACCGAAAGCTTCTATAACTCCGTAAGCAAGAGAATCAGGATGACCACCCGTATCGCCCAGGTCTATCTCTTCTTCTGTCTCATCCTCCCGACCAGGAGTCTTCAGATTCCAAGTACGAATCGCAAACCGGAATCCAAAATAGTAGACGACTGCGAAAACAAGACCAACC
Source organism: Thermoactinomyces sp. DSM 45892 (assembly GCF_900107305.1). Lineage (GTDB taxonomy): Bacteria > Bacillota > Bacilli > Thermoactinomycetales > Thermoactinomycetaceae > Baia. Next base: position 225,914 of record NZ_FNPL01000001.1, read on the forward strand.
GGGATAATCATCCATGAATTTGTACTTATTTTCCAGTAGAGGAGATAGTCGATCACACCACCTGAAAAAGTAAGCCCTGCTTTTACATTCAAAAGCGCCATGATCATAAATGAAACCCCTGCAAGCACACAGTGGATCGCAAATAAAACGGGAGCTACAAACAGAAACGAAAACTCAATCGGCTCCGTAATCCCTGTTAAAAAGGAAGTGAGGGCCGCTGAGAGCATAATTCCTCCAACCACTTTTTTTCTTTCCGGACGGGCTTCTTGATAAATAGCAAGCGCCGCCGCAGGTAGTCCAAACATCATAAACGGAAATTTCCCTGATAAAAATGTTCCTGCTGTAGGGTCACCTGCAAAGAATCTAGCAACGTCCCCCTTTACTACTTCTCCTGTTGATTTCACATACTCCCCAAATTCAAACCAGAATGGTGCGTACCAGATATGGTGAAGGCCAAATGGGATTAACGCTCGCTCGATCAAACCAAAGATAAAGGCTGATAAAGCGAGGTTTGTATGTAGTACCATGTGTGAAAATGTATCAATTCCTGCTTGAATCGGCGGCCACACAAACGCAAAAATGAGTCCCAAAATAAAAGCCGAAGCCGCTGTCACAATAGGCACAAAACGCTTGCCCGCAAAAAAACCTAAGAACGGAGGAAGCTCGATATCATGAAACTTACGATATAATAAGGCGGCTACCACCCCGATGAGAATGCCACCAAAAACCCCCATTGGGATGGTTTTAATACCGAGTACAGGGGTTGTTTCCAAATGACGGAGAATAGCCATCTGCCCAAGCGTAGCATTCATGATTAAATATCCGACTACGGCAGCCAAACCAGCTGATCCATCTCCATTTGTTAATCCGATTGCTACTCCAATCGCAAAAATCAGAGCTAGGTTCGCAAATATGACATCGCCGGCTTGGGACATTAATCCGATTTCGAGTGCACTACCTACTCCTAATAGCAATCCTGCTGCTGGAAGAATCGCCACTGGAAGCATTAAGGATTTCCCGATTTTCTGTAGGCTTCCAAATAGATTTTTAAACACCTCTTACCCTCCTGTGAACAAAGACAAATTAGATTCTTTTTAATCGTGTTCTTTATTTTGTCCAAGAATAGAAAAAGCATGAATGAGCATCTAGACGAATTCGTCACTCATTCATGCTTTTTCTATTCTTGGAGCAAGCCGGGGCAGATACATTGCCCCCGTTTTCTTCCTGCTTACTTGGTATTCGTATGGCTACTTCTTATAAAAATCGGAAGCCTGATAACCAGTGGCCACCATCAACGGTGATACAATCTCCGTTAATAAAGCCTGCTTCTTCGGATAATAAAAACTTGGTAACGCTTGCAATCTCTTCAGGGGTGCCGAAGCGTTTTAATGGTACTTGTCGTTCAACCATTTTATAAGCTTTTTCGTCTTGAATCAGCTTCTCCGTTCCACCTGTACGTTCGATCGGACCTGGTGCAATGGCATTTAACCGGATGCCATATTTGCTACCCCACTCGACCGCTAGGGTTTGGGTCATCGCCAGTACGCCTGCTTTGGCAGAAGCTGAATGAACGACACCAGCCGCCCCAGTCCAAGCATATGTAGCCACAATGTTTACAATAGAACCTTTGATTCCTTTTTCAATCCAATAATTCCCCACTGTATTGGTACAATACCAAGTACCATTTAACACAATATCAATAACAGAACGCCAGCCATTATTTGAAAGCTTTTCAGCTGGTACGACGAAATTACCTGCCGCATTATTTACAAGATGATCAATACTACCGAAGGTTTCATGAACCGTTTCCACCATTTCTTTTACTTTCTCTTCTTCTCTCACATCCAAGACGAAGGTTAGTACTTGTCCTGGAAACGTTTCATATTCCTTTTTTACTTCCTGCATGCGCTCTTCATTACGGGCACAGATGACCACGTTCGCTCCTTCTTGGCAGAAACGCTGTACCATTGCTTTCCCCATACCGCTACTTCCACCCGTGACGATGACCGTTTTTCCTCTCATCTTGCCACCTCATCTCTATGAATATTGATTGTTTAAATAAATCTCTCACTTAAGCCTAGATGAGAGTTCTTCTAACGTCAAGGTACTATTTCTTACTCATGTTTGAAAGGTACCTATTTTTTTACAATTGATATTTTCTTTGTCTTTTTATAACATTTATAAGTACATCAAATACATACACCATGGAAGGAAGATCATTATTCGTAGTAACTTTCGGGTTCAATGGAGCCTATACGTAGATGCTAAAACCCAAGAAAAGGCCATGCTCATCTTTCAACTGGTTTCAGAAGCAATTGATTTACCTCTCCAAATAGAGAACTGCGAACCTTACTGGAGAAATCGCAGTCAATATGAAATTACGTTTACAACAACGTGGGAAGGTGTAACCCCTCCAGAAGCCGTTTTCCGCACATTAGCTGCCGCCGATACACTAGCATGGGAGTGGAATGTAAGGTGCCCAGTAGAATGGGAAGACGGATTGTTTGAATTTGGAGGACAATCTGTTAAGACGAAATTAGCTAACTTATTATGGATTGGATTTGAACTGGAAAAAGAAGCTACTCAAAAACAAACGATACAAGAAGGTACTGTATACGAGACGAAAATCCCCTAGAGAGGGGATTTTCTTGTTTTCATTTATGATTTGCTATAACGCAACACAGGTTTTCTTGCCGCTGTTACTTCATCAAGGCGTCGTACGATCGTATGGTGAGGTGCTTCTTGCACAACTTCAGGTGTTTCTTCCGCCTCACGGGCGATTTGGATCATCGCATCAATAAATTTATCTAACGTTTCCTTGCTCTCCGTCTCGGTTGGCTCGATCATCAGGCATTCATCTACGATAAGTGGGAAGTAAATTGTAGGTGGGTGATAGCCAAAGTCTAAGAGGCGCTTTGCCATGTCCAAGGTACGAACCCCTTGTTTCTTCTGGCGATTCCCTGATAAGACAAACTCATGCTTACAGTGCTGGGTAAACGGTACATCAAAGTAAGGTGCTAGGCGATGCATCATATAGTTCGCATTTAGCACAGCATATTCGGATACTTGCTTGAGGCCGTCTGGGCCCATGGTTCGAATATACGTATAGGCACGAACCAAGATGCCGAAGTTGCCATAATATCCTTTGATTCTCCCAATTGATTGAGGCATGTCATGGTCCAAGAAGTAGCTGCCGTCTTCACGTTGGCGCACCATTGGCTTCGGTAGATATGGAATCAAATCTTTCTTTACACCTACTGGACCTGCACCCGGCCCACCACCACCATGTGGAGTCGTAAAGGTTTTATGTAGGTTTAGATGCACCACATCAAATCCCATATCCCCTGGACGAGCATAGCCTAAGATTGCGTTCGCATTGGCCCCATCATAGTAGAGGAGCCCGCCTGCTTCATGCACTAGGTCCGCGATCAATTTGATTTCCTCTTCAAAAAGCCCAAGTGTATTAGGATTGGTCATCATTAAAGCCGCCGTATCGTCTCCGAGAGCCTCTTTTAATGCTTCTACATCAACGAGTCCTTTTTCATTGGAAGGAATGGTAATCGTTTCAAATCCAGCTACAGTCGCAGAAGCTGGATTCGTACCGTGAGCAGAGTCTGGTACGATCACCTTATTACGCATAAGGTCACCGCGGTTTTCATGATACGCACGGATCATCATGAGGCCGGTCCACTCACCTTGCGCTCCCGCCGCCGACTGCACCGTTACATCATCCATACCAGTAATCTCTGATAAATCTTGTTGTAATTCAAACAACAGTTGCAATGCCCCTTGTACGGTCTCCTCTGCCTGATACGGGTGAATCTTCGAGAATCCCGGGTAGCGTGCTACATCTTCATTGATTTTCGGATTGTATTTCATCGAACAAGAACCAAGTGGATAGAAACCATTATCGATCCCGTGATTACGACGTGATAACTCGGTATAATGACGCATGAGGTCCAGTTCTGCAACCTCTGGTAACTCAGCCGGAATCTCACGCATGAATTGCGCAGGAAGTCCTTCTGTTTCAGGTACATCACTTACTGGTAAGCTGTAAGAAATACGACCCGGCTTACTCATCTCAAAAATGAGTTGTTTCGCTGCCTCTTTGCTCATAGTAGTCCCTCCAATGCCACTGCCAACTGTTCAATTTCCTCTTGGGTGCGAAGCTCGGTTACGGCAACTAACATATGATTTTGATATTCTGGATACGTATTACCTAGGTCATAACCACCAATGATTCCTTGATTCAATAGCCTTTGATTTACTTCTGCAACAGGCCCATTTAGCTTAATCACGAATTCATTAAAGAATGGCTTCTCATGAGCAATCTCAACTCCACTCACTTGTGACAAACGCTGCTTAGCGAAATGTGCTTTTTTCACGTTTAGTGATGCTACATCCTGCATCCCTTTTTTCCCTAAAGCAGACATGTAAACGGAAGCAGCTAGAGCCATCAGCGCTTGGTTCGAGCAAATGTTAGAAGTTGCTTTGTCGCGGCGAATATGTTGTTCACGAGCTTGTAGGGTTAATACAAAACCGCGTTTTCCGTCCTCATCCACGGTTTGACCTACGATACGTCCTGGTAGACGGCGCATTAGAGCCTTTGTGGTCGCAAAGTAGCCACAGTGCGGACCTCCGAACTGTGGAAGTATGCCGAGTGGTTGCGCATCCCCTACTACAATATCGGCCTTAAAGGCACCCGGAGGTTGTAAGATTCCCAAAGAAAGTGGGTTAGAGCTTACTACGAGCAGTCCTTTATGCTTGTGTGCGATTTGCTCGATTTGGCTGAGGTCTTCGAGGTTTCCTAAGAAGTTTGGATACTGGACGATAATCGCCGCCGTATCTTCATCTGCCACTTCTTCTAAGCGAGCCAGATCGGTCACTCCATCTTGCAAAGGAATCTCAATCACTTCATAACCAAGTCCTTTTGCATTCGTCAATAGGATTTCACGTGCTTCCGGATGAACTGCTCTGGAAACAACCACTTTTTTCTTCTTCGTATGAGAAAAAGCGAGGGCTGCCGCTTCTGCTAGAGCAGTTGGGCCGTCGTACATCGAAGAGTTCGCAACATCCATACCAGTTAACTCACAAATCATCGATTGAAATTCAAAAATAGCTTGCAGTTCACCCTGACTAATCTCAGGCTGGTAAGGAGTATAGGCAGTATAAAACTCTGAACGGGAGATGACATGGCCCACTACACTTGGTACATAATGCTCATACACTCCAGCCCCTAAAAAAGAAGCGTACTGATCCACGTTTGCATTTTTTCCAGATAAACGTTGCATATGCTTCACCAATACTGGTTCTGGCAATGCCTTAGGAATCGCTAATTCCCCGTGGAAACGGACATTATCCGGAATCTCGGCAAATAAATCTTCTGTTGTCTGGACTCCAATCGTTTCAAGCATTTCTTTCCGATCTTGTTCTGTCATTGGTAAATAACGAAATGTCATCCTTTTCTCCCCCTCCAAAACCGTAGATGCTATTTTGCTCGTTTGTAAAAAGGCGCTTTTACAATCTTGGCACGCACACGTTTCCCACGAATTTCGATTTCTACTTCTTCCCCTAAAACGGCATATTCACTTTTAATGAGCGCTAAGCCAATATTTATTTTTAGGGTAGGTGACTGTGTTCCGGTGGTAACTTCACCGATTAACTCCCCGTCCCGATAAACAGGATAATGAGTACGCGGGATACCACGGTCAATCATTTCGATGCCTACCAGTTTTCGAGGCGCTCCTTTCTCTTTTTGGGGAGCGAGAACATCACGACCAATATAATCCCCTTTATCCACTTTAACCGCAAAGCCCATTCCCGCTTCGATCGGAGAGATCGTTGCTGAAAGTTCTTGCCCATAAAGAGGTAACTTTGCTTCAAAACGCAATGTATCTCTAGCCCCGAGTCCACAAGGCAGAAGACCATCTTCTTTCCCCGTTTCAAGGAGTAGATTCCATATAGCAGAAGCATGCTTGCTTTCAAAATAAAGTTCAAATCCATCTTCACCTGTGTAACCGGAACGAGAGATAAGCGTAGGAACTCCGCCAATCTCGACATCATTTAAAAACGTAAATGGACGCAAACTACTCAGGTCCTCCTCTGTAAGGCGTTGCAGAATCGTTTCCGCAAGCGGCCCTTGTATCGCGATTTGAGCAACCTGATCTGAAATATGAGTAACTTTTACGTCCCCTGCCTTATGTTGATTAATCCAGTCCACATCTTTATCGATATTTCCTGCATTAATCACCAAGAGATACTTCTGTTCGCCTGTGCGATAAACCAATAAATCATCTACGGTACCGCCATCTGGATAACACATTAACGTATACTGAGCCTGCCCGATGGAAATCTTAGATGCATCATTTGTCGTAAGCTTCTGAACTAAAGCTAAGCTATCTGGTCCTGATACTTCCACTTCTCCCATATGTGAGACATCAAACAATCCAGCACGAGTACGAACCGCCTCATGTTCTTCTTTGATGCTCGAAAATTGAACAGGCATTTCCCAACCGCCAAATGGGACCAATTTCGCTTGATCCTTGTACGCGTCAAATAGTGCAGTACGCTTTAATTGCTCCATGACCAGCACCTCCAAATAAAATAGACAGAGCCCTGTTCTTGTCGCACAGTCTCTGTCATGAAACCTGAGAGTTCACCTGAATAACACATTCAAGTTGCCCCTTGGGTGGCCCATGATCATGAAAGGATCACAAGCACTCTCCAGAGTCGCGTCCAGCAAGCCTCCTTTTGCCTGAGAGATTCACTTCTTTATTCAGAAGCTTGCTCCTTCGGCGCCGTCGATCAAATCGATCAACAGTCTCTCCTCTCGCCTTCATTCGCCCGAACAATATGTATCTGTCACGTATATTGTGCCATATCTTTTTATACATTTCGATACATTTTTATTGGAATTGCCTCTATATACGAGGAGTGTATGAAATAGGGTTTCTTATGCATACTAAAAATTGGATGATCTGTATACGAAAGGCGGAACGATTCTATGTTTTCTCTACCAATCCATTACGATCGAAGCTGGCTTTCCCAGTTGGAACAAAATATCGAACAAGATACTGGATGGTCTAATTGGGAACGTTTCCAATTAGCCTTAGAAGCAGCTCAAGCGCAAGTTGTCCCTGCCTTTGACAGTATCCTTAGCTTACAGCAGATCTATGGCTTTGAGCCCCTTCGCCATCAGATTGACGTGACTCGGCAAGTAATCCATGAGATGAGGGGTCGAGCGATCCTAGCAGATGAAGTAGGGCTGGGTAAAACCATCGAAGCAGGACTTATCCTAAAGGAATATATGATTCGCGGTCTCGTAAAAAAAGCACTGATTTTAGTACCCTCTTCCCTTGTCTTACAATGGACAAGAGAGTTAAACCAAAAATTCCAGATCCCAGCAGTGGCACAGAAAAAAGCATGGATGTGGGATAAATACGACATCATCGTAGCCTCTATGGATACAGCGAAAAGGGAGCCACACCGTGAGTTTGTATTAAATAGCGAATACGACCTTTTGATTGTGGATGAAGCCCATAAATTAAAGAATCGACGGACAAAGAACTGGCAATTTATTAACGAGGTGAAGAAAAAGTTTTGTTTGTTACTTACTGCTACTCCTGTACAAAATGAGATGGAAGAATTATTTAATCTCGTAACGCTATTAAAACCGGGGCAATTGGGACGAGAATCACAGTTTAACAGTGATTTTGTAGCGAGTAAGAGAAAAGCGAAGAATGAAGAACAACTACGGGATGAAATCAGTCGTGTCCTAATTCGAAACCGAAGAAGAGACGGGGATCTAAACCTAACAAAGCGCATCGTTCATACCATTCCCATTCACCTCACCCCCGAAGAGCGTGACTTGTATGAAGGTGTAACTGGATTTGTCCGCTCCCGATTCCAAAATGGAGCAGGCGATCTCAAAAGTATGCTCTCGCTCCTTGTCTTACAAAAAGAAGTTTGTAGTAGTCGCGATGCTGTTTTCCATACCCTCTTTAAACTATTTAAGCGGGGCGAAGAGGGGAACGAAGTGATTTCCCCTGAAGTAGCCCATCTAGTGGAATTACTTCGTAAAGTAAAAACTTCTTCCAAAGTAGAGAAAGCTGTAAATATGATTCAACAAATCCCAGATAAAGTCATCGTTTTTACTGAGTACCGGGCTACACAAGAAATGCTCATTCGCGCTCTCCAACAACAAGGGATTTCCTCCGTACCATATCGTGGAGGATTTAATCGAAATAAAAAAGACTGGATGATGGAGCTGTTCCAAAAACGTGCACAGGTGATGGTCGCCACAGAAGCCGGCGGTGAAGGAATTAACCTACAATTTTGTAGCCATATCATCAACTTCGATATGCCGTGGAATCCGATGCGCGTCGAACAGCGAATCGGACGTGTTCATCGCCTAGGGCAAAAGAAAGATGTACATATCTATAACTTCTCTACTTCAGGCACGATTGAGGAACAGATTATCTGGCTCCTACATGAGAAAATCCAGCTATTTGAAAGTGTAATCGGCGAACTTGAAACCATCTTAGAAAAGCTGGAATCAGAAGAATCATTGGAACAAAGTCTGATGAAAATTGCCCTTACTTCCGAAGATCCGCATCAAATTCGCAACCGACTTCACTCTCTTTCAGATCAATTTCATCAGAAAAAAGGGGAAGTAGTTCGTACCAAACAAGAACAGGATGAACGATTCTATGGATCAACAACAAGTTAGGTCTTTTACTGAGCGATACTTACAATACCAACAGTGTCAGGTGATTGAATCTGCCCCTTCCCATATCTATACGCATCTGTCGATCGAAGCAGACAAAGACTTATTAAATCGTCCGATGTACTGGATGTATGTTGAACGTATGGGACTGCAACCCAACCCTAGCCATCAATGCTTTATCTTTGATGCCGATAACCCTCCAGCTGATCTAAAAGGGGAGTATGTATTTTATGGGTGCCCCAGGTTTACACAACTCCTCGATTCAGCACAAAAGCATGGTAGGTTTGTGAGAGTGTACCAAGATACAGGCGCCTTCGGCATGGTAAGCCGCCAAACCAAGCCGTATTCTCCTTGGCTCGTAATCAATTTCTTTGTTTCCTTCGTCTGCGATCACAAACGGGATGAGATCTGGTCTCTCGGAATCGATCTTCAAACAGGGGCGATCCAGGAGCAGTTTGATGATCAAATCAAACATATCAACTGGCTTAACCGGATCCCTGCGAAACGGTATACTGAAGAGGCAAATATGTCCATTTCTGAGGCTATTGGGGAGTTAGAGTATTATTTACAAGATCGTCTGCAAAATGGCGATCTTTCATGGGCGATGGAAGCAGAAGAGCGGCTACAGAAAGAGCTTGCTCAACTAGATCTGTATTTTCCAGACGATAAGAGTTTAAGTGAGGAGCAGCTGAAATCAAAGCAGGATCGACGCAGAGAGCTTGTGTGGCAGTATCACCCTCGGGTAGAAACCCGGTTGATTAATGCGGGGCTTTTTTATCGGGATAAGGTGTTTCGGTATCAATGATAATACTTATCTCGAAGAATCAGGAGCGGACCAGACTTTCCTAAATCTAGTCCGCTTTCTCTTTTTCTGCTGCCACATTCTCTAAGAAATCCTTCAAATCCTCTCGAATCAAATCTTCACAATGACCCAGACTCACCTCAACTCCATGATCCCGTAAATGATCGATCCCTTTTCCATTTACCTGTTCATACGGATCTCCAATTGCAACTACAACACGGGTCACCCCTGCATCCGTCAGAGCCACACAGCAAGGGCCCGTTCTTCCATAGTGAGCACACGGTTCCAGCGTACAATACACCGTTGACCCCTTCGCCTTTTCCCCTGCATCAGCTAATGCATTTACCTCTGCATGCGGCCCGCCTAAATGAGAGGTGTGCCCTCGTCCCACAATCTCTCCATCCTTCACCACGATGGCTCCCACGGGCGGATTCGTCCCCGTCTTCCCCTGAGCTTTTCGCCCCTCTTCTATCGCAATTAACATGTATTCTAGATCAGTCATCAGCTTTCAATCCCTTCCCCACGATGATTCAGGTCTCAATCCATTTATAAATAATATCAGTATTTATGAAATACACCCGTATTTAAACAAAACGCTCTCAACATTACTAAGCGTACTTTCGACATCTCAACTAGAATCAACTACATTATAGTTAGCGCAAATACCATCAAGGTATTCAAAATACAGTTCCTCCACTGATATCTTCAAAATTATACCAAAAAGAACCAGGGCTCTCACCCTAGCTCTTCTCATTACTTCTTTATTGATTACTCAACAACCTACGGTAGCCAATATGGCTGAGTTGCTGTTCCTTGATAATGATTCTTCGAATCATGGAAGTCAAAACGTAGCTCTTGTAGATTTGGGAATTGTAGATACTTCACATATCTATGTACGATCCAGCCAGAAAAAGCTTTTGGATTCTTGAGATATTTCTCTCCGAGATGCTTAGGCAAGAGAAGAGGTGCTGGAGCATCCATAGCCCCTTCAGGTGCTAAGCGAAGATATACTTCTCCATCTTTTACAAATAGTTTTTTACTGTCTAACCACTCAGATCCTACATATTGGTAGTCCCCTGATTTACTTGTTTGTTCTTGATTCACCGTTGCAGTCGTATTCGTTACTGAATCATTCGCATAGCTTGTCCCTGCGAATGAGAAACTAAGAGCGGCCACTCCTGCTACAACTAGTCCTGCTAATCGGACCGATTTTTTCATATTTGTTCCCTCCCATTGAGTTATTAACAACGATTTAATTATATAATTTTTATAAAATTAGTTCTAGTATTAAAAAATTTTATTTTTATACAAAATTTATATATAAGATATTAAACAGATTATATACCTATCTGAAAAAGAAAAAGAACTAGAGTCCCCACCCTAAGTTCTTTTCTACTCCTACATATAGTTGATCTAAAAATTGCTTCGTTCTTGCATGAGTAGGGTTTCCAAACACCTCATCTGATGTTCCGATCTCGATGATTTTTCCCTCATCCATAAAAATCACTCGATCGGCCACCTCTCGGGCAAAATTCATCTCATGCGTCACGATCATCATGGTTTGAGTTTTATCTTGCGATAGCTCACGGATAATGGCGAGCACACCCCCCACTAGCTCCGGGTCAAGCGCAGAAGTAGGTTCATCCAGCAGGAGAACAGACGGATTCATCGCCAACGCCCTCGCTATTGCAACCCTCTGTTGTTGTCCACCTGATAACTGAATAGGAAACGCATCTTGCTTTTGGGACAAACCTACTCTTTCAAGCAATTCTTTCGCTTGCATAGAAGCGGCTTCTCTACTGATCCCCTGCACGGTAACAAGTCCTTCCATCACATTTTGCAATGCAGTAAGATGGGGAAACAAGTTAAAGCTTTGGAAAACCATTGCCGTTTGGGAACGAAGGGCTCGGATTTCTCTTTCTTTTGGTTTTTTATCATTAAATTTTAATGTATGATTCCCTATTTTTATTGAACCGGCAGTTGGGGTCTCCAGACCGTTTAAACAACGTAGGAAGGTGGATTTACCAGACCCGCTCGGTCCAATAATCGCGATTACCTCCCCTTGCTCCACAGTTAGATCAATATCATGTAACACATCTAATTTACCAAAACTTTTTCTTAGATTCTTTACCTCAATCAATGAATTCACCTCCCAACCCACCTATATATTTGTAAAGCGATTATAATGCTTTTCTAACCTCTCTTGCAGCGCATTCAAAACCGTACAGATAACCCAGTAATATAGGGCTACGATGAGATAAACGGTCATGTAATCATATGACCTTCCTCCTACAATTTTCGCATAGTAAAGCATCTCCGGCACGGTAATAACCGTTAAGAGAGACGTATCTTTTACAAGGCTTAGAAAGCTATTCATCAAAGATGGAAGCGCCACGCGAGCTGCCTGTGGAAGAATGACTCGGCGCATCGTCTGCCGATAACTCATATTTAATGAGGTTGCCGCCTCCCATTGTCCACGAGGTATCGAGAGAATCGCACCACGAATCGTCTCCGAAGCATATCCACCCACAGAGGCTGTTAATCCAATAATCGCCACCGTAATCGGTTCCAAGGTAATCCCAATCACAGGGAGGCCAAAATACAAGATAAATAATTGTACTAATAGCGGTGTACCGCGAATAATCGAGATGTAGACCCTAGCTGGGTAGCGGAGCAACCGATAAGGAGACATACGTGCAATCGCAACAACTAATGCCACTAGTAATCCCAGGATCATCGTAACCACACTAATCCACATCGTATTCCAAAGACCATTTTTTAAGATATAGGGGGCGGCTTCTTTGGCTAATTGCCAGTCAAATAATTGCTCCCATTGAATGGTAGATAAAAGATTCATCATGAAGACTCCTATCGATCAAGTAAGAAACAAAACCATTATTCATAGTAAGTTTATCGGATTTTATTAAAAAAGAAAAGGATTAATAATGGGGCGGATAATAAAAGAGCTAGGGCCGAACTACGCACCCTAGCTTGAAATGGTGAAGATATAAGAACTTGACTATCATAACCATTTCACCAACAAATATAAATTTATTATTTCCCTATATAAACAGATTTAACAAGAGTCCGTTCAAAGGGGGTTCCTGATTTCTTTTTACCTGTTACTTGAACCGTAACATTATATAAGCCCGACTTTACCTGAGTAGGTAGGGGAACCGTATATTCATCTAAAGTATCAAGCTCTCTCTTCTTCCTTGATGGTAAGCCTATTTTACTCGGTTGCTGCTTTACTTCCTTCCCCTCCGAATCCATTAGCTTCACATCTACTCGAATCGATTCAGGATTATAATCCTTCTGTTCATCTAATTTTACCTTCAACGGGGATTCTTCCGTAACTGTCTGACCAGGCAGTTCTAACGCTAGGCCCTGTGAATCTTTATAGGTTGTGACAAGAAAATAGGCATCTTTACTTGGACTTTGGATTCGAACTTTCCAATTACCCATTTCTGCATCTTTTAATTGAAAGCTTTGATCTGTTACATCACCAAACAACTCATCACCTTTAGCCAACACATAGTTACTGCTGTTTTTATCGTACATTTTACCGGAAGGAGATTGTAATGTTACTTTTACATCAGGTGATTTTGTCATTACTTGAACAGAGGCCGCTTTTGCATCCACTGAAATGGATTTTTCGACCGGTTGATTTGCTAATAATGATCCACCCGCTAGAGACTGATCCGCTATTGGAGCGGCTGGGGCCTGTTTTGTTTGATGAAAAAATGCCATTTTCGGTGATATAGTAGGGGTTGCATTACGCAAAACAGGTTCCATCAATTTAAATGAAACAGAACCCTTGCGAATACTATCATGGTCAGCAGGGATGGTAAATAAGTGGTTTCCATAGGGTAAATATGTACTTGATATATTGACAAGCCCATCATTTTCTCCGTAGCTAGATAAGGCAAATCCCGCTAACCAAAGCGCCGTTCCAGAAGGTCCCCAGCTTGTTCCTGCCGTCGTGTAGTATTCATTTTTCATCACGTTGGGATGATGGTCGGTTTGCTTACGAAACTTCTCCATCTCTCCTGTTTGTAGCGAATAAGCTCCATCATCTTGTTCTCCAACTAATTTGGTTAACCAACTAGCATACCAACTATAAGCCATATCCGCTAAATGAGACCCATAGTTTGGCGCACCTAACGCTACGATTTTGCCCACATATGGATAGGCATTATAGTGAACCAATGCAGCTTGGGCATCCACTCCACCTTTACTATGTGCAACGATATTTACTTTTTGTCCAAAATGCTGCGAAATCTCTTTTAGAGACTTAGCGATCAACTGACCATTGTCATAGGGATTCGCTGTGCCTTTGCCCGCAGAATCGTGCAGGTGAACAAAGACCGTTCGATACCCAGCATTATATGCCAACTCATACATATCATTGATGCCATGATACTCTGTGTTGCTCCACCAGTCTTGAGCATGTCTACTTCTACCTTGGACGAATACAACAGGGGGTTTGCTTAGATCTACATTTGGTGGTATTGCTCCCATTTGCCACGTTCCAGGAGTCTCTGTCAGTTGAAAACCTGCAATTTCTTTAGGAGGAGGTAATGTAACATGATCTTCAGCCCTCACTTGATAGGGAAAAAGAGTACCTATAAAAAGAAGAAATGTAACAAGTAATCTAGAGAATTTAAACATCATAGAATAGTCCTTTCTAGTAAATGTATGTAAGATTTTTATGTATTATCATACCGCTAATAAACTAGATTGGCTAGTAGCTATTAATTAGAAACGCCGGCATTCCCCTACACCAATAAATAGTGAGTCTCCTGCCGGCACATATCGTAAATCTAGCCCGTAATCCCTTCAAAAAGTAATACGCGGGCGGGTGCTGCTTCCGTCTCCATTACTTTCAGAGGTGCGGCAACCATGAAATACTCTCCTTCTGGTACTTCTGCTAATCGAAGCCCTTCTATAATGAGAACTCCTGCGTGAAACAGCGTTTTATGAGTGGGGTGTCCCGGTTGGGCCCTCTCTACTCCTAACGCATCAATCCCTACACCACGAATTTTTTTCGCAGCTAGATATTTTGCACCACATTCTGCAAGATAGATAAAATCAAAGTTAAACTCTTCTTCCATCGAGTTACGCGTTTTGAGAAGAATAAAATCTCCCTCCCCAATCTCGTGCTTCTCTAGATCTGGCTTACGTACTCCATCTATCACATGAGTCATATCCAGAACTTTACACGACCCAATCAACATTTCTAATGATAGTGTCTCCATCGTTCCCCCTTCAGGCAACATGTGGAGTGGGGAATCAACATGGGTTCCGGTATGAACATCCATCTCGATCTTAGATTCGCGGGCAGTGGCTTTATCAAAATCTTGAACCACGCGAATCGAGGGCTTCTTCTCTGGTTTATTTTTATAGACTTGCATGTTTTCGCTGATTGCCATCGTTACATCATATATTTTCATGTTTCATTCTCCTCCTATTTCAATCGCTTTTTGGTTTGGGTTTCATGCGCCGGGATCGTTTCTGTATCTCTGTTTGTCCCCACCGACCACCAGTTATGTCCTTCTGCTTCGAGCAACTCATCTGCCAATTTGGGTCCCCACGATCCACTCTCATATGTTTCCAGCGAAATCAAGCGATCCCGAAAGGCTTGTTCAAGTGGATCGATAAATTTCCAAGCTAAGGAGACTTCATCCCAGTGAGCAAAGTAGGTAGAGTCTCCCATAATTGCATCGTGAATTAAGGATTCATATGCTTCTGGAGATGCGTCAATACAATTGTTACAATACTCCATCTCAATACGAGTCAATCCTTGAATACCTCCAGATTTCTTCGCGTTTAAAACAAAACTAATTCCTTCTTGCGGATTAATCTTAATGATAAGCAGATTAGGCTCTAGGGTATTCTCTCGGTTGAAATAGAGATTTGGGGGCATGTTTTTAAATTGAACGATGATCTCTGTAGATTTCTCCGACATCCGCTTTCCGGTACGCACATAGAAAGGAACTCCCGCCCATCTAAGATTATCAACATATAGCTTGGCCCCTACATACGTCTCGGTCTGTGAATGAGGATCTACTCCTTTTTCGTCCAAATACCTCGGAACGGACTTCTCTTCCACTATTCCTGCCCCATATTGTCCACGCACTACGT
The DNA here is from genome assembly GCF_900107305.1 of Thermoactinomyces sp. DSM 45892. Lineage (GTDB taxonomy): Bacteria > Bacillota > Bacilli > Thermoactinomycetales > Thermoactinomycetaceae > Baia. The sequence continues at coordinate 241,585 of NZ_FNPL01000001.1, forward strand.
ACTGCGCCGCCTCTTCTGGTTTTATATGACGAAGAGAACGGAGAACTTTTACCTTCTCATCATGGATCGCTTCCGTTTTTAAACGACTTGGAGGTTCCATCGCTACGATCATGAGCATTTGAAGAATATGATTTTGCACCATATCCCGCAAAGCCCCTGCCTCCTCATAATAACTGGCACGCTCTTCTACCCCCACCGTTTCCGCGGCGGTAATTTGAATGTTTTCAATATGTTGGTGATTCCAAAGAGGCTCAAATAGCGTATTAGCAAAACGAATCACTTCTATGTTTTGAACCATCTCTTTTCCTAGGTAATGATCAATTCGATACGTTTCCTTTTCGGCAAATGACTGTTTTACTTGTTCGTTTAGTTTTTTTGCAGATTCATAATCATGCCCGATTGGTTTTTCGATAATGAGTCGCTTCCAGCCCGGCGTTGTCGTTAAACCCGACTCTTTTAGATTGATTGCCACAGTTCCAAAGAAGTCAGGAGCAATAGCCATATAAAATAGGCGGTTACCGGGTAGTTTCCATTTTGACTCTTCTTCCTCTACAATCCGTTTAATCGATTCGTACCCTTCTGGGTTTCGAACATCAGAGGTAGTATAGAAAAAACGCTCTGCGAACTTCTCCCACTCTGACTCTGAATTTATTTCCTTCTGTGAGAAAGTCTCGATTGATTGGCGAAGATCTTGGCGAAACTGCTCTGTCGATAATTCAGAACGTCCTGTACCTACAACAGTAAATTGCTCGTGCAATAAACCATTTTGAGTAAGGCTATAAAGTGCAGGAAACAGTTTTCTTTTGGCTAGATCGCCAGTAGCACCAAAAATCACAAGGGTAAACGGTTCGGTTTTTCTTCCGATCCCCATTTTAAATCCTCCTCACAACTACTTCATCATTGAATTTATTATGTGTTAGATCATTTGGAATATGTAGCCACACTAAATAGTAATTGTATCAGGAAATAGAGCCAAATGATAAAAATATGTTTATATAGTCTAGAAACATTCTGTAGTCTATAATAGGTATTATTACGCAAAACGAAATTTTCTATTGGAGGCATTATGCTAGCTAAGAAACAAACCATTTATATCATGCTACTCGCAAACATGGTTCTTTGGGGAAGTTCATTTGTAACCTCCAAAATAGCCATTAACTCGGTACAAGCACCTGTTTCCGCTTCGATTCGTTTTGGGTTAGCCGCCATTATATGCGGGCTTTTTCTCATTATCCAGACCCAGCATCCTTGCAAAGTAAGTAAGAAGAATCTTGGGAAATTATTCCTTATGGGGATAAGTGGAATAGCCATTTATAATTGGCTTTTTTTCGTTGGACTATCCCACACACAAGCCTCCGATGGAGCCGTTATTATTCCAGCAATGAGCCCGGTACTTACAACTTGTCTCGCCTTTTTCCTCTTAAAACAGCGTCAAACCATTTCGAAGATACTTGGACTCACCCTAGCTTTAAGTGGAGCGGCTATTTTCTTCTTTTCGACAGCAGCAGGCTCTCTCGATCAAGCCCGTCTATGGGGGGATCTCATGTTTATCGGTTCTTCAGCTTGTTGGGCTGTCTATACGATGATTGGGCGGACCATTTTTCAGGAAGTCCACCCGTTAATCGCCACTTCCTATGCACTTATCTTCGGTGGCATTTTGTTAGTACTCGTTGCACTTCCTCAGTATTCTCAAGTATCGTGGGAACAAGTGGATACAAGCTTTTGGATCGTCCAACTTTATACCGCTATCTTCCCAACTGTACTCGCAAACTTTTTCTTTTCATATGGGGTGAAAAACATTGGTCCTACTTCTACAGCCATGTTTATGTTTTTCGTCCCGATATCGGGTCTCGTTTTATCTATCATTTGGTTACATGAATCCTTAAACCAACTACAATTAGTAGGCTCAGTTGTGATTATTTTAGGTATTTGGCTGATGAATAAAAAAGTGTCGGTAGCGAAGGATCGAGCGCGGGTGAGGACAAATTGAAGAATGTTACTCTAGCAGATGGTCGTAATATTACGGTAAAATGTTTAAGTTGTTCCATTGTCACAGGAGATGTACAGCCCAGCGGCGGTACGATCTATGAAACAACATTTTTTCATGCTCATCAAGATGTCGCATATCCCATTAGAGGCCTTGTGATTTTGGCTTCAAAGAGGCATATTACGTGTTTGGACGAGCTTACTGAAGAAGAGCGAATTAACTATATTCATACACTTTACCAGATTCGAAAAGCACAACGTGAAGTCTTAGGCATCGAACATGTATACTATTTCTACAATGAAGATACTACGCATCACTTTCATGTATGGATGGTTCCACGTTATGATTGGATGCATGAATTTGGGAGGTCTGTTGAATCTGTTCGCCCTGTCCTACTTCACGCACGACGAAATAGAAACCATACGAATGAAGTGGAAAAAACCATGACAGCCATACATGAACTTAGAGAGTACTTAGGGAAATTCTACTAAGAATAGAAATAGCATTTATCATAAAACCAGCCCCTTTTCCGGCTGGTTTCGTCTGTAAATAACCCCTTCTAAACGCATTTTTTAGAGGGGGTTTCTTATGACTTTTTTGTTGTTAACGCAGAAAGTAGCTCCTTAAAGCTATGACTATACTCTTCAAATTGTTCCGGTGTGAGACCAGTCTTTTCAAAGATCTGGGTAGGGATAGATTTTGCCTTTTCTTTTAATCCCATCCCTTTCTCCGTTAATGAAATAAGTACACTTCTCTCATCCTCTTGAGACCGTTTACGAATGACTAATCCGGCCTCTTCCAGTCTTTTCAGTAGCGGTGTTAGTGTACCTGAATCTAGGCATAGTTGATTACCTAACTGTTTAACAGATAAAGGTTCATGTTCCCACAGAGCAACCATGACAAGATACTGAGGGTATGTGATGTTTAACTCTTTCAGAATGGGGGTGTAGAGCTTTGTAAATTCTCGGGAACAAGCATAGATTGAAAAACACAGCAGGTTGGATAGTACCAGCGGATTTTCTACCTTCATAGTGTGTAGCCTCCATATTCATCTTTTCTATATTGTAAACCCATATCCCTATTATAACAATCAACTAAATTACACAAAATACAATTATATATAATTTAGTTGACGACAAACATCTACTCATGGTATATTTATATCACAAAATTAAATTTTGTAAAATACAAATACAAAGGTGAGATCCTATGCAAAAATTATATACAGCTGTCGCAAAAGCAACTGGAGGAAGAGAAGGCAAGGTTCAAACAGATGACTTACAATTGGATTTAAATATTGAAATGCCTAAAGCACTAGGTGGAACCGGAAAAGAAGGAACCAATCCTGAACAATTGTTTGCAGCAGGATATGCAGCATGTTTCGATGGAGCCTTAAACCTAGTCGCCCGTACAAAGCGAGTTAAAGTAGGGACTACAGAAGTGACCTCTCATGTTACAATCGGAAAAGATGCTTCTGGATTTGGCCTAAGTGTCGTATTAGAAGTTCACGTTCCTGGTGTATCGTTAGATGAAGCAAAAATGCTAGTTGAAGAAGCTCATCAAGTTTGCCCATACTCCAAAGCAACTAGAGGAAATATGGGAGTAGAATTAAAAGTAGTTTAATCAAAGAAAGCTGTAGACCATGTCTAAAAACAAGGTCTACAGCCTTTTTTCTCATTTACAGTGTTACATGATTGTCAAAAGTTCATCCACCGATTTACGCTGAGTCGCTTCTGGAGCATCATCAAAATATCCCATTTGCAAAATGCCAACTATTTTTTCATCACGATGTACACCTAAATGCTCTTTCATCAGACTCGTGATTTGCTCGCCAAAAGTTCTCCAAACTACACCTACTTGCTTCTCCCAAGCAACTAGTTGTATGTTTTGAGTTAAAGCAGAAGTGGCACATAAATCATCTTCCCACTGTTTACGATTCTCTTTCTGCTCCATCACTACAATTAGAAAGGCGGGAACAGTTTGAAGGTACGAGATAAAAGCGGCTAATGCTGTTTCAGATAGATGTGTGTAAGCTTTTTTTGCCATATGAATAATCTGCTGGCGTTGCTCACCATGAAATAAGATCAGCCTCCACGGCTCTGTTTTAGCATGATGGGGTGCCCATCGGGCCACATCAATAATATCTCGAATCGTATCAATGTCTAATGGTCGGTTTGAAAATTGGCGAATTGTTCTTCTTTCTTGTATAATTTGCATAATGGAAGTAGTAATCACTTTTCAATCCTCCTATCGAGTAGCAACTCGGGTCCAATGTAAGTTGTATATGTCTTCACATATCTCTTGATAAACGTCTACCATTTCACAAAATGCCTTATGTGCTACGGAAACTTGACCTGCCATATGGATAAAGCTATGTACCATTCTTGGATAATGGAGATGTTTAGTCATAACACCATATCCTTGCAATAACTCTCCATATTCCCGCCCTTCGTCATGAAGTGGATCAAATCCAGCTGTTACCACGATCGCCGGTGGCAAATTAGAAGCATCTGGAACAAGGAGAGGAGAAGCATAATAATTTTCGCCTTGCTCTGCTGATTGTAAGTAATGATCCCAAAACCACATCATTCGCTCACGACTTAGATTCATTGTCCCTTTTTGTAGGTATGATGGGCGGTCAAAAGAGCAATGAGTGACAGGCGTAATTAATAATTGCCCTTTAATTATGGAAGAACAACTATTTCGGAACCAGATAGCTGCCGCCGCTGCCAGATTGGCTCCAGCACTTTCGCCCCCAATCATAATCTGATCTGGATGGATTCCAAGTCGATACGCATTGTCATGTATCCAGTGTACCGCATCAGTGGTATCTACAAGTGGGATGGGGAACTTGTGCTCGGGCGCTAACCGATAATCGACGGACACGACAACCGATTGAGTACGATTTGCAATAAAGGAGCAAATAGAATCACAACTATCTAGATCGCCTAGTACCCATCCTCCACCATGCAGATAGATAAGAGCAGGTAATGGTTGATCTTTTGGTAACTGAGCAGGACGATAGATTCTCACAGGTAAAGCTGGTTTATCCAAACGTATCACTCGGTCATCCACTTGATTCACATCTACCTGTTCCCATCCTCCAAAAAAGGGTCTTCCCTCCTGGAAGTAGTATCGGGACTGTGTTGGAGATAGATCCGAGAGAGGTGGGTGGCTTAATTGATCCATATGGGTATAGATCTGATTTAAAAGGTGTAAAACATCTGATTCTATCATTTCTCTAGCCTCTATCCATTATATTTTGCTCTATACTTTATGCGGTCACAGATTAATAGCTCCGCAATTTTATGTGGTAGATGGATACGCCCAAACGATTGAAAACCTACTTCTAAAAGAGCAGGGATGATAATCCGATTCCTTACATCTGGTTCAACAATAAAGCGGTCCACATGGGGATAATAGGCAAAGCAATACTCTATTAGCTGATGTGCCATTGGAACAATGTATTTCTTAGCAAGATAAGTCCGGGGGCCAATCACGATATGAACTCCGAGATCGGTTTCTTGATAAGGGTAGTATTGGTGAATTAGGTCGTTTTTCACTTGGTACGTCATCATATAGCTAACCGATTCACCATTACATTCAATCCAAAAGTGATCCCGATCCGTTGCTCCAAACGAGCGATCTAAGTATGTAGTAAACTCTTCTCTTGAAACATTTAACTTCCAAAACGGAGCGATATGTTTCTGTTGCATCCATTGATAAAAAAACTCTTCATCTCGCAAACGATCCGCTTTTCTGATTGTAATAGTTTTATCTATTTGAGCATGATAGCGCGTCCTTGTATCATGTTGAAATTCTTTCACCTTAGATTCACAGGATGCCATTTTCGAACCCTTCCCTTTCTAAAAATACAGGTTATCTTTAATCTAATTGATAGTGATTATCACTGTCAATTTATTTTTTTAATGAAAACATATTTACAAACATTTTTAGCTAGGCTATAGTGAGGTCGTGTCTTTAGTGATAATGATTCTCATATACATTTTTCTACCCTTTAGGAGGCAACTCTATGAGTTCGGATACATATAACAATCAACATTATTTAGATCGACAATCCATTCGTGAATCAAATGCTCGCTCCTATCCGAGGCGAATTCCCCTTGCAATCAGAAAAGCAGTAGGGATTCAGATCACAGATGTAGAAGGAAAAGTTTATTATGATTGTCTAGCAGGCGCAGGTACCCTTGCTCTTGGTCATAATCATCCTGTTGTGAAGGAAGCTATTTTAGAAATGGTTCAATCCGACTATCCCTTACACACATTAGATCTTACAACACCGATTAAGGATGAATTTGTCGAAGAACTCTATTCTGTACTCCCTTCTTCTTTTGCTCAAAAAGCCAAAATCCAATTTTGTGGACCGGCTGGAACAGATGCAGTTGAAGCGGCTTTGAAGATTGTTAAAACAGCAACTGGAAAACGATCCATTCTTTCTTATCGGGGTGGTTATCACGGGATGACTCATGGAGCACTTAGTTTAATGGGGAACTTAGGAGCTAAGGAGGACATGCCTGGGCTGATGCCTGATGTTCACTTCCTACCCTATCCCTATCCGTATCGTTGTCCCTTCGGAGTCGGTGGAGACAAGGGAATAGAAGTTCATCAACACTTCTTAGAACGCTTTTTAGATGATCCTGAACGAGGTGTAACGAGTCCAGCAGGGCTCATTATAGAGATGGTACAAGGTGAAGGTGGCGCCATCCCTGCCCCAAATGAATGGGCTAGACATGTTCGTGAGACGACAAAGAAGCATGATATTCCCATGATTGTCGATGAGATTCAAACTGGTTTTGGCAGAACCGGCAAGATGTTTGCCTTTGAGCATGCTGAAATCGAACCAGATGTACTTGTTCTATCAAAAGCTATCGGGGGCTCCTTACCACTGGCTGTAGTTGTATATAAAGAGGAATTAGATAAGTGGGGTCCTGGGGCTCATGCAGGTACATTCCGCGGTAATCAGATGGCGATGGCCACTGGACTTGCGACGATTCGCTTTATTCGAGAAAACAACCTCGCTGATCACGCTGAGAAAATGGGGGAACTCCTACGAGGAAAATTACATCTCATCCAAGATGTAACGAATTCTATCGGGGAAGTTCGTGGAAAAGGGCTTATGGTTGGTGTGGAAATCGTCAACTTTAATCAATCTCCTGATCACTTAGGAAGCTATCCAGCTCATCCAGAGCTCGCGCGTCTCATTCAACAAGAATGTTTCAAACGAGGGTTAATCTTAGAGTTAGGTGGTCGTCACGGTAGCGTAGTGCGATTCTTACCCCCTCTCATCATTACTTCCGAGCAAATTGAAGAGATTACCAACATTTTTGGAGAAGCTGTTCTCGCAGCAGAAAAAACCCTTTCTCCCCGTCAGGAGGCAACGATCACATGAATGAACAAAATTGGGATCATTGGTTCCTAAATCATTCAGTCGGTTCCATCATTAATCAAAATTTAGCATCCGAAACGACCCGGGTAGCAATCGAAGAACAATTTGCCAAGCTTTCACAACCATATAGTGGAGCCAACATATCAGAAATCAAGAGAATGGTGGAACAAATTGAGATTTATCCGAAGGAGGGGGTTCCTTTGACGAAAGCCCTCTTCGAACTATCTCAAAGTGTCTTAAAGCACTCGATTGCCGTTCATCACCCACGCTCGATTGCTCATCTACACTGTGCACCGTTAATCCCTGCGTTAGCGGCGGAACAATTTATCTCGGCCACGAATCAATCGATGGACTCTTGGGACCAAAGCTCTGTAGGATCATTTGTTGAAAATCGGATGATCGAGTGGTTATGCGGGCTATATGGTTACCATTCTACAAGTGATGGCGTATTTACAAGCGGTGGAACCCAATCAAACTTCATGGGCATTCATCTAGCGCGCGATCACTATGCTACGTCAAGATGGAATTGGAATATCCAACAAAAAGGATTGCCTCCAGAAGCATCGAAGCTACGGATCTTATGCTCAGAGAAGGCTCACTTTACTGTTCAACAGTCAGCGGCATTGCTAGGTCTTGGCTCTCAATCAGTCATCTCCATTCCAGTTGATCAGCATCAACGAATGTCAATCCTTCATCTACAGGAGACGATTGAACATTTACTTCATGAAGGCTTAGAACCTTTTGCCATCGTAGCAACAGCGGGAACGACTGACTTTGGCAGTATAGATCCTCTCGCCGAAATCGCTGAGATTGCAAAACGACACTCGATATGGCTTCATGTCGATGCTGCATACGGTGGAGCTTTAATCTTAAGTGAACGAGAGTCTATCAAACTAGCCGGTATCTCACAAGCAGATTCCATCACAGTCGATTTTCATAAGTTGTTTTATCAACCCATTAGCTGTGGGGCTTTTCTTTTACGTGATCGGGAACATTTTGGGTACATTCGTCTTCATGCGGACTACTTAAATCCCGAAGATGATGAGGAGCAAGGCTTACCCAATCTCGTAAATAAATCGATACAGACAACGCGACGTTTTGATGCGTGTAAGTTATTAATTAGCTTGCAGGTATTAGGGGAAAACCAGTTTCCTAAGATGATCGAAACCACGATTGATTTAGCTAAAGATGTGGCCCACGATTTAATACATCATTCTTCTTTTGAAATAATCAATCCAGACCCTGAAATCAATGCGATTGTGTTTCGGTATCATGGAGTACATCAAAACTACTCTGATCATCAGTTAGATGAACTCAATTACCAAATTAGACAAGCACTCTTGCAATCCGGCTCAGCTGTCATTGCAAAAACGAGATATCAAGGGAATGTCTATCTCAAATTCACATTACTAAATCCACGGACCAAACGATCTGATATCCAATCACTATTAACTGAAATAACGAAGATCGGGAAGGAATTAGAAGGAGGGCTTATCACACATGCAATCTCCAAGTAGACAAATCGCCAGGCAACACAGCATGCAAAACCTACTAAACTGCTTTTTACGTGAAACACAAATTGGTTCGATTATCGATCGCCATTCTCTACCGCCTTCCATTACAGGCACAGTGAGTGTAGAAACTATTTTTGAAATCCCTTTAAAATCAATTGGCTTTACTCTGTTCGCACCTGCCTCCTATGTTTCAAAGACTGGGAGACACCTCTTTACGTTCCCACTCTACGTTGAGAGAGATTCAAAGATAGAAGAGCTAGATTTTGTATGGCTAGCTACGTTGTTAGCGAAAGAAGCAGCGGCGTTAGAGGGAGTTGGCTCCATTCCGAGTGATCTACTCGCGCGAATCTTGGAAAGTGAACAACTGATGGCCCAGTTTATCGAAAACCGTTCTACAGATCAGGAGTCCCTTACGCACACCTATTTTAGCTTTATTGAAGCGGAGCAATCACTCATAGTAGGTCATCTCCTCCATCCAACACCAAAGAGCAGACAAGGTCTACATGAATCAGAGCAAATTCGTTATGCGCCTGAGACAAAGGGGGCATTTGCACTCCACTATTTCCGTGTCCATCACTCGATTGTACTGGAAAAGTCAAATCTATCTGAAAGTGCAACCGATTGTATCAAGCAGGAACTACGCAATGATCAGACGATTTCTGCAAAGTGGAAAAGAACGTATTGCCAAGAAAATGATCATTTTTCAATTATCCCTATTCATCCATTACAAGCAGAACGTCTACTCCAACAGGAATGGGTTCAGGCCGCGATCTTAAACGGGACGATTTATAACCTCGGAACCATTGGTAGAGCATACCAAGCAACCTCTTCATTACGTACTTTGTACCACCCAGAGTCTCGCTTTATGATCAAGGGATCTGTTCCGATTCAAATTACGAACTCTTTGCGAGTAAACAAATATAAAGAGTTGGAACGGGGTGTAGAAGTTTCCAAGATCGTAGAAAGCCCGATTGGTAGTAACTTGCACGACCGTTATCCTGACTTCCAAATTATCACGGATCCTGCTTTCATCACGGTGAAACATCCAACTGAAGAAGAATCTGGATTTGAAATCACACTACGTTCCAATCCATTTACCTCTAGATTTGATCAACAAGTCACTTTAATCGCTGGTTTAGGACAAGACGTATATCCAGGTCAAGGCTCCCGATTGAAACAGATTATCGAAAATCTTGCTAAAATTGAGCAACGATCGGTAGCGGAGGTAAGTCGAAAATGGTTCCAGCGTTATCTCGGGATTTCACTCGAACCTATGCTTGATCTCTATTTACATCATGGAATCGCGCTAGAAGCTCATCAGCAAAATAGCTTAGTGCAACTTTCTATGGCCGGGTACCCGGTGAAATTTTTCTATCGCGATAACCAAGGATACTATTACGCAGAATCGATGTTTGAAAAACTACAAAAGTTGATACCCGACGTAAGCACCTTAAGCCAAACTATGTGCTCCGATGCAGTCGCAGATGAGCGTTTCCGGTACTACCTCGTCTATAATCACATGTTTGGATTGATCCAAGCTTTCGGAAATGCTGGCTTAATTGAAGAAGAGATTCTACTCTCAGATCTACGTGAAAGGCTCCAAGCATGGCGGGTTCATGATCGCCCTTCTTCTCAGTTCTTAACAAGCCTGTTGGAACATGAAGAGCTGCCCTGTAAAGCCAATTACCTTACCCGCTTCTATGAGATGGATGAGCTGGTTGGTTCCCTAGATACACAATCCATTTATACCCTGATTCCAAATCCACTTTCGAAAGGAGCAGCTTCCGTTGGTCAAACACAAGTTACCCCGTCAGACCATTTGGGATAGATCAATTGAGAAAGAAATTTCGTTTCGTCCCGTTCAGCTAGAAGCTGATTTCGAGATGCTCTACCAGTGGCATCAAGAGCCACATGTAGTTCCTTACTGGAATTTAAACATCTCCCGCGAAGAGTATCTCAAACACTTAACACAATTTCTCCAAGACCCCCATCACAGTTTACATATCGGATTGATCGATGGGGTTCCGATGAGCTATTGGGAGACCTATTGGGTAAAAGGAGACATTCTTGAAAATAGCTATGAATATCATCCAGCCGATCAAGGAGTCCATCTGCTCATCGGTGATACTGATTACCTTGGAAAAGGATACGCACTTCCTTTATTACGAGCGATTACCCATCTCCTATTTGAAAACGCTGAGACTGAGAAAGTAGTTGCAGAACCAAACTTTTTAAATAAGAAAATGATTCATGTTTTTGGAAAATGTGGATTCCAATTTCAGAAGAAAATCCCCTTACCTGGTAAGGAAGCGGCTCTTCTCTTCTGTGATCGAAATGAATTTAAACAAAGGTGGCAAAATACCCATGCAATCTAACACCCTGTATGATGTGATCGGAGTTGGGCTTGGTCCCTTTAACTTAGGGTTGGCATCATTATTAGACCCTGTAAAAGAGGTAAATGCTTTATTTCTCGAACAAAAGCCAGAGTTCGCTTGGCATCCTGGTTTATTAATCGAAAATACAACCTTACAAGTTCCCTTTTTAGCTGATCTCGTTACCATGGCGGATCCGACGAGTCCCTATTCTTATTTGAATTATCTACGTCACCAAAAACGTCTATATCACTTTTATTTCTTAGAACACTTTCATGTGCCGCGTAAGGAATATAGTCATTACTGTCAATGGGTTTCAAAGCAATTACACAGTTGTCAGTTTGGGAAACAAGTAATTGGATTTGAATTTCATCAACAAGATGATCCAACTCAAAACTACTACGAGGTTTGTGTGCGAGATACAACGAGTAAAGAGATCGACCTGCTACGTTGTAAGCATCTCGTTCTCGGTATCGGAACCGCCCCGATCATGGATGAGCGTTTCCAACAACTTTCGGATCAAGACGTCTTTCATTCTTCTTTGTTTCTCGAAAAGAAAAAACGATGCCAAGAAGCAAAGAAAATTACCGTGATTGGCTCGGGACAAAGCGCGGCAGAAGTGTTTCTGACCCTTTTTCAAGATCAACCAAATCATACCTATGAGCTAAATTGGTATACACGATCGAATGGATTTTTTCCTATGGAATATTCTAAGCTTGGTCTTGAACATTTTTCACCTGATTATACTCGCTATTTCTATTCGCTATCTCAAGAAAAAAAGGATGTGCGAAGAAGCAAGCAGGATTTGCTCTATAAAGGAATTAGCGCCTCAACGATCGCTGATATCTATGATCTATATTACGAACGCACCATAGGTGGGCAATCAGTTCCGGTTACCTTACAAGCTATGACTACATTAGAGTCGATCGAACCCCGATTTGACGGAACCTACGAATTAACGCTCAAACATACCGAACAGGAAATTATCTCCACTCACCAAAGTGATGTCGTGATCCTTTCAACTGGATATGCCTCTCAAGTAGATCTCATGCTACATCCTTTTGGTGAATACATCCAGCGCGACGAAAAACAACGGCCCATCATCCAAGAAGATTATCAAATTGCTACGCAGGGCTGTCAGAACAATCGAATCTATATCCAAAATGGTGAGCTTCATAGCCATGGTATAGGTGCCCCCGATCTAGGACTAGGAGCATATCGAAACTCAGTCATTATTAATTCCTTGCTTGGTTCAGAAGTATATCCTGTACAAGAGAAAAATGTATTTCAACAATTCGGCACAGCTCGTATTCCTAGCTACAATTAGAGGTGAGAAAACGATGACAATCAATTCATCTAGTCAAAAGATAAAGGAAATCCTAAATCCTGCTATCTGGGAAGAAGTTTCTGTACGACTGCTAAGTAAAATGCTTTCCGAAATGATGTATGAAGACATTATCCAACCCAAAGAAGTTTCCTATAACGTTAAACAAGCATCCTATTTATATGAATTAGAAGTAGCCAATCAAGTTGTTTACACCTATGAAGCAAAAAAGCATCTATTTGATAGCTATCAAGTTATCCCTTCCTCTATCAAACGAAGACAGGATGGTATCACCACTCAGGCTACCAATCCCTTACCGTTTCTACTGGAGTTACAACCTACGATTCCGATGTCTGGGGAAACAGCAGCTCATTTGATTCGTGAATATCAACAAACCTTGATCGCGGATGCTCATATTCTTCATAAAAAGAAAACGACTCAAGGCCTTGATCTGACGGGACTTGACTACTCCGATCTAGAAGGCATGATGGAAGGTCATCCTTGGATTACATATAACAAAGGAAGGATTGGCTTTAGCTATGAAGATTACCTCACGTACGCACCCGAACAGCAACAAACAACTCAATTTTTATGGGTTGCCGTTCGCAAAGATCATACCGATCTTCGAACTGTCGAGCAAGTTGATTTAGAAGCACTCATTACAGAAGAAATAGGCGCAGAGCTTTCTAATGAGTGGAAAAACCAACTCATCCAAGACGGACATTCTACAGATGACTATATTTTTATGCCCGTTCATGAATGGCAATGGGATCAATACCTGATTCAGATGTTTGCGGAGCAAATTGCCACCCAAGTCATCATCCCTATGGGGCGTGGTACAGACGAGTATCTACCTCAACAATCTGTACGCACCTTTGTCAATGTAACCAGAAAAGATCGCTACCATGTAAAACTGCCGATGAGCATCCTAAACACACTTGTTTACCGTGGACTACCAAGTGAGCGTACGGTCTTAGCGCCTGAGATCACCACCTATATCCAAAACATCCATCATCATGATTCCTTTTTACGTGATGAACATCGAGTGATTCTACCTGGGGAAAATGCAAGTATCAATTTAAGCCACCCTTACTTTGAAAAAATCGCAGGCTCTCCTTATCAGTACCTAGAACTACTCGGTTGTATCTGGCGAGAAAGCATCTATAACCTAATTGATGAAGGCGAACAACCAATTACCTTGGCTTCTCTTCTCTATGTAGACGGAAATGGAAAACCCTTCATTCAATCCCTAATTGAAAAATCAGGTTTATCCGTTGAAGAATGGATGAAAGAGCTATTTGCTACTCTCCTACCTCCACTCTTACATTATTTATATCAATATGGAGTCGTCTTCTCCCCACATGGACAAAATACGATCCTAGTTCTAAAAGACCACAAGCCTCACCGATTAGCAATCAAAGACTTCGTGGATGATGTTAACGTCAGCAAATACCCACTGCCAGAACTCGCAACCCTTTCAAGCGAACTTCGCCAAGTATTACGAAGCGAAGAACCAGAAGGACTATGCCAGTTTATCTTTACAGGATTATTCGTCTGCCATTTCCGCTACCTCGGACAACTGCTAGAAGCGCATACCGGTTGGAGTGAGCAATGCTTCTGGAAGGAAGTACGAAGCGTAATTGAATCCTATCAAAAGCGCTTCCCACAACTAGAAGAACGCTTCGAAGTGTTCGATCTACTGCGACCTGAGTTTACCAAACTATGCCTGAACCGCAATCGGATGCTCGATTACGGATATGGCGATGATGCAGAACGCCCTCATGCATCAGAGTTTGGAAAAGTGCGCAATCCGTTGGCATTAGGGGCGATTAATCAGTCATGTTAAAGTTGTTCAAAGTGAGTTGTACATAAAGAAAAGTGTGCGGAATCTCTGCACACTTTTCTTTATTTTTGATTACCCCTTCGATACATCCTCACCAAAATACTTTTTCGAGATCTTCTCCAATGTACCATCTTTCTTCATCTCATCCATTGCCCTATTAACCTCTTCTAACAACTTAGGGTTCCCTTTCGGAATAGGAAAGGCGCTTTCTGCACGTTCCATCGGTTCACCCACCGTTTTAAGTGGCAATTTATTTGTCTTCATCATCTCAGCAATCGCCAAACGATCATTCATACTAAAGTCAATTCGCTTCGCCGCCACATCACGCATAGCAGTCATCATATCTTCGTATGCTTTGATCTCTGCACCCGCATCAATGGCCATTTTTCCATAGTTACTAGTTGGCGTCTGACCGGCTTTCTTCCCTTTTACATCCGTAATCGCTTTAATCGAATCGTTATCTTGCGCGACCACTATTTGTGCAAATGAAACGGTATATGCTTGGCTAAAATCAAACTTTTCTTTTCGTTCCGGCTTGATCCCCACTTGATTGGCAGCAAGATCAATTTTTTTCGTTTGAAGACTTGTCAGCATTCCATCCCAAGGAATCTCTTGAAACTTCGCTTGAACACCTAACCGTTTAGCTATCTCTTTCGCTACTTCTACATCGTAACCGGTTAACTCATTCGTCTTCTCATCGTGATAACTAAAAGGCTTATAAGTACCCTCTGTCCCAATGGTAATAAATCCTTGTTTTTTCATTTTATCGTAAAGGTCCGTGCCCGTTGCTTTTTCTTGGCCACCACCGCAACCGGTCACCACCATAGAAAAAACCACCACGATTCCTAAAAGCCACTTCTTCATTCTCGTATTCCTCCTACAAACTAATCCCTAGTATATTAATATGAATTTAAGGTTTTATCAACAACAATCTTACGCTCCTTTCAAATAGCTGTCAACTCTAGTGATCAAAAAAACTTCGACTATGACCAAAGAGGCGAGCATGCATCTTGGTAGCAAATGAATCTGTCATCCCTGCGATATAATCACAAACGACCCTAGCCCGATCGGAATCGGAAGAAACTTGTTGATATAAGATGCGATCATTTTCGGAAAGAAGCAGATGATTATTCATCATCGCTTCGAAAAGTTGATGAATCATACGCTGACCTTTAAAGGCAACCATCTGCACTTTCTGTGAATGAATGACTCTCTCCATCACCACTTGACTAAAGCGTTCTAAGATAGCTTGTAAATCAGATGGCATCAAAACCGTATGAGAAATTCTCATCGAAGGAGTTTGATCCGCAAAAAAAAGCTGATGCACTTCTAAACTATGAATAAATGTGGAAATAATAGCACCAAAGACTCGATTTAGCTGATATTTTAAACTGTCTCTATCTGACTCCAATTGCTTTAAATTATAAATTGCTTGCTGAAGCGCAGGTTCTTTATTGTATTTGAGGAATACTTGTACTAGATCAACTAACTCATCTACCCGAAGAAAGCCAAGATTAATAGCGTCTTCGAGGTCGTGGGTCGCATAAGCAATATCATCAGCAAGCTCGATAATGGAACACTCTAATGGTTTATGTACCGTTTTTAGATATCCGTTAGGCAGTTCCTTGGTATGTGTCAGATGGGCACGCTCTTCTGTCGTCAAGGGAGCTAACATCCAGTCAAAAGCCTCTTGATCACTCTGATAGGCGCTTGCTTTCGGAGGATGCTGGGTTTGCGCTGGATCTGTCGCATCTGCCATCGCTTTATTAAGCAAGATTGGATACTTTAAAATAGACATTAGTAAACCCCGAGTCGGATTCAATCCTAGCTTTTTATCTCCTTCTAACCGGGTTAAGATACGAAAGGTTTGAGCATTCCCTTCGAAGCCTCCGTACGGCTTCATGCATTCGTGTAAGGCATATTCTCCATGATGCCCAAAGGGGGGATGCCCCAGATCGTGGGCAAGAGCGGCTGCTTCTACCAGTGAAGCATCTAGGCTCTGCTTTTCTTGAAAGACAGCATGATTCTCATTCAGATGAATCACAATTCCCCGGGCAATTTGGGCAACTTCCATCGAATGCGTTAGCCGAGTACGGTGAATATCACCCACATCTAAACCGATTACTTGTGTTTTCGCTTGCAATCGTCGAAACGCGGCACTGTGAACAATTCTGCCATAATCTTTTTCAAACGGATCCCGAGCATCTGATATGCTACTCATACTAGAAGGACCACGGCGCTCGTAATCACTGGTTCGATAACATGTGTTATACTCATTACGTTCCAATATCATTTTATACACCCCTATTTTTCTTAATAATTTACATGTTGTATTCTTTATATTCTCAAGTCAAATATTTTCATTGATCTACTCATTCACAGAAAAGAGGGTACGAACTTGATGTACAAAATTATGGTTGTAGAAGACGATCCAAAAATTGCTCAACTCCTACAAGACCACCTAACTCGCTATGAATTTCAAGTAGAAATTGCGACTCAATTTAACCAAATTACAGAAGAGTTTATGAGAATTCAACCTCATTTGGTACTCATGGACTTAAATTTGCCAAGCTTTGATGGATTCTATTGGTGCAGACAAATACGTCAGACCTCCAAGTGTCCGATTCTCTTCATCAGTGCTCGTGAGGGTAGTATGGAACAAGTGATGGCTTTAGAAAATGGAGCCGACGATTATATTACTAAGCCATTTCATTATGAAATCGTACTAGCAAAAATTCGTAGTGCTCTGCGGAGAGCATATGGAACGTATGCAAACCAAGGTGAGCGAACTGTAGAAGTAGAGGGTCTCGTTTTATACCCTGAGCGAATGTTACTTACACTAAAAGATCAAAGTGTTGAATTAAGCCAAAAAGAAGCCATTTTAATAGAAGCACTCATGGAAAAGAAAATGCGTGTGGTAAGTCGAGATCAACTGTTAGATCGACTGTGGAATGACCAACATTTTATTGATGATAATACACTTAATGTTTATGTAACTCGTGTTCGCAAGAAGTTTCGAGATCTTGGAATACAAGAAGCAGTTGAAACGGTAAGGGGATCCGGCTATATGCTAAAAATAACATGGAGCGGGGAAGCATGAGGCTATTTTATCGAGAGCACATCCCTCTTTTAGCTTTTTACTTTGTCCAAATGGCTTTGTTTCCCCTGCTTTACTGGCTAGATGGCTATAAGCATTTGCCTATCATCTTTTACTCGATGGGATTAAGTTTATTTTTCTTAACCACCTACTTACTACAACGCTTTATCAGCCACAAAACATTTTACCGTCGTATGTCCCAAACAGTAGATGCTTTAGAGGATGCGATGCAAAAAT
The DNA here is from genome assembly GCF_900107305.1 of Thermoactinomyces sp. DSM 45892. Classification (GTDB taxonomy): domain Bacteria; phylum Bacillota; class Bacilli; order Thermoactinomycetales; family Thermoactinomycetaceae; genus Baia. The sequence continues at coordinate 259,366 of NZ_FNPL01000001.1, forward strand.
CAGGGGACTCACCCCTTCCGGAAGCACTGGATCATTTAATGGAGAGACAATTCCAATGCTACCAAGATGAAATCATTCACTACAAGAAAAAACTACAGGACCACATTACGTTTATCAATCAATGGGTTCACCAGATGAAAACGCCCATCTCCGTCATTCACCTGACCGTTCAAGATGACGATAACGAGCAGAGTAAGAGCATTCAGGAAGAGCTCGACCGCCTCCGTAAAGGCTTGGACATGGTATTATATGCTTCTCGATTAGATGAATTCGAGCATGATTTCCATGTAAAATCGATCTCCTTATCATCCCTTGTAAAAAAAGTAATCTCAGAAAATCGTCGCCTCTTTATCCGGAATAAAGTGTATCCTGATATTCAAGTTCCAGATGATCTAACCGTTTATAGTGATGAAAAATGGTTAGCCTTTATTTTGAATCAATTATTAACCAATGCAGTTCGATACTCTGCTGGAAAAGGGCAAAAGGTTACATTTCAGGTAAAGAAAGCGGGGCCTAATGTGGCGTTGGAAGTATGCGATCAAGGGATCGGAATTCCAAAACAAGATTTACGACGTGTCTTTGATCCCTATTTCACAGGTGAACATGGTAGAGAGTATCAAGAATCTACCGGAATGGGCTTGTACTTAGTACGCGAAATCTGTAAAAAACTAAATCATAGAGTTGTAATTGAATCAGAAGTCGGAGTCGGGACAACGGTGTGTCTTATCTTTGATCATGTCTGATAATCAGAGTGAACCCACCCGAAACAGAGACAGGAATAGAATTAACACATTGGTATGAATCAAAGCATGAAGCAACAAAACTACATTACGATTTTTCATCTCGTGCTGTACTCCCCTTTTCTTTGCAGGTATCCAGTCATTCGTTGCGCTAACGAGTATAAAAATGTTTTCTATAAACATGCTATCAGTAAGACTGTCGTCAGTCGGGATCTTTATCGCCATCCAAACGATTTATTTCTTCATTGTTCGCTCTCGCTATCTAGTACAACTAAAGCCTGTCATGGTGTGAAATACAACTCGATATACACTATAAGAAATGCATCGACAAAGGGATCTATTTCCATTCAGATCCCTCTGTTTCATGAAGGAATGTACCGAAGGGAGGGAACACTTATGAGATTTCGACAGTTTGCATTCAATAATATACGCCGAAATACTTTCACCTACATTGCTTACTTTTTAAGTAGCTCATTTGCCGTCATGACCTTCTTTACTTATCTTGTATTTGTATTCCATCCCGACATTTCAGAAACTCCAATCGGATTACCTGCCTCTTATGGGATGAAGGTTGCTGCTGTTATCACATTTATCTTTTCATTCCTGTTTGTCCTTTACTCCATTAGTGCCTTTCTTAGAGCTCGCCTAAAAGAATTTGGAATCCTAACCCTATTAGGTGCACCTCGAAAGCAACTAAACTACCTCATTTTCTTAGAAAATATGTTTATCGGTACCATTTCAGTAATCACCGGAATGTTTTGCGGGCTTCTCTTTTCCAAGCTGTTTCTACTATTCGGAGAGAATGTGCTCGATCTAAAGCTACCTATGTACGTTCCGATGAATGCAATCAAGATCACTATAGCCGCCTTTATGGGTCTCTTCCTGATCCTCTCATTCATGACAACCATTTTTATTCGCCAACGTAAGGCACTCGAAATGGTACAAGGGGCTAACAAACCAAAAAAAGAGCCAAGAGCATCCATTTGGCTAGCATTATTATCAGTCGTCTCCCTTATTCTAACCCCCATCCTCGTGTTGCAAGGTGGAATAATCAATCTTTTACTCGCACTTCTCTTTGATATGATTGGGATTTATTTCTTTTTTACACAACTATTTGTCGTCATCATTCGTTTATTAAAAAAGAATCGGCGGTACTCTTGGTATGGACTAAACTTACTATGGGTTACAGAATTGGCTTATAAGATGAAAGATAGCTCTCGCATGTTCTTCATGATCACGATCGTAGCCACAATGGCATGTACGACTGCCGGCTCTGTCTTGGCAATCCAGCGATATATTGAGTATACCTATACTGAAAACCCGTTTGCCTATACCATTCACTATTACGATTTAGACGCCAAGACAAACAAAAAAATTATCCATGTCGCCGAAAAGTTAGAGCAAACGTTAAAAAAGGAAGGAATCCCTTACCAGAAGTTTCGTCTTCATACAGTGGACATTCGTTTTCAATATGTAGGATATCTGAGTCTGATCCGCCAATCAGAATATCAGGAGATAGCAAATGCTCTTTCCTGCCCTAACATTTCCCTACAAGATCGTGAAGCCCTTTTTATCCCTTCTAATCTAGCACCGATAAATGAATCCATTGATAATCTAACTCATTTGACGTTTGTAAATCAAAAACTATCTGATAAGGTAGAAAGGCTCAAAATAAAGCATCAATACCCAAAAGCACTACTTCAACGAGAAAACCTAGTAGTGGTAAATGATCATACCTATGACCAGATCATCGAAGCCTTAGCCACTGATCCCTATACCCTCAATCAAATTGATCAATACCTACTTTCTAAGTGGAACGACCAAGTACTCCCTGACATACATTCACCAGAGGTAAAAATGGGGAGAGACTTAGCAAACTGGGAAGAAACGCTCTACGATAATGACAAAGTAACAGTGGATGGATATCTCATGAGTAGGGCTGAAGATTACTATTCGTTTAAACAGGTAACGAGCCTTGCCATTTTTATCGGCACATTCATTATCGCGATCTTTTCCATTTTTATTGCTAGCTTTTTATATTTTAAGCTGTTTATCGATTTACAACATGATCAGCGTTACTATCACGAACTATCTAAAATGGGGTTAAGTTATAAAGAGATGAGAAGAGCTGCAACAAAGCAAATGGCCCTTCTGTTCTATATTCCTCTTTTCTTCTCTGGAATCCAAACACTCGTAGCATTATCTGCCTTAAATCCACTATTCCCTGTTGCCACCAGTACCATAGCAACAGGATTGTGGGCAATCGGCATCTTTACTGCAATCCAAACCGTCTATTTTTTTATCGTCCGTTCTCGTTACTTAGCACAGTTAAAAAAAGTAATGGTGTAAGAATCAGACATGTAAGATATGCTATCTTACAAAGAAGTAAGGAAACGGTAAGCTAAATCCATGGTAGACCGGTTCCTTTTCCCTTACATTTGATATATAAGATTTATACATCGAATCAATCGATCTATGAGAGGAGCTCAAAAAAATGGGCATGCTAGAAATCCAAAAACTAAGCAAAATTTATAACGGTAAGGTGTCCACACGGGCACTTAACAATATTGATCTTACGATCGAGCAAGGAGAATTTGTAGGAATCATGGGTGCTTCCGGAAGTGGGAAAACGACCCTTCTAAACATGGTATCTACCATCGATACGCCTAGTTCAGGAAAAATTTTAATTAATAATCAAAACCCTCACCAAATGAAGAAAAACCAACTAGCGCAATTTCGTCGTCGCCAATTAGGCTTTGTATTCCAAGACTTTAACTTACTCGATACCTTAACCATCGCTGAAAACATCGTGCTACCTTTGACATTAGAGAAAAAAAGCCTGAGGGAAATGGATCAAAAGTTAAAAGCAGTCGCGGAGAAACTAGGAATTGTTGAGATTTTGAACAAGCGCACTTATGAAGTTTCTGGGGGACAGCGTCAAAGGGCGGCAATCGCACGAGCCACCATCCACTCCCCAGTCCTCTTACTAGCGGACGAGCCTACTGGTGCTCTGGACTCGAAATCATCTCGAAACGTAATGGAAATGATGGAGAAAATCAATCAAACAGACGGTACTACAACCATGTTGGTTACACACGATCCTCTCGCAGCAAGCTACTGTCACCGTGTTGTCTTCATTAAAGATGGTGAACTATATAACGAAATCCATCGTGGACAGAACAGACAGGACTTCTTCCAAGAGATTATCGATATGTTGTCGTTCTTGGGCGGAAATGCACACGAACTTTCGTCAGTTCGCGTTTAGGAAGAAAAGTGCAGTGGAAAGAGCTTAAGCAAAACAGCTCATTTTACATTACCTTTTGGTTATCACCTCAGAGGGATCTGTTTTTATCACAGATCCCTCTATTTTCATGGGACAAAAATACGCACTCTGCAAGCAACATACCTTGGAGGAACTTCTTTATGAGCTTTCGACAATTTGCACTAAATAACATACACAGAAATGCCTCTACTTACATTGCTTATTTTTTGAGTAGCTCGTTTGCTGTCATGATTTTTTTCACCTATCTCGTTTTTATCTTTCATCCCAGTATTATAAAAGATCAAACTGGACAAACAGCCTCTTACGGAATGATAATAGCTTCTTATATCACGTTTATTTTCTCATTCTTGTTTGTACTCTACTCCGTTAGCGCCTTTCTGAAGGCACGACTAAGAGAATTTGGAATCCTAACCATATTAGGTGCACAGCGCAAACAGCTAAACTACCTCATTTTCCTAGAAAATATCCTAATCGGTACAGCCTCTGTAATAACGGGTATATTAGGTGGACTCCTTTTCGCCAAACTGTTTCTCCTTTTTGGTGAAAATATACTTGATTTCAAACTACCTATGTATCCCCCAATCCTTTCAATCTGTGTCACAGTATTTGCTTTTATGGCTCTCTTCTCCATCATTTCTTTCATGACCACCATTTTCATTCGCCAACGTAAAGCACTTGAAATGGTTCAGGGATCTAGCAAACCTAGGAAAGAATCCAAGGCATCTATTTGGCTTTCTTTCCTATCTGTGGCCTCCCTTTCTTACGCTGTTTATCTAATCGCACAAGATGGCCATGAAAAAAGTGCTGCATTAGCACTACTATTTAATAGCATCGGGCTTTATTTCTTCTTTACCCAACTATCTGTGGTCATCATCCGATTACTAAACAGGAATCGTCTTTTCTCTTGGCGCGGACTAAACTTACTATGGATTACCGAACTCGCTTACAAAATGAAGGATAATGCTCGGATGTTCTTCATGATTACCATGATAATCACAATATCATGTTCGACAGCTGGCTCTGTATTAGCCATCCAGAACTATGTGGAAAACACCTTCACTGAAAGCCCATTTGCTTATACAGTTAGCCAAAGAGAACTAGATTCTACAAAAAAAGGCATTTCTGTTACGCAAAAGATAGAACATACCTTAAAACAAAAAAGCATATCATATCAAAAACTTTCTTCCAATACCCTAGAACTTGCCTTTCAACATGTAGGTTATATAAGATTCATCCGCCACTCAGAATATCTGGAAATGGCCAAAGCACTTTCTCTTCCACTAGTTTCTCTGCAAGATCGTGAAGCCCTGTTACTTAAGTCGCCCTTGATCACACAAAAAGATTCGTTAGACAAGCTAGCTCATCTTTCATTTGAGAGCCCGCAACTAACCAACTCACTAGGCAATCTCAAAATCAAAGAGCAATATACAAAAACACTATTCCTATCAGAATATACTGCAGTAGTAAATGATAAAACGTATGATCAAATCGTGAGCGTTTTATCTGATCCGGACATCATAGACCAGCGATATCACTATCTAATCCCTAGTTGGAACAACCACACCATCCCCAATACAAATTCAATCGAGTTGAAAACAGGGTTAGAATTGCGACAGTGGGAGTATTCCTCCCCTATCGATAGCACAGAAGAACTAGACGGTTATATAAACAGCCGTGCACAAGAGTACTATACGCGTAAGCAGTTAACCAGTATCGCTATCTTTATCGGCCTATTTATCGTTGCGATTTTTTCCATCTTTATCGCTAGTTTCTTATACTTCAAGCTATTTATCGACTTGCAACATGATCAGCGATACTATCATGAATTATCTAAAATGGGATTAAGCCTAAAAGAAATGAAAAGAGCCGCGACGAAGCAAATCGCTATACTTTTTTATATTCCTTTGTTCTTCGCTGGAATCCAAACTATAGTTGGACTTTCTGCAATAAATCCCCTGTTTTCTACAAAGACCGATACCGTAATATCCGGATTATGGGCGCTTGGCATCTTTACTGCGATCCAAACCGTTTATTTCGTAATCGTCCGTGCTCGTTACTTGGCACAACTAAAACGTGTGATGGTGTAGGGAAGATATATGAAAGGGATCTGCTCTTATGAACAGATCCCTTTCTCTCATTATGATTTTAATTTACTATAAGTCTCCAAGCCCGCCGAGCATACCAGATTAGAAATAAGGCACCTAACAAATATGTAAGCACAAGTAGAGCTTGATTATATATTTTTAGATAACCTATTACTAATCCCCACTCTAACCCTAGGGCAAATCCAAGGATCAAGAGTGCTGAATTCCAAATAAGAGAACCCAGCGTAGTGAATAACAAAAATCGTCCAAATTTCATTCCCGATACACCCGCAAAGATCGAAATGAAACTACGCAGAAACGGGAGCATTCGGCAAAAAAATATAACCCACGTCCCACAGCGTCGGAACCAATTAAGCCCTCGGCATACATCTTCCTTTTTTAACATGAATACACGACCATAACGATCCACTATTCGCTCCAGCGAGCTGATTTCTAGCATATTCCCTATATAGTACAAGATACTCCCACCCACAACTGATCCTAGCGTTGAAGCTATGATTACATCTGTAAACGTTAAACTTGTCTCTGTCACCATAAAACCGCTTAATGTTACAACCGTTACATAAGGGATGGGCGGAGATACATTTTCTAAAGCAACTAATAAGAATATGCCTATATCACCAAGAGCTTCTATAAAATCCATAATCCAAACTTCCAAGCTTACAACCCCCAAAACCAACACAACGAAATATAAGCCATATCGTAAATAATTATATATTTATTTAAACACATTCCTACCACACATCAAAGAAAAAAATCCCATAAAAAAAGCCAGCCTTATAGCTAGCCTACGCCTTATTCAACTCGGAAGACTTACGGGTAAAGCTTCTTCAAAAAGTCCACAGATTGATGAATCAACATTTTCAACACATCCACATCAATATCAGCCACTTTGTTAATATATACACAAGCCTTCCCTGTAGTATGTCGGCCAAACTTTTTTAGTAACTCACCCCTTGCTTCATCTCCTGGAGCAAAGTATAAACTAATCTTCGCTTTTCTAGGCGAAAAACCAACTAACGGCGCATCACCTTCATGTCCAGAAGCATACCGATAGTGATAAGAACCAAAACCAATGATACTTGGCCCCCACATCTTTGCTGTATAGCCTGTAGTCTCGGTAAAAATATCAAGTAATTGATATGCATCTGCTTTCTTTTTCTCGTTTGGAAGTAGCTCTATAAACTCAATCACACTATTCTCTGTCTCTTTCGTCTTACATTCATACGCCATCATAATCATCTACTTTCTAATCTTCTTTATCTAAAATGATTCCCTTTTTTTGTATGATTATATGATCCAGATACAATCAGATACTCTCTCCTGAAGAAATTGCCGTCCCCCTTATTGGTAAGGAGGACGGCAACTTGATTGGTTGTATGGATCGATTTCTAGTTCGCCACTAAGGAGGTCGCTCCCTGCTGAAGGAGATACATTTTATGATAAAGCCCCTCTTCAGCTAACAGCTCTTGATGTGTTCCACGTTCTACAATCTCTCCGCGATGGAGCACAAGAATTAAATCAGCATCCTGAATCGTAGAAAGTCTATGCGCAATGGCAATCGTGGTACGACCTTTACGCATTTTATTTAATGCCACTTGAATCGCTTCTTCCGTCTCAGTATCGACACTTGCCGTGGCTTCATCTAAGACAAGGATCTTCGGATCGATTGCCATCGTCCGTGCAAAGGAGAGTAACTGCCGTTGTCCGCTAGAGAAAGTAGCACCCCGCTCCCCTATCGGTTCATCATATCCTTGCGGTAGCTTTTCGATAAACGTATTTGCCTGCACAAATTCCGCAGCCTCTTGCACCTGTTCGTCTGTAATCTCCTGATTATGCAAACGAATGTTACTCTTCACATCCCCGTAGAACATAAAAGAATCTTGTAACACTAGGCCCATTTTACTTCGCAGCTCTATATCGGAAAAGGTTTCGAGCGGCTGACCATCAATTAAAATCGTTCCCTGTGCAAGCGGATAAAAGCGCATCAAGAGCTGAATGGTTGAACTTTTTCCACTTCCAGTATGCCCCACTAACGCTACCGTTTGACCTGGTTTTGCCTTAAAGGAGATATTTTTTAACACATCCGTCTCTCCATCATAAGAAAACGTTACATCACGAAACTCGATTTCTCCTGCTGTAATCTCAGGGGTCCCTTCGCCTTGTTTCACAGGAGCAGATTCAGTCTCATCCATTAATTCAAACACACGCTCAGCCGATACAATAGATTGTTGCATGGGTGCTAGACGCATCATGATTTGGTTAAATGGCTCAAATACACGCTCAAACAGGTTGATAAACGCAAACATCTCTCCGATAGTAACGGCCCCATCAAAAGATAAAATTCCAAAGTAGTACAGAACGAGTACTAAAGCAAGCGCATAAACAACACGTGTCGCAGGACGTAACAGTAAACCAAACAGCCTGAGATTACGCATATTTGCTTGAAAATGCTCATGATTTAATTCTCCAAACTCTTTCTGTAGTCGTTTCTCTTGGGTAAAGGCTTGGATCATGTTCATCCCACCGAGAGATTCACTTAACTTCGCATTCATCGCACTTAGCTTTTCACGGGATTTACGGAACGATACAGAAGAGTGCTTCTGATATGTTCTCATCAACCACCAAAAGATGGGCAGGATAAATGTCGTTACTAATGCTAAACGCCAGTTTAATGCAAATAAGGCGGCAAAAACCCCGATCACATAAATCGCATTTTGCATAAAAGAGGCAAGTACCTCAACATACAAATCTTTCACCGCTTCTGTGTCATTCGTGATCCTTGATACAAGCGAACCGGTTGGCTTCTTATCATAAAACGATAGGCCGAGGTGTTGTACACGTGCAAATACATCCGTCCTAATCTGTCTTACTATCCATTGTGCCAAGGTATGAAAGCGAACTAATTGATAGTAATGGAGAATTGAAGACAAGATATGCAATCCTAAAAATACACCCCCATAAATCGCTATCCAAGTTGGGTCGAAATTTCGAGGACTCACCATCTCATCAATGTACTTTGCGGCAAGCGGGACAGCAAAAACGTCTGCCGCAGTCGCTACTAACAAGAATCCAAATGCTATCCAAAAATACGTACGATAAGGTGATAAATAGCTAATCAATCTACGTGCAGTCGTGGACATATTATTTTCCTCCTTCCATGATTAAAGATTCAAGTTGCTGACTCTCATACATCTCTCTATACCAACCATCTAGATTCATTAATTCTTCATGGGTTCCTCGTTCGGCGATGCGTCCATCTTCCATGACCAGAATTAATTCAGCTTCCTCTACTGCACTGAGTCGATGTGCGGCAATCATCGTCGTTTTATCAGATCGGTTCATTCGTAGTTCATGTAAAATGGAGTGCTCTGTCTTCGCATCCACTGCCGACAACGAATCATCTAGAATCAATACCTCTGGATTTAGAAGAAGTGCTCGGGCAATCGAAACACGTTGCTTTTGCCCCCCAGACAAGGTTACCCCTCGTTCTCCCACTACCGTTTCATATCCTTGTGGAAGTTGCATGATATCCTCATGAATGCAAGCCACTTTGGCTGCCGCCTCAATCTGTTCCCTAGTTGCATCTGGATTTCCAAAAGCAATATTTTCCGCAATATTAGCCGAGAAGAGAATATGGTCTTGTGGCACATAACCTATCGCTCTTCGTAAGTAACTCATTTGGTATTGGTCTATCGGTTTATCTTTAATCAAGACCTGTGCCTGTGATCCTTCAAATTCACGAAGTAGCAAACGGAACAAGGTCGTCTTCCCACTTCCCGTTTTTCCGACGATCCCCAGCGTCTGCCCTTTCTTTAACGAAAACTGAACATCTTTCAGCGCTTGACTCCCTGCCTCTGGATATTGAAACTGCTTCACCTTATATTCAATATCACCTGATGGAATTTCCGCTACCGCATCAGATAAATCTTGAATCTGCGGCTCAGTTGTTAATAATGCATTTACTCGGTCGTAAGAAGCACGCCCTTTTTCTACAATGTTAAACAACCAACCAAACGCTAACATAGGCCAAATGAGACGACCTAATAAAACGGTAAACTGAGTAAGTTGACCAACCGTAATCGTGTCATCTAGTACTTTTAATGTCCCTACTGCAATCGTAATCAAGGTAGAAATTCCCATTAAGATAATAATAGTAGGGTCGTATAGCCCGTCAACTCTTGCAACTGCGACATTTTTCTGAACCACATCATCTAACAATCCACCAAATTCTTTCTTCTCATCATCTTCTTGACCAAACGCTTTTATGACACGAACCCCAGCCATCGACTCCTGAACCTTATCATTCATCGTTGAGAATGCTTTTTGTGCCAAATGAAACCTCTTATGTAGCAGCGTTCCATATCGGTTCGTACAATAAGCTAAAATGGGAAGAGGTAAAATAGCAAGTATGGTTAGTTGCCAATCGATGGTAATCGCCATCGTCCCGATGACCAAACCACCTAACACAACCGTGTCCGTTAAAGTCATAACACCTTCTCCAGCGGTCATCGTCACCGCTTGAATATCGTTCGTCGAATGAGCCATCATATCCCCAATTCGTTGCTTATGGTAAAACTGAGGCGACATCTTAGTAAACGACTTATACAGGCGATCCCTTAGTAATTTACCTAATCGATGGGCTGCTCCAAAGATGGAGATACGCCATAAATAACCACAAACATAAGCCAAAATCCCAAAACCGATTAATATAAGCGCATATTGAAGTAAATGATCGTACGTAAGTTGCTTCGTATTTACTAAATCTATAATCCGACCCACCATCCAAGCCGGGACAAGTTCTAATATCGCTAGGATGATTAAGGCAAAAAATCCAACGAGATAGCTTCGTTTTTCTTGTTTAAAAAACCACCATAAGTCTCTAAAAACACTCAAATCTCCCACACCCTTTCAAAATAAAATACAAAAAAGACCCTAGGAATCCCTAAGGTCGTCGAAATAAAAAAACGAACCATGGAAATGCCTATAAATAAGGCAACCCATGGTTCGTTTCTATGTCAAATCCAACTATTTATCAAATAAGCTAGAAATGTGAAATAGACCCGCCGTAGAGAGGTTGCCGAATCATATCATGTTGAGTCGAGCCAGCGACAAATGCGCCAACCTGCAAAGCTACAGCAGCGCCACTTTTGACACCAGTGGTTGCTAATTGAACTCTTCTCTTCATCTTTTCAGCACCTCCCTTTCCGTTTAATATTTCGACATATTAATTTTACAGTAATTTATAACGATTGTAAATAGGTCATCGAATAAATTTGTTTGACACACGAATGATATGAAAACCGTAAAATCGTTCTACTTATTTAAAGCATGCTACAAACAATGCCCCTAGGAGCCAGAATAAAATCGCAATGGTCCATGACTTCGAAGCAGACAACTTTCCGACTATCTGTAAGCCCTTAGCCAAGAGAGCCGTATATACAATTTGGAATACATCTATGTGGCTCAATATCCCGTGCCAAAAACCTTTAGCCTCGATTACACTTGCTAGACTGGTCACAGGAATAGCAGGACTGAGCTGAAACAAGTAGTACATGGTGATATTTATCATTAAACTCAAATATGTAATCACGCTTAAGTGGATAAAAAGAGAAAATGCTTGCTTAAACGTAATTTCACCTTGAAAGAGTGTCACCAACAACCATGTAATAAGAGCACAGATTGCAGCGGCTATGACCACCATAATAGCTCCCGTTACAGCACCAGTAATCATTAGAACCATGTTCATCGTTTTCATATCAATCGTAACATCCGAAGCAATTGGGGTTGGCATAAGTGATGGGTCATTTATCGTTATATATGTAGTAATTCCAGTTAAAATCGCTCCCATAATGATGAATAAGACCAATGCCAAGCCAAATTTCGGATTTCTCCTAATACGCTCAAACTGCTCAGTCGGATTAGTCAGTGCTCCAAAAATTGTAGGCTTCTCCACGGCTACATTTTCTTGTGAAGATGAATTCATGTATATTCCTCCCAATTTAGTAATAGTAAAATAATTTAGCCCAATCTCATATTACCCAAAATATAATGATACTAATCTATATTCTTAGTCTTATTTCTTTTAATTTTAGAAATGCATAAAGACATATACCAGACGTCGAGAGTAGGAGCGATAACATATCCTTCGTACCTGCAGTCAGATTTGTGTGCTTCAGAAGTACATCAGGTAAAAATAAAATAGCAGGGAGCATAATGGCATCCCATGTTTTACTCCAAATGGCTATGCCAATAAAAGCAAGAATGGATAACATAATAGCCACGATGTTTCCCGTCTCTCCAAGATGAATAGCCATTGTGCTATAAGATTTACCTAAAAATATCAGTGCCACAAATGAAGCAGTAGGAATGACAGCGGTAACTCCCAAAAACAAGATATACTCCTTCCACTTGGAAACTTTGTGGCTTGAGGTATATTTAAATAGCCTAGAAATAGAGAATAGATACAATAGAAATATAAAGGGGTAGCCAATACACTCGATAAGTGAGTATTTTATCTCTCCTTTGATTGCATCACCCATTACTGTATACGCCAGTGCACCCATAAAAACTATCGGCAGATACTTTAACCAACCTCTTACGTCAAACGGCATCTCACTAGCCAATTGTTCCATGTATTCTTTTGGTTTGATTCCAATAATATCATCTACTCTCTTCCCATTTTTTTCTGCCTCATGTAGATGATCCTTTAACTCCTCAACTATTCCCTTAACTTCTTCTTCCTTTTTTCCACTTGAATACAAATAAACAGTTAAATCATCTAAAAAATCTTGGCTTTCCTTTGATACCACCATCAACTATTCTCCCCCTCTAGTAAACAATTGACACTACTTGCAACCTCGTTCCATCTCTCTTGAAAATCGTCTAACCTCTCTCTCCCTTTTTTCGTTAAAGAATAGTACTTTCGCTTTGGCCCCCCTGAAGGAAGTGTTTTTTCACTGGTTGTCACTAAACCTTCCTTCCTCATTCTGATTAACAACGGATAGATACTTCCCTCACTAACCATCGTAAAGCCGTATGTATTTAGTTTCTCTATCATCTCGTATCCGTATGTTTCACCTCTAGCAATCACTGCTAGCAAACAACCTTCTAAAATCCCTTTTAATATTTGGCTCGTGGACAATGAACTTCCCCCTTTTTCTTTCCACGAGTCCAACTAACTTGTATAACAAGTTAGTTGGACGGAACATGACCATTACATTGCAAAACAAGATAGTGGTATTCTACCATATAAAATAATTCTAATTCAAGATAGACATCTATTAGACTATCATTACTTTAAAAAAGAGAATCGCTAAACGAAAAAATACGCTTAACGATACTCCTGTTTACTCTCCTATATGCTACAACGCTTGATTAGGACCAAAGAATTCATAGTGAATCTGTTCCATTGGGATATTTGCGGAAGTAAGTTGTTCGATCATCGCTTTCATGAAGCCCTTCGGACCACAGAGATAGTAATCGGCTTGAGGGTCGAGTCCTTGTGGTATCCTCCTGATGTCGAGTTGCCCAACATGATCTGCTGAAGTACTGGCATCCACTCTCTCATCATAGTTAACATACTTCTCTACTTGTGGGTGTTCGGAAGTAATCTGCTTCAATTCACTACTGAAGGCGTGATAGCTTTCATTGCGTGATGAATGAACATAGATCACTTTTCGATTCGTTTGTGTATGAGCGACATCCTTCAAGATGGATTGCATGGGGGTCAGACCCACTCCACCACTAATGAGGTATATCTTATTCTCTTTGGTCTGATTCACATAAAACTCACCAGCTGGAGCGCTAATTTCTATTTGATCCCCGACTTGAATTTGATCTTGAAGGTGATTGGAGATTACACCATTTGGGAGATGATCACCACCACTTTCCCTCTTCACAGTGATTCGGTAAAAATCCTTACCAGGGACATCTGACAAACTATACTGGCGAATCTGTAGATATTCACTCCCTTTCGGATGAACCCGTACGCTGATGTATTGTCCGGGTTTAAACGTAGCTCGGAAATCTTTTAATCCGACTGGACGCAGATAAAATGAAACAGTGTCAACGCATTCTACTTCTTTTCGAATCACTTCAGCAGGGATGAACTCTTCTGCTAGAAGTCCTTTAGCTTCTTCATACATCTCACTTTCGATCTGGATAAAAAGATCGGCGAGGATTTGATATGCTTTTCCCCAGACTCGGATTACTTCTGGACTTGCAGCGTCACCTAATACCTCTTGAATGGCGAGTAATAAGTACTTTCCAACAATCGGGTACTGAGAAGGTTTTACCCCCACACTACGATGTTTCTGAGCAATATGACGAACAGCTGGCAAGAGACTTTCTAATTGGTCAATATTGGCTGCAACTGCATACACCGCATTGGCTAACGCTTGGGGCTGTGTTCCTTCTCGTTGATGTGTTAAATTGAAGACATTTTTCAACTCAGGGTGATTTTTAAACATTTCTGTATAGAAGTAGGAAGTAATGGCGAGACCTTGTTCTTTTAATACAGGGGCTGTAGCGCGAATAATCTCCATCTCTGAATGTGATAACATACCATTCACCTCTTCATTAGTATTTGACTTATATATGAGATCTAGCTTTATTATAAGAAATAAGGAATAAGAAGCTTTGTGATTTACGTCACATTGTTTGTGAGAAAGGATTGAACAAATGAGCGTACAGACATTATGTCGAGGGGAAATCTTGTTTCGACAGGAAGATCAAGGAGATTATCTCTATTATCTTGAATCAGGATTACTTAAAGTAACTCGAATGAAAGAAGATGGAAGTACTATTTTCTTAAATATTCTTGTACCCGGAGAAACATTCCCTCATCATAGCCTTGTATCACCAAAAGATTATCACGGTACTGTTATCGCATTAACAACATCAGAAATCGTAAAAATTCCAGCAGAGCACTGGTATGAATCAATCCAACAAGAGCCCATTCGATATCGTTCGATTGCTCAAACCTTGCAAAATAAACTTCGCATGATGCAACAACGCATTGATATTCTCACAGCTCCGCCTCAAGAACGGCCTGATTTGTTTCGTAAATGGCTACAATTATACTTTCAGGATTACCACATAGAAGATCTCTTTACTCAGGAAGAAATCTCTCAATTTATTGGGTTAAGTCGTGAGACAGTCAATCGAATCTTACGAAAGAAAGGTTCTAACTAGGGAGTGGACTATGATTCTCCCAAATCGCTTGATATTTCTTCACTAATACCAACCATTCTCTAACAGCGGAGGTCATCCAGCGCTTCTTCGAATAGGCTACTTGAGTGTAGACTTGATCTTGTACCACATCGGGTTGCAACCAAGCTAGTTTCCCTTCGCGAACCTCCGTTTGAACACTGATAAAAGGAAGGTACGCAATCCCCAGACCCGCATAGACACAGCTTTTAATCGCCTCAATTGACCAAAACTCCATGTCTGATTCCGGCTTAATCCCCTGTTTTTGCATCGCATGTTCTAAATAATTTCGATAGCTACATCCTGTTTCTGTAAGAAGGAGAGTCTCCCTTTGTAAGTCATGTAGCTCAAATGCTTGAGTTTGGGCTAGGGGATGATCAGATGAAGTCACCAGCCCAATCGGTTCAGAGACAATCGTCTCAATCTCGATATCTTCTTGGCCCCCACAGTTCGGCTCCAATAAAAAAGCAATATCCAACTCTGCTTTAGCAACCATCTGTCTCATTTGCCAACATACCCCTGGCTTTAAAATAATCTTAACCTGAGGAAACTTTTGCTTGTACTCATGAATCAGAGCAGGTAAGCGATACGCGGCTAGAGATTCGGGTGAACCAATCGTGAGAACTCCTGAAGGAATAGAATCTGGGTGAATCGCTAGTTTAGCCTCATCATGTAGTTGTATCATCTGATTCGCATAGGGAAGGAGCCTCTGTCCGATTTCTGTTAAGATAATCCTCTTGCCTATCCGATCAAAAAGTGGGCTTTCCAACTCCTCTTCTAAAGCCTGAATTTGAGCGGTAATACTGCTTTGTGCGTATCCCAAGACCTCAGCCGCTTTGGTAAACCCATTACATGATACAACCGTTCGAAATGTAATCAAATTACGCAACTCCATGCGGTAGTTCACCTCATCAATCGATTTTTACGATGATTATAAACGAAACTATCTATTTTACTGATGATATATCTTTACAGTACCATACAGATATCAAAATGAAAAAGGGAGTGGGGTTAGTGGGAACTCAACTTGCATTACACAAAACCATTCAGCTTCCGCAAGCCATCGCTCTTTATATCGGATCCGTAATGGGTTCTGGTATTTTATTGGTACCGGGATTATCAGCACAGATAGCAGGCCCTTCTTCATTACTTGCATGGGGGATTATGATGATACTCGTGTTTCCAATGGCTCTAGTTATGGGGTGGTTATCAGCGCTATATCCTCACTCTGGAGGAGTAGCACATTATGTAACCAAAGCGTTTGGAGAAAAGCTCGGAACGTTGGCAGGTTGGTTTTTTTTGATGTCCGTAATCATTGGAGCCCCCGTTAACGCATTAACAGGAGCTAGTTTTCTAGGAGTCGCCATCGGCATAGGTAGTACCGGGCAAATTGTAATCGCCGTCATCATGATTATTCTAGCTTTAACTATGAATTATGTTGGAATGAAAGTAAGTGGGCAAATTCAAGTCATCCTCACCTGTGGAATTGTACTTGTGCTATGTCTTGTGATCTTCAGTTCGTTTTCACATATGGAACCTGCAAACTTTCAACCATTTGTGCCACATGGTTGGTGGAATGTAGGAGAATCAGCGGCCATTTTATTTTGGTGCTTCATTGGCTGGGAAGCTGTCACTCATCTCAGTGAGGAATTTGTATCTCCCAAGCGCGATACAGTAAAAGCGGTTACCATAGCCGCTGTAATCGTAGGGGTTCTGTACTTTCTCACTGCCTTTGCGACAGTGGGCACCGCTTCCTATCTAGACGGAGCTCAGATCGCTTTGGTCGGGATTATTAAGAAATCGTTTGGCATTAGCGGCTCTGTGGTAACAGGCGGACTAGGCTTTTTTATCTGCATGGCTACGATGATTGCTTACTTTGGAGCTGCTTCTCGCCTAGCCTACGCGCTCTCACAAGCAGGGAAGGCTCCTGCCTTTATGGGTTTATTCAATAAACGCTACGGCACTCCGGTAGGTGGGCTTTATTTCTTGTCTGGAGCATTTGCGATCATTGTATCTCTATACGCTACAGGTTTCATTCCATTATCAACTCTGATTCAATTGCCAAATGCTACCTTTATTATGACCTATTTGCTCGGTTGTGCGGCAGCCATTCGAATCTTTCACGATTTTAAGATTGCACGACTGTTTAGCTGGATTTCCTTTTATCTGACCCTTTCCATTATTCCATTTGTTGGATGGTCACTATTTTATCCAGTAGTCATCACCCTCTTTGTTAGCATTTTTATCTGGAAAAAAGATCTTTTCTCTAAATCGATTGGCCCGCTCTAATTGACAATTGGCGGAAGGATCGATACAATTTTAGGTAACTTGCTCCATCGGTAGTGCCTTGCAAGACTCAGCAAGTTACTACCGATGGAGTGAGTCCACACCAAGAAAAAAGACTCGTACTTTGTACGGGTCTTTTTTCTTGGGCTTCCATGTGGTACGATTTCGAAGAACATATATTTGAAGAAAAGGTGAACAAGAACCTCATGAAACCAGAACAGATTCGCAACATCGCGATTATCGCGCACGTAGACCATGGGAAAACAACATTGGTTGATGCGATGTTGAAACAAAGTCGTATATTCCGCGCCAATCAACAAGTAGATGAGCGCGTGATGGATTCCAACGCACTTGAGCGTGAACGCGGAATCACAATCCTAGCGAAAAATACTGCCATTGATTATAAAGGAATCAAGATTAACATCATTGATACTCCTGGACACGCAGACTTTGGTGGAGAAGTAGAGCGTGTGATGAACATGGTAGACGGTGTGCTACTACTCGTAGACTCAGTAGAAGGACCGATGCCGCAAACCAAATTTGTTCTTCGTCAAGCATTAGAACGTGGACATAAAGTAGTAGTGGTCATCAATAAAATCGACCGTGAAAATGCGCGTCCAGATTATGTGATCGATACTACTTTTGACTTGTTTGTTGACTTGGGAGCAAGTGATGAGCAATGTGAGTTCCCTGTGATCTACGCAAGTGGTCTTGCTGGGACTTCCGGTCTCGAACCAGATCAGTTAGGCGAAACCATGGAACCACTCCTTGACACGATTTTAGAAGTGCTTCCGTCCCCAAAGGTGGATGTAGACGGACCTACTCAGATGCAAGCCACATTGCTTGGTTATGATGAGTACAAAGGACAAATCGTCATTGGCCGTCTTCATCGCGGAAAATTAAAGCGGAATCAAAGTATTACTGTTATAGCGGCAGATGGCACGACCCGCAATGCACGTGTGGCTCAAGTCTTCACTCATCAAGGACTTGCACGTGTAGAAGTAGAGGAAGCTTCAGCTGGAGATATCATCGCGGTAACCGGTTTAGGCGAGGTCCGGATCGGAGATACATTAGCAGATCCCAATCATCCAGAAGCATTACCTTCTATTACAGTAGAAGAACCAACCCTGCGGATGACGATTGGAGTTAACACCAGCCCGTTTGCAGGACAAGATGGTACCTTTGTCACATCACGTAAACTCCGTGAACGACTCTATCAGGAAGCAGAGCGCGATGTAGCTCTTCGAGTGGAGGACACCGAATCTGCAGATAACTTCATGGTTTCCGGTCGTGGTGAGCTTCACTTAGGCATCTTGATTGAAAACATGCGCCGTGAAGGGTATGAATTCCAGGTAAGTAAGCCTGAAGTAATCATCAAAGAAATCAACGGAAAGAAACATGAACCGGTTGAAGCAGTTGAAATTGAAGTAGGTAGTGACCATCAAGGAGCTGTAGTAGAACTACTCGGTATTCGGAAAGGCCAAATGAAGGACATGGAGATCTTAGATAATGGAAATATCCATTTCTCTTATCTCGTCCCATCACGAGGCTTGCTCGGGTTCCGTCAACAACTGCTTACGGCAACACGCGGAGAAGCATTGATGAACTCCCTACTCGCTGGTTATGAGCCATATGCGGGCGATATTGAAACACATGGCTTCGGCTCCCTTATCGCTTGGGAATCTGGAACAGCTACCACCTATGCCCTCCATTCGGCACAAGAGCGTGGTCAAATGTTTGTCACCCCAGGTACCGATGTTTATGAAGGAATGGTAATCGGACAACATATTCGGGATAATGATCTCGAAGTAAACGTATGTAAAAAGAAACATCTCACCAGTATCCGTAGTGCTACCAAGGAAGAAGCCCTACGCCTCGATACACCGCGTCAGATGTCGATCGACGATGCCATCGAATATCTGAAAGATGACGAGTTACTAGAGGTAACCCCAAAAACATTCCGTATTCGGAAACGTTATCTGTCTAAGACAGATCGCTCGCGTTATAACAAAAACAAAGGCTACCATGCTTCACGCCCAGAATAGAGAAAAGAAGGTTGATGATTTCAACTGCACCCCAATTGTTGGACACGAAATAAAATCCAACAGTTGGAGGTGCTTTTTCTATGACTAAGTATTCAGTAGAAATCAAATTAGCGGCTGTACGAGCCTATCTCGATGGGGCCGAGTCCTATGAAGACATTGCAGAGAGGTATCAGGTAAGCAGAACTCCATTACAAGAATGGGTAGCAAAGTATCAAGAACACGGAATTAACGCTTTCCAAAAGGGATATACAAATTATTCATTTGAAAAAGAAGCCACAGAGGAAGCATTACGAGCAGAGAATAAGCGACTACAAATGGAGAATGCCTATCTAAAGAAGTTGAATGCCTTAATTCACGACAGGGAAAAGTTAGCCAACAAGACAAAGCCCAAGTAATCTATGAATTAAGGCACGACTACCCTGTAAAAGCTCTAGGAAAAATCGCTTCGATTTTTCATGAGCATAAAGGTCGCTATGGTTATCGTCGTATCACATGGGAATTACGAAACCAGGGCTATCATCTGAACCATAGGAGAGAGCGAGGCTCCCCTCCTCCATTCAGATCAAGGATGGCATTATCAGATGACATTTCAAACAAGAGTTAGAGGATTATATTCACTACTACAACCACAAACGCCTGAAAACCAAACTAAAGAGTATGAGTCCAGTTCAATACCGAACACATACCCTGCAGGTTGCTTAAATCTTCGTGTCTAACTTTTTGGGTTCACTTCAGTTCATCAGCCTTCTTTTTTATATGACTCTCTCTATTTTTTCTCCTCTTTCCATGCTTCATAAGACTTACGCGGCATCGCATACTTCTCTCCTATGTTTCCATAGTATAAGCCCGCTAAACGCCCCACCGGCTGTAGTTGGTCAGTGTTAATCTTTCCGTCCATCAGCAAATCATCTTGTACGTGGAACTGAACAATCTCGCCGACGATAAAGTCTGAATTAGGAGCATCAGTCGTCCCGCCCATTGGGATGATTTGATGCAGTTTGCATTCTAACTGAACTTTACTCTCTCGAATACGCGGCACTTTCACCACCTCGCTCGGCGCAAGCGTAAATCCAGCCGCCTCTACCTCGCTTACATCGCTTGGGAACTCGGTGGCGGTCTCATTTACCATAGTCACATTGGTTTCGTCGACTACATGAACCACAAACTCATGATTTAACTGAATATTTTGCGCCGTATCTTTTTGTACATTTCCCGGCTTGCGATTCACTGTAAAACCAATCATAGGAGGGTTAGTGCTTACAGCTGTATAGAAACTAAAAGGTGCCGCATTTACAATCCCATCTTGATTCATAGAAGTGACAAATGCGATCGGTCGAGGTAATACACTACCAATCATCAGTTTATAATTTTCTTTTTGCGTTAATTGTTTGGGATCAAATAGCATGCTCGTTCCTCCTTACGGTTTTCGGTTCCATGACAACATATACTCTGCATCTTCGGTCTCTAACGCAGATTTCGCTACTTTTAGCGGACGGAATGTATCGATCATGACCGCCAGCTCTTCCGTTCTAGTCTTGCCAATGGAGCCCTCCGCTTTACCAGGATGAGGTCCGTGTGGAATCCCACTTGGATGCAGGGTTATTGATCCCTCTTGGATTCCATTACGGCTCATAAAATTCCCCCGCACATAGTATAAAACCTCATCACTCTCTACATTACTATGGTAATAAGGGGCTGGAACCGCTTCTGGGTGATAATCATACATACGCGGTACGAAAGAACAGATAACAAAATTAGGCCCTGCAAACGTTTGATGCACAGGTGGTGGTTGATGAATGGAACCGGTGATCGGCTCAAAGTCATGAATACTAAAGGCCCACGGATACAGGTAACCATCCCATCCTACAACATCTAGTGGATGAAAATCATACGTATAGCCATGCAATTGATTCCTTGCTTTGACCCGCACTTCATAGCTATCTTTGCTTTCATAAGCTACTAATTGAGTAGGAACCCGGATATCTCGCTCACAAAACGGGCTATGTTCTGCCAGTTGTCCGTATTCATTTCGATAACGCCGCGGAATCGTAATCTCACCTGTGGTTTCAATCACCAACATGCGAATCGGATATGTATCTGCCACTACTCGATAAGTCGTGCCAATCGGGATCACTAAATAGTCCCCTTGCTGAAACGATAGCTCCCCAAAGATCGTCTCTAATGTACCACTTCCCTCGTGGATAAAAAGGACCTCATCCCCATCCGCATTCCGATAAAAATAATCCATTGGCTCAGACGCGTATACGGTTGAGATAGCGCAATCTTCATTTGCTAACGAGTATACCCTTCCGTCTATACAATCTCCCTTTGCCTCATGCCCAAAGGTAAAGAAATGACGATGTCGGTTCGCCCCCTCTTCTTCAAGTGTAACCATCCAATCGCGAATCTTACGATATTGACTTACTTGAGTAGGTGGATTCACATGATATAAGATGGACTGGATTCCAGAGAATCCTTTCGTTCCCATCACTTGTTCATGATAAAGACTTCCGTCAGGTTGGCGAAATTGAATATGTCTCTTATGCGGTAATGTTCCTAATTGATGATAAAACGGCATAACACCACTTCCTTCCACAAGGGTTTGATAGAAAGATGTATCAATTTCATCTTATCAGATTAGTAAAGCATTTTGCACTGATGATAGTGAATGATAAAATGAGGATGCCACTAAAATAAGTAGCATCCCCTCTGTATTTGCTCAATTAATTTTATGAAAAATTCCAGTTTGCAAAATCAATAAACCATCCAAATAGACTAAATAGCTCCATTGCAAAAAAGACAATCGAAATAATGGAAATGATAAATAGAATCAGGACCCAAACTTTAAGGTTTTTTCCCTTTTTAAATAACATCATAACGCCTAAAACAACCAAAACGACTAGTGAAATTAGAAAACCTAAACCAGAGAAGAGGATTCCTCCTAATGTATCCCACGGCACAAATCATCACCTCCTAGTATCCAATGCATTCATTCCACTATCGGCTAAGTTATAAACGTCAAATATTTTACTCGATCCCTACATAAATAGAACCGATATAGTCGGAAAGGGTAATGCTATTTTTGCTATCGTTTTTGGTAAGGGAGGTCATATGGATGGATTTGCTGAAAAACATGAACGCTTCTCTCCAGTATATAGAAGAGAATCTTACTCAAGAGATCGATTTTAAAGAAGTAGCAAAGATCGCTCTCTGCTCCGAGCATCATTTTAAAAGGATGTTCTCTTTTCTTGCTGGTATTTCCTTATCTGAATACATTCGCAGGAGAAGACTTACACTTGCAGCCTTCGAGCTTCAGAATCGAACCTCACGTATGATCGACATTGCAATGAAATACGGATATAGCTCCCCCGATTCATTTAGTAGGGCCTTTCAAATTTTACACGGAATCACTCCATCTGAGGCTAGGAATCAGGCGCAAAATGTAAAAGCTTATCCACAAATGACCTTTCAACTAACGATTCAAGGAGGCTCAGAAATGAATTATCGAATAGAAGAGAAGGGGTCATTTCGCATCATAGGGATTCAAAAGAGAGTTCCGATTGTTTTCCAAGGGGAGAATCCAGGAATTACAACGATGTGGAAATCATTAGATATGGAGATGATTCATCAGTTAATGAAGCTATCTGATGTTGAACCTAAGGGAATGATTCAGGCATCGACAAACTTTTCGGAAGGTCGCATGGAGGAACAAGGGGAGCTAGACCATTATATAGGTGTAGCAACTACTGAAGAAGACTTAGAGGGATTTGACAAGCTAGAGGTTCTCAGTTCGACTTGGGCTGTGTTTGAAGCTGTTGGGCCCTTTCCACAGACACTACAAGAGACATGGGGACGGATCTATTCAGAGTGGTTTCCATCTTCCCTTTATCAACTAGCGGAAGGTCCAGAGATGGTTTCCATTAAAAGTAAGGATTTGACTTCGCCAACTGTGCCTTGTGAAATTTGGATTCCGGTTTCAAAAAATACAAGTTCATCATGGTGAATCAGCTATTGAAGTAGTCTCGTGAATGTTTCAATTCCGGTTCGAATCGATCCAGCAAGCTAGTACCTCGGGGTACAACACAAAAGAACAACCAATTCATTTGAAGTGAACCCCAGTTGTTGGATACAAAAAGGGGGGCACTTCAATGAGTTGGTTGTTCTTATATGTTTCTATCATTGTACCGGTTTAATTAAAACTTACTTGCTACTTCCTTTGCTTTAGTAATTCCTTTTTGTAAGATCGCATCAGCTTGATCAGGAAGAGCACTATGACCTTCCATAGCGATATGCTCATAATCCTCGATACCCATGAAGGAAGTAATCGCACGAAGATAACGATCCCCAAACTCTAGTTCCTTTGCGGGGCCCTCGCTGTACATACCACCACGAGCTTGGATATGAAGAACTTTTTTGCCTTTAAGTAGACCTTCTGGGCCTGCCGGTGTATAGCGAAATGTTTTACCTGCAATAGCAACGGTATCGATATACGCTTTCAGACGTGCCGGGATACTCAGGTTCCATAGCGGAGTAACAAATACATACTTATCCGCATCTACAAATTGATTCACTAACTCGCCCATGCGTTTTGCTTTTGCTGCTTCATCAGCCGTTAATTCTATTCCTTTTGCACCTTTACCCCAGCTAGATAGTACATCTTTATCAATATAAGGAATTTCTTCTTTATAGATATCAACCGTTATTACTTCATCTTGAGGGTTTTGTGCTTTATATTCAGTAAGAAAAGCTTCGCCAGCCTGTGCGCTGAAAGACGCAGATACCGGTTTCGGATTAGCCATAATGTATAATACTTTTGCCACTTGTGTAACCTCCTAATACGAATATAAAACTTACTTTACGTAAGTATATTACTATCCACAACATACATATGTCAAGTATGCTTCCGAACCTAATATTTAGATCCACGAAAGAAGCCGTGATTATACTAATAATAGTATAAATCCCGGCTTCTTTCGTGGATCTAACAAAATGAGTCTTAATCGTATTTAACAAGGGAAACAATCTCCACATCCCCTAGTTTCGCACGCCCATTTAGATACATCAACTCGATCAAAAATGCGGCTCCTACTGGCTCTCCGCCTAATTGGCGAACGAGATCAAGCGTTGCGCTAATGGTTCCACCTGTAGCTAGCAAATCATCTGCAATCAGAACTTTTTGGCCTGGCTGAATCGCATCTGTGTGCATCGTTAAAATATCTTTTCCATATTCCAAGTCATATTTCGCCTCAATAATCTCACCTGGAAGCTTGCCCTTTTTTCGAACCGGCACAAACCCAGCACCGAGTGCAAGAGCAAGCGGGGCTCCTACGACAAATCCACGAGCTTCAGGGCCTAGTACAACATCGATTTCCATTCCTTTGTAATGTTTTGCTAACTCTTCAATGGCCGCCCGGTACGCTTCACCATCTTTTAATAAAGTAGTAATATCCTTAAAGCGAATCCCTTCCGAAGGGAAATCTGGGATCACGCGAATTTTTTCTTTGAAGTTCATTATGGGTATACCTCCTGATTATAATCCAGAAAACATCTGACATATCTCTTTATACGAGCTATATACCAATGCCTGAAGAACTTCCTCTTTCTCCAGTTGTTGTCGGTAGGTCAACGAGTCGGTTAAAGGTCGTTTGGAAGGGCTTTCTATTATCTGGATCATTCCATTATTATTTTGTAAGAACTGTAATTCCTCGAACACTTGAATCATAAAGGAAAGTGTTCGTTTTGACAATCCCGTTCTTTTTGTCAGAGATGGATATGATTTCAATAAAGAAAACGGCTTTTTTCCGTACAATAAATTATATAGATGTTTGAATTGTTCGCGTGAAGGGACTGCTAACAGATTTTGGTCGAAGTCACGATCTCCAAAAATAAAGTAGACCCGTTCCATATGTTGAATTTGATTGAGATGATTCCGCCAAATTTCCATGGAAGGTGGAGGGTCGATCCAAGCGATCTGTGTGTACTTGGCGAGCGATTCCCCTGCCCCCTTAGCACAATCTTCCCATGAGAGAAAAGAATATGTGTTTCCTGCTAAAAGCTGATGCCCAATCAATAGAACGGGCTTGTCACGTAATCTATTCAGGTGCTCCCCTTTATGATTACTACGCCAGTCAAAAATTTGTCTTTCATGTACAGCCAGATCCTTACAAATCAACTGCGGGGTACGGCGACCGTTCCATTCATTAATTTGTAATTCACCGACCACATGGATTTTGCTGGTTGGAACCAACTCTTCTGCTAATTCTGCTTTACGAAATGCGAGTGCATCCATGAAGATACGGTCCATCTGGAGAGTCAATTTAAGATGGTTTTTATCAGCACCAATGGTTTGAATTTTCGCGATGGAAGAATCTTTCAATAGAAAACTAGGCGTTGCATTTCCCATACCATATGGCTCTAACAAGGCTAACTGCTCCAACATCGATAGCTCCACTTGATCAATCGTTAATTCATCGTCAATATGTGTCAATGGAATATAATCTTCCTCTTGCAAAGTCTCTTGTGCAACACTCGACAGTTTGGCATGGAAAGCAGGGATATCTTCTACCTTGAGCGACATACCTGCTGCCATATAGTGTCCCCCAAATTGTGGAAGGTACTCTTTGCAAGCAGTCAGCGACTCATATAAATCGAATCCAGCGATGCTTCTGGCTGATCCTTTTGCTATCCCTGTCTCCTCATCACATCCTAATACGATCACAGGTCGATAATATTTTTCCACAAGCCTAGAAGCAACAATGCCGATCACACCGACATTCCAGCCGGGCCTAGCGGCAACGATAACATGCCTGTAACGATCTGGGTCTTGTTCTACCATCGCCATAGCTTGTTCTGTTATTTCTTCTACGATCTGCTGACGTTCTTCGTTCATCTCTTGCATTTTTCCCGCTAGATGTTGCGCTTCATTTAGATCGTCTGTTGTTAACAGTTCAACCGCTTGTCCTGCGGAATCTAAACGACCACTTGCATTGATTCTAGGACCTAGAAAAAAGCCCACATGTCCCGCGGTAGCTTGCCCCGCGATGCCCGCCACATCCATTAATGCGGAGAGTCCTTTGTTGGTGCGTTCGTTTAAACGTTCTAATCCATATGTAGCTAACACTCGGTTCTCATCCACTAGTGGAACAAGGTCCGCAATGGTACCAATCGCAACGAGATCCATCCACTCAGTAGGGACTCTGTCTAACAAGGCAGTAGCCAACTTAAAAGCAACACCGACTCCAGCCAAGGATTTAAAAGGATATGTACAGTTTGGTTTCTTTGGATTGATCACTGCGACCGCTTCTGGTATTACAGGAGGCGGTTCATGATGATCCGTTATAATCAGGTCTAAACCGATTTCACGAGCAAACGCTGCCTCTTTCGTAGCACTAATCCCCGTGTCAACCGTAACCACTAAGTCGTAACCACGTTCTTTTGCATCTTTGAGAGCCTCTTGATTAAGGCCATAGCCCTCTCGAAAGCGGTTCGGGATATAGTAATCAACTTGCGTAGTCAGAGTACGAAACATGTTTAATAATAAGCTCGTACTACTCACACCGTCTGCATCATAATCACCATAAATCAGGATCTTTTCTTGATGAGTCAGCGCAGAGCGAATTCGCTGTACTGCTTCTTTCATACCATCTAATTCGTAGGGATCATGTAAGAAATCCATAGAAGGACGTAAAAACTTCTGAGCCGTTTCGATATCGGTTTGCCCACGACGAATCAGTAACCTAGCAATCGTCGGATGAACGGACAAACCTTCCGCTAACCTCTGGATCTGCTGTGGATCTGCCTCAACAGGAATCCATCTTGTCTTCGAACGAATCATAAAAAACCGTTCACCTCTCTTCGCGGTATGATTATAGCACAAAGAATGAGAAAACGGTGATTCATTCCTTATTTCCCCTGCAAAATTTTGCCATCATATGGATTTACATGTACAAATACATCTTCCACATGATCAAAACGGTCTAATAAGGTTCGTTTTACCTGCTTCCCAATCCGATGCCCTTCTTCCACCGTAATATGAGGATCTACAGAAATTTTTACATCTACAATCACATAGTGGCCGTGTTGACGAGCACGTAAGTTATCAATATCCAGCACACCCGCTACTTGTCGAGCCGCATCAACTAGCTCCTGAGCTTCTTTCGGAAGAAGGACAGGGTCTAGTAAATTGTAAATCGCTTCACGGGCTAGTCGGTAGGCCATCCAGAAGACAAAAAAGGAGACCCCCATACCCGCAATCGGGTCGAGATAGACTAACTCCGGAACACCGATATACCGACTTAGCACCGCCCCTAGGATCCCCACTAAGGCCGCGATTGTGGCAAACACATCGGCTCGATGTTCATAAGCATGGGCTACTGTGGCTTGACTATTTTGACGTTTTCCTACCCGATAGGTATAACGATATAATATCTCTTTTACTAAGATCGACAGAAAGGCGACAACCGCAGCCGAAATACCTGGGGGCTCCAATTTATCAAATAATGCTTGGAAGGAACCTCGTGCAATCTCCACTCCCACCATAGATAACAGAACAGCAACGATAAAGGAAGCCACTATCTCCGCTTTACCATGTCCATATGGATGTTCCGGATCCGGAGGACGTTTTGCTACGCGGATTCCAAAATAGACGGTAAGAGAACCCACTAAATCGGCTGCTGAATGCGCCGCTTCCGCGATCAAGGCACGACTATTAGCCCAAAAGCCAACGATCCCTTTTACAATGGTTAATAAAATATTAAAAAATATCCCAATCCATGCTGCTCGATTGATCTCTTGAAACCGTTGGTCACCCATAGTTGCTCCTCCAGAAATAAGACCGCAGATTCTCCTCCGCGGTCTTTTCCTTCATTGTATGGAAACCATGATGTTCTTATTCAGTTGAAGGTGATAATTTCGGTTCTTCTTTTCCAGTCTTCATCGAACGCCATTTCCACATCACCCAGATCTGGGAAGCAATGAAGATGGAAGAATAAGCTCCTGCTAATAAACCGACCACAAGTGCAAGGGAGAAATTCCGAATTCCCTCTCCACCCAGTAGGAATAGGGATACAGCACCAAATAATACAGTAAGAACCGTATTAATTGATCGAACCAAGGTTTGTTGGATACTTTGGTTTACCATAGCAGATAGTTGTTCCCACGTCTTTGGCTGTAGCTTCTCTTCATTTTCGCGGATCCGGTCAAAGACGACAATTGTATCGTTCATCGAATAACCGATGATGGTTAGGATCGCGGCGATAAAGAATAGGTCTACTTCGATCTGGAACAGAGAGAAGAACGTGATGATCAGAAATGCATCGTATAACAACGTAGCTACCGTTGCCATCGCAAATCGATACTCAAAGCGGAAAGCGATGTAAATCCCAATAATGGCACAGGCAATCAGTACACCGATGATGGCATTACGCGCCAGTTCACGCCCGATAATCGGGTCTACTTTCTGTTCCTGCACTGTTACCTTCACATCAAATTCCTTTGACAAATCCCTTGCGAGTTTATCGATTTTCGGCTTATCTAAAATACTTTCCGTACGAAATACGACAATTTCCTTTTTGTCCCCAGCCGCACGTGCATTCGGATGCTTAAAGCCATTGTTCTCTAGAACGCTTTTTGCCTTTTCCACATCAACGTTTTGCTTTACCGTAAAATCAAGGCGTGTACCACTCACAAAGTCTACGCCTAGATTTAATCCTTGGACAAAGAGGGAACCAATCCCGATTAAAACGATGATGAGAGAGGCTAATAGGAACGGTTTGCGGTATCGAACAAAATCAAATTTATAGTTCACCAATCTCATCCTCCTTCACACGGAACAGCACAGGATTTTTCACTAGATTTGAATTAACTAAGAGTGACATCAACCAACGCGACAATCCCACTGCGGTCACAAAACTACACAAAATCCCGACGATCAATGCTACCGAGAATCCTTTTACCCCAGCCGTACCAAAAGCAAATAAGACGGCACCGGCTAAAATGGTCGTGAAGTTCGCATCAAAAATCGTTAAGAATGAGCGCTTGGAACCTGCCTTCAATGCACTCTTCATCGTACGACCCACACGTAATTCTTCACGGATACGTTCTGACATAATGATATTGGCATCTACTGCCATCCCAATCCCTAAGATAAAGGCGGCAATCCCCGGTAGGGTAAGAGTTACTTTTAAGAAAGCAAAGACAACCAAGTTTAGGTATGTGTATGCGATCAGCGTCATAACAGCCACAAGACCTGGTAGACGATAAAAACCAATTACAAAGAAAAAAATCATGAGAACAGAGAGTCCACCTGCTATTAAGGTATCTCTCATCGATTGATGTCCCAAACTCGCATCAACGGCGAAGCTCTGCACTTCTTGAAGCTTGATCGGAAGGGCCCCCGCATTTAGAAGGCTTGCTAATTCCTTAGCCTCTTCTGGAGTCTTCTGTCCACTGATGGTTGCTTTCCCACCACTGATCACATTTTGAACGACAGGGTTACTTAACTCTTTTTCATCCAAATAGATTGGTAAAGGTTGCCCTATGTATTTCTTCGTAACCTCTTCGAATTTTTTTCCATCTTTAAATTCAATGGCCACAACAGGGCTATTGTATTCATCAAAGCTTAATTTGGCGCTGCCTGGCTTCAGGTCGGCCCCTTTAATAACAGCTGTTTTTCCTGTTGGATCCCGGAATGTTAATTCAGCTTGTTTCCCTAAGAGTTCCCGGGCCTTCGCAGGATCCTTTACCCCTGCTAACTGCACCCGAATTCGATTATTTCCTTCAATCGAAATCTCAGGCTCAGACACACCTAGTACGTTAATTCGTCGCTCAAGTGCATTTGCTACATCAAGGAGAATGGCTTTATCTACTTTTTGATCTTTGGGTGCTTCATATAAAACTTCAAAGCCCCCTTGCAAGTCCAACCCCTTTGTAATTTTGTTCCACACTGGAAGAGCGGTCGTACCAGCAAGAGCGAGGATCGCCACGACGATGATGATAAAAATCGCTACTTTTCCTTTTTTGACCTTCATGGACTGTCCTCCTTATTCCATTACCAATTCCTATTATCCCAAGTGAAGCCCTGAGAGTCAATTGTGAACAAAGAAAGCCATCAGCATGGCTGATGACCTTCAAGACTTTACTCACTTTTATAGATATTATGTAGCATTAACCAGTTCATAAAGCGGCTCGCTTTTAAAGACATAATATCGTTCACTAAGCGGTTTAGTCTCGGGGTGCCCTGACGATGTTCATCTGAAACACAAGCCCATATTTGTTCGGGTGTTACATTTTCATATCCATATAAATGAAACTCAGATGCTTTACTTCTACAAAGATCTTCGAGACATTCATCTAATTCCTCTGATGTTAAATATTGAATCGCATCTTCATCTTCTTCGAAGTCATATTCCTGTTCAGGCAAAGCCAGTATCGACATCGTATCCCTCCAATCTTACTCATTCGACATCTTTTGAATGTATCAATTCTGCATGCGGAACCTTCTTTCCTTCTATCTACGAAAAAGAGTCATGAGCCTATCGGACAAGGCATAACTTGTACTAAAACGTAGTGGACGGAAGAAGGGAGTTACCATGCACAAACAGAGCTTCCTCGCTGGCACCCTCATACTAGTAGGGGCTGGATTTTTAACGAAAATTCTTGGCTTTATCTATCGAATTGCTTTATCTCGTCTGATCGGGGACGAAGGAATGGGCCTTTTTCAACTTGCTTTTCCGATTTTAATCTTCGCAGTTGTCATCACTTCTGCTGGAATCCCCGTGGCGATCTCAAAGCTAGTATCCGAAGCTGAGGCTAAAAATGAAGAGCACAAGATCCCACACATCATTATTGTAGCAGGGATTGTAGTCGGAATCACCAGTACAATCGTTACCAGTTTGGTATTTGTCTTTGCTCCAATCTTAGCAAAAACCCTACTAACTGATCCTAGAACACTCTATGCCCTTTTGGGAATCACTCCCATCATTCCTGTTATCGCCGTATCCAGCATCTTCCGCGGTTACTTCCAAGGTCGACAAAATATGAGCCCGTATGCACTTTCTCAAATTATCGAACAAGTAGTGAGAATCTTTACTGTCCTCATGTTAGCTAAATATTTGTTACCATACGGTGTAGAGTATGCCGCTTCTGGGGCGATGATCGGAATGGTGATCGGAGAGTTTACAGGGATGTTATTTCTCTATTATCGATATCGCAAAGATCCAAAACGCCCTATTTTACGCCAAATATGGAAAAGACGTAAAAACCAGAAGGACGAAAAAAATATTGTGAGTCGATTCAACACGATAACCGACTTCTTCCGGGTCGCTGTTCCCGTTACATTGAGTAGGACCATTGGTTCCCTTACCTATGCGGTAGAGCCTATTATTGTATCACAAAGTTTAGCCATTGCTGGGATCGCTGCTGCCACCTCTACAGCCCTATACGGTCAACTGGAGGGGATGGCGTTACCGTTAGTCTTCTTCCCTGCTTTTATTACCTATGCCTTAACCGTCTCCCTTGTTCCAGCCATAAGCGAGGCCGCAGCACAAAATAACACCACCTTAATCGAGCGAAGGCTGCAACAAGCGATCCGACTTTCTTTCATTATCGGTGCTCCCTGTACCATGTTGGTCTATGTGTTAGCAGAACCACTTGCTACCTTGCTCTATCATCAACCCAGTGTTGGTCAAATGATACAGATCATGGCTCCCATTTCTTTATTCCACTACTTACAAGGCCCTTTTGCAGCTGTGCTTCAAGGGTTGGATAAAGCAAATATCGCAATGCGGAATTCCATTATCGGTGCTGTCATTAAAATGGTATTTATCTGGCTTCTCGCCACTCAGCCATCACTTGGCATTATGGGTGTGGCCATCGCTATCAATATCGGCATATTCGTTGTAACCTGCTTGCATTTTCTTAGCATCATTAAATTTGTCCCCTACATGATTAATGCTAGGGAACTAGTAAAATTGAGTATCAGCATTGGTGGGATGGGGTTCGTCTGTTATTACTTAGGGACCCAGGCTCATAGCCCATTATTACAACGCATATTATTAACCATCTTATGTGGATTCGGAATCTACCTCATTTGCCTCGTTCTCTTTTCCTTAATTCGAAAAGATGACGTGGCTCGCCTACCATATGTAGGAGCTTGGGTGGCTCGATTCCTCCCGAGATAAATAATCATGCCTTTGCTTAAAATGATTCTTCTCATCTTAGGCAAAGGCATTATGTATCTCTTAAATCGATATAGATGTTTCCGTATTGATCAACACTCGCATAAAATACATTTTTAAAGTCTTTTACTCCCTTTTTTCGTAACTCTTGCTTAAGCCATATATGATTGTATCCGGAATCCGTCAGTTCTTGCTCCTGCACCCTTCCTTCGATAATAACGGGGATAGGCATGCGAAATGGGCGCAACTTAGAGCCATCATTTTGCACATCCCCCTTCGTTAGTCGGGCCTTTTCTACTTTAGGAAACACACTTAATTTCCCTGAAGTCTCTAATATCGCAATCTCTACATCCGATACATCAGGAATGTCTTTTTCACGTAATTGCATTAATAAATCATCAAGATTATATCTTGTTTTCGCCATCATGGAGTCAATAATTTTGCCATCCCTGACGATAACAGCAGGCTCTCCTTCAATCAGGTTGCGCGCTTTGCGACTCTTGAGCAACAAGTATGACATCCCAATCTGTAATAAAACTAGAGCAAGAATGGGTACAATGGCATCCACAAGCGGCCTTTCAATATCATCTAATACGATTGCACTTAGATCCGCGATCATAAAGGATACAATTAAATCGAATATCGATAATTTGCCAATCTCTCTTTTGCCCATTAGTCTCATCATGAGAAAAAGAAAGACATAGATGAAGATAGTGCGTAGTACGGACATCCAGAGCAAGTAGTCTCCTCCTTTCAGGTGATAATCAGATTCGCTAACCCGGAGCATGACACACTGCCCACGTTCCAATTCCTTTACTGGTTTATCTAAAAGTCTTGTTGTTATTTTGACCGTAAGCCGAATTTTTATGATCCCCTGACACTGTGATTCCAATTCCTTTTGATCAAATTCCTACTATGAAAATAGAATCATATATGAATGGACTTGCTCATAAATTGTACAAAGATGAATAGAAAGGAGAGGTATCCTTATGAAAACAACGATCTTTCATTCCAATCGCACTGGCTTAAACTCTCCGTGGATCATGGGTCAATGTGTAATTTGGTCATCTGTGCTCATTCTTTCTCTTAGTACAGCCGTCGTACTCCGCTACACGGATCTCCAAACCAGTAGCTTGCCATGGATTACGTTTCTGATTAACGCTAGCTCGATTTTTACAGGCGGTCTGATTTCTGGAAAACGAACGGAACGAAATGGCTGGATTATGGGAGGGATTCAAGGTATTCTCTATACGCTTATACTGATGATCATCGGATTTCTCGCCTTTGATACCTCACTACGTGTGGAGCCGTTGATCTTTGGTATATGCTCATTTGGGCTAGGCGCATTAGGCGGGATGATTGGGATTAACCTATCCAAAAAATAAAAAGCTATTTATCTCCTTTGATCGGAGAAAATAGCTTTTTATCCTTTACTTTTCTTCTTCAGTTGTAGTGGCTGTTACCTCTGCACCAACGGTTTTCTTTTCATTGATCGCAGCACGTTCAAAAACAAGACGAGTATTGTCGTTTACTTTAATGGTAATCGTCTGATCATTTAAATCGACGATCGTACCATGAAGGCCGCCAATCGTTACAACTTTATCTCCCTTGCTTAAAGAAGCAATCATAGCATTACGCTGTTTACGACTCTTGTTTTGTGGGCGGATTAGCAAGAAATAGAAAATCGCGATTAGCAAGACGGGGAAAATAAATGCTTGGTACTGTTCCATAGGTATTCCTCCTAAATGTGGTTTGAAATCTAAAATTTTTGGACCGGATTTAAGGTACCATAGTACTTCATCATAAATTCATTACGAAAATCGAGAAGACGATCTTCCATGATGGCTTGACGTACTTGGTGCATCAAGTTAAGTAGGAAATACAGATTATGGTACGTTGTCAATCGAAGCCCAAACGTTTCATCTGCCTTAATAAGATGACGAAGATAGGCACGAGAATAGTTGCGACAAGTGTAACAATCACAATTGGGATCTAATGGACCGAAGTCACGCGTAAATTTAGCATTCCGCACGACAAGCCTACCTTCACTCGTCATCGTAGTCCCGTTTCTCGCGATCCGAGTAGGTAACACGCAGTCAAACATGTCAACCCCCAGAATAGCTCCTTGAATCAGAGCTTCCGGCGAACCGACTCCCATTAGATAACGAGGTTTGTCCTTAGGAAGAAGAGGTGTTGTATATCCTAGGATCTCAAACATCATCTCATGTGGTTCTCCTACGCTTAACCCGCCCACCGCATAGCCTGGCAGATCTAAGTCTACTAACTGACGAGCACTCTCTTCGCGAAGCTCGCGGTATTCGCCTCCTTGGACAATACCGAATAACGCTTGATCCTCTGGGCGGCTGTGAGCTTCTTTACATCTTTTTAGCCACCTGTAAGTACGTTCAGTCGAGTTTTTCACATATTCATACTCTGCCGGATAGGGAGGACACTCATCAAAGGCCATCATAATATCCGCACCGAGGGCATTTTGAATCTCCATCGCTTTCTCAGGAGATAAGAACAGCTTCTCACCGCTCAAATGCGAACGAAACTGAACCCCTTCCTCGGTAATCTTACGCAGATCACCTAGGCTAAAAACTTGAAATCCACCGCTATCAGTCAGAATCGGACGATCCCAGTTCATGAACTTATGTAATCCACCTGCTTCTTTTACAATCTCATGACCAGGACGAATAAATAAATGGTATGTATTACTCAAGATAATCTGTGCATCCATCTCTTTTAACTCTTCGGGACTCATTGTTTTCACCGTCGCCAGAGTACCTACTGGCATGAAGATCGGGGTTTCAATGACACCGTGTGGAGTATGAAGCCTTCCAAGTCGTGCACCAGACTGCTTACATTGCTTCAACAGTTCGTAACGTACAGCCAATATTCTAGTTCCTTCCTAACTTATTATCCATTATAACGAAAAAACCTTTACCACTGCCAATATTATAGAAGACAAGCTATCATATAAGCAACATCGCATCTCCAAAACTAAAGAACCGATATCGCTCCCGCACCGCTTCTTCATAAGCATGAAGCAAGATATCCCGACTGCTAAAAGCACTTCCCAGCATTAATAGAGTGGATTGCGGCAAGTGAAAATTCGTCAATAACCCATCTACTATCTGAAACTCATATCCTGGATAGATAAAGATATCCGTCCATCCACTACACGCTTGCACCTCTGACGCAAATCTTCCCGCGATAGTCTCCAAGGTACGAATCGAAGTCGTTCCGACAGCAACCACTCGCTTTCCTGCTTTTTTTGCTTCTCTGATAGTGGATGCTGTCTCTTCGTTCATCTCATAATACTCTGCATGCATCTGATGCTCTTCGATTTTATCTACCGTGACAGGTCGAAATGTGCCTAATCCCACATGAAGGGTAATAAAAGCAACTTGTACACCTTTTTCGCGAATCGCGGTCAAAATCTCATCTGTAAAATGAAGCCCTGCCGTTGGAGCGGCCGCAGAGCCGATCGAACGGGAGAAGACGGTCTGATAACGTTCAGGATCATCTAATTGTTCATGGATATAAGGAGGCAAGGGCATCTCGCCTAATTGAGTAAACAAGGCTTCTATATCATCTACTTGATACTCTAAACGAAACACACGCCCCCCTGCCACTTCGGTCGATTCCTCCGCAATAGCTCGCAGTTCTCCATTTCCAAATTGGATAACCGACCCTTGCTTTACTCTCTTAGCTGGCTTCACTAGAGCTTCCCAGCGATCTGTGCCCATCGGTTGCAGCAATAAAAGTTCAATCTTCGCCCCCGTATCTGCTTTCGTCCCAATGAGTCGTGCGGGCCGAACCCGGCTATCATTTAAGACCAGTACATCCCCTGCTTCTAGATAGCTCACGATCGCAGGAAATTGCGAATGCGTTAACTTCCCTGTCTTGCGGTTTACGATCATTAATCGAGAAGCGGTTCGATCGGATAATGGAGTCTGTGCGATTAGCTCTTTGGGTAACTCAAATGTAAAGTCTGCTACGTTCATATATGCTCACTCCAAAATGTCATTACAAAAATACGAAATCCATTTCATAGCGTAGTTATATTGGAACAATCCTAGGTCCTATATCTACTCACAGCTCAAATTGTGAGCCTGCGAAAATGTGGAAAAGCAAGCCGCTATGGGTAATTACATTGCCCCTAATCTGTCTCGAATTAACTCGTTTCATCGTCAAACCTTAGTTTTCAGGCCACTGTACTCCAAAGTGCTCACAGCAACGCAACGTCACCATCCGACCACGAGGAGTTCTTTGGAGGAAGCCGATTTGCATAAGATAAGGCTCGTACACGTCCTCGATGGTACTTGGCTCCTCGCCAATCGTAGCGGCGATGGTATCCAGCCCCACGGGCCCTCCGCGGAATTTCTCGATAATCGAGAGTAGCAATCGATGGTCGACATGATCTAGTCCCAGTCTATCCACTTGAATTCGGTCTAATGCATCTCGGGCGGCATCTCCGGTGATAATACCATCCCCTTGTACCTGAACGAAGTCACGTACCCGCTTTAGAAGTCGATTCGCAACACGAGGTGTCCCACGGGATCGAGTCGCAATCTCGAGAGCCCCTTCTTCTCGAATCCCTACTTGTAGCAAATCAGCCGCTCTCATCACAATAAAAGCTAACTCTTCCTGAGTATAGTACTCCAAACGGCTCACTACACCAAATCGATCTCGGAGAGGAGCAGAAAGCGAACCCGCTCTTGTAGTTGCCCCTACCAAGGTAAAAGGAGGCAGATCCAACCGAACAGAGTGGGCACTGGGTCCCTTGCCAATCATAATATCTAGTGCAAAATCTTCCATCGCTGGATATAGTACTTCCTCCACAGAACGATTTAACCTATGTATTTCATCAATAAATAGAAAATCATGCGGTTGTAAATTCGTCAAAATCGCCGCCAAATCCCCGGGACGCTCGATTGCAGGACCTGAAGTTGTGCGAATCTGTGCTCCCATCTCATTGGCAATAATATGAGAAAGTGTCGTCTTCCCTAGACCTGGGGGGCCATATAACAATACATGATCAAGCGTTTCACTTCTCATCTTGGCTGCTTCTATGTAGACTTTTAGATTCTCCTTGGCCCTAGACTGCCCGATATACTCCCGCAGAGATCGAGGGCGTAGACTAAACTCAACCATCTCATCCTCTTCTATCATCATCTTGCTTGAGATGATCCGCTCTTCCATCCGTCACCCTCCTATCTTTTTACAGACATTTGTAGAGCCAAACGAATCCATTCTCCCGTGGAAAGCTCTTTTTCAGTCGATTCTCTCGCCTTTCTTACAGATAACCTAGCTTCCTCTTCATGATAGCCTAGCCCCGTTAATGCTTCTACCACATCTCGCATATGGTGGTCATCATCCGTTGCACTACGAATCGGAGGCTCCACCATCTGGTCTGGCAACGACAAAGTTAATTGGAATCTACGATCCCAGCCTAATTTCTGTAATTTATCCTTCAAATCTAACACAATCCGCTGTGCGGTCTTCTTTCCAATCCCAGGTAATGCGGTTAGAAATTTCAAATCTTCTAACTGAATCGCCGATACAATCTGTCTAGGCGTCCCTCCTGCTAAGATCGCAATCCCTGCTTTAGGACCTATGCCAGAAACCTCTAGTAATAAACGAAATAAATCTCGCTCATCTGTTGTTTGAAAGCCATATAGTAAATGAGCATCCTCTCGGACTACCTGATGAGTATAGAGAAAGATCGACTCTTGCTCCTCATAGGAAAATGGATTGGTTACCGTGACTTGATACCCAACTCCACCTACTTCAATCGCTATATAGTCGGTTCCTCGGTACACCATCGATCCCCGTAAAAAATCAATCATCACGAAATTCCTCCTCGTCCTACTTGAGATATCGACTTGGAAGAATGTGCCTCACAGATTGCGATTGCCAGTGCATCTGCTACATCATCTGGCTTCGGAACCTTAGACAAACGGAGTAGCACCTTCACCATTTCTTGAACTTGGCGCTTCTCTGCCTTCCCATATCCCACAGCGCCCAATTTCACCTGCGAAGGGGTATATTCTGTAATCGGGATTCCTGCCTCTTCCACTGCTAAGATGATAACACCTCGTGCTTGAACCACAAGCAATGCATTGGTTACGTTTTTATTAAAAAATAATTTCTCAATCGCCACTACTTCAGGCTGAAAGCGATTTAATAATACCTTCATCGCATCATAAACCTGTTTCATTCGGGTCGGGATGGAGTAATGAGGCTCTGTTTGAATCGCACCATAGTCAACCGCCTCCAACCTACCACTTTTTTGGTCAATCACTCCATACCCCACAAGTGCATAGCCCGGATCAATCCCCATAATCCGCAAAAAACTGTCCCCCCTTGCGCCAAGCGAACACACATTCTAGGAATTTTCATTATATCATAACTTGAAGTTAATCTTCATACTCTTCGTAGTGATTCTCACCGTTTTGTCCCTTATCTTTCTTCTGCTCTACATTTCGATTAAAACGTTGTAAGTCCTCTTCTTTCATAGATTGGGCAAACATCATTAATTCGTTGCTCAAATCCTTTGTCTGCTTAATAGAGAGAAATGTACCATCCATTAACTTGACAGCAACTCCCTTTTTCACAGGTACCAATTCTACATGCCCCACATGCTTTTGATTCGTTCGTGACGCTTTTGAATACTCCCGTGTTAACCGTTCACGAAATGGCATAGATCTCTTTTCAATCGATTTTAGAGTTTCAAATAAATCCTGATAATCCAGTTCATTTCGTTCGTTAAAACGGATAACTCCTAATTCCGAGATCTGTGAAAACAATTCCGCAATCGTATCTCTCGAGAATCCCGTTGCCTCTTCAATCTCCACAGCATCATGTAACTGAATACTTGCTTGTAATAAGATCAATTGTTCATGATTCATGCCGATTATACGGTGATAACGTAGCAACATCTCACTCATACCATGCATAGATGTTAGCTCAGCCATTCCTATATTTGTCATGAGAAAACTTCCTTTCACCTAAAGAATGATCATCACCAAAATCATTTATTCTATACACCCATTCATTTTAATGTAACCTCACGTTCTTCAAAATGGGATTATATGAAAACATATGCAACGTTTCATTCTAAAAGGCATAAAAATGATCAAAAAAGAGGATTGATCTATGGTAAAAATAGATCAATCCTCTTTTTTGGATACACCCTCATACCAAACAGCACTTATTTTTTCCTTACTTTCTCATAAGGTGGTATCTTTAGTAACTCTTGTAATGGGACAATCTGATACTTTTCCTTACGGAGATATTCAATAATTTGGGGTAGAGCTTTAATCGAACCATCTAGATAAGGCTCTCCTCCACCCGAATGCAACAAAATAATAGAACCTGGCTTCACTTTTTCCTTTACCCAGTTAAGAATACGATCTGCACTCCTGCCGTCCCAATCTTTTGGATCGACATCCCAGTGGACTAATGTGTAATGATATCGAGATGCTACACGACAAATTTTTTCGTTGATCCTCCCAAAAGGGGGACGAACGAAGAGTGGTTTAATACCTAACTCTTCTTGTATGTATTTCTCATTTTTCAAAAGGTCATTCTCAATTTCTTTTTCGGAAATAAGCTGAAAATCACTATGATGCCATGTGTGGTTTCCTACTGTATGCCCATCCCTCACGATCCTCTTTAGTTGTTCCGGATGATTCACCGCGCTTTTTCCCATGACAAAAAAAGTAGCTTTCACATTATATCGCTGTAAGATATCTAATACTTTAGGAGTATATATGCCATCTGGACCATCATCAAACGTAATCACTACCTTCCTTTGGTTCTTAGGAAGGTTGAACGAATAGTAAACAGGGTGTTGATTCGCACAACCGCGAGCTGAAATATTTTTATTTGTTGACTTTTGGGGATCAGGGTTTCCTTCAGCATGAGTGGTATAAATAGTGAAATCAAGCAATAAACCCCACACCAGACTGATTACCAGGACTCCTAACAAACCTCTCCATTTCTTCATCTTACCACTCCTATCCTCATGTAGTATGAGACAGTAAGAGCAATTTCTTACATGAATTGAATAAAAAAGTCATGATATTTTTCTATCATAATTAACTAAAAATACCCTCTCTTCGTGAAAAGAAGACGTACAAAAAAAACACAATCCTTCAGATATCCCGAAGAGGACTGTGTTTAAACGACTTTGAGTTTATAGCTACTGATATGCCTTTATTCCGATAAGTTTATCCACCGTCACAAAGCTATAGCCTTTACTCTTAAGATCGCGAATCATTTCTGGCAAGGCTTTTACCGTTTCCTTGAGACCTTCATTTCCAGAGCTATGTTGAAGAATGATACCGCCAGGCTTGAATTCTTTATGGTAAGCTTCCATTATTTGATCTTTTGACTTATGATTCCAATCTAATGTATCCACACTCCACAAAATTACTTTCATATTTAACTGTTGCACTTTATCCCGAACTCCTTGATTAAATGCACCGTAAGGGGGGCGGAATAAAGTAGGTGTTTTCCCAATGACATTTTTAATAACGTCATTCGTACTCGTAATTTGTTGATTAATCGTCGCTTGATCCTTTTTTGTTAACTGCGGATGGTTCCACGAGTGATTTCCAATAGAATGACCTTCTTGATCAATTCTCTTCACTACTTCTGGGTGTGCTTTTACATTGTTACCACAGAGAAAAAACGTAGCAGGTACCCCTTCTTTTTTTAAGATAT
Source organism: Thermoactinomyces sp. DSM 45892 (assembly GCF_900107305.1). Lineage (GTDB taxonomy): Bacteria > Bacillota > Bacilli > Thermoactinomycetales > Thermoactinomycetaceae > Baia. Next base: position 300,946 of record NZ_FNPL01000001.1, read on the forward strand.
CCAAAACTTGATTCGTAAAATGAGTATCCGGGCCATCATCAAATGTAAAGGCAACTTGCTTGTGTAGAGATGATCCTTGACTCATTACTAATTTAGAACGAAGTGTATTCATTTCAGCAAGTAATTTATCATTTGTCGTCATTTTCACCGACGGTAACGTTCTCTCCGACATAGCTAATAATTTTTCTTGAGACAAGTCCTTCACAGGAATCAGGTTGGACTCTGCCGCCCCCACAAAATTCGTACAACCCGTTAAAACTACTCCACCTACCAGGATGGCCCCTATCGAACGAGCTATTTTCACCCTTTCACCCCTCTCTAAATCTCTAACCCCATGATTTTCGTTTAGTCTATTTATCTTCTATAATACCGTCCATCCTATCACATATCCTTTTTTTCTACAGCATTGAATTCGACAATTCTTTGATAAATGTATGCAATGATCATTGACAGAAGCATACAGAGATGACAGAATAGAGCTAATTGAATTTTGCCCTAGGGAAAAATTGATGACTATACCAAATAGATTTGATGAATAGCATATTTTATAGGTTGAGCAAACAATGTACTTACATAACTTAGGAGGAACTACCATGGTTCACAAATGTTTTCGTATCCTACTTATTAGTGCCCTATGCTTCACTTTATTAGTAGGGTGTAATCCGTCCCTTTCAAAATCAGAGAGCAAAAAAATTCAAGTTACCACGACTACTGGCATGATCGCCGATATCGTAAAAAATGTAGGAGGAACCCATACCGAAGTATCTGCACTGATGGGTACTGGAGTGGATCCACATCTCTATAAAGCGTCACAAGGTGATATTCGGAAACTGGATCAATCCGATCTTATCTTCTATAACGGACTTCATCTAGAAGGAAAAATGACAGATGTTTTAAACAAAATTGGTAAAAACAAACCTGTAACGGCTATATCCGACAAGATCGATCGATCAAAACTTCTCGAGATTGGTGCTAACTTACACGATCCACACATCTGGTTTGACGTACAACTATGGATGTCTGCTACTGAGGTTGTTCGCGATACCTTGATCAAACAAGACCCTAGTCATCAAGCAGACTATGCAAAACAAGCGACTGACTATCTAACCAAGCTAAAACAGCTAGATGAAGATGTAAAGAAACAAGTAAATAGCATTCCTAAGGAACAACGTGTGCTTGTAACCGCCCATGATGCATTTAATTACTTTGGAAAAGCATATGGAATCGAAGTAGTTGGCTTGCAGGGGATTAGTACCGCAGCAGAATATGGATTGAAAGATGTTCAAAACATGGTTGATCTCATTTCCAAACGAAAAATTAAAGCCGTTTTCGTTGAATCAAGTGTTCCTAAGAAATCGATTGAAGCAGTGGTCGAAGGATCCAAACAAAAAGGTCATGAGGTAAAAATTGGCGGGGAACTCTACTCAGATGCGATGGGTAAAGCAGGTACACCAGAAGGAACTTATATCGGAATGGTGCAAGCCAATGTCACAAAAATAGTGAATTCTTTAAAATAGCATCCTGGAGGGAATACGATGACAACGAAGACTCCACCTCTTTCGATCGAAAATGTATCAGTAGCCTATCATCGAAAGCCCGTCTTACGAAATATTACCTATCAGTCTCCAGAAGGAGAATGTGTTGGTATCATCGGGCCAAACGGGGCAGGTAAATCAACCCTGATTAAAGCAGCACTCGGACTTCTCCCACTAGCAGGGGGCGAGGTTTCGATTTATGGAAAGCCCTATTCACAGCAACGAAAATTAGTAGGATACGTCCCCCAGAGAGAGTCCGTTGATTGGGACTTTCCTACCAATGCGCTAGACGTCGTATTGATGGGGCTATACGGACAGCTTGGCTGGTTTCGCAGACCGAAGTCCGAGCATAAAGATCGTGCATTAGAAGCACTACGAAAAGTAGGAATGGAGTCGTTTGCGAAGCGACAAATCAGTCAACTTTCTGGTGGACAACAACAACGCGTCTTCCTCGCTCGCGCTCTTGCTCAAGAAGCTCAAATCTATTTTATGGACGAACCATTTGTAGGAGTCGATGCGGCAACGGAAAAAGCAATCGTTCAAGTCTTGCACGAACTAAAAGAGCAGAAAAAAACCGTTTTTGTCGTACACCATGATCTCCAGACCGTCTCGGAGTACTTCGACTCTGTGATGTTGCTCAATCTTCGCCTAATCGCATCTGGCCCTACTAATGAAATATTTACAACCGAAAACTTACAAAAAACATATGGAGGACGCCTCGCTATCCTACCACCGCAAACAAATGATTTGCTATCTACCCAATAAGGAGGAGTAACGGGTGTTAGAACTATTTCGTGATGCCAATGCTTTATGGGTTCTTGCCGGAACAACCTTACTTGGGATTAGTAGCGGCGTATTAGGAAGTTTCGCCTTTTTACGAAAGCGTGGATTGATGGGCGATGTACTAGCCCATGCGGCACTTCCTGGAATCTGTTTAGCATTTTTATTTACTGGATCGAAAAATCCACTTTGGCTCTTGATCGGAGCTACATTAACTGGTCTCTTAGCTTCTCTCTTTCTTAGCTGGATTACCCGATTTTCTAAGATTAAAGAAGATACTGCATTAGGATTGGTTTTATCTACTTTTTTTGGATTTGGCATCGTCTTGTTAACTCAAATTCAACACAGTGATTTTGGCAATCAAGCCGGATTAGATAAGTTTTTATTTGGTCAATCTGCATCTTTAGTTGGAGCAGACGTAGTGATGATGGGTTCCATTGCTTTGGTGTTAATCCTTTTGGCTTCTCTATTCTTTAAGGAATTAAAACTCTTATGTTTTGATGCAAACTACGGAAAAAGTCTAGGTTTCCCGATGGTAGGACTTGATTTTTTCCTCATGTTGCTCCTAGTCGTTGCTGTGGTAATTGGCCTACAGGCGGCAGGAGTGGTATTAATGGCATCTCTTTTGATTACGCCAGCCGCAACAGCTAGGTATTGGACGGAACGATTAGATCACATGATACTCATCTCTGCCTGTCTAGGGGCTCTATCTGGACTAGTCGGGACGATCCTTAGTTCCGTTGCCACTAAGTTATCGACTGGACCCCTTATTGTCTTGGCAGTCACCCTTTTGTTCTTTGTCTCCATGCTATGCGCACCGAAACGAGGTTTGATTGCAAAATGGTTACGCCTCATTCAAACCCGGCAAAAAGTACGCCAAGAGCAAATCTATGTAGCATGGAATCAACTGGGAAATCAAACTGTTACGTTGACTGCCTTATCGAATCAATCAAACCTATCCCCCGCTCAAATTCGCCGTTGGATCAAACAACAAAAGCGAGGTGGGCAAGTGATGGAGAGCGCCCAAGATACTTTTACCCTCTCGAATGCTAGTTGGAAAAAGGCAAATGACACAGCCTTGCTTCGGCTTTATATGGAGATGTGGCATATGTATGAAGATATTGAAACGGACTGTTCGATTCAGGATATCGAGCAATTATCTGACCTTCCTGAATCCCTTCGATCACAACTTCAATCCTATCTACAAAAACACATCCCAGAAGAAGATCAAACAAACTATTATGTAACGAGAAAGGCAGGGATGGAATGATGAGTAGTTTATGGATTATCCTGACTGGCGCTCTCATCGCTTCTTCCTGTGCGTTTCTTGGATGTTTCCTAATTCTCCGCCGCATGGCTATGTTAGGAGATGCCATTAGTCACTCCATCCTTCCTGGAATCGTCATCGCGTTTCTCGTCTCAGGAAGTCGTGATCCCTTGCCAATGTTTATCGGTGCAGCAGTCTTTGGACTCCTTTGCACCATTATCATTCAACTTTTGCGAAACCAAGGCGTACAGGCAGATGCTGCGATGTCGGTTAGTTTTACAGCACTCTTCGCCATCGGGATCATCTTAATCTCCCTTTTTACTCAACAAGTAGACTTAGATTTAGATTGTGTGCTCTACGGTGAGATTGCATATGTCCCTTATGATACATGGACATGGAGTGGAGTCGATATGGGACCTCGAGCGATGTGGGGAGCAGGAGCGGCCTTCTTGCTTAGTCTGATCATCGTAAGGTTATTTTACAAACAGTTTAAGCTTACATCCTTCGATCCAGCCTTAGCGATGGCGATCGGCATACCTGTAGCGATTTTCCATTACCTGCTTATGGGGCTTGTTTCGATCACAACTGTTGCTTCTTTTGAAAGTGTAGGCGCAATCCTCGTGGTAGCGATGCTTATCGTCCCCGCCGCCACTGCTTATCTATTAACAGAACGGCTTGGAGTTATGCTCGGATTAAGTGTACTTATCGGAGCCATCTGCTCAATCTGTGGTTATCTACTATCCGTCATGTTAGATGCATCCATCGCTGGATGTATGACGATGGTGGCAGGTGGGTTGTTCGCCCTTGCTTTCCTGTTTTCTCCTCAGCAAGGAGTCGTGACCCGTTGGTGGATTCGCAAGAAATTACGAGCTCAATTTTAAACGTTAGCAAACAAAACCCCCCACTACGAATCGAGTAATGGGGGGTTTTGCTTTTATTTATTCCGAGCAAGTTGTTGCTGAGCCAAGGCGACAAGTCGCTTGGTCATCTCTCCACCTACAGAACCATTGGCTCTGGCGGTAGTGTCAGCCCCTAATTCTACTCCAAATTCCTGTGCGATTGACTGTTTCATCTGCCCCAAGGCAGCAGCCGACCCAGGCACTACGAGTTTGTTGCTTCTTGACATCGCAATCAGCTCCCCTCATAGAACATTGGATGAGAACTCCTTGCACATTTAGAGTAACCGAATCAAGCTATTTTTATTCGTTTGACGAAAGCTCTTTTGTTACCTTATTTTGGATTAACTGAATTTGTTCTGCTAAGTACTCCGTCAAATGGATACCCTTATCTTCTATGTCTTCTTCATGAACCACAAAGCGAATTTTCCGCTCATTTACATCTAGCATCTCCATAATAGAGCGATAATCTGGCTTCTGCGTTTCAATTCGTAATACAAAATGCCCATTTCCGAGATGTACAAGTGATGCCTCACTAAGCCAATTCTTCATATCGTGCTGTGCAAAAAGAAACTCCTGGTAAAACGTCCGATCCATTGGATAATCCATGCTATTTGGCTCTACCGATGTCACTGAAAACCCTAAACGACTCATGGATTTAAGTACTTCTTCCACAAACGGATGGGGAGCTATCTGAATTTCATCATGATCACTCGGATCGATGGAATGTTCGATATCGATTCCTGTTTGCAAGTATACCTGAAAACAGTACGGGGAGACTTTTGGTTTAGCGAACAAAAAATGACCTTCATAGGGAAACGAAATCGGTGTTACATCTGGCAGAGTAAAAGAAAACGGAATTTCCTTCGTTTCTTTAGGTAATACCGTAATTTTGTCTGCTATTTCATGTGTGTGCCACAAGAAGTCCCGAAATCCACTTACTCCTACTCCTCTATCCCTCAGTCGAACTTTAAGCTGAAATAGGATACGATTTATTTCCTGCTGTACCGAGCTACCTTGGATTAAGACCCGACCATGGATGGTTTCCCCTTGTCGGTATTCTCCTTTTTCTAAGGTAGTATCAACCTTAATTCCACCGACGCGTATACTGGCAAGCAATTTCTTTAACAACCCACTAACCTCCTTTTCATCTACTGAGAACACCAGATATTACGTGAAGTTTGTATATATACAGAATCATCCTGACATCTATTCACTCAAGTAATCTCATTATACAACCAAATCTAATAGGCCTTTTTATCAAAAAAAGAACAAAAAAGGAACAAAGTACTGACGAAACCGTGTCCGCACTCTGCTCTATATCATCATATTAGGTCATATCTGCGCTATCTAGAACAAATAAATCCCTTTTCTATCTGATCCTGCTATGTTGAGGCATTTATCTAAAACATATAGGAGGACTCATTCCACATAAGATCGTTTCTAAATATATATTTACAACAGAGTGAGTATCGAATTGTGATTTATCTGAATACTAATGATAAGAGCATCTACTATTTAGATAAGGAGTGAAGAGATGTCACAAGCAAATATCCCCAATATTTCACCCAATATTTCCATCACAAGAGAAGATGCAGTAAACCTATTGCTATCATCTATTGCATTAGAAGAACTGGGCTTAAGTCATATTATTAATGCCGAAGGCGAAAAGCTCCAATACGTACTAGGAACCCTCCCCGGGGTATCCACCACTTTTCAACCCACGATTACGGACCTACTTACAATCAATGAAAGTGTTCGTGACACGATTAATGTAATTGGAAAGAAAGAATGGATTTTAAACGAGAAGTTAGAAAACGTGTTAGGAACAGATGTCACAAGGGGGCCGACGGGACCTCAAGGACCGGCGGGAACCACAGGCTCCTCAGGAGGCCCACCTGGACCTCAAGGAAATACGGGCCTCAAGGACCAAACGGACCTCAAGGCGTGACTGGACCTCAGGGCAATACGGGGCCTCAAGGAAGCACGGGACCTCAAGGGCCTACAGGGGCTGATGGGGTGGCTGGCTCTACTGGACCTCAAGGTAACACTGGACCTCAAGGACCTACCGGGACTTTTGTTACAGGTGATTTCTTATTTTTGGTTCAAGGGAACTCAGGCTCTGATGGTACTGTTCCACTAAACTTCGGAGATACACTCAACTTTATATCTGATACGTTAGAAATTACAGTAACACCTGGTTCTGCCAATGTGAGACTCGAAGTTCCTACGGGCGCAAACGGGGCTACGGGACCCCAAGGAAATACTGGGCCTCAAGGACCTACGGGCGCAGATGGCGCAGACGGCGCTTCGGGACCTCAAGGCAATACGGGGCCTCAAGGACCTACGGGCGCAGATGGCGCAGACGGCGCTTCGGGACCTCAAGGAAATACTGGGCCTCAAGGACCTACGGGAGCGGATGGCGCAGACGGCGCTTCGGGACCTCAAGGAAATACTGGACCTCAAGGACCTACGGGAGCGGATGGCGCAGACGGCGCTTCGGGGCCTCAAGGCAATACTGGACCTCAAGGACCTACGGGAGTTAACGGCACTACGGGACCTACGGGGGCTACCGGTCCAACAGGAGTGAATTCCTTAGGAAACTTCATTCAAATACGAAGAAATGCTGGCGGAGTTGTCCCTACCGGAACCCAAATCTTCTTTCAGTCTGTAGTCGCTCAGGGCGGGAATTTAGGTCCAGCCGTGGGTGGTACCGATCATATCAATCTTCAGCCACAAACCTCATATTTTGTTCTTTACAACATAGAATATTTCTCACCTTTTCAAAATGCCACTGTTACGTCTACTATCAATCTTATTACAGATACTACTGCACCGACGGGGACATTAGTTGCCAATAGTGTGACAAGGAATACGATGCCAGCCGGATTAACAGGCAGTACCCCACTTGCAAATAATATCTATGGGTTCATCGTGACTACCCCAAACCAAGCAAATCCGAGAATAGGCTTGGTGTTTGATATAAATCCGGGTCCCACTGGTGCAATGGAAGTACAACCGAACACTACAATCGATGTATTCCAACTATCATAACTCTCTATTCATTTGCCCACTAAAAACCACTATTCTGATGCTTGTAAAGAATGGTGGTTTTTATTCGTTTTTTATTACATTCTCCTATCGCGACCTTCACCCGATAGGCATATCACACATTATAATTACTATTCATACAATTAGTTAGGAGAAGATTCCTCCCTTTTAAAATCCGTGTAGTGTGATGACATGGGCTTCTACTCATTAGGTTGGAACCCCTGATTTTTTATTTCTGCTAGGATTCCAGCACAAAATACAGGATCAATCCCCGGGATGGTTTGAAGTGTGTTGGGTATCCCATCTAGTAGTTTTTGAATTGCCTTGTCTAGTTGCTTGATTTGCGCTTTAATACTGCAGATCGACTGAATAGAAGTTCCTAGAAGAAGATCACTTGAGTCCTCCACACACTTCGCAAGACGGTAAGAAGAACGTGCCGCCTTCTGAATCGACTTGGCTACATACTCTGGGTCAGAGAAACGGTTTCTACTTTTTTCTCTAAGGAAATCTGCTAGTTGCTCTAGCTCCATGGAGCCGATTTCTTCAAGTGTGAGCTTCTCCAGCAGTAAGTCCAATATGGCGGCGCCATATACCGAAGAAGCTTCTACTTCTATGGTAAATGAACTGCATTTGTAAGAGAGATGTTGAAGAAAGATTTGCTTCTCACGAACGAGAGTTTTTACGAGATGGTATCTCATTCGAGTTAATCATTGTCATCCATTGCATTAGAAGAACTTGGGCTGAGCCATATTATTAATTCGGAAGGAGAAAAGCTTCAATACGTTCTAGGGACTCTCCCTGGAGTGTCTACTACCTTTCAACCTTCTATTACCGACTTACTTACGATCAATACAAGTGTTCGTGACACCATCAATGTAATTGGGAAGAAAGAAAGAATCTTAAACGAGAAACTAGAAAATGTATTGGGAATCGATGTTACGAGGGGGCCAACAGGCGTTGCAGGATCGACGGGGGCTACGGGGGTCACTGGACCTACGGGAAGCAATGGAGCTAATGTGCCCTATGATACCATTACAACTCAGGTAGGTTCTAATATAGCACTCGATACCGGAAGTGGAGGAGCTACAGGGACCATCCATGTAGCAGGAGGGCATGTTTACAAAGTAATTTATAATGTAGGAGCTACTATTAATAGCCGTACATTTAATCTAAATTTCAACGGATCTCCAGTTCAAGGAACACAAACGCAAGTTTCCAGCAACGCTAATACTCCTTTCACTTCATCTGCGATTATTGAAGTTCCTCCAGGTCCTTCTGGGACTTTCACAGTTACCAATGCGAATGAGACCGGATTCAGAATACCACAATGTGGAATTACTGTGATTATGTACAAATAATCGAATCTGGATGTTTTTCCTATCCAAATTATGAAAAATATAAGCCATCCATTGACATGATTATCAATGGATGGCTTATAGGCATATCCTTATCTAAGGAGGGAATTTTTCTAACTACATTCCCCAATCTCCTCCTGATGATAGGGTGACGTTTTCATTATGAAGGAATTGTTGCACAAGAGCTATTTGTTTATCATCTTTTAACTAGCACTACGAGTATAGTATATATATTTATTTCGATAATGAAGAGAAATGTAGAAAAAGAAGATACCCCTATTTTCGGTTTGCGATATCTTCTTTTTCGTATTAGCTTGATGGAGCTGTCTTATACCTATATTTAGACGGGTATCCTAATTTAGAATGAGACAGATGGTATAGATTTTTTCTCTTATATACTTGTTGTACTAGAACCGAAACAGATTTATCTCTAACTACAACAATTACAACCACATGGTGTATCTGTATCTGCTATCTGTGTTTGTTCAACTGGTACATAGTGTCCATATGCATCTAGGCGCATTTCCTGTATTTCTATCCAATCGATTGAGAAGTCGGGATCTTCAGAGCTTATAAGCGGCTCTATATCCGGTACATGTGGATAAAAATCCAAAGTGTATATATTAAATCCTGATGAATCACAAAATAACATATAGTCTTGATCTCCTGGAGGCATAATAGAAATGGTTCCTGTTCCCATTGAACGAACGCGAACACGATGTGCTGCGGTATGATTAGGTAAACAAATTTCTTGAGAGACTGTAGTATCTCCGTCTAATAGATTTAAAATAGGTTTATTCGTGTTTTGTCCGAGAAAATTAACCGATCCGTCTACCGTCCAATTGAGAGACTTGTGTAAAAACAAAGGATTTTTCACTAAATTGCACTTTTGTAATGCGTTAAAAATGCGTAAAAAAATGGAAGTCACAAGGGATTTTTGGTGTTCCAAAAATGTCACTGTAGGTGCAAAGAAAATCCGTTCTATTAGAGAAAACTCTTTTTGTAACATCGTTATCTGTTGTAAATCCGTATATGTTGTATGTGACTTTAGTATTATATCTTGACCAGATACATGATAGAATGTTTCTAGTTGTTTCGATGCATCTTCTAAACTTGTGATAATTTGTGTGATTTCGTCAATATAAGGTTGTTCCGCATTTTGTATTTCTTGTTTTTCAGAGGCTGTTAAAGGACGTTTTTTCGTTAATGAAACATGACTGATTTTTGATAATTTAGATGATTGATTCACAAAACCAATCACCATCCCATCTTTCATATAGGGTTGTAGTGCCCCTACCTTAATTCTATATGTGCGGTAATGTGCATTTGTGGTGACTTGTTCTAAAGACGTCGGCATTGGTTCAGAAACAGATATGTTTACGGTGTCATTAAGTTGATTGATATAATTTGTTGATGCGAAAATGCACAGCTCAGCAGCTTGTAAACAAAAAACTGTCAATTCATAAGAGGTGTATGCTTGTAGTTTAGACGATGCTACCGTTTGATAAGCAACAGCTGGTTCTATAGAAGTAGCTGGCGGTAAAACTAAGTGAGGATTTCCATATTCTGAATCTCCTGCTGATATAAAAGTCCTACCACTCAGTTCCCATCCGGTACCGTTCGGCGTAATGTTCATTACTAAATTATTTGAATCTATTATTTTTTTTGCTTGAATGACTGTATTTTTCAAAATCCGTTTCTCGACTGCGTAACTATTAGATAACGATTCAATTAAATCCTGTAGATGATCAATCCAAAATCTTGTTGTCCCAGGCTTAAGGGTTATATGATCAGCTGAAGTAAACAGATTATCTACTAATTTTTGAATATCGTTTAATGTTGGTAAACAATGTGTATCCATATTCATATCTCCTTTGGTCTGTAATTAGATTCTGATGGAATACATGCATTCGTACCCATTTGCGTGTTGCCTCTGTCTAGTATCATTACAAATACTCCCTCCTCCTGATGAAATAGTAGGAGGGAGTGGCTGTGAAGAGTTCTAGATTGTACTCATATTGATTGTTTCTAACGCTGAAAATGATATAGATACAACACTACTGTGCAACATCGTAGATGGAGCCCCCTACATACGCATTCAGTCCATAGGCATACTGGTTAAAGTTAGGGTTATCAGCATTGACAATTTGGATTTCATCAAATTTTTGCGGGACAAGAGCATAGAGTTTAGTTCCCAATTGTAATGGTTGACTAGATTGTACGACACCTTTTAAGAGAAAGGCTATCGTCAGCATGCTTAGGTCAGAGTGGGGCTCAGATTCATGTTCTATTGTTAATGTAGCTTGTGCAGCGAGTATATTTGAGTCTTTCCATATCGTATAAACTGGAACTATATCATTTATAATATGCTCTGGAATGACATCTAGGACGGGTCTCTCTAGTGTATAGACAGTGCCCTCCATTAAATTAATCGGGGCTACGTCGTACAATTGGATTTCATCAAACCCTTGTGGGACTGGATCATAGAGATATTCTCCATAATGTAATGGTTGAGTAGATTGTGTGACACCGTTTGAGAGAAAGACTATATTCTGTCCTACCACAGGCAATAATGCGGTGAATGTTAAGCTAGCTTGCACAGCCAGTTCGTCCGCCTGTGTTGCTTTCCATAAGGTAATCGAGGCGTTGGGGTTATACAGTTGATGCTGCTCCGGAATAGTTTCTAGGACTGGTCTGTCCTGCGCATAGATTGTAGCCTTTACATCTAGATTTAGAAAGTCGCCGTAACCACTTATAATAAATATTTGATCAAATGAAGATCCTTGTGGCATAGGGTCATAGAGATATTCTCCATATTGCATTGGCTGTATGGAAACGAGTGAACCGTCTGACACAAAGTGTAGAACATCCCCGGGAACATTACCAGGACCATCTGAGGTTATTGTTAATTTAGCTTGCACAGCTGGAATGTTTGGTCTTGGGTTTTGCCATAGTAACTCTTGATACACTGCCTCGTCAATTCCCTTGTTGAAAGTATCTAAAACTGGGTTGGATTGTGATAATGGCGGTTGCGGTATTCGATAGAGTTCCCCTTCCACATTTGCAGATAGTATATTCGTCGTGTCAGAACTGAGAATTTGGATTTCATCAAATCCTTGCGAGACCACAGCATACAGATATTCTGTAAATTGAAGTGGTTGACTGAATTGTTGTACACCTTTTAAAAGAAAGGCTACGGTAAACGTATTTTCGGTCGCACTAATTGGACGTACTGTTAACTTAGCTTGCACAGCCGAAACGCTTGAATTTTTCCATATACTATAAGCCTGCAGATTATCAACAATATATTTTACAGGAAAGCTATCTATGACTGGGTCTTCTGGAGGAAAAAGTGCTTGAGGTATTTGATAGATCATACCACTCATAGTCCCATACAGCATATTCGTCGTGTCAGAAGTAACAAGTTGTATTTCATCAAATCCGGTCAGTATAGCGTTATACATATAGTTTCCATATTCCACTTGTTGACTGTATATCGAGGCACCTTGGAAGAGATAGTCTAGTCTAAACGTATTGTTTATCCAATTCTGTGGCATAAAATTAAAGCTAGCTTGCACAGCTACACCATTTTGTTTTTGATTTTTCCATATTGTCACCGCATCACTGTTAGTAGGAATAGTTTGTTGTGAAATGGTATCTATGACTGGGCTTGGAAATGGAATTGGTTTTTGTGGTACGTCATAGATGGTACCTTCCAAAGTTCCAGACAGCTTATACGTAGAGTCAGTAGTAACAATTTGGATTTCATCAAATCCTGCTGCGACAGGATTATAGAGATATTCTCCAAATTGCAAGGGTTGATCATCTTGTTTTTCACCTTTTAAATAAAAGTCTAGCCTAAACGGCGCGTTTGGTATGGGTTCACTTGGAATGATTTTGAGCTTAACTTGCACAGTCGGGACGGTTGGGTTTCTCCATATCCTATATACTGTTTCGTCTATCTGAACATAATGTGGCGGAATAGAATCTACAATATCTGGTGAGCCTGGAACATTGGGTTGTGCTACTCGATAGAGCGTACCCTCTACATCCCCGTCTAGTATATTTGTCGTGTCAGAATTGAGAATTTGGATTTCATTAAATCCTGGTGAGACAGAACTATAGGGGAAAGTTCCAAATTGCAAGGGTTGAGTGGAAAGTGTAGCACCATTTAAAAGAAAGGCTAACGTAAACGTATTCTTTGCCATATATTCTTTTGGCATAATTGTTAATTTAGCTTGCACAGCTGAAATGCTTGGATCTTTCCATAGACTAAACCGTGCATCAGTATCCTGAAAATCGTGTTTTGGAATGGTAGCTGCAATTTCTGATGGTTGTGGTAGTCGATAGAGTGTACCCTCTACAGTCCCCTTTAGTATATTTGTCGTATCAGAATTGAGAATTTGGATTTCATTAAATTCATTCGAGACAGAATCATAGACATATTCTCCAAATACCAAGGGTTGAGTGGATTGTGAGACACCATTTAAAAGAAAGGATAACCTAAACGTGTTATCTGCCATATAGTGATCTGGTGTAATGGTTACTTTAGCTTGTATGGCCGAAATGTTTGAATTTTTCCATATAGTAAACTGTGCATCGGTATCCTCAAAATCGTGTTCTAAAATCGTGTCTGCGTATTCTGTCCCTGATGGATTTTGTTCTTGTGAAAGTTTATAGATAGTGCCCTCTACCGATCCATGTAGTCCATTCGCCGTGTCAGAATTTTGAATTTGTATTTCATCAAATGTTTGCAGGATAGGATCATAGAGATATTCTCCGAATTGTAAGGCTTGAGTGGATTGTGTGACACCTTTTAAAAGAAAGGCTACCGTAAACGTGTTATCTGCCACATAGTTATCTGGTGAAATAGTTAATTTAGCTTGTATAGCCGAAATGTTTGAATCTTTCCATACGCTATAACTCGCGCTATCCATATCAAAATGTTGGTTCGAAATGGTGGCTGCGACTTCTGTTTGTTGTGGAAGAGGTGGTTGTGGTATTCGATAGACAGTACCGACTATACGCGCCTCTAGTGGATTCGAAATATCAGTAGTAACAATTTGAATTTCATCAAATGTTTGCGGGATAGGATCATAGAGAGTTTCCCCAAATCGTACGTTTTGAGTGGATTGTACGGAACCATTTAAAAGAAAGTCTACCTTAAACGTATTGTTTGTATAATACTTCGCTGGAACTATTGTTAAGTTAGCTTCTACAGCAGGTGTAGTGGTTGGATTTTTCCATATACTCAAACTCTGGTTTTCTACATCAATATGTTGCTCGGGAATGAGCCCTATCACATCTGATGTTTCTGGAAGAGGTGGTTGCGGTATTTGATAAAGAGTGCCATTTATATTTGCCTTTAGTATATTTGTTGTGACAGAATTGAGAATTTGAATTTCATTAAATCCTTCCTTGACAAAGTCATAAAGATGCGCTCCGAATTGCAAGGTTTGCGTGGATTGTGTGACACCATTTAAAAGAAAGGCTAGCTGAAACGTGTTATTCTCATAATATTGATCTGGTAGAATCATTACCTCAGCTTGCCAAGCCGTAACCTTTGAATTTTTCCATATACTAAACTGTGCATCAGTATCCTGAATATGTTGGTATGAAATGGTATCTACGACTGGGTTTGGCTTTTGAATTTTTGGTTGTGGTAGTCGATAAATCGTGCCCTCTATACTTCCATGTAATGAACTCGTCGGGTCAGAATTGATAATTTGAATTTCATCAAATCCTCTTCGGACAATATCATAGATGTATTCTCCGAATTGCAAGGTTTCCCTGGATTGTTCGACACCTCTTAAAAGAAAAGATAGAACAAACGTATTTTTCACATAATCATATGGCCTAATGGTTAATTGCGCTTGTATCCCACCCGACACATCTAGGTTCTTCCATATAGTAAAATTGGCATCATCATCCTGAAAATCTTTTTTCTCAATCTGATCTACGACGGGGTCCACAGGGACAGGTTTAGGTACAATCTCAAGACGATCAATTAATATTGCTGGATCGCTCGCCGCTCCTTGTGGTGATAAAGTCACAGTAACATCACCTGAGGGTACCTGGAGAAAATTCAGTGTCATATCTTGTAATACATAGTTTACATTATCACTTGCACCGATTACAAAAACTCGGTGTAATTCCTGTACATTTTCGTCCGAAGTACTAGGGAATAGTACAGGCCCCCTTAGGGTCGGATTGCCCGTTGCAGTCATAGAGAACATAACCTGGGCATCGTTTCCTGGATTGGCAAAACGTACTCGAAAACGATATTGACCGGCCGTTAGATTAGTAAGTTTAAACTGTAGACCATCACTAGTAAGTGGTACAGCATTGGCACCGTTTACCCATTCTTTTACAGTTGAAGGACGGTTACCGTTCAGAAGAGTTGCTTTTTCCGCAGGAATTCCTTTTCCGACTATCTCTTTTGTGTCTGTGTCTTGTTCACCAAATACATTATTTACATTTAAATCTTGTGAAACATAAGTGGCGATTAACCCTATTTTATCGGTATTCCTAGGGTTATTGGTTTGTCTAAACGCGTATAAAGCATTTAGTTTTTGGTCCTCGAGCACGATATTACAACTGGTTCTATATGAACCACCTGGACTAGGCTTACAGCTTTCTCCAGGTGGACATGGACCAGGAACACCATAATCACTATAACAACTACCAGGTAAAATGGGACCTATCTGAGCTGGACGATCCTCCTTACCAGCAGACCATATAGTTAGGCCTTCTCCATCAACATACATACTATATTGGGTTTGTGCATCAATCTTTAGTATAGGCATGTCAGATACCATTACTGACCCGGACACATCTGAAAAACCACTCGGTACAAAGCTGTCAAATTGTTGTTGATCTGTATAAGTTATCCTAACTTTATAAGGATAGTTATAAAAACCAAGAGTATCCGAGTCATGCTGTTTGTGTCCCCGACCGACAGAAAATTCGACTTGCTGTAAGTCACCATGAAAATAAGAAGGGGCATCATATTTTATCTGGTTATTATTATCAAAAATATCGTAAATCGTTACTGTTCCATCGGAGGCTTGGTTCTGTCCGACCATATCAGCAACTAGTACACGTGTTTGTTCTATTGTCATTTGATCACTATAATCATCCGGAAACATCGTTGGCCACGTTGCAACTACATCCAACACATTTAAAATCATTGTTCGAATATATACATTCTGTTTATTGATTTGAGCTTTAGTAGGAGAATCTTTTGAAACGGGAGGCATTTTGCCTTGATCTGTGGTGTTACTGTTTTTGCCGTAATAGCCGTTAAACTGTATCATAAAGTCATTTGTAGCCCTCCAGATTATATGCCTCATGTCCAGTTTAAGCTGATCCAATGTTTGATGCCAAGTATTATTGTTGTCCGACTTACTATCAACAGGATAAACAATGTCAATCCATTTTTCTAAAAATCTTATCCACGATTGGTATGCACCAAGTCTCATTGTTACTCCCATAGCAAAATAAGGTGCAGAAGGCACAGTCAAGTAATCGATCTGATTAAGCGATTGGTTTTGAGTAAGGTCTAACACTCCATCAGCGCCTCGAAAAATCTGTGCAATATTATCAAAATTACCTGGGGTCGGTACTTGAGGAGTTCTAACAGCATCATCTTCAGTACCTGTAAATTGTGCTCCTACAATCGCAGTTGCCAAAGTTTCCATTTGGTCTCTACATGCGTTTAAATAACCTGCCCACGTGACTTGATGTGTTTCAATCATTGCTTCCTGTATTTGTCTTGTTATTTCTTTATTGATTGTATCCATTAAATCTTTTGTTGTGCTGCTTCTCTTATTCGGCCAAAGCCAGCCTAGCAGGAAATTAAGAAGTGGTGCGACAAACTCGCCACCTGGAATTAATGAAGTACCTAATCCGATTCCGGCTTTAAATAATGTTAAATAATTAAATGCTCCTCCCTGAGCCAGGGCCATACCTTGTTGAAAAGCTGCGTACGAAAGTTTACCAGTCTTTTGGAATTCTTGCCACGCCGCTGATATGTCTTTAAATACATCGGTAAAGCTGTTTGTCTCTAATGGTGGATTTGCTAATGTGTTAAAGGGAATCAAAGGTGTTACTTGTACGGGGCCATTCATAAAATCCCTCCTGAAATAAAAAATATACATATATCATACAATCAGTTAGATATGATGTGTATATCTGTTGTGTCGTAGACAATTTTTTAAAGAAATAACAGAAAAACATGTCTAACTCACTGTCTGATATACTATACAAAACAAGTCTTTTTGGTGAAAAAAATAGTTTTATCCAAAAATAGGTTTACTTCCTGCTCGTATGATGTTAGACATGCGAATGTAGGAACCACACTAGATATCTACTCTCATGTTCTTCCTAATATGCATACATGTAGGCAAAAAGTGATCAAATCCCAATACGTATTCAAAAGAGTAACATCTAAAATTGCTTTGCTCCTGTGAAAAACATTGACCAAATTGAATTACCACAAATAAAAAAAGCCCTGAAATACTGCTTATATCAAGGCTTTTTTCTATCTACATGCCCCAATCTCGAAGATAACGGAAATCAATCCCCACTGTACGATTGGATACCTTTAGAATAACGGGCATCACTCGTTTAAATTGGTTGCGGATGATTCGCTTGTTGACCGCATTGATGAGGGCATCGGAAAAACCTTGCTTATGAAGTGCTTTGCGATCCCATTTTAAATCTAACATGTGATATAAGACACGATCCATGTCAAAGTAAGAAAAGCCGATCTCCCCTTCATCTGTCTGGTTTTCCCATAAATCCGCACTAGGAGGCTTCGATAAGATGGAGTTAGGAACCCCCAAATAACGAGAAAGTTGACGAACCTGTGTTTTATATAAATCCCCGATCGGATTAATCGCAGAAGCCGAGTCTCCAAATTGGGTACCGTAGCCAAGTAAAAGTTCCGTGCGATTGCTTGTACCTACCACAAGGGCTTCATAGTAAGCGGATAAATCATATAAAATCGTCATTCTTTCCCTAGCCATTTTATTTCCTCTACGAAGGGGGCTAGCATCAGGAAAACTTTCAAAGTACGCATCAATCTGAGGGGTGATATCCACTGTGAGTGACTGTACGCCTGTATCTTGAATCGCTTCCGCAGCATCATCTAGGCTATTTTGGCTACTCTGTTTATAAGGCATCCGAACGGCGATTACATTTTCAGCCCCAAAGGCCCTCACTGCTAAATAAAGAGACAGGGCAGAGTCAATTCCTCCTGATAATCCCAAGATCACACGGCGAAAGCCTACTTTGTTCACTTCTTCACGTAAAGCTGTAGTCAATATCTGGGTAGTTAGTTCTTCATTGAGAGATAGATACGGAGCTTCTGTTAATTGATCCGTTAACCATTGTGTAGACATGTCCTACTCTCCTCTACGATGTTGTTGAATTCGAGTAAGTTCTCGAACCACGAGATCTGTATTTTCATCACGTAAAATAGGGGTTGTAAAACGGGCCTGTCGAACCATATCGAGATCTAAATCAAAGGTCACAAGAGATTCTTCAAAAAGAGGTCCCTGAACCAATGTATCTCCAAATGGGTCCACTGCGGTAGAATTACCAAAAAAGGTGATCCCATCCTCCGTTCCGACACGTTGTGTACAAGCGATACACATTCCATAAAATTGAGCT
The DNA here is from genome assembly GCF_900107305.1 of Thermoactinomyces sp. DSM 45892. GTDB lineage: Bacteria > Bacillota > Bacilli > Thermoactinomycetales > Thermoactinomycetaceae > Baia. The sequence goes on from NZ_FNPL01000001.1 coordinate 319,505, forward strand.
TGGCTCGTTAGAATCAAGTCCCATGAGTCCTGTGTTCCCAATCCTTTAGCGTGTACACCACGTGCTGGAGAATTAGCAAGTACAATCAGAAGCTCTGCTCGATCCTGAGCAAGGAGATACGGAGCTGATGGATGCCACATATCTTCACAGACTAGCATCCCCACACGACCAAACTTCGTGTCAAATGCTCGAATCTTTTCTCCTCGACCAAAATAACGTGCCTCATCAAACATTCCATATGTAGGTAGATATACTTTGCGATGTACGGATTGAATACTGCCATAGCTTGCATAAATCGCCGAATTGTACAAGATGTGATCGGGTGAACGTTCTACGATTCCAAAAGCGATATCGATCCCCTTCGATTCGGAGACAATTTCTTGTACTTCCTCACTATCCACAGTGCAAGCCACATCGTAAGTTAAGTCGAGCAGATTATATCCCATTAAGCTTAACTCTGGAAATATAAGCAACTCGACTCCTTCTTCTTTTGCCTGTTTCATTATCTGTTTGTGAATTTCAATGTTTTTAGCCACATTACCCAAATGTGGTCGAATTTGAGCTAATCCAACTTTCATTCTAAGATGCCTCCCTAAGGCGAACTATGGGTGATTTGGCCTTTATCATACCATTACCAGTAACGCAATTGCGAGAGAAACTCCCGATGGTGCTCGATATCATCAATAATTCTTTCCAAGTAAGGGCCTGTATAATCGAGGCGATAACCGGGCTTCTTTTCCAACACTCCTATCGACTCGCGAAAAAATTCATTGGGAAATCCATACATCACTTTGATAAAATATTTCTCCCAATCTGATAAAGGTTGGTGGTGTTCATAACATGCCATCATCTCAATCCATAGCGCTTGATCCCAATGGTTTTCGGTTAAGATCCGGGTGCTAATCTGCCATAGATCTCCCCACTGGGCATCATAGCTTGCTGTATCGAAATCGATTAACCACGCCCGATCCCCTTCGATCATCCAATTATGACTTGCTAAATCGCGATGGCATAGATGATGATGAAGATGAGATTGTTCGTTCATTTCGTAAAATGTAGGTGTATATAGCTGATTCCATGCATTTACGCCCATCCGATACATCTCGTAACCCGCTAGCCGCATCCATTTTTCAGTCTTACCTGTCGATCGATCGTATTGATACAGATACTTTTCAAACTTCTTTAGACGTTGTCCAAGTCTCTCCCATAAAAGGAACGCCGTCTGACGAGTAGACGGCGTAGTACATCCACGTCCCACTTGATGAAATCGAGCTAGTTGTTCTAATACGAGCTTGCTTTCTTTGCGAGACCGATACTTACATGTTTCCCCGTTAATGTATGTGGTTAATGTTAACCCATCTCCTGCATGTATAAACCTAGGCATATCATCAAACCCACGATGCCTGATCTCTCGATCAACTTGACTCCACCACTCTTGTTGGTAAGCCGAACGACATTGCTTCGCTACCCATGTTTGTTCCTTTGTATAAATGAGCCATATTTTTTTCCCTTTTTCCATGTCGATAACCCGAGTCTGAAGAGCTCGTTCCATTTTTCGCAAGCTTGGCTGGGACATATTAACCCTTCCTTTATCTGAATTAAAACTCTGCAGAAGAGCTCTCAAAAGCATCATTTTTATAATCAGGTTCTTGATTCATCATCATTTCAGGTTGCCAGTATGCTGGCTGATGATTACCGTATGGAGTCCAAAACGGATATGGTGGTGTCGTCATGGCTGTTTGGGGCGGATAAGGCTCAGGTGATCCACAATCAGAACAAGGATAGTTTGGATACGGTGTAGATGCATGTGAAAGATGCGGGTAGGAATAAAATCCGGGTTCAGTTGGATAAAATGGTGCAAACTGATTAGGGTGAGAAGGCGGATAGGCATAAACAGAAGAAGACTCCCATTCATCTAATGACACTTCACTTGATTCATCATAGTCGTCATACTGATCATAACGAGCTGGTTCGTTTTGATATTGGTTGTAAAATGGAACATCCTCCACCCGAATTGGCTTTGCAATCGTTAATTGTAGATCTCGTGGCGAACCAACTGGTCGCTCTGTAAGTGGCCACTGAGCATCCATTGGCTTCTGAGGTTTTAATGATTCGCGGTCGGTTCTGTCTTTTAGATAATCTCTCTTTACAGGGGAAACAGGCACTCGCCCCGACGGGATTCGAACCTTACTACCAACTTCCAACTGTTCTGGCTCCATAATATTGGGATTTGCCTCTAGTACTCGCTCTAGCGGAACATTATACTTTTGTACCAAGTCCCATAACTGTTCTCCAGGACGTACGATATGAATTTTCAAACCCGGTACCTCCTCTATTGCAAATGGAATATTCTATCCTATGCGCCTATGGGCTATTAGTTGCCTTCACATCATCGACAGACGATCATTCAAGAAAATATATTCATTTTTCAAGGGTAATATGTAAAACTAAAGTTAGTAACGAATCTATATTTAGGAGGATAATGTATGCATTCGAATCATCGCCTGAGGTGGATTAGTATCTTTGCCATCGCTATCGCCTCATTCTCCATCCTATTAATTGGTTCCATCCTGTCTCTTATTGAGCTTTTTAGGCCTCAAGTATCCGACCTCCAATCGTCTACTTCCCAAAAAGTAGCCTCGCCGACCAGTCCTACTATCGGACGAATCGTCAGCATAGGTGATTCCCTCACTCGAGGAATCGGAGACGATAGCGGAAAAGGATACATCCAACTTTTTCGGGAGCAACTACAAAAATCAAGCAAAGCAGAAGTAAGCCTTGTCAATTTAAGCGTTAGTGGTGCCACTTCGACTGATCTTCGTAAACAGATCTCGCAACCTGAAACAGCTACCTTGCTAAAAAGTGCCGAGATCATCCCTTTCACCATCGGTGGAAACGATCTATTTCGAGGAAGTGGTCGCCTTGAAAATACGGATCCCAAAACGGTAGAAAAAGCACGCCTTACCTATCAAGAAAACATGGACTTCATCCTAAAGGAAATTCGCAAACAGAATTCTAAAGCAACAATCTTCGTTTTTGGCTTGTATAATCCATTCGGTGACTTATCCGAAACCAAGCAAACCAATGAATTCGTTGCACAATGGAACCAAACAGCACAACAAGTGATCGCCAAGTATGATCGCGTTGTTTTTATTCCTACATATGATTTATTTCAATTAGATCCAAGACGATATCTTTTCACAGATCACTTTCATCCAAATCAACACGGGTACCAGCGCATGGCAAATCGGCTCACTCAACTGGTAATCGATCAAGAAGGGATGGAAACAAAATGAACCAGACAACCTCCCCGGTACTCGAGGTAAAGAAGCTAGGCAAGCGGATTGGAAGACGAAAAATCGTGGAAGACATTACGTTTGAGGTACAACAAGGAGAAATTTTTGGATTTTTAGGGCCAAATGGCGCAGGAAAAACCACAACCATCCGTATGTTAGTTGGGCTCATCCGTCCAACAGAAGGAACGATTCACATCGGAGGATACCCCTTACAAGACCAATTTATCGAAGCCATCTCCCAAGTGGGATGTATCGTGGAAAACCCAGAGCTTTACCCGTATCTCACCGGCCGTGAGAACCTAGAGCACTTTGCCCGCATGATGACAGGCATTACAGTCGATCGGATCAATGAGATTGTTCACCTCGTAGAATTAGATGAGCGGATTGATGAGCTGGTAAAAACGTATTCACTCGGAATGCAGCAACGTCTTGGAATCGCACAAGCATTACTTGGTTCCCCTAAGATACTCATTCTGGATGAACCCACTAACGGTCTAGATCCCGCAGGCATTCGCGAACTACGGGCATTTATTCGCAAACTAGTCCACGAACAAGGGATTAGTGTATTCATCTCCAGCCATATCCTGCATGAAATTCAGCTCATGTGTGATCGGGTGGCTATTATCAACAAAGGGAAAATCGTTTACACCGGACCTGTACAGGAGCTTGTCCACGAAGAAGAAACCCGCATCGAGTGGAAATTAGACCCGCTTCCATCAGGGGCAGACGCCCTCCAAGAACTATCCTTTGTCCGTCCTATCGAACAGACAGAAGAGCATCTGTATGTGTATATGCCCCTAGACCGCATTGCCGAAGTAAATGAGCAACTTATGGCGAAGCAGATCAAGGTAACGGGAATTCGTCCTGTACAAGCTACATTGGAGGACTTATTCTTACAACTGACAGGAGGCGAAACCAAACCATGATGGGACTTGTCTATAATGAAATGTTAAAAATGGTTCGGAAAAAACGACTTTGGGTCATCCTCGGGATCCTAGTGATCCTAATCCCGATTTTTACATATGCTCAGGCACAAACACTCGAGAGGGCAGCTAAACAAATTGGAACAAGCGACTGGAAAGTGATCCTAAAGCAACAGATTATCGATCAACAAAACCGCTTAACATCCAGCCGATTACCGGAAGAATGGAAAGCATTTATCAAACTGAATATCCAGCAACAAGAGTATTATCTAAAAAATGATATCAATCCAACGGCACCTGGTGCTCCTACGTTTATGCGAAAATTTGTCGAGGAATCTGTTTCACTCTTTCTCCCATTATTAGTCGTCATCATCGCAGCGGATCTGGTTTCTTCTGAACACTCAAGCGGAACGATTAAATTACTCCTTACAAGACCCGTTCGGCGTTGGAAAGTACTATTTAGCAAATACATCTCCCTACTCTTTGCCACATCCTTCATCGTACTTAGTACAGCCATATTAAGCTATCTGCTCTCTGGGGTCATTTTTGGATACGGGGGTTGGGACCTCCCTGTATTATCCGGATTCCAAGAGAAAAACGGGGCTTTAATGACCGAGTTTGTCCATCTCATCCCACAATGGAAATATCTCCTTATGGCATATGGGCTTTCTTGGCTCGCCTGTATCACCGTTGCAACCGTCTCCTTTATGGTGTCCGTCTTGGTACGAAGCACCGCATCCGGCATGGGCATTATGCTCGCGGCCGTCATCTCAGGAAATTTGCTCATGCAGCTCTCTCCTACGTGGGGAGCGATCAAATATTTTGCCTTCACCCAACTACGTTTAACCGACTATCTCTCAGGCCGCCCCATTCTCATCGAGGGAATGACACTACCACTTTCCATCGGCGTACTCGGAGCCTGGTCCGTTATAGCCCTGATTGTTGCATTTGTAGCGTTTTCGAGACGTGATGTATTGGCCTAGTCGGTTTCGATCTGCAAGTGTCCACGAAAAAACACCCCTGTTTAGTCGATCACCTAGGCCAAACAGGGGTGTTTTATTGTAGTAGCAGGTCGAATCCCTCTATTCCTTGCAAACTTTGAATCATAGATTTGTGATGGTATTATTGAACATTTTTAATGTTGTCGAAAAAATTTATTTCCTATAAAATAGTTGGATACGTCATATAAATTGCAAGGGCTAGACTACTTAGTGAAAATCAGAGGCTTGCGATTGGAAAGGGGAGAATTTTCCGCTAAGAATAGGAACTATAACATTTCTTAGTGAAGTAACTTATGCGAAATATAACAAAATATGGAAAATCATTACTTATTCAACTTGTATTCTTATTAGGATTCATGCTCTTAGGACAAAGCATTGCAGTAGCAGAAGGGATCGACCAAACGCCCATAAACGGAGAGTTTAACACCGAAATCGCAGGTACCTCCACAGTAAAAGAGAAAGGTTTTTTAGAGGAAGCAGGAGATTGGCTCTCGGATAAGTGGGATTTTGTTTGGGAGGGAGCTAAAGATATAGCCGCTGGAATTTGGCAAGAAATATGTGATGTATTTAATTTCATTGCTAGTTTTGTCATAGAAATTATTGGCTTTGTTGTAATAGGGATGGGTGTTTTGCTGACTTGGGGTATATTTAAAGGGGAAAAGAATGCGTTTACTGATATGTTTCAACGCGTTGGAGAGTATCTAGTAGGTATAGATCGTAATAATCCTCATGGGAAGTTAAGTGATGTGAAAGCGACTGATAAGCAATTGGCATATGCGGCAGATATGGTATATAAAGACAATATTACTAAAAAGAATTTAGAAAAGCTGGGTGAGGGATGGGAGCTTGGGCCACAAATTGATTCTATGAATGGACTACAAGCAAAAACATTCGTCAATGAGGAAACGAAGGAAATTATAATCTCATTTAGAGGAACAGAAGGATTAGGTGACTATTTTTCAGATGCCATCCTAGCAGCAGGCCTTGATTCATATGTACCACAATCAGGAGCTGCTATACAATTTGTGGAACAGTTACTGAATAATCCCGACTTTAAAGGATATCGATTTGCTTTAACAGGGCATTCCCTTGGTGGATATATAGCTAATGAGGCCGGAATGACCTACCGGATACCCACAGTAGCTTTTAATGCCCCCGGTAAAAACCTCTATCCTAATATAAATGCTTCACTGGCTACAGGTTATGCAGGTGGAGCGGGAACATATGCAATTAATATGAGTGATTATCGGAATCGTAGACAAGCTTATAACGAAGCCGCCGGTAACTTTGATGGCTTAATTAGGAATTATAACTCCTATGAAGACGTAGTCGGCTCGGTAGGATATCGCCCCGGAGAAACATATGTAATAGATCGAAAGGGCGAAGTTACCCATAAGAAGGGTTTGGATAATAACATTGCGAAAGGGATCGAATCAAGTATCAATAATGGAGTAATTGAAAACCATGCAATGTCAAACTTCACGGGAGAAGTGGATGGAAAGCCTGTCTCTACTCCTATTGCTTCCATCTACAAGAAAAACAACGGAAATATCGTTCCAAGAAAATGATTTGAGGATGTGATAATATGCTAGAGATATGGAGAACAAAAAAGTTATACCTTGGTTTATTAGTTGTTTTCATGGTGATAGCACTCAGTGGATGTGGCTTTCTCAGAGAAGACCTTTCAAAAATGACTCCAGAAGAAGAGCAGAAGGTGAAGGAACAAGCTAGTCAGTATATTAAGGGGAAATACCATAAAGAGTTCACAGTTCAAGAGATCTCTAAGAATCGTGTCACAGGAGCTAGCTATGATGTGAGTGGTACAATTCAAGATGGAAAAAATACTCCCGTTATTGTAATGTTAGAGGCATCGAATGAGCCTATAGATACTTATATTCATACGTTGTTTTCAAATGAATTGACACCTCATATAAAGAAAGTAGCTAGCCAGATCTTTGATTTGAGATCAATGGAAGACAATCTTACATATAACTATAGGGATGGTGTAGAAAGAAAATATAAGAGTGAAATACCTTCTGTACTAGAAGTGCTGAAAAAAGGAGATAAGGATTTATATTTACAAACTAGCCTTAGAGTATACGAGAAAAGCGACCAAGCCAAACAAGAAATCTCAAGCTTTCTACAATCGTTAAAAGAGATGAATTTCAACAAAGTGATAATTGTGGTTTATGTGTACGATAATGCCTTAAAATCAGCTTCGAAGAAAGAGGACGTTGGTAAGTATTTGCTGTATAGATACAATATTACTCCCGATGATATTCAAACTATTGATGTCAATAATCTAGAACCATATAAAACAAAAATCAAAGAATAGTCTTGATAAATTGAATGTAATTTTTGTGCATGTGAAGATACATTATTAACATAATGGCATGTAAGTCTCATTCGTATTGAGAGGATGGGACTTTTATGTACATTATACTATCCAACATTTTTTCTTTTTGGGGGCTTACGGCTTGGCGAACAGGCTAAAAAAAGAGGAATTAGCCTATATGCCCTATTGATCTCAGGAATGCTATTGTTAGTGATTCAGTAATTTATACTGTCAACAGAAAACTAGACGACTTCATATTACAGGTATTCTCAAAGATTTAGTTGAAATATATAAGTTAAAGTAAAGTAAATTTTTTAAGACTCTCAATGGGGGGATATCTGTATATGAAATATCTATTCTTTATGATGCCAGCATTTGGACATATGAATCCTACACTAACAGTGGCAGAAGAATTGGTGAGACGAGGAGAAGAGGTAGTTTATTATATAACGGATGACTTTACAGATAGTGTTAAAAAAGCAGGGGCCGAGATTCGAGTGATTGATCCTATTTTCAATCCTTTACACTACTTCCAAAAAAAGCATCCAGAAGTACTGCAGTCTTTTACGAAACCTCCTATTCACTTGATGACGCAGTATATGAACGAAGCCCGCCTGAGGGCCCACGAATTAATTGATCAAGTGAAAAGCGAGAAAGCCGATGTAGCCATTTACGATCCAATGTGTGTTTGGGGAAAAGAAATGATTTATACTCTCGATCTACCTGCAGCTACCTTTTATAGTAGCTTCGCATTTCACAAAGAGGCACCTACTCTACAAAAATGGGTTGAGCAACATCTCCATCCTGAAGAGAAGCAAATTTTGCACTTGTTTACCGTTGCCGAAAAACTAAATATCGTATCAAATCCTAAACAATTTCAATATGATGCAGAATTCTTCGATCATCGTTATGCATTTGTTGGGCCTCTCATCTCCGATCGACATGTTACAACCGATCTTCCCTTAGACCGTCTCAACTCTCAACCCACACTCTTCATCTCTCTCGGAACGATCTTAAGTAATGCTGAGTTTTATCAAAATTGCTTTGAAGCCTTTGGAGACACACATTGGCAAGTAATCTTAAACGTAGGACCCAGAACCCGCACGGAAGAGCTGGACTCCATCCCCAAAAACTTCATCATTCGACCTTTTGTTCCTCAGCTAGAAGTCCTTAAACATACTGACGTCTTCATATCTCACGGAGGGATGAATTCCATCATGGAGGCTCTATGGTTTGGTGTTCCTACGGTTGCTATTCCTCAATCATCCGATCAGCCACTTGTTGCCGAACGTCTTACCCAACTGGGCCTCGGGGAGTCCATCCAACCTGATCAAGTTACCCCGGAACAATTGAGAGAGTCTGTAGACAGAGTAAGCCAATCAGAGACTGTTCGAGTAAATCTTCAAGCAATGAGTCACTCCATGCGGAAAGCAAATCCAGTTCAGCAGACGGCAGATCTACTGCAATCACTTGCCAAGCAACAAGCGGTGGTATAACCAACCCACATTTCTAGTTAACAGGATCCCTTTATGGGTGGATCCTGTTAACTTTTCATTTTTATTGAAATAAGGACGAAATAATATCGGAATTCGTATATCGAAGCACTCTAGGAATATCCTCACGATTAGATTCTATCTGAAAGTAAGCCACATCCTCTTTATCTAGGAAGAAACGAGGCTCCAATATACTCTTCTCAACCCCTAATTGATGTAAGATCTGTTCATAAAACTGACTTTGCATCATTCGATCGATAGAAGCTAAGTGGAATACCCCTTTTACATCGTTTTCAATCATAAACCGCACTTGTTTAGCTAATAAAACATCTAGATGATGATTGCAAACCAGATTGCTAAATACTTCAATGACTTTCTCATCTTTCAAACTTTCTTTGATTTGATTCAGCCTAGGTGAGTTCTTCCCCCATATCATCGGAATTCGAATCGTAATAGCCCTCTCGCCCAACATTTCTTGAAGCATACTCTCACATTTCATTTTGAACTTCCCATACTCCGATTCAGCTATCGGGGTATCCGCTTCTGTATAAGGTCTTGAGAAATCTCCATCAAATACATTGGTTGTCGAGAAATAGTACACTTTCGTATGTTGATTTTTGATACTCTTAGCCAATTCCTCGTGAAACGTAAGTTGATGATCATAATCGCCTCGTAAACAGGAGATCACCACGTCCGGTTTTACCGTATCCATGAGCTCCCTCATCTTATCGATGTGCTGAACTTCTAATGAAAACTGTTTATCATGAGGAAGACTAGTAACGTTAGAAGTATATGTACCGTATACATCTAATCCTTCCACTAACTCATCAATTAGGGCTCGTCCCACAAGTCCGCTCGCACCTAGAACCAGTATTTTTTTCATCTGTTATGCCTCTTTTATTCTATATTTATCTGAGGATATCTCTTGTCGGATATCTCTTACTAATTTTTCAAAAAAACGTTCTTGATAACCTGCTCGCATAGAAAGAGTCATTTCCTTTGCTATAGGAACTAGCTCAGCTTGTTTGATATTCTTCAGCTTATTGATTCGTTGTTTCTCTAAAACGTGTGTGGAACGGCATCGCCTATAGTCTTCTAGGGTTAACCTCTATAATACTACTTTTTCCTTATAAAGGCGTTTCCAACTGGGTCGTACAATTCTCCTCCTTGATATTTTCTAAAGCAACTATGTATTTTGTAATAGTTTCCGTAAATGTTCGTAGCCTGCTAATCGTGATACCGGGATCCTGATAAACGTTCCGTTCTGCCGACTCCCCTACTTTAGAAAGAATATTCCATTTTTCTTCTAGAAACGTAAAGTTATGTGTCTGCATGAAAATTCCTCCATTTTAAAAGTAAGATTTAATCATCCCTGACAAAACTATATCATGATTCTTGATCTGTAATCAAAAATTTTAAGTATAACCTATAAATTCGAAAATAAAATAATATAAAATTTTATTAAAATGTTTACAAAAAATGTATTTGTGTTACAATATGATTGTTTGTATATTAGGAACAGAATAAGGGGTTGTCAGGGATGAAGGGGAAACGTTTCGTAGCTGGGATCATTACTTGTAGTGCTTTAGTCATAGGGACAGGATTTGTCGCTCCAACTACCACTCTAGCCGCTGGAGTCGAAAAAAATATTCAAAGCGGATGGGAAGATGCTTCTTTTCAAGTAGAAAACATATCCTCCTTACCACAAGAAGTTTCAAACCAAGTAGACGTGACAAATAAGGCTATCACCATGGTGAAGCATGGCAGAAAAACATATGTATACTTATCACTTGGTACCCAAGGCGCGTTATATCATTTTACTGTGAACTCTGCCATTATTAAAAATGGTAAACTTTTCGTTACTGCCCGGGCAAAGATGGCTGCTTATAAATATGTAGCAAGCCCAGAGTATGAAGTGATATCATTCGATAACACTAAATATACGATTAATGAAGTAGACGGATATATTCATGTCATCAACAAATTGAACTAATTCTTAGTGTGAAAATAAAAAAGGAGCGGTAGATAATCTAGCCGACTCCTTTTTAACAAGGGTGTAATAAACTCTTATCTTTTCATCTCATCATTCATAAACCATAGGAATGCTTATTCAACTATTCGAACTAGCTTCCTCCTGCTTTTTCCTCGATTGCAATGCCCAAAATCTCCGATCAATTTCCTTCGATTTCTCATAATGCAGATCCTTTAAGAAATCGAGATCATCCTTCATAACAGTAAAATCCTCTTTCGTATCTAGTTTCAATGCGTAAATGTCTTCACTGTTTCGGATAACTTGTTCTTGAATGATGTTACTTACCTTAGCAACAGTATCCACCTTTTCTTCTAGGCGATCCAATCGAGTGTCCATCTTATCTAGACGAGTCTCCACTTCATCAAAGCGCTTATCAATACTTGTTTTCATATCCTGAAAACTATTGAGAATCATCTCTAAGGTTGCTTCCACAGGTTCTCCTCCTTGACTAACTATTCTTTCTACAACGCATCATCGCTCTCATCTATTGTTTTATTACGATTACCATCAATCATTCGTGAAACGATCCATTTTATGTGAGAAATTTTGTCAGTTCTCATTCTATCACAGGGAGTAAGGAACATCTAGAACATTGAATCAATTGCCGAATAGCAATATCAGATACTCTAGAACCCATGCTTACTGAACAAAAGCTGTAGATACGTGTTTCTAAAGGCGGTCACCTACAAAGAGACCATGTACTACCGATATCCAAATCCTACTCCACTCCTATAACCGTCACCCGCTGTACACCCTTTAACCCACGAAGCCGATCTACTAGATCCTCTAAATCGGAAGCCAAATTAGTTAAATCCACTGACATCGAAACAGATGCTTCCCCTTGGAGAGGAATGGTTTGGTGGATGGTGAGGATGTTTACTCCTGTACCAGCTAGAAAGCTCAGGACGTGAGATAACACACCTGCCTGATCTTTTAGTAGAAAAACAAGAGTCACCATCTTGCTGTGGTTCAAGCTTTGAAATGGAAAGATAGAATCTCGATATTTATAATAGGAACTACGGCTTAGTCCCAGCTTGGCTACTGCTTGTTGAACTGTATCAACCTCACCTGACTCTATCAGTCGCTTTGCTTCCAATGTCTTTTGTATCACTTCAGGCAATTGATTATAACGGACCAATACGAAGCGCTCTTCATCATCTCTCTTGTTCACAAGATAACCTCATTCATTCCTTTTTTCGTAATCTATGTAGATATAAAAAAACATCACCATCTATTTTTCCAGATAGTTTGTTTTATTCAAATTCAATTTATCTCGCATATTGTATCGTTTCTCTTAGTCTAAGGCAATCTTTTTGGTAATATAAGAACATACGATTCTCACATCAAAGGAGCAATGAGTTATGATATCTGTACTATTCGTCTGCTTAGGAAACATATGTCGCTCTCCCATGGCAGAAGCAGTATTTCGGCATGATGTAATCAAAGCGGGCCTTGAAAATAAAATTCACATCGATTCTGCTGGTACAGGGGACTGGCACATAGGTGAACCACCCCATCAAGGAACGATTTTAAAACTAAAAGAGTATGGAATCTCTTCACAAGGAATCTATGCACGTCAAGTAAAAAAAGATGATTTTGATCAATTCCAATGGATCATCGGCATGGACACATCGAATGTAGAAAACCTACATAAAATCGCCCAAACCACCCATTCACATGTATATCCATTTATCCAGTTCATCCCCAGCACACCCTACGAAGGAGTCCCAGATCCTTGGTACACAGGCAACTTCCAAGAAACGTATGATCTCGTCCAACAAGGGTGTAAAAAATTATTAGATGAGATCGTATCAAAACATGGATTAAGCAAGAAATAAGCTTACTATTAAAGCACACACTCACCAGTAATCAGAACAGACCGGGGCCATGTATCTGACCACAGCTCACTATTTTAGCTGTGGTCAGATGTATGGCCCTTAGTCTCACTCCATTCAACAAAACCTAATAAACCAAGCCCTCAAATCACACAGAGCTTGGCCCCCTAGTAACTTCCCTAACCTAACTTATAACTCATTCCGTATCCACCCTGCGGATATACCCACTCAATATTATAGGCTGGACAAGCAATCCGACACGTTCCACACTCAATACAGTTCTCATAAGCAACCGTCGTTATTTTCTGACTAGGATCCCAGTCATACACATCAGCCGGGCAAAAAAAGTTGCAATCCTTCGTCGTGCAGTCGACACACACATCGGTTTCTTTAATTGTCAGATGGGAGACATCGTCACATTTAAAACGAATCGTATACAGTTTATCCGAAAGATTTTGACTCATCCGTTCATCGACCTCCAGCCCTTATATCCTAATTTTAGTAAATTGATCATTCCACCAGCCGCTTCCTTTACTCTCCGAACCGCATACTTCTGCTTCTCTGCTTTCGGTACTCCATCTACTAAAAACATATTATACGCTGCATCATTTAGTGCCCTCGGCAGTCTGCTAAACAATAATTCGGGGTCTTCTTCTTTTAAAAGCTGATGCATCCCCTTGTATTTTTGTAAATCCTTCATGATAAATGATGCCTTTACTGACTCATCGTACATACGAAGACTTCTAGCCGAGAAATCCTCTTTTGTCTTGGCGGCTATAATGGCTTCTCCTGCTAAACGACCTGACGACATGGCTAAGTTCGTACCTTCTCGGTGAACAAAGTTAACTAATTGGGCCGCATCCCCTACCAGACACCATCCATCTCCCGACAATGGAGGCACAGAATAATAACCTCCTTCTGGGATAAGGTGACCTGAGTACTCCAACGTCTCTCCACCTTGAATCAACTTTCGAATCATCGGATGCTGCTTGACGGATTCCAAGATTTGATAAGGTTTCATTCGCTTATCACGCAGATGATCTACCATAACTCCTACGCCAAGGGAAATGGTTTCTTTGTTGGTGTATAGGAAGCCCATCCCAGCCATCCCAAGTGATGTTTCGCCCATAAACTCGATGGTAACCCCTTCGTTGCCCTCCACCTGAAAGCGATCTTGAATCTTCTCACTCGGAAGCGCGATAATTTCTTTCACAGCAAGGGAGACTTCATCTGTTTTCCACTCCCTATGCACACCTAAGGCTTTGCCTAATAAGGAATTCACTCCATCTGCGATGACAACTACATCCGCATATAAATCTCCATCATCTCGATCCGTCCTTACTCCGACCACTCGATTTCCTTCTCGAATCACATCTAATGCCACAGTTTGATAGATGGGCAAAGCCCCTGCTTCTACTGCTTTATTAGCAAACCATTGGTCAAACTTAACCCGCAACCCTGTAAAACAATTATACGGATCTTTATATGCCTCATTTCGATGACCAAAAGTAACCATAGACTCCTTACCCATCATCCAAATTCGTTGCTCAATAATATTACGCTCCATCGGGAAATTTCGTTCTTTCCAAAATTCTGGAACCAACTCTTCCACTTGTTTCCGATATAAAACGCCACCAAAAATATTCTTAGCCCCAGGGAATTCGCCACGTTCGAGCAACACAACACTAAGCCCAGCCCTCGCCATCGTAAGAGCTGCTGCTGTACCTCCTGGCCCAGCGCCCACTACAATCGCATCAAATTTTTCGTTCACTTGCGATCACTCCTCCGCTTCTTATCTCGAAATCCTACTACTTCTGATTCTGATTAGACTTTGAAAGCCATAGTGGGATCTTCTTTCGCCGCTTTTCTCTTTTTTACCTCTGCAGTGATCGCAGGAACAATTTGAAACAAATCCCCAACAATGCCATAGTGAGCAAATTGGAAAATCGGTGCATTTTCATCCTTGTTAATCGCAATGATCACATCCGACCCAGCCATTCCTACTGTATGTTGCACCGCTCCGGAGATTCCAATCGCAAAATATAACTTCGGCCGTACAGTATAACCTGTCTGGCCAACTTGGTGTTCATGGGCAATCCAACCCGCATCCACACAGGCACGACTTGCCCCCACCTGCCCGCCTAGCTCATCAGCCAGTTCTTTCAGTAGACGAAATGGTTCTACTCCTCCGAGCCCACGTCCACCTGACACGATGATCTCTGCTTCTTCTAAGTTAACAGTCCCAGTCTGCTCGATAAAGTTAACAACTTCTGTCGCAATCTGCTCCCCTTCTGTCGGGTTAGCAATAAGTACTATGTCCCCCTTCCGTTCCGGATCACGCGGCAAAGCTTGAAAAACTCCCGCTCGAGCCGTTGCCATCTGAGGTCGATATTGTTTACACAGAATCGTAGCCATCATTTTCTCAGAAAAAGCCGGACGACTTGCCAATAGGAGCCGGGATGGGTGCGGCTCTACATCCAATTCAGTCGTGTCAGCAGTTAGCCCAGTCGGAAGATGAGTAGCGATCGCCCCCGCCAAATCTCTCCCAGTTCCTGTAGCGCCAAATAAGCAAATCTCAGGCTTATACTCTTCGATCAGCTTTAGGGTGATTCGGCTATAGGGCCTAGTACGATAATCACGAAGTTCAGAACCTTGGCAGAGGAAAACACGATCTGCTCCGTAATAGATAGCCTCCTCTGCTAGGTGCTCCACTTGATCTCCAATGACAAATGCCATTAAAGGAACTTCCAACTTGTCTGCTAATTTTTTTCCAGCACCAAGCAACTGCCAAGATACTTTCTTCGCAATCCCATTACGTTGCTCTACAAAAACAAGAACTCCACGATACTGAGACCAATCCGGCATCTGCTCATTGTTTTGCTCCGTTGACATCGTTTCTCCTCCTTCAAGCCCAACCTAGTTTCTGAGCTAGTTCACTACCCCATAACTTCTCCATCAGTTGCTCTGCTATTTGCTCGGGGGCTTCACCCGAAATTTTCTCTCCATCAATTTTCCGGACCTCTGGAACCCATGTCTTACTTACAATGGTAGGGGAGCCTTTTAGACCAATTTTGCTGATTTCAATGTCAGGAAAGTCATTGGTTGTCCAGACTGTAGGCTTGAATCTTGCCGCCCGAATCATCCCCGGCATCGGAGCCCTGCGAACTTTATTTAATTCCTTTAGCGCTGTTATTAATACCGGAAAAGACGTCTCAACCACTTCAATCCCATCTTCTAACTTACGCTCCACACGAACACGTCGCTTCTCTGGGTCCACATGAATCACTTTTCCTACATAAGTAAGCTGCTCTAGATCTAAGCGACATGCAATCCCTGGCCCCACCTGACCGGTATCTCCGTCCAGTGTCTGCTTTCCACAGAACACCATGTCAATGGATCCCCACTCGTCAGCTACTTTTTCTAATGTTTTTGCTAACACATACGATGTTGCAAGAGTATCTGCTCCTGCAAATTTACGATCGGTGACCAGTACAGCTTCATCAGCTCCGAGTGAGATACATTCTTTGAGGGATTTTTCTGCAGGAGGAGGTCCCATTGTGACCACTGTAACGCGTGCTCCTATTTCATCTTTAATCCGCAACGCTTCCTCTAATCCGTGTAAATCATAGAAGTTTACAATGCTTGGGACACCTTGGCGGATTAAGGTATTTGTAACCGGGTCGATCCGGATCTCTCTACTGTCTGGAACCTGCTTGATGCAAACAACGATATGTAGCATTTGGCTACCTCCCATTTACGCATTGGGTATGAGTGGGTGAAATCAGGCTCGTTGCATACGAGATAAATGACTCATCTCTTGAACAAATAACTTCTTCGTTAATACATCCCGCTTCGAGTGACTCACCAAAATTTGTGATATCTTGAACGCAACCTCAAACGGGTGAAGAACGTCCGTCTCAAAAAAAGGGCTCAGATACCAAAACGGTTTCTCAGGGCAAGTTGGATAAACAGATACCTTCCAACCTCGTTCCTGCTTTCTTTCACACCAAATAAGTGCAATTAACCAATGAGTTACTCCTTCATAGATCGCTCCTTCACCCCGAGATAACATTCCTTTGTCATGAACGCCAATCGAGACCGCTTTCTTATCATAAAAATCCATTAAAAGGGGTAACTCGTTCATCCGCTCTCCCTCCGATCAAACATAATCATCACTATAACCATACTATTCAGTTTTTAGTTGATTAATCCAACCACAAACCCTACTACTAGCTTTGATCAAAAGTACAAAGAACCAAGGAAACAGTTTATTCACTTGATATGTTTCCTAGTGAAGGGAGATTCAGGCACACACTATACATCTATTTTACACTAAATGAACGTTATAATTAACAGAAGATATGATTATTTTTGAATTAGCAGTTTATCATTCCTGCTAGAAGTGATAAAAAAAGGACCATCCCACATTGGAATAGCCCATCTCCCTATGAATCAATCAACGTAGTCCAGGTTTTCCGTAAACTCGAACTCCATTTCACCGATTCGAATGGTGCTTCCTTCTTCCGCGCCACGTTGCCGTAACTCCGCTTCCACACCCATATCTTTCATAATTTTACTAAAACGCATCAATCCGTCATGATAGTTAAAGTTTGTCATCAGGATTAATTTTTCAATCTGCGTTCCCTCTACAACAAAAACTTCATTCTCTCTTCGGATCGTAAACGGAACCTCTGGTGCTTCTGCTTTATACAGTTTACGCCCCACGGGTCCAGCCGAAACTTCTTCCGGTTGCTTGGCAATCTCTTCTTCGACTTTGTCTAACAGATTAGCAGCGGCAAACAACAGCTCACGCAATCCCTTCTTTGTCGCAGAAGAAATAGGGAAAATAGGCACATCTTCGCCTAACTGCTCCTTGAAAAATGCCAACTGCTCCTCTGCATCGGGAAGATCCATTTTATTCGCCGCGATGATCTGCGGACGCTTTTCCAGATCCTGATTATATAGAACTAACTCTTTATTAATTTGCAGGTAATCTTCGTATGGATCTCTACCTTCTGAGCCTGCCATATCAATCACATGGATTATCACCTTAGTACGCTCCACATGGCGTAAAAATTGGTGTCCTAAGCCAACTCCTTCGTGAGCGCCTTCGATCAAACCCGGAAGGTCTGCCATGACAAAACTACGCCCATCTTCTACCTGAACCACTCCTAAATTAGGAGCGATCGTGGTAAAGTGATAGGCCCCGATTTTCGGACGAGCGGCAGAAACCACAGAAAGCAGCGTCGATTTCCCGACACTTGGATAACCAACTAATCCAATATCTGCAAGTAGCTTTAACTCTAATTCGACCCAACGCTCTACTCCTGGCTCACCATTTTCCGATATAGAAGGAGCCGGGTTAACAGGTGTAGCAAATCGCATATTTCCTTTTCCACCACGACCACCTTTTACGATAACTGCTTCTTGACCGTGTGCCACTAAGTCAGCGATTAGCTCTCCCGTTTCGGCATCGCGCACCACAGTCCCAGGGGGCACCCTTACAATTTTATCTTCTGCACTTGCCCCGTGCTGGGCTTTGCTACGTCCTCTTTCGCCTGCTTCGGCTTTAAAGTGGCGTTGGTAACGAAAATCCATCAAGGTACGCAGACCTTCATCTACTCGGAAAATGATATCTCCACCGTTACCTCCGTCGCCACCAGCAGGCCCACCATTGGGGACATATTTTTCACGGCGAAAGGCAACTTGCCCGCCACCGCCATCCCCACCTTTTACATAAATCTTGACCTGATCTACAAACACGTTCTTCACCGTCCTATGTACAGTGTCACCAAATATGCTGGATCATCATTCTCTGTTTTTTTCTAGAGAGGGAAATTTTCCCTCCTAATTTACTAACCCGTTCTTCTAGACGATCCCAAGCATCTGTTACAGGAAGCACAATCCTCTTATGGTCATAATCGTATACTTCAAATGTCACATATACAACTTGCTCCTCTTCCGATAAAGTAAGCTGGATTTGCGCCCAATCATACTTACCTTGTCCAACTTGATCGAACCAATCCGCTACACTTTTAATCATCTGTAGCAAATCCTCTTCCTCAGGTAAAGAGATGCGAATATCTTTGCTGATATCCACATGCCACTTCCAGTTGGTATGCTCTACCCCGATGGTTAAAAGAAAAGTCGCTAATAAAGGAGATTGAAACACACCAATATGCTTTTCTTTATTTACGTCTTCGGCTAATTTTTTTAGATATCTATAATGTTCCTCTTCTTTCTTCATCTGGAGAAAGAAAATCATCATCTGTATATGATTTGCCCAATCATGGCGAATTCGACTCAAAATTTTTTTAAGCTTCTCTGCTTGGGCCGTCTCTCTCTTGGTTTCGAGCTTATACCGAATCATAAAAGCACCCAGAAGCCAGCTTAAGAGTGCCAAGGTAAGGTACACGAAATCCACCCAGCTCTCCCAAGTTACAATCGTCCAACTTATGAATACTATACCCAATGGTAAAAAAGGTAAAATGATCTCTTTCATTCGCTCTACCAAGATCGCCGTCTCCCCTCAACTACTCTATACTCTCAAAGCTTGTACATGTAAAAAATTGTACTCTAAATTTACAATATTCGCCACAATACAGAGCAAATAAATCGAAATATAGCAAGGAGAGTGAGAATTTGTCGAGAAGAATCAAGAGAAATGAAAAACCCTGACCGTTCTAGGCCAGGGTGATATTCCGAACCATTAAGCTTGAGTAGCAACTACTTCCTGCTCAACTGTTGGATAAATGCTTACACGTTTGCGGTCACGACCCAAACGCTCAAACTTCACAACACCGCTTGCGGTTGCAAACAAGGTATCATCTCCACCACGTCCAACGTTTTGACCTGGATAGATCTTGGTACCACGTTGGCGAACTAGGATGTTTCCAGCAAGTACAAACTGACCATCCGCACGCTTCACACCTAGGCGTTTTGATCTACTGTCACGACCGTTCTTTGTAGAACCTACCCCTTTTTTCGATGCAAAGGCTTGAAGATTTAGTTTAAGCATGTATTCCACCTCTTTTCGATTATGAGTTATTTGTTAATCCATCTTACATATCTAGGATATGAATCAGCAATATCTCTGAGCGAAATCACCATAGCTTCGACAAGCAAGATAATCTTCCGTTCCACTTCAGGAGCAAGTCCTTCTGGAATCCGAAGATCTACTTTCCCATCACCATCATCAGGTTGATGCACTCTCACACCCGTTAAGGTCTCGATAGCATTTACCTGACCAAAAACGATGCCTGAAACGGCTGCACAAACAATATCAGATCCGTGCTCTGCAAAGTTAGCGTGACCGGTTACAAGTACCCTCTTAACGTCACCATGGTCGTTTCGTTCAATCCGTATTCGAATCATTAAGCTTCAATGTTTTCGATTACGACTTTAGTAAATGGCTGACGATGGCCTTGTTTTTTCTTGTAATTTTTCTTCGGCTTGTATTTGAACACCGTGATTT
The DNA here is from genome assembly GCF_900107305.1 of Thermoactinomyces sp. DSM 45892. GTDB lineage: Bacteria > Bacillota > Bacilli > Thermoactinomycetales > Thermoactinomycetaceae > Baia. Next base: position 339,894 of record NZ_FNPL01000001.1, read on the forward strand.
TTTTACCACGACCGTGTTTTACCACTTTACCGGTTACTTTTGCATTTGCAACGATTGGAGCACCGACAACCGTTTCACCGTTTTTGTTAACGAGAAGAACTTTGTCAAACGTTACTACTTCACCTTCAGCTGCATCCAACTTCTCGATGAATAGAACGCCGTCTTTCTCCACACGATATTGTTTACCACCAGTTTCGATCAAAGCGTACATAGTTTACCCTCCTCTTTATCAGGACTCGCCAAGGTACGGAAAGGGTATATTCCCTATTTACAATCCGATCCTGCGCGGTATCGTTAGCGTTACACAAATCGAACGCTTAACATACAAGCGATATCTTACCACAGCTGGTCCTTAGTGTCAAACGGTCTTATACTGGAGTCAACCCATAGCTACACCATAAGAAACGATGAACACGGCAAGACTGACAGCAAACAAAATGGTCGTTCCTTTCGCCATCCGAGAGCTAAATCTATCTAATGAAGCCAGATAGTTTACGAATGCATAAGCAACCGAACAAATAAGTCCCGTAATAGCGAAACCCCATTGCCCAATTATGCATGCCGATAAAACACCTCCTATAGCATGTAAGACATACGATACGATCCGCGAGTATCTCCCCATCTTACTGGCTATCCAATCGGCCAATAATGATACTGGCAATGCATAGATAAAGTAAAATGGATATACGTAAAAGAAGAACAAATCAAGGGGAAAATAGCCATCTGAACATATAACTAGTACTGTAACAAGCGATAGCAACAGGGACACGAATAACTTTCTAACGAACATAATCTTCCTCCTCCAAGGTGGAGACTCTGTGCATCTCTGCCCTCAATAGGCATCTCTAAGTAAAGCATACAACACAACCTTGATAACCTATAGTAGAATGAATGATCATAGGAGCACTCACTTAAAAGCTAGAGTCTACATCATCCTTACGAAGGAATCTTAGAGGAGAAATAGTTGATGATTAACAAGTTACAATCCATCCCGATTCCGATCAGTGGTTTGATCTTAGCATTATTTTCAGTAGCAAAACTGCAACTTAGCTTTCACATTAATTGGCTTGCCTATATAATGATCGCACTTGGATCTATCTTTTTAATTGGTATACTTTGCAAAATCTTTTTCACACCAAGACACATACTCCATGACTTACAAAATCCTATGATCGCTGCTGTATCCCCCACATTTCCAATGGCTGTGATGGTACTCTGTAGCTTTTTTATGGAACAAAGCATCCTTTGGAAAATCATTTGGGGGATTGCGGTGATCGTTCATCTTGCATTAATGGTTTATTTTATCTATCGCTTTGTATTACGAACCGAGGTAACCATGATTCATATCTATCCAAGTTGGTTTATTATGTTTATCGGGATGGCGATTATTCCGCTCACCGCAGGTAGCCTAGTACCGTCGATATCAACCGTTATCTTTTGGGTATCTATGGTGTTCTATCTTATTTTACTACCACTCATATTCATTCGCATTTTTGTGATGCGTGATTTAGAAATGGCTACACTACCGCTTATTACAATCTTATGTGCACCCGGATCGCTGTTACTAGCCGCATATTTAGTGCATTTTGAAACGAAATCAGTAAACTTTGTTTGGGCACTTCTTATTCTTTCACAAGCTCTATACGTAAGTGTACTATGGCAACTACCCAAGTTATTACATCTATCATTTTATCCTAGTTATTCGGCATTTACATTTCCACTCGTTATTTGTGCTACTGCCCTTACCAATACACTAAAATATTTAGGTTTTAACGGAACAGTAAGTCATACGCTTAGCATCATGGAAACGATTCTTGCAAGTGCCATGGTTATGTATGTAGCTATTCGTTATAGTATGTTTCTAATCACACAAATGAAGCCGAAACAAGTAATACAGTCACAGACAATGTGATTAAAAAGGAAAATACTCCAACCCTTTACTATCGCTGGATTGGAGTATTTTCCTTTTTAATTCATCAAATAAACTAAAAAATATAAAATTTTAATGATATAATTTAATAGCTTGAATCTATATTCTTTTCTACGGAGGGGTCAACATGAAGTTGAAAAGGGGAATCTGTGCAACCTTTCTCACATTTATTGTGATTCTAACCACACCATTCACTGTATTGGCTGGGTCTGGAGAATGGGACTATGTAGGCGGTGATGCCTTCTCATACTCCAGTCGCGTCTTTTATTCTGGTGGGGGAGACTTCAAATTTTGCCTCAGAACTGGAAGCCCCACTGGTCGATATGTTTTGTTTGAAGACGATGCAGGTGGAGCAGATGATTATGTGGGTGAGAAAACATTGAAGGCGGGTGAGTGTGCCGTCTTTCGTAATCTGAATCGCTTTAAAGATGGAGACAACCATAAGGCTGAATTTAAAGTCATCAAAAACATTAACACTACAAAATGGGCCGGAGTAGATGCCTGGGATTAATTTCGGTTGACAATAAGAATGGAGATGAGGGAGACTAGCATGAAATTGAAAATGATTGGGACAAGTTTTCTGGCATTCTCTTTTGCTTTAATTATGCCCATAACCGTATTTGCGGGACCTGGAGAATGGGATTATTTAGGGATGAGCGAATTTAAATGGAACAAGGACCTGAAAAAGTATGTTACAGGAACAAAGCCCTCTCATGGTGGGGATTACAAATTTTGTGTCAGTTTAGAGGGAGTTCATGAAACTGAGAAAATTGAACTATGGGAATATGATCCTGATAATCCAGATGATCACATCCTGACGATCAACTTACGTGATGATCAATGCCATGTCGTACACGATGTCGGACGTTTTATTGATGGAACCAATAAAACAGCAGAATTTTATCTTAGAAAGAGTAGTAATTCGTATGGGGATTATGGTTGGTTCTATGATTGATTCATAACGAACAGAGGCACTTGAAGGTTAAATGATAAAGAGACCCCCCTTTACACAAAAAGAAAGGGGGGGTCTCTTTATCCAAACAATGCCCGCCATGTCTTTGGGCCTACAACCCCATCTTGTTTAAGCCCTTTTCTTTTTTGAAATGCCTTCACTTCTCTCTCTGTCTTAACACCAAACACGCCGTCCACTACCAACCCACCTAATTTCCGCTGGATCGTTCTCACTACATCCCCCTTTGAGCCTCTTCGAATCAATTTTCCGGGATATATATTAGGATTATTAAACATCGATTTCCATGTACTAGGCCCTACCACTCCATCCACTTGTAATCCATGGGCTCTCTGCCAATTCCTTACGGCTTTCTCTGTTACAGGGCCAAATATTTGATCTGCTTTTATACCTAATTTTTTCTGAATATGCCCTACAACTGGCCCCCTTGTCCCTTTCCGAATGAGATAGCCCGGATAATCGATTTCGGTGTAACCTGGTTCCGGGATTTGTGGATTACTACCATCCCCACCACCCACGATCTTCTGAACTTCGCCAACAAACCACTGTTTATTAATAGAGCTTCCTGGGCAAGTTTTACTGCTCATCTCATTATGAAACTTGATTTTCGCACCTCTAAACTTCACAAAGTAGGCAGTTAATTGAAACAAGGCAGTGCTCTGTGGAGGTTGAAAAGGATCATAGCCTACATCAAAATTGCCTACTGTCTCCACCATGAATGGGTGGATGCCATCTGAGTCTGAATCATTGTAGCCAGTAGCACTAGCCGGAGGGAGATTAATATCTCTACCTAAGACGAATGTCCCATCAGGAAACAAAGAAACGTGTTGTGCAATCGTGATAAAACCTCTCCCTAAATGGGCAGATCTCATTCCGTTTTGTAAGGTAAGATAATTAGTTCCGTTAAAGCTTGAATGATTGGGTTTCCATGTGTGATGAATATGGATTTCTGGATGTTTCGACAAATCATTTTCGGTAATATACTCAATTAACTCATCCACCGTTACCATCTTCCCATATGTCCATGTCATCGATCTATCTCTTCCTTCTCATGTTTTTTCTTGATGTCATCCAAATAGAGTAGATTCTTAGTATTGTGGTTACTAGTATCCCTATCTACTAGTAAAGGTAGAACTCCATTTACTAGATTATTCAATTTCTCTTTTTTGGTTAGGGCAGATTCTTTCTCCTAATTTAGATAAAATAGAAAAGTAAGTATAAAAACAATGAAAAAAGGGGTCAATGTCATGAACAAATACCATTCACTTCTTGATTACAACAGCCATGTTGATATATACATCGTTGCTGAATGTATCAAAACCTACGTCAAACAAAACTGATCACACCCAACTAAAGGTTCCCCGACCACCCCAAGTATTCTCGATACCAGAAACTTCACATGAAGAGATTGTGGAAGCCCTTTCCAAGATGTCTACTCACTTTAAGCAGTCACGGGAGTTTCAGGTGGAGTACGCAGATTATATGAAAAATAATCGATCCTAACTATACATCGAAAGAAGGTGCCATCAACTTGGCACCTTCTTTTGCCCCCGTAATCCTTCCCACGTTCGCAATCACCTAAACTTATACACTTATGAGGTGGATTTTCGCTGGTTTTCAATCGGAAATTCGCTGAAACCGGAAATAAATACTATATTAGAATATATATTTAAAATATTTCCATTTTTAACTAAAGTCATTTAGTCTCACCTTCAATGACTTTGTACATATGGATATAAAGATACCAAAGGAGGAAGAATGCATGTCAAATGCTTATATTAGGCATCATCGTCATGGTCATCATTGCAATCCTTGTCATCATTGTAAATCTTGTCATTCTTGTAAACCTTATAATCCTTGTAAACCTTATAATCCTTGTAAACCTTATAATCCTTGTAACCCCTGTGATCCTTGTCATCCTTGTGATGGACCTCAGGGACCCCAGGGACCCATAGGCCCTCAGGGACCTGCATCTACTGGATCATCAGGAGGGATTACTGGACCTCAGGGACCTCAGGGACCTACCGGACCTCAGGGAATTCTTATTACAGGTGATTTCCTATTTTTAGTTCAAGGGAATTCAGGAGCTAGTGGAAGTGTTCCACTCGGCTTTGGAGATATACTAAACTTTTCATCTAATACACTGGAAATTAACGTAATTCCCGGTTCTGCCAATGTGATATTAGAAGTTCCCACAGGCACTAACGGAACAACAGGACCTCAGGGACCTCAAGGGGACGTGGGACCTACCGGACCTCAAGGAGACGTGGGACCTACCGGACCTCAAGGAGACGTAGGACCTACCGGACCCCAAGGGGACGTGGGACCTACCGGACCTCAAGGAGACGTGGGACCTACCGGACCCCAAGGAGACGTGGGACCTACCGGACCTCAAGGAGACGTAGGACCTACCGGACCCCAAGGAGACGTAGGACCTACCGGACCTCAAGGAGACGTAGGACCTACCGGACCCCAAGGAGACGTGGGACCTACCGGACCTCAAGGGGACGTGGGACCTACCGGACCTCAAGGAGACGTGGGACCTACCGGACCTCAAGGGGATGCGGGACCTACCGGACCTCAAGGAGACGTGGGACCTACCGGACCTCAAGGAGACGTAGGACCTACCGGACCTCAAGGAGACGTGGGACCTACCGGACCTCAAGGAGACGTGGGACCTACCGGACCCCAAGGAGACGTGGGACCTACCGGACCTCAAGGAGACGTAGGACCTACCGGACCTCAAGGGGACGTGGGACCTACCGGACCCCAAGGAGACGTGGGACCTACCGGACCTCAAGGAGACGTAGGACCTACCGGACCTCAAGGAGACGTAGGACCTACCGGACCTCAAGGAGACGTGGGACCTACCGGACCTCAAGGAGACGTGGGACCTACCGGACCTCAAGGAGACGTGGGACCTACCGGACCTCAAGGAGACGTGGGACCTACCGGACCTCAAGGGGATGCGGGACCTACCGGACCTCAAGGAGACGTGGGACCTACCGGACCTCAAGGAGACGTAGGACCTACCGGACCTCAAGGGGACGTAGGACCTACCGGACCTCAAGGGGACGTGGGACCTACCGGACCTCAAGGAGACGTAGGACCTACCGGACCTCAAGGAGACGTAGGACCTACCGGACCTCAAGGGGACGTGGGACCTACCGGATCTCAAGGAGACGTAGGACCTACCGGACCTCAAGGAGACGTGGGACCTACCGGACCTCAAGGGGACGTGGGACCTACCGGACCTACTGGAACCACAGAACCTATACTACAAAACTTGGCTCGTGTAAGTTGCGGTACCCAAACCATTGATGAACAATCTCCTATTGATTTTAGTATCTTAAGTGGACCCTCTACTATATCTGGAATTACATTTGATGGCTCCACTGATTTCACTATTACGAGAGACGGTATGTACTTGATGATATATTCTGCAAATGTTGATGTTGCTGCAGATGTAACGACCTTTGGTATATCGATCAATAGTAGTCCCTTCGACGTTGCTCCTATGTCTATCGGTGCTACAGGTGGAGTTCTAAGTACCTCTACAGTTAGACAACTTTCCATTGGCGATGTTATCCAGTTTGGTAATAGATCTGGAGGGATTAGAAGCATTACAAGCGGAAATATTGTCGGATCTGGTGCCCAGGCGACTATCATTCGTATTGCGGATGGAGGAGCAACCTAGTTAAAAGAATAAAACTCTATCATTAATCTATATTGAGGTATTTTTAGGGCTGTCCCAAAAGTAGAAGATCTACTGGAGACAGCCCCTCTTTTTATGATCTCCTACAACGATTTTGATCGTTGGGGAAATCATTCTACCTAACTTATCCGCTGATGAGGCGGCTTCTTCGGCATAACCGAGCTAGTGAAATATCTCTTTAATAACTGCTCCTCTGTCAAAACACCTAATACTCTATCATCCTCACCCATCACTTCCACAATGTGTTCCTTCTCTTTATACCAAGACTTCACAATCTGACGCAGGATCGCCCCACCAGCGTGCCTGATCTGGATAGTTCCCCACTTTGGATCTATCCCCTTTTCCAATCGATGCAAGAGAAAGCGGATAAATTGATATTCTCTTTGCCTGTACGAAATTATATTGCTATAGAGAAGGAAGACGGAAATCGAAAATAGTGGGATGTGAACGAGGCTTCCTGGGATGAAAAAGGAAAGGATGATAAGCAGAGATGCGGCCAGTAAGCTCCACCAGAGAGTAACGGCAACGGCATTTCGATAGGGAAGTAGATAGGTTAGCCATACTTGAAGAACTCTGCCTCCATCTAACGGGTAAATCGGAAGAAGGTTAAAAGCGGCGATCCATAGATTCCCTTCGATGAAGTACAAGGTCCACTCTTTCGTCCACCATCCTGCTTGATAAAAGAGAACGCTGATTAAAACCATCCATACATGGTGAAACGGGCCTGCTAACGCGACGACGATCTCTTCACGATTCGGCACGGTTCCCCATTCATCCATCTTGGCAACGCCACCAAAAGGCAGGATCTCCATCGAACGAATGCGCCAGCCAAATGACCAAGCGGCGGTTACATGACCAAGCTCGTGGATCACGATCACGACAAAGAGGGTAAGCATTTCTATCCAGTGACCTGTCCAAATAGAAAGCAGGATCACTAGCCAAAAAAGGGGATGAATTCGAATCTTCATCCCTTTCCATGGCGAACTAGTTCGGGGAGCCAAATGAAATCACCTTCGTTGGATCTAGCCAAGTATTTTGTTTTTGGATTGCGAAATAAAGGAATGATTGACCTTGTTTATCCTCGGCTTTACCTATTACATCTCCCTTTTTCAGGGCAGCTTTGGCTTTGATAGCTGGCTGATCCAGAAAGCCATACCAACTCTCACTCCCATCTTCATGCTCCACGATAACGGTTTGACCTAATCCTTCTTTCGTCCCGACAAAGGAGACCCAGCCATCCCTTGCTACGTGAACTTGTTCGTTTTGAACTAATTGCAATACCATGCCTTTTCGCTCAGCTGTATAGGGGAGAAACACTTTCCCATTACTGGGTACTTGCCAACTCGCACCTGATTGCCCTTCCGGTTTTGCTTGCTCTAAGAACGTTCCCACAAAGGCAGGTAGCACCGTAGCATTTTCCCCTACCACCTGATCTATCCATTTAGCAATGGTAGAAACATCCATTTTATGACCCAGTGCACTTGTGAGCATCTGACCTACTTTTGTTTGATGTTGAACAGCAAGTGTGGTACCGAGGAACAAAGTAGCCGCTATAACCATCTGAACAAGAAACTTCACAGGCTTATTTCGTTTTTTCTCTTTCTTATTCCATCGTTTCGCCTTCCCCCACGGTTGAATGCCTCCCATCGCATAACTAGAAGTTGCTAGAGGAGGAGATACCCAATTGGGATACTCGCCTTCTTGTGTAGCGAGCAAGGCAAAGGTCTCTCCGTCTTTTGGGGGAATTTCCATTTGATCATGCTGGGCCGAATGTATTTTATGTGACCCTTGGCGGATCAGACGGATTTGTTCTTGTCTACGCGATTTATTATGTACACCCCATTCTTTCAAAATCTGATCCTCCTCTCCATTCCTTACAAAGGATTTTGTTTGTACAATCATATGTCTTGTCCTTCGCTCATATGCTTGTGGTAAAGAAGGAGGGGATGAAGATGCGCAAATTTTTTGAGCGTATGCTAGATAAGCTTTCGAAATGGATGGGTACGAAAAAGAGTTCGTAGTTGTAAAAAAAAGGGTGATCGTTGAACTGCACCCCAATTGTTGGACACGAAATTAAAACCCAACAGTTGGAGGTGTTTTTTCTATGGCTAAGTATTCAGTAGAAACTAAATTAGAAG